>CAVTVO010000029.1:0-116037 GCA_963738065.1 uncultured Alphaproteobacteria bacterium
GTCGTGAGCGCAGCGCCCCGGTTGGGAGGCTGTTACTTTATCGCCTGATGGCCGTCTCACGCAGGAGCGTAGGCTCGGCCAGCAGCAGCGGTGGACAGGCGGCTCGGTGATGCCGCGGCGGATGGCGGCGAGCGGGGCGGTATCGACCAGCCGGACGGCGTTGCTGCTCACCCGGCGACGCCGAGTTCCGCCGACAGCCGATTGAGGTTGGGGTCAACCGACTTGTCCTTCCAGGTCGGGAACAGCTCGCTCAGCACCGGCACGCCGACCGCCCGATCGGCGATCTCGAGGACGCGCTCGATCTCCCAGGTCTGGGCCAGCGTCCCTCCGCGTTCAGTTGCGCGAGCGCGTGCTTGAGCCGTAGCGGTTGCCGGTGCGGCGCCTGATCTCCACGTCGGCCACCAGGCAGAATATCGCTCCGCCCCAGTATCTCCTGTCGATGCTCGGCGTATCGTTGAGCCCCTTGTCGCCGCGCCCGGCAAGCCTTGCGGCAACTCCGAGGCGAAATAGCCCCAGGCGTACGCGGCGTGGTCTCGCCGGCCTCGGCGCGGGCGATGGTCTCCACGTAGGTGGCGATGCCTTCGTGCAGCCAGAGATGGATATCGTCGAGGTCCGGGAAGCCGAGGTGCGTCATCTCGTGCACCAGCGTGCTGTCGTCCTTGAGCGTGCGGGCCTTTATGTCGCGGCCAATGGCGAGGCGGATGCGCGCTTCCGGCGAGGCCGAGGCGATGCCGTCGCCCACGTAGGCGCCGGTGTCGGGCTCGAGCGAAATGCGCACTTGCGCCACCGGAAACCGCCCGAAGAAGGTGGCGGCGGCGCGCGCCGAGCGCAGCACCCAGTCGAGCAGCTCGCTCTCGGGCAGGCGAAAGTCGCCGGGAACGAAAGAGACCAGCAGGCGCGTATGCTGGAACCGCAGCTCGCGGACCACCGCACCGCTGCGCCCCGGACCCAGGGTCGGCGAGGAGGTCGTGCGCGCCGGCGCTTGCGCTGGCACCGTCGCCAGGACGGTCAGGAGCACAGCCAGTGCACGCAACCTTGCGTTCATCCCCAACAGCCGTCGTTCGTGTTGCCTCGACACGCCTCTCCTGCCCCACTGCACCCACAGAATGTGGTGTGAAAGGGGCAGCTGCGCCGACCGCGGGCCACCCCGCCAGCATCGCAGAGGCACGTTAATGCATCGCCATCGCGCGGTCGGCGCCAACGATAGCCCGGAAGGCGGCATTGGGGCCTGCACCGGTGCAGCCCTGGCTCGGCGGAGGGGATCGTCGATGTCGATGGCTGCCGAAAGCGGCGTCGTCCACCTCTTCAAGATCGGATTCCGAAGCGGCCGGTTGCCGTGTTCAGGCAGGCAGTGAGCGCATAGATGAGCTTTCCCGCGGCTCCCGGAGGACACAGTGGGGCGCTTGCGCTCTGGCCCGAGCAACACTAGGAAGGTCCTCGACCGCTTCCCGACTCGGACGCCGAATTCTGGGAGCCCTGATCAAAGTAGGCGGTCTCGATCGGGCTCGATTTCGTGAGAGACCAAAGCGTTGGCCACTAAAGGAAGTTACGAGGAAAATGGCGATTGAAAAGCCGGCTTAGCTCAGGGGTAGAGCAGCGGTTTTGTAAACCGTTGGTCGCGGGTTCAAATCCTGCAGCCGGCACCAATCCAGGGGTTGTCCGACCCGGACACATGGGTAACAGAACGTACCTAAGACATTCATGACCCGCAAAGGGCGATGCGGCGGCCGCCCGCTCCTCCCGCCTAGTCTCCGACGCTCGGTTTTCGAGATTGTGGAGCGCTTGAACTTAGTGCTGCCGACAGCGATGCCGCGTCGTAGGGCTTGGAAAGGTACACGGCGTCGGGGAATTCTACCTTGCCTCGGGGCACGTCGGCGCCGGTGGCGAAGATCACTCGCAGCCCGGGGGCAAGGCGGCGCGCCTCGGAAGCTCCAACTCGGTGCCGGATATTCCGGGTAGTCCAACATCGGTGATGAGCACGTCGACGGGGCTTCTGCTTAAAATCTTGACGCCAACTCGGCGCTGCGCGCTTCGAGAACATTGTATCCGAGCTCCGCCAGCATGTCTGCGGTGGCCATGCGGATCAATTTGTCGTCCTCGACGAGAAGGGTGGTCAGCGGCGCGGCGGATGCACGGGCATTCGCAGCCCCGCTCTCAGCTTCTTCTCGAGGCGCAGAACTCATGAGCCTCTGTCCCTGGTTGCGCAGGACGTGACGGATCTTACGCGCGAGTGCGTCGCGGCTGTAGGGCTTGCTCAGAGAGTTCGATACCCTCGTCCAGCCGGCCGCCGTGCACGATGGCGTTGTCGGTGTAGCCCGACGTGAACAGGACGCGCATGTCTCGGCAGCCAGCTCGCGCGGCCTCCGCGCCAGCTCGGCGCTGCGCATCGGGCCCGGCATCACGACGTCGGTGAAGAGAAGGTCGATCGGCACGCCGCTTTCGATGATCGCGCAGGCGCTCTGCCGCGTCCTTGGCCTTCAGAACGCGGTAGCCAAGCTCGGAGAGGATCTCCACGACCGTCGCGCGCACCTCGTCATCGTCCTCGACCACGAGGATGGTCTCGCGTGCCGCCGGTCGACCGGCCCGCATCGGATCTCGGTCGGCCACGTCCTCGCTCCTGCCGCACGCGCGGCAGGTAGATTCGCACCGTCGTGCCATGGCCGAGCTCGCTGTAGATCTTGACGTGCCCGCCGGACTGCTTGACGAAGCCATAGACCATGCTGAGCCCGAGCCCGGTGCCCTGGCCCTCGGGCCTTGGTGGTGAAGAACGGCTCGAAGCGTGCTCCATCACCTCCGGCGTCATGCCGGAACCGGTATCGGTCACGGCCAGCATACGTACTGTCCCGGCGTCACTCGGCGTGCCGCGTCGGCATAGTCGTCGTCGAGAAACGGCGTTGCCGGCCTCGATCGTCAGCCTGCCGCGCGCCGGCCATCGCGTCGCGCGCGTTGATCGCAAGGTTAAGCAGCGCGTTCTCGACCTGCGCCGGATCGACGAACGTGTTCCAAAGACCCGCCGGCGATCGACCGTCTCGATCTCGATACTCTCGCCCAGCGCGCGGCGCAGCATTTCGTCGAGTCCGCGGACCAGCCGGCCGAGGTTGAGGACCTTCGGCGCCAGCGGCTGGCGCCGGCCGAAGGCCAAGAGTTGCGACGCGAGCTTGGAGCCCCGCGACACGCCGGCCATGCGCGTTGCGGACACGCTGCTCGGCCTCGCATGTTGCCGGCAACGTCCCTCGAAGCAGCTGCAGGTTGCCGCCGATGACCTGCAGCAGGTTGTTGAAGTCGTGCGCGACGCCGCCGGTCAGCTTGCCCACCGCTTCCATCTTCTGGGACATGGCGCACGCATACTGGGCCTTTTCGCGCTCTTCGGCTTCCTCGAGAAGCCGCTGGTTTGCGGTCGCCAGCTTCACCGCCGCCTCGGATACAGCGTCTTCGAGCGATTGATTGAGCTCGATTGGCGCTCCTCGCTCTCGCGCAAGACCTCCTCGGTACGCTGGCGCTTGAGATTCAGTGCGAGCGTCGTACAGGCGCGCATCGTCGATGGCGATAGCTGCCTGCGACGGCAATTCGACGGAGGCGCTCCGACCGGCTGGTGAAGACGCCGGCGGCGGATGGCGGAAGAATAGCCCGCCCAGCACCCAGCGAGTAGACACGACGGTGCCGCGAGATAGCTGCGCACCGGCAGGTGGCCTCCAGCATCCGAAGCGGACCTTCTCTGGCGTAGCGTTGGATCTCTCAAGATGTCGTCGGAACGGACGATTCGCTCACCGCTGCACGTCGGTGAACACGGCCGGATGTACGCTGGCATGGAAGCTTCGCCGAAGGCCCACGCGGACTGCCGGACAGCGTGTAGAGCCGATGAACTCTCAGCTACGGCATCCAGGACGATTAGAAGAAGGAGCCGACAATAGCCGGTAGCTGCGTCGCTCATCCGACATCATTGACACGGCTCGATGGTCAGGTCGATGTTCGGCGGAGACGCGCTCCACGCTCTTGTGCAATTCCAGCGACCGGGTCGCCTCGCGCAGCGCATCTGCAGTTCGCGGCGACGCGTGCCACAGATGGTGCATTGACCCGGGCGATCAGCTCGCGCGCAGAAAACGGCTTTGACGAGATAGTCGTCCGCGCCCGCCTCGAGCCCTTCGACACTCGCTTCCTCGCCGGCGCGCGCCGAGAGCAGCGATCACCGGGAATGTCGCGCAACGCCGGGTCGGCGCCGGATCGCCTTGCAGCAAGCGCGAAGCCGTCCATGCGTCGGCATCATCACGTCGGTGAGCACGAGATCGGGCGCTGGCGCGCCGGATGGCCTCGAGCGCCGCATCGCCGTCGAGACCGCCACGACGGTCAGTGGACTGGCCCAAGCAGGCGGCAGACGTAGTCGCGCATGTCCGCGTTGTCGTCGGCCACGAGACGCTGCGCGGCCGTACGTCGTCGATGCCGCTGGCATCGCCGCGGCGCGTCGGAGCACCTCCGGCCGTCGACGGCATCGTCGGTCCGCCGCACTTCGGGAAGCCAACGCAGCGCCTCTTCGACATAGGCTTCGCGCGCAGCGACGGTGGGCTGAGCGACGTGCGCTCGGGCGGATGCGCTCCGGCGGAAGATGCGTCGTGCCCGAACGGGACCGTGACGGTGAAGCGTGGTGCCGCGGCCGACGCGCGCTCTCGACCTCGATCGATCCCGCCATGCAGCTTGACCAGCTCCTGCACCAGCGCAAGCCCGATGCCGGTGCCTTCGAACGTGCGGCCCACTGCGCGCCTTCGACCCGATGGAACCGCTCGAAACAGCGCGGCACCTCGTCTTGCGGGATGCCCATGCCGGTGTCGCGCACCTCGAGCACCGCGACATCGCCCTCGCGCAGCCCGGGCTCGACCGCGATCGGCCCTCGAACGTGAACTTGAAGGCGTTGGAGAGCAGGTTGAGAACGATCTTCTCCCACATGTCGCGATCGACATAGACCGGCTGCGGCAGCGGCGGGCAGTCGATCGTCAAGCGCAGGCCGGCCGCGCTCGATCGCGGAGCGGAAATTGCACGCCAGCTCGGCGGTGAGCGCCGGCAGGTCGATCGGCTCGAAGTCGCCTCGACGCGGCCGGCTTCGATGCGCGAGAAATCGAGCAGGGAGTTGACCAGCTTCAGCAGGCGCAGGCCGTTGCGATGCGCGAGCTCGCAGCCGCGTCGCGGATGTCGGGCAGCGCGGTCGCGGCTTGCGCGAGCACATCCTCCATCGGGCCCAGCATCAGCGTCAGCGGCGTGCGGAACTCGTGACTGACGTTGGAGAAGAAGGTGGTCTTGGCCCGGTCGAGCTCGGCGAGCAGCTCGGCGCGCCGGCGCTCCTCCTCGTAGGCCTGCGCATTGGCGATCGCGGCTGCGATCTGGCCTGCGACCAGGCCGAGGAAGCTCCGATAGCATCGTCGAACAGGCGGAAGGGATTGAGGCCAATCACCAGCACGCCGGTGCGGCCCATTTCGCCCGCCGGCAGATCGGCAGCAGCAGCGGCCTGGCGTCGGGGGCTGCGTGCCACGGGCCGCGCTGGCAGTCCGCCGGGAAACCGCTCGTGTGAGGTCGGGGATCAGCGTGCGGGTCGTGCCTGCGCAGCGCCTCACCGAGCGGCCAGGGTGCGGTTGCGTCCGGCGTCACGGAGGTGCTGAGGGATGACCAGGCTCGATTCCCGACGTGCCGCCAGCGTCAGCGCGTTGCCTCGGGCTCGACCATGTAGATCAGGGCGAACGGGAGATCGTGAGGATCGGATGCCAGCGCCTTGGCGCCTGCTCGCAGACCTCGCTCCACGTTGCGCGCGTTGGCCCGTACTGGCGGCGAGCTCACGCAGCAGGGCGAGCTGGCGCTCGCCGATGACCCGCTGTGTGTCGTCGCTGTTGGCGCAGATGATCCCGCCGGCGCTACCGTCGTCGTCGGGATCGGGCTGTAGGAGAAGGTGTAGTAGGTCTCCTCGGGATAGCCGTTGCGCTCCATGATCAGGAGCTGCTCTTCGACGAAGGTGCCTTCGGTCGCCGCCCATGGCGGTGGCGAGCATGGGGCCGATATCGTTCCAGATCTCGCGCCACACCTCGCGCGTTGGCCGGCCCAGTGCCCAGGGGTGCTTGCCGCCGATGATCGACTTGTAGGCATCGTTGTAGAAGAAGATCAGATCTTTGCCCCATCCGATCCAGATTGGCTGGCGCGAAGTGAGCATGATCCGGAATGCGATGCTGAGGCTTCGCGGCCAGTCATTGGGCTTTCCAAGAGGTGATGAGCTCCAATCGTGAGACCGCAGGAGCGCTCCCATCTCGCCGCCGCCGACGAGAAATGTCGGCGTCTCCTCCGAGGCGGCAGGAGAAGCTGTGGCGGGGTGCAGATCATGCATACGGCACCGCTCCGGACGTTGGGCTAATTCGAGCAAATCCATGTCCTGTATTCGACGTCTCAAATAGTCGCAAGGCGGCTCGGAACGGACGTTAACCTAGAGCTGTGCCGCAGGTTCCAAATCGATGGACGCCTTCAAGCAGTGCCTTGGCTCCGAAACATCTGCTGGTGGCAGATAGCGACCTGGCATAGCAGCGGCGGCGACATTCGATATGTAGGTGTGCCGAGGCAAATCCTGCTCAGCCAACTCACACCGCGAGCCTGTCGAGGATGCGCGCCCAGCTGCGCGCGCCTTTGCGGAACGAGGTGAGGTTGTACTTCTCGTTGGGCGAGTGGATGCGGTCGTCGTCGAGGCCGAAGCCGACGAGCAGGCTGTCCATGCCGAGCGTCTCCTTGAACGAGGTGACGATCGGGATCGAGCCGCCCATGCCGATCAGCGCGGTCGGGCCGTCCCCACTCCTCCTCCAGCGCCTCGGCCGCGCGGCGGATGTGCGGCGCCCGCGTGTCGAAGGCGATCGCCTCCGAGCCCGCGCGCGTAGGGGAACTCGGCCTTGCAGTCCTTGGGCAGGTGCTCCTTGACGAACTGCTCGATGCCCTTCAGCACTTTCTCGGGGTCCTGGCCCGGCACCAGCCGGCACGTGATCTTCACCGAGGCCTGCGAGGGGATCACGGTCTTGGAGCCGACACCCTGGTAGCCGCCGGTGATGCCGTTGAACTCCACCGTCGGACGCGCCCAGATCTGCTCGAGCACGCTGTAGCGACGCTCGCCGGCGCCACGGCTCAGACCCACCGCGCCCAGGAACTCCCCATCGTCGAAGCCGAGCCCGGCCCACTGCTCGAGCTGCCGGGCCGAGGGCTTCTTGAGCCCATCGTAGAAGCCGGGGATGCGCACCCGACCGTTGTCGTCGTGCATCTGCGCCATGATCCGGGCGAGCACGCGGATGGGGTTGGTGGCAGCCCCGCCGTAGCTGCCCGAATGCAGATCGCGGCTCGGCCCCGTGATCACGAGCTCTGTGCCGGCGAGACCTCGCAGCTGCGTGGAGATGGCTGGCGTATCCTTGTCCCACTGGCCGGTGTCGCACACCAGCGCCAGGTCGGCGGTGACCTCCTTGCCGTGCTCGGCCAGGAACGCAGGCAGCGATGGCGACCCGCACTCCTCCTCGCCCTCGAGCAGCACGCTGATGGCGATGGGCGCGGCGCCCGCCACGCTCCGCCAGGCCCGCACGGCCTCGAAGAAGGTCATGAGCTGGCCTTTGTTGTCCTCGGCTCCGCGCGCCACGATGACCTTGCCGTTGACCTTGTCGGAGGCGATGCGCGGCTCGAAGGGCGGAGATTTCCAAAGTTCGACGGGGTCGACGGGCTGCACGTCGTAGTGGCCGTAGAACAAGACGTGGGGGGCATCCTCATTGAGGGCGGCTTTGGCGTGGCCCACCACCATCGGGTGGCCGGTCGTCCTGACCACGCGCGCCTCGAAGCCGATGTCGCGCAACTCGCGCGCGCACCATTCCGCCGCCTGCTGGCATTGCGGCTTGTAGGCCGGGTCGGTGGAGATGCTCGCAATCCGGATCAGCTCGAAAAGGCGCTCCAGGGCTTCGTTGTGCGTGGCGTCGAGCTTTTTCAGGACCTGGGGAAGCTGGTTGCTCATCTGGCCGTCCACCTGCCGTGTTCGAGGGTCGCGCGAATGCCGTCGCAGGATAGCGGCGAGCACCGCGCCCATGTCAATCGAGGCGGAGCACCAGGTAGTGTCTCGGTTTGGAGTCGGCCGCCCGCCAGGCGCAAAGCCGATTCTACGGGGGCGTGCGATACTGCGCCACGGCTCGGTGCTGCTATTGAGGTGGTATCCTGTCCGTCTGGAGTTGAAGCACCATGACGGAGCGCAAGCCTCCGGGGACGAGCTGGGAGACGTGGATCGAAGCGCAGATCCGTGTCGCCAGGGAGCGGGGCGCCTTCGACAACCTGCCGGGGGCGGGTAAGCCCCTCCCCAATCTGGATCAGGACTACGACCTGCTCTCGTGGGTGAGGCAGCTCGTCCAGCGCGAGCAGATCTCAATCCTTCCGCCATCGCTCGAACTGCTGCGCAAGGTCGAAAAGGAGCTCGCCGCGATCGAGAAGCTCGACGACGAGGCGAACGTCCGTCGTCGGGTCGCCGCGCTCAACGTCGAGATCGCCAAGGCCAACGCGACCGTGCTCGAGGGGCCGCCGACGCGCTTGAGCACTTTGAACGTCGATATGGTCGTGGCGCGTTGGCGGCGGACCCGCTTGGCGATTCCTCGGTAGCTCTCCGGTCTCACGGCCTCCCCGAAGCGATGAAGCGCTAGGCTCTGAATTCTCGATCGAGCGATTGCCCGGAGTGGTAGTGTCGGTTTCAAACTGAGACACTACCGGAACATTACGAGTTGTTGACGGGTTGAATCGGGTCGCACTATTCGATCTCGGCCGGGACTGATATGGGCAGGCCACCATGCGCGGCACGGCGCCAATCGATTCGGCTGAAGGGGAGCGTTTCGCATGACCAAGCCCACGAGCACGGCGGCCGGCATCTCCAGCAAGCGCGTCTACCTGTTCGGCGCGGGCAGGACCGACGGCAGGGCGGACTTGAGGAACCTGCTCGGCGGCAAAGGCGCAAACCTCGCGGAGATGGCGAGCCTCGGCTTGCCGGTCCCGCCGGGCTTCACCATCACCACCGAGGTGTGCGCGGCCTACTACAGCAACGGCCGCAAGCTGCCCGGCGGCCTCGAGCAGGAGGCGGAAGCGGCGCTCGCGCACGTCGGCAAGGCCGTCGGCGCGGTGTTCGGCGACGTGCGCTCGCCCCTCCTGGTGTCCGTGCGATCCGGCGCGCGGGCCTCGATGCCCGGCATGATGGACACCATCCTCAACCTTGGCCTCAACGATGACACCGTCAAGGGGCTCGCGGCGAAATCCGGGAGCGAACGCTTCGCCTACGACAGCTACCGCCGCTTCATCCAGATGTATTCCAACGTCGTGCTCGAGGTCGACCACGGCGTGTTCGAGGACATCCTCGAGAACCACAAGAACCTTTCCGGCTTCTCGCTCGACACCGAGCTTGCTGCGCAGGATTGGCTCGAGATCATCGAAGCCTACAAAGAGGCCGTGGAGCGCGAGACGGGCAAGCCGTTCCCGCAGGAAACGACGCAGCAGCTGTGGGGCGCCATCGGCGCCGTGTTCGGCTCCTGGCAGAATGCGCGCGCCAACACCTATCGCCGCCTGCACGGCATTCCCGACACCTGGGGCACTGCGGTCAACGTGCAGGCAATGGTGTTCGGCAATCTAGGCGAGACCTCGGCCACGGGCGTCGCCTTCACCCGCAACCCCTCGACCGGCACCCGCGAGATCTACGGCGAGTTCCTCATCAATGCCCAGGGCGAGGACGTCGTGGCGGGCATCCGCACACCGCAGCCGTTGACTGAGGCGGCCCGCAAGGAGGCGCGCGAGAAAGCTCCTTCGCTGGAGGCCGCGATGCCCGAGACCTACCGCCAGCTTGCCGCCGTATTCGACACGCTGGAGAAGCGCTACCGCGATATGCAGGACATCGAGTTCACCATCCAGGAGGGCAAGCTCTGGATGCTGCAGACGCGCTCGGGCAAGCGCACCACGCGGGCCGCGCTCAAAATCGCCGTCGATCTCGTCGCCGAAGGGCTGATTACGCCGGAGGAGGCCGTGCTGCGCATCGACGCCGGCGCACTCGACCAGCTGCTGCACCCCACCATAGATCCGGGGGCAGAGCGGCAGACCATCGCCACCGGGCTCCCGGCCTCGCCCGGCGCAGCCGCGGGCGAGATCGTGTTCGATGCCGACGAGGCCGAGGCTATGAAGGGGCAGGGCCGGGAGGTGATCCTGGTGCGCATCGAGACGAGCCCCGAGGACATCCACGGGATGCATGCCGCAGCCGGCATCTTGACCACCCGCGGCGGCATGACAAGCCACGCCGCAGTGGTGGCGCGCGGCATGGGGCGACCCTGCGTGTGTGGCGCAGGCTCGCTCCGCATCGACTACAAGGCCGGAACCATGACGGTTGCGGGCCAGATCTTCCGCAAGGGCGACGTCATCACCATTGACGGCGGCAAGGGCGAGATCCTCAAAGGGCGCGTCAAGATGCGCCAGCCGGAGCTGTCGGGCGATTTCGCCAAGGTGATGCAATGGGCCGACACGGCACGCTCGCTGGGTGTGCGGGCGAACGCCGATACGCCACGCGATGCCAGGCAGGCCGTCGATTTCGGCGCCGAGGGCATCGGGTTGTGCCGCACCGAGCACATGTTCTTCGAGGAAAGCCGCATCCTCGCCATGCGCGAGATGATTTGCGCCGACGACGAGACCGGCCGCCGCCGGGCGCTCGCCAAGATCCTCCCCATGCAGCGGGCCGACTTCGAGGCCCTGTTCGAGATCATGGCCGGCCTGCCGGTGACGATCCGCCTGCTCGACCCGCCGCTGCACGAGTTTCTCCCGCACGAGCCCAAGGAGGCCGAGGCCGTCGCCAAGGAGCTGGGCGTTGCGGTGGAGAAGCTGCAGGCCCGCGTGACGGAGCTGCACGAGTTCAATCCGATGCTGGGCTTCCGCGGCTGCCGTCTCGCCATCCGCTATCCGGAGATCACCGAGACGCAGGCGCGCGCCATCTTCGAGGCGGCGGTGAGCGCTGGGAAGAAGACCGGCAAGCCGGTGGCGGCGGAGGTGATGATCCCGCTCGTTGCCTATCGCCGCGAGTTCGACCTCTTGCGCAGCGTGATCGTCAAGGCGGCGCAAGCCGTGGAGAAGGAGACCGGCACCCGGCTCGACTACCAGATCGGCACCATGATCGAGCTGCCGCGCGCGGCCCTCAGGGCCGACGAGATCGCCATGGGCGAAACGGGCGCGGAGTTCTTCTCGTTTGGTACCAACGACCTCACCCAGACCTGCCTCGGGCTCTCGCGCGACGACGCGGCGCCGATCCTCGCCAACTATACGCAGCAAGGGGTTTTCGAGGTGGACCCGTTCGTGTCCATCGATCAGGATGGTGTCGGCGAGCTTGTCCGCATCGGTACAGACCGTGGCCGCAAGGCGCGCCCGGGCCTCAAGGTTGGCATCTGCGGCGAGCACGGCGGCGATCCGGCCTCGATCGACTTCTGCCACGCGGCTGGGCTCGACTATGTCTCGTGCTCACCCTTCCGCGTGCCGGTGGCGCGGCTGGCCGCCGCGCAGGCGGCGATCAGGGCGAAGGGGTGATTGCCGCGCGGAGCCGCATTCCGCAGCAGCGCGACGCTCTAATATCCCTGCCGGTCCTCGAGTTCATCGAAGCTCGGGCGGCGCGGACGCGGGCCTTTGTTGGCCGGCGTCAGCAGCAGAATGAGGAGGAACGGCGGGAACAGGAAGCTCCAGGCCGCCCAGAACGAGTGGTCGCGCCGCTTGGCGGAGGCGATCAAGCCGGCGATGATCGCCGAGCCGATGGCAATGACGCCCCAAATGGCGATGACCTTGGCCATTGCAGTCCCCAATCCGGGCCACACGGCGCAGCCCAAGGCTGATTAGGGCTTCAACTGTGGCAAAATCAAGCGGTCCAGTGCAATTTGATCGCCCGAGTTTCGGGTGGCCCAGGCTTCAGCCGCGGCCGGTCTTGATGCGAACGCCGGCTGCGGGGCGCTCGAACAGCACATGACGGCGAAACCGGTAGAGCTGAGCCGGACGGCCGCCGGTGCGCAAGCGAAGCTCACCGGTGGGCTCGACGAGACCCCCGGTCTCGACCAGACGGCGGAAGTTCTGCTTGTGCAGGTGGGGCCCAAGGATTGCCTCCACCGTCTTCTGCAGCTCAAACAGCGTGAAAAGGTCCGGCATCAGCTCGAACACAACGGGTTGGCGCTTGATGGAGCGCCGCAACTCGCCAATCGCGCTGGCCAGCACCCTGGTGTGGTGCCCGAGCATGGGATGCCACAGCCGCGGCAGTGATCGGGAGAGGACGCCCGCAGCGCCATCGCCGGCCGACAGGCCGCCAAGCAGGCCTGCGTCGCTCAGAAGCTCGTAACGCTCCAGCGCCTTTTCTTCATCCCAGGTGGCGCCGCTGCAGCCGAATGCGATCTGCAGCCGCTGACAGCGCTCGGCCGCATCCCCGGCAGACGCGTCTTGCGCCCACGCCTTCAGGCGTGGCTCGATGCCGTCCGTCAGGCAGGCCGGCTTGCCGCGCCGCCAGTCTTCCCACGGGAAATACGCATACCAGCTGCGCCAGCTGGCGCCGTCGCAATCATTGATGTGTGCGGGATCGAGCAAGGCCACATAGCATACGGCGACGAGTGGCAGGTCTGCCGCTTGCGCGCCGTCTGGGGCACGCTCGCCGCCGCCGAGCGTGCAGATTTGCCGGGCGGATCTCAACTCGATGCCGGTCTGCTGCCTCACACACACACGCAACGCGGATTCGAGGTTGCCGTGCCGGCGCGGCGAGAACAGGTCGCAGGGGAGGGCATTCTCACCGTCGCGCTCGTCGCGGCGTGCTGGCACGACCGCAACCACGGGCTCGTCGCCCTTGACGGCGACGATGGCCGCGCTGAGCCCGACCGCGATCGGCTCGAGTGTCGACACCGCCTGCAACTGCACCTTCGATTGCAGCGCACTCGGTTCTGGGCGCGCCATCGGGTCCATGAAAAGCCTCGATCAAAATCAAGGCGCTAGGCTAGGGACCGATCATGGCCGTTTTTCGAGCCAAGTGCGGCGCGCAAAGGGCGATTGCTGCCGGCAATTCAGTTTGAATGGTCGGCAGGGAGGGAAAAGGGCACCGCCTCGCTCGCGGGGACGCCGCGGCCGATGGCTTCGACGGCACGCACCATGCGGCCTTGGCGGCCGAGTGCCGTGTCGGCGAGCCGGATCATCAGGCGATTGGGGTAGGCGGTGGGGGAGGCCTCTCGCAGGCGCCGGGCGATCAGGTCCTCGGAGGCGTCGGGATTGATGGCGCACAGCGCCGTGTAGGCAGCTGCGGTCGACCGGCTGATGCCGGCCCAGCAATGCACGACGATCGGCCCCTCGCCCGCCCAGTCGAGGGCAAACTCGATCAGCTGGTCGATGTGCTCCCGGCCCGGCGGCGTGTAGCCCATGAGCGGCTCGGAGATGTCGTGTATGTGGAAGCGGATGTGCCGGTCTGGGTGGATGAGGCGCGGCGTCTCGACGATGATCTCGTCCTGCAGCCAGGTGAGCAGATGCGAGGCTTTGCTCTGCGCGACGGTGTCAGGGACCGCGCTGAGCGGGCAAACGTGGACGGCGCCGCTCTTGCTGGCGTCCTGCCGGGTGCCCTTTGCCGGGCGTTGATCGGTCGATGTCATCGGTCCTCGTTGGCCACGGCTGGTGCCTGCAGTGAAGTACGCAAATGCCGAAACGAAGGCGGCCCAGCCTGCCTACTCCTGGGCCAGGTCTTTGGACAGCTCCTCGAAGCGGGCGAGAAACGCCGCCTGGGCCGTGGCGATCGACACGGCCTCGAGCGACTCCAGCCGCGCGTGCAAACCATCGGGCACATTGCGCCGCACGCCGAAATAGCGGTTGGCCTCCGTGTCGCTGAAGCCGGCGAGCCCGGTCGCCTCGTAGTAGGCGGCAATGCGGTCCGCCATCTTGATGGCCATCGTGATGCGCTCCGGCAGCGACGGCGGCAGGCCGAAACGGCGATGGATGGCCTCGAGCAGCCGCGCCTCGAAGGCCCTGTAGTCGAGACCGATGGCAGCCTTGAAGGGGCTGATGAGATCGCCGATCACGTACTCGGGGGCGTCGTGCAGGAGAGCCGCGAGCCGCCAGCGGTGCGTGAAGTCGGGGTGGATGGCGATAGCGATCTCCTCCACCAGCAGCGCGTGCTGGGCCACCGAGAAGGCGTGGTTGCCTATGGTCTGGCCATTCCAGCGGGCGACGCGTGCGAGCCCGTGGGCGATGTCCTCGATCTCGATGTCCTTCGGCGCGGGATCGAGCAGGTCGAGGCGACGCCCCGACAGCATGCGCTGCCAGGCGCGCAATTGCGTACGCGCGGGCTCGGCGCGGGCGGTGCTCTTCTCCTCGCTCATGCGTCCTTCATATTCGCTGCGCCGGCGGCGGCGCCTTGAACTTCATTTGCAGTTCGGCGCAGTGAGCGTGCCGATGGCAGCTCACGAGGTGATCGTTGACCATGCCCGTCGCCTGCATGAAAGCATACACCGTGGTCGGGCCGACAAAGCGAAAGCCCTCGGCCTTGAGGGCCTTGGATATGGCCTTGGATGTGGGTGTTTCGGCCGGCACGCTCTTGAAGCTCTTGTGAACATTGATTTGCGGGCGCCCGTCGAGGAAGCCCCACACGAAGCCCGCAAGGCTCGTGCGTTTCTGCAGTGCCAGCAGGGCCCGCGCATTTTCGATGGCGGCCTCCACCTTGAGCCGGTTGCGCACGATCCCCGCATCTCCCATCAGGCGCGCAATGTCCTTGGCGCCGTAGCGCGCAATACGCTCGGGCGCGAAACCGTGGAAGGCACGGCGGAAATTCTCGCGCTTCCTGAGGATGGTGAGCCACGACAGGCCGGATTGGAAGCCCTCCAAAATGAGCTTTTCAAACAGCGCCAGGTCGTCGGACTTGGGCACGCCCCACTCCTCGTCGTGATAGCGCGCATAGATGGGATCGGCGATACCGGTCCAGGGGCAGCGCACGACCTCGACCGCTTGGCTGCTCGCGCTCATGGCGCCTCTGCTGCCGCGATGGGAGGCAGCTCGAAAGTGGCCCAGTCCGGCTTGCGCAGTGCCACCTTGACGCCGCCCGCCGCGAGGACTTGTCCTTTCGATTTGGCCTCGGCGGCGCGGTCTAGTCGGATGAGCGCCAGCGCCTGCCTGCCGGCGGTGGAGCCGACGGCACCGATGACGACCTCACCGACGTGGATCTCCGAGCCGGGCGTGAGAGGTGCCTCGCCTTCGATCGGCACGACGCGCTTGCGCACGATGGCGCGGTTCTGCATGCGGCTCACCACCTCCTGGCCGACGTAGCAGCCCTTGGTGAAAGAGACGCCGTTGAGCTGATCGAGGTCGGCCTCGTGCGGGAAGGTGTCGCCGAGCACGTAGTCCTTGCAGCCTTCGGGCACGCCCAGCGCGATGCGGTGGGCGTGATAGTCTTGCGCCGTGGCATCTGCGCTGTCTGTCGCCGCGGCGGTGCTGTCGGCGGCAATCCCGGCGTCTGCGAGGACGCGAAATCCCAAGGCCTCGAGCCTAGGGTCGCGAAAAGAATGGGCAGCGCCAGTCTCTCCGTCGCTCGACGGCGCATCCCTCCACGACGCCAGGACGCGATAGTCGTCGCTGACATCGCGGATTTCGACCTGCGCGCGCAGCTTGTAGAGGCTGAGGCGCTTTGCGAGATCCGAGGCCTTATCCTTGGCGGTCTCGAGCAGAAAGCCGTCGCCTGCCCGCACCACGAAGAACTCGAACAGGATCTTGCCCTGCGGAGTCAGCAGCGCGGCATGCAAAGCCGGCTGCGAGGCCAGCAGGTCCATGTCGTTGGTAATGATGCCCTGCAGCAGCTTCGCAGCGTCCGCGCCGGTGACACGCACGACGCCGCGATCGGCCAGCAGGGCGACCCTTGCAAGTGTCATCGCCGTCGGTTTTGAGAAGCACTGATTCTAGCATAGCTCACCCTGCAACAGGTAAGCGCAGCCCTGGGCCAACGCAAGCAGCGCCACGTATCCCTCACCAGCGCCGCCGCGGTGCAATTCTGCGCGGCCTACGAGCGGCCCGCGCCCTTGGTGGCGGCCGGCTTGAGCGGGGCCACCTGCTCGGCAACCACCTTCTCCAGCTCCGGCGGCAAGCGATGCACAACGGTCACCGTGGTGCCGATCTCCACCCGCGACGCCAAGTCGATGATGTGGCCGTTGAGCATGCGGAAGCAGCCCGACGAGGCGGCGCGGCCGATCGATGCTGGATTGTTGGTGCCGTGGATGCGGTAGAGCGAGTTGCCGAGATAGAGCGCCATGGCGCCGAGCGGGTTCTTGATGCCGCCCGTCATCCTCTCCGGTAGGCGCCAGTCGCGGTAGCGCATCTCCTGGGGCGGATACCAGTCGGGCCACTCGGCCTTGCGGCTGATGGTCTCCGTGCCGGCCCAGGCAAAGCCCTCGCGGCCGACCGAGATCGGGTAGCGCAGTGCTTCGGTGGCAGACTTGATCACAAACAGCTGGCGGCCCTTGCTGTCGATGACGATGCTGCCGACGGGAAAGCTGCTGGGGAAGGAGATGGTGCGTGGGGCGATCGCCTGGATTGCCGGCCGGTCGCCGCCCGATTGCTGGCGCGGCGCATATCGCCTGGGCCGATCCTCGTCATCGTCCCAACCGCCGAAGAAGGGGGAGAAGAGGTTGGGCTGAGGGCGCTGGTAGTAGCCGCCGCGGCCGTAGGGCGATCCCCAGTATTGGGCATGAGCCGCCCCCATCGAGGTGACCAGCGCCAACGCTGCTACTGCTACGCGCCACATCATAAAGTCGTCCCTTCCGGCCCGCGGTAACGCCGCTCCCCGCAGAGTTTCGCATCTGTGCATATATAGGAGGTTACTAGAACTTTGAACGGGACCGCTGGTGAATCGTTCCCGTTTTCAAGCCGTTAAGGCCCCTGCGGTGGGATTGCCATCTTCCGTCCGCACCAATGCTCGGGCGCCAATACAAATATTTGCCAGCCGCGCGCATCCGCCTGGCAGCCAGGCACGACGCGGGTCCTCGATTCGGCCCGATCCGACTGCGCTCAGGATCATCTCGCGCATGTCCCAAACCGGGCCGGGCGGCAACTCGGTGCCGCAACGAATCTTCGGCGCACCCGAGGAAGGGGGGATGCTGCTTTTTTGTGCTGCGGGGCCTGGCTTGTTGGGTCTGCGCGTGCGCGGTGGAGGCCGGTCCAAAGCATTGGACAAGGAAGGAGGGCACCAGTAGGAATAATCACACGACGTACATCGCTGTCCGTACGCCAAGCCTCATCGGGAGGTCCCCTTTGCCGTCGAGCCGTTCGCCTGCTGGCGCCATGCCTGCGGCCGGCGCGTGCGCATCTGGAGTAGCCGACGGCGCAGCCTCAGGGCCGTGGGCCGGCCCCTCGGGCCCCTGCCCGTGACCGTGTAGCGCCGCCGTGAATTTCATCCCCAATCCTCTCATCATACCGGTGGGCATGGCCATGGGTATCCTGCTGGCGATGCCCTTTGGTCCGGTCAATCTGCTCGCCATCCAGCGCGCGGTCGAGCGCGGCTTCTTCGGCGGCATGGCCGCCGGCCTCGGTATCATGGCGGGCGATGGCCTCATCGCACTCGCAGCGGCCCTCGGCGTCAACGCCATCTCCGGCGCCATCCGGCAATATCGAACGGCGATCCAGATCATCGGCGGGCTTGCCTTGTTCGGCGCCGGCTTCAAGCTCTATTTCGCGCGCGCGACGGTCGCGACCGATACCCACGCCGAGAAGGCGACGCTGCGGGACTATGCGTGGGAAATCCCGCAAATGTTCTTCCTCACCATCACCAACCCCGGCGCCGTGCTCGGCCTGGTCGCCATCTTCGGCGGCGTGAGCTCATTCGTGGAGATCGACTCGCATATCGACGCCTTCACCATGGTGGCTGCCATCATGGGCGGCAGCTTCCTCTACTGGTTCGTGGTCTCACAATTCATCGCCACCATCCGCCACCGATTGGACGTGGTGCGCCTGGGGCAGATTAACCGTATCGCCGGGCTGGTGCTGATCGGCTTCGGCTGCGTCCTGATCGGCGAGATGGTGGTCAAGCGGCTACGGTTCTGGTGAGCGCGTTGCAAGCCAGACCTGCCCGGACCGAGCCCGCAAAACCTCACGTGCCGCGAGCTACTGCCGGGAACGGTAAACCGTAAACTCGCCCTTGCGCACCCGCGGCACGAGGCCGTTGACCAGGGAGACGACAAAGTCCTCTCCAAACGAGGCCACAAGGTCGGTCAGGGCGGTGTAGAGCGCGGCATACGCCATCAACTCCGGCGCGATCCCGCTCCCCGTTCCCTCCTCCCAGGCCTCCAGGATGTAGTTGAGCGCCTTCATGCGCGCATCATCGCCTTCGGCCGTCTCGAACGCCTGCATACCGCCTCCCGTAGTTCCCCCGAACGAAAAATAGGTATTGCGCGGCGACCCACAGGGGCGTCGCTGCGCGCGGCATCAGCCCAAACCCTCTAGCACGGGTCGCCGTGGGAGCAATTTCTTACGATAGTTAACAGTTAATCCATTTTTCCGGGGCCTGTTGCCCCAAATCCCGGGCTCACGGCACCGACTTGACGAGCCCGTCGGCAATCTCCGCCCCCTCGGTGAGAAATCGGTTGATCGCCGTCTGGGCTGACGGCGTGCAGCTGTTGTAGGTTCGGCTGTAGCTGCGATAGCCGCTGTTGAAGCTCCGGGTGAGCTTGGCACGGCGGAGCGCGGTAGAGCCTTCCGCGTCCATCAGCTCCCGCATCCTGTCGCGCCAGACTTGGCCGTCGTTGGCACCGCACAACTCCCGCAGGTAGTGCACCGCCCCGAGGATCTCGGAGAGGCGCATGAGCCGGTCGTCATAGGGTCTCGAATCGGCTGCGCCCAATGCAGGCTGACCGGCCGCGCCGCAGGCGGTTGCCGCCGTGATCAGCGCTGCGCCACAAATTTGCAGCCAGGACGATCTTTCCGTTCGCATCGACCGCATTCTAGGGTGCGCCCGGCTGCCGGCAAGCCTGGCGGCAGCAGCCTCCTTTGGAAAAATGCAGGCCGGTCTTTAGGTTCCGCCCGATTGCAGCTGGGCCCTGGCGCGATGAATGAGCGCAGCCGCCCCTTCGGTCAGCCGCACGCGGCCCGAGCTCGCGATCCCCTCGGCGGGCAGGAAGCGGGCAGTCGCCGCGTCGCTGCCCGCCGCCGGCTCGCCGCCGCGCCACCTGCCGCAGAATACGGCGATCAGATAGTGGGCCTGCAAAACGCCCGCGGGATTGCGCAGGATCACCTCGTGGATATCGACGAGGCTCGCAAGCTCCACCTCCACGCCCGTCTCCTCGCGCACCTCGCGCACCGCGGCTGCCCGCGCCGTCTCACCGGGCTCGATGTGGCCGCCGGGCAGGCTCCATTGGCCCTTGAGCGCGCCCTTGCCGCGCTCGATCAGCAGCACCTCGTCACCGCGGAAGATGGCGGCGCTGGCGCCGCACCGCGGCCAGATTGCCGCTGTCGGGGCACTCCCCCCGGTCGGTTGGTGGTCTTGCGCCATGAGCGTCAGCCTAGTGTCCTTCAGATCGCGAAATTCCTCGCCGTGTGCTGCGGCTCGGAACGAATTTCGCGATCTGAAGGACACTAGCAAATCAATCTCGATCATCACACAAGCCGAGCTTGCGAAGGCGTCCACGCGGGGAGAGGCCCGGGGCATGATGAGCCACCCGCCCGAGGGGACGGCCCCAACGCATCCTCAATCAATAACGTTCTAAATGGTGCCCGGAACCGGGACGGTTTAGTGTTGGAGGCACAACGGCTTGCCAGCTCGCGTTGTGAGTGTGCGGCGGCAAGCTGGGCGAAGAGGTCCGGTGCCTCGCCGGGCTGGCGGCGCGGCATTCTTGGAGGTCTGGCGATGCCCTACAAGGGCGGCGATCTGAACTTGCGGCTGGCAGGCCCCCCCGTGGCGCGCGAGGCGCCTGCGGGCACGGCCCGCGGCCTGGATGTGCCTTGGCGGCGACCTGAGGGCGGGGTTTCCACTCCGATCACGGTCGATGAGGCGATGCTGGCCTGCTGCAATTGCGCCTTCGATGTAGCGCTTTTCCATGGCTCGGGCGAGGTGCGGCTCGAGCATTTGCTGCATGCGCTGACAAGGGTCGCCGCGGCTGCCCAGATCCTGACTGGGCTCGGCATCCGTACCGATGCCCTGCGGCGCGAGACCGCGGTGGCGATAGCCATGGACGCGCCAGCGGCCACAATGGGCGCCGAAGGGTCTCCGCGCGTCTCCGCCGCCGTCGAAAACACGATGCGACGTGCTGCCGACCTGTCCGACCAGCGATTGCAGCCGGTCTGCGTCCAGGACGTGCTCCGGGCAGCGCTGGACGGGGGTCCGGATTCACCTGCCGCCGCCCTGCTTATGCGGGCAGCCGCAGACCCGCAACGGCTCGCGCGCTGGCGTGACGAGCCGCGGCGGGAAATGCTCGGCTCCGCGCTCGCTTCGGAGCCCTTGGCGACGCGCGCACCGGAGCTGCCGACTGCTGCGGCAGGTGCTCTGAACGAGCGCCTCGATCGCATGGAAGCCTCGTTCCAGGCGGTGCGCGAGGAGGCCGCTGCCGATCGGCGCCTGACGGCCGACTTGTTGAGCGCGCTTCAGGCCGAGCTGCAGGCCCTGAACAGACAAGGGCCGCGCGTCCTTCCTGCCGACCTGAGCGAGGCCGTCACGACCGTGCTGGAAGCCAAGCTCGACAAATTCGACGGAGCGATCTCGGCTCTCGCCACGCGCTTGGAGCTACTCGAGCCCCCGGCTGTCGGCGAGGGCTGGCAGGCGTTGGAGGGGCGGCTCGCCGCCATCGAGGAGGGCCTCACCGCGCCGATCCCCGATCCGACCAGCGCGTTCTCGAGCTTGCTCTCGGCCCGTCTGGCAGAGTCCGAGGCCCGCCTGCAGCCGCGGCTACAACCGCTGGTGCAGGGCATCGAGCGGCAGGCGGTGCTCGCGGCCCAGATGTTGGCTGCGCAACAAGCCGCCGAGGAGGCGGCCAAGGTGCGCGATCGGCGTCTGGTCGAGATTCTGCAGGCGGTAGCCAACCTCGGCGCCAGCCAGCAGACGCTGGCGCACAGCCTTGCCGCATGGCGCGTCGAGTTGGGCGGAGACGTCGGCATCGTCAGCAACCAACTCGAGCACATGCAGCAGGCGATGCTGGACCTGCTCGAGCGGCTCGGCGGAGAGGTGCAGGCCCTCAGACAGGAGCACTTCGAGAACGGGGTGCGCCGCGGTCATGGCTTCAAGCGGTGGCTGTATGGCACTGGCGACGTTTTTGCGACCAGCTGGCGCGAGGAGGCGGACCAGATCCGCAGCGCTCTCGACCGGCCGCGCCCGGCCGAGAAGTCCTGAAAGGAAACACTGCGGCTGGCCTCGAATTTGCGTTATACCAGCCATTACCAAACTTCGCGTCGAACCCAGCTCACGTGTCAACGGATGCGACCACCTCCCAGTCTCAGCTCGGCTCCGCGCCCCCCGCGCGGATCGCCGTGCTGATCGCCGGCGGTCCCCTCGCCAACATCCTGGTCAACGCCCTCTTCGATCATTTCGGCTCAATCGTCGTGCTCGAGGAGAAGCCCGAGCCCAAGCTTGCGATCGTTCGCCGCCGAGCGAGGTTGATCGGCTGGTGGCAAGCCGCGGGCCAGGCTGCTTTCGGCGTGGTCCAGAGGCTCATTGCGCGAAGGAGCGCTACCCGCCTCGCCGGCATCTGGAACCGGCACGGCCTCGACCCGCGCACCGATCTGTCCGTGCCGCGCAGGGCCATCCGCTCGGTGAACTCCGAGGCCTGTCGCGCCGCACTGCGCGAACTCCAGCCGCAGGTCGTGGTGGTCTACGGCACCCGCATCATCAGGCGCGAGACGCTGGCCTGCATCCCCGCTCCGTTCATCAACTATCATGCCGGCGTCAATCCCAAATATCGCGGCCAGAACGGCGCCTACTGGGCGCGCTGCAATGCCGATTCCGCGCATGCCGGCGTGACGGTGCACCTCGTCGATGAGGGTGTCGATACCGGCGGGATCCTCTATCAGGCCTGTGCCGAGTTCGCGCCGGACGACAATATCGCCACCTATCAGCACCGCCAGATGGCGGTGGCCCTGCCGCTGCTGATCTGGGCGATCGAGGACGCGGTGGCGGGGCGGCTGCAGCCGCGCCCCGTTGATCTGCCCTCGCGACAGTGGTTCCACCCGACGCTGTGGGCGTACATCAAAACGGGCGTGAAGCGCGGCGTTTGGTGAGCCGCTTGCAGTAACTTTCGCGCGGCCGAAAGCGCTCGGCAACGGCTCAGCCCTTGCCGCCGCGTTTCGAAGGATCGATCCACTTCTCGATCGGCACGGACGTTCCCGTGACGTAGCCCTGTGCACCGTAAAAGCCCAACACCTGCTCGTTGCCGGCGCGCACCAACAGATTGACCTTCCACACGCCACGAGCCCTGAGCCAGGCCTCGGCGGCCGCTACCAGCTCGGCCCCGAGCCCGCGGTCTCGCCAGTCCGGATGGACACTGACGTAGTACATGGCGCCGCGATGGCCGTCGTGGCCGACCATGGCGCTGGCCACGATGCGGCCGTCGACGAGACCCACAAGCACATCGGAGCTGCGCTTGGACCGCGCAAACGCCAAATCGGTCTCGGGGTCGTTCCACGGCCGCGTCAGCCCGCAGGCTTCCCACAGGGCAATGACGGCGGCCTCCTCACGGTCCGCCATCGCTCGCACCACGAATTTCCCGACGCTCATCGCTTCCGCCTCGCGCGTTCGTACATGCCCCTGCGCGCTCTTGTGGACGAAGGGGGGCATGAGGCGCAAGCGCTCGCGCGTAGCGGATCAATCCGGTGGACGACCTGCGGATGCCGCCCTACTCGGCGGGAGTGCGCGTAGTGGCCGCTGCGACCTTGCGGCGGTCCGCCAGCAGCCAGCGACACACCGCCAGCGCCGTAATTGCGCCCGCCAGCTGCGCCAGCACGAAAGCTGGCACGTCGAGGGGCCTAATCCCGGCAAAGGTATTCGACAAGGCGCGCGCCACCGTGACGGCCGGATTGGCGAACGAGGTCGAGGCTGTGAACCAGTAGGCGGCCGTAATGTAGAGCCCCACCGATGCGGCCACGGCCGAGGCATTGGCCCTGAGCGTCAGCAGGATGGTCGCCACCAAGCCAAAGGCCGCAACCCACTCGGCAAACCACTGCGCCGGGCCGGTGCGTACCTTGGCAGAGATCTGCAGCACGCTCTCCTCGAACATCAGGTGCGCCGCCATCACGCCTAAGACGGCCCCCAGCACCTGCGCCGCGACGTAGGCGATCGCCTCGGAGCGCGAGATATCCCCGCGGAGCGCGAACACGGCCGTGACCGCTGGATTGAAGTGCGCACCCGAGATCGGGCCCAGCATGGTGATGAGCACGATCAGGACGGCACCGGTCGGCAGCGTGTTGCCAAGCAACGCCAACGCCACGTTCCCGCCCGACAGCCGTTCCCCCATGATGCCTGAGCCGATCACGGTCGCCAGGAGGAAAGCAGAGCCCAGCGCCTCCGCGCCGAGGCGCTGCCCCAAGGAAGGGCTCGGCATGGCCTCACGCCCTATCGGCCGGCGCCACGGCCTTGCCGCGGCCGATTGCATCGAGCTGGCGCTGCAGAGACAGACGATCGAGGGAGGTTAGCGGAAGGCTGCAGAAGATGCTGATACGCTGGTTGAGCATGCGGTGCGCATCCGCGAACGCAAAGGCTCGCTCGGCCTCGCTGCCTTCCACGCGCGAAGGATCGGGCAGGCCCCAGTGTGCGCTCATGGGCTGACCGGGCCATACCGGGCAGACCTCGTTGGCCGCGTCGTCGCAGACGGTGAAGACGAAATCGAGCGGCGGCGCGTCGGGCCCGGAAAACTCCTGCCAGGACTTGGAGCGCAGACCTTCGGTTGGATAGTTGAGACGCCCGAGAAGCTCGAGCGCCAACGGATGTATCTGCCCGCTCGGCTGGCTGCCCGCGCTGTGGGCGATGAACCTGCCTTTACCCAGCCGGTTCATCACGCATTCGGCGATGACGGAACGGGCCGAATTATGGGTGCACAGAAACAGCACGTGATAGGGACGCTCGCTCATTTGCGCGCTCCTTTGCCGGCGCCACAGAGTTGGGAAGTCGCAGCGAAAGCCTCACCGCACAGCTCGGGCCTGCCCTGGCAGCAATTCTCGGTGAGATAGCTGAGCAGCCTGCGCATGCCCTCCACGTGCACCGCGTAGCGCACGTAGCGGCCATCGCGTGTGGCGTGAAGCAGCCCGGCTCGATCGAGTTCCTTGAGGTGAAACGAGGTGTTGGTCGGGCCGATGCCGACGCGGGCGGCGATCTCGCCGGCCGGCATCCCACCCGGCCCGCGCGCGACCAGGAGGCGGAAGATGCGCAACCGATGTTGGTGCGCCAATGCAGCCAGCGCCGCCACGACTTTGCTCTCGTTCATCCCATCTATATTTCAAGACTTATTGGAATGTGCAAGCGAGAGTCGTGTCGCAGAAGTGTCATCTTTGTGGGGTGCGAGCACGGCGTGCGGGTGCACTCAGCTGCAACCACAACCCTTGGCGCCGGCCGCCTTTGCATCGGCGTCCTGCCGGCAGCAGGCATCCGCGACCGCAGGCGCGGGACCGCCGCAGCAACCTTGTTCCTTATCTCCCGCAGTGAGGGGCCGACTGCAAACGCCTGTCTCCGGCAGCACCAGCTCGACGCGCTCGGCCGCCTCGCGGTCGCCGGCAATTTCGGCCACGATCGAGCGCACCTGCTCGTAGCCTGTCATCATCAGGAACGTGGGCGCGCGGCCGTAGGACTTCATGCCGGCGAAATAGAAACCGGGCTCGGGCTGCGCCAGCTCGCGTGCCCCGTGTGGTCGCACGGTCCCGCAGCTGTGCACATTGGGATCGATCAGCGGCGCCAGCGCCGGGGGGCACTCGAGCGCCGGGTCCAGGCCGATGCGCAGCTCGCGCAGGAACGACAGGTCCGGACGGAAGCCGGTCGCGACGATCAGCTCGTCGGCGGCGACGTGGCGACCGCAGCAGGCCGAGCCGGCACCGATCCACAGCTTGCCGTCCCGCTCCGCGACATGGGTCACGCGGAAGCCAGCCTCGACGCGCACCCCGCCTTGTCGGACGATGGCGGCGAACTGCCGGCCGAGCTCGCCGCGCGCCGCCAGCTGATCGTTGGCGCCGCCGCCGAACGACTTCTCGGGGTTGTCGCCACGCAGCAGCCAAATGATCTGCGTGGCCGGCTCCGCCTCCTTGAGGCGGGTGAGGTCGATGATGGTGCCGATGGCCGAATGCCCGGCGCCCAGCACGGCCACCGTCTTGCCGGCGTAGCGCGTCCGCTCGACCCCGAGCACGTCGGGCATGCCGTAGGCGACGTGCGAACCGTGCTCGGTCTCGCCGATGGCCTCCAGCCCGTTGGCGCCGGCGGGATTGGGCGAACCCCAGGTGCCCGATGCGTCGATGAGCGCATCGGCGCGCACCACGCTCGGCCCCTTGCCGTTGCGATACCGGATCTCGAACGGCGCGTTTTCCCGACCCGTCGTCTTGACCTTGTCCAGGCCCGACCGCGAGATCGAGACGACACGCGCGCCGGTATGGATGTGCGGGCTGAGCCGCGTGCGCGTCGCCAGCGGCTCGAGATAGTGCGCCACCAGCTCGGCCCCAGTCGGATAGTGCTCGGGATCGGGGCAATTCCAGCCGGTCTCCCGCAGCAGGCCTTCCGACGCCTTGTCGACGTTGTAGCGCCAGGGCGAGAACATGCGCACATGGCCCCATTGCCTCACCGCATGCCCGGCCTCCTCGCCTTCCTCCAGCACGATCGGCTCGAGCCCGCGCCCGAGCGCGTGCGCTGCCGCCGCCAGACCGGTCGGGCCGCCGCCGATGATGGCAACCTTCTTTGCTGCACGCATGGTCATTTGATCGATCCTTCCGGGTTCATCGAAATTCCAGGCAAAAGATCAGGCCGCTGTATCGGCCTGTTGCCGGATGGCGGCGCAATCGGCCTCGGTGCAGCACTCCGCCACCAGAAAGTCGAGCAGCCCGCGCATCACCTGATAGTTGGCGCGGCAGATCAGCGTGGTGGCGTCGCGCTGCTGCGTGACGAGGCCGACGATCAGCAGCGTCTTGATGTGATGAGAGAGTGTGGAGGCGGGGATCGACAGGCGGCTCTGCAGCTTGCCCACCGCCAGCCCAGGCTCGCCGGCTTTCACCAGCGTGCGGTAGATGCGGAGCCGCGTCGGGTTGCCGAGCGCTTCGAGGCGGGCTGCTGCGTCGTCGATCTTCATGCCGAGCAGAATGGGAGAGGAGGGGTCTCCTGTCAACTATATTTCCAGTATCATCGAAATTAAAAACGAGCCGATCAGGCAGCCGGTGTGCGGCCCTCTAGAACGGTGCGCAGCGGACCGGTGTCGATGTTGCCGCCGCTCAGAATGAGGCCCACCTGCTTGCCGGCCATGCGCTGGCGCTCCTTGATGAGGGCCGCGAGCGGCGCCGCGCCTGCGCCTTCGGCGACATTGTGGGTGGCGGTCCAGTAGAGGCGGATCGCGTCGGCGATCTCGTCCTCTTCCACGCGCACCACGCGCGCCGCGCCCTTGCCGATGATCCCGAGGGCTCGCGTATCGGGCTCCCGGCAGGCCATGCCGTCGGCGAAGGTGCGCGCCGAGTTGGTTGGCACGGGATGGCCGGCCTCGAACGACAGTGCAACGGCCGGTGCCGCCGCGGCGACGACGCCGACGATCTCGGTCTTCAGGCCCAACAGATCGCGCGCGGTGATGAGCGCGCAGATGCCCGAGCCCATGCCGATCGGCGCATAGACGGTGACAAGATCCGGCACGGCCCGGAACAGCTCCAGCGCGTACGTGGCAACGCCTTTCACGAGCTGCGCGTCGAAGGACGGCACGTAGTGCAGGCCCCTCTCCTCGGCGACGCGCCCGGCAAACGCCTTGGCCTCGTCGAAATCGCGGCCGTGCACGATGAGCTCGGCGCCGAAGCTCTCCATGGCCAAGTTCTTCTCGACGCTGTTGCCCTGCGGCACGAGGATGGTGGCGGAGAGCCCAGCGCGCCGGGCGGCCAGCGCGATCGACTGGCCGTGGTTGCCGCGCGTGGCGGTGATGACGCCCTCGACCTTCGGATGCGCGCGCTTCAGCCAATCCATGTAGGTGATGCCGCCGCGGACCTTGAAGGCGCCGATGGCGCGTATGGTTCTCGTGCTTGACCCACACCTGCGCGCCGGTGTGCCGGGCGAGCAGCGGCCAGGAGTGTTGCGGTGTCGGGGGGACGAGCCCGTGCACGAGGTCAGCGGCCGCTTCGAGGTCAGTGAGCGAGAACAGGGATGGAGCCGCACCGGCGGAACCGAGCGCGGCTCGCGGCCTAGCCTTGCTTTTTGATGTCATTCTTGCCAACCGCCTCGGGGAACACCCACATGGCGACGACCGCGAAGATGCCGAACCCGATCACGAACCAGAACAGGTGGCCGTTGCCGACCGACCTCTCCCAATAGGCGAATGCGACAGCCACCGCCAGCGCGATCACCGACAGCATGGTCTTGACGTCGCTCGGCATTCCCCGAGGGCTCCGCAGTTGGGCGCCTCAATAATTCCCGAGCGGCTGGGCCGCGGCAAGGTCGGGACGCTTCGGCCGCCCCCGCAGCTTCTTCTTCAGATGCGCCTCGCTGTAGCCGTTGAAGAGGTGACCGAGCGAGGCCGCGATCGAGGTCGGACGTGCCGAACAGCCAGTCGGCGATCGGGAACGTCAGGTTCATGTTGGTCTCCATCATCAGCCGCGCGTTGTGGTGGGCGGTGTGATGGCGCCGCAGCGTGTTGACGAACGGGCAGGTGCGCACGAACCAGTTCTCGTCGACGTGGCAGCAGAAGTGCATGAACTCGTAGATCAGGTACATGCCCGTGGTCGTGCCCATGAAAAGCCAGCCGACATTGGGCGAGAACACCCAGCCGAGGATCAGGCCGCCGGGGATCGACATCAGGATGAACACCACCAGCGCATAGGGCGGGAAGACGGTGACGCGCCAGTCCCTATGGTCGCGGAAGCGCATCTCCTCGTCGGTGAAGAACTGGTGGTGGTTGAGCGTGTGGCGCTCGTAGATGGCCCTGAGCCCCTTGATGTTGACGGGCCGGTGCATGACGAAGCGGTGGATGGCCCACTCGAACATGTTGGTGAACAGGAACGTGATCGGGCACTGTCAGCCACTCGAGCGCCGTCACGTCGTGGATGTGCTGCAGGTAGATCGTGAACGCGGCCGCACCCATGGCGTAGATGATGGCGATATGCAGGTAGCCATCGTACCAGCCCATGATGCGCGACCGGTATTCCTGGCGAAAAGCCTTCTGCCGTTCGGTGACCATGCCTCGTGAACCTTCCCTTGAGTCTTGCGTGGCGCCTTGGGGCTACATCATGCCGCCGGCCGCCACCTTCGGCCGGTCCTTGCTCCAGTCCTCCTCCTGCTGCACGGCGAAGATCGACGTGTAGCCGCCGGACCAGTCGGGCGGCAGCAGGCAGGGACGCGGGTCGTGGTAGGCCCAGCGCGCGGGCTTGCCGCGCACGATCGCGCCCATGTAGCGCGACTGCAGCGGGTTGTACGTGTAGGGCATGGCGTCTGCCGCCGAGTAGACGTTGAGCAGCAACGGCCGAGGCATCTCCGACCAGTTGGCCTTAGAATAGTGCAGCGTGCGGCAGTTGTGAATGGTGACGGAGCCGGCCGGTCCCTCGAGAAACACCACCTTGCTGGTGTCGATCGCCGCGGCATCCGCGGGGCTGAGACAGCCGATCCATTGGCCGTTGTCGTTGTATTGGTTCACCACCGGGCCGTTGTGGCTGCCGGCCAGCACGCCCAGCGGACCCTGCTCCGCCGTCAACTCGTAGATGTAGGTGCCGGCCGTGCAGGGGCTGTAGTTGGTATGCGGCCAGAACGAGATGTCCTGGTGCCATTTCACCTCGTCGCCGCCCTTGGACCATTTGAAGTTGAGCTTGGAGTGGTGGAACTTCACGTCGGGGCCGACGAGATCGGCGATGGCGTCGGGCAGCGGCGATTGCGGCGAAGACGCATAGTCCCAGTAGGTCGGGTGGTGGTCGTTCATGCTGGAGAGCCGACGCAGCCGCGGCGTCTGCGGCGTGTGCCCCTTGTCGATGTCCCACACCGCATCCGACTTGGTGATCTTGCGGCTCTCGTCGACCATCTCGTCGGTGGCCTTGCGCAGGCGCTCGATCCAGCTGTCGGGCAGCAGCCTCTCCAGGAGGATGTAGCCGTTCTCGAAATAGAACTCGCGCTGCTTCTGCGTGAGCACCTTCGGCTTGATCGAGAGCACCTCGTCGGGCGTCATCGTCGTTCCTCCCCTGTATCGCCTTCTGTAATATATCAGCAATCTATCACGAGTATTGCGGCGATCAAACGCGCAAAGCCGCGGGCGAGATTCATCACTTGCATCAGAGATTTGACCGTGCGCTTCGCGTTTGCGTCATCCCGGCGCCGCTCGCAAGCGAAGCGCGAGCGGGAATCGGCCGGGACCCAGTCCGCCTCGCCGGTTGCATCCCCTTGCCACCGCGAAACCTCCGCCGGACAAAGCCCTCACAATGGGCTCCGACACATTTTTCGATCCATGCCGTCGATATGGTAGGCTCAGCCATGATCAAAGCACTCGAAAAAGCGATCGACAAGATCGAGACGCTTTCCAAGGAGCGCCAGCAAGACGCTGCCGAGGTCCGAGGAGATCGACGGAAGCCGGGGACGACGAGATCTATTGCCTGAGCGATGAGGAGCGCCACCTCGTGCGCGAGGGGCTGGCCGATCTCGATGCGGGCAATGTCGTGTCCGATGCGGAGATGGCCGAGTTCTGGAAACGCCATCGCGAATGAAGGTTGTATTCGCCGAGCGCGCCCGCCGCGATATCAGGACGATTGAGCTACTTCTCGATCTCGGCAATGGCGCGACTGACGTCCTCGCCCTCGAGCACCCAGTCGTTGTCCAGATCGGCGATCACCGCCTTCATGAAGGGCTCCGACAGCCGGATCGCGCGGTCCCCGTCGCCAAGGTGATCGTAGAGGATGGCAAGCGCCAGTTGCTGCGGGCTTGCGCCCTCGTAAGTCCACTCGAAGCCCCAGGTCGTGAAGCGCTTGATCTCGTAGTGCTCAGGGAGCGGCTTGCCGTCGGCCGTGACCACCAGGCCATCCATCTTGCGCTTGCCCGCGTAGGTCGTCACGGCGTTGCGTCCCCGATACGCGCGTAGGCGCGCGCCTGATATATTACAAGCATGCTAACGGGCGGCCTTGGTGGTGTAAAGAAACCAGACACAGCCATGAGCGCGCCGCTCAGTCGCCCGCGGCGCGCGAGCGCGATGGGGTGCGGCCCTGGCGCGGATCGGCACCTACGGTGGCTCGCGTGAACGTCTCGGTGTAGTCGATCAGCCTGTCGGAGGCCTCGCCCGCGCGCTTGGGCTCGCCGGCGGCAATGGCGCGAGCCTCGACGGCGTGCAGGCGCGCGCACAACGGCAGGTCGGCAGCGGCCTTGTAGTGCATGTACCAGAAGCGGCGCGAATGGCCGTGCAGGAAGCGCATCGCGCGCGCGGCGTAGTCGTTGTGCGCGGCCTCGGAGATGAGCAGGTTGAGCTCGCGGTCCAGCCGCATGAAGGCGATGTCGTCGTTGCTCTTGGCGGCGCGGTCCATGCCGTCGGCGATCTGGCGGAAACGGGCGCGCTGCGCCTCGCTGGCGCGCTGGGCGCCGAGGCGGGCGAGCAGGCGCTCGAGCTCGCGGCGCACCTCCAGGACGAGCAGCTGCTTCCTGGGGTCCGTCTCGGAGACGAGGATGCCCTTGCGCGGCAGGATCGTCACCAGCCCTTCGCGCGCCAGCCGCTGCAGCGCCTCGCGGATGGGCGTGCGGCCGATCGCCAGGCCCTCGGCCAGCGCATATTCGGAGAGGAACTCGCCGGGCTTGAGCCGCAGCGTGACGATCTGCTCCTCGAGCTGGCGGTAGGCCTGCTCGGTCAACGTTTCGGGGGCAACAGGGCTGGCCGCGCGGCCGGGCCGAGGCCTGGGTTTCTTGAGGGCTGCGCTTTTCATCGCGGCTGCGGCCGCCCGATGCCGAAGAAGCGGTCCCACAGCGTGCCGCCGGCCACGCGCCGCCCGACATAGAAGTAGGCGACGATCAAGGCAAACAGCAGCGCCGCCGGCCAGCCGCTGAGGTCGAAGCCGCCGGGCTTGAGAATTCCCCGTTGCCGCACCGATCAGATAGCCGATGACGAAGAAGCACATGATGAAGTCGAGGATCGGGGCAAGCACACGCTTCCACATGGGCGCTGCGGGTATGGCGTCTGCCATCGTTGCGTCTCTCAGACCTGCTTGCGCTTCGCTACCATCCTGGCGAACTTCTCGTACTCCTCCTCCTTGACCGTGTAGGAGTGATCGTCGTCGGGGAAGGAGCCCTCCTTCACCTCCTTGATGTACTGCTTGATGCCCCCAACCGCCACCTCGGTCAGCTTGGCAAAGCGCTTGGTGAACTTCGGCTTGAAGTCGGTGAACACGCCGAGCAGGTCGTGGCACAGCAGGATCTGGCCGTCCGTCCCCACGCCGGCGCCGATGCCGATGGTGGGGATGGTGAGCTGCTCGGAGATCAGCTTGGCGATCTTTGCCGGCACCGCCTCGAACTCCAGCATGAAGCAGCCGGCATCCTCGATGGCGAGCGCGTCCTCCAGGATCTTCATGGCGGCGTCTGCCGTGCGCCCCTGGATCTTGAAGCCGCCGAACATGGCGATGGTGTGCGGGGTGAGCCCGATGTGGGAGGCGGTGGGGATGCCGGCGTCGACGAGGGCCTTGAGGATATGCGCCTGGGACTTGCCGCCCTGCGGCTTCACCGCGTCGCGAGCCCGCCTGCTGCATGAAGCGCGTGGCGTTCTCCAGCGCCCGGTCGATCGTGTTGTAGCTCTGGTAGGGCATGCACCCCAGCACGAAGGTGTTGGGCGCGCCGCGCCGGATCGCCTGCGCGTGCATCACCATCATGTCCATGGTGGCGGGGATGGTGGAGGGATGGCCGTGCGCGATCATGGCCAGGCTGTCGCCCACCACCGCCACGTCGACGCCCGCCATCTCCGCCCACTTGGCCGACGTGTAGTCGGGCACCGACATGTAGACCATCTTCTCGCCGGTCTTCTTGAGTCGCGGATCTCGGTGATGGTGCGCTTCTCGCGCTTCTTCTCCGCCGCCGGCGCGTCCTTGGCCGCTTGCGTCATAGCCCGTCCCTCCCGGCGGCCCGCGGCCGCGCGTCTGATATATCTGACGTATGCTAATGAGCGGCCGGAGCGATGGTCAAGCGTCAGCGGGAGCACGCTAGCCGGGTGATTGCTGCGCGGCCCTGTTGCCCGACATCGAAGATGCACGGACAGGGATCGGCGCGACCATATGGGCTAAAGGTTGGACTTGGTCGATTTGGGTACTTCTGTAATGGCTAGATACCGACCGAGCCTGTCTATCGTCTGGATTTGCAGACAACGCACTCGTTTAGCAATATTGGCTCGCAGAATGCCGCGCGCCGACGCCGCCGCGAACGCACGCTGAAATATGGGCGTCCGCTTACTTGAACAACCTTTCTCCGTAAGCGAACGGGGTACTGGCAGAATTTCCACGCCAGCCATAATTCGCGGCTAGGTGCCCTTGAACAAGGGCAAGGCCGGTCGACGCCAACGATTTGTGCTTCGTGAAGCATTTCCGCGAGGCATCCCGCATCGACCTCAGTGCACTTCTGCTGCGGGCCTTTTCCACTTGGTCCGGACAAGGGCCGGAACTCATGCTCCACGCACCACGGGATGACATCGTACAAGTGCCACGCACCTCGGAGGCGTGGGAGGGCTATAGGGCGCTGGAGGCGAATAAGCGATCGGCGGTCTAGGTGGCTCTGCGAGCCGGCGGCTGGACCGATGGCGCCGGCGCGAGCTGTGCGGCTGCGCGGGAGGGCGATCCGGAAACCACTTGGACAACGTCATCTTTCCGAAGCCGTGGCTGAAGGACCATTCCACTGCCGCTAGCGGCATAAGTCAAGGTAGCTTGAAAGCAATCACCGCTATGACTGTCAGCGTCACAATCACCGACCTCAGCCAAATCGGGGGTTCGGCTCGCCGCGGATCAGCGGGTAAGCCTTGCCGCTACAAGCCTGTGCAGAAGCGGGATAGCGGACGGTGGGTCCCCAAAATTGCCGCCGTCGCGCAGTGGCGCCGCACGGTTTAGGCGAATTCACCGCACTCAACTTTATCGGCACTGTTACTAGGGTCAATTTGCCAAATGAATGATAGCACGCAGGCTCACCTGCACAGACGAAGAGCTACTCACCCCCGCACCAACACCACACACAACCTGCGCGGCCCGTGCGCGCCCATCACCAGCTGGCCGCCGATGTCGGCCGTGCGGGAGGGGCCGGAGACGAAATTGACCGTGCGCGGCATGGCGCCGGCTGCCGAAGCGCGCGCGGACCTTCTCCCACGCGCCCTCGTAGCCGCCGACCAGGTCCTCCTCGCGCACCACCACGATGCTGGTCTCGGGCAGGAACGTGATGGTGACGGGATTGTCCGCCCCCGAGGCCAGCACCAGCGTGCCCGTCTCGGCGACGGCGGCGGCGGCATGGCTCAAGTCCCACCTCGTCGCTGCCCTCGGCGGGGCCGCGCTTCCTCTCCAGCGCCGGCTCGCTGCTCCAAGGCAGCGCGTCGAGATAGGCATCCTCGCCCACCCGCACCCGCAGCGGCAGGTTGGCCGAGCGCAGATACCGCCCGATCGCCGCTGGAACCTCCGCGGCGCTGGCGGCATCGATCACGGTCGCGGACTGTCCCTCCAGGAACGAGCGGAACAGCCGCCGCAGCTCCTCGCGATCTCCCTTTGCCCGCTCCGGCACCAGCGGTGGCGGCGGCGAGCCTAGGCGCTCGGCCACGGCGGCGCGCCGCGTCGCGGTATCGTTGGTGCCAAGCGCCTTGCGGATCTTGAGGATCATGTTGTCGCGTGCGGAGCCGCCAGCGCTCATCGCGGCACTCCCGCCTTGGTGTCGGCCCACAGGGCCTGGAACGTGCGGCCCTGCGGCGCGGCGAGATCGCGGTGCCGCGTCCAGCCCCCCGCCATCGGCAGCCAGCGGAAGGCGCCCCGCCGGCGTCCCATTGCGCCGAGCGCCGGCATCAGGATGCGCGTCAGCGCGTGGTACAGCCACGGCCGCTTGGCCGTCGCCGCCCAGGCCTTCAGCCCCAGCCGGTACACGAGCGGCGTGTCGCCCGCCGAGAACTCCTCCTCGCGCCAGCGCCGCATCAGGCCCGGCAGCGGGATCTTCATCGGGCACACCTCTTCGCAGCGCCCGCAGAAGGTGGAAGCGTTGGGAAGGTGCTTGGCCTTGGCGACCCCGATGAGCGCCGGCGTCAGCACCGCGCCGATGGGGCCGGGGTACACCCAGCCGTAGGCGTGGCCGCCGATGGCGCCGTAGACCGGGCAGTGGTTCATGCAGGCGCCGCAGCGGATGCAGCGCAGCACCTCGCGGAACTCGGTGCCCAGCAGCTCAGAGCGGCCGTTGTCGAGGATGACGATGTGGCAGACTTGCGGCCCGTCCGGATCGCCAGCCCGACGTGGCCCGGTGGAGAAGGTGGTGTAGGTCGAGATCTCCTGACCCGTGGCGGAGCGCGCGAGCAGCCGAATGAGCGTGCCCACGTCCTCCAGCGTCGGCACCATCTTCTCGATGGAGGCCAGCACGATGTGCACCTTGGGCAGCGACTGGGTGAGATCGCCGTTGCCCTCGTTGGTGACGATCACGGTGGAGCCGGTCTCGGCGATCATGAAGTTGGCGCCGGTGATGCCGACGTCGGCGGCGAGGAACTTCTCGCGCAGGATATGGCGCGCCTCGGCCACGAGCTGGGAGGGCTCGACCAGCTGCCGGTCCGGGGGCAGCTTGGTATGCAGCCGGCGGAAGTCGGCCTCGACCTGGTCCTGGGTGAGGTGGATGGCCGGCGCGATGATGTGGCTCGGCGTCTCGTGCCGAATCTGGATGAGGTATTCGCCCAGATCGGTCTCCGCCACCTCCAGGCCGTCGGCCTCCAGCGCGTCGTTGAGGCCGATCTCCTCGGAGATCATCGACTTGCCCTTGGTGACGACGCGCGCGCCGGCGTCCCGGCAAATCCTGCGCACGATGCGGCGCGCGTCCTCGGCGGTCGACGCGAAGTGGACCTGGCTGCCCGCCTGGATGGCCTTGCTTCTCGAACGCCTCGAGGTAGAGATCGAGATGCGCCAACGTGTGGTTCTTGATGTCGCGGCCCTTGTCGCGCAGGGCCTCGAACTCGGGCAGGCCGGCGCGCGCGGCGCCTCGACGCGCGGCCAGTCCGCGCGGCACCTCCGACAGCGCCCGCTGCAGCTGCGGGTCCAGCAGGGCCGCACGGGCATTGCTCTTGAACGCAGGCGAGGTGAGGGTGCTCATGGCGCGCCCACCAATTGGCGGGTCGCGCAATTCGCCCGCCAGCACCTCGGCCACGTGGCGCGCGGCGATTTTCCGCCCCTGGCGCGACAGCTTGCCCGCCATGTTCATCAGGCAGCCCAGATCGCCGGCAAGCAGCATGTCCGCGCTGGTTTCCGCGATATGCCCTGCCTTGCGCTCGACGATGGCGTTGGAGATCTCGGGGTACTTGATCGAGAAGGTGCCGCCGAAGCCGCAGCACACGTCGGCATCGACGAGCTCCACGAGCTCCAGGCCCTTGACCGAGCGCAGGAGCTTTCTCGGCTGCTCGCGTACGCCCAGCTCCCGCAGGCCCGAGCAGCTGTCGTGGTAGGTGACACGCGTCTCGAGGGTGGTATCGACGCCGGCAAGCCCGCGCACGTCGACGAGGAAGGAGATGAGCTCGTGCACCTTGGCGGCGAAGGCTTCGGCGCGCGGCTTCCACGCGGGGTCGCTTGCCAGCAGCTCGGGGTAGTGCACTTTCAGCATGCCGGCGCAGGAGCCCGAAGGCGCCACCACGTAGTCATGGGCTTCGAATGCCGCGATGGTCAGGCGCGCAAGCTCTTTTGCGGTCGCCTTGTCGCCGGAGTTGTAGGCGGGCTGGCCGCAGCAGGTCTGCCGTGTCGGGACATCGACGTCGCAGCCGGCGTCCGCCAGCAGCTTGGCCGCAGCAAATCCGACCGAAGGCCGGAACAGGTCGACAAGGCAAGTTACGAACAGGCCGACGCGCGGTCGCCCTCCGGCAATTCGTGAGGCCAACTCGGGCATGGCTGGTGAGGCGTCCTCCGGCCCTGTGCGTGCAACTGCTATTTCTGGAACTTCTTGAGATAGGCGATCAAGTCCTTGCGGTCCTGCGGGTCCTTCAGGCCGGCGAACGCCATCTTCGTGCCCGGCAAGTACGACAGCGGATTCTCCAGATACTTGAGGAGCACGTCCTCGGTCCACGTCAGCCCCTTGGCGCCGGCGGCTTTGTTGGCATCCGAGTACGAGAAACCCTCGATCGTGCCCGCCTTTCGCCCCACGACGCCGTTGAGCACGGGGCCGACCTTGTTCTTGGCGTCGGGTCCCACATCGTGGCAGGCGCGGCACTTCTTGAACACCTCGGCGCCCTCCTCGGCATTGCCCTCCTGTGCCGCAGCCGGGCTCGGGGCGCCCAAGATCAGTCCTGCGAGGATCGCTGTCATCAGCCAGACGGGAGCAAAGCGAAGGATCATCGTACCGGGTCCGCAGTGTTGATGGCCATGCGCCGATGTCGGCAACCAAGGCTAGCAGACCGGCCCTGCTTTCCTACGCGACCCATAGCAGCAGCGTTGAATAGCGATTCCGACAGATTCAAGATATACCATGCCCGCATGAGAGATGGGCAAGGGAAGCCCGCGAGGAGCTGAAGAGGCATGTCGATGGTGGCCCTGCCGGAGCCGGACCGAGCGGTCATGGCGCGGCGCGAGACGATCGTGGAGGACCTGCGCCGCCTGATCGGGGCGCCCGCCGTGATCGCCGACGAAGACGGCCGGCGCGCTTACGAGACGGATGCGCTGACGGCCTACCGGCGCATGCCGCTCGCAGTGGCGCTGCCGGCCTCGACCGAAGACGTCTCGCGCGTGCTCGCCTACTGCCACCAACACGGCATCAAGGTCGTGGCGCGCGGTGCCGGCACCTCGCTGTCGGGTGGCGCGCTGCCTGCCGAGGACGCGGTCGTGGTGGGCGTATCGCGCATGAGCCGGGTGCTCGAGGTCGACTACATGAACCGTGTCGCCCGCGTGGAGGTCGGCATCACCAATCTCGGCATCAGCGAAACCGTCAAGGCGCGGGACTTCTTCTACGCCCCCGATCCTTCGAGCCAGCTCGCCTGTACCCTCGCCGGCAACATCGGCATGAACTCGGGTGGTGCCCATTGCCTCAAGTACGGCGTCACCACCAACAACGTGCTCGGCGTGAAGATGGTGCTGATGGACGGCGAGGTGATCGAGATCGGCGGCTCGCACCTCGATTCGCCCGGCTACGACTTCCTCGGGCTGGTGATCGGCTCGGAGGGCCAGCTCGGCATCGTCACGGAGGCGACCGTGCGCATTCTGCGCGCCTCGGAGGGCGCGAGACCCATGCTGCTCGGCTTCGATTCGAGCGAGGCTGCCGGCCAGTGCGTCGCCGCCATCATTGCCGCGGGCATCATCCCCGTTGCCATCGAGTTCATGGACCGGCCGGCGATCCACGTGTGCGAGGCCTTCGCCAAGGCCGGCTACCCGCTCGAGGTCGAGGCACTGCTGATCATCGAGGTGGAGGGCTCCAACGAGGAGATGACGGACCTGCTGGCCGCCATTACGGAAATTGCCAAGCCGTTCGCGCCAAAGGCGATCCGCATCAGCCAGAGTGCCGAGCAGAGCGCTGCCATCTGGAAGGGGCGCAAGGCGGCATTCGGCGCCATCGGCCGCATCTCCGACTACTACTGCATGGACGGGGTGATACCGCTCGGCAAGCTCGGCGAGGTGCTGACCGCCATCTCCCACATCTGCGACAGGCAAGGTCTGCGCGTCGCCAACATCTTCCATGCCGGCGACGGCAATCTGCATCCGTTGATCCTGTACGACGCCAACAAGCCCGAAGAGGCGGAGCGCGCCGAAAGGGCCGGGGCCGAGGTGCTCGAGCTGTGCGTGGCCTCCGGCGGGTGCCTCACTGGCGAGCATGGCGTCGGCATCGAGAAGCGCGACCTTATGCGCGTGCAGTTCACCGAGACGGACCTGGCTCTGCAGATGCGCATCAAGACCGTGTTCGACCCCAAGTGGCTGCTGAACCCGGCCAAGGTGTTCCCGCTCGACGGCCGCACGGCGGCGCTGGAAGCCGCGTGAGGAGGGGGACAGGTGCTCACCAACATCCGCCCGGTCGATGAGCGGGAGTGGTCGCGCGTGCTTGCCGAGGCGACGGCGACGCACACGCCGATCGCGGTGGTGGGCGGCGGCTCCAAGCAGAACATCGGCCGTCCCATGCATACGGCCGCAAACGTTTCGACCAAGGGCCTGCGCGGAGTCACCCTTTACGAGCCGAGCGAGATGGTGATGTCGGCCCGCGCCGGCACGCCGCTCGAGCAGATCGAGGATGCGCTCGCCGCGCGGGGGCAAATGCTGGCCTTCGAGCCCGTCGAGCTCGCGTCTCTTTGCGGCGGCGAGCCGGGCCAGAGCACGATCGCCGGCATCTTCGCCACCAACATGGCGGGCGCCCGACGCATTCGCATGGGTGCCGCACGCGACCACGTCTTGGGCGTGCGCGGCGTGAACGGGCGCGGCGAGATCTTCAAGTCCGGCGGCCGCGTGATGAAGAATGTCACCGGCTACGATCTGTGCCGCGGCCTGTCCGGCACCTGGGGCACGCTGGCGCTCATGAGCGAGGTGACCTTCAAGGTGGTGCCGGTGCCGGAGGATACGGGCTACGCTGATCCTGCTCGGGCTCCCCGATGAGATCGCCGTCGAGGTGCTGTGCGCCGCGATGGCGACGCCTTTCGAGGTGTCGGGGGCCGTTCACCTGCAGCCGGCCATGGTGGCGCGCCTGTGGCACGAGGGGCTGCGCCGGCAGGGCCAGGCGCTCACTGCCCTGCGACTCGAGAATTTCACCAAGTCGGTCGCTCATCGCGGCGCCGCGCTGAAGAACCACCTCAAGGCCTACGGCGAAATCCACGACCTCGACCGCGACAATTCGCTGACATTCTGGGGTGAGTTGCGCCAGCTTTCGCCGCTGCAGGGCAGCACCGCTCCGCTTTGGCGCATCTCGACGGCCCCCAGCGTCGGGCCCAAGGTGGTTGCCGCCATCTCCGCCTATATGGAGGCCCATGCCTTCTACGACTGGTCGGGTGGACTTGTCTGGGTCGAGGTGCTGCCGACCACGGACGCCGGCGCTGCCGACATCCGGCGCGTCATCGCCACCCACGGCGGCCATGCGACCCTGATCCGGGCCGAGCCGCAGGTACGCTCCAGCGTCGAGGTGTTCCAGCCGCTGGAGGCGGGCCTGCAGAAACTGACGCGCAAGCTCAAAGCAGCCTTCGACCCGGCCGGCATTCTCAATCCCGGCCGCATGTACGCCAACCTCTGAAGCGGCACCCGCAAGCCATGCAGACGAGCTTCACGCCCAAACAACTGCAGAACCCGCGCCTGGCGGAGATCGACAAGATCCTGCGCCGCTGCGTGCACTGCGGCTTCTGCACTGCCACCTGTCCCACCTACGTGCTGCTGGGCGACGAGCGCGACTTTCCGCGCGGCCGCATCTACCTGATGAAGGAGATGTTCGAGCAGGGCCAGCGCGGCGAGCAAGGAGGTGGGGCGCCACCTCGACCGTTGCCTGTCGTGCCTCTCCTGCATGACCACGTGTCCCAGCGGGGTCGACTACATGCACCTCGTCGACTACGGCCGAGCGCATATCGAGGAAACCGGAACGCGTGGGCTGAGGGAGCGTTTGGCCCGCGCCCTGCTGGCTGCGACCGTTCCATACCCCGAGCGGTTTCGCCTGGCACTCAGGCTTGCGCGATTCGCGCGGCCGTTCATCGGCTTGCTGCGCCGGCTCGGGCTCGCCGAGCTGGTGGCAATGCTCGAGCTGGCGCCGACCGGACTCTTGCGCAGCGCCCACTTTTCCGGCCCCGGCACGGCCGCGACCAGCGCCGAGCGGCGACGGCGCGTGATCCTGCTCGCGGGCTGCGCCCAGCAGGTCCTGCGCCCCGAGATCAACGACGCCACCATCCGCCTGCTGGCACGCCGCGGCGTGGACGTGGAGGTGGCGGCGGGCGCCGGCTGCTGCGGGGCGCTCGTGCATCATATGGGCAAGGAGGCCGCCGCGCTCGCCATGGCCAGGCGCAACATCGACGCCTGGACCAGGGTGATCGACAAGGGTGAGCCCGTCGACGCCGTGGTCATCAACGCGTCGGGCTGCGGCACCACGGTGAAGGATTACGCCCACATGCTGGCCCGCGAGCCCAGGTATGCCGAGCGGGCGGCCAAGATCGCCGCCATGGCGCGCGACGTGACCGAGTTCATCGGCAGCTACGATATGGGCCCGCCCAAGCGCTGGTCGTCGCTGCGCGTGGCCTATCATTCCGCCTGCTCGATGCAGCACGGCCAGCGCGTCGTCGACGAGCCGCGCAGGCTCCTGCGCAATGCCGGCTTCACCGTGATGGAGATTCCCGAAGGTCACCTGTGCTGCGGCTCGGCCGGCTCCTACAACATCCTGCAGCCGGCGATCGCCGCCGACCTGCGCGAGCGCAAGGTCGGCAACATCAAGTCGGTGCGCCCCGACGTGGTCGCCACCGGCAACATCGGCTGCCTCACGCAGCTGGCTGGCGGCATGGACATCCCCATCGCCCACACCGTCGAGCTGCTCGACTGGGCCTACGGCGGCCCGATGCCGCGCGGGCTCGACAGCCTCGCCAGGCACGTCCACGACGTGCCCGAGGCCAAGCCGCTGGTGGCGGTGACTTGATTGCTGGACGGGGGCGAGTTTCTTCCAGCCCGGAGACCCTCACATGCGCATCGGCGTCCCCAAGGAGATCAAGGTCCACGAGTATCGCGTCGGCATGACGCCGGCGAGCGTGCGCGAGGCGGTGGAGCACGGCCACGCCGTTTTCGTCGAGCACGACGCCGCGGCTCGCCAGGGCATCACCGACCAGGACTACGAGCGCGCGGGCGCCAAGGTGCTCGCCGGGCGCAGCGGAGGTGTTCGCAGCCGCCGACCTGATCGTCAAGGTGAAGGAGCCGCAGCCCGCCGAATGCGCCATGCTGCGCGAGGGCCAGACCATCTTCACCTATCTCCACCTCGCCCCCGACCCCGAGCAGGCCAAGGCGCTGATGGACGCAGGCGTGACGGCGATTGCCTACGAGACGGTGACGAGCGCGCGGGGCGGCCTGCCGCTGCTGGCGCCGATGAGCGAGGTTGCGGGCCGCATGGCCATCCAGGCCGGCGCGCACTGCCTGGAGATGGAGCAGGGCGGGCGCGGCATGCTGCTGGGCGGGGCGGCCGGCGTGGCGCCCGCCAAGGTGGTGGTGCTGGGCGGCGGCGTCTCCGGCGTCAATGCGGTGCGGATGGGGATCGGGCTCGAGGCGCAGGTGACCGTGCTCGACATCAATGTCGACCGCCTCTACGCCATCGATCAGCAGTTCGGCGCCGCCGTCAACACGATCTTCTCCACGCGCCAGGCCGTCGAGGACTACGTGCTCGAGGCCGACCTCGTGATCGGCGCGGTGCTCGTGCCGGGCGCGGCGGCGCCCAAGCTGATCACGGAGAAGCTCGTCCGCGACATGAAGCGCGGCTCGGTGCTGGTGGACATCTCCATCGACCAGGGCGGCTGCTCGGAGACATCGCGGCCCACCACCCACGCCAACCCCACCTACGTCGTGCATGACGTGGTGCACTACTGCGTCACCAACATGCCGGGCGCCGTGGCGCGCACCTCCACCTTCGCGCTCAACAACGCCACGCTGCCCTTCATCCTGGCGTTGGCCGACAAGGGGCCCGAGGCGGCGATGACGGACGACCCGCACCTGCTCGATGGGCTCAACGTCTACAAGGGTCGCGTCTCACACTCGGCGGTTGCCGCGGCGCTGGGCCTCGTCCGCGCCGACCCACGCAAGCTGTTCAAACGCTGAGTACAACTGTCCAGCCTACGCTGCCGGTTGGCGCGGCGGCGCCGTTACCGCGACCACGGGGGTCGCTTGGAGCGAACAGAGCGCGGCGGCGGGCGGCACCAGATGTTGCTGAGGTCGGAGACCAGCCACGACACGGCCACCGCCGACACGCCAGCAATCACGAACGTCACGCCCAGCCAGAGCGCCCGATTGCCGACGGCAGCATCGGGCGCTTGGCCGCTGAAGCCCGCGGCAAGAGCGCCGATCACGAGGAAGCCCAGCCCCAGCGCCGTACCGCCGACCCTGGTTCCGATGTCTTTGGTGTAGATTTTCGCCATTCGGGAAGCTCGCCCTGCGGGCAACGGCAGGCATCTTTGCGAAACGTGCGACAATGTCAACCGCAGCGGCGAACCTGAGAAAGGACCACACTTTGGCCCCGATGCCGAACTCCGCTTGCACATTGGAAATGGCAGCAAAGGAAAAGCAATGGCATTCGAGGACAAGGAAGCGGAGTTGGGACTGCTCCTGACCAGGATGCAGAACGAGCCGGCGGACTGGCGTGAGCTCTACCTGCAAATCCAGCAAACGCTGAACGAGCTAAAGGCGTACGGCATGCCCCTGCCGGAAGATCTGGTCCAGTTTCAGCGGGATTTGGAAGGCGAGTTCGCGGCCGAGTCCGAGGACGCGGCAAGACGCACGCGTCTGGACAAGGTCATATCGCAGCGAGCCGGCCGTCGCCGCCAGTAGCGGAGCTGTATGTTTTTCCACGATGCGCTGTGGAACCGGTCCTCGCATGGTTGCTGGGTCGCTGCGCTCATCGTTCGGAAAGCATGGACATCCCATTGCCGGGTGAGGTTATTCTCGCGCTCGCCGCCAGCTATCCCGCGGTTGTCGCAATGCGATCGAGTTGCTGCGTCACGTGGTGGGGGGCTTGGACCGGAATGAAGCCGCTGCCGTTCTTAGGGCTGGCACGTGCCGGTGTCGTGCAAAGCTTTCTCGCGCGCAATTGCTTGTTCTCGTGTGTCGTATGGACCACCAGCCGTTTGCGAGGAGCCATGCCGGTATTCTCCTCCAACCTTGATGAGCAGCTCCGTCCAACACGAGCCAATCTGGTGATCGCGCAGGACAAACCATTTGGGCTGCTCTTGAGCCGCCGCCGGGACCGATATGGCGACTGCAGCGAGGGACAGGACAAGCAGCGCCCTAGCGGGCAACAGGGTCTTGGTCATGGTCATGGGATTTCGTCGCTCCGATGCGCATTTCACGAGTTTGCACTTGCGCACGCTGGGCGGACTGCGCGCGTGTGCTCGTTTGGCGATAGACATGCGCGGGCTTGGCCTCAGTTCATGTACCAGCCGTGGCTGGCAACGAGGGATTGTCCGGTCAGCGCATTTGTCGGGAAGGCGGCAAACAGCAGGGCGAGCTCGGCCACGTCCTCGACCGTCGTGAACGTGTGATCCACGGTCTCGCCGAGCATGATCTTGTTGACGACCTCCTGCTCGGAGATCCCGAGGTTTGCTGCCTGCTCGGGGATCTGCTTTTCGACCAGCGGCGTCTTGACGAAGCCTGGGCAGATGACGTTGGCGCGCACGCCATGCTCGGCACCTTCCTTGGCGATCACGCGCGCGAGCCCGAGCAGGCCATGCTTGGCCGTCACATAGGCTGACTTCAGCGGGGAAGCCTCCTTGGAATGGACCGAGCCCATGTAGATGATCGTGCCGGACTTTTGCTCGTACATGCGCGGAATGACCGCCTTGGTGGTGAGAAATGCGCCGTCGAGGTGGATCGCCAGAAGCTTCTTCCACTCGGCGAAGGGAAACTTCTCGATCGGATGCACGATCTGAATGCCGGCGTTGGAGACCAGCGTATCGATGGTGCCGAACGTCTCGATGACGGCCTTGACGCCGCTGTTCACCTGCTCCTCGCTGGTGACATCCATCTTCAGGCCGATGGCGCGGTCCTTCTTGCCGAGCGAGGATGCCGAATCCGAGGCCGTCTTCGCATCGAGATCGGCGATCGCCACACGGCCGCCGGCCTGCACGAAGCGCTTTGCAATTTCAAATCCGATGCCGCGCGCTGCGCCGGTGATCAGGGCCACTTTGTTGTCGAGCTTCATTGCGTATCTCCTCTCGATTGCCTGTTTGGCCAGGAATTCCTCCGCGCGAACGCCTCAACCGCATTGCGATTCGCTCAGATAGTCATGGACCACGCTGCCAAGACCGAGTGTGAGGTCGGCGACGATGTGGATCGCCGAGACGACCTCGAGCACGGGTAGATCGGCAACGGGTGCAAGGGCGTGGGGGCGCAGGTCGAGAGCGGCCGGTCCACCCCAGGCGCCCTTCAGCTTCACGTCCTGCAGCTCGTAGCGGACCAACTCGCAGATGCGCGGGCTGCCGTCGACGTGCGGGATGATCTTCAATAGGAAGTTCGGCGCCGCGAGCGATTTGAGCACGCTCGCAGGATCGATCGTGACGTGCTTGAAGCCCATGGTTCCGGTGGCGATGCGCACGGGACCGTAGTCGAGCGTGCCAACCAGCGTGTCACGGTCTATTTCCAGCGAAGGTTGGGCATACTTCTTGGGGAATCCCCAAAGCTCGCGCCCGCCGAAGATAGGCGGTCCGTCGTTGAGATACATGGCGTGAGAGTAGCCGCCCGTCTCTTTGCCCAGCCGCACCGGGATCACCTGGCCGGACTCCGTGTAGTCGCCGAAGCCGGTCGAATCCGGCATGCGGATGAATTCGAACTTCACCAGCGGCTCGTCGATCTGGAGCGGCTCAGGGACGACCGCGCGCAGCCTTTCGGGATCGGTACGATAGGTGATGACGAGGAACTCGCGGTCGACGAACCGGTAAGGCCCCTTGGGATAGGCCGGGCTGGTCAACGGCATCGAATAGGCAGTTTCCCGCACGTCCCTGGCTTTCATGACCCATGTCTCCTTGTCATGCTCGTCATCGAGCTTCCGATATCCCGGGCCAGGTCGAATACGCGCACGCCGTCGATCCCGTCCCCGGGCTCCAGCCAGCGCGGGCGTCGCAAAGTACGACGCCCGTCTTCGAGACCCGCCTGCCAGTGCTCAGCCATCGATGCGCGTGAGAATTCATAGTCGATGGCCTGGCCCTCGTAGCTCGCGCGCCGGTAGATGAGATGGACGATGGCGATGTCGCGGTCGTCGCCGAGATCGCGGAGCTTGCGGATATCCTCGCTCTGCCTCGCTTCGGGTGGCAGCCGCTCGAACAATTCCACGATGGCCCGGCGCAGCAGGTGCTTTTCCTGGAAGTTGTCCGTGTTGAGACGTGTGCGACTGGAGTAGGCAAATGTGCTTCCTGCGCTCTTCGACCTCGAGCAGGTCGCCCGGGATGTTGCCCCGAGCGCTGAAGAGATCGACCTGGAACGCGAGCGTGTCTTCCTTCAGTACGGTATCGAGAAGATGCACGAGCGGAGTGTTGGAGACGAGGCCGCCGTCCCAGTAGTACTCTCCTTCGATTTCGATCGGTGGGAAGCTCGGCGGCAGAGCCGCGCTCGCCATCACGTGCTCTGCAGTGATGTTGCGCTCGGTGCTGTCGAAATAGACGAAGTTGCCGAGCCGGATGTTGACGGCGCCGAGCGAAAGGCGGGTCTTGCCCGCATTGATGCGGTCGAAATCGATGAGGTGTTCCAGCGTGGCGCGGAGCGGGCTGGTATCGTAGATACTGAGGGCGCCGGGAGCGCCGTGGGGTCGCAGGAAGGCAGGCGGAAAGCGCGGACTGAAGAACCCTGGCTGGCCCGTGAGCGCGCAAGAGAGCCCGCTCATTTGGTTGAACATGCGCCGCATGTCATCGCCGAAGTCGGCCGGCGTGCAGGGAAACGACGACGTCGACTGCTCCCAGAACTGGCGCAGTCGCGGCAGCCGCATCTCGGGTTCGTTGCCGGCGATGATCGCCGAATTGATGGCTCCGATCGAGATGCCGGAGAGCCAATCGGGTTCGCAGCCCGACTCCGACATCGCCTGGTAGACGCCCGCCTGATAGGCACCGAGCGCACCGCCGCCCTGCAAGACGAGGGCCGTTTGGGTATAGTGGCCCTTGAGAGCATCGTTTGTCGCCGACAACGAGGCTGTCATGGGCTTGGCAATCTTTTGGGGGACATCGCAACCTCCCAATGTATGTGGGTGGTCCCGCAGCCGATTGCACCAAAACAAGCAGCGACAAATACGCGCTGATCCGACTATGGGCACGAGGCTATCGTTTTGCGCAGCGACGCCTCGAGCAAAGGGGAGCGTCGCTTCCGTCGCGAGACAGTTGAAAGCTCGCCTCGGCGAGCCGAATTCGTTGGGCGACACACAAGAGGGCTGGAGCATTGAACCCATCGACGGGCCACGCCCGCAAAAGTTCCGTTTCCTTGCCGACTTCATCGGGTGCGCTGGGTATCGCCCGCCGATCGACAGCCACTTTGTCAATGCTACTCCATCTTCATCGCGCTCTTAGCTTCGGCAAGAGGGCGATTTGTCAGCGCCCTCCTGCCGACGCAGGACCTAGTTGGTAATGGCCTGCAGGTGCCTCTTGATGACGTCGCGGTAGGCCTGGAACCACCCGCCGTCCTTGACGAGCTTGCCACCCTTGACGGTCCACACCTGGACCCAACCGCCGCCCTCATGGTCTTCGGGCGTCGTGGTGATGGGAGGCACCATGCCGCCCAACGTGAAGCCCTTGATCGCCTCCATGCCCTTCTTCACGTCCTCGCCGTTGGGCTTGGCGCCGCCCTTGGCCTTGATGGCATTGCGGATCGCTTCGACATGCAGGGCCGCAGTCATCACGCCACGATTGTAATAGACGCTGGTTTTCTGCTCTGCGGGAGGAGACTTGCCCTCCGCCTTGTACATGGCGTCGATGTCCCTGATCACCTGGAAGTCCTGACCCACGCCGGCGAACTGCATGGTGTGATAGCCTTCCGCCACGCCGTAGCCGCCGGCCGCTGCGATGTCGGCCTCCGAGGATGCCCAGACCAGCCCGATGACCTTGCTCAACGGGTAGCCCTTGGCCTTCAACTCCTTGATGGCGACCGACGGCGCGCGACCGAACAGATGGGCGATCACGAAGTCCGGCTTGAAGCGACCGGTGATGTCGAGCACCTGGGCCGCCATGTCCAGGCCAGGCGCCGGCACCGCGAAGGTCCTCAGCTCGAAACCCTCGATCTTGGCGAGGTCCTCGACCACGGCAATTGGCTCCTTGCCGGCGGGATTGTCATAGTAGATGTAGGCGATCTTCTTGCCTTTGAGGCTGCCACCAAGCTTGTCCTTGGCGAACTTGACCGCGGCCGCACCTTGCGACCAGTAGCTGGCAGCTATCGGGAAGACGTAGGGATAGCGCTTGCCGTCCGCGGCCGCTGCCGTGCCGAAGCCGGGCGACGTGCCGGGGATCTTGTCCTCCTCCAGCTTCTTGGTCAGCGCGGCAGTTTGCGGCGTGCCGTAGAGGCCCTCGATGACCTCACCCTCCTTCTTGAACCGCTCGTGCGCCTCCATGGCCGGCGGCACCTTGTACTCGTGGTCGATCTCGATGACTTTGATCTTGTAGCCTTCGACACCGCCCTTGCTGTTCACCAGATCCATGTAGTCGTGATAGCCGGGGCAGAGCACGGTGCCGACGATCTGCGTCGGGCCGGTGCGATCGCATTGCAGGCCGACGACGATCTCTTTGTCCTGCGCCTGCGCAGCGCTCGCCGCCAACGCGATCGTGCCAGCGGTGATGGCCGCGGCGCGCCAACTTGTGTTGTTCGACATATGCGCTTCCTCCTTTGGGTTTTATTCAAAAGGTTCTTCAATACGAGACGTCGGAACGCGCGGCTTTCATGGTCTCGTCGCGCGGCATGCCGTTCAACTTTGCGACCGGCCATCGAGACCCCGCATTTCACCGACGCAAATGTGCAGCCTGCAGCTGACGGCGGCTCGGAACGCCTGCTACGCCCTCGAGCGCTGCCGCATGAAGTAGCTGCCGGCGATCACAGCGATGATCGCCAGGATGACCACTGAGTTTGCCAGCGGATGACCTGAAATCCAGGCGCCAACGCCTCCTTTGGCGGACGAGGGTGCAGAGGTGCTTTGAGCCATCGCGCTGGTCGAAGCGGCTGATCGTCAGCATCGCAGAGAGCGCAAGGCGCATAGGGCGGATGGACATCGGATTCTCCACTTGTCTTCGATGGGTCGCAGCGCCAGCACGGCTGCGATCGGCCAAACATTCGGCGTGCCGCGGTGATGGCGGCTCGGACACAAGCATGTGGTCGCAGCATTCGTGCCAAGCCGCGAATCGCCGGTTTCATTGGGGTTTGGCGGCGGCGGGGTACGCCCTTCCGCGTGAGTTCGGTCTATTGCAACCACCGTCCATGGCGCAGCGGTGCAAAGCCACGCGGCGCGCTGGGAACATGCCGTGCGTAGCTACGCTTGCGGCGATGGCTGAGACCCGCCCTCGACGCGGGCGAGGAACGCGAGCAGCGTGGCGGCGGCCTGCTTGCCGTGCGACAGAGGCAGGCCATGGCGGGCACCGGGGAACACCGCGATCTCGGCGTGCGGCACCAGTTCGGCCAGGGTGTTGGCCTGGGCAAGCGAGACGTAGGGGCTGCGGTCGGGCATCATCAGCAGCAGCGGGAGCTCGAGGCCAGAAAGCTCGGCCGAAAGGTCGGTGCCGATGAGCAACTCGCCCAGACCGATCGCGACGTGCGCCGGCGACTTCTCCTGCACGCCGGCAAACCAGGCGAGCACCTCCGGCGCCACGACATTCGGCGCAAACCGCATCTGCATCAGCCGATCGCTCCAGCCCTTGATGCCGATGCGCGCGATCTCCGCCCGCCAGCCGGGCGCATGCGCGATCTGCCCGCCCTTGATGGCGGCGTTGCTCATGGCGATCGAGACGAAGCGCGACGGGCTCGCGAGGCCGGCGGCCAGCGCGATGGTGCCTCCGATCGACTCGCCCATAGCGTGCACCGGCTCGGAGCCGAACGCCGACTCGGCCACCTGGAGCAGGTCGGCGATCAGCTCTGCCATAGTCCAGCGGTGGCTCTCCGGCGGCGCAACCGAGCGGCCGAACCCGCGCATGTCGAAGCGCGCGACCGGATGGTGCGCAGCAATGATCGGCATCCAGTCGTCGAAGATTTCGAGGCTCGCACCCACGCCGTGATGGAACACGACGGGACGGCCGCCAGGCCGCGCCCGCTGCCACGCCGGCCGCAGGTCCGTCACCTCGTAGTAGAGACCGCGTGTCGTCTTGGGCATGGGTTTGCTCGCTGATGCAAGATCATTCGGCCGTGTCGACGGCGCGCCTGTCGCATGCTGGCGTGAATCCTTGTCACTTGATCGCCCGGCTGTCGAGAGATGCAATTTGCGGCCCGCGAGGAAAGGGCGGCAGCCCGACGCGAGAGGCGCCTGCAGAGCAGCCATCACATTGCGGAATGCGTCGATGACGAAAGGGTTGCGGCGCCGGCCTGGCGTGTCATTCTCCGCGGTGGGCGCCAAGAGGATCGCGAGCCGTGGCCGAAGCTTACACCATCGATTGCTGCCAGTATTGCAACTGGTCGGAGAGGATCTTCCGCCAGATGCGCAAGGGCAGGGTCGATGCCGTGCACGTCACGGTCTGCTACCATGAGGACTTCCGCGAGACCGTCGAGGAGATCGTCGACTGGAACCGGCGCTTCGAACGCCATGGCGACCTGATCATGATGGGGCGCGCGGCTGCCGACATCGAGCGTGCGCGGGCGACGAGGCGCACGGCCATCTTCCTCGGCCTGCAGAACTCGTCGGCCATCGAAGACGACATCGGGCTGGTCGAGATCCTGCATACGCTCGGCGTGCGCTTCATGCAGCTTACCTACAACAACCAGTCGCTGCTGGGCGCCGGCTGCTACGAGGCCGAGGACCCTGGCATCACCCGCATGGGGCGCGAGGTGATCGCGGAGATGAACCGCCTGGGCATGGTGATCGACATGTCGCATTCGGGCGAGCGCTCCACCCAGGAGGCCATCGATCTCTCCGCGCGGCCGATCGCGATCACCCATGCCAACCCCTCATCCTGGCACAAGGTGCCGCGCAACAAGCCCGACGCCCTGTTGAAGGCCCTGGCGGCGCGCGGCGGTATGATCGGCCTTTCGCTCTACCCGCATCACCTGAAGGGCGGTTCAGAGTGCACGCTCGACAGCTTCACCGAGATGGTGGCGCGGCTCGCCGACCTGATCGGGACCGATCACATCGGCATCGGCTCCGACCTGTGCCAGGACCAGCCCGACAGCGTGGTGGCCTGGATGCGCAACGGCCGCTGGACCAAGAGTGACGCCAGCATCGGTCTCGGCGCCGCGGTATTTCCCCCGCAACCATCCTGGTTTCGCGACAACCGAGATTTCCTCGACATCAGGGAGGGCCTGCTGACGCAGGGCTTCTCGACCGCCGATGCCGCCAAGATCATGGGTGGCAACTGGTATCGGTTCTTCGCCAATGGTTTCACGCCTCACGCTGGCGCAGCCTGACGGTCGATGTGGCGAAGTTCGACTGCCGGGGGGGCTCGAGGGAGACGACATGAGCGCCAGGAGCGAGACGGCCGGTTTCATGGCCATGAAGGGCGCCGGCTACTATTCGAAGGCGACGGTCGGCGCGCGCGACGTGATCAACGAAGCGACGCCTCTTATCTTGGCGGCGATCGACCGCATTCCCCGCAACGATCGTGGCCGCGCCTTCCGCTGCGCCGATCTTGGCTGCGCCGACGGCGGCACCTCCGTGGAGATGTGGCGCCGCGCGCTCGCCCACCAGCGCGCGCGGGAGCCTGGGCGGCCCATCGAGATCGTCTACGCCGACCTGCCGCGCAACGACTTCAGCCAGCTCTTTCGCATGATCCACGGCCAGACCGATGTCGCCAGCTACTACGGCGAGATCCCCGACGTCTATCCATTCGCCTCGGCCACGTCGTTCCACCAGGCGATCTTTCCGCGCGAGAGCCTCGACCTCGCGTTCTCCGCGACGGCCTCGCACTACATCTCGAAGGTGCCCGGCAATATCAAGACGCATGTGCACATGGTGGGCGCTGCGGCAGAGGAGCGACACGCCTGGGAGGAAGCGGGCCGCATCGAGTGGGAGCGCCTGCTGCACCTGCGTGCGCGCGAGCTCGTGAGGGGTGGGCGGCTCGTGTTCCTCAACTTCGGCATCGACGTGCAGGGCCGCTACCTCGGCCGGACCGGCGGCGTGAGCATGTTCGACACCTTCAACGAGCTCTGGCGAGAGCTCGCCAGCGAAGGAATGATCACCGGCGCCGAATACGAGAGCACCAACTTCCCGCAGGTCTACCGCACGGCCGAGCAGTTCACGGCCCCACTGCGCGATCCCTCGAGCCAAGTCTATCGCGGCGGGCTGCGGCTCGAGCACGTCGAGGAGCGCCACCTCGTCTGCCCGTTCGCCAAGGCCTTCGACGAGCACAAGGATGCCGAGCGATTTGCCCGCGAGTACATCCCGACGCTGCGCTCGTGGAGCGAGCCCACGTTCGCAAGTGGGCTTTCGCCGGAGCGCACGCCGCAAGAGCGCACGCGCATCCTCGATGAGTTCTACGGCCGCTATCAGCGCCTGGTGGCCGGGAGCCCTGCCGGCCACGGCATGGACTACATCCACATCCACCTGGTGTGCGCGAAGGAGTGAGGCGGCCATGTCCGCCACCGTGCATGCTGCGGGCGAGCCCGAGAAGCCGGCGCTGCGAGCGCCGGATGTGGTCATGCGGATGGCGCGCATGGGGGCCGCCCACCAGACGCGGTTGAGCTTCCTGCGCGCCATGTTGAGGCGCGCCGCGCGCGAGGGCTGGCAGTTCACACGCCCGCGCTTCGACATCGATGCCAAAGGCGTCGGCGTTGCCGTCTATGGCGTGGCGATCGGAGAGCGAATCTACAGCCTCGTCGCCTTTGCCCACGACCTGCCGGCCGAGCGCCGCACCGACCGGGTCATCGCCGAGGCCTGGGACGCAACCTTCGTGCTCTACGACGGCGCGCCCGGCGACGTCCGAGATCGAGCGGCTGCGCCAGAACGTGCCGCGCCAGGAAGCGGGCCGCTATCTTGCCACCGACCTGATCCTCGCCCGCGCCAACCGCAGCGTGCGGCTGTTCGAGCGCGTGGTGGCGGCCTTGAGCGAGGGCCGGCAGCCCGAGGCCGCCGAGATCGAGGCCATCGGCTACTTGATGCGCACGACTGCGGTCTACGGCAACGGCAAATTCGGCATCGCCGACCGTGCCGTCATCGCCGGACGACCGGAGTTCGCCGGCCCCTTCCGAGCCGAGATGCTGACGGTCTACCTGATCCGCGCCTTCACCGCCGACCTCGTGGAGCGCATGGCGGCACTGCGCGGCGGCGATCGCGCCGTCACCCTGGCGCCGGCGCTGCGACGCCGGCTCGGCATCGGCAACGCGACAGGCTTGGGCATGGCACCCTTCCTCGTCCGCCACCCGGCGCTGATCGACCGCTGGGTCACCGCGCGCGAGACCGCGCTTGCCCGCGTGCGGGCCTTGCCTACCGCATCGAGCGAGCAGCGCAAGCAATTCGCCCGCGCGCTCGCCGGTGCGCGCCGTCAGGTCGCCGGCTGGACGACCGACGATCCCGTGCAGTCTCCACGCATCGTCGCACTCGCCGCCGACCTCGAGCGCCTGGATGCGCGCATCCGGGACGGCGCCTTCGACCACGCCGCGCCCTGGGATGGGCTCTACCTCTGGGCGGAGCTGGCCCTCTCGCTCGAGGGCCAGGAGATGCTGGTGTCCCTGCTGATCGAGCCGCATGGGTCCCTCGTCGACGACCTCGCCGAAACCATGGCCGTCGACGAAGCGGAGACGTTCCGCATCGACGGCGCCATGCGCGTCTGCGACCTCGCCGCGCTTCTCGATGAGACCTACGCATGGGCCCGCGACTTCGACTTCTCGCAAGCAGGCGGCCAACGCGCGCTTCTGGTACGTCTCGGAGGAAAAGCTCGAGCCACGGCTTGGGCAGCGTGCCCATGAGCCGGGCGCGGACCTGGAGCAGCCACTGGCGGTCGCGCGCGATGTCGCAGCGCTACAGTCGGACCTCGCCGCATCCCCGCCCGACGAGGTACTCGCGGCCTTCCTGCTGCGTCACCCCGAGCACCGCCACTGCGTGCGCCGCGTGCAGATCGCGCCGCGCCATCCCTACGGCGAGGTGCGCGACAACCTGATCGCCGCCGACGTGCGCGCCATCGATCTGCTGCGTTGCAAGCTCGCCTTTTTCGGCGTCACGCGCTTCGACCCGCAATCCGACAAGTGGCTGCGCATCACCCTGTTCCAGGGCGCGCCGTTCCCCGACGAGCTCCATCGCGGCGACTGGGACGGGTGGATCTGGGGCGCGGCGGCGGATACGGGGCCATGATCGTATCGCTCAACGAGATCGAAAGCCGCGCGCTCAAGGCCGCGCGCGGCGCCGGCCTCAGCTGGGGGCTTGCGGAGGAGGCCGCGGCGGCCGCTGGCTGGCTGGCACAGCAGGGCCTGCCCTGGGCGGAGACGCTGGCCGTCCTTCTTGCGGGGCAACACGCGACGAGTCGGCCCCAGATCGTGGCCGATGTGATTGCGCCCTCGCGCGCCGGCTCCCAGCTGTGCTCGATCGTGAGCGGGGCGCTGCTGTCGGATCTCGGGCCGCGAGCCAGTATCATGGCAGTGTGCGATGTGCTGGCGCCGCTATGGCTCGGCCCGTTCGTGGCGCGATGGGCTGGGGCGGACCGGGTCGTGCGCCTCGGTTGGCCGGGAGTCTCCCTGCGCGTTTCGCCGTGCGGCGCGATTGGAGCAGACGCCGCGTCCGCGGCGCTCGCCCTGACGTTTGCCGGCCGCGTCGAGATCACACTCGAGCCGAGCGCCAGCGGGCAGGCCTCCTCTCCACCGCAGCGCCCGCGCACAGGCTATGCCACGCCCGACGACACTTGGCACGCGCTGCAGGGTTTCGAGCAAAGGACCTATGTGCCGGCAAGCGCGCAATCCCGGCTTGCGGGAGCGGGAGCCGGGCTACTCGACAACGACTAGGCCGCGCGGGTTACGCGAGTGTCTCACGTGCGCATGGCCTCGGCCGCCATCAGGATGTGCTCGGGCGTGGAGAGGCATGCCCTGCCCGCGCCGAAATGTGGGCATGGCAACTGGTCCTTAACCTTTATGGTTTCATAAGTCGGCCCTGCGGATACCCGGAAAATGCCATGTTCCGTGGTTAATCCGAAAGACTGTCCCGCCATTGAAGTAGTGCGTTAGACGGGGGTCGACGACATGGGCTTTGGCAGGCTACGGCGCACCGCTGTGCGCGCGCTCCTCCTTCTGGGGGGGTGGGCTGCTGCCTATCCTTTCGCCGCATCGGCACAACAGACGGCGCCGGCGCACCCTGTGAAGGCCGCCGCCCACGCGCCAAGCCGAGGTACGTCGCTCAAGGGGGATCACGCCCGCACCCGCTTCATTATCGGCCTCGAGCGCCCTGTCGCCTTCCAGGTTTTCGCCCTCACCGGCCCCAATCGCGTGTTCGTGGAGCTCCCCGACGTCAAGCTCGAGTTGCCGCCGCATCCCGGCGATACCCCCGTCGGCCTCATCAAATCGTTCCGTGGCGGACTATCTGGTCCCGACAGGGCGCGCGTCGTCATCGATGTCACCGGGCCCGTGATCGTCGCCAAGTCCGTCGTCGAAAAGAACAAGGACGGAACCGCCAAGCTCGTCCTCGAGATCGTGCCGGCGACATCGGCCGTCGATGCCAAGCTTGCCAACGCCAGGCGGGCGCTGATGCAGGCGGGCGCGGCCGCGCTCGGTGCCGCCAGCCTGCAGCCGCCGATGCCCCGGCCGGCTTTGTCGCCCCAGCAGCGTGCGCTCATCACCTACAAGCCGGTCATCGTCATCGATCCGGGTCATGGCGGCGACGATACCGGCGCGGAAAAGAACGGCACGGTGGAAAAGAACGTGGTCTTGGCGTTCAGCCTCAAGCTGCGCGACAAGCTCAACGCCACCGGCCGATACAAGGTTTTTATGACGCGCGACAAGGACGTGTTCGTCGAGCTGCAGGCGCGCCGCGAATTCGCTGAAAAGCACCTCGCATCGCTGTTCGTTGCGGTGCACGCCGACTACGCTGGGTCGAAAGCCCGCGGCGCCACCATCTATTCGCTGCGCGAATCGGTGGCCAATTCGCTGCAGCGCTCGGCCAGAGGTGAGGTGAGCGCCAATGTCCTGTCGGACAATCAGGTCGCCGCCGTCAGGCACACCGACGGCGATGTCGGTGTCGTGCGCGAGATTCTCGCCGACCTCGCCCGGCGCGAGGTGGACATCAACCGCGATCGCACCAGCGTGTTCGTCAAGTCGGTGATCGAATACATGGGCGAGAGCACCAACCTCAAGGACAACCCCGACCGTTCGGCGGCCTTCGTCGTCATCAAGAGCGCAAAGGTTCCCTCGATCCTGATCGAGCTCGGCTACGTTACCAACGAGGAGGACGCCGAGCTGCTCAAGTCCGATGCCTGGCGCGAGAAGGTGTCGGCCTCCATCGTCACCGCCATCGACAACTACTTCAGTCACCAGCTGGCGCGCCTGCCGATGTGACGCGGTCCCTGTCGGGGCTTGCGATCGCTACCTGAACTTCGAGACGCGCTCCGCCTGCTCCAGGATCACCCTGGCGTTGTCGGTGGCGGCAGTCCCGGTCGGTTCGCCCTTGTACATGATCCTGGGGTTCGACCAGTAGGGTATGCGCGCGCAGCCGCCGCAGCCTTCCTGGTAGCTCATCATGTCGCGCCACTTGGTGCCGTTGATATGTCCATGCGCATAGGGGATCGGCGCGTCGTTGGCGTCCACGACACGGTCGTGCCGGGCGCCGATGATGTGGCCGATCTCGTGGGCGATCGAGTAGGTGATGGCGGCGCACGCGTGATGCACGACGAAGAACGCTTCCTCGGCGTCGGCTCCGACCCGGGTCGACTGACCGCATCCGCTCGGATTGTCGATGATGAGGCCGACGATATCCGCCCGCTTCTCGTTGCGGAGCTTCTTTATGTCCTTGAAGATGCCTACGCCGTCGACCATGCGATAGAGATGGTCGAACTGATCGGCGCCAGCTTCGTCATAGTCGATTTCCTGGAAGTGCACGAGCCGCAAGCTGATGTTGCCGAGACCGCTGTTTCTGAAAGTCTCGTTGGCCTGCTCGACGGAAAGGGCCAGCAGATCGCCCGGATCGCGGAGGTAGTGACTGGCCGCCTTCTTCGTAAACAGGAGCATGACGTCGATCGTGATCTTCTTGGCCTCGAGGGCCTGTCGCTCGGCATCGGGAAACGGCGCGACCTGCGGCTCGGGCGGCATCGGCGCCGGCACGGGCGGCGGAGCGGAGGTCTTGTCCTGCGCGCCCGACGCATGGTCGGCGGGCAACTTGCGCGGATCGATCTCCGCCATCGTATGCACTTCGCCGGCGACGTGGTTGACCATGAACACGCGGCCCTTGTATCCGAAATACCCCGAGAGGTGAGCATCCTTCCACAGCATGAGGACGGCCCGCTCGCCCGAGCCTTCGACCTCGCCGGTCCAAGTGAAGCCCCTCTCGTTCTTGACCGTCGGCCGCGTGCGCACCAGCGTGACGTCGGTATCGTCACTCACGGGCAGGACCACCTTCGCGAAGCGGTCCTCGACCTTCTCCGTGCCCTTCAGCGCCAGCTCGACCACGGCCGGGTCCGGCATCTTGACCATGCGCAGGTTGACCGTCTCGGGCGCCTTCTTGATTACATCGACGTGCGCTTGCTGGTCCGGCGTCATGGCCACCGGGCCCTTGTGTCTCTTCAGGATGTGGTTCCAGTGCTCGCGCAGCCGGACCACCTTGGCCCCCATCGCCTCGAGCCGCTTGGCGAACCGGGAGGACTCCTTCTTTGGTACGGACACCACCTCCGAGCCCGTTGTCTCCAGGCTGCTTCCGTGGTTCTTGCCAAGCACCCGCTGGAGAAACTTGCGCAGACGCGATTTTGCCGCGGGCATCTTGGTGATGATGACCTGCTCCTGAGCCGGTTCCGCCTTGGCGGCCTCCGCCCCGGTCTGAGCCTGCGCTGATCCCGAGAGGATGCAAAGGCCGAGCAGACCTGCGCCCATTGCCGTGGAAACGCGGGGCCATCGCCGGGCACGCACGAGCATAGAGTTCTCCTTTGCTCAATCGCGCCGGCATCGGGCAGCAATGACATGCCGCGGCGTGCCGGCGCCCTGGACCTCGAGTTAGAGCCGCAAGAGACCTGGGCTTTCAATTGGCATCGTAGCCCAGCTGCCAGAATCTTGCCGAGTATGCTTGCAATTGCCTTGCGGTTGCCTCGCTCCTGGACTGGCGGCATACCCGATCCCAGCCGAGGTTGCATCCCCACACGGGTGAAAATCATGTTTCGCACGAAAAAGCCGGCCGCGAGGGCCGGCTCCGTTCTCCTGGCTGACCGAGGCTCGCACAACCTCGCCAGCAATCCGGATCTAGCGCTTACTCGGAGGACGGTGACGTTGGTCTTTGCGCCACAGGAGCACCATTTTCCAATCGGGCTCAGGTCGAAGCGTGCGGCTCGCGTTGGGCGCGAGACGATCGGAAACCACGCCACACCGGTGACAGAGGCGCTTCATGTGCCACTCCATCTCGAGGGGTAGTAGTGCCGCGCCTGTCCCTTGCGCACACCGGCGCTGCATCGATGCACGCAGCCCGGGCCGATCGGCTCGGGAGGCGCCATGATGGCGACGGCTTGCTCGTTTGGGCGCAGCGGTTCGGGATGGGGCCGCGGGCTCCCCGCGGCAACATGAGTCCGAGAACTGCTAGCGGCGGCCCCATCCATGCCCGCCTCGCTCTCGGCAATTCTGCAGTGCGTGCTCTCACGCATCCTCGCTCAGATGCGACCCTGGATTCTGGGCAAATCCGGCCGCTTCTGACGTGCACTTTCCAGGTGCTGGAGCTGTCCCTAGTGCATGCCGGCTTTGCCTCCAGCCCCAGGGCCGGCACTACTGTACAGCGTTCGCTGATTTGGTTAACGAAAGGTTAACGCGCCGGGTTGCCGATGCGAGCTGCCGCCCCGAGCGCGGCTCGCCGGCACGATCAGGCGCAGCTCGGCGGTACCTGCATCGACCTCGAGAGGGGTGGTGCCCAGCACATCGCCGTCGATCTGCGCGGGCACCGGCTCGTGGGCCGTGATGCTGACCCGCGCGCAGCGAAGCATCAACACATCGCCCCCTAGTGCCGCGCGGGGCTCCAGACGGCCGGCGGCCAGGCTCATCAGCTGACCTAGCAGCACAGCGCGACTCTTTGCCTTGAACAGGATTGTTTCCAGGCCCCGCTCCAGAATGCCGGCGCGCGGCGCCAGCACGAAGCGGCCGCCGTAGTGTCGGGCGTTGGCAACGACGGCCCAGCTCGCCGTGTGATGCTGGCCGTCGATCATGAGGCTCAGCGTGTCGGCTGGGCGGATGAGGGCGCCGAGCAGGGGCCCGGCGTAGGCCATCTTGCCGACACGACTCTTGAGCCGCTGGTCGAGCGCGGAAAGCACGCGCGCATCGAAGCCCGCCCCGACCATCAAAAGAAAGGGCTCGCCGTTGGCCTCGGCACAGGCCACGGTGGCGGTGGGGCCATCGAGGAGCAGTGCCCGCGACGGCTGCGGTCGTCGCTGCCAGGCAGATCTCATGTGCCAGCACGTTGCCGGTGCCCACCGGTATGATGCCGAGCGGCGTGTCGGTGCCAATCAGCGCCGAGGCGACGTGGCGGATGGTGCCGTCGCCGCCCGCGGCAATGACGGCGTCGTAGCTCCCACTCGCGGCTGCCTGCCGCGCCGCCTGCTTGGCCGCCGCGAGGTCCGCGGCCGTCGTGCGCTCCAGCCGTGCGCCGCGCGCACCTAATGCCCGCACCACGTCGTCGACGAGGGGCACACCGGCGACGCCGGCGCCCGGATTGGTGATCAGGAAGAAGCGACGGCGCATGGATGGGCGCAGATGTGAGATTTGTGACACCTATCTATAGCATCATGAGAATGGCGGGAACGCATCTTCCAAGGGAGATTGCGAATGAGCAGCTTCGGCAAGTCGTTGCAGGCCTACGAGGCCTGGATGGCTCGCGAGCTCGGGCGCGAGATCGTCAGGGCCGACGTCGTGCTCAAGCACCAAAAGATGCGGGCCAGTCCGTTCGTCTTCCTGCGCGCCACCTATTGGCGCTGGGCCGAGACGATCCTGGAGATCTGCCCCGATCTTGCGGATGCCGCCCAGGTGCTTGCCGTCGGCGACGTGCACCTCGAGAATTTTGGCACCTGGCGGGACATCGAGGGCCGCCTCGTGTGGGGGGTCAACGATTTCGACGAGGCGGCGCGCATGCCTTATGCGCTCGACCTCGTGCGCCTCGCAGCCAGCGCGCTTGCTCGCCAGCGCGGACCGCAAGATCGGCACGGAGGCGGCGTGCGCGGCCATCATCGAGGGCTACCGCGACGGCCTGCGCGAGCCACGCGCGATTGTCCTCGACCGTGACTGGGCGTGGCTCAGAGAGCTGCTCGTGGTTTCGGACAAGCAGCGCGCCAAGTTCTGGAGCAAGATCGATGCGGCCCGCCGCGCGCCGGCGCCAGCCCGCTACCGGCAAGCGCTGTCTGGAGCGATGCCGGCGGCGCGTCTCGACATGTGGACTGCGCGGCGTGTCGCCGGCACCGGCAGCCTCGGTCGGCCGCGCTGGATCGGCGTGGCGAATTGGCAGGGAGCGCTGGTCGTGCGCGAGGCCAAGGCTGCCCTTCCCTCCGGCTGGGTGCTGGCGCAGGGGCACGAGGTGCGCGCGATCCGCTGCGAGGAGATCGCCAGCGGCAGGCACCGGGCAAAGGACCCCTGGTACCGCCTGCAAGACAACTTGATCGTGCGCCGGCTGTCACCGAACAACCGCAAGATCGAAGCCGGAGCGGAAGGGCGTCCCGCTGCTGGCGCCCGACATGCTGCGCGCCATGGGTCTCGAACTTGCCAACGTGCATCTTGGCACCGCAAACCGCAGCGAGGCGATCCGGCGCGACCTCAAGTCCCGCAAGGCCGGGTGGCTGGTCGCGAGCGCCAAGCAGGCTGCCGCCGCCGTCACGCGCGAGCTGGCGCAATGGAAGGCGGGTTAGCCTCGCAGGGTCGCTGGCTCGCAAGAAAGAACGTTGCGACTTCAGCCAATGACCGCGAGCGCTGCGATCCCTTTGCTATCGCGCGGCGCGCTTGAGTTGAGGCCCGACCACCTGGCCACGCAAAAGCTTGAGCGCATACTGCAATTGCTGGTCCTTTTCCGGGTCCTTCGGCACGTATGAACGCGATCCCAATTCTTCTTTGACGGGCGTGCTCTCCTCGCCCACCCGCTTGAGATGGTGGGGTAAGCTTGCCTCGCCCAACGGCGGGCGCGACATGCTTGCTTGCAACTCGGGTGGCAAGTCCTGCTCGACCACCGCATCGGGAGAGATGCCTTTGGCTTGGATCGACCGACCCGATGGCGTGTAGTAACGGGCCGTGGTGAGCCGAAGGGCTCCCCCGCCGATTGGCATGATCGTCTGGACCGAGCCTTTGCCGAAGGAGCGCGTCCCCACGATCGTGGCCCGCTTCTGATCTTGCAGCGCGCCGGCCACGATCTCCGACGCCGAGGCTGAGCCGCCATTGATCAGGACGACGAGCGGTTTCCCGCCTGCGATGTCGCCCGGTTTGGCGAAGGCCTTCTGGACCTCCTCGGGATTGCGGCCCTTCGTCAGTACGATCACGCCTCTTTCCACGAAGTCGTCCGTCACGGCGATGGCTTGATCGAGGAGGCCGCCCGGATCGTTGCGAAGATCGAGCACATATCCGACGATCGGTCTCTTGGCTTTGCCCTTCAGATCCGTGATCTGTTTCACGAGATTGGTATGCGTCAGCTCGTTGAAGCTTGAAATTTTCGCGTAGATCACATTGCCTTCGAGCCGCGACTTGACGGGGTTGATACGGATCACATCGCGCACGATCCTGACGTCGAATGGATCGGTCTTGCCCGGGCGGAGGATTGTCAGCGTGATCGGTGAATTGACCGGGCCCCGCATCTTGTCGACGGCTTGCTCGAGCGTCATGCCGGCGATCTTTTCGCCGTCGAGCTGCGTGATAATATCGTTCGCCTGCAAACCGGCCTTCGCGGCCGGCGTGTCGTCAATCGGAGAGACGACCTTCAGCACCCCAAGCTCCATCGACACCTCGATGCCGAGGCCGCCGAATTGGCCGCGCGTCTGCACCTGCATCTCGCGATAGCTCTTGGGGTTCAGATACGAGGAATGAGGGTCGAGAGAGGCCAACATGCCGTTGATCGCCGTTTCTACCAGCTTGTTGTCGTCAGGCTTCTCGACGTAGTCGTCGCGAACGTGCTGGAGCACTTGGCCGAACAAATCGAGCTCGCGGTAAATCTGCGAATTCGGCACAGGAGCCGAAAGGACCTGCCGCGTGTTGACGATCGACGCAATGCCCATCACGGCCGCCAGTCCAATGAACGTCCAGAATGCGAAGTCCGGTTTCCGATTCATTTATTTGCCTTTGTCGTTCGGTGACCGAGCGCGATCGTGTTGGACAGTACCATCGCCCGTTGCGGCCCACACTCGGCAAATGAACTCACCCCTGTGCGTGCTGCGCGGTGCAATCGTGCCATGAATCGCCAAGCTTGCGCTTCGATTCGCTGTCCGGCTGCAAGATGCCGATAGCTTACTTGGGGCTCGCCAGGTGCGGTTCCAAGCTCGCCGACCTCCGCCAAGTTCTCCACAGGCAAAGGCAGGCCGGCAGAGGATCATCCTTGCCATGGAACTGTTGCACAAATCTGGCACAGTTGCCCAACCAAGCATTGTTCAGCCTTCTCGGTTCGGATGCAGTCGGCCCTACACCTGCGTCCGACGTCGGGGCCAGCTCGGTCACTCGCGTTCCGCCTACCCCGCTGGCGCGCGCTCCGACTTGGCTGGCCCCGCTTTCTCTCGCAGATCCTCGGGCGCCGCGCAATTGTGGCCCGCACCGGTCCAAGCAACGGACGTGGTTGACCGGCGGCGAAGGAGCGTGCTCCATCGCTCCCGAGACGGCTCGGCCGCAATTTCGAGCGAGGCGCACCTATGGCAGACGCAGCCCAGGACCCCATCGTCATCGCCAGCACGGCGCGCACCCCCATCGGCGGGTTCCAGGGCGCATTCGCCCCGCTCACGGCGCCCCAGCTTGGCAGCGCCGCCATCAAGGCGGCCGTCGAGCGTGCGGGCATCTCGGTGGACGATGTCAGCGAGGTGCTGATGGGCTGCGTGTTGCCGGCTGGCCTTGGCCAGGCCCCGGCCCGCCAGGCCGCGCTCGGCGCGGGGCTCCCCAACTCCGTCCCCTGTACGACCGTCAACAAGATGTGCGGCTCGGGCATGAAGACCGTCATGATGGCCTACGAGGCCCTGCACGCCCGGCCCGGGGACGTCGTGCTCGCCGGCGGCATGGAGAGCATGACGAATGCCCCCTACCTGCTGCCCAAGATGCGCGCCGGCGCCCGGCTCGGCCATGCCGAGGTCAAGGACCACATGTTCCTCGACGGGCTAGAGGACGCCTACGACAAGGGCCGCCTGATGGGCACCTATGCCGAGGATACCGCCCAGCACTACCAGTTCACGCGCGAGGGGCAGGATGCCTTTGCCATCGAGAGCCTGAGGCGCTCCAAGAGAGCCAACGAGGACGGCTCGTTCGCCGATGAGATCGTATCCGTGTCGGTGAAGGGACGCGCGGGCACCACCGAGGTCAAGCAGGACGAGCAGCCATTCTCGGCCGATCCCACCAAGATCCCCAAGCTCCGGCCGGCTTTTCGCGACGGGGGAACTGTGACCCCGGCCAACTCGAGCTCGATTTCCGATGGCGCCGCCGCTCTCGTGCTGATGCGCCAGAGCGAAGCGAAGCGGCGTAAGCTCGACGCGGTCGCGAAGATCGTCGGCGTCAGCAGCGTGGCGCAGGCGCCCGCCTGGTTCACCACGGCACCTGTCGCCGCCATCAGAAGCCTTGCTAGGTCAGGTCGGATGGGATGCGAAGGAGCGTAGGCCTCTACGAGATCAACGAGGCATTCGCCGTGGTCGCCATGTGCGCCATGCGCGATCTGTCCCTGCCGCACGACAAAGTGAACGTGCACGGCGGCGCCTGCGCGCTCGGCCATCCGATCGGTGCCTCCGGCGCACGCATCCTCGTCACCCTCATCGCCGCCATGCGGAAATACGGCGAGCGCAAGGGGGTGGCATCGCTCTGCATCGGCGGCGGGGAGGCAACGGCGGTGGCGGTCGAGCGCCTTGTGTGAGAATTATCCATACCGAGATCTCCATCGGCGCGTTCACGGGGCGGGTGTGGAGAGCGTAAGCCGTCTGAGATAGGCCTGCCGGCTTCCGGGCACGAGCCGCAGGGGATGCCCTTGTTCTTCTACCTGTCCAAGTTCGTCTGGTTTCTGGCGCAGCCGTCCTCGGCGATCACCATCATGATGATCGCGGGAGCCGCACTGGCCGGCACGACATGGCACAAACTCGGACGCCGGTTGCTGTTCGCCGGCCTCGCTGCCCTCGTGATCGTCGGGCTGTCGCCGCTCAGCGACGCGCTCATCATCCCGCTCGAGAACCGCTTTCCGCGCCCAGATCTCACCCGCGGTGGCCCGATCACAGGCATCCTCATCCTGGGCGGTGCCGAGGACGCGCGAGCCAACCCGCCGCGCGAGCTGGCGGGCCTCAACGAGGCGGCCGAGCGGCTGACCGAGGCCGTCGCCCTGGCGCGTCTCAATCCTCAGGCGCGCGTGGTGTTCGTAGGCGGCTCGGCCGCCATGCTGACGACGGAGACCCCCGAGTCCGCCACCATGGGCCGGCTGCTGGTGGCGCTGGGCGTCGCCAAGGAGCGCATCGCCCTCGAGCAGGATTCTCGAACCACGTACGAGAATGCCGTGTTTGCCAAGCGCCTTGTCAATCCAAAGCCCGGCGAGCGCTGGCTTCTCATCACGTCGGGCTGGCATATGCCGCGTGCGATGGGCTGCTTCCGCAAGGTGGGCTTCACGGTGGAGCCCTGGCCGGTCGACTACCGCACCAACGGCTACGTCGAGCCTTGGCCCAATCCGGCCATCACTGTCGGCCTGCGCCAGGTCGACTTCGTCGCCAAGGAATACATTGGGCTCATCATGTACTATCTGAGCGGGCGCACCAGCGCATTGTTTCCTGGTCCGTGAGCCGCTGACTGCACTGAGGGACAAAGTCCGCATGATCGCCAGTGCATCGACGAATTCGGGGCAGATGCCGCCAACACTCGTGACAGCACCGGACGGACCGGCGGTCGTGGTCCACGAATGGGGCAACCCGCGGGGACCCGAGCTCCTCCTCATCCATGGCGTGGCGCAGAGCCATCTGTGTTTCGCGCGGCAGTTCGGCAGCGAGCTTGCGCGCGAGCACCGCATCGTCGCCTACGATGTGCGTGGCCACGGCGGCTCCGACAAGCCTCTGGGCTCGGAGTTCTACACCGATGGCAAGCGCTGGGCCGACGAGGTGCAGGCGGTCATCGATGCGAAGCAGCTGCGCAGGCCGGTGCTCGTGGGCTGGTCGCTCGGTGGCCGTATCGGCGCGCAATATCTCCTCCATCACGGCGACGGACGCCTGAGCGGCGTCAATTTCGTCGCCTCGCGCGCCATCCCCGACAAGTGCTTCTCCGGCCCGGCGAGTCTTGGCTTGCCGCAGGTCGAGCCTCGCGATCTCGCGGGCCATATCGCCATGGCCAAAATCTTCCTGCGCGGCTGCTACCACACGCGGCCGGCGGACGAGGAATTCGCCACCCAGCTCGCCTACAACATGCTGGCACCTCTCGAGGTGCGTGCGGCCATCCGCGCATGGCCGGCCGACCTTGCCAGGACCACGGCCGCGCTCGCGGCGGTGCGGGTGCCGGTGCTCGTGACGCACGGGCGGCAGGACACCATCGTGCTGCCGGCGGTCGCGGAGCTGATCACTGCCACCATCCCCGGCGCGCGGCTCTCCTGGTACGAGGATTGCGGCCATTCGCCGTTCTGGGAGGATGCACCACGCTTCAACCGCGAGCTCGCCGCGTTCGCAGCTGCGGCTTGGCGGCCCAATCGATGAGGATGGGATGCGCATTGCCGAATGGTCGCTGCATTTCTACCGGCTTCCCTATTGGCGGCCGGTGAGGTGGTTCAACTCCGTCGAGGAGGGAGCGACGCTCGCGCTGCTGAAGCTCGTGAGCGAGCGAGGGCACTGTCGGCGTGGCGGAGGCTCCTCTCAAGCCGACCTGGTCGGGCGTCTCTCCCCGATCGCTGGCGGCGGCGCTGGAGGACCTGCTGCTGCCCGCGGTGCAGGAGATCGATGCCGGTGATGCGGCCGCAGTCAGCCGCCAGCTCGCCCGCTTTCCGGAGAACTTCCTGGCCAAGATGCTGGTCGACAACGCTTGCTGGACCTTGCGGGCGGCGATGGCCGGCGAGCCTCTGTGGGGGCTGCTCGGCGGCGAGGACAGCGTCGAAGTGAGCTGGTGCGTGACCCGGCAGCCGCCCGAGGCGATGGCCCGCGAGGCCGCCGAGATCATCGAGCGGCACGGTTTCCGCGCCCTCAAGATCAAGGGCGGACAGGGCGTCGAGACTGATGTCAGGGCGCTACGCCAGATCCGAGCTGCCGTTGGCGATGGCGTGGATTTCTACGTCGACGCCAACGGCGCCTACTCGCGCGCCGAGGCAGCCCAGTACGTCCGCACCATCGCCGCCGAGGGTGCCAGGGTCGCGGAGGACCCCTGCCCGTTGCAGCCGGACCGACAGTTCGCCGACCTGCTCGCCGAAACGCCCATCCCCGTGCTGGTCGATTTCGAGCTGTGCCTCGCTCAAGGACGCCAGCCAGTATCTGGAGCGCGGCGCGAAGGCGCTCAGCGTCAAGCCGGGCCGGATCGGCATCAGCGAGGCGCGCCGCGTTGCCGAATTGGCCCGGGAGAGGGGCGCCAACGTCTGTTCGGGCATGTACGCGGAGAGCGCGCTTGGCACGCTGATCAGCCTGCAGTTGTCTTGTGCGCTAAAGGAGCCGCTCGTGCCGGCGGAGCAGAGCTTCTACCTGATGATGCGCGAGCAAGTCCTGCGCGAGCCGCTGGACATCAGGGCAGGCTCGCGTGCACCTGCCGGCCGCCGCCAATACGGCGCAGCTGGTCGATTGGGCGAAGGTCGACCGCTACGGGTTCAAGCCCTGACGTCCTATGCCCGCGAAGGCGGGCATGGACGACACGAGGCGGCAAGCTGATTTGGTCTCTGCTTGCGCGAAGCAGACGTCGCCAACAATGGGGCGCAACGTCAGCGCTTGGAGAACTGGAAGCTGCGGCGAGCCTTGACCCGGCCATACTTCTTGCGCTCCACCACCCGGCTGTCGCGGGTCAGGAAGCCGCCCTTCTTGAGCACGGGGCGCAGCTCCGGCTCGAAGTAGGTGAGCGCCTTGGAGATGCCGTGCCGTACCGCGCCCGCCTGGCCCGACAAGCCTCCGCCCGAGACCGTCGCCATGACGTCGAACTGGCTCAGCCGGTTGGCCGCTTGCAGGGGCTGCTTCAGGAGCATCTGCAGCACCGGGCGGGCGAAATACTGCGCAAAGTCCTTGGCGTTGACCGTGATCTTGCCGACGCCGGGCTTTAGCCAGACGCGGGCCACGGCGTTCTTGCGCTTGCCGGTGGCATAGGCGCGCCCGTGCGAGTCGAGCTTCTGCGTGTAGACCGGCGCCGTTGCAACCGGCGTCTCGACGCTCTTGAGGGAAGCGAGATCTTCGAAGGTCTTGGTCTCGGCCATGGCGGTCATACCCTCACGTTCTTGCGGCTCATTGCCTTGACGTCGAGCGCCTCGGGCTTCTGCGCCTCATGCGGATGGGCGCCGCCGGCATACACTTTGAGGTTGCGCATCAATTGGCGCTGCAGGGGCCCGCGCTTGAGCATGCGCTCCACGGCCTTCTCGAGAATGCGCTGCGGATGCTTGCTAGCCAGGATCTGCCGCGGCGTGCGCTGCTTGATGCCGCCGGGGTAGCCGGTGTGCCACTGATAGAGCTTGTCGTCGGTCTTGTTGCCGGTGAAGACCGCCTTCTCGGCATTTATCACGATTACGTTATCGCCAGTATCGACGTGGGGGGTGTAGGTGGCCTTGTGCTTGCCCTTGAGACGGACGGCGATGATGGTGGCGAGCCGGCCGACGACGAGGCCGTCGGCGTCGATCAGCACCCATTTCTTTTCCACCTCGCCTGGCTTGGCGGTGTAGGTGGGCATGACCACAGGTCTCATCGCGAGCCTCCCGGCATCGATCGCACGCGCCAGCATTTAGTGCAGTTGCGAGGCCGCCGTCAATCGGCTCCAACCAATGTCGCCAAAAAGAGTCCGCCATATCAGACTTATAGAGCGGCGGTATGATAATACCTTAAGAGCGGTAATACCTTACCGCGGCGGCAGCGCGTAAGTGGCAGTGGCGTGCGCCACCATGTCGGCAGTTCCCTCCGAGTAGAGCTGCGCTTCGCCCACGGCCAGCCGGCGCCCCACCCGGATGAGGCGCACCGAGGAGATCATGTCGCGCGCCTCGGGCTTCGTTAGGAAGTTGATATTCAAGTTCGTCGTTGCCGCGTCGATGCCCGCCTCGCCGAGCGTAGCAATGATGGCGACATAGACGCTGAAGTCGGCAAGGGTGAACATGGCTGGGCCCGAGATCGTACCGCCGGGCCGAATGATGCGCTCGTGCCTTTGCATGCGCACGCGCGCGGTGCGATCGCCGATGCCCTCTATGGCGAGAATGCGTCCGCCCGAATGAATCTGCGGGAAACGGTCATCGATCAGCGCCTCGATGCGCGCGACATCCAGGCGGTTGGTCGCAGGTCCATGGGTTGGCATACCAGGCGTGTCCAATTTTTGTCATTTGGCAGCACTAGCGAAGGTTCCTATCTTTCTACCCGACCAGCCGAAGACCGCAACCCGAGGACGACCCATGCAGCAGATGCTCCGATTGGTGATTGTGGCCCTCGTGGCTGTCGTGTTCACGCCGTTCTCCGGCGCGGCGATGGCGCAGGGTGCGGTCAAGCAGATCCCGCTCACTGAGAAGCACATCGAGGGCTTCATCTCTGCGCAGAAGGATATGTCGGCGGTCGCCGAGAAGATGCAGGGCAATTCCGACAAGCCCGATCCCAAGGTGCAGACCGAGCTCGAGGCCATCTCCAAGAAGCACGGTTTCGCCAGCTTCTCCGAATACGACGACGTCGCCGCCAACATCTCCATGGTGATGGCCGGCATCGACCCGCAGAGCCGCGCGTTCACCGAGCCGAAGGTCGCCATTCAGAAGGAGATCGACGAGGTCAAGAACGACACCACGATCCCCGAGAAAGAGAAGACGCAGATGCTCGATGAGCTCGCGGAGGCGCTGAAGGCGGCGCAACCGATCCAGCATCCTGGCAACGTCGAGCTCGTCAAAAAGTACTGGGAGAAGATTGACGCGGTGCTGCAGTAGCCGCGCGAAAGCTGCACGGGCGGACGATGGCGGCAAAGCAGTCAGCACGGCGCAGCAATGACGCCGGCACGGGGGCGAGCGACGTCGAGATCGCGCGCCGGGGCGGTACTCTCGTCCTCACGCTCGCGCGGCCCGACCGGCGCAACAGCCTGTCGGAATCGATGCTGGCTGCGCTCCAGGGCGCCATCGCGCGAGCCGCACAGGATGCCGGCGTGCGCGCGGTGGTGATCGCCGCCAAGGGCACCGTTTTCTGTGCCGGCCATGATCTCAAGGAGCTGAGCGCGCGGCGCAGCGATGCCGATGGCGGCCGGGCCTACTTCGCCGACATCATGCGCCGCTGCTCCGAGCTGATGCGCGCCATCGTGCGCTGCCCCAAGCCCGTGATCGCGGCCGTGCAGGGCACTGCCACCGCGGCGGGCTGCCAGCTGGTCGCCACCTGTGATCTGGCAGTGGCAGGCGAGCATGCGAGCTTTGCCACCCCTGGCGTCAACATCGGCCTCTTCTGCTCGACGCCCATGGTCGCCCTGTCGCGCAACGTGCCGCGCAAGCGCGCGATGGAGATGCTGTTGCTGGGCGAGGCCCTTCCTGCCCGCGCGGCGGCCGACTATGGGCTCGTCAACCGCATCGTGCCGACAGATCGGGTGATGGACGAGGTCTTGAGTCTCGCCGAGCTCATCGCCTCCAAGCCTGCCGCAACGCTGGCAACCGGCAAGGAGGCGTTCTACGCCCAAGCCGAGATGACGCTGGCCGAGGCCTACGACTATGCCTCCGGCGTGATGGTTGCCAACATGCTGCATGCCGAGGCCAAGGAGGGAATCGGCGCCTTCATCGAGAAGCGCCCGCCCACATGGCCCGAGACAGGGTCCGAAAATTGAGCGCTAGACCGAAGCGAGCAGCGGCTGGGCGCTCGAACCATGCCACCTACACCGACGCCTACATCGCCGGCATCCTCGGCGATGCCCGTTCGATTGCCATGGTCGGCGCCAGCGCCACGGTCAATCGGCCAAGCTACTTCGCCATGAAGTATCTGCTGGGCAAGGGCTATCGCATCGTCCCCGTGAATCCCAGCTTGGCCGGCAAGGAAATTCTGGGCCAGCGCGTCTATGCGTCTTTGGCCGAAGTGCCGCCTCCGGTCGACATCGTCGACATCTTTCGCAGCTCGGCAGCAGCGCTCGAGGTAGTGCGCGAGGCCATCGCCCTGAAGGACAAGCTCGGCATCAAGGTGGTCTGGATGCAGCTCGGCGTGCGCAACGACGCGGCCGCGACGGAAGCGGAGGCGGCGGGGCTCGAGGTCGTCATGAACCGCTGCCCCAAGATCGAGTATGGCCGGCTGTCTGGCGAGATCGGCTGGGCCGGCGTCAACGCCGGCGCCATTTCCTCCAAGCGCCCCTTGCTCGGCCCCCGCGGCGTGCAGAGCCACATCATCGCCGGCAAGCGCTGACGGATTGCGGCTGCGCCGATTCTACCCAATGTCAACCGTACGCACCCGCATGAGCGCGTCTGTGCACATGCGGGTGCGAGCTTTGTGGATGGCGCAAGCCCGCAACTTGAAGCGAGGACGGGCGGGGGCTAGCGTCCGCCCTCGTCGAGCGGTCGCGAGGGAAACATGGCCGCAGCGCAAGAACGTGTCATTCGCGCACCATCGGTGGGGTAGCATCCATGACAGCACTACAGGTTTCTGCGCAGAAGCAGTTGCGCCAGCTGGTCGAGCAGATCGAGCGGCTGGAGGAGGAGAAGAAGGCGCTCGCCGGCGACATCCGCGACAAGTACCTGGAAGCGAAAGCCGTGGGCTTCGACACCAAGGCGCTGCGCAAGATCGTCTCGCTGCGCAAGAAGAGCGAGACCGACCGCCAGGAGGAGGAGGCGATCCTGGCCGTTTACATGCACGCACTCGGCATGGCCAGCGAGGTGCCCGAGACCCCGCAGCACGAGGTAATGGATGCGGCCGAGTAGGCGGCTGCCCGCAGCAAGGCAACCTCTTCCACCCTCTGTCCGGCGGCGCCGTATGCGCGCGCCAGCGCCAGCTTCAGGCGCAGACTATCGGGTTTGGCATCGACGGCTTGTCTGCAGACCTCGATCCAGCGCTTGAGCGCCTTGTCGCGCGCCTCCTGATCGAACATGTCGGGCGGGCGCGCGTCGATCTCGAGACAGTCGTCGACAGCGGCGGCATGGCTCGCAGATGGCGCCAGACCGAAGGCTGCAACCGAAGCGAGCAGAAGCACAGGCGGGATGGGCGATAGCCGCGCCATTGACGTCCTCGTGTCGGATGAGGCGGTGCAGTGGACGCTATATGGGCGCGCGAATTGGCCAAGCGACGATGAGTGCTGCCTGCGAACTTCAAGCCCAGAAGTGCGGCAGCTCTTTCAGTCTGAGCCAGCCCTTGTGGGCATCCTTCCAGGCATGGGTGGCCTGCGCGTTGTGCCAGCCCAGCACGTAGCCGGCGGTGCGCTGGGCCTCGCGGCTCTCGCGACACGCCTCATGACAGATGGCGCCGAGGCGTTCCGCCGCCACCACATCGTTGAGGTAGCCGAACACTTCCTGTAGTCCCCGCGTCTGCCTGATGAACCGCGCGGTCTCCTCCTCGGGATAGAGCGAGGCGAAGAACTCGGTGGCGTAGCGCAGCGTCTTCAGGGCCTTGCGCATCTCGTGGCGCTGCTCGATGGAGAGGTCGTCGAGGCGCTCGCCGCTGTCGGCGACCTTGCTCCACTGTCTCTTGAGCGCTGCGCGCGCGAATTTCCGGACCGGGCGCGCGAGCTTCGGCGCGTCCCCCATCGTGCGCGGCCACAGCGCCAGGTAGAGCTGCAGTACCGACCACTGCTTGCCGTCGAGGGCCGCCCGCACCCGTTCGCGCACGCGCTCGCGGTGGGCAAGGAGCGCCGCGCGCACGTGCGGCACACCCGGGTCAGCCTTGATCAGCCCAGCGACGGGGGCGTAGATGTGCTCGATCAGCACGTCGGCGTCCCTGAGCTCGCCCACGGTCCGCGCCAGGGCCTGCGCATGGCCCTCCAAGTCGCGCAGGGCGGCCGTGTCGTTGAGCGGGCGGAAGGCGCGCAGCGCGCTGCGCAGGCGCCTCAGCCCGATGCGTAGCTGGTGCGCAGCCGCCGGGTCCACCGTCTCGAGCACGGCGCGCCGGTTGGCCACGATCTGATCCGCCGCCGACTGCACGATCAAGGCGAAGGCTTCGGCGCAGGTGTGCTGCTGGCTCAAGTTCGGCAGCTCGCCCCGCTGCGGCTCCGAGACATGGCCTTCGCTGTGACCGAGTGCCAGGCTGTATCCGCGCTCGGCGCTGCTGCTGTCGGCGAGCCGTACCGGCGCATTCGAGAACAGTTTGGCGGCGGTTTCGAGCAAGCATTCGGGGGCGCCCGATTTGAGCTCCAGCTCGGCCTCGCACAGTGGGTTCTCGGTGCCGCCCGCCCGCACCAGGCCTTCATCGAGCGCCAGCTCGAGCGCGGCCTGGCCGGCGTGCAGATGCTGCGTGGTGCGCTGCACCACCGTCTCGAACACGGGCTCCAGGATTGACTGCTCGACAGCCTTCTCGACCTTGCGGCGCATCTTGCGGCTACCGATGCGCTTGAGATCGGGCTCCGGCCGCTCGACTGCAGCCTCGGCCTCGGTCTGCCCCGATCCACCGTGGTCGACGGTGGTGTCGAACCTTACGCTCTGTTGCCAGCCGTTGCCGTCAGATCTTACGCGGAAAGAGATGCCGAGCGCCCTCAGCCTATGGTCGGGCGTATCGAAATAGATCGAGCGCAGCGTGCGCGTGACGGGCTCGCCCACGGCAAGGTCGCCGAGAGCCGGATGCGACCGCACGCGACCAAGCTCGTCGCGGGTGAGCTCGAGCTTGAGCTCCAACTCGCCTTCCCGGGCCAAACTCATTCCCAACTCCCAGACGCAACAGTCCAAACGGGCAGCCAAATCCGCCCGCGGCACCGCTGCTCATGGCGCCGATGCGGAAGCTGGCGAATTGCTTGATGTCACAATCAATGCGGCTCATTCGCTTATCCACAGTTTTGTTCGGCAAACAGCGTTTGCACCGTTCCGGACCAAGTCCATCAGCCGCGGGCCGCCCTGCGCAGGCGGCGGAACACGAACGGAGGCACCGGCCGCGACAACTCGCGCTCCGCCGTGGCGAGGAATGCCGCATGCAGCGCCGATTTCCCACAGGCTGGGTCTGTAAGGCCAGCATCGCCGGCAAAAGCGAAGGCCTGGCAGCGGCAGCCGCCCCAGTCGACCTCGCGCAGGTCGCAGGAGCGGCATGGCTCCGGCATCCATGCCGTGCCGCGGAACTTGCTGAACGCCTGCGAGCTGAGCCAGATGTCGCGCAGGCTCCGCTCGCGCACGGTGTCGAAGGCGAGCCCCGGAATGGTTTCGGCCGCGTGGCAGGGCAGCACCTTGCCCGACGGCGTGACGTTGATGATGCCGCGGCCCCATCCCCCCATGCACGGCTTCGGGCGCCTGGCGTAGTAGTCGGGTACCACGAAATCGATGACGAGCACGCCCTTGAGGCGCGCGCGGGCACGCTCCACCAGCTCGGCCGATCGCAGCACCTCTTCGCGCGTCGGCATCAGCGCCTGCCGGTTATGCAGCGCCCAGCCGTAGTACTGAACATGCGCTACCTCCAGCCTGTGCGCACCGAGACTGACGGCCAGCTCGATGATGGCGGGCAGGCCGGCGATGTTCTGGCGGTGGATCGGAGCGTTGAGGGTGAGCGGCAGGCCGATCTCGCGCACCCAGCGGGCCGCCTCCAGCTTCCGCGCATGGCCGCCCTTGTAGTGCGCGATGCGGTCGGCGTTTTCCGGCGCCACGTCCTGGATCGAGATCTGCACGTGGTCGAGGCCCGCGTCCGCGAGTTGCTCCAGCCGCTCACGCGTCAGCAGCACGGCGGCCGTGATCAGGTTCGAGTAGAGGCCGACCTTGGCGGCGCCGGCGACGATGGCCTCGAGGTCCTGGCGCACCGTGGGCTCGCCGCCCGAGAGGTGCAGTTGCAGGACACCGAGGTTGGCGGCCTGCGCCAGCACGTCGAGCCACACCTCGGTGGGCAGCTCGCCGGAAACGCGCTCGAGCTCGAGCGGGTTGGAGCAATAGGGGCATTGCAGCGGGCAGCGATGGGTGAGCTCCGCCAGCAGGCCTACCGGAGCGCGGACGCAAGCCTCGGCCGCCGGCGTTGGAGCGGCGGCGCTCACGCGGCCACCACGCCCTTGTCGGCGAGCCCCTGCAGCATCGCCACGATGTCGGAGAGGATCTGCTCCTTCGGCGCATTGTAGGTCTGCGCCAGCTCGCCGGCGATGGTCTCGACGCTGCGCGCCCCGTCGCACAGCTTCAGAACCGCCACGGCAATCTCGTCGGGCGAGAACACGCGCTCCGGCGCCAGGATGGTCCAGCGATCGCGAGCCGCATCGTGGCGCATCCTCACGCCGCGCGGCAGCCTGGGCACCGAGGCAGGCCCGATAACGGTGCGCCTGGGCGATTGCGCCTCCGTCATGTCGGCCCCGGACGGAAGGCGCCGGGTGGGATCAGGCCCGGGGTGACATAGGCGTAGTGCAGAGCGTCGAGCTGCGCCCACAGCACGTTGCATTTGAAGCGCACGGCGCCGACTGCCGCTGCCTGCTCCGTAACGGTGTGCGCGTTGCGCTTGACGTAGTCGAGGGCGAAGTCGGCGTCGCGGTTGGCCTGATCGAGGCGACGCTTGAAGTATTGCATGGCCGTCTCGCCGATGAAGTCGTAGCTCTCCAGCATGCCGGCGATGCGCTCGCGGTGAATTGCGGGCGCGAACAGCTCGGTGAGCGAGGAGGCTACCGCCTCCAGCAGGCTGCGCTCACGCACGAAATTGACGTAGGCCTCTACCGCGAAACGGGTGGCGGGTAGCGCCCCCTCTCTCGACACCACATAGGAGCGGTCGAGCCCCAGCGCATCGGTCAGCACCAGCCAGCGCTCGATGCCGCCCTCCTCGCCATCAGCTCCATCATGATCGAGCAGTCGGTGCACCCACTCGCGCCGCAGCTCGCGATCGTGCACCCGACTCATCAAGGCAGCGTCCTTGCGCGGCACCGCAGACTGGTAGCAGTAGCGGTTGAGCGCCCAGGCCTGCACCTGCCCCTTGTCGAGCTTGCCGCTGTGCAATAGGCGATGAAACGGGTGCTTGTCGTGGTAGCGCTCGGCCCCCACCAAGCGGATCGCGGCCTCCAGCTCCGCCGGGCTCATTGCTCGTTGAGCTGAGTTCACAGGCGGATCTCCATGCCGTCGTGCGCAACCTCCCAGCCGGCAGCCTCGACTTGGCCGCGCTCGGGGCCGTCCTCCCGCAGGACCGGATTGGAGTTGTTGATATGCACGTAGATGCGCCGTTTCACGCCTAACGCGGCGAACGCCGCTATGGATCCGTGCGCACCCGACATCGCGATGTGGCCCATGCGTGCGCCCGTCTTGTCGGACAGTCCCTGGGCAACCATCTCCTCGTCAGTGTAGAGCGTGCCATCGAAAAGGACCAGCGGGGCACCGGCCAGCCGCGCAGCCAGTGGCGCATCGAGGTGCGCGCAGCCAGGCACATAGAAGAACGCCGATCCGCTCGACAGGTCGCTCACCTTCAGGCCGAGCGTGTCGCCGGCTTGCGTGCCGAACGAGGTGCCGGCCTGCCTATCCTCCAAATAGAGCGCAACCTTGCCGGGGACGGGGAACGCCTCGATGCCAAGGCCGGGCGTCACCTCCACGCGTCGCTCGAGGGCCAGCGGCACGCGACGCACGCGCCCGGCGTCGAGAACGTCGAAGATCGGATTGGCCGCCAGCGCGCCGAGCACACGCGCAGACGCGTGAAGGTCGAAGGGCAACCCCTCCCGCAGGCTCAAGAGTCCGGCCACATGATCGACGTCGGCATTGGTCAGCACGACGGCGCAGATGGGGCTCGAGCGAGGGCCTTCCCCGCCGCGCGGAGCCAGCGCCGGCGTCGCCTCGATCTGCTGGCGCAGGTCGGGCGAGGCATTGAGCAACGCCCAGCGCGCGCCATCAGGGCTCACGGCCAACGACGACTGTGTGCGCCGCCTCAAGCCCGGCCGGCCCGCGCGCACGTCAGCGCAGTTGCGGCAGTTGCAGTTGGCCTGCGGAAATCCGCCGCCAGCCGCCGAGCCGAGCACCTTGATGATCATCACACGCCGCGGCCTCGGTAAGGCCCTGGAAACGACAGCGGCGGCCCATCGGACCGCCGCTGTCGCGCAACCTTGCGAAGATCCTGATCAGGTGCGGTCGAGTTCGGCCGGTGCGTAGCTCGTGACTTCGAGGCCGACCTCCTGCTCCGTCACTTCCGGCTTGTGCCATTGCAGCTTCATGGGAAACCTCCGGACTTCCGACCCTCGTGAGTATCGCTTTAGCCTGCTTCGGGTTCCAAACCAAGTGTGCAGCGCACCCGCGCCGGCGTCAATGAGCTGCTAAGCACGTTGCAGGAAAGGTGGCTTTCGCGCCTGCGACAACCACCCTCCCTGTTTCCCATGAAACAGCGGCGGTAGCGGCTTTCCCCGCAACGTCGGGAATGGTGGCCGATCTCCCTTCGGCCGCTCCGCATCCTGCGAAAGTGGCGAGCTGTGGCTCGGCACCAGATCAACGAGCACCAGCGATGAGAGCCGTTTCATGACAATCCGGGCTGCGACCACGCGTCTTGGCGCGGCGTCGAGATACGGCCGCTGGCGGTTTGGCGACGGCCGTTCTGGCGCTCGCCGGTACCCTGGCGGCAGGTCCGGCCGCGGCTGCGACCCTGACGCGGGTCGCGGTCGGCGGTCCCAGCACATCGACCTTCCTCATCAGCGGCGTGCTTACAGGGGGTGAGCAGGCCAAGCTGCAGGCCGAGGTCACCAGGCTGCCGCCGACCCGCAGGATTGCCGTCATCCTCGATTCGCCGGGCGGGCTTCTGGCGGAGGGCCTCAAGCTCGGCCGCTTCTTCTATGACGCTCAGATCGCCACGTTCGTGTTCGCGGGCGGCATCGGCTGTCACAGCGCCTGCTCGCTGGCATTCCTGGGCGGACGTGATGCCGCCACCGGTAAGCGCCTGCGCGTCATGATGTCGGGTGCCAAGCTTGGGTTTCACCAGTTCAGCGCCCGGTTCGACCCTTCCAAGACCTACAAGCAGAAGGATATGAGCGCGGCGGTCGAGGATGCGCACCGCGTCATGGACGCCATCATCGGCTACCTGCGCGACATCGACGAGGACCTGAGCTTCCTCACGCTGATGCTGAGGGCCCCGCACGAGTCGATTGTCCTGCTGAGCGAGGATGCGGCCCATTTGCACGGCATCCGCGTGGTGCATGGCAATCCTCAGAGCCTGATCGATCCCCTCAGCACCAGAAACCGCCTCGCGTCGCAGTGAGGCGTTGCCGGCAGGCAGGAGAGCACCCATGCGCGCCCCCAATCACGGCATCGCCCGCGCACTGTCGCGCGCGCTGATGGTCGGCCTCGCCGGAGGGGCGATGCTGGTCGGCGCCAGCGCCGCCTCGGCTCTCGAGTTCGCCAGGCATGCAAGCGACAGCGACACCGTCAACGCGATAGCCGCGAAGGGTAGGGTGATGCCGGGAGATACCGCGGCGCTCGAAGCCTATGTCGCCCGCCTGCCGGCGAAGCGGGTCACCGTCATCTACCTCAACTCGCCCGGCGGCTCCCTGGATGAGGGCATGGAGCTCGGTCGCTACTTTCACAGCGCCGGCATTCGCACCATCGTGGCAGGTGCCGACGCGGTCTGCACCAGCGCCTGCAGCACGGCCTTTCTCGGCGGCCGGGACCGCGAGACCGGCAAGCCCTGGCGCGCCAAGGGATCGGCAGCCCGCCTCGGCTTCCACTCCTTCCGGTTCGATTGGCCGGACAGGCGCTACACGGCTCAGGACATGAGCCGGGCCATCGCCAGGACGCAGGTCATGACGCTGGCGATGGCCGACTACCTCAAGGAGGTGGATGCGGGCCTCGAGTTCCTGCGCGCGCGCCTCAGGGCCCCAGCGGCCGACATGCACTACATGTCCAATGAGGAGGCTCTCTCCCTCGGACTTCTACGTCATCGACGAGAAGACGGGCGAGCTGATCCGTCCCGAGTTCCTCGACGCCCACCCGTATCGATGGTGATGCACGTCATCCCGGGGCCCGCCGCCGGGATGGCTCAGAGCGGCCGACCGCTGCCGCCGTTCGCCATTTGCGGATCGGCCCGGCGCCGGATGCGGTTGATGTAGTCGTTGAGGGCCGCGATGGTGGACGACCCGATGACACCGTCGATCCGCCCCGTGAAGGTGCCGGCATCGCGCAGCTTCGTCTGCAGAGCGCGGCGGAACTCGAAGGTCCAGGCGTGGGAGTTCCTCGTCATCTGCTGGTAGGAGAACTGGTTGCCGAGCTCGATCGCCTGCAGCACCAGCTCGGCGGCCTGCTCGGGGTCACGCTGCACGCCCTTGCCCTTGTCGAGCATGGCCGCCAGGTTGTGAATGCCGTAGGGGCTGCCGAGATCGGCGGCCTTGCGATAGAGGTTGGCGGCGGCGTAGTCGTTCTGCTCGATGCCCTTGCCGTTCTGGTAGAGATAACCCAGGCTGATCATGCCGGAGACGTTGCCGAGATCGGCCGCGCGCTTGAACCACGAGGCGGCCTTGGGGAGGTCGACCTGGACACCGATACCGTTGTTGTAGATCACGCCGATATCCACCATTGCAGCGGTAGATCCGGCCTCGCTCGCTTTGGTCAGGAGCCGCATCCCCTCCAGCACGTCCTTCTCGACGACCTTGCCCTGCACCGTCAGAACGCCCAGGCGGTAGGTGGCGTCCAAGCCGTCCTTGCTGGCGGCGAGCCTGAGCAGGCGCACGGCTTCCTGCTGGTCCTTGGCAACACCGCGTCCCTCGAGCAGCGCCACCGCAAACGCGGACATGGCATGGAGGTTTCCGGCGTCGGCGCCCTTGCGGAACCAGCTCGCCGCCTCGTTGTCGTCGCGCCCAACGCCCGCACCGGCGGCGTAGAGGCGCCCCAGGCGATACATGCACGTGGGCATTGCCGCCGGCGGCCAGCCGGCGCAGCAAATGCAGGAAATCGCCATCGTCACTGGTGATGCGCCAAACTTCGAGCGCGGCCTGCGCGCCGGGCACGGAGGCTGCCACGTACCGGCGCAGCTCGTCCATTTGGCCGACGGGTTTGTCGTTGAAGCCAACGATGATGTCGCCGAAGCGCAATCCAGCCTCGGCGGCCGGACTGCCTGCGGCCGCCTCCAGAACGAGCGCGCCAGAGGCGCTGGTGCGGCCGAGCGACAGGGCTAGCGGCAGATCGAGCGCGTCGGTGCTGACGCCCAGCCACGCCTTGCTGGCCTCGGGCACCTGGCTGCCGACCTTTACCGACACCGAGAGGAGGCGACCCTGCGGTTGGGCCCGCTGGGACGGGACGGGTCGGGGTTGCGGCTTCACGAATGGGGGCTGTGGGCCTGGCCTGGGAAGCGATGCCGGCGGCATGCGAATGATGTCGACGCCCATGTCGGCCAATTGCAACAGGGCCCCTGCGCTGGCTGCCGCTGCCGGCCGGCTGAGGGTGGCGAAGGATGGCACGGCCTGGATCCAGCCGGTCTTCATCGCCATGGCGATCACAACACCGCAAGCTAGCGAGCCGACCGCCTGCCGGCGCATGCTGTTGCGGCTCCCAATACCCCAAGCGACCGATGGCATCGCCCTACGTCCCGTATCCAAGTGGAGCCCGCAGCTTAACGATCTGAAAAAGGTGATGGTGTTCCCTGGGAAACAGCGTCACGGTGCGCATTGAGGCCGACCTGACGGAATGCCCCGAGCGTAGCCGCTCGGTCCAAAGGCGGCAGGCCAACAATTGGCAAACCCATGAAGGAGTCCGGCTTGTGAACGAGCACGAGAAAGCTGCCAAGGCAGCCCAGCAGGTGGAAGCCATGACGGGCTTCTATGTCCACTTCTTCGTCTTCGTCCTCGTGATCGCGGTCTTGCTGGCGGTCAACTGGTTCGCGACGCCGGAGGTGTGGTGGGTGCAGTGGGTATTTCTCGGCTGGGGCGTCGGCGTCCTGGCCCACGGCCTCTTCGTGTTCGGCACCTCGTCGCGCTCGAGCGGCAACTGGATCACCAGGTGGCAGCTCCGGAAGATCAAAGAGCTCAAGGACAGGATGTAGGCAGGCGCCCGCGTCGCGCGTCCTCGCGAGATGATCCGCCTCGTCGCCCTTGCCCGTGGCCTCGCCGGCATGTTTCAAAGGGGGCCGCCCGCAATTCGGCGACGGCAGCGGTTTGAGGCGAGGGGACCATGGAACGCAGGCGACTTGGGAAAACCGGGCTCGAGGTTTCGGTCCTCTCGTTCGGGTGCGGCGCCGTCGGCGGCCTGATGACGCGCGGCGAGCCTGCCGATCAGGAGAGCGCGGTGGCGCGTGCGCTCGAGTTCGGCATCACCTACTTCGACAGTGCCGCCCTCTACGGCAACGGCACGTCGGAGGAAAACCTCGGCCGCGTGCTGGCCAAGCTCAAGCCGAAGGTCGTGGTCGCCACCAAGGTGCGCATCCCGCCCGCCGAACGTAGCCGCATCGGCCAGTCCATCACGACCTCGCTCGAGGCGAGCCTGAAACGCCTCGGCCGCGACCACGTCGATATCTTCTATTGCCACAACACGATCGTCGGCACCGGCGTCGGCGACACGATCACCCTCGACCAGCTCCTCACCGACGCGCTGCCGGCGTTCGAGCAGCTGCGCAAGGCCGGAAAGACGCGCCACATCGGCATCACGGCTTTGGGGGAGACGCCGCTGCTGCTGAAGCTCGCCGACGCCGCCGTCTTCGACGTGGCGCAGATCTGCTACAACGCGCTCAATCCCACCGCCGGCATCGCTCTTCCCGCCGGCTATCCGGCCCAGGACTACCAGCTCCTGATGCAGCATGCGCACAAGGCGGGTATGGGCACCGTCGGCATCCGCGTGCTGGCCGGCGGTGCGCTATCGGGCTCGGACTGGCGCCATCCGCTCGCCATGACGTCCGTGGAGCCGATCGGCTCGGGTGCCGACTATGCCGCCGACGTGGCCCGCGCGCGGCGGCTCGAGCCACTCATCCGCGAGGGCCACGCCGGGAGCCTCGTCGAGCTGGCTATGCGCTTTGCCATCTCCAACCCGGCGCTCTCAACGACGCTCGTCGGCATCGCCAACCTGGAGCAGTTCGAGGCGGCGGCGAGCGCAGCGCAGAAGGGCCCGCTGTCGCCTGCCGCGCTGGCGCGGCTCGCGGAGCTGCGGGCTGGCTTCGTCGGTGAGCCGCGATAGTTCGCTCAGATCTCGGGGGATTTCATGCGCTGTGAGGTTGTGGCCATCGGCACGGAGCTGCTGCTCGGCATCATCGTCGACAGCAACTCGGCCTGGATCGGAGAGCAGCTGGCGCTCGCCGGCATCGACTCCTACTACCAGGTCAAGGTGGGCGACAACTTCGCCCGCATCGAGGCCTGCATCCGCCAAGGGCTGGAGCGCAGCGACGCCGTGATCTGCTGCGGCGGGCTCGGGCCGACGCAGGACGACATCACCCGCGACGTGATCGCCCAAGTCATGGGCGTGCCGATGCGGCGCGATCAGGCGATCGCCGACAAGATCCGCGCCATCTTCGAGTCGCGCGGGCGCGTGATGACGGCCAACAACCTGCGCCAAGCCGACATCCCCGAGGGCGCGAGTGCCATTGCGCAGATGCCGGGCACCGCGCCCGGTCTCGTCTGCCCGGTGGGCGACAAGGTCGTCTATGCCGTGCCGGGCGTGCCCTCCGAGATGCGCGAGATGTTCATCGGCACCATCCTTCCCGACCTGCGCCATCGCATGGGCCAATCCGCGGTCATCCGGTCTCGTGTGCTGCGCACCTGGGGCCACAGCGAGTCGGGCATCGCCGAGATGGTGGCTGGGCGGCGTGGAGGAACTGGACAGGCTCGGCAACCCCACGATCGCGTTCCAGGCCAGCGGCATCGACGGCATCAAGGTGCGCATCGTCGCCAAGTGCGACGAGGAGGACACGGCCCGGCGCGTGCTCGACAGCGAGGAGGCGCTGCTGCGCTCCCTGCTCGGCGACTACGTGTTCGGCATCGACGAGCAGTCGATGGAGACCGTCGTGCTCGAGCTGCTGCGCAAGCGGGCCATGACGGTGGCGGCCGCCGAGACGCTGACCGGCGGCATTCTCGCGGCGCGCATGAGCGCGCTCGATCCCGGCATGGAGACCTTTCGCGGCGCCAGCGTGCAGCCCGCTCTTTCCGACGCGGAGCGTCGACCGCCAGAACAGCGTGCCGTCGCCGCGGCGGATGACGCGCGCCGGCGGTTCGGTGCACAGGTGGGGCTCGCCGCGATCGTTCCCGAGCCATCCGAGAGCCAGGTGCCGGGCACGGTGTTCCTGGGGGTCGCGATAGGTGAAGGGCGCCATTTCGAGAAGACCATTCTGCCGCCGGACCGCAAGCGCATGCGCGAGTTCGCTGTGATCAGCCTCCTCAACCTGCTGAGGAAGAAGCTCGCCGCCTGACGCGCTCGGGCGTCAACGGCGGTCGGCACGCGCCGGCTCGAGCCATCCCGAGTAGCGGATCAGCAGGCCGAACATCGGCAGGTGCAACTCGACCTCGAAGTGGTAGCGTCCGTGGCGCTCGCTTTCGAAGGTGCGCACGCTCGGTCGGAGGAAGCGCGGCAGCGGAATTCCGAGCAGCCGGAAACCGTCCAGCTTCAGCGCCAGACCATCGGCGGAGGCACGCGGCGAGAACACGAAGGTGCTGGGCCCGACGCGCTCGCGCAGCAGTCCGTCCTTGTCGTACTGGACCGACCGGAACAGGGCCGCGCCGAACTGGCGCGCCCAGATTTCGCTCGTGCCGAGGGCATGGAACGTCACCCGCAGCGGGGTATCGGCGGCCTCCGGCGGCAGCGATGTCAGGGCGGCGGCGATGCGGGCCGGGAGCGACCGGCCGCGCTCGACGCTGGCGCGACCTTCCCATACGCTAACCCCCGTGAAGTCGTGCAACTCGCGCACACGACGGGGCAGCTCGTCGAAGCGCGGTCCCAGCACACGACGGTAGAGGGGCTCCGTCATTGGACCTGTGCCTCGATGTCGAGATCGGCAATCTCGGCCATCACGTCGGCGAGCGCAAAGAGGCCGAGGCAGGGCATGGCGCCGCGTATCGACAGCGTGCCCGCGAGCAGGCGCTTGGCCAGGATCACGGAGGGCGTCGCCGGGATGAAGGGCCCGTGACCCCGCCGCGCGACCAGGCTCCACTGCATCCGCTTGCGCCGATCCTGACGGTCCTTGCCCTCGAGCAAAACTGCCATGCCACCGACGTCGGAGCCCATGAACCTCAAGGCTCGTTTGGCGGCCAACAGCGGCGCTGCCAGCCGCTCGGGATCGCGCACCGCACCCGCACGCACCAGCCATGACAGGCCCCACAAGCCCAGATGCATCGCGCCGACCTCGAGCGCGGCGAACACGTCCGCCCGGCCGAGACCCGGATACCGCAGCGGGAAGAGCTCGCGGTCGGGCGCATCGCATGCTCCAACCCAGCGCCCGCCAAGCCCCGGGATGTGCTGCCGCCGCAGCCCCTGCCAGCCATAGGCTGTCCGCGCGGCTCCCGTGCGCGAGGCCGGGAACGGCCGGCCAAGGGTGCCCAGGATCGACTGCGTGGTGGCGACGCCGGGGTCGAAGCTGTTGCCCGGCGCGACCACAATGGCGACGGTCTCGAGGCTGGCAAACTGAGGCGCAAGCTCGTCGACCACGGCGGCCGAGATGGCCGGCACCGTGCTTGCCCCGCTGACGACCAGCACGCCCGCTCGTTTGGCCGCCGCATCGAGTGTGGCGATGCCCGAGACGAAGCCGCGCGCATCGGCGAGATCGGCATAGTGCACGTCCGCATCGATGCAGGCACGCGCCACGCGGTAGTCCTGCGCCTGAAAGGGCCCCGAGGCGTTGATCAGCAGCTGAGGCTGGATTTGCTGCAGCTCGGAGGCCGTGACGGTCGCCGCATCCATTGCAGCTGAAACGACCCTGGCGCCTGCCTTCAGTGCAAGCCCCTCCGCGAACGCCTTGGCGCGCTGCGGCGACCGCCCGGCGATGATCAGCTCGAGGTCGACCGCTGTTGCGAGCCGCTCGCAAACCCGCGCCCCGAACGCCCCATAGCCGCCCAGCACGACCACGCGCTGCATGGGCGGCTGCTCAGCCTTTGCCTTTCGCGGGCGCTTCCGCGACTTGCTTGTCTGCGGCGGCACCGACCGCGGGCGTCGACTTGGCTTCCCCAGTCAGCCGGTCGGACAGCGCCAGCAGCACGCTGGAGACCACGAACACCACGTGGATGACCACGTACCACATCAGCTCGCGGTCAGACGCGGTCTTGACCGCCATGAACTGCTTGAGCAGCTGGATGGCCGAGATCGCCACGATCGAGCCCAGGAGCTTGATCTTGAGCGCGGTGAAGTCGATCGTGCCCATCCATTCCGGCCAGTCGCGGTGGCTGGTGTGGTCGATCTTGGAGACGAAGTTCTCGTAGCCCGAGAAGATCACGATCAGCAGCAGCGATCCCGTCAGGGCCAGGTCGACCAGCGTCAGCACGCCCAGGATCGCATCGGACTCGGTGCCGGAGATGGCGATCAGCGCCAGATGGTAGAGCTCCTGCAGGAACTTGATGAGCAGAATGGCTACGCCGACGGCGAGCCCCAGATAGAACGGCGCCAGCAGCCAGCGGCTGGCAAACAGCGTCTTCTCGAGCAGGCTCTCGGTCCTGTCGCGGCCGCGCTGGAGCATGGGGCAAAATCCTGAAGAGGCGGGACGGGCGTGTATGCCACGCGGCTCGACCGGTTGCCATCCGTCAAGCGGGCAAAATAACTTGCCAACCGCTTAGCTGCGCGGCGATCCGGCCTTGGGCGAAGACGAGCGCGGCAGCCTACGGTTCCCGGCGGGAGGATCGACGGGGATCTCGGGCTCGACCCGCGGCCAAGTGAAATCGTCGGCTCTGCCCGGCTTCGGCACGGGACGCTCACCTTTGATCAAGACCCTGTAGTAGGGGCTCATGCTTGGCGCCAACGCCCGCCGGCTGGTGCCTTGCCCGACACCGGCCGGCGTGATCGAGCTCAGCGCCACCAGGCCGCCACCGACATCCTCGGCGACCGTGTCGCCCATTTGCGAAGGCTTGTCGCCCGTATCCTTGCGGGTGACGAGCGCGATCACGGCTGCAGGGATGGCCGGACGCAGGATATCGATCGTGACCGATTCCACCCGGCCGCCCGCACCAATGCTTTTCAGCGTGATGCGGCCGTTGTCGGCCCTCTGGTCGTTGGAGCTGTCGGCCGGAGGCGCCTCCCTGACCCGAGCGCCCGATTTGGGCTGCACACCCCGGTCGCCCTCCCTCATCGCGTTGATGGTGCCCTTCCAGCTTCCCTCGCCGGGGGGCGGCGCACGCGGCCGCAGCGCGACGATGCGCTTCTGCTCGTTCTCGTTGCCGGCGAGCGGGATGGCGCGCTCGTTCCTGGCCTGCACCAGGTCGCGCTTGATCTCCTGCTCCACGAACAGCGCGAGCTTGCGGTTGCCCGCGTAGGTGAAGAGCACGCCGTCGTTCTCGCGCAGCAGCTTCTGCTTGCCGGTGATATCGGGCCCCCAAGGTGCATAGTTTCCACCCTCGTCGGCAAACTGGGCGCCGACATCGATGAACTTGGCGCCGTTGAGATAGGCCTTGTCCCGGGCGATGTCGTTCATGATGTTGGCGGCTTCGTTGAGCTGCGGGCTGCGCATGACCGGTTGGCCGACCCAATAGACCGCCTGTCCGTGGCGCTTCAGCGTCTTGATGAGGAGATCGACCCGCCGTCCGTACTCTCTTCGCCAATCCTCGGTTCCCCACAGGGCGCGGTCGCGCGGGGATGTGCGGATGTGGTTGCGGTCGGCGATGCCGATCATGACCACGCCGATGTGGAAGGTCTCACGGCCGGCCGCGTCCTCGGCCTTCATCTCATCGTCGAAGTCGGGCCGCGTGAGCCCGCCGAGCCCCCGATGCTTGCGCGAGACCTGCACCCGGCTGTCGCCGGCGAAGGCCTCGCCCAGCCCGCTCAGCAAGCCCTCGGCCAGGGCATCGCCGTAGGCCTGCAGCTTGTAGACATCGCCCTCGGGAAACGGGGTGATGTAGCTGACGCCGGATGGTCCCTCCTGGGCGGCCGAAGGCATCGCCAGCGCCAACGCCAGCAAAACCGCCATCAGCGCTGCAGGAATAGCGCGCATTTCCCGATCGCCTTGCAATGCCATCGCTCGCGAGCGCAACGCCATGCTGCCGCCGAGTCGCGGTGGCGAGGATGCGGCACTTTCCCTGCCAGGGCAAGCCGTCGACAAGATGGCGACCGAGGCCGTCTGTCAGGGCGCCGCACTGCTGCGCAAGCGCCACAGCAACTCTGCGCTGGGATGGCCATCCTCGGCCAGATTTAGGCCGCGCTGGGTGGTGCGGATGGCCTCACGCGTGCGGTCGCCGATGATGCCGTCGAGCCCGCCGGTATCGAGCCCCCGGGTCGCCAGCAGGCCCTGCAGCTCCTGGCGCTGGGCCCGGTTGAGCGGCAGGTCCGCGGGCCATCGCGTGGCCAGTGCCGCCCCGCCGGCGATGCGGTCGGCGAGATGGCCGACGGCAAGCGCGTAGGCCGTCGACTGGTTGTATCTGAGAAGCGCGCGGAAGTTGCCGGAGACCAGGAAGGCGGGTCCCTGCGCGCCTGCCGGGAGTATCAGCCGCAGCGGCAGGCCGGAGAGCCGATCGCGCTCGCCGGCAGCGGGAGCGACCCCGGCCGATCGCCATTCGGCCATCGTCCTGACGCGGCCCGGCGCAGACCAGGCGAAATCGAATTGCGGAGGCAAGGTCACCTCCAACCCCCATGGCGTGCCGGCGATCCAACCCGAGGCGTGCAGGAAATTGGCAGCGGACGCCAATGCGTCCGCTACCGACCCCCAGACGTCGCGTCGGCCGTCCCTGTCGAAATCAACCGCGCGCGCATTGAAGGTCGACGGGATGAACTGCACATGCCCGACCGCGCCCGCCCACGAGCCCACGAATTTGTCAGGGGCGACGGCCCCATCCTGCAGCATGCGCAGAGCAGAGACCAGCTCGCGCCGCCAAAGGGATGCGCGGCGCGCGTCCGACATGGCGAGCGTCGCCAGCGAGCGGATCACGCTGCGTGAGCCCAGCGCCGTACCGTAGCGCGACTCCACGCCCCAGATGGCAAGCAGGATGTGACGGTCGACGCCGTAGGCAGTCTCGATCGCGCCAAGCAGGCCCGCGTGGGTTGCGGCAAGCTGCCGGCCGGTGTCGATCCGGGCCTGGCTCACGAACTCCGTCACGTACGCGCCCACTGTCTTGACGTGCTCGGGCTGCAGCAAGGCCAGCTCGACAACGTCCGGGTCAGGTGCAAACCCGGCGGCGGCGCGCTCGAATATGGGCCGCGAGACGCCGCGAGCGTGCGCCGCCGGCCAGAGCCTTTCGAAGAATGCTTGCGCCTCGGATGCGGTCGCCTGCTCGGCATGAGCGGCGGATATCGGGCGCAACGCCGCGGCCGCCAAGAGGGCCACGCCAACAGAAAGACGAACCAATAGATGTCGTCTACTTCGGCGCACGCCCGGGCCCTCCCGTCGGCGATGCCGCTCTGGCGTCGTTGCCGGCATCGGCGCCCTTGACCGCCGCTCCCTTCTGCGGCGGCTTGCTGCGCATGTGACCAAGCAGAGCTTGCGCCGGCCAGCAGTCGAGCTTCAGGCCGTTCGCCTTCTGGTAGGCGCCGATCAGTGCGCGCGTGTTCATGCCGGCCTTGCCGTCGATCTTGGCGATGGCATAGCCGAGTGCCTGCAATCGCTCCTGGATCTCCCCGATGCCCTTGGCCGATAGCTGCTGGACGTTGCCCCAAGCGACGGCGAAGGCGCCGCCGCCGGCAATGCGGTCGCCGAGGTTGCCGACAAAGAGCGCGTAGAGGTCGGACATGTTGTAGCGTTTGAGCACCAGGAAGTTCTCCAGCGCCAGGAACATGGGGCCGTAGGCGCCGGCGGGCGCCAGGAGAAAGGCGCTTTGGTCGAGCGCGTGCGGCGGGAAGTCGCCGGCGACGCGCGTGACGCCAAGGCGCGCCCACTCGCGCACCGGCTTGGCGTTGTCGGGTCCCTCCAGCAGGCAAGAGATGCTCTTGGGCAGTCGCACCTCGTAGCCCCAGGTCTGGTTGGGCACCCAGCCCTTGGCCCGCAGCTGATTGGCCGCCGAGCCCAGGGCATCGGGAATGGAGGTCCAGATGTCCTTGCGGCCATCGCCGTCCAGATCGTAGGCCAGCGAGTAGTACTCCGAGGGCATGAACTGGGCGAGACCCATGGCGCCCGCCCACGAAGCGTTCATGGTCTCGCGGGTGCGCACGCCATCCTCGAGCATCTTGAGGGCGTAGAGCAGCTCGGTGCGGAATATGTCCTTGCGTCGGCCGAGGTAGGCCTGGGTCGCCAGCGCCTTGATGGCGTAGTAGGTGGAGCGATAGGTGCCGAAGGCCGTCTCGCGGCCCCAGATGGCGAGCACGAATTGGCGCTGCACGCCGAGCTCACTCTCGATCTTCGCCAGCCATTGCGCGTGCTGCACGCTGAGCGCCTTGCCCTGCTGGGCGAGCTTGGCAAGATAGGATGCGCTCACATATTGGGCAGGCGTCTTGGTGAATTCCGCCTGCCCCTTCACCTCGCTCCGGCCGGGCAGCACAAGGTCGGGCAGGCCCAAGTCCGGCTCCACGCCGCGCAGCGCGTTGTCGAAGGTCGCCCGCGAGACGCCCATGGCCTGCGCCTCGGGCCACAGCGCCTCGAGGAAGCGATGGAAGGCGTCGGCGCCACGCGCCCAGCCCGGGGGGGCGAGCGCGAGTAATAGCGTGAGTGACCCCGCCAGGACCGCGCACATCCCTGCCGGACGCGATGGGGCACGAAGCCGCGCCTTGGGGGCGTCAATACCCAACCTCGGACCATCCACGCGACGCTTCCCCCTAAGCCAGCCTGAAATTCTCCGGAGCACGAGCTGCCATCGAAGGACCCGCGCGGCCCCAGGCTTGCTCGCATCCAAGCCAACCGTTCCGGCCGTTTTGCGGCACCGTCACGGTGCTCTTGGGCCATCTCAAGGCCCGATGGGAGACGGCGTCAAGGCGTATCGGGCGGAAGCACCGGGCCTGCCCGGTTGGGTGAACGCGCGTCCGTTACTCTTTCTTGGCGTATCTGTCGCAGTCTGACCGGCGGCCCTCTTGCGTTCTCCTTCACCGCCGATACATACGACACATATACAAGCCTGGGCATACGACCAGGCCGCCCGCCACGAGATTGCCGAGAAGTTCAGCATGCCCAGCCCGAACAAGCGCATCCGCAAGGCCGTCTTCCCTGTTGCGGGACTAGGCACCCGCTTTCTGCCGGCCACCAAGGCGATCCCGAAGGAGATGCTGACCGTCGTCGACCGTCCCGTGATCCAGCACGTGGTGGATGAGGCCAAGGCCGCCGGCATCGAGCACTTCATTTTCGTCACGGGACGCAACAAGGGGGTGATCGAGGACCATTTCGACAGCCAGTTCGAGCTGGAGCGCACGCTTGCCGAGCGCGGCAGGAAGGCCGAGCTGGAGCAACTGCTCGCCGAGCTGCCGCAGCCCGGCCAGACGAGCTTCACGCGCCAGCAAAAACCCTTGGGGCTCGGCCACGCCGTGTGGTGCGCGCGCGAGATCGTCGGCGACGAGCCCTTCGCTCTGCTCCTGCCCGACATGCTGCACCACGCCGCCAAGCCCTGCCTCGCCGACATGATCGAGGCCTACGCGGCCAACGGCGGCAACCACATCGCCGTCGCGCCGGTGCCCGAGGACCAGACCCACCAGTACGGCATCGTCGGCGTCGAGGACCGCTCGGCCAAGGTCTCGCGCATCGAGAGCATGATCGAGAAGCCCGAGCGCGGCACGGCGCCGTCCAACCTGCACATCACCGGGCGCTACATCCTGCAGCCCGAGATCTTCGCGATCCTCGAGCGCGGCGAGCGCGGCGCCGGCGGCGAGATCCAGATCACCGACGCCATGATCACGCTCGCCCAGAGCCAGGCGTTCTTTGCGGTGCGCTTCGACGGCACCATCTACGACTGCGGCAGCAAGATCGGCTTTCTCGCCGCCAACGTCGCCTATGCGCTAGCGCGCAACGACCTGGCCGCTCCGCTGCGGGCAGAGCTCGCAAAGCTGTTGGCAAGAGAAGGTGTCTAAGCAGGTTTGCCCGGCCTTTCGCAATTTCCCATTGTTGAGTTGTAGGTGTGCGCCTGCCAGAGGTTGGCGCCATGACGGGGGCGCCCATAGGTACGGCATGACCATTGCGGCCAATATTTCGCATCGCCCGCTCCTGCCGCTTCTTCTTGCACTGAGTGGGGGGCATCTTCTCAACGACCTGATCGCGTCGATGATCCCGGCGATGTACCCCCTTCTCAAGGAGGCGTAGCAACTGGATTTCACGCAGATCGATTGATCACGCTGGCTATCCATGTGACGTCCTCGCTGCTGCAGCCGGTCCTTGGCTATGTGAGCGACCGCAAGCCGTGGGCCTATTCGATGGTTGCAGGAATGGCCTCGACCCTGATTGGGGTCGTCGGCTCGCGTCCGCGAGCAACGACGCGATGGTCCTCGTCTCGGTGGCGCTGGTCGGGCTCGGCTCGGCCGTATTTCACCCGGAGGCCACGCGCATGGCGCGTCATGCGGCGGCCGGCCACCAGGGCTTTGCCCAGGGCGTATTTCAGATCGGCGGGCATGTCGGATACGCGGTTGGGCCGCTGCTTGCCGCGATGATCGTCGTCCCCCGCGGACAGGCAAGCCTCGCCTGGATGTCGGTCGTCGCCCTGTTGGCGATGGCGCTGATGGCGTGGACGGGGGCGCGCTATTCCGAGATGCGCAGCGCACAGATCGCGGAGACGAAGACGCACGCCGCCGGCATGGCCGCGCCGGTTCCCACGGGTGGGCCAATCTTGTGGCGATGGCTGTCCTCATCGTTCTTCTGCTGTCCAAAGGGTCATACACGGCGGCATTACCTCCTACTACACCTTCTATCTCATGAGCAGTTCGGCGTGACGGTGCAGCTCTCGCAGGTGATGTTGTTCCTCTACCTCGTGGTTGGAGCTTTGGGCGTGATCGTGGGCGGCATGGTCGGTGACCGGGTCGGCCGCCGCCGCGTCATCTGGATCTCGATCCTCGGGTCGCTTCCGCTTCGCGGTCCTGCTGCCCTACGTGGATCTCTTCTGGACGGGTGTGCTGAGCCTCCTGATCGGCTTCATCATGGCGAGCGCGTTCGCGTCGATCCTGATCTACGCGATCGATCTGGTGCCGCACCGCGTGGGTCTCGTGGGCGGGCTGTTCTACGGCTGGCGTTCGGGCTCGGGGGTTGACGGCCGCAGCGCTCGGCCTGCTCGCCGACCAGATCGGCATCATTGCGGTTTTCAAGCTCTGCTCGTGGCTGCCGGCGATGGGCCTGCTCACGTTTCTATTGCCTCAGTCGATGTCTGGCAGGTGAAACGCGCGCACGGGCCGAGCGACATGGCGCAACGTCGACCCAGGCATACAGAAGCGGCCCCCGTCTAAGCCACCGTTGACGAGACGCCCACGCTCTCCAACGATGTCCGCACTTGAGTTAGCTTCGACAGTCGTCGAGGCGAAACGAACGTCGTCCCGGCGTCCGCGTCAACGGATCGGCCGAACATGACGGCAGCAGCGCCCCCTGAAAGCCGACGATCAGCGCGCGTCGCGAGTGACCCAGATTGACCGTCGTGCCGGCGCTCAACACGCGCGTTGCAAAAATGCCGGACACCGCCACGACCACCAAGTGCGCCGGACTTTCTCATCAATCATTCTCACGAATAGAATGGGCTAAGCCACCGCGTCCGTCGGGCGCAGCAGCGGACAGGCGTCGATCGCCTCCCGCCAATACTGCTTGAGCAATTCGCAATGGCTCGTGCCGCGCGCGACGTCCAGGAGGTTCGGCTGCTGCGCCAGCACGTGCGCTTCATTTATCTGCTGGCCAGGCTGTCGGTAGTGCCGGAAGGCCTTGCCGGGGTTGGCCTTGAGCCAGGCGCGCCAGGTGTCGGTGCCGAAATAGAGACATTCGAAGCCCCAGCATTCCCCGATCTGCGCCTTGAGCGTGTTGGTGGCTGCGAGGATCTTGATCATTGCCACGCCGCCAGCGGAATGGCCAGCGAGGATCACGTGCCCGATGCGCAGGTTCGGCGCGAGCGCCTGCTTCGCAACGAGGTGCGTCACGGCCTGGTTGACGAGAAAATCGAACTTGTTCGCGCTATCGAGATTGCCATAGCGCGGCGCATAGCTGGGAGAGTTGCTGCCGAAGCTCTTGCTGAGCGTCGGGGCAACGAGAATGGCGTGGGCTCCGCTGTCCTCCAGGCCCTCGCGCAGGCAGCGGAAGAGCGGCGTATCCAAATAGGACTCGATGCCTTTGGCCTGAAAGCGCCCCGGATCGGTCCCGCAGGTTGCGTTCCCGCTCTGGGGGAAGATGATGTTCCCGTGCAGGTAGACGATGACGTTCACGATTTCGGTGGGCGCATAGCGGCTCGGCACGTAGGCGCCGACCTTGGGAAGGACGACCGTGTTCAATCTGATCGGCAAATAGTGCGTGTCGGGCATGACGAAACATCCTCAAGAATGGCTGAAAAAGAGTCCGCGACACACGAACGTCGGCGCGGAATAGGCCGTAAGGTGCCGCTTAAGAAATTCACTATTGCACAGGTCAATTGGTCGAACCGGTGATCAGCCCCATCGAGTGGCCCAACTGCAATGTTAGTTCAACTCTTTATTCGAGGCTAGTGAGAGCGTGGTCGGCGGAGCGCCCCCTAATCGCGTAGGCGGTCAGGTGGCGAGCGCTGGTAAGAAGAACCTCAGGCGCCGGCGGTCGATGGTCAAGTGCTTGACGTAGCAAAGCACGGCCCTGCGGTCCGGCCGCAATGTATTTCGCCTAGACAGGTTTGCCGGAGAGCAACGACTCCCCGATGCGGGGTGGTGCGGTCGAAGCATAGAAGTCCAGCTTAGCCCTCTTGCGGGAAGCGGTGACGGCAGGTTCCTCTGCCCAGCTAAATCGGAGGATCACCAGCTGCGGCAGGCGGGGGCATGGCACAATGCGCCGATCGAACTCCGTCCGCTTTCGGAGCAGAGCTGGAGCAGCACGGCATGCGCATCCGTTGGCGTGGCGGGGAATGCCTGCTTAGCCGCGGCCGGAGAGGCAAATGACGGCAATCCGCCTCGCCTCTCGGTCGTCCAGGCTCACGCCGAGGCCCGCTCGGGAGTGCGACAGCCGACGAAGCCGCACCCCCCGATACGTCATGCGCCTGCAGCGTTATTCAGGCCAACGCGCACATGGCGGGGGCGCCCGATTTGTCGACTCCCGCGCCCTCCTCGATATTGAGGGCCTTCACCACGCCGTCCTCGACGATCATGGAATAGCGCCTGGAGCGCGTGCCGAGACCGCGAGCGCCCAGATCGATCTCGAGCCCGACCTTCTTGGCGAACTCGGCACTGCCATCGGCCAGCATCAGGATCTTGCCGTCGGCTTTGGAATCCTTTGCCCAGCTGGTGAGCACGAAGATGTCGTTCACGGCCGTGCAGGCAACGACGTCGAACTTCTTGGTCTTGAGCTCGTCGTAGTTCTGCACGAAGCCCGCCATGTGCTGCTTGTGGCAGGTCGGCGTGTAGGCACCGGGCACGGCGAACAGGGCAACCCTCTTGCCGGCGAACACCTCGGCCGTCTTGGTCGGCTTGGGGGCACCCTCGGGTCCCATGGTCATGAATGTCGAATTGGGCAGGCGGTCGCCGACCTTGATCGTCATAACGCTCTTCCTTTCAGACTGGCTTCCAGGTTGGGATTTGCAGATTGGCTGCCGAATAAATCATTGGCGTGCGCATGGCCGCGGCACGGGTCGCCAACTTATGCCGGCACCGTCCCGAAGCCAAGCGATACCGGCGCAGGCCATCGGCGTGCCATGCCATGGCGCCACTGGCGAGCCGGCATCGTGGCTTGTGCTACAGGAGGGCCGGAGAAGGAGAGGGACGTGGCCGAGAGCACGCGCAAGCCCCACATCCACCTGCACCCTGCCACGCCGGAGGACCGCTTTCGCATTCGCCGCTGGCTGGCCGAGCCCGAGATCCAGGCCTGGTGGGGCAACGCCGCCAGCGCGGAGGCGGAGATCAACCTGGCATTGGCGAGCGAGACCGCGCTCTGCCGGATGATCGAGTGCGACGGCGCGCCGATCGGCTACGCGCAAGCCGTCGAGGTCGCCTTGTGGAGCGGGGTCGCCCCTGCGGAGGTGGCCGCAGGCACGTGGGACGTCGACCTCTTCATCGCGTCGGCGGAGCACCGCGGTCGCGGCCTTGGCGCGGCCGCGCTCGAGCTGCTCGTTGCCGAGGTGTTTGCCACGACGCTGGCGGTCGCCTGCTGCGGCCTGGTCTCGGTCAGGAACGAGGGCGCGGCGCGGGCCTACGAGCGGGCGGGCTTCCGCTGGCAGCGGATTTGGAACGATCCGCTGTTCGGGCCTTCCTGGCTGATGCTGAAGGAGCGGCCGAGCCTGACGCCGCCAGATCGCTGAGCTGGCCTGCCGCCACCAGCAGGCGCGACACCGTCAGCACTGCGTCGGCGGCGATCTCCTCCAGCATTGCCTTGACCCGGGCGAGCCTGTCGCTCTGCCCGGCCAGCCAGGCGTCGAAACCTCCTTTGGTGCGTACGGCCGCGCGTGTGAAGGCCGCCTGCGCCGCCTCGAGCCTGGCCTGTGCCTGGGCGACGGCCAGCCGGTCGTAGTAGTCGGGTGTGGCAATCGAACGGGCGTTCTGCGCGAGGTCGGCCAAGCGCAGGTATTCGCCGACGGCAAAGTGGGTGCGCGCCGTATCGGCGATACCAGCTCCGGTCTCCTCGGCAATCTCGGTGATGGCCGGCGCGAGCCCCAGCACGTCGAGGGCAGCGATATCAGCCGCCAAGGTCGGCGGGAATGCCGGCTGATGCGAGCAGGCTGGCCTTGCGCTCGATCTCCGCCTTGCCGCGAGCCGACAGCACGTCTGCGAGCGCGCTCTTCAAGGCGCCGAGGCCTGCGCGATGCCGGGCGATGGTGCCCGCGAGGTCGGCAAGCACGGCGCCATTGCGCAGGAACCACAGCGTCTCGCCGTTCACGAGGTCGCGGGTGGCCGCGTAGAGCGCCAGCTGCGCGTCGCCCTTGACCTTGCCGTCGAGCGCGTCGATGCGCTGCCACAGCGCGGGCAGCTCGAATACCTCGCGTGCGGCGAGAAATGCGTGGGCCACTTCCGAGGCGGAGTGCTGCGTCTCGTCCGCGAGCCGAGCCGCTATGGCCGGGCCGCCGCGATTGATGATGGTATTGGTGAGCCCGAGCGCAATGATCTCGCGCCGCAGGCTGTGCCGGTCGATGTCGGCAGCAAAGCGCTGCCGCAGCAACGGCGGGAAGTAGCCGGTGAGCCAGGACTCCAGTTGCGGCTCGTCCGGCACCGCACTTTCCAGGAGGTCGTGCTGCAGCGCGATCTTGGCGTAGCTCAGCAGTACCGCAAGCTCCGGCCGCGTCAGGCCGCGCCCCGCACGCCCGCGCTCCTGCAGCTCCGTGTCGGTGGGCAGCGCCTCGAGCGGCCGGTCGAGCAGCCCCCGCGCCTCGAGCGCGCGCATCAGCAGGGAGTAGTCGGCAAGCTCGGGCCCGCTGCTGCGCTCGGCAAGGCTCAGTGCCAGCGACTGCTGGTAGTTGTTGCGCAGCGAGGCGGCGGCAACGTCATCGGTCATGTCCGCGAGCAGCTGGTTGCGCGCGGCGAGCGCGAGCCGGCCGGAGCGGGCGGCGGGCGCCAGCGCGATCTTGATGTTGACCTCCTGGTCAGAGGTATTCACGCCGGCCGAGTTGTCGATGAAGTCGGTGTTGATGCGTCCGCCGCGCCCTGCAAACTCGATGCGGGCGCGCTGTGTCACGCCGAGATTGGCGCCCTCGCCGATCACTTTCGCCCGCACCTGCGCCGCCGTGATGCGCACGCGCATCGTTGCTGCGGTCGCCGACGTCGGCGTCCGTCTCCGCCGAGGCGCGCAGGTAGGTGCCGATGCCGCCGAACCAGAGCAAGTCGGTCGCGCACTGCAGAACCGCACGGATCAGCTCGTTGGGCGTCAGGCTCTCGGCCTCGATGCCGAGGAGCGCCCTGACCTCACTCGCAGAGCGGGATCGACTTGGCGCCGCGCGAGAACACGCCGCCGCCCTTGGAAATCTTGGCCTTGTCGTAGTCCTGCCAGCTCGAGCGCGGCAGCTCGAACAGGCGCTTGCGCTCGGCGAAGCTCGCGGGGCCCGGATGGGGGTCGAGGAAGATGTCGCGGTGGTCGAAGGCCGCCACCAGGCAGATGTGCTCCGACAGCAGCATGCCGTTGCCGAACACGTCGCCCGACATATCGCCCACGCCCACTACGCGGAACGGCTGGTGCTGGATGTCGACGTCCATCTCGCGGAAATGCCGCTTGACGCACTCCCAGGCGCCGCGGGCCGTGATCGCGATCTTCTTGTGGTCGTAGCCGGCCGAGCCGCCGGAGGCGAACGCGTCGCCGAGCCAGAAATCGTGCGCGGCCGAGATCTCGTTGGCGATGTCGGAGAAGGTGGCGGTGCCCTTGTCGGCGGCCACTACCAGATAGGGATCGTCGCCGTCGTGACGCACGACGCCGGCCGGGGGCACGACTTTGCCGTCCTTGACGTTGTCGGTGATGTCGAGCAGCGCGGAGATGAAGATGCGATAGGCGGCGATGCCCTCCTTCTGCATCTCCTCGCGGCCGCCCGAGCGCGGCAGCTGCTTGGGCAGAAAGCCGCCCTTGGCGCCCGACGGCACGATGACGGCGTTCTTGACGAGCTGAGCGCGCACCAGGCCCAGCACCTCGGTGCGGAAGTCCTGGGCACGGTCGGACCAGCGGATGCCGCCGCGGGCGATCGGCGCAAAGCGCAGATGAATGCCCTCCACGCGGGGCGAGCAGACCCAGATCTCGCGGAAGGGCCTGGGCTGCGGGGCGGCCTCGACCGCCTTGCTGTCGAGCTTGAAGGCGAGCGTGGCGGGCGGCCGGCCGGAAGCGTCGAGCTGGTAGAAGTTGGTGCGCACCGTGGCGTCGACGAGGTTGAGGACCTGGCGCAGGATGCGGTCCTCATCGAGGCTCGGCACGCCGGCGAGCGCCTCCTCGATGCGCTTGCGCACGGGGGCCGCTGCCTTCTCCCGGTCGGCGAGGCTCAGCTTGTGGGCGGGATCGAAGCGCAGGTGGAAGAGCTCGAGCAGGTCGCGCGCAAGGCCGGCATGACGCACGAGCGTGTCGGCGAGATAGCGCAGGCCGAACGGCGAGCCGAGCTGACGCAGATAGGCGCAATAGGCCCTGAGCGCCGCCGCCTCGCGCCAGTCCGCGCCCGCGCCGATCACGAGCCGGTTGAGGCCGTCGTTGTCGGCATCGCCGCGGAACACCGCGAGAAAGGCGGCCTCGAGATGCTTGTCGAAGTGCTCGAGCTCGATCCCGGAGCCGTCGCTGGTCTCCAGCACCATGTCGTGCAGCGCCACGTCGCGCTCGCCATCGGCAAAGCGCGGCCGGATATGATAGGAGCGCTCGTCGATGGCCGAGAAGCCGAGGTTCTCCAGCGCCGGCACGCGCTCGGAGAGGCGGATCGGCGCCCCCAGCGAGTAGACGGCGGCGTGAACGCGGCCGGGCGGCGCGCCAGCCTCGCAATAGAAGTCGATCACGACCGGCTGGTCCGGTCCCAGGCGCTCGATGCGCTCGATGTCCTCCAGCGCCCGCTCGGCGGGGAAGGTCTCCGCGTAGCCGGCCGAGAAGGCAGTGCCGTACTTGGCGTGCAGTGCATCGGCGGACGCCACCCGCAGCGGCGATGGCCTCGGCCAGCCGGTCCTCCCAGGTGCGCACGATGGCGGCGATGCCGCGTTCGAGCTCGGCGGCGTCGATCCTGCGGCGTCGGCCCATCGAACCGGGCGACGATGAACTGCACCCGCACCAGCGGGCCGTCGGGGAAATAGGGATAGAACGCGGCGATGCGTCCGTTGTAGGCCTCCGACAGATAGGCGCCGATGCGCTCGCGCACGTTGCTGTTGTAGCGGTCGCGCGGGGCATAGAGGAGCACCGACACGAAGCGATCGAAGCGGTCGACGCGCGCAAACACGCGCACGCGCGGCCGAATCTCGAGGTCGAGGATGCCCTCGCTCCATTCCTGCAGCTCCTCCACGCCGATCTGGAACAGCTCATCGCGCGGGAAGGTGTCCAGGATATTGAGCAGGGCCTTGCCGGCGTGGCTGGCTGGCGGGATAGCCGGAGGCCGCGAGCACCCTCTCGACCTTGTGCCGCAGCAGCGGGATTTGCGCTCGGCGGACGCACGTAGGCCTGCGACGTGAAAAGGCCGACGAAGCGGATCTCGCCGCTGGGGCTGCCGTCGGGTCGGTAGGTCTTGACGCCGATGTAGTCCATGTGCAGCCGCCGATGCACGCGGCTCACCACGTTTGCCTTGGTGATGATGAGGGGTGCCGGCTCGAAGAAGAAGCGGCGGATCTCGGGCGTCATCGCCACCAGCTCGGTGCCGCGGCGCAGCACCTGCACACGGGTGTCGCGCAGCACGCCGACCCCGCTGCCCTCGACGGGCACGAGGTCGCCGCGATCTGCGTCGCCCGTCAGCTCGAGCTCGCGCGAGCCGAGCAAGCGTGAAGTTGTCCTGGGCCAGCCATTCCAGGAAGGCGGTCGACTCGGAGAGCAGGTCGCGCGGCACCGCTCCGGGCGCCATTTTGAGCTGGCGTGCGGAAGCCTGCAGGCGCTCCAGCATGGGCTGCCAGTCGGCGACGACAACGCGCACCTCGTCGAGGATGGCCGACAGGGTGTCGGTGAGATCGCGCGCCTCGCTGTCGGGCAGGGCCTTGATATGGATGGCGATATAGCTTTCCTGGCGTCCGTCGCTCCAGTTCCGGTCGCCCACGCCGGCAATCTCGAGCAGGCGGCCGGATCGGTCGCGCCTGGCCTTGAAGATGGGATGCAGCAGCAGACGTACGGCCAGTCCGCGCGCCTGCAGCTCGGCCACCACCGAGTCGACCAGGAAGGGCATGTCGTCGTTGACGATCTCGATGATGGACCCGTCCGGCGTCGCGCCGTTGGCCTCGACGGCCGCGCTGCGGATGCGCACTTTGTGCCGGCCCTTGGGCCTGGTGGCGATGAACTCCAGCGCCTGGCGCGCGTTGCCGGCGAGCCAGGCGGCCGACAGCCCTTCCAAGTCGGCGAGGCCTTTGCGACCGTAGAGCAGCGGCACGAAAGGGGCGGCCTGCGAGCCCTTGCCCAGCATCTTCTGCACCTGCCGGATCAGGCCGTTCCCGCCTCCTTCCGCGTCGAGCGCCATTTCCGCTTTCCTCCAACGGCGAGTTGGGTCGAAGTGTGAACCCGGGTGGCCGTATTGACAATCGCGATGATCGGCCGTTGACAATCGCAGCGCCGCAGCTGCGATCTGGCTGACCGCAGGAGCGTTCCATGCAAGGCAACGACAAGGTGATGGCGCTCGAGGCCGGGGCACCGGCCGCCCTCGAGCCCGACATGCAGGCCTACTTCGAAAAGTGCATGGAGAAGCTGGGCTTCGTGCCCAACGTGCTGCGCGCCTACGCCTTCGACAACGCCAAGCTCGCGCCTTCATCTTGATGGCCGACGACCTGATGCTGGGCGACAGCGGTCTGTCCAAGCTCGAGCGGGAGATGATCGCGGTGGCGGTCAGCTCCGTCAACCACTGCCACTATTGTCTGACCGCGCACGGCGCCGCGGTGCGCCAGCGCGGCAAGAGCCCCGAGATCGGCGAGCTGATCGCCCAGAACTACCGTGCGGCCAATCTGGCCCCGCGCCAGAAGGCGATGCTGGCTTTCGCCGTCAGGCTGACCGAGGCAGCCCGACAAGATCGAGGAGGAGGACCGCGAGGCGCTGCGCCGGGCCGGGTTCAGCGACCGCGACATCTGGGACATCGCCGCCGTCGCCGCTTCTACAACATGTCGAACCGGCTGGCGGCGGCGACCGATATGCGGCCCAACCGGGAATACCACTACATGGTGCGCGAGCCGGCGGAGCCGGAGAGCGGCAAGCCGGCGGCCAGCGAGCACGCGGCAAAAAGCCCGGCGGCCCTTCCCTCCCGGCCGGCGGCACAACGCGGTCGTGGACGGGCCCGCTGAGCGATTTGTCTCCCGCGGTTGGGCTTTCTCTTGAAAGGGGCACCTGGAGTCTGCCACATTTGCCCGGCACATGACCGGGACTATCTCTCGGCTGCGCCAGATCGGCGGTGTGCGGGCGGACGTGTGGGGGCCATGCGCAACACCATTGCGGTGATGAACACCAAGGGCGGGGTCGGCAAGTCCACCCTGGTGCTCGCCGTCGCCGAGACGCTCTCGGCCCTGTTCGGCAAGAACGTGCTCATCATCGACTCCGACGCGCAGGCCAGCGTCAGCGCCATGCTGCTGTCGTCCTCCAACCTGCACCGGCTGCAGTCGGACGGCCTCACCATCGTCGACCTGCTGGTGGCGAGCGTCCTCAACAACGTGGCGGTCGACTGGCCGCGCTTCGTGGTCGGCGGCGTCTCCGACGTGGATGAGGCGCGCACCGTCTACCTGGTGCCCAGCGACATGCAGCTCACGCTGTTCGAGCGCGAGGTCTCCAAGGAGAGCCTGCACGCCAGGCTGCGCACCAGCATCGGCGCGCTGCTCAATCACGTGCGCGGCGTGTTCGACATCATACTCATCGATTGCCCGCCCGGCCTCTCGGTGCTCACCGAATCGTGGCTGCAGAGAGGCCGACTTCCACGTCTCGCCGACCAAGCCCGACTACGTGTCGACCTGCGGGCTGGAGGTGTTCCGCCGCTTCAAGGGCCTCAACCCGGAGATGGGCTTTGCCGAGAACCTCGGCGTCATCATCAACATGCGCGACGCCCAATCGCCGGTGGAGGCCGAATACCAGCGCTGGCTCGGCAACAATCCCGAGAACAGCCTGTTCACCCAGACCGTGCCGCGCACCAGCTCCTTGCAGCATGCCGCGCAGCTGAGCCCCGTGGAGCGCTCCTACACGGCCAAGTATCCAGGCGAATCGGGTGCCGCCATCCGCGCACTCTGCCAGGAGCTGGTGAACCGGCTCGCCGCTGCCAACGCCAATGCGACCGCGCCGGCGCCAGGCCCGCCGCCCACCGTGGCGCAAGTGCCGCCCGTGGAGTCGAACGCGAACTAGCCCGCCCGGATCGGGCTCCTCCGGCTCCCCTCAGATCGGTGCCGTCCATGCCTTCCACGGTCTTCAACTCCGCCATCTTCCGCGATGCGTTCGGCTCTCCCGCCATGCGCGAGGTGTTCTGCGACGAGGCGGCCGTCGCCCGCTACGTCGAGGTCGAGGTGGCTCTGGCGGCGGCAGAGGCCAGCGTCGGCGTGATCCCGAAGGAGGCGGCAGCCGCCATCAAGCGGCATGGCGACGCGCGGACGCCATCGATCTGGCCAAGCTCAAGACCGAGACCGACCTCGTCGGCTACCCAATCGTCGGCGTGGTGCATCAGCTCGCCAAGCAGTGCGGGGAGGCCGGCCGCTACGTGCATTGGGGCGCCACTACGCAGGACATCATGGACACCGCCACCGTCCTGCAGATCAAGGCGGCGCTGGCGCTCGTCGCGGCCGATCTTGCCGCCCTCGATGCCGCGCTCGCGGCGCTGGCCAAGAAGCACCGTGGCACGGTGATGGCCGGGCGCACGCACATGCAGCACGCGCTGCCAGTCACATTCGGCTACAAGGCGGCGGTTTGGCGCGGCATGATCGTGCGCCATCGCCAGCGCCTGGATGAGCTACGCCCACGCGTCCTCGTTGGCCAGTTCGCCGGCGCCGCCGGCACGCTCGCCTCGCTCGGCGACAAGGGGCTCGCCGTGCACGATGCGCTGATGGCCGAGCTCGATCTCGGCACCCCGCCGACGCCCTGGCATGTTGCCCGCGACGGCGTGACGGAGACCGTGTCGCTGCTGGCGCTGATTGCCGGCACGCTCGCCAAGATCGCCACCGACGTGATGCTGATGATGCAGACGGAGGTCGCCGAGGCGTTCGAGCCGTTCCTGCCGGGACGCGGCTCCTCCTCCACCATGCCGCAGAAGCGCAACCCGATTGCCTGTGAATTCATCCTGGCCGCCGCGAAGGTGGTGCGCCAGCATGCCGGCCTGATGCTCGACGCCATGGCCGCCGACCACGAGCGCGCCACCGGCCCCTGGCAACTGGAGTGGGTTGCCGTCCCCGAGGCTTTCATCGCCACCGCCGGCGCGCTGCGCCAGTCGCGCTTCATGCTCGAAGGCTTGATCGTCGATGCCGGCCGAATGCGCCGCAATCTCGACCTCACCGGCGGCTTGATCGTCGCCGAGGCTGTGATGATGGCGCTCGCCAAGCACACCGGTCGTGGCGAGGCGCACGACATCGTCTACGGCGCCTGCCGTGCCGCCCTCGACAAGGGCACCACGCTGCTGGAGGAGCTGGAGCGCAATGGGGAGGTGACGCGGCATTTCAGCAAGAAGCGCCTCGCCGAGCTGACCGACCCTGTCAACTACCTGGGCTCGGCGGAGGAAATGGTGGACCGCGCCCTCTCAACCGGGCCCAAGAGCCGCAAGAAGCGGCCGCGAAAGGCGTAGCTCGGATTGTCTGAGGTCCTGCAGCCGACTTGCCCGAGCAGATCGGCCAAACGTCGCATTGTATTTTCAGACCAGTAACCACAAATCAGCACAAGCTGCGGCATTTGAGCGGCGTTCAATTCCTAGCTGCAAAGACCGGCAATCAAGATCAAATCTGCGGCGTGATGAGCCCATGCCGGGCCGCTCGGCGTTTGCGCAACCAACAGAGGAGCATGAACGGCTCGTGGTACGTGTTGCGGTAATCGCACAGACGACCGGGATTGCCAGCAAATCCGAGCAGAGGCGCCTGAGGCTCGGGGAGGCCGACCCCGTGCTTCGCATAGCGCGGGTGCGAAGCGAGGATGGCCGCGCCATCGCCTACGAGATTGTCGTGCTGCCGCTCAAGCTGTTTCCGGGACTTGACCCCCGGGAGCGAATTGGTTCCGACACGCTCGAGCTTGCCCGCAGGCACGGGTTGGATCTCGGCCTTGCCGTCGAGCGCGTGCGCTCCGACAAGGCGAGCAAATCCGTGGCAGCCTGCCTCGGGGTTGCCCCCGGCTCGGGGATCAGGACGCTCGACCGCATCGTAAGGACGGTGGATGGGCTACCGCTGGAGTGGCGCGTGGCCTTCGTTCGCGCCGACCCCAGCGGCTATCAATGATCGGACGACCTGCGGTGCGGTGACCCTGGCGGCCGTTTGTCGATCCTGGGCGCTCAGGCCTTGCGCTCCGGCAGCGCCAGGCGGATGTGCAGCTCGCGCAGCTGCTTGGGGCGTGACCTCGCGACGGCGCGCCCATCAGCAGGTCCTGCGCCTGCTGGTTCATCGGGAACATGATGACGTCGCGCAGGTTGGTGGCGCCCGCCAGCAGCATGACGATGCGGTCGATGCCGGGCGCGATGCCGCCGTGCGGCGGCGCGCCGTACTGCAGCGCCTTGAGCATGCCGCCGAACTTGGCTTCCAGCACCGCCTTGTCGTAGCCGGCGATCGCGAACGCCTTGACCATGACCTCGGGCAGGTGGTTGCGGATGGCGCCCGACGACAGCTCCACGCCGTTGCAGACGATGTCGTACTGGTAGGCCTTGATCGCGAGCAGGTCCTCATCGGTCTTGGCGGCTTCCAGCGCGGCGAGCCCGCCCTGCGGCATGGAGAACGGGTTGTGGGAGAAGTCGATCTTCTTCTCCTCCTCGTTCCACTCGTACATCGGGAAGTCGACGATCCAGCAGAACTCGAAGCTGATCCTCGTCGATCAGCTTCAGCTCGTGGCCGATCCTGGTGCGCGCCTCGCCGGCGAACTTGTAGAACTTGGCCGGGTTGCCGGCGGCGAAGAAGACCGCGTCGCCGTCCTCGAGGCCGAGCTGGATGCGCAGCTTCCTGCGCGTCGGCCAAGTTCTTGGCGATCGGCCCGCTGCCTCGAGGATCTCCATGTGGGCTTGACCGTCGGCGACTTCCAGGCTCGAGCTCTCTACGGCTCTTCTGCTGACCCCTGTCGCAGTACGCCAGAAGATGTAGGCGAGGCCCGGCTGGCCCTCGCCCTGCGCCCAGGCGTTCATGCGGTCGCAGAAGGCGCGGGAGCCGCCGCCGGGCGCCGGGATCGCCCACACGCGCACCTTCGGGTCCTTCTCGATCATGCCGGCGAAGATCTTGAAGCCCGAGCCGCGGAAGTGCTCGGTCACATCCTGCATCTCGATGGGGTTGCGCAGGTCGGGCTTGTCGGTGCCGTACTTCTGGATCGCCTCGTCGTAGGCGATGCGCGGGAAGGGATCGTTGACCGGCTTGGTCTTCCTTGCCCGCCTTCGGCAGACTGCCGAACTCCTCGAACACGCCCGCGCATGACCGGCTCGATCGCCTGCGAACACGTCCTCCTGCTCGACGAAGCTCATCTCCACGTCGAGCTGGTAGAACTCGCCGGGCGAGCGGTCGGCGCGCGCGTCCTCGTCGCGGAAGCAGGGCGCGATCTGGAAGTAGCGGTCGAAGCCCGCGATCATGATCAGCTGCTTGAACTGCTGCGGCGCCTGCGGCAGCGCGTAGAACTTGCCCGGGTGCATGCGCGAGGGCACGAGGAAGTCGCGCGCGCCCTCGGGCGAGGAGGCGGTGAGGATCGGCGTCTGGAACTCGAAGAAGCCGGCTTCCCGCATGCGCCGGCGGATCGAGGCGATGATCTCGTTCCGCAGCATGATGTTGCGGTGCAGCGTCTCGCGCCGCAGATCGAGGAAGCGGTACTGCAGCCGCAGGTCCTCGGGATAGTCGGGCTCGCCGAACACGGGAACCGGCAGCTCCTTCGCCGCCGACAGCACCTCGATCTCGGTGGCGAACAGCTCGACCTCGCCGGTCGGCAGCTCCGGGTTGACCGTGCCCTCGGGGCGCGCGCGCACCTTGCCGTCGACGCGGATCACCCACTCCGAGCGCACCGTCTCGGCGGCCTTGAAGGCGGGGCTGTCGGGGTCGGCGACGACCTGCGTGAGGCCGTAGTGGTCGCGCAGGTCGATGAACAGGAGGCCGCCGTGGTCGCGCACGCGATGCACCCAGCCGGACAGGCGCACGTCCGGCGCCGACGTCGGCCGCGCGCAGCGCGCCGCAGGTGTGCGAGCGGTAGCGGTGCGGCGGCGCATCGGTCCGTCGCCTTGCCTTGTTTTCCTCAGCCATGGCCCTTGCCGTGAACCAAATCTTCAATTGGAATCGCGGAAATGCGCACGGGGGTCCGGGCCATGTCAAGGCTGCGGCCGGCAGGGCCGGGCGGCGAGCACCAGGCTCGTGGTGGGCGGGAGCCAATTCGCGTGATGCATGGAGTGTTGCGAACGGGTTACGTGCGGCTCGCGCGGATCGCATATAACCTTGCGAAAGCGTCTGGCGAGCATGCTTGCAGTCATCGGAGTTGCAAGGTGGTTTCAAGTCCTTTGCCCGTGTCCTCCTTGCCTCGGCGTCTCCTTTGCCTACTCGGTGTCGGTCTCGTCGTGCTGCTGGCAGCGGGGGCCGAGGATGCGGACGCACGCACCTACCGGTCCTACGACAACTACAGAGGCAAGCGCACGCAGCTCAGGTCTTCGCGGCGACCCGAGAGGGCCGAGAAGGTCAAGGAGAAGCCCGCGCCGCCCCAGCCGGTCCACCTCATCGTCATCTCGATCCGCAAGCAACGCATCTCCGTCTATGGCGGCGGCGGGTTCCATGCGCAAAGCGTGGTCTCGACGGGCATGTCGGGCTACCCGACGCCGGTCGGGGTGTTCAGCGTGATCGAAAAGGACCGCTATCATCATTCCACCATCTACAGCGGCGCGCCCATGCCCTACATGCAGCGCATCACTTGGTCGGGCGCGGCCATGCACGAAGGCGTGCTGCCCGGCTACCCAGCCTCGCACGGCTGCATCCGCCTGACGCATCAGTTCGCCTCGACGTTGTGGGGCATGACCAGGATGGGCGTGCGCGTAGTGGTAACGCCGGATGACAGCGAGCCTGCCCCGTTCGCGCACGCCAAACTGCCGACGCCGAACATGACGCCTGCGCCTGCCTCCGTAACCGATGTCGAGCAGGCCAAGCCATCGCGTGTGGCCCTGGCCGGCGACAGGACGGCTGACAGCGGCGGCCCACCCTCAGCGGTCAAGCTCCTAAGCCCCCTCGACCGCGCCAAGGCCGAGAAGGCGCAAATGATTGCGGAGGCGCCAGCCAAGGCCAAGGCGGCCAAAGAGGCGGCCGAGATCGCAGCCGCAATGGGGCTGGAGGCCAACAAGGCCATGTCCGCGCTGCGCGAGGCCGAGAACGCGGTCTCTGCTGCCCGCACGACGCTGGCGACTGCCGTTGCCGCCGTCGCGCGAGCCCAGACACCCGAGGCGACCGAGCGCGCCAGGGCCGAGCAGAGCGCTGCCGAAGCCAGGCTGGCGGAGGCCTCCAGACTGGCGACGGAGGCGGTCATCGCCGAGTTGGTCAAGACGCAGGAGGCGCTCGCCGCCGCGAGTGCGGCATGGGACGCGGAGAAGGCGAGCGATCTTGCCAACCAGGCCTCGCGTGCGGGCGAGCGCAACACCGAGCCGATCTCCATCTTCGTCAGCAAGAAGACCGGCCGCGTCTATGTGCGGCAGGCGTGGAGAGCGCTGTTCGAGGCGCCCGTGACCATCAAGGATGCCTCCTCCCCGCTCGGCACGCATGTCTATGTGGCCGTGGGGAGGCAGGAGGACAACTCGGCCATGCGCTGGATGTCCATCACCTATCCACAGTCGACGTCAGGGCCGGATGCCAAGCCGCCGCGGCAGCAGCGCTCCCGCCGCGGCGAGCGGTCCGAGCCGGCCGCGGAGCCGCCCGGCCGCCCGCGCGAGACGGCTTCGGGAGCGATCGACCGTGTCGAGCTCAACGCTGAGACCAAGCGGTTCATCGCCGACCGGCTGTGGGCTGGCGCCTCGATCATCGTCTCCGACTATGGGCTCAGCGACGAGGCCGGCAAGTACACCGACTTCATCGTCCAACCGCGGTGAGGAGCCTCTCTCCTTTTCCGCGACAAGCGCCGGAGGCTGGGCTATAACCCCGCGCCCATGCGCCTGATCAGCACCACGCAAGAGCTTGCGGACCTCTGCGAGCGGCTTGGCCAGCACGACTTCGTGGCCGTCGACACGGAGTTCATACGTGAGCAGACCTATTGGCCGCGGCTGTGCCTGGTCCAGCTCGCGGGTCCGCAGGACGAGGCTCTCGTCGATCCGCTGCGCCCCGACCTCTCGCTCGACCCCTTCTTTGAGCTGATGGCCGACGAGGGTACGGTCAAGGTGTTCCATGCCGCGCGCCAGGACCTCGAGATCGTCTGGAACCTGGCGCGGCTGATCCCGCGTCCGATCTTCGACACCCAGGTCGCGGCCATGGTGTGCGGCTTCGGCGAGGCGGTGAGCTACGTCAACCTCGTCAAGCAGGTCACGCGCCGCGACCTCGACAAGACCTCGCGCTTCACGGACTGGTCGCGGCGGCCGCTGTCGCACCAGCAGCTGGCCTACGCGCTGGGCGACGTCACCCACCTGCGCGACGTCTACCGCTTCCTCAAGGGGGAGCTCGAGCGCGAGGGCCGCGAGCGCTGGCTCGACGAGGAGATGGCGGGGCTCACCGATCCCGCCACATACGAGGTCCAGCCCGAGGACGCCTGGCGGCGACTGAAGCTGCGAGTCAAGAACCGCAAGGGGCTCGCCGTGCTGATCGAGCTGGCGGCCTGGCGCGAGCGCGCGGCGCAGGGTCAAGACGTGCCGCGCAACCGCATCCTGCGCGACGAGGCGCTCTACGACATTGCCAGCCACGCGCCGACCGAGGCCTCGCAACTGTCGCAGCTGCGGACGCTGAGCGAGGGCTTCGCCAGATCGGCTCGCGCCAGGGAGATTGTCGAGGTGGTCAAGAAGGGCCTCGCTCGCGACCCGAAGGCCGTGCCGCCCATACATTCCGGCACGCCGCTGCCGGCCGAGAAGGTGGCGATCGTCGACCTGCTGCGCGTGCTGCTGAAGGGCTGCGCGGCCCGGCACAAGGTGGCGCCGCGCGTCATTGCCGATGGTGATGACCTGGAGCGGCTGGCGGTCGAGGACGCGCCAGACATCGCGGCGCTGAAGGGCTGGCGCTATGACCTGTTCGGTGCCCAGGCCCTGCAGCTCAAGCGTGGCGAGCTGGCGTTGAGGCTCGATCGCGGGGAGGTCGTGCCGGTGGCGGTTTCGCAATCGGCTGACGCGGAGGCGAGGGAGCCCGACAGGGCCCCCTCCAAGGCACGCGCAGCTCGGTGACGGGTTGCGTGGTGCGGTTAGAGCTGAGGCCGCGCCGGGGCCGGGGTGTTTGCAGCGGCGGACTGCCAGGTGATCGTATCGGCACTGACAGAGCCGATGATGGCGACGAGCAATGCCAGCATCAGCACGCCCGCGATGATCACCATTCGCATTGACTGATCCATCGTCTCTCTCCGTGAGCCGGCGCGCCGACGAAGCGCCGTCGCAGCCAGAAACCTCCCTGATTTCAATGTGTTGACCTCCGGGATCACCGGAAGCCAATTCATCCTTGTTGCGCATATGGGGGCGGCCGCCCGGGAGGGAAGACGGCGTCACGCAGCCGTGACGAGGTTTGAAGGCCGGGCCTGGACGGCGCAAGCGGGCCGACCAATCGGCGAGCGCTCGATCAGCACGCGGGAAGGGGCACGGCGGCCTAGGACCGGCCGGGGTTGTAGCGGTGCGACTGGCGCCACTCCGACATGAAGTAGGCGAGCTTGTCGTCGATGGCGTCGGGCAGCACGATGCGGACGCTCACCAGCTGGTCGCCGGTGCTGCCGGTGGCGGTGTTGCGCACGCCCTTGCCCTTGAGGCGAAAGACGCGACCCGAGCTCGTCCCCTTGGGGATGGTGAGTTGCACGCGGCCCGACACGGTCGCCACCTCGACCTTGGCGCCGAGCACGGCCTCGTCGATCGTGATCGGGAGCTCGAGCGCAATGTCGTCGCCCGCCCGCTTGAATTGCGGGTGCGGCTTTACCCTGATCTCGACCAGCGCGTCGCCGGGCTCGCTGCCGCGGATGCCGGGTGAGCCCTTGCCCTTGAGACGGAGCACTTGTCCGTCGGCCACGCCCTCGGGCACGGTGAGGTCCAGCACGCCGCCGTCCGGCATGGTCACCCGCTTCTTGGCGCCGGCGGCCGCCTCCAGGAAATCGATCTCCAGGGTGTAGCGCAGGTCGCGGCCGCGCGCCGCAAACGGGCCCGCACCCTCGCTGGCCCGCCCGCGGCCAAAAAGATCGGAGAAGATGTCGCCGAAGCCGAATTCCTCGTCGGGGCGGGCGCCGCCCGCCCGTCCCCCGAACGGCCCTGCGCCGCCGGCATGCGCGCGGTGAAAGCCGCGCCGCTGCTCGCCGTTGGCGTCGATCTCGCCGCGATCATACTGTTTGCGCTTTTCCGGATCGCCGACGATGTCGTAGGCGGCTGACACCTTCTTGAACTTCTCCTCGGCGGAGGAACTGTTGCTGGGATTGACGTCGGGGTGCAGCTGCTTGGCGAGCTTGCGGTAGGCGCGGCGAATCTCTTCGTCGGGCGCATCCCGCGCCACGCCCAGCACCTTGTAGGGGTCCTCGGCCATCTCGAAAGCCCATCCCAGCCGCCTGTCGGGCGAATACTAGAGCAAGATCGTGGCGCGCGTGCGCCAATTCTCGCGCCATCCCTAGCGACGCACCGCCGGCTATGACTTGACGCGAATCTCGGGCTCGCGCTCCAGGAGCCCAGCAAGGGAGCCAAAGCGGCGACGCAGGCGCTCCCCGTCGAGTGCTGCATAGGCCTTGGGCAACGTCAGGACCAGCTTGTTGCGCTCGTAGGTGACCGGCGTCTCGTCAATGATGCCGGGACGGCCGATCGACAGCATGTGGGCGGCGCGAATCGCTGCACCAATGATGCGCGCGCGGCGATAGAGCTTCTTCGGTACGATCGCCTTGAGACGTTCGGGCAGATTGTCCTTGCCTTCGCCGTCGGCATCGCCACTGACGCCGGTGTGGCGAAAGTAGTTGGCGAGCGCCAGGAACACGCGGCCGGGATGGTCGACGCCGCCGAGCGCGGACTGCGAGATCAGGATCAGGCTCTGCTCCCCGCGGTAGTCGGGGTGAGCGCGCCAGCTGATGTCGGAGAGCAGGCAGGCGGCGTGGCGCAAGCGCCGCTCCTCGTCCGTCTCCTTCGGGCCCGGCGGCTCGAACAGGGCGTCGGTCCAGCCGCACAGCTCGGTGGCGTGCTCGGCCGAGCGCGCGCGCTGGCGCGCATAGTCGTAGCAGAAGGAGAGAAGCGGATCCTTCCTGCGCTCGGCGTCCGACAGCAAGCTGTAGACCAGGCCCTCGCGGATGCCGAACACCGAGAAATCGACGGCGCTCGGCGCCAGCCGCTCGAGCAGCCGCTCGAGCACCAGCGCGCCGTAGGGGAGAACCTCGCGCCGCTGCCGGGAAAGCTCCTCCACGCCCGGCAGAGCCGAGAGCTTCCTGGCCTTGCGGATATTCTCGCAGAACTCGATCGCCTCGCCGGTCGGCATGGTGTAGCCGTGCATCACGCGCAGGGGATAGCTCGACTTCTCCATGTGCAGCCGCGCGATGGCGCGCCACGTGCCTCCCACCGCATAGAAAGTGCGGCCGCGCCCTGCATCGATCCAGGGCACGCGGGCAATCTCCTCGTCGGCGATGTCGGCCGCCTCCTCGATCCGGCCCTTGGAGGCGTCGAGCAGCCTGAGCCCGCCCAGCGGCAGCGTGGCAGACCGGCGCAAGGACTCGCCCTCCACCTCGATGAGCTCAAGGCTGCCGCCCCCAAGATCGCCGGCGAGGCCGTCGGGGGAGCGAAAGCCCATCATGATGCCGTTGGCCGCCAGTTCGGCCTCGCGCTGACCGGAGAGGATCTGGATCCTGGTGCCCAGCGCCCGCTCGCCGCGGGCGATGAAGTCGGGACCGTCCGAGGCGTCGCGGCAGGCGGCCGTGGCGATCGCCCACATGTTCTTGACGCCGAGGATGCGGGCGATCGCCTTGAACCGGCTCAATGCCTCCAGCGCCAGCTTGACGCTGTCCTCGCCCAGGTGTCCGGTCGACCCAACCTGCCGGCCGAGCCCGCACAGCACCTTCTCGTTGAAGATCGGCGTCGGGCTGCGCACGGCGCCCTCGTAGACAACGAGCCGAACCGAGTTCGAGCCGATGTCGACCACGCCCATCGGCTCGAGCCCGCCGTTGCGCTCGGAATCGCCGTTGTCTCGGCTCACGCTGGCAAGCGCCTTTCGTCGGCTGGAGGAAAGCTCGTGCAGGGGGACGCGTACGCCATCCCCGACACCTGCAAATCCGCCCGTCCACAGTTTTCTAAAGCATGCCCGGCCAAGTCGAACGCCCTAGGCTTCGTCTTGAAGCTGCCGAACAGCCGGCCGGCAAGACGCGCCGGCAATGCACAGATGGGCCACTCAACGCTCCTGGGCCAGGGTGAAGCGGCGCGGGAAGCTGTCTTTCAGCGACTGTCCGCGGCCCGAGAGACTGGGATTGGTCATGAAATACTCGTGGGCATTGAACGGCTCCTCGCCAGCACCCGGTTGTATGCGCTCGGAAGACCCATCGGCCATGATGCGCCAGCTCTGCTGGTTGTCCTTCAGGTTGGCCACCATGATCTGGTCCAGGATCTGCTCGTGCACCGTCGGGTTCATGATCGGCACCAGAACCTCGACGCGGCGGTCGAGGTTGCGGGGCATCATGTCGGCCGAGCCGATATAGACGACCGCCTTGGGCGAGGGCAACCCATGACCGCCGCCGAAGCAGTAGGCGCGGCCATGCTCCAGGAAGCGCCCGACGATACTTTTCGCCCGGATGTTGTCCGACAGCCCTGGTACGCCAGGCCTGAGGCAGCAGATGCCGCGCACAACGAGGTCGATCTCGACGCCGGCCTGGCTCGCCTCGTAGAGGGCGTCGATGATCTGCCGGTCGACGAGCGAGTTCATCTTCATCCAGATGGCGCCCTTGCGGCCGGCCTTGGCGTGGCCGATCTCATCGCTGATGTGGGAAAGGATGCGGGTGCGGATGCCGTGCGGGCTCGCGGCCATCACCTCGATCTCGGCGGGCTCGGCATAGCCGGTGACGAAATTGAAGATGCGGGTGATGTCGCGCCCCACGACCGGATCAGCCGTGAAGAACGACAAGTCGCTGTAGATCTTGGCCGTGACGGGGTGGTAGTTGCCGGTGCCGACGTTGCAGTAGGTGGCGAGCTCGCTGCCCTCGCGGCGCACGACGAGGCCCAGCTTGGCGTGGGTCTTGAGCTCGATGAAGCCGTAGACCACGTGCACGCCGGCGCTTTCCAGATCGCGCGCCCAGCGGATGTTGGCGGCCTCGTCGAAGCGTGCCTTGAGCTCGACCACGGCGGTCACCGACTTGCCGAGGTCGGCCGCGTCCTTGAGCGCGCGCACGATGGGGCTGTCGTTGGAGGTGCGGTAGAGCGTCCACTTGATGGCCATGACGTTGGGATCGGCCACGGCCTGGCGCAGGAACTGCACCACCACGTCGAAGGACTCGTAGGGGTGGTGGACGACGATGTCCTTCTTGCGGATGGCGGCGAAGCAGTCGCCGTTGAACTCGCGGATACGCTCGGGAAAGCGGATCACGAGCGGCTTGAAGACGAGGTCGGGGCGCTCGGCGACGATGAGGTGGGAGGTGTCGGCAAGCCCCAGCATGCCCTCCTTGATGAAGACGGCATCGTCGCGGATGTCGAGCTCCTTCACCACGAAGCGCTGCAGGCGCGTGGGCATCAGCCCGTCGATCTCGAGGCGGATGACGCTGCCGCGGCGGCGTCGCTTGAGCGCTGTCTCATAGGAGGCAACCAGGTCTTCGGCCTCCTCCTGCACCTCGATGTCGCTGTCGCGCAGCACCCGGAAAGCGCCGTGGCTGCGCGCCAGGAAACCCGGGAACAATCGCGACAGGTGCATGCCGATCATCGACTCGATGCGGATGAAGCGGATCGTCGGCACGGACCCCGCCGGCGCCTCCTGCTCGAGGGGCAGCCTGATGAAGCGCACGAGCTGGCTCGGGATCGGGATCAGCGCGTGCATGGTGGTGCCGTCGCGCTCGCGCCTGAGCTCCACGCCGACGGTCAGCCCTCCGTTCTGGATGAACGGAAAGGGATGGGAGGGGTCGACCGCGATGGGCGTCAGGATCGGCAGGTATTGGGATGTGAACTGGCGATCGAGCCACTCGCGCTCGGAGGGCGCCAGCTCCTTGGGCTCCACGATATGGATATCGGCCGCGGCCATCTCGCCCTTGAGCGCGGACCAGCAGGCCTGCTGGTCGGTGACGAGGCCGGCGGCGAAGCGGTTGATCTCGGTGAGCTGCTGGGCGGGATTGAGCCCGTCCTGGCTCAACAGCGCGACGCCGGCTGCGATCTGCCCGTAGATGCCCGCGACGCGCACCATGTAGAACTCGTCGAGGTTGGAGGCCGAAATCGACAGGAAGCGCACCCGCTCCAGCAGAGGGTGGCGCTGGTTCTGCGCCTCCTCCATCACGCGGCGATTGAACTGCAGCCAGGACAGCTCGCGGTTGTAGTAGCGCGCCGGGCCCTGCGGCACCGGCACAGGTGCCGCCTCGGTGGCCTGGCGTTCCTTCAGTCTGGTCTTGGGCGCGCTCATAGCTGACCTGCGGGGCGAGGAGATATGAGTGGCAATATTGCCACCCGCTTGTCACAGAAGCCACGACTGTGCAACAGCTTCATGAAAGTTCGGTGGCGGCGCCTGTGATTAAGCGGGCTCGCCCGGCAGGCCATCGAGGAGCTTTCGGCGGCCGACCGGCGAGGTCGCAGCGCATCCGCGCATGAAAACTCGGCCCGCGAGCGGACATTTCCACTTCAAACGTCGTTTCGATCGGGCCCAAACTGGATGACCTGGACCTTTTCCAGGGTCACCAGACCGCTCGACATCATGGTCTCGAGCGCCTGCACGAACGCATTTACCTTGTTCTCGGCATCGATGATCTCGACGACCATCGGCAGATTCTCGGACAGCCGGAGGATCTTGCTCGTATGCAGCAGGGTCGAGCGGCCAAATCCGATCGGCCCTCGCAGCACGGTCGCACCTGCCAGATGCATTTCTCGCGCCTTGAGAACGATGGCTTCATAGAGCGGAAGATGCCCGTGCTTCTCGTCCTCGCCGATATAGATGCGGAGCAGGAGTGCGTCGCGGGGTATGTGCATGGCTAAACCCATCTGGCTTGGTTGAGGGCGGTGGCGGCGAGGTGGCCGAGCCACACGGAGATCAAGCAGGCAATCACCGAGCCGGCCACATTGGCCGTGGCGTCGCGCAGCTCTCCGTCCCGCACCAGGTTCAAGGTCTGCAGGCTGAACGCGGAGAAGGTGGTGTAGCCGCCGCATATGCCCACGATGACGAGCTGGCGCGCGGGAGTGCTCGCCAGGAACCCCGCGCCGGGAGCGGCCAGCGCGTCGAAGAACCCGATCACAAACGACCCGACGACGTTGACGACGAGCGTACCCCACGGGAACGTCTCGCCGAAGTGGCGCGCGACGAATCCAGAGCACAAGTAGCGCCCCGCGCCACCGAGTGCGCTGCCGAGCAGGACCAGAAGATACCTCTCCAAAGTCGTTCCTCGCGGCTCGCTATGCCGACGCGCGCCCACGGGCCGTCACTCTACTCTCGCAACGGCAAACTTGTCTCGCCTGGGTCGTTCGCGCGGCCGCGCGCGAAATTTGGCTGGCTCTCTCGAGGCTCTCCGCCACCCTATGCCAACGCCTTCCAGGTGGCGAAGCCCAGCAGACCGACGTTGAGATAGCCGGTCGCGGCCATGCCGAAGGCCCGGTAGAGCGGATGGATGCGGTAGCCGATCCAGAACGCGATCCTGGCGACCAGGAACACGACGACGGCGGCAGGGATGACCCGCATCTGCTCGGGCGCGAGGGCGACGCTGAGCGCGAGCGTACCGATCAGGAACAGCACGAGTTGCTGCAGTGTGTTCTCGACGACGCGTCCATTGATGACCGTGGCCAGACTTTCCTTGTGAAGGGTCGGATCGATGGCCTCGCTCGAGAACCGGTTGTTGCCGACCACGATCACGCCGAGCAGCAGCGGCAAGGCGGCAATGGCGTCGAGCTGCAGGGTATACGCGAGGCGCTCGGCTGTCGCCGCGAGCGCCCCGGTCGTCGGCCAGACCTGATAGATGCCGTACATGGCCACGATCATGGTCGCGACGCCGCTGGCTGCGCCCACGGCCACGATTTTCTGGTCTCTCGTCATGTGCCTTCTCCTGATTTCACCTGCCCACAACACCTCCGGGAGCGCCGAGGCGCTTGGCCTCGACCCTGCTGATGAAACCTGCCGAGTGGATGATGGCACGCTCGTGCGTGCCCTCGCCGATCAGCTCGCGCTCATCCCGGCATTCGACGCGGAAGCGCAGCCTTCTCCCCTCGATGGCCAGCAACCGCACCTCGGCGGTAACGCGCATGCCGATCGGCGTCGCGGCCGTGTGGCTCACGTCGATGTGCGTGCCGACCGTGTGCTCGCCCTCGCGCAGATAGGGCCGCAGCGCCTCGATGCAGGTCCATTCGACGAACCCCACGAGGAACGCCGTCGCAAATACCCGCGGCATGTCGGCGAAGCCGGCAAAGCTCGGCGACACCGACGGCACCGTCAGGCTCTCGTCTACGGTGATCGATTGGCTGAATGCCAGGCCGACCCGAATCTCGTCACGAAGCATCGGTCATCTCCTGAATGCGGCAAGAGCAGGATCGCTTGGCCGCGCGTGCGAATGCGACCACGCGGGCACGCCGCCACGCCATCTATCTGAAGGCCGCCACCCGCGGCGCCTGCTCGGCAATGACGCGCGCGTTGTCGAGTGCGGCGTGCCGGCGACCTCGCCATCGATCCTCACGTGCGGGCTGGACCACACCGGCAGACGCGGACAGCCGCCGCAGCTATCCTTGTAGCTCATGATATCGCGCCATTTGACGCCGTTGACGTAGCCGTGGCCGTAGGCGAACGGCGTCATGGTCTTGTCCAGGGCAAGGTCGTGGCGGGCGCCCAGAATGTGGCCGATCTCGTGCGCGAGCGAGTAGGTGGCAGCCGCGCATTCGTGATGCACCACGGCAAACGCGTCGTCGGCATCGGCGTAGACGCGCGTGGCCAGTCCGCAGCCGCTCGGGTCGTCGACGATCAGCACGGCGACGTCGGCGCGATATTTGTCGCGCAGGGCATGAATCTCGTCCATGTAGCCGTCGCCCTTGTCGGCGAAGCGCCAGACATGATCGAAGTGTGCGCCCTCCTCGACGTAGTCGGTCTGGTAGGTGTGCACGAGCCGCAGCCTGACGTGGTCGATATTGCTCCTGCGGAAGGAGTCGTTGGCTTCGACGATCGATAGGTCGACCAGCTCGCGCCCGACATCCGAGTAGTAGGTCGCGACCTTCTGCGTGTAGGCGACGATCACGTCGATGACGACGTCTTCGCCGGTTGCACCGGGCGCACGTGAGACCGCACCCAGCAAGGGCTTGGCGTGGCCGGCCACATCGGCGGCCGAGGCATGCTGCTGT
>CAVTVO010000030.1:0-43518 GCA_963738065.1 uncultured Alphaproteobacteria bacterium
AGTCATACGCCTAGTCGTACGACTAGGCGCAAGGACGATGAGCGGGCGGGTTGAGATCATCACTGGGCCTGAGCGCCGACGACAGTGGAGCGAGGAAGAGAAGCTCCAACTTGTAGAAGAGGCATGCCGTCCCGGCCACTCGGTGTCGCAGGTTGCGCGGGCCCGTGGCATCAATGCGAGCCAGCTGTTCGCGTGGCGCCGCCAAGCATTGGCGAAGGGCCTCATCACCGACAATCGCTCTGAGCCGAGGGGCTGGTTTGGCGCTGACGTTCGCACCCGTCACTGTGGTGGAGGAATCGGCGACGGCGGATGCAAGCGAGGAGAAGCGACCGGCACGGCGACGGAAAGTCCCTCGGGGGTCGACAAGCATCGAGATCGAGCTCAAGGGCGGTGACCGTGTGCGTGTCGAAGGCTCCGCCGACGCTGCTCTCGTCGCGCGCATCGTTGCGGCGCTGAGGCGCGCATGATTGCGTTCCCGCCCAGTGTGCGCGTGTGGCTGGCGACCGGCTACACCGACATGCGCAAGGGCTTCCCGTCGTTGGCCTTGCAGGTGCAGGAGGTGCTGCGTCGCGATCCGCTGAGCGGGCATCTGTTTTGCTTCCGGGGCCGCAGAGGCAATCTTTTGAAGGTGATTTGGCACGACGGCCAGGGGGCGTGTCTGTTTACGAAGCGGCTGGAACGCGGCCGCTTCCTGTGGCCGAGTCAGGCCGACGGCGCCGTGACGATCTCGCCGGCGCAGCTCGGCTACCTTCTGTCCGGGATCGATTGGCGACATCCGCAGGAAACTTGGCGTCCGACCTCGGTCGGGTGAGGTTTGGTCTTTGTGGTTGGCGGCGAATATGATTCCTTCGCCGTGTGACGACCACTCCTGAATCGCTTCCATCCGATCTCGCCGCCGCCCACGCGATGATCCTCGCGGAACGCGCCGCGCGTGTGCAGGCCGAGGCCGTTGCGGCATCGGCACAGGGGGAAGCGGCGACCGCCAAGGCCGACCTTTCGAGCCGCGATGCGCTGATCGCGCATCTCAAGCTGGAGATCGAGAAGCTGCGCCGCTCACTCTACGGCACCCGCTCGGAGCGCAAGGCGCGCCTCTTGGAGCAGATGGAACTGCAGCTGGAGGACCTCGAAGCCGCAGCGGCCGAGGACGAGCTGGCAGCGCAGAATGCGGCGGCGCGGACGCAACGCGTCAGCTCGTTCGAGCGCAAGCGCCCGTCGCGCAAGCCGTTCCCCGAGCACCTGCCGCGCGAGCGCGTCGTCATCGCCGCGCCGGAACAGTGTCCATGCTGCGGATCGACGAAGCTGTCGAAGCTGGGCGAGGACATCACCGAGACGCTGGAAGTGATCCCTCGCCAATGGAAGGTGGTCCAGACGGTGCGAGAGAAGTTCTCATGCCGTGACTGCGAGAAGATCACGCAGCCGCCGGCACCCTTCCATGTGACGCCGCGGGGCTTCGCCGGGCCCGAACCTGCTGGCCATGATCCTGTTCGAGAAGTTTGGCCAGCACCAGCCCCTCAACCGGCAGAGCGAGCGCTACGCCCGCGAGGGCATCGATCTGAGCGTGTCGACGCTGGCCGACCAGGTCGGCGCTTGTACCTCGGTCTTGCAGCCCCTGCATGAGTTGATCGAGGCCCATGTGCTGGGCGCCGAGCGCCTGCATGGCGACGACACCACGGTGCCGATCCTGGCCAAGGTCAAGACCGTCACAGGCCACATCTGGACCTACGTCCGCGACGACCGGCCGTTCGGCGGTCGCGCACCGCCGGCAGCCCTCTACTACGCCTCGCGCGATCGAAGGCAAGAACACCCCGAGCGCCATCTTCGCGGCTTCACCGGCATCCTGCAGGCCGATGCTTATAGCGGCTACAATGGGCTGTACGATCCGTCGCGCTTGCCGGGTGCGGTCACGCCGGCACTGTGCTGGAGCCATGCCAGGCGTCAGTTCTTCGAGCTGGCCGATATCGCCGCCAATGCCCGGCGCGGCAAGAAGGCGCCGGCGATCTCGCCGGTTGCGCTGGAGGCGGTCAAGCGCATCGACGCGCTGTTCGACATCGAGCGCGCCATCAACGGCTTGAGCGGCGAAGAGCGTCTGCGTCTCCGGCAGGAACAGAGCCGGCCGCTTGTGCATGCGCTGGAAACTTGGCTACGTGAGGAGCGGTCGCGTCTGTCGCGCTCGGCTTCCGTTGCCAAGCCGATCGACTATCTGCTCAGGCGCTGGGATCGATTTACGCCCTTCCTCGACGATGGCCGAATTTGCCTGAGCAACAACGCTGCCGAGCGAGCGCTGCGCGGTTTTGCTCTCGGCAGAAAGTCGTGGTTCTTCGCCGGTTCCGAACGCGGCGCCGCCCGAGCCGCGGCCATGACCACGCTGATTGCCTCGGCGAAGCTCAACGATGTCGATCCGTTGGCGTGGTTGGCCGACGTGCTCGCCCGCATCGCCGGCATGCCGCAGAGCCGGCTTCCGGAGCTGCTGCCGTGGAACTGGCAAGCAGCACGCACGCAGATGCGGCCGCAGGCTGCCTGATCAGCCGGAACTACCCTGCGGTCCCGGCCGGATGCTTACCTCGCTACTCGCTACTCGCTATTCGCTCTTGTCGGGGAAGCGGGACATCAGTTGCGCCAGCGCGGCGCGGGAAATCGGCGCGTTGGAGCCCGTGGGGCCGAGGAGACCGCGCAGCGCGGCCGCGAGCTCGCGCGGGGTCGCGGACCAGAAGTCGGCAGGCGCGAGGCGCAGGAGACCGAGGCCTGCGGCCATCACGTCGTCCCACGGAAAGGGTCGGGCGAGGCGCGTCCCTCCGCGGACGCGGGCGAGATGGGGTCAGACCCGCTTGCAGGCGCGATCCTGCGGGCCGCTCCCGGCGCATCGGGTCCGACCCCAAATGTCGCGCCGAGCAGACGGGCGACGATGTCGACAAAGCCGGAGGCGCCGCCCTCCGCCTGCATGCGACCGACCGCCTCGTCGAGGATCTCGTGGCCGGCACCGCGCAGGCCGGCGCCGATGATGCGCTGCGCGTCGAGGGCGGACAGGCGCCCCGATTGGAAGCGCTCGGCGAGGGAAAGCATGTCGTCGTGGCCGAAGGCCTGCTCGAGCTCGGAGAGCGCGCCGAGCGTGAGGACCAGGTTGAACGGCGTGCCGTCGAGGAGGGCCTCGATCTCGCCGCGGTGGGGATTGGGCATGGGTGGTTGGCCTTGTGGCTCTAGCCTTGTTCAGGGGTGCGGACGATCGCCGCGTTTTCCTGTAGGTTCACTACCGCAACACCTGTGTGCCATGGCTGGACCGGTCTTACGAAAGTCGGGGCGTACGATGCTGACATGCCGGGCCTGCGGCGTGGTGCTGGCGCTCGCCCTGGCGGGAGAAAGTTCGGCAGCGGACAACACGCAGACCTGTCAGGCGGTCACGGTGATGGTGCAAGCCCTCAATGCCGACACGGGAGCATGGCTGGACCGGCACACCCGCAACGACGGTGTCGAGGTCGTCTGTCCCATCAGGACGGTGTGGTTCAAGAGATTCGTCGACCTGCGCGCCCCAGGCAAGGATTGGGCGGCGCGCAAGCGTGAAGAGTGGAACAACATCCATTGCCGCGATCGCGTGTGGCGGCCGGCGATCGACGACGGGTGGATCATTCTGTTGACCATCGCCACCGCGTCGGGCGAGCGCGCGGAGATCATTGCGAGCTGCGATTGAGCAACCGTGTTGCGCATGCGCTCAGCCTGACCCGAGGATGGCACCGGCGTGCTATGCCGCTGTGAATGTCAGCTCGCCGGCTGAAATCGAGAGAGGTCGAAGGCGACCTCGCCGTCGTGGCGTCCGGAAAGCTCGAAGGACGCGATCTGGAAGGGGCCCTGGACAGTGCCGAAATCGGGGATGATCACCTGCCAGTCGCTGATGGTGCCGGCGAACACGTAGCTGCGCACCAGCGCATCGGAAGCCGCATCCTTGAACACACCGGCACCGGACACCTTGGCGTTCTTCACGCCGGCGCCGGCCAGAAGCTCGCGCCACTGCCCGGCCGAAATCCGCGTGCGTGATGTCCACCGTCTCGGTGTTGAAGGCGATCGAGCGCGAGCGCAGGCCTGCGACCGTGGTGAACGTGCCTGCGCCGTCGCTGTCGAGCTTGAGGAGCAGGTCTTTGCCTTTTGGGCGGACATTTGGGGGCGTCTCCTGGGGACGGTCGGAGAGGAGGCAGTAGGCAGTGGGCAATAGGGGTCGAAACGAGGAGTTCGTTTTCACTACTGCCGATTGCCGATTGCCTACTGCCATGGTGTCAGACCCGGAGGTCTGACACCTACGTGGGCTCGGTGACGGCGCGGAAGCGGGCGATGCCGTGATAGGTCTCGCCGTCGGGATCGCGACGGGCCTCGGATTGCTCGTGGCGCAGGTTGACCAGGCGGTAGCCCGATAGCGTGAGCGGCTGGTCGTGCAGCGCGTCGCGCAGCGCGCCCATGATCTCATGCGCCTCTTTCCTGCCCTTGGCTTGCGACCACACGTGCAGCGTGAGGACATGCTCGTTGCCGTCGTCGGTCCCCGTGCTCCAGTCGCGCGCCAGGCCCTGGCCGAAGGTGACGTAGGGAAAGTCTGCGCCCTGGGGCACGTCGTCGTAGATACGTTGGCCCCCGAGAAGCGTGAGAAGCGCGGTGTCTGACGCGAGCCTGGCGAAGATCGACTGTTGCAGGGCCCAGCTGGCGGATGACATGGGGTGCTCGCGAGTGGTGAGATGGTCAGTGGCCAGTGGTCAGTCGTCAGGGGCGTAGGTTGGGTCGAGCGTCAGCGATGACCCAACACAAGTCGAGATCGCGACTGGTGTTGGGTCTGCGCTTCGCTACCCGGAAACTAGGGCGGGTGTTGGGAGCGTTGCAAGCGGCGGGGGATCATGCTGCCGCTCGCACGTCGACGTGATAGCCAAGAGCGCGAATCTGGCGAGCAAGTCGCTGTGCGACAGCCTGTTTGTCGCCTTGGCGGTGGGCGAGATAGGCGGCGCCCAGGTCGCGATGGTCGGTGGCGTCACGCAGCATGTGGTAGATGGCCGTGAGGATCGAGGCCGCCACGGCGATGATGGCCTTCTTGTCTCCCACGCGCGCCTTGAGGCGCCGATACTGGGCGCCGTAGTAGCTGCCGCGCTTGCGCATCGCCGCTCGGGCACACTGCACCAGAAGCGGCTTGAGCCAAGCCCCGCCCTTCTTGACACGGCGCGAGCGTTTCTTGCCCGCGCTCTCGTCCAGCCGCGGCACGATGCGGGCCCAGCTCAGCAGATGGCCGGCGCTGGGGAAGGCGCTCATGTCCGCACCGATCTCGGCGATGATTGCCGGCGCTGCCGCGCCCTTGACGCCCGGCACGCCCATCAGCCGCTCGACGGCGGCACGAAAGGGCGCGATCTGCGCCTCGATGCGCTGGTCGAGCTCCTCGATCCGAGCCTCGATCTCCCCGATCAGCCGCAGCTCCCAGCCCAGCAGATAGCGGTGATGCTCGCTGACGCGGCCGCTCAGCGCCTCGATCAGCGCCCCACGCGGGCACTCCAGCCGCGCGCTCCCCAGCTCGGCGATCTTGCCCGCATCGCTTTCTCCCGCAACGATCGCCGCCAGCATGCGACGGCCGCTCGGCCCCATCGGATCGCTCAGCACCGAGGACAGCTTGATGTTGGCGTCCTGCAGGATCTTGTCGATGCGATGCTTGTGGCGAACCACCTCGCCCACCGCCTGCCGGCGCGTCCGCGTCAGGTCGCGCAGCTCCCGGATGGGCCGCGGCGGCACGAAGCTCGCCGAGATCAAGCCGTGCGCCAGCAGATCGGCAATCCAGCTCGCATCGTTCACGTCGCTCTTGCGACCGGGCACGTTGCGCACCTGCTGGGCATTGGCCAGGATCAGCGCAAAGCGCTCATCCAGCATGTGCCACACAGGCTTCCAGTAAACACCGGTCGCCTCCATCGCCACGTGCGTGACGTGCAGGCTTTCCAGCCAATCGCCCAGCGCCATCAGCTCGCGTGTCGTGGTGCCGAACCGGCGCACCTCGTGCGCCACCTTGCGACCCGCGAATACCCGTGCGCACGCCACCACCTCGGCCTTGTGAACGTCGAGGCCAGCGCAGCGTCGATTGAGCACTTTCATGGCCACCTCCTTCAGCAGTCGATACCCAACCGCTGCCGGCGAGAGGACCCGGAAAATACGAAGTCTACCCGACGTGCTCGAGGGGCAAGCAGGCTTGGCCTGTCGCCCCTTGGGCCACACTCACAGGTGCTCGACAGATCCTCAGGTCAAACTTGACCACGGGCTCGCAACACCAAGCGAAACCGACCTTCGTGCCGGCAGCCAGCCCCACGCTAGACCCGTTTCATGGCAACATGTGCGCGCTCCGCGCGCATGACAACTTGACCCAACCTACGGTTTGCCATCGATGCGGCGGAGAGCGCGGGCGAGAGCGGCATGGTGGGCGGCGGCGTCGAGGGGCGCGCCGGATGCGGCGGTGGCCTGCAGCTCGCGCTCGACCTCGCTGCGCACGCGGTCGATGAGCCGTGCGGGATCGAAGCGCTGGAGCGACGCGAGGCCCTCGACGGCGATGGATAGCTTCATGGTTGGCGGCTCGCGACGAGGGTTTGGACTTAGCTGGTCCCCGGATATTCGCTGACGCGAATTCCGGGATGACAGGTTAGAGATTGCGCTCCTCGCAGAGGCATTGCAGCCGGTCGCGGCGGCCGGGGTCGAGGACGGCGACGATGTCGAGGATGCGCGCGCCCTGGCGGAAGCGCATGGCAGGCACGAGCGTCGCGCGATGGCAAATCCAGACCTGGTGGGTGACGCGGCCGGCGACGGCGTGGCGCGCAGGCGCTCGTCGCCGGTGATGGGCCGCACCGCGCCCCACACGTCCGTGACCGTGGTCCACGTCACCGTCGCGCCGCCGCCGCCATCGTCGCTGCGGATGGGGGTTTCGAGGGTGAGGCGATCGCGCAGCGCACCGATCGGGGGAGTGCTCATAGGCGCACCGAACGGTAGGGCTGGAGCAGGTCGGAGACCATCGGCGGCACGGGCACGCTGGCGGCGCCGATCTCGACGGGCTCGCGATACTCGTACCAATGCGCGATGAGGAGCAGGACGGCCTGGCGGATCGGAGCCGGCACGCTCGCGGCGACGTCGCCGTAGCCGGCGACCAGAGCGATCTCTATACCGTTGGCGACGCGGCTGGGCTTGGGCCAGGTGAGGTTGGACTTGCGCACGAGACGGGGTGGGCTGCCGGCACCGTCGAGCAGGTAGGTATCGGACGCGACCGTTTGCAGCGACTCGTCTTCCGCATAGAGGCGCACCGCCGTGATGCTCTGAACCGGTCGCAGCGGCAGCGCGAGCTCGCGTCCCGGTGGCCAGGCGTCGATGAAGTAGGACCAGCCCTGCGTGATGAGCGCCAGCCCCAGCGCCGCCTCCACGTGCAGCCGCGAGGTGACGATCAGGCTGCCACGAGGGTGTCCTCCGCGGTGTCGTCGACGCGCAGGTGGGCCCGGCCTCGGCGAGCGTGACAGGCTCGACGGCGGGGCCGCTGGTGAGGACGAGGGCCATGGGGTGCTCGCGGCGAGGGTTTGGGTGAGGGGCGGAGGGAGTGGGGAGTAGGGAATGGGGAGTAGAGAAAGTCGGCGGCGGGTTTTTCCCTACTGCCTATTCCCCACTCCCTATCGCCTGGTGTCAGACCCGGAGGGTCTGACACCGACGAGAGGTGCGAGCGGGACCTGCCACGTGGGGAGGGGCACGGGAGCAGGTCCCGCTCGCGATCGCTCGAGGGGCTGGGCGAGGGGTCCACAGCCGTGCGGGCCGACCCGGCGGGGCGGACAGGTCGGCGGGCGCTCGAGCGAAGGGGAAAGGGGCGAATAGCGAATAGGGAATAGGGACTTAAGCCACTCGCTAATTGCACGTTCTATTTCGCTATTCGCTACTCGCTATTCGCCAGTATCTACGCGGCGAACTTCATCAGCTTGATGGCGTCGAAGTCCTGCACGCCGCCGCCGACGCGCTTGGTCGTGTAGAACAGCACGTAGGGCTTGGCGCTGATAGGGATCGCGCAGCACGCGTACGCCGACGCGGTCGACGATCAGATAGCCGCGGCGGAAATCGCCGAACGCGATCGAAGTGCTGTCGGCGGCGATCGTCGGGCATGTCCTCGGACTTCGGCTACGGGAAAGCCCATCAGCAGCGACGGCGTCGCCGGCCTTGGCGGCGGGCTGCCAGAGGTAGTTGCCGTCGCCGTCCTTCATCTTGCGGATCGCGGCCTGGGTCTTGCGGTTCATGACCCAGGTGCCGTTGGCGCGGTAGCCGGCTTTGAGCGCGTAGACGAGGTCGATCAGCTTGTCGCCGGGATTGGTGCTGGCGAAGGCGCCGGCGACGCCCGGTCTGATGTAGCCGATATTGCCCCAGCCCAGGAGGCGTTCGGCGACCTTGGTGTAGGCGAGGAAGCCCTTGGGCTTGTTGGTGCCGTCGCCGTTGACGAAGGCGGTGCCTTCCTGCTGCGGCGAAGGCGTCGCGCACCTCTTCGGCGATCCACTCGTCGACATTGACGGCGCTGTCGTCGAGCAGCGCCGCGGTCGCGGCCGGCATGGCGTAGAGCTCCATGGTCGGGAATGCGAGCTCGGCCAGCGTCGGGCGTGTCGGTCTCGGGCCGCGCGGCGGTCTCGGCCGACCCAGCCGGACTCGGCGCCGGTGATGGCGAACGGCTTCTTGTAGACCGAGCCCGACACCTGGCGCACGCCGGCGATGGCGCGGATGGGCGAGACGTCCTTCAGCGGCGCGGTTGATGGCGCGCTCGAGTCTCGTCGGGCACGAGATAGCCGCCGTCGGGATCGGAGCCGACCGACAGGGCCTTGGGCTCCAGATCGCGCAGGCGCGCCGGCCTCGCCCTTGCGCACGTAGCGCGTCGAAGGCGGCCTTGTGCTGGAGGGAGACGCCGCGAGCGGAGCGCGCGGCGCCGCCCAGATGCGGGCGCGCGGATTTCAGCGCGAGCTCGTCGACGACGCGCTTGTGCTCGTCGAGCGCGCGGTTGATGCGGTCGACCTTGTCGCTCGGTGACGACGTCGGCCGACATGCGCTGCTCGAGCTGGGCGAGCCGCTCGTCATTGCCGTCCTTGAAGGCCTCGAAGGCGCGCATGAAGTCGTCGAAGGCGGTGCGCGAGGTCTTGCGACGTCGGCGGATTTGGTCTCGGGTGCGGAGTCATTGAGCATGGGCGGTCCTTTGCTTGGTGAGATGGTGAGTGGTGAGATGGTGAGTGGGTGCGTGAGGCCGCGAAGTCGGCAATCGTCAAATGGCGAGCAGAAAATCTCACCATCTCACGATCTCACCACTCACGACTTCACGGTGAGCGCGCGGCTTGAGGCTCTGGGCCCGGATATTTCGCTACGCGAAATTCCGGGATGACAGGTGGAGGAGGCGGGTGGCGGCGGCGATCGTCTCGATGAGAGGGCGAGGCCGGCGTGCCTTGACGTGGGCGATGCGCGCTTCGGGCAGCAGCGGGAAGGTGACGACGGAGATCTCCCACAGGTCGACTTTCTCGAGGCGGCGGACGCCGGTCCTGGCGTCGCGGCGGCCGCGGATGGCGCGGAAGCCGATGGAGAGGCCGTCGAGCGCGCCGGCGCGCATGAGGGAGAGCACCTCGCGGGCGCGGGCCACGTCGAGCATCAGGCGGCCGCGGACGTAAAGGCCACGAGCATCCTCCGTGAGCTGATCCCAGACGCCGATGGGCTCGCTGGGGTTGTGCTGGAACAGCATCTTGATGCCGGAGGCTCCGCGCGTCTTCAGGCTCTCGCGGAAGGCGCCGGGCAGCACGATGTCGTGGCCCATGTCTTCCTTGTTGAACAGGCTGGCGTAGCCGACAAACGTGCCGGCTGCATCCACCCGCTTCAGGTCGAGGGCGGTGAACTTGAGCTCGGGGGCGGGGGCGGTGGCGCGCATGTGAGGTAAGCCCGTGAGATCGTGAGATCGTGAGATCGTGAGGTAGTGAGATCGTGAGGATCGTGAGGCCGTGAGGCCGCGAGGCCGCGAGGAGCGCGAGCACTGGAGTTCAGCGGCGCGAGTGACGCCGGTTGACCGTCGGCTTGACGACTTTGGTCATCTCGGAGCGGATGCTCAGGAGGAAGGTGCGCAGATCGCCCGTAAACCAGAGGCCGAAATCGGACACCCATCCGTCCCAGAGTTGTTGCAGTCGAGCCGCATCGTAATTGCCATCGGCGATGCGATCGAGAAAGCGCAGCGCCGCCTCACTGTTTTCGCGGCTGATCGAATTGACGGCGTACCCCACCCATTTCTTCGGCGTGGAGCCAGCGTATTTCATGCCCATCACGAGGGAAGCGCCAAATGTTTGAAATTCGCGCGGGATCGTCTCGCTTGCGCCCTGGTTTGAACGAGCTTGGAGCTTGCGGGTTGCCATCTTGTCGAAGGTTTTGCGCAGATCGCGCCTGAAGGAACTGTAGGCAGCTGCCTGATCGCGATCCAGCAAATATATATCGTGATTTGGGTCCGGGGCGGGGCGCGGCAGAAGCCGGTTGGGATGTGGATGCCCGGCCAGCTCATCCAGGAACGCCCTTTCGAGCAAGTACATCTTCTTGCCCCGGATATTAGCCGAGATGATCACCCCTTCGCAGTAGATTTCGATCTTGAACCTGATGCGGTCGTCCATTGCCAATGCTCGGCGCGCAGCGCAGACGGCTGGCTATCATGTCCGCACTCTTTTCTCCACCTAAACGCGTCGCCTCCAGGTCATCGACTTCCAGTCGAGCCCGCCCTCCAGCAGCAGCGGGCGGCCGGCGCGGGCGGCGCCCTGGAAGCCCTGCGACGGTCTCCTGAGCCTCGTCGACTAGGCGCCGCGTGTCTCCAGTTTCTGGAAGTGCTCCGGATCACTCTCGAGCCCGCGGAGAGCTTTGGAGTCCTTGCTGGTTCCCGCAACGAGCAGAAGCAAACTCCAGTTTGGAAAACGATACACAGGTTCGCCATCACGGGGGTCCGTGTTGTCGAACAGTTTCAATCGCTCGCCAACAAACTGCCCGAACGCGTAATAATTGCCCATGCTGTCGTTCTCTCTCGCCTCCGCAGGAAGACCCGTGGCACGCTCGACCCAAAGGCGTGCTTCCTCGATGTCCGACGACTTAATCCCAAATGCCACCTGCATATGCGCATCTCCTATCGCATTTCATGGAAGGCGGAGGCTCGGTCCACGCTGCTCAATCGCCTCCCTTGATCGGTAGATCATGAGGCTTACGTCGCGACCGGCTTGCTCTCGGAGCCTGGATGCCAAGTCGCGCAAACCCAGCGCAGGCAACTCCTCATCCTCCAGTTTCCTGGTACGAGACCCCTGTTCGCGCAATTCGATCCCAAGCTCTTCCGCACGGCGCATCAGCGACGGGCTCGCCAATGCAATATCATAGTCACTACGACGCTCAACGTCGAAAGCCTCGCCTGTCCGATAGTTGAATCCCGTCACGGCGCTGCCGCGGAGGAACGGCTCTGCATCCCTATGACCGGCCGCGGACAGGCCATCCCATGTCGCTCGTCCGAACTCGTCGAACTCTTCGCGCGAATTGAACCCCAGGGGCACGCCGCCGCGCTCGAGCACGGTGATCCGTCCCTCAGCCTGCTGTGCAAGGGATCGGTAGGACGCGATTGCCCCTTGGGCGCTTTGCGGATCGGACAGCTCCGGTGCGGGCCGCCACTCGGGATCGAGCTCACGGACCCGGTTGAGAGCAGCCTCGGCCCGATTTGCGGCGAGCAGCAGTTCGGTCTCCTCGCTCACCGTGGCGGGATAGGTGCGCCCACCAACCGTAACCCTTCGCGTTCGCGGCGGGGCCTGGGCGGGCTGCGGGGCGTCCGGGTTGGGACCGAAGGTGAAGCGGCCGCGCTCGTCGTGGTGGGGGTTGAATTTCTGCGCGGCAGCGGCGCCTTTGATCTCGTCGCCGCCGGAGGCCGGGCCGTAGCCGACGGCGGAGCGCTTTTCGTTGGGGGTGAGGAAGGTGGCTTTGTCGATGCGGGACCAGAGAGCCTCGCGCTCGGTGCTCAGGGCCTCGATGGCGTCTAGGTCGGGGCGGAGCTCGAGGGTGGGAGCGCCCTTCGACAGGCTCAGGGCGGAGTCGGTGGGTGAGAACGCGGGGGCGAGCCAGGCGGACAGGGCCTTGGCGGTGCGGTTGACGAGCGGCAGCACCGTCTGGCGCCAGAAGGCGAGATTGGCCTCGCGATAGTTCGAGTAGGTGTTGTCGCCGGGAATGCCGAGCAGCATCGGCGGCACGCCGAAGGCGAGCGCGATCTCGCGCGCGGCGGCGTGCTTGCGCGTCGATGAAGTCCATGTCCTTGGGCGTGAGCGACATGGCTTCCAGTCGAGCCCGCCTTCCAGCACCATCGGGCGGCCGGCGTTGGCGGCGCCCTGGAAGGCGTCTTCCAGTTCGCGCTTCAGGCGCTCGAATTGCTCGTCGGTCAGGTTGGCCGTCGCGCGGCCTTTGTAGACGAGCGCGCCCGACGGCCGCGCCGCGTTGTCGAGCAGCGCCTTGGTCCAGCGCGACGCCGTGTTGTGGACGTCGATGGCGGTGGCGGCGGCCTCGATGGGCGAGAGGCCGTAGTGATCGTTGAGCGGATGGAAGAGCTTGCACGTGCAGGACGGCGCGCACGCCGGGTGCGACCTCGCCGGCGAAGCGGACGGTGCGGCCGTCGACCGTGTACTCGTAGGCCTCGGGCCAGCCGTCGCGGGCCGGGGACGACCTTCATGCGGTCGGGGCGCAGCACGTGCAGCTCGCGCACTTCGCCGCCGAGCGCGACGGCCTCGAGATAGGCGTTGCCGGCGACTAGCAGGAAGCCGTACCAGGCCTCGAAAAAATCGGCGCCGCTGCTGATCGGGGTTGGGCCGCGCGAGAGATCGAGCAGCGGATGCTCCTCGATCTCGGCGTCGCCCTCGTAGAGCAGGCAGCGGCACCGCGGCGGCGGCTTCCGCGATCATGCGCACGCGAGCGATAGACGATGGCGTTCTGCATGAAGCCTTCGCGCGCGAAGGCGGCGTAGTCGCGCGGGCTCCACACGGGCCGGCGCAGAGCCTCGAAGGCGATGAGCGGGCCGGCGAGGCTGGCTTTGGCATGCGGGGGCGCGGCTGGATTTGGCGCGAAACGGCTCAGCGCGCGGCCGAGCAGGCTCTGCGTCTTGTGCAGCATGCGGGCTGGCTTTCGGGATCGGGTGACGGGGTGTAGGGCGCAATAGGCGTCAGCCGTATTGCGCCGAGCGCTGGTCTGGGGCGGCGCAATACGCTTCGCTATTGCGCCCTACGGCGCCCTACAGCGAGCGGATGAGGGGCTTGCGGGTGCTGGTGAGCATCAGCTCGGTCAGGGCCCAGACGAGGGCGTCGAGGCGATCGGGGCTCTTGCCGTTGGAGAGGCCGTCGGCGGCGAAGTCGCACATCTGGCGCTCGAGCTCGGAGAACTCGCCGACGTGGGCGACGCGGCCCTCGGCGTAGAGGGCGGAGATCGGCTCAGCGCGCAGGAACTTGCCGCGCGAGGCGTGCACCTTCTTCACCGGCAGGTTGGCATCGATGCCCTTGAAGACCTGGACGACCAGATCGCCGCCCTGGTTGGTCTCAACGACGATGCGGTCCGCCTGATAGTCGTGGTAGGCGGCGACCGCGGCGTGCGCCCAGGTCGCGGGATCGCGGCCCTGGATCGTGCGGTCGCCGATGACGTAGCCGCGCCCATCGACGCCGAGGCCGGCGACGACGATGCCGCAGCTGTCGGCGCCGGCAGTCGAGGTGACCGGCGGGTCGACGGCGACGACGATGCGCCTGAGCTCGGGGCGGGCGGCAAGCCGGGCCTGGGCGAGCCAATGACGCTTCCATAGTCCGTTCATGCGATCCTCGACGATCTCGCCTTCGAGCTCCTGGCGGCCATCGGCGTATCGGCATAGCGGCGCTGCATCTCGGCGAGGAAAGCCGGCGCCAGGTTGGCCGCGTTGTCAGCAGTGCGCGAGCGATTGGTGACGGTAGCCTCGTCCTTCATGATGGCCGTCAGCAGCGCGATGGGCCGCGGCGTGGTGGTGACAACGCACTGCGGCAGCCGGCCCAGCCGCAATGCAAACTGCAGATTGTCCCAGGCGCGCTCGGGACGGCGCCACTTGGCGAGCTCGTCGCACCAGGCGGCGTCGAACTGCGGCCCGCGCAGGCTGTCGGGGTCGTCGGCGGCGAACATCTGCGCGATTGTGCCGTTGGGCCACAGCAGCTCGTTCCTGGAGACCTCGAACCTGGGGCGCTCGCGGGGCGCATGGACGGACAGCAGGCCCGAGAGGCCCTCGATCATCACGCTGCGCACCTGGCCGATGGTCTCGCCGACGAGAGCGATGCGGCGCGCACGTTGTGTGCTGTGCGGCGCGCCCAGTGCGCGAGCGCGTACCCACTCGGCACCGGCGCGAGTCTTGCCGGAGCCACGCCCACCCAACACGAGCCAGGTTCGCCAGGCAGCGCCGGCCTCGGTCGCGGTTGGAGCCAGCTGATCGTCGCGTGCCCAGCCTTCCCAGGTGTAGGCCAGCCGCGCGACCTTCTCGTCCTCGATCGAGCGCAGGGCGGCCCAGCGCACGTCACCGGGCAGGCGGGACAAAGCGAGCAAGACGCTCTGCAATCTCTTGCCGGAAGCGCTCCGCCTCGGCAAAGAGCTCGGCGTCGGCGGCGGTTGCGGGCTGCCCTCCAGCGACTTGGTCGAGGTCAGCTTGCATCTCCTTGACTTGCTCGATGTTCTTGATCATCGCGCCAAACGTGCGCGTGTCGCGCTCGTGGTCGGCGGACGGGAGATCGGTTCCTTTAGCGAGATTGACGATCTGCGCTTCCATGCGGCGTTCCATCAGCTTGAGCTTGGTGTCCATGGCCTTGTAGAGGCGCTGGATCAGTTCGCGGCGGCCCACAACCGAGCGCGGATTGCGCGCGCCAACCCGCCCCTTACCTTTGGCCGCTGACGGCGAAGACCAGTTCTCGGCGGCGGCTCGATTTTGCACCGTGCTCGGGTGCACGCCAAAGCGGGCGGCGATTTCGCGGAGACTTAGGCCGAGGTTCGTGCGCAGCCGGCGAGCGTCCTCCCATTGGGACTGGGTGAGCCGCACAGCACGCATTCCGGTAGGGTTTCGAGGGCGGGCGAGAGAAGAGCCGCAGGCGGCTCAGCCGCAACTGTTTGTAAATATTCAGATCGACTTAGGCCTCACAAATACATTGTAACATTATAAGTATTGTGGAAATTTATATTGAGAACCGGCTAGTATACCCGATACGTGCGCGGCGGGGATAAGTCCAGAGTGGACCACTGGGGCTTTGGTTAGCCTGGCGCCGTCCAAAGGGAAGCCCGCAGGCCTCGGTGACGCCCCGGTTCGTCGCGTGCTAATGAGGCCCAGAGCCGCGGGCAGCCAAGGCTGCGCGGTCGAACCAGCAGAGGGCAAACCCGTGAAAGCACCAGAACCGCCGCGCGACCTCTATGACGGGCTTTATACGGCAGTCGAGGCCGACGGCCGGGTCAAGTTCATCCTGACCAAAGGCAAGAAGCCTCTGGCCCAGGTCGTCCTCCCAGCCAACGAAGCGGGGCAAATCGCAGCCAATGCGCTTGGCGGTGCCTACGAGGCCTTCGATCAGGCGGCGATGGGGCTCATTCCGGCCGGGGAGCGCAAGGACAACTATCCCTTCGTGCGCATCAGCGGCCTGGGCCTCGGGCCCTGCCCGATCGAGGGCCATGCCTGCCTCGTGGTGCGCGTCGGTGCCGCGGAGCTGGGCTTTGCGTTTCCGCGCGAGAAGCTCAAGGAATTTGCGAAGTGGATGGCGGCGCAGGACGCGCCGACGTAGCAGGAGAGCAACGGAAGGCTGGCGTCAGGGCAATCGCTCGATGAGTGCGCCCGAAGTTGCGACGGCGCCGAACACACCACCCTGCATCTTCACCATCTTGACGGCGGCGGCGTGGTTGCCGGGATCGGTGGCCGCGCAGCAATCCTCCACCAGCAGGCATTCGAAGCCGCGATCGTTGGCCTCGCGCATGGTGGTATGGACGCAGACATCGGTGGTGATACCGGTGAGCACGATGTTGCGCACACCCTTGACGCGCAGGAGCAGCTCCAGATCGGTGGCGCAGAAGGAGCCCTTGCCGGGCTTGTCGATCACGACCTCCCCTGGCGCCGGCGCCAGCTCCGGGATGATCTCCCAGCCGGGCTCCCCGCGCACCAGGATCTTGCCGCATGGGCCCGGATCGCCGATGCCGGCACCGATCTGGCGCGAGCGCCAGCGCTTGTTGGCGGGCAGGTCGGCGAGATCGGGGCGATGGCCCTCGCGCGTATGGAAGATGTGATAGCCCTTGGCGCGCATGGCCGCGAGCAGGCGCTTGATCGGCTCGATGGGAGCGCGCGTGAGAGAGATGTCGTAGCCCATCTTGTCGACGTAGCCGCCGGGGCCGCAGAAGTCGGTCTGCATGTCGATGACGATGAGGCCGGTGTTGGCCGGCGTGAGGTCGCCGTCGAAGGGCCAGGCATAGGGGTCGGCGGTGATGGTGGGCATGGGTTCCTCGGCAGGCAGTGAGACGCGCACCCGGCGCGTCGCGCTTCCTGCGCAGGACCGCAAGCGGCGTGCCAGACCTGGCTGACGCTTTTGCCTTGTTCTCGTCGAAGAGCCGCGCGTGCAGCCGCTGGTTACTTCTTGCGCAATTCCGAAGAATGCCGGCTTAAAGCTTCGGCACAGTCTGCGATAGCCCTCATCTCCGCAGGACGCCAACGAGCCGGCGCCGCGGATGCATCGCCTCGGGTGATGGCGGCGATCAGTTATCATCATGCAAGCCCAATTCATCGTTGCTGGCAATGGCCGCACGACCTGAGGCAAGATGGCGCGCGCCGGCCGCGCCGGAGACGTGCTCGGCGGGCGCCATGGACAAGGGTGGGAACGATGCCGACACACAAGAAGAAACCGGCAGGCCGCAACATCGCCGTCTCCAAGAAGGCGGTCGACGAGGCGTTCAAGGCGCTGTCCAACTGGGGACGCTGGGGCAAGGACGACCAGGTCGGCACGCTCAACCACGTGACGCCTGCCGACATTGTCGCCGCCGGCAAACTGATTCGCCGCGGCAAGACCTTCGCGCTCGGCATTCCGCTGGGCGCCAGCGGCCCCCAGCGCGGCCTGTTCGGCAAGCGCTGGAACCCCATCCACACCATGCTCGCCACCGGCACCGACGCCCTGGCCGGGCGGCAGGAGCACCTGCTCTACGCCGACGATGCGCTCAACATGCCGATCCAGTCGGCCACGCACTGGGATTCGCTGGGCCACATCTTCTACCACGACAAGATGTACAACGGGCACCACGCCTCCGCCGTGGACTCCAACGGCGCTCTCCAAGCTCGGCATCGAGCACGCCAAGGACAAGCTCGTCGGCCGCGGCGTGCTGCTCGACATCGCGCGCTGGAAGGGCGTCGACACGCTCAAGGACGGCGAGGGCATCTCCAACGACGATCTCGATGCGTGCGCGCAAGCGCAGAAGGTAGCCATCCGCAAGGGCGACTTCGTCATCGTTCGCACCGGCCAGATGGAAGCCTGCAACAGCAAAGGCGAGTGGGGCGGCTATGCCGGCGGCGATGCGCCGGGGCTCAAGTTCGAGAGCTGCTACTGGCTGCAGGAGAAGCAGGTGGCCGGCGTGTGCTCCGACACCTGGGGCGTCGAGGTGCGGCCCAACGAGACCACGGACGTCAACCAGCCCTGGCACTGGGTGGTGATCCCCGCCATGGGGCTCTACATGGGCGAGATGTTCGACCTGAAGGAGCTGGCCGAGGACTGCGCCAAGGACAAGGTCTACGAGTTCTTCTTCTGCGGCGCTCCCCTTGTCATTCCGGGCGGCACGGGCTCGCCCATCAATCCGCAAGCGATCAAATAGCAGGGCACATCCGACATGGACCTTGGCTTCTTCACGATGCCGATCCATGCCTTGGGCAAGGACTGGCGCGTGTCGCTGCAGAGAGGACCGGGAGGCGTTCATCCTCGCCGACGAGCTCGGCTACACGGAGGGCTATGTCGGCGAGCACACCACCGATGCGGCCGAGAACATCAGCTCCTGCCTGATGTTCATCGCGACGCTGATCGACGCCACCAAGCGCATCAAGCTCGGCACCGGCACGCTCAATCTGCCGAACATGCATCCGGCCGCCGTGGCCGCCAACGTCGCCATGCTCGATCACCTGCTCGACGGCCGGTTCATCTTCGGCATCTCGCCCGGCGGCCTGCTCTCGGATGCGGAGGTGTTCGGCAACCTCGACGCCAACCGCAACGAGATGTTCCTCGAGGCCATCAATCGGTCCTCGCGATCTGGGCCGGCGAGCCGCCCTACGACATCCAGGGCAAGTACTGGAGCATCACGCACCGCGCGCACGCTGATGGCCGACATCGGCCAGGGCATCCTGCCAAGCCGCTGCAGAGGCCGCATCCGCCGATCGTGGTGTCGGTCGTGGCACCGTACTCCAAGGGCGTGACCGAGGCGGCGGCGCGCGGCTGGGAGCCGATCTCGGCCAACTTCCTGCTGCCGCAATGGGTGGGGAGCCACTGGCCGAAATACGTCGAGGGCTGCCGCAAGGGCGGACGCCCGGCCGACCCGGCGAACTGGCGCGTGGCCAAGAGCATCTTCGTCGCCGACAGCGACGCCAAGGCGCGCGAATACGTGCCTGGCTGCGGAGCCCCTACCGGCAGTACTACGGCTCACTCGTCGCCAAGCTCAAGAAGGGAGGGCGCGCCGAGCTGTTCAAGGCGCTCGCGCGACATGCCCGACGATGCCGTCACCCCCGACTACGTCGTCGACAAGCTGGTGATCTGGGGCTCGCCGCAGAAGGTGGCCGACAAGCTGCTGGCTTTCCGCGAGGAGGTCGGCGACTTCGGCACGCTGCTCTATGCCGGCAAGGACTGGGTCGACCCCAACCTCGGCCGCCGCTCGATGGTGCTGATGGCGGAGCAGGTGATGCCGGCCGTCAACGCCGCCATCGCGCGTGGCCGGAAGGCAGCGGAGTAGGTTGCGTCGAGCCCCAGCGATGACGCAACGCAAGTCGAGCGCGCCGCCGGTGTTGGGTCTGCGCTTCGCTACCCGGAAACTAGGGCGGGTGTTGGGAGCGTTGCAAGCGGCGGGGGATCATGCTGCCGCTCGCACGTCGACGTGATAGCCAAGAGCGCGAATCTGGCGAGCAAGTCGCTGTGCGACAGCCTGTTTGTCGCCTTGGCGGTGGGCGAGATAGGCGGCGCCCAGGTCGCGATGGTCGGTGGCGTCACGCAGCATGTGGTAGATGGCCGTGAGGATCGAGGCCGCCACGGCGATGATGGCCTTCTTGTCTCCCACGCGCGCCTTGAGGCGCCGATACTGGGCGCCGTAGTAGCTGCCGCGCTTGCGCATCGCCGCTCGGGCACACTGCACCAGAAGCGGCTTGAGCCAAGCCCCGCCCTTCTTGACACGGCGCGAGCGTTTCTTGCCCGCGCTCTCGTCCAGCCGCGGCACGATGCGGGCCCAGCTCAGCAGATGGCCGGCGCTGGGGAAGGCGCTCATGTCCGCACCGATCTCGGCGATGATTGCCGGCGCTGCCGCGCCCTTGACGCCCGGCACGCCCATCAGCCGCTCGACGGCGGCACGAAAGGGCGCGATCTGCGCCTCGATGCGCTGGTCGAGCTCGTCGATCCGAGCCTCGATCTCCCCGATCAGCCGCAGCTCCCAGCCCAGCAGATAGCGGTGATGCTCGCTGACGCGGCCGCTCAGCGCCTCGATCAGCGCCCCACGCGGGCACTCCAGCCGCGCGCTCCCCAGCTCGGCGATCTTGCCCGCATCGCTTTCTCCCGCAACGATCGCCGCCAGCATGCGACGGCCGCTCGGCCCCATCGGATCGCTCAGCACCGAGGACAGCTTGATGTTGGCGTCCTGCAGGATCTTGTCGATGCGATGCTTGTGGCGAACCACCTCGCCCACCGCCTGCCGGCGCGTCCGCGTCAGGTCGCGCAGCTCCCGGATGGGCCGCGGCGGCACGAAGCTCGCCGAGATCAAGCCGTGCGCCAGCAGATCGGCAATCCAGCTCGCATCGTTCACGTCGCTCTTGCGACCGGGCACGTTGCGCACCTGCTGGGCATTGGCCAGGATCAGCGCAAAGCGCTCATCCAGCATGTGCCACACAGGCTTCCAGTAAACACCGGTCGCCTCCATCGCCACGTGCGTGACGTGCAGGCTTTCCAGCCAATCGCCCAGCGCCATCAGCTCGCGTGTCGTGGTGCCGAACCGGCGCACCTCGTGCGCCACCTTGCGACCCGCGAATACCCGTGCGCTCGCCACCACCTCGGCCTTGTGAACGTCGAGGCCAGCGCAGCGTCGATTGAGCACTTTCATGGCCACCTCCTTCAGCAGTCGATACCCAACCGCTGCCGGCGAGAGGACCCGGAAAATACGAAGTCTACCCGACGTGCTCGAGGGGCAAGCAGGCTTGGCCTGTCGCCCCTTGGGCCACACTCACAGGTGCTCGACAGATCCTCAGGTCAAACTTGACCACGGGCTCGCAACACCAAGCGAAACCGACCTTCGTGCCGGCAGCCAGCCCCACGCTAGACCCGCTTCATGGCAACATGTGCGCGCTCCGCGCGCATGACAACTTGACCCAACCTACGCCGCCAAGTCTTCGTGCGGCGCGGCGCTGTATTGGCGCATGAGGCCCGCGAAGCGACCGATGAACATGCCGGCCAGCAGGCCGGAAATGGCGATCTCGGAAAGCCAGAAGCGCGCTTGCGCGAACAGGCCGGGCTGGGTCGCGTGCAGGAACCCAAACTCGTATTTGGTGGTGAAGATCAGCAGGATCAGGACGAGCGTCAGCGGCCCACCGGCCGTGCGCACGAGGTGGCGCACCTTGTCGGCGCGGATCGGCTGCAGGCTTGCGATCAGCATGCCGACGCCGATGCCGCCGGCCAGCGCGACCGCCCACGGCAGCACCCGCTGGAGAGCCAGCCCGTGCATCTGGTAGAGGCTCGCCAGCCCCCACACGAAGAACACCGCAGGCAGAATTGCCACGCGCCAGAGCGGCGCCGTCGCCGGCCGCAGCGCCCGAATACCGATGAACAGCAGGTACGCCAGCAGCGCCCACACCCAGATCGGGGTATTGGCCACGATTTGCAGGACGGGGGTCAACGGCAAGGCTCCCTGGCTGACCGCACGGGCGATGTCAATATGTTAAACATGGCGGCGGGGTCAAACGGGCACACCCTCCCGTGCCGCTACGTCTTCCGCACGAGGCCCGCCATGTCCTCGTACACCGCGCACACCGCGGCGGTGTCCTCGGCGCCGTGGCCCGTGGCGAGCACGGCGGCATGCAGCGACGCCGACAGGGCGAACAGCGGGGTCGGGCAGGCCAGGGAAGAGGCGAAGGCGCCGATCACGTCGAGATCTTTCACCCAGGTGGTGGAGCGCATGGTGGCGGGGAGATAGGTGCTCTCGGCCATCATCGGCGCGCGCAACTCGAACACGCGCGAGGTGCCGGCGCCGGAGCCCACAACCTCCACGACCCGGTGCGGATCGAGGCCGGCCTTCATGGCCAATACCATGGCCTCGGCGGCGGCGACGTTGTGGATCGCCACCAGGTGGTTGGCGACGAACTTCATCTTGCTGCCGTTGCCGTACGCGCCGAGGTTGTAGACTTTGCGCGCGAAGCCGAGGAAGGCCGGCTCGAGCCGGGCAATCGCGGCCGCGTCGCCACTGGCGTAGACGACGATGTCCTTCACCTTGGCTTGCGATCCGGTGCCCGAGATCGGACAATCCAGCGCCGCGTGGCCCGCCTGGGCCAGGATGCGCCCTACCTCGCTCTTATCGCCGAGCGCCAGTGTGCTGGTCTCGATGACGCTGCGGCTTTTCCCCTTCGCACCTGCGATGGCGCGCGCCGTCTCCAGCACCGCCTGCGCCGTCGGCAGGCTGGTGATGATGTCGCTGGTTGCCTCGGCCACGGCTGCCGCACCATCGACGATCTCGATGCCGGCGGCACGCGCCTCCTCGCACCGGGCGGGCTCGAGATCGCAGCCGATCACCCTCCAGCCCGCCGCCACGAGGCTCTTCGCAAACGCCCCGCCCATGATGCCGAGGCCGACAACGCCGATCGTCTTGCTCATGCCGTTGCCTCACCCGCAGCGAATGCGAAAATTGCAGCCCAGAAGCGCCCGGCTGTCAGCTTACGTCGATTGCGCGCCCCGCCCAAGGCAGTTATGCAGCTCATGTGAACATCCCTGCCCGATGACATCGGCCATGCATCCATCGATCCGCTCATGAGCCCCGCAGCCGCCCCAGCCATGTCTCGACGCCGCAACCTGGCGGTGCTGGCGCTGGCGCAGGCGCTCTTCATGTCGGTGCAGGGCATGGCCATCGCCACCACGCCGCTCGCGGCCTACATGCTGCTCGGCGCCGACGAGAAGTGGATGGCGACCGTGCCGATCTTCCTGGCGCATCTGGGCATCATGGGCACCACCATCCCGGCCTCGCTGCTGATGGCGGCCATCGGCCGGCGGGCCGGGTTCTCGATCGGCGCGCTGCTGGGGGTCGCGTTCGGCGCGGTTGGCTGTCTGGCGCTCTACCAGCGCAGCTTCCCGCTTCTTTGCCTCGCGACCCTGCTGCAGGGCATGCAGGCGGGGTTCTTCTGGTATTTCCGCCTCTGCGGCCGCCGACGCCACGGAGCCAGACTATCGCGCCAAGGCCATATCGCTGGTGATGGCCGGCGGCGTGGCGCCGGGTTGATCGGCCCGCAGGCCGCCAAATGGGCGGTCGACTGGCTGGCCCCGGTGACGTTCGCCGGCGTCTACGTCGCCATGGCCGCCTTCTCGTTGCGGTGCTGGCGCTCGGTGCAGCTCCTGCGGGATCCCGAGACTGAGCGCGGCCGAGCGCGCCCGGGCGGCCGGCCGCTGCCGAGATCGTGCGCCAGCCCGCCTATCGCGTGGCGCTGGCCGTCCTCGGTGTTCGGCTATGCGGTGATGACCATCACCATGTCGGCGACGCCGCTCGCCATGCAGGCGTGCGGCTTCACCTTCGGCGACAGCGCCACCGTGATCCAGCTGCACATCGTCGCCATGTTCCTGCCGTCGTTCTTCACCGGCCATCTCATCGCCCGCTTCGGCGTGCTCGCCATCATCGCCGCCGGCGGCCTGATCGAGTTCGCCGGCGTCGGCGGCCAACCTGGCCGGGATCGACTTTGCCAACTTCTGCGTCGCCAACATCCTCGTCGGGCTCGGCTGGAACTTCGCCTATGTCGGCGGCTCGACGCTGCTCACCACCACCTACGTGCCGGCCGAGCGCGCCAAGGTGCAGGCCAGCCACGACTTCGCAGTCTATGCCGCCACTGCCACCTCCGCCGCCCTCTCGGGCGTGCTGCAGGCCAGCGGGATGGACCGTCATCAACCTGGCGGCGGTGCCGTTGATGATGGTGGTGGTCGGCGCCGCGCTATGGCTGGCGGCGCAGCAGCGCCGCAGGCCGTCGCGCCGGCCGAGTAGCGAGCGGAGCAAAACCCGGGCCTGGCAGACATGGGCGATCGCTACGACAGGAAGCTGAAACGGCCCCGGCATCCTGCGCTGCGCGGCCTGAAGCCTCCCCGACATCATCGCCTGGGGCCTGCCGGCGCGCATCGGTCATAACCAAGGTTCGCCGCTGGAGAAACCGGCCGCCGACGCGTTCGTGCGCTGGCGCTGGCGCAAGGCGCACAAGGAGGCCTGGAAGAACCCGCCCCTGTCGATCCTCAACCCCGATCGGCATCGTCAGCCAGACGGACTTGGCCCATCGCAGCGAGACGGACACGGAACGGCGAAGTGGTGGCTCGAGTGTTCGCCGACGCGGACGCGAAAGCGCGCGAGTACGTCAAGAGTTACGGCTTGAAGGCCAAGGACGTCATGACGCGCTTCATCGTCACGGTGCCGTCGCGGGCGAGCCTCGCCGATGTGGCCGAGATTCTCGATACTGATCGCATACGACAGGTGCCCGTGATGGACGACGGCAAGCTCGTCGGCATGATCAGCCGCACCGATCCGGCGCGCAAGCTGGCCGAGATCAAGGTCACCGGGCCCGCCACGCGACCCGACAATGGCGCGTTGCAGAAAGCGATATGGGATCAGGTCAAGGCCCAGCCGTGGCTCAAGGCCGCCTACGTGAGCCTGGCCGTGAAGGACGGCGTCGTCGAGCTGTGGGGTGCCGTGGATTCGCAAGCAGCGCCACGCGCTGAGGGTGCTGGTAGAGGGCGTGAGCGGCGTGCAGAGGGTCGAGGATCAACTGAGGCTGTTCCCGAAGATGGTGGCGAGCTTGAGACCGCCGGTGCAGAGGCCTCGGCGGAGCACTCGAACCCGCTCCCATGACAACGGCTCGCCACGGGTGATTGAGCATGGCACGCGTCGTCATCCTGGTCGGACACGCCCGCATCGGCACCTTCTGCGAGGCGCTGGGAGAAGCCTACCGGCGCGGCGCGCAGGCGGGGGGCCACGAGGCACAGCTTTTCCTCACCGCCAGCATGGCGTTCGATCCGATCCTGCACGAGGGCTTCGCCAAGGTGCAGCCGCTGGAGCCCGCTCTGCAGGCCGCGCACGATACCATGCTCGCGGCCGACCACCTGGTGATCGTCTTTCCGCTCTGGCTCGGCACCCTTCCGGCGATCCTCAAGGGCTTTCTCGAGCGCGTGCTGCAGCCCGACCTGGTCGATCTCCAAGCAGGGCAAGTTCGTGAAGGTCCTGAAGGGCAAGTCCGCCCGCGTGATCGTCACCATGGGCATGCCGGGCTTCGTATATCGCTGGTGGTTCCGGGCCCACGCCTTGAAGATGCTGAAACGGAACATCCTGCATTTCATGGGCGTGCGCCCGGTGCGCTCCACCATCTACGGCTACGTCGAGGGCGCCGGCACCGAGCGACGCCGGCAGTGGCTGGTCGATGTCGAGGCCATCGGGCGTCGCGCGCTTGAGCGCGGCATGCCATCCGCGGTCTGCGCCTGGCCTTTGCGCAGGATCAATGTGTCATCCGGCGCCATCGGCGAGCCTGCGGCCCCTGGCAGGGAGGAGCGACATGGACACCACGACAAGTGCCGCGCACGGCCGGTTCGCGTTGGGCGTACTGAGCGTCCTGGTGCTCTGCACCTTGCTGGGCTGGCCAGCTCCCGGGCTGCCGAGCAGGACCAGGCGGCAGGCGCCGAGCCGCTGCAACGATGTCCGCCAGTGGTGAGCGCCGACGATCGCCTGCTGACGGAGCGATGGGCGGCGGGGGAACCGGAAGCCTGCGACAAGCCCGTGCAAACGCGCGCGACCGACCGCTTTCTCGGCTTCACATGCACGCAAAGGGCTTCCGATGCCGTCGAGTGCCGCGCATTCCTGCCGCCACCGGGCAGCCGCGCCTTCGATACCTCGCGCTATTTCCGTTGCGTCGACTTCGCCGTGACCGACACCGAGTTCGGCACTGTCTTCAGCAGGATGCGGGAGTGGGCCGAGCCGTCCAGGACGTGCGACTGGAACCAGTCGACAGACCTGCCCGCAATGCATGTCGACTTCCCCGGCGGCAGGATCTGCGTCATGCCTGACGGCCTTTGCATTTCCGTGGGCCTGCTCACCTCGATCGGCAAGGTGCGGCTGCGAGGGAGCATCGAGAAGGCCCTGCGCGAGTTCGGGCTGGCGCGATCGGGCCGGTCGGCACCAGTGCCTCTCCCGTGCCCGCGCATTGGGCGGCTCCGCCAGTTCCCGCAATGCGCGCCTCCCGGCGACAGCCGATAAGGTATTCTTTACCGACGCCGTGACGGCGCGGCCCCGCGGCGCGGCTCGGCGTGCGGCTCGCAACAGGATGTTCACACAAGGCCGGCCTCATCGAGCTCAATCGGCGTTCCCTGGACGTGAGAGATTCGATCGTGCGTCTATCCGTGCGCGCGCGTTGGCGCTGGCTGTAGGCGCCAGCCTTACCGCCGCGATTCCGGCCGCGGCCGTTGCGGGCGAGACGCTCAAGGTTGGCGGCACCGGCTCGGCAACCGAATTGCTTCGTCGGCTCGGCGCTGTCTTAAGGCCAGCGGCGCCGACAGCGGCATCGAGGTCGAGGTGCTTCCGAGCCTGGGAAGCAGTGGCGCCATCGGCGCGCTTGGTGATGGCGTCCTCGATCTCGCCGTCTCCGGCCGCCCCTTGAAGCCCCAGGAGAGCGCCAAGGGCCTGACGGTCGCCTTCACCACACGCACGCCGTTCGTCTTTGCCACCTCGCATCCCGCATCCAACGGGCTGACGTCGTCGACATCGCCGACGCGTTCCAATCCGAGCGCGCCGCGTGGAGCGACGGCAGTCCGATGCGCGTGATTTTGCGCCCGCGCTCGGAGAGCGACACGCGCTCATGGGCGAGCTGTTCCCAGGCCTCGCGCCGGCGATGGCGAAGGCCCGGCAGCGACCGGACATTCCGGTCGCTGCCACCGACCAGGACAATGCCGACATGGCCGAGCAAACGCCGGGCTCGCTGGCCGGATCGACGTTGACGCAGCTCGAGCTCGAAAAGCGCAACCTGCGGCTGGTGGCGATCGACGGCGTCCAGCCGACATTCGAGAATTTCGAGCGCGGTACCTATCGCTACGCCAAGCCGCTGCACTTCGTCGTGTCGGCGCGGCCGGCTCCGCTCGTCGAACGCTTCATCGCGTTCCTGCGCGCTCCTGCGGGCCATAGGGCGCTGCGCGAAGCGCACGCCCTATGAATGCGCACGCCATACCTATCACGGCTCGCGTTTCTCTACGTGCCGTCGTCGGGGGATCGGCCTCATCGTCGCGCTGTTGTGCAGTGTCGTCACGCCGGCCGCTTACGCCACCTTGGAATACTTCGCGCGCGCAGACGCTCTCTCGTTCAAGGCGCATCTCAACGCTGCCAGCGTTGCCAAGTACATCTACACCCACAATGTGAACTGGCAATACCAGCGCGTGCGGCTGGCCGAGATCATCGAATTGCCGCAAGACGATCACGGGGCCCTGCGACAGAGGGTGGTCGACAGCTCTGGAAAGATTGTACTCGAAGAAGGTCCCGAATTCTCGGGGCCATCGCTTCGTCGCAGCGCGCCTATCATCGTCAAGGCAGTCGTGGTCGGCCACGTCGAGGCGGAAGCGAGCCTCTTCCCGTTCTACTCGGAGGTCGGCTGGGTAATGCTCTTCAGCTCCGCGCTGGGGCTGGCCGCCTATCTGGCTTTCCGGGTCGTGCCCCTGCGCGTCCTCGACCGCACGCTCGGGGAGCTCGAGACGCAGAACACCCGGTTCGATACGGCGCTCAACAACATGTCCCAGGGCCTCACCATGTTCGATGCCCAGCATCGGCTGGTGGTGTGCAACGAGCGCTATCTGCAGATGTACGCCCTGTCGCGGGCGCAGGTCGATTCCGGGACGACCCTGCGCCAGATGTTGGAATACCGATCTGTGCGAGGAGCCTCGCCGCAGGGCGTCACACCGACACGTTCGTGGCCGAGGCCACCGCGCTGGCACAGAGCACGTCGGCTTGGACCAAGGTCGTCGACATGGTCGACGGCCGCACCATCGTCATCAAGTATCAGCCGATGTCCGGCGGCGGGTGGGTTGCCACCCATGAGGACGTCACCGAGCTCAGACGGCAGGAGCAGGAGCTGCAGGCCCAGAACGTGCGCTTCGACACGGCCCTCAACAACATGTCCCAGGGCCTCACCATGTTCGACGCGGAGCAGCGGCTGGTGGTGTGCAACGAGCGCTATGCACACCTCTACGGGCTGCCGCCCGAGCTGACGCGACCCGGAACGACGTTCCAGGAGATCCTGCAACATCGGATTGCCAACCAGCTCTACGCCGTTGGCTCGCCGGAGGACAACGTCCAGGCGCTGCTTTCGACCTTCGGCGACAACGTCCCCCTGATCAGGGTGGTGGAGCTCGCGGACGGCCGCGCGATCGTCATCAAGCGCCAGCCGATGGAGGGCGGCGGCTGGGTCGCCACGCACGAGGACATCACCGAGCAGCGGCGCATCGAGGCGCGCATCTCGCACATGGCGCGCCACGATGCGCTGACCGATCTGCCCAACCGCGTGCTGTTGCGCGAGCGACTGGAGCAGGCGCTGGGGCGCGCGACCGCGCGGCGACCAGCTGGCGCGTGCTGTGCATCGACCTCGACCGCTTCAAGGAGGTCAACGACACGCTCGGACATCCGATCGGCGACGCGCTGCTGCAGGCGGTCGCCCAGCGGCTGCGCGGCTGCATCCGCGAGAGGACATGGTCGCCCGCCTCGGCGGCGACGAGTTCGCGATCCTGCAGCCGGCGGTCGGCCAGCCCGCGGGCGCGGCCGCGCTCGCGCAGGCGCATCATCGACGCGATCAGCGCGCCCTACGAGATCGACGGCCATCAGGTCGTGATCGGCACCAGCATCGGCATCGCCATCGCGCCGGGGGACGGCACCGAGCCGGACCAGCTGCTCAAGAACGCCGATCTGGCGCTCTATCGCGCCAAGGGCGACGGCCGCGGCACCTTCCGCTTCTTCGAGACCGGGATGGATGCGGCGCGTGCAGGCGCGCCGCAAGCTCGAGCTCGACCTGCGCGCGGCGCTGAGCACGGCGAATTCGAGCTCTACTACCAGCCGCTGCTCGATCTCGACCGCAACGAGGTGAGCGGCTTCGAGGCGCTGCTGCGCTGGAACCACCCCGAGCGCGGGCTGATGCTGCCCGCCGATTTCATTCCGCTCGCGGAGGAGACCGGCCTGATCGTGCCGATCGGCGAGTGGGTGCTGCGGCAGGCCTGCACCGAGGCCGCCAGCTGGCCCGAGGAGGTCGGGGTCGCCGTCAATCTGTCGGCGGTGCAGTTCAACTCCGGCAACCTCGTCGAGTGCGTGTTCAGCGCGCTCAGGCGCCTCGGGCCTCGCGGCCAGCGGCTGGAGCTCGAGATCACCGAATCGGTGCTGCTGCACAACAGCGAAGCCGCCGTTCGCGACTCTGCAGCGGCTGCGCGACATCGGCGTGCGGATCTCGCTCGACGATTTCGGCACCGGCTATTCGTCGCTGAGCTATCTGCGCCGCTTCCCGTTCGACAAGATCAAGATCGATCGTTCGTTCATCACGCGAGATGGGCAACGACCAGCAGTCGCTGGCCATCATCCGCGCGGTGATCGGCCTGGGCGCGAGCCTGGACATCGCGACGACGGCGGAAGGCGTCGAGACGCGCGAGCAGTTCGATTGCCTGCGCGACGACGGCTGCACCGAGGTGCAAGGCTACTATATCAGCCGCGCCCCGGCCCGCCGGCGAGGTTGGCCTGCTGCTGGCGACCATTCGCGGCAAGATCGGGCTCGCCGCCTGAGTTCCGAGATGACGGAATTGCGTCCGAACCCGTGTCCGCTCCCGCTTGCCCGAGCCGCCGGGTGGCAGACCTTTTTGTGGCTTGCCAACAAAGGATTAGGCCCGGCAGCTGAAGTGTCACACAGCTGTTAAGTTGGGGTGTCACACAGCTTTTACATTACTGCGCTTTACCAGAACCTGCGATTGGGCCTGGGCTCGGGCATGGCGCCTGGTTACCGGGGCTCGCCAACGCTAGGTGAGGTGATAAATGCGGAACGCGATTTCGGGTCTCGGGCGGGCGGCCATTGCGGCGGCCGCGCTCACTATCGGCGTGACTGGCGCACATGCTGCCGACATCTCGGGTGCCGGCGCCACCTTCCCCTATCCGATCTACGCCAAATGGGCGGACGCCTACAAGAAGGAGACCGGCAACGGCCTGAACTACCAGTCGATCGGCTCCGGCGGCGGCATCAAGCAGATCAAGGCCAAGACCGTCACCTTCGGCGCCACCGACGCGCCGCTGACGGGCAAGGATCTCGACGAGACCGGCCTCGCCCAGTTCCCGATGGTCATGGGCGGCATCGTGCCGGTCGTCAATCTCGAGGGCATCAAGCCCGGCGAGCTCGTCATCGACGGCCCGACGCTCGCCAAGATCTTCCTCGGCGAGATCAAGAACTGGGATGACGCCGGCGCTCAAGAAGCTCAACCCGAGCGCCAAGCTGCCGAGCCAGGCGATCGCCGTCGTGCATCGCTCGGACGGCTCGGGCACCACCTACAACTTCGCCTACTACCTGGCCGACGTCAGCGCCGGACTGGAAGTCGAAGGTCGGCGTCAACACCTCGGTGCAATGGCCGGTCGGCATCGGCGCCAAGGGCAACGAAGGCGTCGCCAACAACGTCGGCCAACACCAAGGGCTCGATCGGCTACGTCGAGTACGCCTACGCCAAGCAGAACAAGCTGACCTACACCAAGATGGTCAACAAGGCCGGCAAGACGGTGGCGCCGACCTCGGAGGCCTTCCAGGCCGCCGCCGCCAACGCCGACTGGAAGTCGCAAGCCCGGCTACGGCGTGATCCTCGCCAACCAGCCCGGCGACAAGTCCTGGCCGATGACCGCGGCGACCTGGATCCTGGTCTACAAGAAGCCGGCGGATGCGGCGGCCACGGGCGAGGCGCTCAAGTTCTTCGCCTGGTCCTACAAGAACGGCGACAAGATGGCCGAGGCGCTCGACTACGTGCCGATGCCCGACAAGCGTGGTCGAGGACGTCGAGAAGAACTGGGCGAGCGAGATCAAGGACGCGAGCGGCAAGCCGGTCTACGCGGTGACCAACTGACGCCAGTGACAACGGGAGAGGGCGCCGGCGCATGGCGCCCTTTCCTTGTCCACCGCCGCGTCATCAATGGCGGCTTGTGCTGCGGCCGTGAGGCCGCTTGAGTCGGCTCCCCTGAACGCGATGCGGTGCTCGAAGGAGAGCCGGTATGCAATCCGCCGGGAGGCGATCCCGTGGCCGATGTTGCGTTGCAAGGCGGGACCACCGTCGAGGCTCGCGGCAGGTCGCATCGCGCGCCAAGGTGCTGCAGCGGCTGCGCCTCGGCGACACGGTATTCCGCAGCCTCACGCGCGCCGCCGCCATCATCGTGCTGGTCATCCTCGGCGGGGTCATCGTCTCGCTGGTCAACGGCTCGCTGGCCGGCGCTTGCGCACGTTCGGCCTCGGCTTCCTGTACGACCGAGGAGCTGGAACCCGGTCACCGAGAAGTTCGGCGCCCTCGCGCCGATCTACGGCACGCTCGTCACCTCGCTCATCGCCATGCTGATCGCGGTTCCGGTCGGCCTGATGATCGCGCTTCTTCCTGACCGAGCTGTGCCCGATGTGGCTGCGCCGGCCGATCGGCATCGCCATCGAGCTGCTGGCCGGCATTCCCAGCATCATCTACGGCATCTGGGGCCTGTTCGTGTTCGCGCCCTTCCTGCAGCAGACGTGCAGCCGTTCCTGATCGACACGTGTTCGGCAATGTCCCGGTGCTCTCCACGCTGTTCGCCGGCCCGCCCTACGGCATCGGCATCCTGACCGCCGGCCTGATCCTGGCCATCATGGTGCTGCCCTTCATCACCTCGATCTCGCGCGACGTGTTCGACGCCGTGCCGCCGGTGCTGAAGGAGGCGGCCTACGGCGTCGGCTGCACCACCTGGGAGGTGTTCCGCAACGTCGTGCTGCCCTACACGCGCGTCGGCGTGATCGGCGGCGTGATGCTGGGCCTCGGCCGCGCGCTCGGCGAGACCATGGCGGTCACCTTCGTCATCGGCAACGCGCATCGCATCTCCGCCTCGATCCTGGCGCCCGGCACCACGATCTCGGCCACGATCGCCAACGAGTTCACCGAGGCCGTCGGCGACCTCTACACCTCGTCGCTGATCGCGCTCGGCCTCATCCTGTTCGTCATCACCTTCATCGTGCTGGCCATCGCGCGCTACATGCTGATGCGCATCGAGCGCCGGATCGGATAGGCATGAGCCATGACAACGCAGACCACGACGCTCTACGCCGGCCGCCGCCGCCGCAACGTCATCATGATGGGCGCTTGCCTATGCCGCGACCGCTGTTCGGCCTGGGCTGGCTCGTCGCTGATCCTGGCCGTGCTGCTCTGGGAGGGCTTCAGCGGCCTGTCGCTGGCGGTCTTCACCGAGATGACGCCGCCGCCGGGCGGCGCCGGCGGCCTGCTCAACCCGATCGTCGGCAGCCTGATCATGACCGTGCTCGGCGGTCGCTCATCGGCACGCCGATCGGCATCCTGGCCGGCACCTACATGGCCGAATACGGCCGCTACGAGCAGCTGACCAGCGTCGTGCGCTTCATCAACGACATCCTGCTCAGCGCGCCCTCCATCGTCATCGGCCTGTTCGTCTACGAGGTGATGGTCGCGCCGATGGGGCATTTCTCCGGGCTGGGCCGGCGCCGTGGCGCTGGCGGTGATCGTCATCCCGGTGGTGGTGCGCACCACCGAGGACATGCTGCTGCTGGTGCCCAACACGCTGCGCGAGGCGGCCGCCGCGATCGGCCTGCCGCGCGCGCTGCATGATCCGCCGGATCGCCTACCGCGCCGCGCGCGCCGGCATCGATCACCGGCGTGCTGCTGGCGATCGCCCGCATCAGCGGCGAGACCGCGCCGCTGCTCTTCACCGCGCTCAACAACCAGTTCTGGAGCATCGACCTCAACGCGCCGATGGCGAGCCTGCCGGTCGTCATCTTCCAGTTGCGCTCGCCCCTATGAGGACTGGCAGAAGCTGGCCTGGACCGGCGCGCTGATCATCACCCTGGCCGTGCTGGCGCTCAGCATCGTCGCCCGGGCGCTCGCCGCAACGAGAAAGTCAGCATGAACGTAGCAACCATGACCGCTCCGACCGTCGCCACGCCGATCGCCACGCACGCGGCGGTCGACGCGGCAGGGCTCGACCGAGAAGGTCTCGATCCGCAACCTCGATTTCTTCTACGGCGACAACCGCGCGCTGAAGAGCATCAGCCTGCCGCTCTACGACAACAAGGTGACCGCCTTCATCGGGCCGTCGGGCTGCGGCAAGTCGACCCTGCTGCGCGTGCTCAACCGGATGTACGACTCTATCCCAACCAGCGCGCCACCGGCGAAGTCCTGCTTCGACGGCGAGAACATCCTCTCGCCCAGGCAGGACCTCAACCTGCTGCGCGCGAGCATCGGCATGGTGTTCCAGAAGCCGACGCCGTTCCCGATGTCGATCTTCGAGAACATCGCCTTCGGCATCCGGCTCTACGAGCGGCTGCGCGCGCGAGCTGGACGGCCGCGTCGAGAGCGGCGCTGCGCCGCGCCGCGCTGTGGGACGAGGTCAAGGACAAGCTCGACGCCAACGGCCTGAGCCTGTCCGGCGGCCAGCAGCAGCGCCTGTGCATCGCCCGCACCGTGGCGGTCAAGCCGGAGGTGATCCTGTTCGACGAGCCCTGCTCCGCGCTCGACCCGATCTCCACCGCCAAGATCGAGGAGCTGATCGACGAGCTGAAGAAGGACTACACGATCGTCATCGTCACCCACAACATGCAGCAGGCCGCGCGCGTCTCCGACTTCACCGCCTTCATGTATCTGGGCGAGCTGGTCGAGTTCGGCGCAGACGCAGCAAGATATTCACCTCGCCCAACGACAAGCGCACGCAGGACTACATCACCGGCCGCTTCGGATAAGCGCCGTCCGCGAGGACCAGAAGCGACCCGGAGCCGAACATGCAGCGTCATACCATCGCCTCCTACGACGCCGACCTCAAGGACCTGGACGGGCTCGTCGGCGACATGGCGGGCCGCGCCGAGACCTCGCTCGCAGGACGCGGCGAAGGCGCTGGTCGCGGGCGACGTCCGGCTCGCCCAGCAGGTGATCGCCGCCGATGCAGCCATCGACCTGCTGCAGCACAACATCGAGGACAAGGCCATCTCCACCATCGCCACGCGCCAGCCGGTGGCCATCGATCTGCGCCAGATCGTGTCGACGATCCGCATCGCCAGCGACCTGGAGCGCATCGGCGACCTGGCCAAGAACGTCGCCAAGCGCGTCATCGCCATCGGCGAGCAGCCGGCCTCCGTCAAGGTCGCCTCCAGCCTGGCGCCGCTGGCGGCACGCGTGCGCGACCAGCTGCACAACGTCGCCGCCGCCTATCGCAACCGCGACGACGGCGCCGCGCTCGAGGTGTGGCGGTCGGACGGCGCCATCGACACGCTGCACACCTCCCTCTTCCGCGAGCTGCTGACCTACATGATGGAGGACCCGCGCAGCATCGGCTTCTGCGCGCATCTGCTGTTCTGCGCCAAGAACCTCGAGCGCATCGGCGACCACGCGACCAACATCGCCGAGACCACGCACTACATGATCACGGGCGATATGCTCGCAACAGAGCGCCCGAAGGCTGACGGATCCAGTGGCGTCGATCCGAACTGGGAGCCCAACAAGACTTGAAAGGACCAAGGAGACCGATGCCGCCACACATTCTCGTCGTCGAAGACGAAGAACCACTCCTGGAGCTCCTGCGCTACAATTTCGAGAAGGCCGGCTATGCCGTCGAGACCATCGCCGACGGCGATTACGCGGAGGCGCGCCTGAAGGAGACGGTCCCCGACCTGCTCGTGCTGGACTGGATGCTGCCGGGGCTCTCGGGCATCGAGCTGTGCCGGCGGCTTCGCCAGGCGGTCGCCACCAAGAACCTGCCCGTCATCATGTTGACCGCGCGCGGCGAGGAGTCCGACCGGGTGCGCGGCTTCGAGACCGGGGCCGACGACTACGTCACCAAGCCGTTCTCCGTGAACGAGCTGACCGCGCGCGTCGCCGCGCTGCTGCGGCGGATGCGGCCGCTGCTGGTCGCCGACGTGCTCACCGTGGGCGACATCGAGCTCAACCGCACGGCCATGTCGGTCTTGCGCCGGGGGCAGACGATCCACCTGGGTCCAACCGACTACCGCCTGCTCGAGTTCTTCATGCAGGCACCTGGCCGGGTGTTCACGCGCGGCCAGCTGCTCGACGGCGTGTGGGGCAATGAGGTCTACGTCGACGAGCGCACCGTCGATGTGCACATCGGCAGGCTGCGCAAGGCGCTGGTGCGCGCCTGGCGCGCCGACCCGATCCGCACCGTCCGCGGTGCCGGCTACAGCTTCGAGGCGCGCTGAGCTCGGTCTCGCGCCCCAGCTGCGCTCGAGTTCTCCACAGGCTGAGGAGCCCAAGCCAGCCTGTGATTGTGCGAGCGGCGATGCATCACAGCCTTGTCATCTGTGTGCGGCAAAGTGCACGCCATAACATGGGCTTGATCGAAGCCCCAGTGCCGATCGTGAGGATGCATCGTCAAGGCTGCACGGCTCGAGTGTTTGCGTAGTGTTTCCGCGTAGAGCTGCGGCAGCTGGTTGGTTCGGACGCGGTACGCCTTCAACAGCGTCCGGTTCGAGGCCAGCCCGGTGACTGCGTATCGCCTCCCCGCTGGCGAGCAGTTGCCGGGCTGGTCCTCAGCGGTCGGACGGCGCAGCGCGCGTCACATCCCTGCAATGCGAATCCGCTCCGTTGCATGCCGCGTGACATCCGCGATGTGCGGCACGTCAAACACGGCAAGAGGCAACCCATGCTCTCACTCTCCAATGCCACCCGCGGTGCGACCGCCGAACTCCTGCATCAGGCGGTGCACCGCAACAGCATCTTCACCGCCGACGGACTGCGCGAGCGCGCCTTCACGCGCGCGTTCCAGAACCTGGTCTACCCCCAGATCTGGGAGGACCCGGTGGTCGATCTCGAGGCGCTTGCAATCACGCCGGCCTGCCACGTGCTCGCGATCGCCTCGGGCGGCTGCAACGTGCTGAGCTACCTCGTTGCCGATCCCGCCAGGATCACCGCCGTCGACCTCAACAGTGCGCACGTCGCCCTCACCCGGCTCAAGCTCGCGTCCGCGCGCCATCTCGAGAGCCACGCGCAGTTCTACGCGCTGTTCGGCGATGCCAGCGTCCGCCGAACGTCGAGGTCTACGACAGCCTCCTGCAGCCGCGGCTCGACCAGATGACACGAGCCTACTGGGAGAGCCGCGATCCGCTCGGGCGGAGGCGCATCGAGATGCTGTCGCGCGGCCTCTACCGCTTCGGTCTGCTCGGCCGGTTCATCACGCGCGGTCCATCTCCTCGGGCGCGCCTCTCGGCGCCGATCCTCGCCTGATGCTGGCGGCGCGCAACAGGGAGGAGCAGCGCGAGATCTACGCGCGCACGCTGGCGCCGCTGTTCCGGCGGCGGCTGGTGCGATGGATCCTCGACAACCCGGCGTCGCTGTTTGGGCTCGGCATCCCCCCGGCGCAATACCGCGCGCTCGCCGGCAGCAGTTCCGGCGGCATGGCGCAAGCGGTCGAGCGCGGCTGGCACGGCTCGCCTGCGACTTCGATCTCGAGGCCAATTATTTCGCCTGGCAGGCGTTCGGCCGAAGCTATGCGCCGAAGGGGCGCGGCGCGCTGCCGCCCTATCTGGAGCCCTGCAACTTCGCCGCCATCAAGGCGCGCGCCGCGCGCGTGGACGTGCGGCTCGTCTCCCTCACCGAGCATCTGGAGCGGCAGCCGCACGGGAGCATCGACCGATACGTGCTGCTCGATGCGCAGGACTGGATGGAGGATGCAGACCTCGCACGGCTGTGGCTGGAGATCACCCGCACCGCCCGACCCGGCGCGCGGGTGATCTTCCGAACAGCTGGCGGGCGCCACTCTCGCCGAGCGTATGGGGGACGAGCTGTCGAGCCGTTGGCGCTACGAGGCGGCGCGCTCGGCCGGAGCTGCACCGCCGCGACAGGTCGGCGATCTACGGCGGCTTCCACCTCTACGTGCTTCGGGAGCCGGCGGCATGACCGCCTCCGCCGTCGGCGCCGCGGAGCGCATGAACCGCATCTACGGCACGCAGCGATTCTTCTACGATCTGACGCGTCGGCCCTACCTGCTCGGCCGCGCAGCGCTGATCGCAAGCCTGGAGCCGCCCGCCGGCGGAGACGTACTAGAGATCGGATGCGGCACCGCCTGGAACCTCATCCGCGCCGCCGAACGCTACCCCGATGCCAACTTCTGCGGTCTCGACGTCTCCTCGGCCATGCTGGAGACGGCGCGGCGGTCGATTGCACGCGCGGGTCTCGGGCAACGCATCTTCGTGGCCCAGGCCGACGCCACCAGCTTCGAGCCCGCGGGGGCGTTCGGCCGCGCAGCCTTCGACCGAGTTTCTTCTCCTACGCGCTCTCCATGATCCCCGATTGGCGCAGCGCGCTTGTGCGGGCCATGGACGCGGTTGCGCCCACGGGATCGCTGCGCATCGTCGACTTCGGCCAGTGCGACGGGTTGCCGGCCGCCTTTCGCCACGCCCTGTTCGCCTGGCTCGCCCACTTCTCCGTCACGCCCATCGCCGACTTCGAGCCGGAGATCGCTCGCCTGGCGCACCCGCGCGGCTTCGCCGCCCACTTCTCCCGTCCCTATCGCGGCTACGCCATCCGCGCCGTGCTGACGCGCGCGCTAGCCCCGTAACTCAACCAAGGCGAACGCGGGCGAGAGGGCGAACCCGCACTGGGAGGACCTCTATCCATCGCTGCCCGGTGTGCGGATGCCTTCGATCGAAGGAGTTCTCTAGGGGATGGTTCCCGGGGACAAGCCCCGGGACGACACCCGTGGTTGCGGGGCGCGACCTGTCAACATGCGTGTGCATGTGACGGCCGGCGGCAGACCGGAGGGCTCGAGCGCTAGCGCTACGCACGGCGCAGGGTGGGTCCGGCGGTATTCGGCACGCCGCTGTCGCGTCGGCGGATGCCGCCCAGCTCGAGCTCCGCACCATCCGCAAGCAGGGGCCCCATGACCCACGCGTGCGTCTCGGGCGCCCGGCCCACGAGCCGCCGCACGGCGTTGAGTGCCATCGCCATGTCCGCAATCGCGACGCCGTACTCCTCGGCATCGATGCGCCCGCCCGTCTTTCGGGCAACCCCAATGATCCAGCCTGTCTGCATGGGTACCACCGCTTACAGCCGCAACGTCATGGCCAGCTGGAGAGACCTCCACAGCGCCACGAACAGCAGCGCGAGGAGCCAGAAATTCCATTTGCCGGGATCAGGTCCGCCGAAGCGGCGCTTCTCCAGTTCCGCCGACATGGGCGAGGCATAGACCGGGCTTGTGACACTGGTATTTTGGTGAGCACCGCCGCGGGCAGCCTGTGCACACCCGCAGGTTCGACGGCGCAGCGCGAGCGCCTGTCATCGAGCCGTCACGGCGGCCGTTGTAGGGTCCGCCGCTACTAGAAAAATGGGGGCTGGAGAGAATGTCAGTCAATCGCACCCTACAGGCTTTGCTCGCGCTCGTGGCGGCGGCTGCCGCAACACCGGCCGCGGCGCAGACCATCTATCCGATCACGCGCGCGGAGATCCTGGCCGGCGCCAAGTTCGACTTCAAGGTCGAGTTTCCCGGCGCGGTCGCGCGCCGCCGGACATCAAGGTGACGGTCAACGGCCGCGATGCGGCGCAGGTGTTCGGCAAGGCCGCGACGGTCGAGCGCAACGAGGAAGGGCTGGGCCACACCGCCTACTGGATCCGCGGCGTGCACACTCGAGCAGCCGGGCACCTACGAGGTGACGGCGGCCGCCGGCGGACAAGTCGCAGACGGTCAAATGGGAGGTGTTCGCCACGCCCGGCGCGGCGCGCGCGCAACGTCATCCTGTTCATCGGCGACGGCCTGTCGATGGCGCACCGCACCGCCGCGCGCATGCTGTCCAAGGGCATGGTCGAGGGCCGCTACGGCGGCGAGCTCGCCATCGACGACATGCCGCACATGGCGCTCGTCTCCACCTCCGGCACCGACTTCATCGTCACCGATCAGGCCAACTCGATGACCGCCTACACGACCGGCCACAAGTCCTGCGTCAACGCCATGGGCGTCTACTGCGCCCACAACAAGAACGGCTCGCCCACCCCAAGGTCGAGACCATCGCCGAGCTGGTGAAGCGCCGCAACGGCGGCATGGCGCGTCGGCGTCGTCACCAACACCGAGATCGAGGACGCGACGCCCGCCGGCATGGTGGCGCACATGCGCCGCCGCAGCGACTACGACGAGATCGTGCGCATGTTCTTCGAGGTGAAGCCCGACGTGATGATGGGCGGCGGCACGCGGCTTCTTCCTGCCCAAGGCGGACACAGGCCGGCAAGCGCAAGGACGAGGAGAACTACCTCGAGAAGTTCAAGGCGGCGGGCTACCGTTCGTCGGCAACGGCAACGGAGATGAAGGCCGCCGCCGCCGACAAGGCGCACGACGCGGCTGCTCGGCCTGTTCCATCCCGGCAACCTCGACGGCGCGCTCGACCGGCTACTTGCTGAAGAAGGGCACGGTGCCGAAGTATCCCCGATCAGCCCGATCTCGCGGACCAGACGCGGGCGGCGATCGACATGCTCTCGCGCAAGCCCGAACGGCTTCGTGCTGATGGTGGAGTCCGGCCTCATCGACAAGTACAGCCACGTGCTCGACTGGGAGCGCGCCGTCTACGACACCATCATGCTCGACAATGCGGTGCCGACCGCCAAGGACTTCGCCGCCGACGCGCGACGACACGCTGATCATCGTCGTCGCCGACCACGCGCATCCCGTCAGCATCATCGGCACCTACGACGACGAGCGGCCGGGCGAGCGCTGCGCGACAAGCTCGGCATCTATGCCGAGGCCAAGTTTCCCAACTATCCGCAAGGCCGACGACGACGGCTATCCCGCCTCCGATCGACGTGTCGCGGCGGCTCGCGTTCGTGTTCGCCGGCTTTCCCGACCATTGCGCCTCGGGCAAGCCCTACCTCGGCGGGACCCTTCAAGCCGGCCGAGGTGAAGGACAAGCAGGCGATCGCCAACGAGGTCTTCTGCACGCCGCAGGCCACGCGCATGCAGGGCAACCTGCCCTTCACGCAGCCGCAGGGCGTGCACTCGGCCGACGACGTCGTGCTCACCGCCATGGGGCCCGGCTCCGAGCTGTTCCAGGGCCGCATCGACAACACGCGCGTGTTCCGCGTGATGGCGACCGCGCTCGGCCTCGGCGCCCCGCGCCAGCCAGTAGCGGCGATGCCGCACTTCTCCCTCTCCCCGCGTGCTGCAAAAAGCAGGGGAGAGGGGACCTCAAGCGTCGAAGAAGACGGTCTCGTCGGCGCCCTGGAGGCGGATGTCGAAGCGGAAGAGGCCGGGCTTGGCCGCGTCGGGCTTGGCGATGAGCGTGCCGCGGCGGTTCGACGGGGACGAGGGCGAGGATCGGGTCGGCGGCGTTGGCAGAGTCGCCGGCGAAGTAGATACGCGTGAAGAGGCGCTTCAGCAGGCCGCGCGAGAAAATGCCCACATTGATGTGCGGTGCCTGCGTGGTTCCACCGGGGCCGGGCACGGAGCCCGGCTTGACGGTGTCGAAGGCGAAGCCTCCGTCGTTGTCGGTCGGGCAGCGGCCGAAGCCGCGGAACGAGTTGGAGGCGAGCGGCCGGCCGTCGGCAGGGTGGGCGTAGCGGCCCTGGCATGTCGGCCTGCCAGATCTCGACAACTCGCGTCGGGCACGATGTTGCCCTCGCCGTCGAAGATGCGGCCCTCGATGCGGATGTGGGTGCCGGGAAGGCCGGGGTCGGCCACCGTGGCGCTGAAGATCTCGCGCGCGCCATAGGCGCCTTGCGTGAGGCCGATGTGCAGGTAGGGGCCGACGGTCTGGGAGGGTGTGCGCTCAGGCATGGTCGGGGTCCACTGGGGTTGCCTTGCTGCCGCGCAGCACGATGTCGAAATTGTATCCCAGCGCCCACTCCGGTCTGGTCGCCGCAGATCGAACTGGCAGATCATGCGCTCGCGCGCCTTCGGATCGGGACCGAGTTGAAGATCGGATCGAAGGGGAACAGCGGGTCGCCGGGGAAGTACATCTGCGTCACCAGCCGCGTCAGAAACGACGGGCCAAACAGCGACAAGTGGATGTGCGCCGGGCGCCAGGCGTTGGCATGGTTGCGCCAGGGATAGGCGCCGGGCTTGATGCTGATGAACCGGTAGCGGCCGGCAGCGTCGGTGACGCAGCGGCCGGCGCCGGTGAAGTTGGGATCGAGCGGCGCGTCGTGCTGGTCCACCAGGTGCCGGTAGCGACCGGCGGCATTGCACTGCCACACCTCGACCAGCGTGTTGGGCACGGGCCGTCCGCCCTCGTCGAGCACACGGCCCTTGACGATGATGCGCTCGCCCAAGGGCTCGCCGGCGTGCTGCCTGGTGAGGTCGGCCTCCTCCGGCTTGACGTCGGAGTGGCCGTAGACCGGGCCGGTGATCTCCGAGAGCGTCTGCGGGATGAGGATCAGCGGCCTCTGCGGCGAGCGCGTGCGCGTGGCCACGTAGTCGGGAGCGAGATAGGGCGGGTCGGCGGCATTGCCGGCGCGGGAGTAGGCGTCATCCATTCGGTTCAGGCTCCTCGGCGCTCAGGATTTTCCCGCGCACCCTATACGCATGCAGCCGCCCGAGCCTTGACCTGGCTCAAGGCGCGTCCGCGTACTTTGTTATTGCCGGGGCGGGGTCGATGGCAAGCCCACACTCAGCGCGGGACCGGCTTTGGGAGGACAATCAGGTAACTGATCCGGATCTCCCGCCGGGAACTTGGCGATCTGAATATCTCCACCTGCCACTGCTGCATGCGCGGATTGATGTAGGGCTGCAGGTCGATTGGAGCCTTGTCGTGATCCCACAGCACCAGCATGCCTTCGGCCTCGAGCTGGCGGGCGCTGATCCAAGGTGAATAGTGGATATCGGCATTGCTCAGCAGGTGCGGCCGATCCTTGTGGCGCAGCCCGACGAGCCCCGCGATCCAGTTCTCGCCGGCGACGATCCTGAGCGGCGCTCCGTGGGTGGTGCGGCCCCAGATGCCGGCCATGCGCGCCGCGATCTCGTCTCCCGGCCATCGCACGCGCGATGGCGGCTTCGACATGCGCAGGGGAACGGCAACGGCAATGCCGTAGGCGATCGGGACAACGATCACGAGCGTGAGGGCGAAGATGGCGATTCGCTTCAAGGCTTGCGCATTGAACCGGCCGGCGGTGAGCACGACGGCCAGCAGTCCGGTGAGGTTGAACATCGAGCTGGCCCACGCGGCCTTCAGGCCGCTCTGCGTCAGCATGGCGCCGGCGATGACGAGCAGCGGCGGCCCAGCGGTGAGCACGATGAGGAAGGGAAGCGCGCGCGCGTCGATCGGCGGCAGGGCTGCCGGCAGCGCGTCCGTCGGCTTCGGGCGCCGGCCGATCAATCCGCCGACCGCCAGGATCGGCAGCATGCCGGCGAGTGCAGCGATGGCGCTGAGCACGAAGACGTGGATGCCTTCGGGCTTGCTGTAGGAGGCACGCTCGGTCGCATACCGCAGCATGGCGAAATCGGTTTCGATCAGCCACAGACCGAGCGGCGCTGCCGCCGCCCCGATCACGGCGAGTGCGATCCACGGGCCGGCCGTGGCCAGCGAGCGGCGCGCTCGCACATCGAGCGCCATCCACGCAGTCGCTGCCAGGAACAGTAGTCCGGTGCTCAGCTTGGCATAGATGCCGCCGGCGCCGAAGACGCCGAGAAGCATCCACCATGGAAGAGATTGGCGCTCCACGGCCCGCCACAACGCAAAGGCGAAGCCGGCCCAGAACGTGGTCTGCGCAACGTTGTGGTTGAACTCCGGGGTGGGCCAGGAATAGTAGAAGATGCCCGTCAGCAGCAGCGTTCCCGCCGCGGCACGCTGCCGCCCCATCAGATCGCAGCCGAGCAGATAGACGAGCACGAACGTGCCGGCAACGAAGAGTTGCGACACGAGATAGGCGGGCCAGCCGACGGTGCCGGTCAGGACGCGGGTTGCCTCCAGCACCGAGCTCGGCAGCGCCGGGTGCTTGTAGGTCGCGATCACCCACTCGCGGCCCCACATGTAGCCTTCGACGACGTCGAGCGGCGGCGCGAGATGGGTGAGGGCGGGTGCCAGCGTCCAGGCAAAGACCTGTCCGGCGACGAGGAGGCCGACCAGCGTGGGGGGACTTTGCAGGACTTGGTCCGCGCGAGGGATCACGAATGGCCAAGACCGAGGTTGGCTCGCGAGGCTGCCGGCGTGGGCTTGCCCGCGCGCGGCGCAATCACAGGCTGCGCCCGTCGAACGGCTTGGGATCGAGCTTGGCGATATCCACGCCGTCGAGGCAGCGCACATTGATGGCGAACATGTCCTTGCCGTCCTTGGTCTTCCCGCGCGCGAACGATTCCACCCCGCACGTGCGGCAGAACACGTGATGGATGACGTGCTTGTTGAACTGGTGGTCGGCGAGGTCGTCGAGCCCCGATACGAGCTTGAACTGCTGCGGCGGCACGAACGTCAGCCACAGGCCGTGCTTGGCGCAGATCGAGCAGTTGCAGGCGATGGCCTGGCTCGGATTGGTCGTCGTCTCGTAGCGCACCCGCCCACAGTGGCAGCCACCCGAATACGCCTTCGCCTTCGGCATGGTTCGTCCCCTCCGATCGGTTGCTCCGCCTTCGAAATGCGTCCTGACTGCTCTAGACCTGCGGAGCCTGCCTGGCGTCCCGCAAAACATAGCCCGCCGGAACCGGCTGCGTCCTCGCCGGGTTGCGTGAGAGCCGCCGGCCCGCATCGAGGCCATGCACGAATTATGCGCCAGCGAACGTTACCGGTCGAGCGGGCCCGTGCGCGGCGTTCACGAGGCTTCCGATTGTTGCGGCGCAGCGCTACCTTCGCCTGCGCAACAATGCCCATGCCGGAGGTCCGCCAGCGCAGGAAGGCGCCATCCA
>CAVTVO010000031.1:0-127475 GCA_963738065.1 uncultured Alphaproteobacteria bacterium
AACCTCGAACAATATGGGTTTTCATCGCCTCGGGCGTCGCGGTGATTTCCGGGTCGAGCTGAGGTGAAGGGCGGGCCCGTGTTTTGATGGCCCGCATGCCGCGGCGGGACCAATTTAAGCGACGCAACACAGACTCCACCCGCGCACACGTACTCAGGCGGGCGCCGCCGCCAGCCGCTCGAGCTGCATCAGTCGGCGGATGTTGTAGCCGAGGTTCATCATCCCGATCTTGAACCTCGCCCGCGCCATGCCGATGGTGCGCACGATCTTGCGGCCCATCGAGTTCTCCTGGTGACCGAACACGTGCTCGACACGCGCGCGCACCCTCGAGCGCGTCGTGTTCGCGGCTTCCTGCGTCGGCGACAGCGGTCGATTACGCGCTGCGCGCCGATGGATGCGGCTCTTCAGGCCCTTGGCCGCGAGCTTGGCCTCGATCTCGGCCGAGCGGTAGGCACTGTCGGCCCACACCTCCTTGCAGGTGTTCGTCGGATCCAGCACGTCGTCGAGCTTCTGGCTGTCGTGCGGGGAGGCATCGGTTGCATCCCACTTGCGGATCAGCTTGTCGTCTTGTCCACGCCGACGTGGTTCTTGTAGCCGTAGAAGCTCTGGCCACCCTTCTTGGTCCAGCGTGCCTCCTTATCCTTCTGCCGGTTCTTGGCCGGCTTCTTCTCCCAGTCCTCGGGCGTGTGCCCGTTCTTGAGTGCGTTCGTGATGTTGCGCTGTCAGTTTGGTGCAAGTCCGGACCATGGGAGGTCACTTCCCATGTAGCCGAAGGCAACTGCGTCGCAGCAATGCGGGGTGGAGAGCAGCCGGAGGCGAACGAGCAGCCTGCAGGATGACGAACCCGTTTCGGCGGCGTTTTGCGGCGAGCCTGCTCAAGCAAGGCGAAGCCCGGATCCATGGGTCCGCTCGACACGCTGCAGTGACGCGAAGCGATGTCGAGGCAGACGATGTGGTTGGGGGTTGGATGCTCGGACGGCAACGCAAAGTAAGCGAAGAGACCCGGCGGGTAGTGTGAGCCCGCCGGGAGTCAGAGCCCGCATCGTACCGAGGTGGCGAAAGCCACGGGAGGCGCGGAAAGCAAAGCCGTGTCGAGGGAAGGCGGGGCAGGAAGGTGGATGAGCAATGGCCACACCGCAGCACAGCACTGCCGCGAGTGCCGAAGAGGCTATGCAAGGCAGAGAGACCCACGCGCGGAGACCCCGCGGGCCTGATCGTGGTGTCAAAGCCGGAGTGTGGACGGAGCGCATGCTGTCGGCGCGGGCTAACGGCGTCAAAGGCGGCAAATGGTTCAGTCTGATGGATAAGGTCTTCGCACCTGCGACGCTGGCGCTGGCATGGACGAAAGTCCGCGCCAACAAAGGCGCGGCGGGTGTGGATGGACAAAGCGTGAAACGGTTCGCGGCGAAGGCGGATACCTATCTGCTGGAGCTTTCGACGGCGCTGCGGGAGGGCACGTACCGTCCGCAGGCGGTCAAGCGGGTCGAGATCCCGAAAGGCGATGGCAGGACGCGACCACTGGGAATTCCCACGGTCAAGGACCGCATCGTCCAGCAGGCGGTCCGGCTCGTAATAGAACCGATCTTCGAACACGAGTTCGCGGAGGCCAGTTACGGCTTCCGTCCCGGACGCGGGTGCCATGACGCATTGCGCGAGGTCGATCGGCTGGTCAAGGCGGGCTATGTGCATGTGGTAGACGCCGACCTTCAGGCCTACTTCAACTCAATTCCGCACGAGGCGCTGATGGCAAGGATCGAAGCCCGGATCAGCGATGGTCGCGTGCTCGATCTCATCCGTGGGTGGCTGACCGCCGACATCCTGAACGGTCTGGAGCGATGGACGCCGAAGCTGGGCTCGCCGCAAGGCGCTGTGATCAGCCCACTGTTGGCCAACGTCTATCTCGACCCATTGGATCGGTTGATGGCCGACCACGGGTACCGCATGGTGCGGTACGCTGATGACTTCGTCATCCTGTGCCGGGCGCGCGAGGAGGCCTTGGCCGCCCTCGACATCGTCCGTTCCTGGACCGACGAAGCCGGGCTAAAGCTGCACCCCGGCAAAACGCATGTCGGCGACTGCCGGCTCCCAGGACACGGGTTCGAGTTCCTGGGCTACCGGTTTGAAGCTGGCCGGCGTCTCGTGCGCAAGAAGAGCCTCGGCAAGCTGAAGGACAGCATCCGAGCCAAGACGGCGCGTAACAGGGGCGACAGCCTCAAGGTGGTGATCGCCGATCTGAACCCGGTGCTGCGCGGCTGGTTCGGCTACTTCAAGCAAGCCCATCCGGCGACATTTACCGCGCTCGACGGCTTCATTCGTCGGCGCCTGCGGTCGATGTTGCTGAAGCAAAAGAAGAAGTCCCACTTTGGGATCGGAACCCTGATCAGCAAGACGTGGCCAAATGCCTACTTCGCGGACCTCGGGCTGTTCACACTGAAAACGGCCTGGGCCTCGGCGAGACAGTCCCGAAGCGGATAACTGCCGACTGGAGAGCCGTATGCGGGAAAACCGCCTGTACGGTTCGGAGGGCGGGGTGGCGAAAGCCATCCCGACCCCTATCCGTATCATTCTCCTCGCGCGTGTTGCGCTGCTTGGGTGCCGACACGATGGTCGCGTCCACGATCTGGCCGCCGCGCGCGATGTAGCCCTTGGCGGCCAAGTGCTGTCCAAAGCGGTCAAACAGCGTGTCGATCAGCTTGGCCTCGACGAGGGCCTCGCGGAACAGCCACAGGGTGGTGGCGTCCGGCACCGTGTCCTCCAGCCCCAGATCGAGGAAGCGCATGAACGACAGCCGATCGCGGATCAGGAACTCGGTCTGCTCGTCGGAGAGATTGTACAGGCTCTGCAGCACCACGATCTTGAACTTCAGGATCGCATCGTAGGGCTTGCGGCCGGCGTTGCTCTTGCGCTCCTCGGGCCTGGTCTCCGTCACGGCCTCGATGTCGGCGCGGAAAGTCTCCCACGGCACCGTCGTCTTGATCGTCTCCAGCGGATCACCCTTGGCGCTCAACGCATCGAGCCGCCGCTCCAGATCGAAAAAGCCCGTCTGACCCATGGCCCGCCCGTCCGCTCCATCCCGCCGTTGCCCAATGCGGTCAACGAGTTCGAATTCGCGGGCGCCCGGCCAGCGCGATTTTTCGAGGTGCCCCATAGTGAATGTGCGGCTCCAGCCCGCGCACGCAGCGAGGGACTTGAATGGCACGCATCGGTGTTGGGAGGCATAGCCTTGCCCGCCACCCGGTAGCTGCGCGCGTGAATTTAGCGGGCGGATGCCCGATATGTGCCAACGTTCAATTCTTGTACGACTTCACGGCGGGACGGAAGCGGGTGTCGCAGTGCGCGGGCTGCGGATTGGTTCGCGTTGACGCGAAGTCGGCCTCCGAGGCTGCCAATGTGTCGCCTCTGCTGAGCGACAACGCGAAGCCTGCCAACGCGCCCGAATTTCGGCTCGCGCCTCTCACGCGCGAGTTGATCGCATTCGCGAAGAATGCTTACGCGCGGCCCGAACTGCGGTGCGCGGAACGGACGCGCGTCCTTGTCGTTGGCAGCTCGGCGGGAGGTGCGAACTTTGAGCAATTCGACATACTTTCCGTTTCGATACGGCAATTCATTGCCGGCATCGTCCCCAAGGAAGCGCTGGACTTGAGCTTCGACATTGCGATCGTGGAGCGCGCGATCGAGTCGATCGACGAGCCGCTCGAGTGCCTCCGCGAGATCAAGCATCTGCTGCGTCCAGATGGACTTCTGGTACTATGCGCGGAGCTGCTTGGCGTGGACCCAGCTAGTCCCGCGGGCAGAAAGGGACTCGAGGATCCGGGAGCGAACTTCCTCTATGGATTTGACCAGCTGCGATCGCTGGCATTTGCCGCTGGTTTCGGCGAGATGAAGCTCCATCCGATGAAGGACAACGCGGTTCAACCTGCCACATACTCACGCTCGCTCGCCGGCAAAGTGGCGCTCGTCGCGCGCGTGCGCCGCTCAACGTCCGAGGTGTCCGGGCGACAGACCGTTTCCATCATCATGCCCGCCTACAACGAGAAGCGCACCTTCTCCAAGGTCTTCGAGCTTGTCTACGCAAAGCAGCTGGAGGGCCTCGACAAGGAAATCATCGTCGTCGAAAGCAATTCCACCGACGGCACTCGCGACGATGTGCTGGCTGTAAAGGACCTCCCGGGGGTTCGCATCTTGCTGCAGGATCGGCCGCAAGGTAAGGGCTACGCCGTCCGCGCCGGCCTTGCCGAGGCGACCGGCGAGTACATCCTCGTTCAGGATGCTGATCTCGAATACGACATCGACGACTACGACCTTCTGCTCGAGCCGCTGGTTTCGCACCGCGCCGCGTTCGTACTGGGTGTCCGCCATGGAGGGGACGGCGGCGGGTGGAGGATGCGGCGGTTCAACGATCAGCCCTTCGTTTCGCACGCGTTGAATTTGGGGCAGATGTTCTTCACCGGCATGTTCAATGTCGTCTACGGCCAGAGCATCACCGATCCGTTCACGATGTACAAGGTTTTCAGGCGTGACTGCATAATGGGTTTGAAATTCGAGGCGAACCGCTTCGATTTCGATTGGGAGATCACAGCCAAGCTCGTGCGGCGGGGGTACCGGCCCGTCGAGATTCCCGTGAACTACGTCTCCCGCTCCTTCGCGGAGGGCAAGAAGGTTTCGTTGTTCCGCGATCCACTCACCTGGATCTGGGCCTGCGTGAAATTCCGCGTTGTGGAGGTGACCTGAGCATGGCGGATGCTGCCAGCCCGGTTACGTTGCGCCGAGATGTAGCAACCATCTCGGTGTATGCGGCCGCCGTGGATGAAGCGTAAGCTATGCGGATTCTGGGAGTTCTGTGCAGCTTTTTGCTTCTTGGAGTCATCATTTTAGCGGTCAGTGGCGGCCAGGGCCTGGAAGTGCTGACCAGCATTTGGAAGCGGTTGGGTGCCATTGAGCTCATGCTGGCGATGATTGCGATCCTGGGAACGCATGTCACCGCTGCATGGAGGACGCAAACCATAATGCTCGCCGACGGTCTGCCGCGTCCCAATCTGCCGGCGCTGTTCCGTCTGCAGCTGGTATCGCAATTCATGGCGCATGGCGCGCCGATTTCGGGCCTCGCCGACGCCGCCAAGGTGGGCATGTTATCCTTGCGGTTCGGGGTGCCGCTTGGACGGTCGCTCCGTTTGATCGCCTACGACCGCATCACAGGTGCCGTCGGAGTGATGATCCTGGGCATCGCAGCACTTGTGTGGCAACTCTTCCTTCCAATTCCCCGAGCGGTCCTGCAGCTGCAGGCTGTTGTTTGGGCCATGGGCCTGATTGGTCTGGCGCTGCTCGTTTGCGCGCCCATGCTCCAGTTCCGGACCGGCATCAAGTTCCTCGACAAGGTGGTGGACGCCGTCTCGATCCTGGCCGTGGTGCTGAGGCGCATTCCGGTGGTGCTCAAGCTGATGACCGCCACAGTGTTGCAGCTCGCGTGCGTGTCGGCGGCGTTCGTCATCCTGGCCAAGGCCATGCACATCGGTGTTGCTAGCCAACTGATTTTCCTGTTCGTGCCGTGCATTTTCTTCATTTCGTCCCTGCCAATCTTCTATCTTGGCTGGGGAGCGCGCGAGGCGGCCGTCATGCTGACGCTCGGCGTGGCTTCGGCGATCACACCGGCCGAGGCGGCGGGACTGTCGGTGGCGTTCGGCGCGAGCATATTTCTGGCGTCCCTTCCCGGCGCTGTGTTCTGGGCGATGCGGCCGTCCTTGCGCAAGTCGCTCGAGGACGAGGTCAACAATGCGCCCGAGTTGTCGGAGTACCGATGATATGCGCATTTTTGTGACTGGCGCCGGTGGTTTCGTTGGCTCGAGCCTGGCGGATCGGCTGCTCGGCTTGGGGCATGAAGTCCATGGCTTCGACAATTTCTCCACGGGGCAGCGCCGCTTCCTCGAGGAGGCTTGCCGCTCCCCGAGCTTCGAGCTGATCGAAGGCGATCTGCTCGACGCGGCGGCTCTTGCGACCGTCTTCAGGGCCAGGCGGCCCGAGCTGGTATTCCATCTTGCCGCCAACGCCGACGTGCGCTTCGGGACCCAGCACCCCCGGCGCGACCTGGATCAAAACACGATCGCAACACACAACGTGCTCGAAGCCATGCGCGCGGGCGGTACACGGCGGATTGTGTTCTCGTCGACCGGCTCGGTCTATGGCGAGGCGAAGGTCATACCGACGCCGGAGGACGCTCCCTTCCCGATCCAGACATCGCTGTACGGAGCCTCGAAGCTTGCCGGCGAGGGCCTCATATCCGCCTATTGTGAGGGGTTCGGATTTCAGGGCATCGTCTTCCGCTTCGTGTCGATCATGGGAAACCGATATACGCACGGGCATGTCTTCGACTTTTACCGGAGCTTGCGGGCAGATCCGTCGCGACTGCACATCTTGGGTGATGGAAAACAGAGAAAATCCTATCTCGAGGTGCGTGATTGTCTCGATGCAATGCTGCTAGCCCTCGAGAAGACCACGTCCAAGTTCGAAGTCTACAATCTGGGAACCGACGAATATTGCACGGTGAACAATTCCGCGACCTGGATATGCCAGCACCTGGGCCTTTCGCCTGCGCGCACCTACTCCGGCGGAGACCGAGGTTGGATCGGCGACAACCCCTTCATATGTCTCGACTGCTCCAAAGTGCGAAAGCTGGGTTGGAAGCCCAAGTTCTCCATACGCGAGTCGGTTGTGCGCACCGTCGACTACCTCAGATCGAGTCCTTGGGTCCTGGAGCTACGCAAGTGACGCAGCTTATCGGCCGCGCCGCATCCTTGATGCGCTAGCCACTGAGCGTCGACCAGAATAGGTTCCCCGGGAAAGCCTTCACTCAGGACGCCTCGCTCCGCTACATGGAACTCGGAAAGATCAATGCCGCTCAAGGGAAGACAAGCGCTGATAACCGGCGCGGGTGAAGGTCTCGGTGCCGCCATCGCGGAGCACTATGTGGCGTCCGGCGCGTCAGTCATGCTTTGCGCGCGTACGGAGGCGGCGCTCGAGGCTGTGGCGGCACGTCTGAGGCCGCGCCTGCGCGGCGACCAGGCCGTGCACTTTCAGCGCGCCGATGTGTCGATCTGCGTGGACATCGACAATCTCGTGCGGCGAGCCGTCGACGTCTTTTCCAACCTTTCGGTGCTCGTAAACAATGCCGGCATCTTCGGGCCGATTGGATTGCTGGAGGAATTAGACTGGGGCGAATGGTCGAAAGCCATCTCGATAAACCTGCTCGGCACCGTCTATCCGTGCCGGGCGGTGCTCCCGCATTTCAAACGGCGAGGCTACGGCAAGATCATCAATCTCTCGGGTGGCGGCGCTACCAATCCGCTCCCGCGCCTCTCCTCCTACGCGGCGTCGAAGGCCGCAGTCGTGCGCTTCACCGAAACGCTCGCGCTCGAATGTGCCGGCGATGGCATCGACGTCAACAGCATCGCGCCGGGCGCCCTGGCAACGCGCATGACGGAGCAGCTGGTCAATGCGGGACCCGATCGCGCAGGCGCAGGGATGCACGAGCGCGTCTCCAAGATGTACGCGGGCGGCGGCACGTCGCTGGACAAGGCCGCGAGCCTTTGCGTCTACTTCGGCTCGTCCGCATCCGACGGCATCACCGGAAAGCTGATCAGCGCCGTTTGGGATCCGTGGCCCAATCTTGCCGACCATCGAAGTGAGCTTGCCGACAGCGACATCTACACGTTGCGCCGCATCACGCCGGAAGACCGCGGCAAAAGCTGGGGCAAACCGTGAGCCGCGTAGCGATCGTGGGGTGCGGGCTGATCGGCGAGAAGCGCGCCCAGGCCGCACGCGCCGCCGGCTGCGAGATCGTGAGCGTCGCCGACATCGACCAGCCGCGCGCCGCGCTGCTCGCCCAGCGGGTCGGCTGCCCCGAGGTGACAACCGACTTTCGCCAGGTATCCTCCGCCGCCCCCGACATCGTCGTCGTGGCCACCACGCACGACCGGCTCGCCTCCATCGCCTTGGCCATGATCGAGGCCGGGCATCACGTGCTCGTCGAGAAGCCGGCCGGCCGCACCGCTGCCGAGGTCGCGCCGATTGTCGCATCCGCCCGGCGCAAGAATGTTCGCGTCAAGGTCGGCTTCAATCACCGCTTCCATCCAGCCATGCTCAAGGCGCGCGAGATCGTCGAACTCGGGCGTGCTCGGGCCTCTGCTCTTCACCCGCGGACGCTACGGCCACGGCGGCCGCATCGGCTACGAGAAGGAGTGGCGGATGCGGCGCGGAAATCTCGGGCGGCGGGGAGCTGATCGACCAGGGCGCGCACCTGATCGACCTGTCGCGGTGGTTTCTCGGCGACTTCCAGCACGTGTATAGCGTTGCGCCCACCTACTATTGGCAGACCCAGGTAGAGGACAATTGTTTCCTGTGCCTGCAGACGGCGGGCGGGCAGGTCGCGTGGCTGCACGCTGGATGGACCGAGTGGAAGAACATCTTCTGCTTTGAGATCATGGGTCGCGATGGCAAGCTGCAAATTGACGGTCTGGGCGGCAGCTACGGCGTGGAGCGGCTCACCCACTATCAGATGAAGCCCCAAATGGGGCCGCCCGAGACGACGTCATGGGAATTCCCTTTCCCTGATCGATCCTGGGAGTTGGAGTTCCGGGAATTCCTGTCGGCGATATCGGAATTGCGCGAGCCGGTCGGCAGCATAGCCGACGGCCTGGCTGCGCTCGAAATCGTCGGCAAAATATACGGGGAAAACCAGCCATGATCATAACGCGAAGTCCGCTGCGGATAACGCTGGGCGGCGGCGGCACCGATCTGCCGTCGTACTACGAGGATCACGGCGGCTTCCTGATGGCGGCTGCCATCGATCGCTATGTGTACATCACCCTGCATCAGACCTTTGTTCCGGAATTGATCATCAAGTATTCCAAGCTGGAGAGAGTAACCAGCGTGGCGGAAATTCAGCACCCGATCATCCGTGAGGCCCTGAAACTCGTCGACGTCGATGGCGCCTATCTGGAGCTGGCGAGCATGGCCGACATCCCCGCCGGCACCGGGCTTGGATCGTCGGGCAGCTTTACGACGGCACTGCTCAAGGCCTTGCACGCCCACCGCAAGAATCTCATCCACCCGCAGGAGCTTGCCGAGCAGGCCTGCCATATCGAGATCGACCGCCTCAAGGAGCCGATCGGCAAGCAGGATCAGTATATAGCGGCGTATGGTGGCGTGACCTGCTTCCGCTTCAGTCAAGACGGGACCGTGGAGGCTTGGCCGCTCAAGTTGTCGCGTGAGGCGCTCTACAACCTCGAAGACAACCTCGTCATGTTCTTTACCGGCTACGAGCGTAGCGCCTCTTCGATCCTCAAGGATCAGGACAGCCGCACAAGAAGCTCCGAACGGTCGATGATCGACAACCTGCATTACGTCAAGGAGCTGGGGCTTCGCAGCCAGATCGCACTCGAGTCCGGCAATCTGCGCGAATTCGGCGAGATCATGCACGAGCACTGGAGCCACAAGAAACGCCGGTCGGGCTCAATCTCGAACCCCAACATCGATCGCTGGTATGAGCTTGCCCGCAACAACGGCGCAGTCGGCGGCAAGCTGATCGGTGCGGGCGGAGGCGGTTTCCTCCTGTTCTATACGGAGGACAAGCCGCGCTTGCGGCATGTGCTGACGGAATGCAATCTGCCGGAGGTTCGCTTTCGTTTCGATTTCGAAGGAACGAAGGTCGTGGTGCAGTGATGGCAGCAACCAGTCGGATCGGCGCGTGGCACGACGACGCGCGAGTTGGTCGAGTGAATCAGCAGGCCATCCGCGCCAAGTCGTCGCTTGACGCTATGGTTGCCCGCCATCACGATGACCGTTGCGAATGCCGCAACCGGGCGCTCTGGAATGCTTCGGAGACCGGCCGAGCAATTCGATGTCGACCCGATCTGCATGTCACGCCCGATCTGCATGTCACGATTGTCGACAACCGACGGCGCGACTTCAAGACCTGAAGGGGTGGGAACGCGCCTCGTGGCATCCCAGTCGAACTCATCTGCACCGATAGTGTCCGGGCATGATCGATACAACTGTTCACCATTTTCCGCGTGGCCGCTGGCCCAAGATGCCGCCGCCGCTCAGCGCCGAAGCGGCGCGCATCGCGGACGATTGGATGCGTTATTGGCATGAGGTTCTGCCCGGGAAATACGGGCTTGTTGAGCGCTTCAATCACGAGTATCCGCTGAAGCATTGTCCGCCGGGGCGCCTCACCACTCTGGAGCTGGGTGCAGGGATCGGCGCGCACTTGGCCCTCGAGGACCTCAGCAAGCAGGATTATTATTGCGTCGAGCTGAGGGAAAACATGGCGGCGGAGCTGCGGCGGCGCTTTCCCTCCGTCACCGTCCTTACCGAGAATTGCGAGACGTTGCCGTACAGCGATGCCTTCTTCGACCGCATCATCGCGGTGCACGTGCTCGAGCACCTCAACAATCTTCCGCGAGCGGTCGGGGAAGTTCGGCGCGTACTAAAGGTGGGCGGGATTTTCTCGATAGTGATCCCGTGCGATCCCGGCACCGCCTATGAGATCGCGCGCAAGATATCGTCTGAGCGCATGTTCCGGAAGCGCTACAAGCTTCCCTATATGTGGCTCATGCGGCGGGAGCATTTGAACAGCCCGCAGGAAGTCTTTTCGGTCATGAGCGGATTCGAGGTAATCGATCGGGAGTATTTCCCCTTCAAGTTGATACCTTGGAGCCACGCAAACCTTTGCCTAGGAGGCACATTTCGCCGAATTGCGTAGGAAAAGCTCCGCGTCGGGGGCAGCAACGGCTCTGCCTCCGCTGAATATGATCAGCGCCCGCTCCCATTCCCGCAAGACCCTGAAGATCTGCGCCCCCCTGAGCTGGGCCGTAGACCGGCCCGGTCGAGGAGGCGGCGATGCTGCGCACGCCGTCCCTGCGAATGGAGAATTTCGCAAGGGGGCTATGGGTGGCTGGAGCGCGGATAGGCGCCTACGGGCGGCCGCTCCTGTTCTGTGGGTAACAGCAGACCCTGTGCATTGCGCCATACAACTTCGCGCAGACGGTTTTGCTTTGGATGCAACGGACAGGAAGGAAAAGCCAATGTCCCGCTCGAAGATGATCACGATCGGCCTCGCCGCTGCTGTGCTCGGTATCGGTTCCGCGTGGACGCTGGTGGGCGTGTTGCCCCCGACAGCGCTGGCGAGCGCAATGAATCCGACCGCAGCTGAAGCACCTGCCTCGGTCGAGAGCTCTGCCAACCTCATTCGGATCGACGGCGATCGGAGCGAGCTGCGGCTCGAGGGAAAAGACACCGGTCTGCGTGCCGACAAGGACGGCATCGGCTTGCGCACGCTCTACGGCAAGTTTGACCTTCGCTGGTAGCTTGCGGCGCCCCATCCGGCGGCGATGCTCATGGCGCCGCCGGCAGCCACGATGCGGAACTGCCAAGGCAACGCCCGCGTTCGATGGTTGACGGAGATTGCCATGATGACCGGACGCGAGCCGCTTTCACAACATCTGCGCCTCGTTGGCAGGGCTGCCTATGAGCGGCTCGACGCAACCCCGCCCTACATCCTTGTCGCGGTATGTCTGTTCGCGCTGGGTCTATTGGTAGACGCCGTCAACTACCGCTGATCATCCCGCCCCGGGCCGCTTGAAGCACATGACGTTGTGGCCGGGCTGCCTCGGGTCGAACACGCCCTGTGACAGGCAAACGCGCACGCGCTCCTCGCAGTCGCGCAGGCAGCTCTGCCGTTGCTCGACATCCATGATCGGGCAATAGCTTTCGCATTTGGGCTTCTGCTCATAGCAACAGTTCAGATCCACCGGCGGTTTTTGGTGAGAGGACTGAGCTGGTGCTCGCGACGGTGCCAGCGCTGCAAAAACTAGCATCGCCACCGCGCCAATCGTGCAACCTTTGCGTGGCATCGCCTTCTCCGGCTCGCTGGCCATCAGCGAAGAAAATCAGCAATCGCATGCAGGCAGACATTGGATTGCTGATCCAGCCGGTCCCGCGCAAGGTCCCATTCGACGCCGATCAAGAGAAGCAGGTCGCGGGCGTCGTTGCAGTCACGCCCGGGGCGTGCGGCATAGTCGCGCTTGCAGGCTTCGGCCACGTCCCTGAGACCTGCCGTGGGGTAGGGGGTGTCGGGCAATTTGGTTTCGAGGGCGCGATGGATAACGGTGAGATCGGCCCAGCGTCGCAGGTCGGAAACTTGTCTCGCGGTAGCCATCTGCGTACTCCCTGCGCATCCTTCGGCAATCGGCAATCGCCTCTCCGCACTTGTCCACACAATCCACCGCTTGTGCAGCGAGAGAGAGGTCGCGCGGCTGCGGGCAAACGCGCATCGCCGGCAATGGGCACCGGCCCGCCTTGTCTGGTATCACGCTTGATATTGTGAGCCTGTCCCCCAGGGCACACGCGCGGGCGGACCAATCTTATGGGGAAAATCCTTCCGCGCAATCCGTGAGCCTTCGCAGCGCGATCGCGGATTTTGGGCTGGCAAGGATCACGGGCGAAGCAGTCCCGCACGCTGCCCGGCGCCGTCAAGGCGCGGCTTGCTCACATGTGTCGAATGGCGATCCCGGCAGGATTCGAACCTGCGACCCTCTGCTTAGAAGGCAGATGCTCTAGTCCAGCTGAGCTACGGGACCGTCTGCTGTGTCAGGCACGCGTCGCCTGCGGACCTTCTCTGCCACGGGGCTGTGCCACGGGCAACCGCCATCGGCGTGTCGAGGTGCGCCAGTTCAGCTACTTCTGTTTCAGGCCGAGCGAGCTTGCCAGGTCCATCGGCAGAGGAAATACAATGGTCGAGCTCTTCTCGCCCGCGATGTTGAGCAACGTGCCGAGATAGCGCAGTTGCATGGCTTCGGGACGCTTGGAGAGGATCTCGCCGGCTTGCGCCAGCCGCTCCGCAGCTTGTAGCTCGCCCTCCGCATCAATAATCTTGGCGCGCCGCAGCCGCTCCGCCTCGGCCTGCTTGGCGATGGCGCGAATCATAGTTTCGTTGAGATCGATGTGCTTGAGCTCGACGTTGCTCACCTTGATGCCCCACGCATCGGTTCTGTCGTCGAGAATGCGCTGGACGTCGCCATTGAGCTTTTCACGCTCGGCCAGCATCTGATCGAGGTCGTGCTGGCCCAGGACTGAGCGAAGTGTGGTCTGGGCAAATTGACTGGTTGCCGTCTCGAATTGCTCCACTTGGATGACGGCCTTCTCCGGATCGAGCACGCGGAAATACACGACAGCATTGACCTTGACCGAGACGTTGTCCTTGGAGATGACGTCTTGCGGCGGGACATCGAGGACGCGCGTGCGAAGATCCATGCGCACCATCTGCTGAACAAACGGCACGATAATGACCAGGCCCGGCCCTTTCACTTTCCAAAAGCGACCGAGCAGAAAGACGACGCCACGCTCGTATTCGCGCAGAATGCGGATTGAATAGGCGGCAATCGCGACAACGACGAGCAGCGGCAGCGCGCCCGAGAACAACGTGAACAGTCCTTGTGAGTCTGGCATGCTTCTTCCCCGATTCAGGTGCTTGGCTCAACGCCGAGGATCAGGCCCGAACGGCCGATGACGCGTACCTTCTGGCCGGTTGCGAGCGACTGACTTGCCTGCGCTTCCCACAGCTCGCCGCCAACATGGACGCGGCCCTTGCTGGCGGCCCAACTCACGACCACGCCCGCGCTTCCGATCATCTGCTCGGCCCCGGTCCGCACCGGGCGGCTGCGCGCCCGCATGGCGAACCCCAGAACGCCGACAAAGAAAGTGCCGCTGAGGAGCGCCATCCCGGCAATCACCTGCCACGATACCCTGACGGGGATATCCGACTGGGCCGGATCGAAGAGGAAGAGGGCCCCGACCGCAAAGGCGGCGATCCCGCTGAGCCCGGCCATACCGAAGCCAGGAGTGAAAGCCTCCGCCACCATGAGGGCGATGCCCAGCAGGAGCAGCGCGAACCCACCGAAGTTTACGGGGAGCATGGACAGGGCGGTCAGACCCACGAGCAGGCAGATGCCACCAATGGCACCGGGGGCGACGGCACCAGGGCTCCAGAATTCGAACAGAATGCCGTAGATGCCGATCATCAGCAGGATCAAGGCGACGTTGGGATCTGTGATGGCCGACATCAGTTGCATCTTCCAGTCGGGCTTGAGCTCCAGGATGGTGCGCCCTTTCGTGCTCAGCCGAATCTCACCCGCAGCGGTCGTCACCGATCGTCCGTCGATGCTCGACAGGAGCTGGTCGAGGTTCGTGGCGATCACGTCGACAACGTGCTCTTTGAGGGCCACGGACGCGGTGAGCGAGGCCGCGTCACGCACCGCTTTCTCGGCCCAGTCCGCGTTGCGGCCCCTTAGTTCTGCAAGCGACCGGATGTAGGCCACGGCATCGTTCACGCTCTTTCGAGTCGAGACGTCGGGCTCGCGCTCCTTGTCCGAGTCGGACTTCGATGGCGGCGGACGGGAAAAGCCAAGTGGAGCGAGAGCAATCGGGGTGGCAGCACCCAAGTGGGTGCTCGGCGCCATCGCGGCCACATGCGCCGCATACAGGAGGTAGGTGCCTGCGCTCGCTGCTCGGCTGCCGCTCGGAGCGACGTACATCACGATCGGGACGCGCGATGCAAGGATCGCCTGGATCATCTCGCGGGTGGAGGATAGCAGTCCGCCAGGCGTGTCGAGCCGTACGATCAGGGCTGGTGAGCCCTGGGCGGTGGCGCGTTCGATGCCTTTTGCCAGCTGGTCAGCAGCAACAAATCCAATCGCACCCTTGATGTCGATCAGCAGCACGGAGCGATCGGGCGGGTGCTGGGCAGAAACTTGGAAAACAGGGGCGGCAACGAGGCAGATGAGAAGCAGCGCAAACAGCCGCCCGGGCGAGCACCAGAGTGCGCTTGGCAAGCGGGCAAATTGGCGGAAGGGTGCGCGGGTGCCTAACGGTGCAACAGGCGTCATGCCTCAGAATACAGGTTCGTTGGCCAGATTGCATCATTGTTGGGCAGCAGAAACGGCCGGATGGCTCGTTCACGGGTGTTCCCGGGGCTCAGGTGCCCATCCTTCCCGTGATCTACGCGATCTCTCCCAAGCAAGGCGGAGCAAAGCAAGGACCGCCCAGTGGAGGGATTTATCGGATCGTGACGACCAGATCCGTGCCGATGTCGCTGGTCTCGTCGCTGAGGGGGCGGTCGGAGATGATAAGTGAGCTGCCGACCCATAGGAGCTGCGAAATGCGCTCGCGGACTTCCTTCGGTATGTCGACACGCTCGAGCGCCTGGGCGGCATCCGACGGTGGCGGCGAATTTACTTGATCTGCCTTCGGATCGTGGCGCCGTTCCGACCGCGAGCGGTGCGAAGTGGCATTCGGGTTCGCGGACGGCATCGACACCACCGACCAACCGAGCTGCGTTCCCCCGTTCTGCGCGCTCGATGCGATATAGACATGGGTGCCCAGAGGAACGTCCGGGTCGCGGATTTTCACCGGCGCGTCGAGCACGGGAGCCAAGCCCTGGCGAATGTAGACGCGCAAGTCCTTCTTGCTGACAAGAATGGACACCGGCGAAACTCGCCTCTCAGCTTCCTTTGCGGCTGCCTGGGCATTCGCCAGCGCCCTGCGAGCCTCTTTCAGCGACTGCTCTGCCTCGAGCGCCTCGCGCGCTTCGGGCGTCTTGAGCGCCTCGCTGGCCTTTGCCTCGTCGAGCTTCTGGGTGGTCTCGACGAGGTGGGCCTCAGCCGCCCTCTTGGCAGTCTCAGCGGCCTCTCGGGCTGCCGGCCGTTTTGCAACCTCCAGCGCCTTTGTCTTGGCGGCAAGCTTTGCTTCAGCCTGAGCGCGGGCAGCCTCCGCAGCTCGCAGTTCAGCCAGAGCCTTGCGGATTTCGGCTGGCTTGGCGCCAGTTCGCTCGGAATATTCCTTGATGGCCTTCGTGGCAGACGCCACATCCGCTGCGGCACGCACCTTCAACGCGCGAGCATATTCGATCGGGTTCAGCAACTTGGTTGCGGCAGCGGGGAGTTCGCTCGCTGATGTCGCGGCCTCCGCGACTTTTGCCGGCCTATTCTCCGTTACAAGCGCGGGTGCGGGCTGCAATTGGGGAACGGGAAGCAAAGGGTTCACTATCTCGGCTGGCTTGACGTCATGGGGCGAGACGACGACGCGCTCGCCGATCTTGGTCATACCCCAGAGCTGCTGCGCAAAGCCGGCAGGAAGCCGGATGCAGCCGTGCGAGGCCGGATAGCCAGGCACGACACCCAGATGGAGGGCGATGCCGGACCAGGTGATGCGCTGCATGAACGGCATCGGCGCGCCGCTGTAGATGTTGGAGCGGTGATACCTTTCGCGGCCGATGATGCTGTAGATGCCTGCCGGCGTGCGATGGCCAGGCATGCCGGTCGAGACCTTCCCGCGTGTGACGAGACCGCTGCTGTTGTAGACCGAGATGTGCTGATCAGAGAGCGAGAGGACCGCAAACAAGGGTCCGGCGGGGCTCGAGGCAGCCTTCTTCTTGGAGTTGGCAATCTCGTCCGTCTTGCGCTTTTGGAGCCTCTCCGTCGCGTCGTCGCTTTGTCGTGCAAGCCTCGGTGCCCTATGACGGCGCACCCTGGTCGCCCGACGCGGAGACGAGGCGCCGAAACTGAACCAGCCGGTATCCTGGGCCACCGCGCGGTGTGAAGGCAGGATGAACGAGAGCAGAGCAACGCCGGCCACCACGATGGTGACTGCACGGCGACCGGCATCCTTCACGCCAGGGGTTTGCAGCATGATTGTCCAACTCGGCAAATGGATCTGAGCGCAGGCAAGGTATCCACCAGGTTCTACGGCACGCAAGTAGCAACAACGTAAAGGTGATAGGCTGCGATATTCAAGCAGGCGCGTGTTGCTGCCAATCAACAGTTGTACTTGTTCCGATTTCCCTTCACTGCGAGGAACCGACGTTGACAGCCGGGCTGCTGGGCGGGCGGCAACTGGAAGCTCTTCCTTGACCGCCCGAAGGTGCACACGCAGTCGAGCTATTTCGAAGCAACGGCGTGACGCTCGAGGCGCGCAGATGTAACGACCGGCCGATACCTTTTCGGCACGGCAATTGACCCTGGTCAAGGCAGCGTGCGGCCGATCCGCGATGCTGACGGATACTCACGGTCGAGAGATCGCATAGCGCGGGCAGTGCGCCACTCAGGAACAGGGTCCTCGGCGTCAGGGTCGCCAAGCTGCAGCCCGGCCCGGGTGAACGCCAGAGGGTGCCGGTGCGCGTGGAATGAGTCGGCAGGGGCGAATTCCCCCGCACGGCGGGCCGATCTCAGGATGAGATGTGGGAACTTTGGGAGGTAGTGCCATGCAAGCGCGTGAAGTCATGACCAAGGATGTGGTGACGGTCGGCCTGGACACAACGGTAAGCGAGGTGGCCGCGCTGCTGGTGCGTCACCGCATCAGCGCTGTGCCGGTGGTGTCTGCGGACAGTCGGGTCGTGGGCATCGTCAGCCAGACGGACCTGGGCCATCGCAGCGAGACGGAGACGGAGAAGAAGCGCAAGTGGTGGCTGGAGGCGTTCGCCGATCCCAACGCCAGGGCGCGCGAGTTCATCAAGAGCCATGCGTTGCGGGCCAAGGACGTGATGAGCCGCTTCCTGGTCTCGGTATCGCCGCAGGCAAGTCTCGCCGAGGTGGCCGATCTCCTCGACAGCCACCGCATCCGCCAGGTGCCCGTGATGGAGGGCGGCAAGCTTGTCGGCATGATCAGCCGCGCGGACCTCGTGCGCAAGCTGGCCGAGGTCGAGATCGGCTCACCCGCGCCGAGACCCGACAGCGGGGCTTTGCAAAAAGCGATCTGGGACCAGGTGAAGGCGCAGACCTGGCTTCGGTCGGCCTATGTGAGCGTTGGCGTCAAGGACGGGGTGGTGGAGCTTTGGGGCGCGGTCGATTCCAAGGAACAGCGCGATGCGTTGCGCGTGCTGGTCGAAGGCGTGCCAGGCGTTGTCAGGGTCGAGGATCACCTGGGCGTTATGCCGAGCATGATCGCGACGTGACGGCGCGCCGCGCAGGCGCGGGACCTCGAAACGTCGGTGTCAGTGAGTTCAGGCGCCGTTGCGGCCGAAGCGGAAGTTGTCGGCGTAGGACTTGCGCACGGGCTGCCGCGGTTTCGGCTCCAGGACACGATAGGCAATCGCGTTGCGCTCCGCGTAGGCGATCGCCTCCGCCTTCGTCTCGAAGCTGAGCCGGAGCTGGGCCTTCATGTCGCGCGAGCTGGTCCAGCCCATGAGCGGGTCGATTTCCCGTGGCGCCTCGGGCTCGTACTCCAGCATCCATTCCTTGGTGCGGGCGGGACCCGATTGCATGGCCGTTTGCGCGGGCCTGAAGATGCGGGCAACCATGGCGTGAAGGAGCTCCTATGCAGCTGGCAGCCCTCACAAGCGGCGGGCGCACGCAAAAGTCAAGTCGGCGCGCCCCACACAAGAGCAAGACAATCAATGCAGGATTCAGCAAAGCCGGGGCGCCGGCACCCCCGGGACGAGGATGAATTGCCCCCAGCTGCTTCCCCTTGATCTGGGAAGGCTTCCGACCCGGCGGCAGATCGGTCGAAGGGTGAGGCTTTCAGGCTCTACCCAGGCTTACGGTGGACGGCAATAATGTCGCCTTCGATGTGGGCGTCACAGCAAAGTTGGAAGGTGTGCCATGACCCGTTTTCTCCTGGTTTTGGGCCTGTCGCTCGGGATCGGCGCATTCGCGCTGCCGAGTGGCCCCGCGCATGCGCTGAAGGCCGGCAAGGGCGAGAAGGTGTGCAAGGTGAAGATGAAATACTCGGGCAAGATCAGGACCTTTGTGTGCAAGGTCGACGAGCCCTGCTGCGTCTGGCACGAGATCGACTACGTCAAGTGCGGCTCGCCGATCTTCAAGTGCCTCTAGAGCAGAATCGCTTCGCTCTAGGCTCAAAACTTCAAGTTGAGGCCAAACCTGACCGTCTGCGTCGACAGGTCGAGGGCGGCAGGGCCGGCGCCCAGCGCGCCGGCCGGCGCGGTCACTGAATCAAATCCGTAGTAGAGGTATTCGATCCTGGCGGAGAGGTTCGACGTCAGCATGTGCTCGACGCCGCCGCCGGCTACCCAGCCAAAGTGGCGCTCGTTGAAGCCGGTGCCGAATTTGGCGCCCGTCACGGCATCCGTGGCGGCATAGTCGACGTCGGCCCACGCGCCGCCCGCGGTGGCGTACAGCAGGGTGCGGTTGCCGTTGACGGCAACGCCGGCGCGGCCGCGCAAGGAGGCCAGCCAGTTGAAGCTGTGGCCGCAATTGAAGGCTGCGTTCGGGCAGGCCGTGCTCCCGTCCATCCAGGAGTTGGTCGCGTCGGCCTCGATGCCGAACACGAACTGCTTGACCTGCACGTTGTAGCCAATCTGGCCGCCCAGCAATCCTCCCTCGCCGGTGTGGCCGGTGCCGATCCCGGGCGTGGCGTCGAACTGCCAGTCGAGGTCTGACCAGCCGTAGCCCACATGCGCGCCGATGTAGAGGCCGGTCCACGAGAACTGGGGCGCGTAGGGCAGGGGCTCGTCCTTGATGCTCTGCCGGGGCGCCCCACCGAGATCGGCCGCGAGCGCCGTCGGTGCCGGAAGGGATGCCAGCATGGCGACGACGCCGCCGACAAGGACGACGGCGCGTTTCGCTCTCTGACCAACCTTCGACATGGCAACCTCTTCCGTGTTGGAGCGCGTCTTGCCGCACTCGGCTTTGCAAACGCGATCGGGACGACCGCAGCAGGGGCGACGAAGACGCGGGGTGTCCTCGCCGCCCCTACGGGATCGCGCGCTTCCGACGCGCTCTCCCGGTCTCGATCGGTCTCTTGGCCCGACCCGCGGCAACGCGGAATGCGATGCGCGGTTGGGACGACGCCATGGATGGGGTCGCATGAGCGGGGCCAATGCCGGCGACAATTGGGCTATTCAATGGCCCCGAAAAGAAGTGAAGACCTTGAAATAATTGGCAAAAGAAGGTGAGTGCGCGCGCGGCCCACCTCGCCTCGTGAAAATCGTCACATCGCCCGCGGCAGCTTGGAAGCGCCCCTGGAATCCGGCAATGTGCGCGCCCAACCAACCCACCGGGGATTTGGCCATGCAGCTCCAGTTCCATATCCTCGATGTGTTCACCGATACGCGCTTTGCCGGCAACCCGCTGGCGGTGGTGCTCGCCGCCGACGCACTCGATGGGCGGCGCATGCAGGCCATTGCCCGCGAATTCAATCTGTCCGAGACCCTGTTCGTGCTGAAGCCGCGGGAGGCCAGGCACACCGCGCGCGTGCGCATCTTCACCCCGGCCGCCGAGATCCCGTTCGCGGGCCACCCCACCGTTGGTGCCGGTGCCCTGCTGGCGGAGCTGAGAACCCCGGCAGCGGGCGGGCGTAGCGAGGCCCTGATCGTGCTGGAGGAGGAGATCGGCACCGTCAGGGTCGGCGTGCGGCTGCGCGCCGGCGCGGCCCCATTCGCAGAGTTCGATGCCCCGAAGCTGCCGGAGGACGGCGGCAACCCGCCCCCCACGGACCAGCTCGCCTCCGCGCTCGGGCTCATTCCCGGCGAGATCGGCTTCGAGAACCATCGCCCCACAAAGTTTGCGGCCGGCAACAGCTTCGTGTTCGTGCCCGTCGCCACGCTCGAGGCCATCGCCAAGGCACAGGTGGCGCCCCAGCACTGGGCGACCGTCATGCGCAGGCAGGGCCATACGGGCGCATTCGTCTACTGCCGCCAGACCGTGCACAACACTTCGTCATTCCATGCGCGCATGTTCGCGCCCGATATGGGTGTGCCCGAGGACCCGGCGACGGGTTCGGCGGCGGCAGCCTTCGCGGGCGTGGTGCACCGCTTCGACCCGCTGCCTGATGGGGAGCACAAGCGCAGCCTCGAGCAGGGCTACGAGATGGGCCGCCCGAGCCGGATCGAGCTCTCGCTCCACGTTGACGGCGGCAAGCTCGCGTCCGTCCGCATCGGCGGTCACGCCGTGCGGGTGGCCGAGGGCAAAATCGAGGTGTGAGAGCGCGAATAGGGCCTCCTGTGGAGTCTCCATTGGTGCCGGCGCAGGAAATTGCGCTTGCCATCGCGCGAAAACTGCGGCTTAAGTGGCGCCGCGAGCGGCCTACCCAAGGCCCCTTTGTACGAGCAAGCCCCGTGAGCACCAGAAGCTCCATTGCTGCGAAGTTGACGGCCGGACTTTTGTCCGCCGCCGCAGCGATCGGCCTTGCCCTGCTCCTTACCAGCCCCTGAGCCTCGCTCGTGGCCGGCACGCCGGCACAGCCGCTCAGGGGACGAAATTAAACCGATCCTCAATTCTTGGGCCTCAGTCATGAGCCAGGCCCGCAACAGGACCACATCCCATGCCCCATCCCGCCCCATTCCACCAAGACTGCCGCTGCATCCGCACCCCAGTCTCACAACTCCAACACCGATCGCGTTTTCATTTTCGATACAACCCTGCGCGACGGCGAGCAGTGCCCTGGCGCCACCATGACGCACGAAGAGAAGATCGAGATCGCCGAATTCCTCGACGAGATGGGCGTCGACATCATCGAAGCAGGCTTCCCGATCGCGTCCGAAGGCGACTTCGCCGCCGTCTCGGAGATTGCCCGGCGCCTCAAGCGCTCGGTGGTGGCGGGACTATGCCGTGCCGGAGAGCAGGATATCGACCGGGCGGGCGAAGCCGTGAAACACGCGGCGCGCCCGCGCGTGCACACGTTCATCTCCACCTCGCCGGTGCATCGCAAGTTCAAGCTGCAGAAGTCGGCGGAGCAGGTGCTGGAGATGGTGCATTTCCAGGTCACCCGCGCGCGCAACTGGGTGGAGGACGTGGAGTGGTCGGCCGAGGACGCCACCCGCACGGAGATCGACTACCTCTGCCGGTGCGTCGAGACGGCGATCAAGGCCGGCGCTTCGACCATCAACCTCCCCGACACCGTGGGCTACGCCACGCCCGAGGAATACTACCAGATGTTCCGCACCGTAATGGAGAAGGTGCCGGGCTCCGAGAAGGTGATCTTCTCGGTGCACTGCCACAACGACCTCGGCATGGCCGTGGCCAACTCGCTGGCCGGCATCCGCGCCGGCGCGCGCCAGGTGGAGTGCGCCATCAACGGCATCGGCGAGCGTGCCGGCAACGCCGCGCTGGAAGAGATCGTGATGGCCATCAAGACGCGCGGCGATGCGCTGCCCTACGAGGTCGGGGTCGACGCCACCATGCTCAACCGCGCCTCCAAGCTGGTGGCGGCGGCGACGTCGTTCCCGGTGCAGTACAACAAGGCGATCGTGGGGCGCAACGCGTTCGCGCACGAGTTGGGCATCCATCAGGACGGCATGCTCAAGCATACGCAGACCTACGAGATCATGACGCCGGAGTCGGTCGGCGTGTCCAAGACCTCCCTCGTCATGGGCAAGCACTCCGGCCGCGCCGCCTTCCGCGCCAAGCTCAAGGAGCTGGGCTACGAGCTCGGCGAGAACGCGCTGGAGGATGCGTTCAACAGGTTCAAGGCGCTGGCCGACCGCAAGAAGCACGTCTACGACGAGGATCTGGAGGCGCTGGTCGACGAGGAGATCGCCACCGCCCAGGACCGCATGAAGGTCGTGGCCCTGCAGGTGATCGCCGGCACCATGGGCCCGCAGTCGGCCACGCTCACCCTCGACATGGGCGAGGGCCGCCAGCAGACCGTGCAGTCGACGGGCAACGGCCCCGTCGATGCCACCTTCAATGCCATCCAACAAGCTGGTGCCGCACAAGGCCAAGCTCGCACTCTACCAGGTGCATGCCGTCACCGAGGGCACCGATGCGCAGGCGGAGGTGTCGGTGCGCCTCGAGGACGAGGCCGAGGGTGGCCGCGCCGTCACCGCGCGGGCGGCAGACCCCGACACGCTGGTGGCCTCCGCCAAGGCCTACTTGAGCGCGCTCAACAAGCTCTTCGCCAAGCGCGGGCGCCTCCACGCGCAGCAGAGCGCGTAATCCGCGTCACGCCGGACGCCTCTCCGCATGGGGCAGAGGGCTGATCGCCATGACTTACGGCCGCGGCCTCGCGCGTCCCACGGCCTCATCCCCGTATTGACGCGGTCGCAAGCCATTTGGCGAACAGGGTGAGGGGCGATCTGCAAGGCCCCCTCATCCGCCCTTCGGGCCCCTCCCCAGAGAAGGGTCGCGCACCTGCCTTCGGAGGCTCAAGGATGACCGAGCCAATCACGACGGCGGTGCAGCCGCCGCGCATGCCGCCACCATCGCCGACCAGTTCACCCGCCAGGCGCCGCAGTTTGCGGCTTCGCCGACGCACCACAGCCAGGCCGCGCTCGACCTGCTGGTCGGCGCCGCCGCTCCGCTCGCCGAGCGACGTCTCCCTCGATGTGGCCTGCGGCCCGGGCTCGGTCGTGTGCGCGTTCGCGGGGCGTGTGCGCCGAGCCACGGGGCTCGACGCCACCGAGGCCATGCTGGTGGAGGCGCGCCGAGCTCGCCGCCGCCAAGGGGCTCGGCAACGTCGAATGGCACCGGGGCGACGTCTATGCGCTGCCCTTCGCCGGACGGCGCCTTCGACATCGTCAGCTGCCGCTACGCGTTCCATCACCTGCAGGAGCCGGCCAGGGCCTTGGCCCAGATGATCCGCGTGTGCCGGCCCGGCGGGCGCATCGTCGTGTGCGACGCGCTGGCCTCCGACGATCCGGCCAAGGCCGCGGCCCTCAACGCCATGGAGCGGCACCGCGACCCCTCCACGGTGGAGTTCCGCCCGCTCGCCTCGTATCTGGCGCTGTTTCGCGACGCCGGCCTGCCCGAGCCGCAGCGTGACCTTCTATGGCGTGCCGGCCGAGCGCGAGCGCCTGGTGGCCGCGGCGTTCCCGGCCAACGACGACCGCGCCAAGCTGCGGGCCATGATCGACGCTCAGGTCGACGGCGACACCATGGGCGTCAACGCCCGCCGCGACGGGCGATACGGTGCGGTTCGACTATCCCGCGGTGGTGCTGGTGGCGGTCAAGTAGGGGCCAGCCCCCTGCGGGTCTGACCGCACTCTGCAGAACGTGAGCCACGGTGTCAGACCCGCAGGGTCTGACACCTAAGATAACCCGCGCTTGTCATCCCGGAATTCGCGTCAGCGGATCCGGGACCCAGCCTGCCGATCGGTGCCTGGGTCCCGCGCCTTCGGCGCCGCGCCCCGGCGCGACGCCTGCACGGGATGATGGGTTGGTGGCGAGCTGCTGCGTCGCCTACCACGCTGTGTCAGACTCGCGGGGACGGGTAATGACCCCGCGGATACACCGCCACCATCTCCAACTCCACCCGCGCGCCCGGCGTCGAGAGCTGGTTGACGCACACCGTGGTGCTGGCGGGGGACCAGGGGCCGAAATACTCCGCCATGACCGCCACCATGCCGTCCATGTCGCGCATGTCCGTCAGGTACTTCGTGACCTTCACGACGTCGGTCCAGGTCAGGCCCTGGTGGGCGAGGATGGTCTTGATCGTCTCCATGGCGCGGCGCGTCTGGTCCTCGATGCGCACGGGGTGATCGTGCTCGTGCAACTCGTGGGGGTGCTTGTGGTAGAGCGGCGAGGGCGTGGCGCCGGAGATGAACAGCAGGTCGCCGGGGGCCTCGACGCGGATCGCCGGCGCGTAGGGCATGTCCTTGACGCGCTCGGGCTCGGTGTGGATCTCGCCGATGCCGGGGTTGGTAGGGGAGGTCCTGAAGCGGGTCCGCGCGGGGGCATGGCTGACATTGGGGAATGGCTCCGATGGCCGTGGGTGCGGCGATGCTCCCCCGAAACGCCGCACCGAGCAAGCCGCCTCCCTTGCGCGATAACTCTCCTCGTGCGCCTTGGTTGGCGGGCGGCCCCGAGTCGTCTATCCTATTGGGGCTCAAACCGGAATCCGCGGGCGAATAGCGGACGGCCGGCGGATTTTGGCAGATGGGACCGGGGTGCGGGGAAGGCCTCGGGTCCCCTCGCAGCGATGCAGCGATGGCCATGCTTTCGGGCGTTTCACGCGCATTCTCCGACGATATCGCCATCGATCTGGGCACGGCGAACACGCTCGTGCACGTGGTGGGGCGCGGCATCATCATCGACGAGCCCTCGGTGGTGGCCGTGCAGGTGCGCGGCGGGCAGCGCGTGGTGCTCGCCGTCGGCCTCAAGGCCAAGGCCATGCATGGCAAGACGCCCGAGCCCATCGAGCTCGTGCGCCCCATGCGCGACGGCGTCATCGCCGACTTCATCGCCACCGAGGAGATGCTGCGCCAGTTCATCTCCCGGGCCAAGCGCATGCTGGGCTTTCGCCGGCCGCGCATCCTCATCTGCGTGCCGGCGGGCGCCACGCCGGTGGAGCGGCGCGCGGTCTACGAGACCGCGGTCTCGGTGGGCGCGCGCAAGGTGTATCTGATCGAGGAGCCGGTGGCGGCCTCCCTCGGCGCCGGCCTGCCGATCGACGGGCCCGCCGCCTTCATGGTGGTCGACATCGGCGGCGGCACCAGCGACATCGCCGTGCTGTGGAAGGGCCACGTGGTGCAGGCGCGCTCGCTGCGGGTCGCGGGCAACGCCATGGACGAGGCCATCATGCGCTACGTGCGCCGCCGGCACGGCCTCGTCATCGGCGAGGGCAATGCCGAGCGCATCAAGATCGAGGCCGGCACGGCGCTTGCCAACGCCAATGGGCCCGCCAACGCGCGGCAGGTGGAGATCCACATCAAGGGCCGCGACCTGCGCGAGGGGCGCTTCAAGACCGTGGTGCTGGGGCCCCGCGACATGGCGGAGGCGCTTGCCGGGCCGGTCGGCGAGATCGCCGAGTTCGTGCAGCGCGCGCTGGAGGACCTCACGCCGGAGATCGCCGAGAGCGTCACGCGGCGCGGCATCGTGCTGACCGGGGGCGGGGCGCTGCTCGACCGCCTGGACGTGGCGCTGAAGGAGCGGGTCGGCGCCAAGTTCGTGTTGCCGGAAAGCCCGATGCACTGCGTCATCAAGGGCACGGCGGCGGTGCTGCAGGAGCTGAGCGAGCGCCAGCACCTGCTGATCGGGCCGTGAGGGGGCTGCGATAGCCCGCGGGCGCAGGGCGCGCCTCGGGCTGCGTGCGCCTGGACAGTCTGGGGCCGCGATGTTACATGAACGCGCGCATCGGGGCCCCCCTGCTGTCCGGGGCGGGCCCCTTTGGTTCTCGCGGGCAGCCGATCGGGGACCCAGGCGAGCGCGGGTGTATAGCTCAGTTGGTAGAGCAGCTGACTCTTAATCAGCGGGTCGCAGGTTCGAGTCCTGCTACACCCACCAATGTCTTATTTCAGGAGTTTACTCCTTGGGCTCGTCGGCGGCGCTACGCCGGCGCGAGGTGGGCGGAAGGGCGTTGTTAACGAAAAACGTGGAACGTGAGAGCCCGCGCGCGGTTTAGATTGTTAACGTACGCCGCGTAGGAGAGGTTCATGAATTGTCCGCGCACAGGTGTACTCTTGCTTTCCGACGGGTCGCGTGCGCTTGAATGCACGCTGCAGCGTGCCTCCGCGTCCGGGGCTCAGGTCAAGGTCGAGGCGGACGCATCGGTCCCGCAGCACCTCGAGCTGCATGATGGGACCAGCCAGCGCGCCGCCACGGTGGTGTGGCGCACGACCGGGCGTCTCGGGATACGCTTCGACGACTATTTCCGGGCGCGCTGAGCCGATCAGGCGCTGTCGCGTGGGACCTAGTCCGGTCAGGACGACAGCCGGCGCTGTCGGGCGATGCCCGCCGTGCGGTTGTGGACCACGGCGGCCCGCGGAACGGCATGGCCGCCACGACGTTGTCCCGGCATGCGGAACCAACTGGCAGCGGTGCAGTTCGTTGCGTGCCTGGCGTCGGGGATCGCCCTGGCGCCATGGCCTGCGGGATGCGCAGAGCAGGCGGTGCAGGAGATCGGGAGCCTGACGTGCAGCATCGAGCCGCAGAGCGGCGGCGGGCTTGCCGAGAAGGCCGAAGGCCGCGCATCCCTCTGCCAATTCAGGCCCGGCAACAGCGGGCCTGAGGAAACCTATTCTGCGACGCTGCAATTCATCAGCCCAGGGGGCGGCAAGCCCGCCGTTGCCGGCACAGTGATGTTGACGGTCAAGGCACCATTCTCGGCCGAGCTGACGCCCGGTGTGCTCGAGCAGGCCTACGCGGCCGATGCCTCCACGTCCACGGGCAATCAGGTTCCCCTGGTCGGGCAGACGGACGGCTTGCTCGTTCTGCAGCCGGAGCCGGGCCGGACGGAGCCGTCGTTGGCCCTTGGGCAGGCCGAGCCCGCCACGCTCATCGCTGCCGAGCTAAAACTCGAGGAGAGCCCGGGATGACCGCCGGGCCTTGCGTGCACCAACCTCGCGACGCGCACGGATTCCGTCCGAAGCGATCCTCGCCTAGTGAGCAAGCTCGCGGCTGAGGGCATCTCGCACGGCTGTCGCCAGCATCTCCCGGCGATAGGGCTTGTTGAGGAGCTGCATGCCGGGCGCCGCATTCTGCTGCGATTTGAGGAACTGCTCGGAGTAGCCCGACGTGAGCAGCGCTTTCATGGCGGGGCGCATCTGGCGCGCCATGCGGATCAGATCCTGGCCGTTCACGCCGTTGGGCATGACCATGTCGGTGAACAGCAGGTCGATGTGCTCGCAGCCACGCAGAATATCGAGCGCGCTGCGGCCGTCCGGCGCCTGACTGACCTTGTAGCCGAGGTCCTCGAGGATGTTCACCGCCATCTTGCGCACGGCGGGATCATCCTCGACCACGAGAATGCTGGCGCCGCTGACTGCCAGCGTGAGGCTCGCAGGATCGGCGACCTCCTGCAGCGCCGCTGCCGCCTGCGCCGCCCGCGGCAGGTACAGGCGGATGCTCGTGCCGTGACCGACCTCGCTGTAGATCTTCACGTGCCCGCCGGACTGCTTGACGAAGCCGTACACCATGCTGAGGCCGAGACCGGTGCCGCGCCCGACCTCCTTGGTGGTGAAGAACGGCTCGAACGCGCGCTCGATCACATCGCGGGGCATGCCGGTGCCGGAATCCGTGACCACGATGGAGGCATAGTCGCCCGGGGTCACCTCTGAATTCCGGGCGGCATAGTCCTCGTCCAGGCTCACGTTGCCGGTTTCGATCACGAGCCGGCCGCCCTTGGGCATGGCATCGCGGGCATTGACGGCAAGATTGAGGATGGCGTGCTCGAGCTGGGAGGGATCGACCATAGCCGGCCAGAGGTCCGGCACCAGCGCGCGTTGGAGACTGACGTGCTCGCCCAGCGTACGCTCGAGCATGCCGACCGCTCGCTCGATCGTCTGGTTGAGATCGAGCACGGTGGCCTTCAGTGGCTGCTTGCGCGCGAAGGCGAGAAGCCGCTGTACGAGTTGGGCGCCGCGCTCGGCTGATTCGTCGATTTGCGTCAGCATGGCGGCGAGCTTGGGATTGTCGGCGGCGTGGGCCGCCGCGAGCTCGGTCATGCCGATGATCACGGCGAGGATGTTGTTGAAGTCGTGGGCGATGCCGCCGGTCATCTGACCGAGAGCATCCATCTTCTCCATCTGCCGCATCCGCGCCTGGGTGTCGCGATGCTGGGCGCGCCGCGCGGATTCCCGCAGCTCGCGCTCGATCACGGGAAACATGCGCGCGAGCTTGCCCTTGAACAGGAAATCGTGCGCTCCCTCGCGCATGACCTCGACCGCCGCCTCCTCGCCGACCGACCCCGATATGACGATCAAGGGCACGTCGCGGCCGGATGCTGCCAGAAGGCGGACCGCTCCCAGGGCGCTGAAGGTCGGCATGGCGTAGTCGGACAGCACGAGGTCCCATGTCTGGCGGGCCAGGGCTTCGGCCGTCGCCGGCTCGGTGTCGACCCGTTCGTAGGTGACGTCGTAGCTGCCGCGCTTGAGCTCGCGAACCAGCAGGGCGGCGTCAAGCTCGTTGTCTTCAATGATCAGGACGCGCAGCGGCGTACCCATCTCCAACTCCGTTCACCGCGCGCAACCGGGTTGCGGCGGTTGCTCGTTGAGGACCAGCCAGTAGAGCCCAAGCTGGTGGACTGCGTCCGCGAACTGGCGGAAATCGACGGGCTTCTTGACGTAGCTGTTGGCACCCAGCCGGTAGCCTTCCATGCGGTCCTTCTCCTCCGTGGATGTCGTGAGGATGACGACCGGCAGCAGGCAAGTTCGCTCGTTGGCGCGGATGCGCTTCAACACCTCCAGGCCGTCGACCTTGGGCAACTTGAGATCCAGCAGCACGAGCTGCGGCAACGGGGCGGGATCGACGGCGGCATCGGTGCCGTTGCCAAGCAGGAACTCGAGCGCCTCGGCGCCGTCGCGCACCACGCTCACCCTGTTGAGGATGTTGGCCTTCTTGAGCGCGCGAAGCGTCAGGGCCTCGTCCTTGGCATTGTCCTCCACCAGCAGGATGCTGCGCTCGAATGGTTCGCTCATGGACTCGATCCTGTGCTCGAGGGGACGGTGAAGCGGAATGTGGCTCCCTGATCGATCTTGCCCTCACCCCAGATCTTTCCCCCGTGACGGCGGATGATGCGTTGCACCGTCGCCAGGCCGATACCGGTGCCCTCGAACTCGCGGGCCGAGTGCAGGCGCTGGAACACACCGAAAAGCTTCTGTGCGTAGGCCATATCGAAGCCCGCACCGTTGTCGCGGACGAAATACGTTTCGGGGCCGGCTTCCGCCGCGGCCCCTATCTCGATGCGGGCCTCGGCACGCTTGCCGGTATATTTCCAGGCGTTGCCGATCAGGTTCTCCAGTGCGATGGCCAGCAGCCGGGCGTCGCCGTCCACTTCGAGCCCGTCGCCGATGATGAATTGCACGCGACGCTCGGGCGCGGTCTCCTGCAGGCGTGTGGCAATCGCACGGGCGATCTGCGCAAGGTCGACGGGCTCACGCCGGAAGTCGCTCCGCGTCACCCGGGAAAGCTCGAGCAAGTCGTCGATCAACAGCGCCATCTGCTGCGCCGACTCGCGAATGTAGCGGAGGTATTGGCACCCTTCCTCGTCGAGGCACTGCGTGTAGTCCTCGAGCAACGCCAGGCTGAACCCATCGAGGCTGCGCAGCGGCGCGCGCAGGTCATGGGCCACGGAATAGCTGAAGGCATCGAGCTCGGCGTTCTTGGCCTCGAGCTCCTCGACCAGGGAAGCGCGCGCCTCGGCACTCTTCTGCGCCGAGCGTGCCGTGACGCTTTCGAGCTCGGCCCGCAACAGCTGCTCACGGATCAACCGGTTCTCGTCCTCGAACTGCTTGCGGCGGATCTGGGCGAGCACACGCGCGCGCAGCAAGTCGAGGTCGCTCGACTTGGCGATATAGTCGTCTGCACCGGCGCTCAGGCCCTGGATCATGGCGTCGCGATCCTCGACCGCGGTCAGCATGACGACGGGAATGTCGCGCATGATGGGCGCGCTCTTGACGCGCCGGCAGGTCTCCCGGCCGCCGATGCCGGGCATCATCAGGTCGAGCAGGACGCATTCGACGGGCTGAACCGCGAGCAGCTGCAAGGCCTCCTCGCCCGAGCGGGCAAGCACGACCTCGTAGCCGTCCGCCCGCAGCGCCTCGGCGACCTGCTGGAGATAGGTCTCGCTATCGTCCACGGCGAGGACCCTTTTGGGTCCTTGCAGGCTCGCCATCGCCGGCTTTCCGACCGGGGCTGCGGCGCCCCGCAGCATCGCGCTCAACCTGGCGATGATGAGGCTGACGTCCTCCTCCTTGCGCACGAAAGCATCCGCGCCGGCTTCGAGCGCGCGCATCTCGGCGGCGCGATCCTCCAACGCAGTCAGGAGCAGGCAAGGCAGTCCGCGCAGTGCCCCGTCGAGCCGGATGTGGCGGATGACGGAGGCCCCGTCCATGCCGGGCAAGATGCCGTCGACTACGATCGCCGTCGGTCGCAGGTCGGCGGCGAGCCGCAGGCCCTCCTCGCCCGTTCCCGCGACCACCACGCGGTAGGAGGCGGCCTCCAGGGCCGCTTTCAGCTCCTCGCGAAAGGTGATGCTGTCGTCGATTACGAGCACCGTCCGCTCGTTGGGTGCAGTGGCGCTGTCGCCACGGCGCGCGAGCTCTCGGGCCCGCGCTACGACGTAGCCCGGATCGTAGGGCTTGCCGACGTATTCGTCGGCCCCCGTGGTCAGCCCACGCACGCGGTCGCGGATCTCGGCTTCTGTCGACAGCAGCATGACCGCTGTGTCGCTGGCGCAAGGTGTGGCCCGGATCTCGCGCAGGAGCTCGATACCGTCGCCGTCGGGCAGCAGGACGTCGAGCAGCACGAGGGAAAAGCGCTCGCGGGCGAGTGCGGCCCGGGCCTCGGCGGCAGTGGCACACGCCATTGTCGGCAGGTCCGCTGCATTGAGCAGCTCCACAAGGCTCATGCGGACGGTCTGGCTGTCGTCGACGATGAGGACGGTGCCGCTCACGGTCCGACCTCCGCCAACACGCCGTTCAAAGCGGCGATGCGGGGGGCAATGTCGCCGAGACGCAGGATCTGCTGTGCCGCGCCCAGTATGGCGGCTTCGCGCGGCATGCCGTACACGATCGACGTCGCCTCGTCCTGCGCCATCGTCGTGCCGCCGGCTTCGCGAATCCGGAGCAGGCCCTGCGCGCCGTCGCGTCCCATGCCCGTCAGCAGGCAGGCCGCAGCCCGAGGGCCGTACTCCGCCGCCACCGACTCGAAGAGAACGTCGACCGAGGGTCGGCACGAATGGCGCTCCGGCGCATCGCTGAGATGGAGCCGCCCGTCGCGCACGAGCAGATGTCGGTTGCCCGGGGCCACCGCCACGCGGCCCGCCAGCGACTCCAGGGGCATCCCGTCCCGCGCATTGGTCACGCGCCGGGCCGTCTGCCCGTCGAGCCAATCGGCAAACGCGGTGCCGAACGGATCATTGATGTGGAGCACGACAAGGAGCGGGAGCTGGAATTGCGGGGGCAGGCCCCGCAGGATCTCGACGATCGCACCCGGTCCGCCTGTCGAGGCGCCGATGGCGACCAGGCTATGCCGGTGCTCCGGCCGCAATCGGGGAGAAGCGGGAGTGGGCGCGGTGAGGTTGGGCGCGTGTGCGCGCAGCCCCGCCAGCCTGGCGCGGGGGTGCGTGATGACGCGGATGCGGGCCACCAGCTTGAGGGTTGCCAGGAACCGGCGCTCCCATGCGCCGTCCGGCTCATTTCCGGTCGGCTTCTCCAGCACATCGACGGCGCCGGCAGCAAGCGCCTCGTAGATCTTGAAAAGCTCGCCCCGGTTGGTCGACGCCGACACCACCAGGATCGGGGTCGGGCAATGCGCCATGATGTATTCGGTGGCGGCGAGACCGCTCATGATCGGCAGCATCATGTCCATGGTGATGACGTCGGGCCGGCATCGCTGGCACATATCGATGCCGCGCCGGCCGTCCTCGGCATGGCCGACGAGCTCCAAGTCGGGGTCGCAGCTCACGATCTCCACCAGCCGCTGCCGCACGGTCGGGGAATCTTCGACGACAAGAACGCGGAGCTTGGCCATCCGCTACCTCATCAACGGTTGGATCATGGCCAGTAGCTCGGCCTGATCGAACTCGCTCTTGGCGATATGGCCGTTGGCGCCGACGTCGCGTCCCCGCTGCAGGTCGTCGGGCGACGCTCGCGAGGTGACGAGGATCGCCGGCGTGTCGCGCAACGCCGCGTCCGCACGGATGCGCTCGATGAACGTGAAGCCGTCCATGCCCGGCATCTCCACATCTACCAGGATCACGGCGTAGCGCTTGTGGCGGAGGATCTCGAGGGCCTCCTCCGCCGACAGGGCGACGTCGACGTCGAAACCGGCCGATTCGAGGATGCTCTGCTCCAGCATGCGCGTGGTGAGAGAGTCGTCGATGACGAGGATCGGTCGCTCCGGCGCCGGGGGATCGAGCCGGGCCATGCCCCCGTGCCGTGCGGCATTGACGAGCCCATCGGGGTCGAGGACGAGCTGGGGGTTGCCGTCGGCGTCGAGGGAGGCACCTGCCACGATCGGGCTGGCCGCGAGGTGGCGGGGCAGCGGGCGCGCGACGACCCTGCTGGTGCCGAGCAGGCGGTCGACGCCGACTGCGGCCATGCCTTCGGCGCCCGCGATGATGACGGTGGTCCAGCTGCGGTTTGGTGAGGAGGATGAGCCGTCGATGGCCGCGGCCAGCGGCATGAAGGGAATCGCCTTGTGCTCGTACATGATGGCGTCGCCGGGCGAGCCGCGCGAGATCTCCCGCGCGGAAACGCGCAACGTGCTGCGCACGGCATCGAGGGGGAGGGAAGTGTGGCTCACGGCTCCGTCGGCGGCTTGGCACTCCACGACCAGCGCCTCCAGGGACGCGAGTGACGGGGGGATCACGAGCTCGATGGTGGTGCCTACGCCGCGCTCGGTGTTGAGCACGACCTCGCCACCCAGCCGCTGGACGCCCTCGCGCACGACGTCGAGACCCACTCCCCGGCCCGAAACGTCGGTGACCGCCTTGGAGGTGCTGATGCCGCCGCGCAGCAACAGACGCACGAGGTCCTGGGGCGTGGCCTCCTTGGTGGACCGACCGATCAGGCCACGCTGCTGCGCGACCTTGTGCACAGCGTCGAGGTCGACCCCGCGCCCGTCGTCGCGGCACACGAACACGATCTGGCGGCCACGTCGGACGGCCTGGACGGAAACACGCCCGGAGGGCGGCTTGCCGATGGCGCGCCGCTCGCTCTCGGCCTCGATCCCGTGCGCCACGGCATTGCGCACGATCTGGATCAGCGCCCCCTGCACCGCCTCGAGCACATGCGCGTCGAGGCGGATGTCGCCGCCGCCGCTTTCGAACGTGACGCTCTTGCCCAGCACACGGGCGGCATCGCGTGCGGTGCGCTCCAGCGCGGTGAAGATGCTGCCGGCCGCGACCAGGCGCAGCCGTTCCGCGGCCTCGCGCAGCTGCCGCATCTCGCGGTCGAGTTGGTCGATGGTGGAGGTGAGGCTGCGCTCGACGCCGGCGAACTTCCGGCACAGGTCCTCGGCGATCGCCAGGCGGCGGTTGCGGGCTCCACCTGCGTGGCGGCCGTGCTCGCCCGTTGCTTGCGGCCCGAACTGCGTCAGCAGCAGCTCGGACAGGTGTCGCGATTCTTCCATGCCGCGGGCGATGCCGCGCAAGCCGTTGAGGAGCGCGTGCGCCTCGGCCACGCCGTCGAGCACCGCATCGGCTTCGGCAACGTCGGCGCGCACGGTCCGCGCAGCGTCATCGGATTCGTTCCTGCGCTTGCCCGTGGGCTGTTGCGCGTTGCCCGGCGGATTGAGCGCCTCGAGCTGGCCGCTGATCCCGTCCAGGTGCTGGAGGATGGCGTCGATCTCCTCGCGCGTGATGCCGCGGCCGCCGTCGCGGACCGGCGAGAGCGCATCCTCGATGGCATGGGCGCGGTTGGCGATTTCGGCCTGCTTGACGACGCGCGCAGCACCCTTGAGCGTGTGAGCGACGCGGAGCAGCCGTTGCACGGCCGCTCCGTCGCTGCTGACCTTCTCGAGCTCGAGCACGCCCTTGGCGAACTGGTCGACGAGATCGCGGGCCTCGGGCCGGAAATACTTGTAGGGGTCCTGCGCCATTGCCTCAGGCTGCCATCTGCGGCTGGATGATGCGCAGCAGGTCCTTCGACAAGGTGGCCATCTGCGACACCGTTTGCAGGGTCTGGCCGGCGCTCGTTTCCGTCTCCATCGAGGCCTGCGTCACGTTGGCAATGGCGAGGTTCACCTGCTCGACGGCGGTCGACTGCTGCTTGGTCGAGAGCTCGATCTCGCGCGCCGCCTCGGTGGTGGTGGAGACGAGGGTGGCGATCTGCTTGAAGGCGGAGGCCACGTCCCCGAACTGGCGCGAGCCGGCATCGACCGCCTTCGAGCCGGTCTCGGTCGCCATGACCGTGGTGTTGACGGCGCTGCGCACGTCGTCGATCAGCGTCCGCACCTCCTTGGTCGAGCCGCCGACGCGGTCGGCGAGCTTGCGGATCTCCTCGGCCACCACGGCGAACCGCTTGCCGGCCTCGCCGGCGCCCGCCGCCTCGATGGTGGCGTTGATGGCGAGGATGTTGGTCTGCTCGGCGAGCTCGGAGACGATGTCGAGCACCGCGCCGATCTCCTGCGACTTCTTGCCGAGCTCCAGCATGTGGGAGACGATCTGGTCCACCTGGCGGCGGATGCCGGCAATCGACTCGTGCGTGCTGTCGACCGTGCCGTGGCCGGAGCGGGCGGCGCTGGCGGTCTGCTCGGCATTGTGGGCGACGCGCTGCGCGCTTTCGGCGATCTGGCGCGAGGTGGCGAGCAGCTCGCTGATCGTCGTGCTGATCTCGGTCATGGCGGCCGCCTGCTCCTTGGCGCCGCTCGCCTGCTGATTGGCGGCGGCCTGCAGCTCGGTGGAGGAGCTGCGCACGTGGCCGACCGCGGAGCCGATCTGATCGGCGAGCGAGCTGGCTATGAACCAGCCGATGGCGGCAACAGCCAGGGTGCCGAGGAGGCCGCCCCACAGGATGACCATGGTGGTCGTGGCGGCGGCGGATTTGGCTTCCTCGGACCGGTGGCTGAGCAGCCCGGCTTCTTCCCGGTCGATGTCTCTGAGGAGCACTCGGATCTGATCCATTGTCTGCTTGGATTCGCCCGTCGAGACGAGCTTGGCCGCCGCATCGAGCCCCTGGGTGCGGCGCACGTTGATGGGCTCCTGAAATTGCGCGAGCTTCTTGTCGACGAGCGGCACGAGGAGAGCGATCCGTCCTTGCTGATTGGGATTGTCGACGGTGAGCTTGCGTAGCTCCTCGATCGAGGGGCGAATGGCTTTCAGGGCCGATTTGTACGGCTCGAGAAAGGTCTCCTCGCCGGCGATCACGTACCCGCGCACGCCGGTCTCGGCGTTGACGAACTCCTCGACGAGGTCATTGACGAAGCCTCGCACCTGATACGTGTGCTTCACCCACGTGTCGTTTTCGATGAGGCGGTTGATGTTGTAGTAGGCGACGCCCGCGACGATGAGCAGCGTCAGGGCCGAAAGGCCGAACCCTGCGACCAGTCTCTTGCCTACGGTCCAGTTGCTGAACATGGTCATATCTTCGCTACTCCTCTTTGCGCGCCCCTTGCGTACCCGGTGCCTTGATGGCCTCGAGCACGGAAGGCAGATGCAGGATCGGACCCATGAACCTTTGCGAGCGCACCAGCTCGCGCGCGTAGCTTCCGGCGTGCGCGCCCGCCGGCCGGGTCGCGATATCGGTGCGCGCGACCCGCAACTGGCCCCCGAAGGCTTCGAAGGCGAGCGCGACGGGTGCGGCGGCTGAGACCACCAGCCATCGCGGTGCTTGCGTTCTTGGATGGCCGAGCAGCGCATGCAGGTCGTAGACCGGGAGCAAGGCGCCGCGAAAACCGGCAATGCCCAACAGGGCCGCGTTGCCGCCGGGGATGCGCGTCACCTTCTTGCCGGCGTACAAGCCGGCGATCTCCGACATGCGTATTGCGAAGCGCTGGCTCGCGATCTCGATCGCAAGCAGGTCCTCGGCAGCCGTGACACCGGTACGGACCGGCTCGGCGTAGGCGCGGTCGAAATCGCGCCGAAGCTCCGCGGCGCGCCCCGAGAGGTTTGTTGTGGCGCCGGATTGGACCTCGCTCATGCCCGCCCTCCGCATTCCCTGAGCGCGGAGTCACAAAGCGCCATCAGCGCCTCGCGGCCAAACCCGCCGCCGAACAGCAGGAGTCTCGAGGCATCTTCGCGCCGCAGCAGGGCAAGCGCCTGGGCGAGCTCCCGCCGCGCCGTGCTCCTGTCCCCGGAGCGGCGGGCAAGCAGGCCCAGGTGCAGACGCGGCATTGCGAATTCGGGGTCGAGGTAGGCAGCGACGCGATAGTGCTCGCCGGCACCCTCCAGGTCCGCCGCTTGCTCGCGGCAAAGCCCCAGCACGTAGTGGGCGCCGGCGTCGAGCTCGTCGCTGGCGAGCAATCGCCGGCAGGCCGCTTCGGCGGCCGTCACCTGCCCGCTATGGGTGAGCAGCGTCGCCTCGAGCAACAGCACGGTGGGATCGCGCACGGCCGTCTGCGCGCCGTCGCGCACATGATCGAGGGCCTCTGCAAAGCGCTCCCTGCGAAGAAGGTCCAGGGCTTGCGTCACATCCCAGGCGCGAGGAATGGGGGTGGCGGCTGCGCCATCGGCATGCTCCGCCGGCACGAGGGCCGCCACGCGCTCGGTTGCCCTGGAGATTGCGTGAAACCAAGCGTCGCTGGGTGCGGCCACCGGCGCGGAGACCTCATCGAGGCGAGGGAGCGCCTGCGTCGGCCGGGGATGGGACGGGCGCGTTTGCGCCTTGCGCTCGTAGTAGAACGTGCCATGGGTGTGGCGCAGGTGAAACTCGTCCGAGACACCCCGCAGCGTCTCGGCGTGGCCGAGGAACAGGAAGCCCCCGGGCGCGAGTGCGTAGGCGATGCGCGCGATCACGGCCCGCATCTGTTCGGCGGAGAAATACATGAGCACGTTGCGGCAGAAGACGACGTCGTAAGTGGCGGGTTGCCACAGCCCCGCGTCGTCGCTGGCGAGGTTGGCCGCCTCGAACTTGACGTCGGCGCGCAGGGCCTCCTCCAGGACCAGCTCGCGGCCGTCGGCTTGGAACCACCTGCGCTGCGTTTCCGGAGGCGTCTCGCGCAGCGCCCATGGCGAATAGCGCGCATGCTGGGCCTTCTCCAGGGCCGCGGGGTTGAGGTCCACCGCCCGGATGACGACATCCCAGGAGGGGTCTGCAACCGTCTCCCGTGCCACGATCGCCATCGAGTAGGGCTCTTCGCCCGAGGCACAGGCGGCCGACAGCAGGCGCAGCGTGCGGGATGTCCGCTCGGCGCTCATGCGCTCGGGCAGCGCGACTTCGGCCAGTGCTCGGAACTGCTCGATGTTGCGGAAGAAGTAGGTCTCGCCGACGGTCAGCTCGCGCGCCAGCGCGTTGATCTCCCCGTTCAGGGATTCGCGCTGCAGGCCCCACAGATAAGCCTCGCTGGAGTGGCCGAGCTTGTCGAGCCGACGCTGCAGCACCTCGCCCAGAAAGCCGAGCCTGGCATCGTCGAACTGAAGGCCGATGCGCTGGGTGATGGCGGCCCGGAACCGCTGCAGATCGTGGCTCGTGGCTTGGCTGCTCACACCAGAGTCCCTTCGGCTTCGAGACGCTGGAAAAAGCCCTCCGGCACGATGTTGGCGGTGCGCAGGAGGAACAGAAGCTCGGCGTCGAGCGTGGCGACGGCTGAAACTGTCTCGGCGGCGGCGTCGCGCAGCAGTGGCGGCAGCTGGTCGAGCTTCTCCCTCTCCACGGTCCAGATGCCGGGCACGGCCTCGGCGGCAAGCGCGACCGTCCTCTCGCCGATGCGCACGGTGATCAGGCGCTCGATGCGCGTGGGGCGGTCGCTGATCAGCAGTCCGACATCGATGACCGGCACAGGCGCGCCCCGGATGATGCAAAGGCCGCACACGCAGCGCGGCCCCCCCGCGACGGCCTTGATCGGCAGTGCCCGCATGACCTCGATGACGTGGTCCAGCGGCACGGCCCAGAGATGAGTTCCGGCTCGGCACAGCAGGCGATGGTGACGCCCGGCTTCGTCGGTGGCATCACTGGCGCAGGTGTGTTGGGAAGGGAGCATGCGGCCGAGATTTGCGTTGAATTCTCGACATATTTGCTCCGCTCCGCATGAAATTTCGGTTACGTGGATCGAATAAGAAGAGAGAATGTCTTGGACGCCTGATATATATTCAGCAGGAATAACTATATCAGTTATCCGATGCCGTTTATCGGATTAAATATCCTTAGACGTCGCCCTCGGCCTTCATCCAACGCACGGATGTGCGGAAGGCCTCGAGCGTGCGCGCAACCTCGCGTGGTCCGTGGACCGCCGAGACGAGGCCGCCCGGCGCGCCCATGATGTCGATGCCGTTGGCGAGCATGGCGATGCGCAGGCGATAGGCGAGGTTGGCATTGCGCGCGCCTTTGAGGCCTTTGAAACCGAGCGCCAGCGGGTCGAAAGAGGCGGGATCGATTTTCAGGCGATTGGGGTTCTGGAATATGAGAAAGGCGGAGGCCTCGCCGTAGACGCCCCAGGGAACCTGCTCCTCGACCAGGATGGCGCGCAGCCCATCGCGAATTGCCGCCGTTGTGCGCTCTGCGTGCGCGCACACGTCCTCGCGCTCGACAATTCCAAGCGTCGCCACTGCGGCAGCGGCGCAAAGGGGATTGGCGTTGAAGGTGCCCTGATGGCCGATTTTTTCGCGACCGGCGGCCTTGGCGGCGGCGGCATCGATCTGGCTCATGATGTCGGCGCGCCCGGCCACCGCTCCGCCGGGAAGCCCGCCGGCGACGATCTTGGCGAGGATGCACATGTCTGGCTCGACGCCGTAGCGAGCCTGCGCCCCGCCGCGCGACCAGCGGAAGCCTGTGATCACCTCGTCGAAGATGAGAAGGACGCCATGTTGCCGCGCAATCCCGCTGAGCGCGGAAAGAAAACCGGGCGGCAACGGCACCTGGCCCCACGAGGCGCCTGAGGGCTCGAGGATGATGGCGGCGACGTCGCCGCAGGTTGCGAGGGTGTCGGCGACGCGGGCGATGTCGTCGGCCGGCAGCAGGAGGGTCTGATCGACGAGGCCGGCTGGAATGCCGGCGGGAACGCCGCCCTCGAAGTGCGACATGGCGCCCGCGGCCACGCCGTCGTGCCAGCCGTGGAAATGGCCGACGAAGCGGATGACCTTGGGCCGCCCCGTGAAGGCGCGGGCAAGCCGCAGCGCCAGATGGGAGGCCTCGGTGCCCGAGCCGGTGAAGCGCACCATCTCCGCGCACGGCACCAGGCGATGTATCAGCTCGGCCCAGCGCACCTCGAGCTCGTGCGAAGCGCCCCAGTGCGTGCCGAGCGGTAGCTGGTGCGCGATGGCGTCGAGCATGGCAGGATGCCCGTGGCCCAGCAGCAGCGCGCCGTGGCCGCCGAAATAGTCGACATACTCGTTGCCGTCGACGTCCCACTTGCGCGGGCCCGCCGCGCGCGCGGCATAGATCGGGTAGGGCAGCAGCGTGCGGCTGTCATGGGTGAGGCCGGCGGGCAGCACCTTGCACGCTCGTGCGTAAAGCTCCGCCGAGACCTGCGTGCGCGCCCGGTACTCGGCCTCGATCCTCGAGTTGGTGCGGGGCGCCGGCATCACGTTCGTCTCCAATCAGGTCTCGAGCGAAATGACGATGCAGCCGGCCCGGTCGAGCCCGGCTGTGGCACCGGGCGGCACGAGGCAGGTGGCATCGTACTCCTCGATGATGGCGGGTCCCGATCGCTTCTGGGAGAGGTCGGAGCGGCGCAGGATGGGCGTCTCGATCCAGCCCTGCTCGGCGCCGAAATAGACCTTGCGCGGGCGCCCGGGCACGGGCTGCGGGCGGCTGTGCACCATGCGCTCGGGGACGCTCGGGCCCTCGCGCACGCCCTGGCCGACCACCTGGATCGCCACCAGCTCGACCGGCTCGTCGGCGCCCGCGCGGTGGCCATAGGTCCGCTCGTGCTCGACCGCCGAAAGCTTCCTCGAGGTGGGCGACCATGCCCTCGTCGATCGGGCCGTCCGGGACCGGCACGACCAGCTCGTAGCTCTGGCCTTTGTAGTGCAGCGCCGCCGAGCGCCGCAGGCGGGCGCGCGCGCCGGTGAAGCCTTCGGCGGCAAGCTGTCGGGCAGCCTGCTCGGCGAGCTCGCCCCAGGCCGCGTCGATCTCGCCGAGATCCGCCTGCCGCAGCAGCCGGCGGAACGTGCGCGCGTAGTGGTGCTCGACGTCGGCATAGAGCAGGCCGAAGGAGGAGAACAGGCCGGGCGCCGGCGGCACGACGATGCGGGCGATGCCGAGCGCGGCCGCCATGCCGGCGGCGAACAGCGGTCCGTTGCCGCCGAAGGCGAACAGCGCAAACTCGCGCGGGTCGCGGCCGCGCTCGGTCGACACCGCCTTGATGGCGCGGATCATGTTGGAGGCGGCGATCAGGTGTGCGCCATAGGCGGCGCGCTTCGATCGGTCATGCCCAGCGGCTTGGCGATCTTCTCGGCGAACACTGCGCGCGCCTTGTCGGCATTGAGCTTCAGCGCGCCGCCCACGAGATGGCCGGGGTTGATGTAGCCCAGCAGCACGTTGGCGTCGGTGACGGTGGGCACGGTGCCGCCCTGCGTCGTAGCAGACCGGGCCGGGCACGGCGCCGGCGCTCTCGGGACCGGCCTGCAGGGCGCCGCCGGCATCGATCCAGACGTGCGAGCCGCCGCCCGCGCCGACCTCGGCCAGGTCGATGGCCGGCACCTTCAGCGTGTAGCCGGCGCCCGTGAGCAGGCGCGAGCCGATCATGATGCCGGCGCCGACCGCGTATTCCTGCGCGCGCGTCACCTCGCCGTCCTCGACCATGGACGCCTTGGCGGTCGTGCCGCCCATGTCGAAGGTGATGATGCTGGTCGAGGCCGGCGGCAAGCGCCAGCGCCTGGGCGCCCGACGACGCCGCCGGCCGGTCCGGACTCGATGATGTTCATCGGCCGCTCGGCGGCGGCGCGATCGGTGGTGAGCCCGCCGTTGGACTGCATCAGGAGCAGACGCGCGCGGATGCCGGCGTCGTCGAGGCCCTGGCGCAGCGCCCGGAGATAGGTCGCGACGATCGGCATCACATAGGCGTTGATGACCGTGGTCGAGGTGCGCTCGTACTCCTTGATCTCGGGCAGCACCTCGAAGGAGATGCTCAGCGGCAGGCGCGGGCGCCTTGCGCCTGCACGATCTCCTTGATCGCCAGCTCGTGCGACCGGATTGGCGAAGGAGTTGAGCAGGCAGACGGCGATCGCGTCGACCTTCTCGGCCAGCAGCGCATCGACGGCGCGCTCGGCGTCGGCGCGGATCGAGCGGACGCTCGACGCCGGCCCCGGTGGTCGATGCGCTCGTCGACCACCCGGCGCAGGTAGCGCTCGACCAGCGGCGGCGGCTTCTTCCAGCGCGATGTCGTAGAGGCTGGGCATGCGCAGCGTGCGGATCTCCAGCACGTCGCGAAAGCCCTTGGTGGTGATCAGACCGACGCTGGCGCCCTTGTGCTCGAGGATGGCGTTGGAGGCGACTGTCGTGCCGTGGCGGATCTCGTCCAGCGATGCCGGCGCGATTCCGGTCTCGGCGAAGACCTCGCCGCAGGCCGTCGACGATGGCGTGCGCATAGTTGTCGACGCTCGAGGAGATCTTCTTGCGTGTGGACGGCGCCGTCGGTGCCGAGCAGCACGATATCGGTGAAGGTGCCGCCGATGTCGACGCCGACGCTGTAGGTGGGCCTGGCGCCATAGGCCCCTACTCCGCCGCGCGCCGCAGCAGCTGCGGGATCGTGCCATTGCACCTTGGGCACCTCGGTCCAGCCGCGGCGCGTGCGCATGTCCGCGCGCGCGGCGCCCGGTCGCGGCCGCATCGACCGTCCAGGCGCCTGGTATCGATGACGACGCCGTAGTCGGCCAGCGCCTTGGCGGGCGACAGGAACTCGTTGCGCACGTCCTGCAGCACGGCCGCCGGATCGCGCTCCAGCGGATCGCCCCAGCCGCCGCCGCCGGGATGCACGTGGCGGAAGACGTCGCCGCGCTTCATGGTGCATGGTGACCTTCGACGGCAGAGGCCGGTTCTCGCCGTCGGGGTTCAGGTAGTTCTCGGACGGGAGGCCGGGGCTGCCGCCATAGAGGCCGAAAGGCCGGTGCGTCTTGCGGTCGGAGCGCACCGGACAAGGTCGCCTCGGCCTCGTCGAGACGGTAGTCGCGCCGGAACGGCACGCCGCCGCGGAACTTGCCGGCGCCGGCCTTGTCGGCGACGAACTCGTAGGCCAGCAGCTGAGATCGGCTGCTCGGCCTCGGTGATCTCGGCGGATGCGAGGCACGACATGTTGGCGAACATGTGCGAGTTGCCGTCGAGGCCGTCGGCCAAGGGCCGCGCGCCCCAGGCGCCGCAGGTGAAGTCGACGTAGACGAACGGCTTGCGCTCGGCGTCGTAGCCGCCGATCGAGATGCCGGTGTTGCCGCCGTCGCCGGCGGCCTTGACCCTGTCGGGCAGCATCATGGCGAGCGCGCCGAACATGCAGTCGACCATGCGGAAGCCGGTGAGGCCGCGCGCGGCGCAGGCCGCCGGCAGCACGCCGTTGCCGACCGTGCCCGGCGGGCAGATCACCTCGATGGCGCGGAACACGCCCTCGTTGTTGGGGATGTTGGGCGGCAGCACCGAGCGCACGCCCGTGTAGGAGGCCGACTTGGTGTAGGAGAGCGTGTTGTTGATGGCGCCCGCGCACCTGCGGGTTGGTGCCGGTCCAGTCGACCACCATGCGGTCGCCCTGCTTGCGGATGGTGACGAACAGGCGGATCGGCTTGCCGTACGTCGACGCCGTCGTCGTCGATCCAGTCCTCGAAGCTCCACTCGCCGTCGGGCAGCTCGCCGAGCGCGGCGCGCGTCAGGCGCTCGGCGTAGTCGATGACCTCGCTTCAGGAAGTGCCTGGTCTGCGCCGGGCCGTAGCGCGCCACCAGCTCGGCGAACTGCTTCTCGCCGATATGGCAGGCGGCCAGCTGCGCGCGCAGGTCGCCGAACAGCATGGACCGGCAGGCGCACGTTCTTCTCCAGGAACGTGATGATGGTCTTGTTGAGCTTGCCCGCGTCGTAGAGCTTCATCGGCGCGATGCGCAGCCCCTCGGCGTAGATCTCGGTGGAGTCGGAGGCGTTGGAGCCGGCGACCCGGCCGCCGACATCGATGTGATGGCAGACGGTGCAGGCGAAGGCGAGCCGCTCGCCGCCGTGGTAGAGCGGCTTGAAGACGAAGATGTCGGGCAGGTGCATGCCGCCGTCGAACGGGATCGTTCATGATGAAGACGTCGCCCGGCGCCATGTCGTCCTCGAAGTGGCGCATGATCGCCTCCATCGCCGTCGGCACCGAGCCCAGGTGCCCCGGCAGGGTCAGGCCCTGCGCGGCGAGCTTGCCGTCGGCATCGGCGAAGCCCGTCGAGTAGTCCATGTTGTCCTTGAGCACGCCGGAGTAGGTGGTCCGGAAAACGGTCAGCGCCATCTCGTCGGCGATCGAGAAGATGGCGTTCTTGAAGAGCTCGAGCGTGATCGGATCGGGCGTGGCCGCCATGTCGTGGGTCCTGGCTGGGTCCTGCACTCGCGGGCCATGCCGCCGCAGAAGATCGCTGCGGCGGCGGGGCTCAGGTTGGGGGCGACGGGGTCCCGGCGGACACTACTTCCGCCGAGCGCGGTCTAGAGTCCAGACTAGGCGGAGGCGGGCTTCCACTCGCCGCCCGAGGTCTGGCACAGGATGGAGGTGTTGGAGGTCTTGTTGTTGCTGGCATTGTCGCTGCCGGCCTGCTGCTGTTTCGAGCCCTTCTTGGCCTTGGCCTCGAATTCGGTCGTCACCTTGCGGCACTGCGTGTCCGGCGGCAGCTGATCGACCTTGAGGAACTCGCTCTCGAGCTTGGATTCGGAATTGGAGTTCCTTGCCCTTCCTGCTTTTGCTGGACGACTTCTCGGTCTCTGCGCTCGCCTTTTTGGCGGTGTCCGCGGTCTGCTTGAGCACGGGATCGTCCTTGATGTCGGACACGCGTTGCACGGGGGCAGCGGTGATGGTGACCTGGTTGCCGCCATCCTTGGTCTGGTAGGTCTCGACCACCTCGCGCTCGCGGTCCCTGTCAACGGCCGCCCGGGTGCGGCGCGTCACCTCCAAGCCATCGCGGCGGCTCATGCGGCCCAGGATGACACCGCCGATCACGACCGCGCCGAGGATGCCGAAGGTTCGGTGCACGCGCCCGAAGGGCAGGATCGGAAAGACGCGCCCGAGACCGCGGCCGGGGACTGGCAGCGGCAACGGCAGCCTGCGCACGCCGGGCAGGTGCACGCCGGGGAAGCCGAACTGCGCGCCGGCGGGGATGGGGTTGACGGTCAGGAGGAGTGAGGAGGCGAGCAGAGAGTCGAATCGTGGGTGCGCGCATTTGCAAATCCCCTTCGTGAGACGGAAGCCCTCGACGGATCACCTTACCCGCCCCGGGCTTTCTAGGGTAGCGGGTAGCACAAAATCATAAGGGCACGCATCGTCATGCAAGTGTTACCGCGGTAACAGGTGGAATGGCGCCCAGGTGCCAAGATTCGCTGTAGCTGCTATGAATCAAGGACATCCGAGTTCTGGTCCGCGTAGCGCTGTTTGGGCTCGGGTCCTTGGGGGTTGCGATGCTGCACTTGCTGCGATCCGGACCGGTTGCGCGCCTCGTCCCGCGTTGCGTGCTGGCATCGTTGCTGCTCATGGCGAGCGCAGTGGCAGGCAAAGCCTCCGACTTCGATCTCAAGAAGGTCGAAGCCAGCGTCTACAAGATATTCGCCACGCCCAAAGGCTCCACCGGGACCGGCTTTCTCGTCAGCGGGAAGCGCACCGTCGTCACCAATTTTCACGTGGTGCAGAAGAATTCCGAGTTCATGGTCATCTATCGCGACGGGCGGGAAGTGCGGACCGTTTCGGCGCGCGTGATCGGTTTCAAGCCGAGCGTGGATCTGGCCATTCTGCGGGTCGACCAGGATCTGCCCGGCAACCCGCTGCCCCTCATCAACTACGAGCCGGAGAAGCTCGTCGATGTGGTGACCGTGGGCTTCCCGGCCGCCGCCGACGACGCCGTCAAGGGCCGGCCTCTGACCATTTCCGAGGCGCTGAAGCGTGTGACGGACCCAGCCGCCCTCGATCCGACCGTCACGTCTGGGGTGGTCTCGCGCATGACCTCGGCGGAGAGCCCGACGCTCAACGCCCGCACCGTGCAGCACAACGCCGCCATCAATCCCGGCAACAGCGGCGGCCCGTTGTTCGACAAGTGCGGCAACGTCATGGGCGTCAACACGCTGGTGGCCCTCAACTCGCAGGGTCTCTTCTTCTCGATACACTCGGCAGAGGTGATCCGCGTTCTGCGCGAGTACGGCATCGAATACAGTTGGGTGGACCACCCTTGCGAGACCGGTGGCAGCTCTGGAGGCAGAATAGTGATACCCATGGTAATCGGCATGAGCGCGGCGCTGGCGCTTGCGGCGCTGGTGTTCGCAATGAGGAGCGGTGCCTCGCTCGGCGGGCTAGGGACCTATGTGAGCCGCCTGACGCAACAGCGCGGCCGTCCCCCCGCTCCGGGGGCTCCGGCGCGGCACGAGGCTCCCGGGTCGGCCCGCCGGCAGGTGGATTGGGCCAAGACCGCGGCCACGTTCGCGCTGCAATCGACCAAAGGCGGCCGCAGCTATGGGTTGGATGCCGGGAAGGTGCTGGTCGTCGGCCGCGGGCACAAGTCCCAGATCGCCATCGACGACGACACCGTGTCCTCCACCCATGCCCGCCTGGAGATCAGCGCGCAGGGCGATCGCCTCACCATCAGCGATCTCAACTCCTCCAACGGCACCTATCTGAACGGCAGCCGCATCACCACTGCGCAGGCCCAGGCCGGCGACGTCGTGCGGTTCGGCACGGCCGAGTTCACGGTGTCCGCCGGAAGCAGCCCCGTGCGCGAAGCCGCGCCGCGCTCGGTCCCTTCCGATCACGGCTGGATGCTGTCGGGTTTCGATCCCGCCGGACGGGCGTTGCAATTCGAGCTGAGGCCGCTCGTCGAGAACGGCGGCACCAACGAGGCGGCCACCACCTGGGTGTTCGGCCGCGATCGCAACCGCTCCCAGTTCGTCATCGACGACAGCAGTGTTTCAGGCGCCCATGCCGAGATCTCCTACGTGCCGCGTCAGGGCCTCAAGCTGCGCGACCTCGGCTCCACCAACGGGACGCGCGTGGACGGCGAGGCGCTCGGCAACCGCACCGTGGCGCTGAACGAGATGGGCCAGGAGATCACCTTCGGTGCCGCCAAGCTGCGTCTGTCGCGCCTGGTGTAGGCGCCGGCGAGCACCGGATCACGAGGCCTGCAGCAGAATTGATGCCCTCGCCTCGGGTTCGCCGCCACTGCCCCCGAGCGGAAGGGCATTCCCTACTCGGCACGTCAGCGGCAATGTGCCGGTGGCCGCGGCGCCTCGCGCGACAAGCGGTGTGCGCGCGTGCGCCATTGCTTGGAAATTCTCCTGGCGCATCGGCATTTGTCATCTGTCGGGTGCGGCATCATCGAAGGTTGAAGAGAGCGAGGATCGCCGCTAGTTGCCTTGGGCCCGGGACGCCGCCGACGGTGCGACGGGAGCGAGGTTGGCCGGCACTCCGCCGACAGATGCGGGGACCGGCACCTCGAGGATGCCGCAACAACCAGTCCGAGCGATCATGAGCGCCTATACGAGCGAGACTGTGCTGTCCGTCCGCCACTGGACGGATACGCTTTTCAGCTTCACCACCACGCGCAGCCCCTCGTTCCGCTTCGTCAACGGCCAGTTCACGATGGTGGGCCTGGAGACGCCGGAGCGCCCGCTGGTCCGGGCTTACAGCATGGTCAGCCCGAACTACGAGGACCGGCTGGAGTTCTTCTCCATCAAGGTGCCGGATGGACCGCTCACGTCCAGGCTCCAGCACATCAAGGAATCCGATCGTATCCTGGTGAGCCGCAAGCCGACGGGCACCCTCGTCGTCCATAATCTGCTCCCCGGGCGCAACCTCTACCTGCTGGCCACCGGCACCGGGCTCGCGCCATTTATGAGCATCATCCGCGATCCCGAGACCTACGAGCGCTTCGAGAAGGTCGTGCTGGTGCACGGCTGCCGGCAGGTGGCGGAGCTGGCCTACGGCGAGCGCATCACCGAGGACCTTCCCGGCGACGAGCTGATCGGCGACTACGTGAGCAACCAACTCATTTACTACCCGACTGTCACGCGCGAGCCTTTCCAGAATCGCGGCCGCATCACCGATCTGGTGACGTCGGGGCAGCTGTTCAGCGACCTGCAGCTGCCTCCGCTCGACGTGGTGCACGACCGTGCCATGCTGTGCGGCAGCCCGCAGATGCTGGCGGACATGCGCCCGATCCTCGAAGCGGCGCGCTTCACGGAGGGCAGCAGCAGCGAGCCCGGCGAGTTCGTGATCGAGAAGGCCTTCGTGGAGAGGTGAGGCCAGGCGCATGCCGCCTTCGGGCGCGGTGGCTGCCTCAGTACCGGTTGGCGATGCGCAGCGCCTCGGCCTCGTAGAGCTCGAGCGCCAGCTTTTGCGCCAGCATGATGTCACCCGCTACCAGGCTGCCCTGCGGGAAAAAGCACCATCCGCAAACGCGCCTGCCGTTCTTGTCGAGCTGCTCGATGTTCATCTGCCGGCCATGACGGATGCGGTAGCGTTTGCCTGTGCTGCCGCCCACGACGTCGAAGAAGCTGTGCCGCTCGTATTGCTGGCGCTGGGCAGGGGAGAGGTTCTCCTTGAGCAGTCGGAGCCCGCGCTCCTGCGCGCGCTTGCTGCCGATGTCGCCAACCGCGCGTAGAAACGCCAACGATCCTGCCAGCTGCTCGCGCTGCTGAGCCCACCACTGCAGCAGCCTGCGGCCGGCATCGGGCTGACGCGATCTGACCTCCGCCTCGCGTTCCGGGCCGCCGGCGAGCGCACTGCGCTGCTGCCAGATCAGCTCATGGTCGAAGGTATCGGCCTCGCGCCTCAGCCGCTCCAGCAGGTTCGACCTGCCATTCGTGGCGTGAGCCCACGAAGTCTCTGCCTGTCTCTGGCGCGGGCTCTGCCGGGCGAGCGAGTGCTCCTCGCGCATCTGGAAGTACATGCGTTGCCCTTCGCGCAGCAGCGCCGCGCGAAGGCTTGCCACGTCCCAAGCCCGATGGCGCTCGCAGAAGGTATAGCAGTCGGCGGGGTTGAGAGGCGCCCATGCGTGGTAGCCGCCGGTGAACGCGACACCGAGCTGAGGCCGCCCATGCGCTCTCTCGATCAGGACATCTGTGAGGGCCGGGCACCGGGCTCCATGCTCGCTGAGGGCCCGCAGCAGCAGGGCCCTCAGTATCTGGATGACCGGCTCCATCAGCCGCCTTGCAGCTGTGGCAGGAACAGGGTTTGCTCCGCCTCCCGATCAAACTTGCGCAGCAGTCTGCCGGGGCCGCCGTCGCGCCCCAGCGCTACGGCGCGGAACCCTTTTCCTGTCAGTTCGCGGAAGCGTTCCTCCGCGAGCGCAACAGCTCTCGAGTCAGTGCTGTCGAACTCGTGTCGGGTGTCGCCTGTGCGATCCATAACAATCTGGACAGCCATGATTTTACGCTCCTTCCTTACTCAACGAACGACCAGCCTACACCAGCCCGCGAAATCAGCCAACGCCGTCGCGATCTCGTTGTACTCAGGCTGATGCCAAGCATGGATTTGGCATGCGGGTGCTCGCGGAAGCGCCTACCGGCTGCGGTTGATGTAGGCGTTGATGGCGGCGAAGGTGGTCTCTCGGAAGGCGCCATCGATGCGACCCGAGTAGACCCCAGCTTCCTTCAATTTGCGCTGCAGGGCCCGCCGGAACTCGCGGCTCCAGTGGTTGGAGTTCGTCGTCATCTGCTGATAGGAGAACTGATTGCGCAGTTCGAGCGCGCGCAGGATCAGGTCGGCGGCCTGCTCAGGGTCCCGTTCCACGCCTCGACCGCTGTCATACATCGCCGCCAGATTGTGAATGCCGGCCGGATTGCCCTCGTTCGCCGCGCGCTTGTAATAGCTGACGGCCGTGGCCTCGTTCTTCTCCACGCCCTTGCCCTGCTGATACAGGAACCCGAGGTTCACCATGCCGTAGGTGTTGCCGAGGTCGGCCGCGCGCTTGTACCACATGGCTGCCTTGGTTATGTCGGCCTCCACTCCCTGCCCGTTGTTGAACATCAAGCCGAGGTCGACCATCGCTGGCGAGTGACCAGCTTCGGCCGCCCGCGTGAAGAGCCGCACCGCCTCCAAGGCGTCCTTCTGCACGGCGGTGCCACGGGCCAACAGTCCGCCCAGACGATAGGTTGCATCGATATTGCCCTGGTCGGCAGCGGCTTTGAGCAGGCGCACGGCCTCCTGTGGGTCCTTGCCCGTCCCATGCCCCTCCAGCAGCGCGACGGCGAGTTGGGTCATGGCCGCCAGGTTCCCGGCGTTGGCGCTCTTGCGCAGCCAGTGGACGGCCTCGACCTCGTCGCGAGCGACGCCGATCCCGGTCCCATACATCCGGCCCAGGCGGTACATGATGTAGGCGTTGCCGCCCTCCCCCAGCCGGCGCAGGGTGTGCAAGAAGTCGCCATCGTCCGAGGTGACGCGCCAGACGTCCAAGACCACGGTGTTGCCGGGGGTTGTGGCAGAGACCTGCCGGCGCAGCTCGTCCATGCTCTGGACGCTCCGCCCGTTGTAGCCAAGGACGATGTCACCGAAGCGAAGTCCGGCCTGGCCGGCGGGGCCGCCCGCGGTCGCCTCGAGGATCAGCGCTCCGTCGGCGTTCAGGCGCCCGAGCGAGAGGGCCAACGGCAGTTCGACCGTCTCCATCCTCACCCCCAGCCAACCTTTCTGGCCGTCGCTCGAGAGGCTGCCGATCCGGACGGGCATCTTGAGCGTACGCCCGAGGGGCTGCGCCGGCTGGATCGGCGGCGGGGGCGACGGTGGCACCACAGCTTGCGGCGAAGGCTTGGGAGGGGTCGGGGTGGGGGTCTGCGGAGAGACCGGCAGGACGGACGGAGACCTCTCGATCACCGGCGCGGGGCCCGGAGGCATACGCACGATGTCGATGCCGGTGTCGGCGATCCTCAGCACCTTGGCGGTGTCGTCGAGGGGCGCCGGCGGCGGTTGAGGTCCCGGCACGTAGGCATCCGCGCCGCCGATGCAAGCCATGACGGCGAGCGTCACGACGAGCCCGAACATGCCACTGACGACTTGCCGGTGCATACCGATCACTCCCGCAAGTGCTCGGGACGCCGCACGCTGGCGTGCCCGTGAGGCGATCGCCTACGGCGCTCCTCTCCGCGGCGGTCTAGGCCCGGCGAGAATCGGGCTCCCGTCATGCTACTCACCGCCGAAGCCCCACGGTAGCTGGTCCCTCGGGGCCTGCTTGGGCACCTCTTTGGGCGCCTCCTTGGGGACCGTCTTCAGCGCATTTTTCAGGTCTTCCTTGACGGCATCCTTGGAGGCTTCCTTCTTCGCGGTGTCCCGTTGGTGCCGCTCCCGCCGCCTCGGCCGGTGCGACCGGGACTCGCTGTCATCGCGTTGCCTGACCTTGCTGGTGCGGGACGCGCGATCCTCCTGGATCTCGCCGGATTGGCCGCCCTGCGTGGGTGGTGGACTGATCGGCTGGGAAGAGGGCGGGGCCGTCTGCGGAGGCCGCGAGGGAGTCGCCCGCTGTGGAACCGGAGGTCTCGGGCCGGAAGCAGGTGGGGGCGGGATCGCCTCCGGAGCGCTGGCTTTGGGCGTGCCTCTCGGTGGCTCTGCGCGTGGCGGAGCCGGCGCCTTTGCCGCGTCGGGATTGGCAGGGCCGGGGGTGTCCGGCGTCGCGGGATCAGGTATTGCCACCGCCGCGGGTTTGGGTGTCAGGGGAACAACTGCCTGGGGCGAAGGGGTGCTCGATTGCAGCGACCGCATCAGGATCGTCGCCGCAAAGAACAGGAAGAAAACGGCTGCCGCAACCAGCCAGACGGCCGAGCGCACCGAGCGTGCCGCGGAGGCTCGCGGCGGTACGGTCTTGCGCCCGGTGATGCCGATGCGGCGCGAGCGCAGCTCTTGCTCCTCGTCGCCGCGCCGCACCACGCGCGTCGTGACGACATCCTCGGCAGCGCCTTCCGGCGCCGCATCGACGCGGACGGCCACGACCGTGGCATTGTCCTGCCCGGCTACGGCCTTCTTCACCACCGCAGCGATCAGCCCGTCGGCCATCTCGGCGGGCGTGGCCTGGCGGAATTTGTAGACGACGTCGGCGATCTCATCGCCCTCCAGCGAGCACAGCCCGTCGCTGGCAAGCAGGATCCAATCGCCGGCGCGCAACTCCAGCGGCTCGCCGCGCAGGTCGATGAGGTCGATCTTGGAGCCCGTGAGCGCCGAGCGCAGCGCATTGCGGTTGTGATGCTGCTTGGCCTCCGAGAAGGAGATGCGGTTCTGCCGCGCCTGCTCGTCGAGAAACGAGCCCAGCGAGTGGTCGGCGTTGAGGCGCATCACGTCGGGAAAGCGGTAGAGCAGCAGCAGCGAATCGCCCACGCTTGCCCAGCGCAGGCCGAGCGTATCCATCCAAGCCGCAACGAGCGTGCAGCCCATGCCCTTGAGCGCCGCGTTCTGCTCGACGCCCTTGGCGAGGGCCTCGTTGCTGGCCTGCAAGGCCGACTGCAGGCGCTCGTCATAGGGCGAGCCGGCGCCGGCAAAGGCTTCGGCGAAGGTCGCGCACGCGGTCTGGCCGGCAATGGCCCCGCCGGTATGCCCGCCCATGCCGTCGGCGAGCACCGCCAGCAGCCCACCCTCCTCGCCCCTCGGCTTGGCGACACCCTCTGCCGGCCATAGCCGGAAGGCGTCCTCCTGCCCTGAGCGCGCCCCGGTGGTCGCTCGGGCGGCACTCGCAAGCAGGAAGCTCATGCGCTTTCGACCTCGTCAGTCCACGAGAACTCTGGGCCGCAGCAGGGGACGAACAGCAGCGTGGTCTTGCCGATGCGGATGAGGTCGTTGGGCTTGAGCTCGGTAGGGGTGAGAACCGGATCCGACCCCAGGCGCACGAGGTTCGATTTGCCGCCGTGCTGCAGATAGAAGCAGCGCGTCTCCTCGTCGTAGGTGATGAAGGCATGGTCCTCGCGCGAGATCGAATTCGTCCCCGAAGTTCAGGCCCACACGCTGGCTCGGATCCCGGCCGACCGAGTTCATGCCGACGAAGACCGGGCGAAAGCCGCCCCGGCCCGGTCCCTTGACGACAACCACCCATCCAGCCACCGGCTCCGACTCGACGCCGTGGCCCCTGATCAATTCGGTCTTGGCGCTTCCCATTCTCATCGTCGCCGCCGATTCATCGGCGCCGCCTCCTGCTGGTGCCTGTGACTCTGCCTGTCCTTGATTGCCAATGAGCCGCGTTCGCCCAATGACGGTGCCGGCCGCTGGTGCGCCGGCATCGTCCGGGGCCGCCGGGGAGGGTTGCGCCAAGTCCGGACGCGGAACGAAGCGGGTCTTCTTCTCCTGCTGATCGATACCGCCGGGTTCGCCCCCACCGGGATCGTCGCTGCCGGTATTGTCTGGATCGCTGCTCATGCACGAATCCCTTCCATATTCTTGCGGTACGCCTTGGCTCCGACCTGCTCGCGGTCGGGCCGATCGGATGCGCGTCGGCAGCCCTGGTGATGGAGCCCCGCCGAAGCGCGGACAACCCCAGCACGGCTGCTGTGTGTCAGCTCACGCGCTCCATGTTGGCGCGGAAGCGCAGTCGAACCTCGCCCAGCTCCACAAGGTCTCCATCGTTCAACTCATGCGACTGTTGTTTGATCTTGTTTACGATGACGCCGTTGTCGCCGCCCAGGTCCGTGATCACGAAGCGGCGGTTGTCGGAATTGAAATGCAGCAGCGCGTGACGCCGCGAGATCGAGTCGTTCTGCAGGCAGATGTCGTTGTCGCGGTGGCGGCCGATGCGGACGTTGGTGGTCTTCAGGGGGTAGCGCGAGGCGTTGCCGTCGAGCATGTCGAGCCAGCCGTAGACGGCCCGCGGATCCTCGTTGGGCGCAACCTCGGGCGGCGGCTTGGCTTGGCTGCCGGCGAGCAGGAGCACAAGGCCGACCCCGCCCGCGGCGAGCGCGGCCCCGATGATGCCGGCCAGGAGGATGTTGTCCTTGATCCAGCTCAGCAACCGCTCGTGCAAGGCTGCCGGCTCGGGCGCCGGCCCCGGCGCGGCGGATGTGGTGTCTTTGCTGGGTCGCGCCTGTTGTGGCGCAACACCGGCGGAAGGAGCCGGCATGCTCACGGAATAGTCGACGGCTTCGACGCGCCCGCCACCGAGGTCGGCCGAAATGGTCACGGCTACGGGGCCGGGCGGCTCCTTCAGCGTGAAGGTGAGGGTGCCGCCGTTCTCCAAGACCTCGGGGCCGAACTGCTTGCCGACGGCAAACTTCTGCACGCCGGCCACCCTGACCTCCTTGCGGAAGCCGCCGGTGTCGTCGGCCAAGCGTTGCAGGCTCTGGAATTTGGGCAGGTCGGCAGTCTCCGACATGTAGCCGAGCGCATGGATGACGACGTGCGCGTCCTTGGCGGCTTTCACGACCTGCTCGTGCTCATAGCTGGTATCGTCCGAGTTGCCGTCGCCGAGGATGATCAGCGCCTTGCGATCTCCCGGCTCCCGCGCCAGCTTGGCGATCGCCTCGAGTGCGGATTTGTAGAGCTGGGAGGGAAGGGTGGCGGCCCTGATGGCGCGCACCTGCTTGTCGAAATCGGCCTTGGATGCACTGAAATCGGCCACCAGGTTGAGATCGTTGGCGAACGTATAGGCGGCGAAGCGGTGGTCGGCGTCGCGCCCGTCGGCAATCTTGGTGACGGCGTCGGCCATGAGCACGACGTTGCCGCGTCGGGTGGGCTCCGAGACCTGGACCAGGAACAACGCCACCAGCGATTTCTTGAGGGCGTCGAAGCTTTTGAAGCTGCTTTCGAGCGATTCGCCGCGACCCTTGACGGCGGCCGTCGCCGCCTTGAAGACAACGGCATCGGTGGCGCGCAGCTCGCAGGTCACGGTCGCCGTGGACGCCGCAACTCCCGGAGTAGGCTGTGCAAGTATAGGGGCCGCGCAGTTGACCAGGACCTTGCCGTCCTGGGCAGCACCGGCGCCCGGCAGGAGGCACCACAGGAGCATGGTGATCGTGCCGGTCACAAACCGATGGCGACGGGCACCGAGCATCCGTGCGACCTCCGTTTCACTGGAAAACGCTTGCATATTATGCTGATGGGAGAGAGCGTTCAACCTTGGCCAGGCTTTGCCATCGACCTCCGTTCGTCCCATGCACAAGCGCACACAGAACTCCTGGCGATATCGCACCGGCGCGCGGCTGGATGTTACCCACGTTACTGACAGGATTGATAGAGATAGGGCGGCTAGAGGAGATTTCGGCCACACGCCGATTCGCACGGGAACCTGCGAACAATGAACTACCAGGACACCACGATTCTGCCATCCGGCACCAAAGTCGATCAGTACAAGATCAACAAGGTGCTGGGGCGCGGCGGTTTCGGCATCACCTATCTGGTTCGCGACGAGGGACTGGAGAAGGACTTTGCGCTGAAGGAGTTCTTTCCCGAGGACCTGGTCAGGCGCGAAGGGACCAGCATCCGTTTCGCCGCCAAGCCCAACAGCGAGAGCGACTACCGCTGGGGCCTCAAGAAATTCTACGACGAGGCGCGCCTGCTGGCGCAGTTCAACCATCCCAACATCGTCAACGTGCGGCGCGTGTTCGAGGCCAACAGCTCGGCCTATATGCTGCTCGATTTCGTCAACGGCAGCACCCTGGAGAACTGGCTCAAGGGGCTCGATAGCCCGCCCACCCAGGAGGAGCTCGATCTCATCTCCGGGCCGCTGTTGAATGCGCTGGAGCTGGTGCACGCGAACCGCACCTGGCATCTCGACTTCTCGCCCGAGAACGTGATGATCCGGGCCAGCGACGGCTCCCCCATCCTGCTCGACTTCGGCGCGTCCCGCTTTGAGATCAAGCAGCACTCCACGCTCGTGTCCGCGCTGGTCTTCAAGAGCGGCTACTCGGCCCCCGAGCAGTACACCTCCAACGCCGATCGCTACGGGCCCTGGACCGACATCTATGCGTTTGCGGCCACGCTCTACCGTGCCATCTCGGGCAGCCGACCGACGGAGGCCACCTCGCGCCAGCTCAAGGACGAGGTGAAGCCCGTGGCCGCGGTCGCCAAGATCCCCTACCGCGACAGCTTCCTCAAGGCGATCGACTGGGCGATGAAGCTTCCGCCCGACGAGCGGCCGCAGTCGATCGGCCAATGGCGCAAGTCCCTCCTGGAGTCTGGCGGGGCACGCCCCAGCCCGGCGCGCATGACGCGAGTGATGACCGGCGTCACCGCACTCCTGCCGCCGCGCGAGGAGCCGAGGCCGCGTGCCCGACCGCCGGCCAACCCCAAGCAGCGCGTCGCCATGGGCGCGGGCGCCGGACTGGCGCTGCTGCTCGCGCTCGGGGTGGCGGTCAACTGGCTGATGCCGGACCATTGGCTCAACGTGGCGCGCTATTTCAGAGGGGGTATCGGCTTCTCAGCCAGCACCGAGTGCAGCGGCGGGCCCTGTTGGGGCGTGATCGTGGAGAAGAACGGCGCCGTCTTTGCGCGCGTCAAGGAGAAGTCCAAGGACGTGGCCGAGACGGCCGCCTTGAACCTCTGTGCGCAGCGGATGGGTGCGTCCGGCTGCCGCGTGCTGGGCTTCGTATCGAAGGGCGAGTGCTGGGCGCTCGCCGAGAACCCCATGAATCGGAACAATTGGCGCGCCTCGCGGGGCGACACCCTCGAGGAGGCCAAAACGCTTGCCACCCGCGACTGCGAGCGTGAATACAGCCTTTGCCGGGTCGACGTGACCTTCTGCGCCGATGGCAGCCACCGCGTCGGCGGCATGGACTGAGGGCACAGGGCGTCTCATGCCGAAGGCGCAGGGCCCGTGCGTCGTTGCCGCTTCGCTACAGGCCAGGCGACCATCGGCCCGATTGCGCTTGTCTCGGCCGGGAGCGTGTGGATAGCTGCGGGAGCCGGCAAATTGATCTCATTGCGAAACAAGGCCGGATGACGGAGGTTGGAACGGGTGACGGCATTGTGTGGGCAGGCGTACGGGAGGTCACCATGGGTCGGGCTATTGGCGTCACATTGATTTTGACGGGTGTGGGCTTGGCTTCGTCCTTGCTGCTGCCGATCGGCTCGGACGCCGACCCAGCCGTCTACGTCCCCGCCGGCGAGAAAGTGGGGCTCGGCCCAGGTCCACGCCTCGCCTCCATGACGCTCGTCGACCCGCCGGCCTCGGGCGGCGCTCCGGTCACCGGTTCGTCCGCGCGTTCGGCGGGGCCGCGGGCCAAGCATTCCGCTCCGATCGTCGTTACCGTCCCGCGCCGCACCGAGCCCACGCATGTCGTACCCTACAATCTTTCGCGAACCCCTCCCGATCCCGTCACTCTGACGCGCGACCTGCAGCGTGAGCTCAGGCGTGTGGGCTGCTACGGCGGCGAGCTCAACGGCGCATGGACGGCAACGACCCGCAAGGCCATGAAGGCCTTCACCGAGAGGGTGAACGCAACGCTGCCCGTGGATGACCCGGACCAGATCCTGCTCGCCCTGGTGCGTGCGCATCGAGGTGAGGCATGCGGCCGGACGTGTCCGCAAGGGGAGAGCATGTCCGAGGGCGGGCGCTGCGTGGCCAAGGCGCTATTGGTGCAAGCTGCCAAGAGCGCCCCGACCGCGGTGAATCAGGAGAGCCAGCCCAACCAGCCGCCGGCTGCTGCGATCCTGGGTTGGACGACCGTGGTGGCGGCGGCATCGCGGCCCTCCTCTCAGGGGGCCCCGCCCCTCGAGGGCCGTATGGCACTGTCCGGCCCCAGGAGCGACCTTGCGGCCGTGGATGCCGGGCCGATACCCGGGCCTGCACCGCAATTGCAGGAGCCGAAAAAGCCTGCAGTGGCGGGGCGGCGTGGGCGGCGAGCGGCAAGTCGCGACCGTCGACCCGCGCCGGCCTACTATCCGCGCCGCAGCCGCTTCGTGGAGTCGGTATTACGCAACCGATTTTCCCCTAACTGAAGGCTGCCTCGGGGGAGCCGGTCCATCATGTGCTGCCCGAGCGATCGCCGAGGACGCCTCGGGCCTTCAGGTGATCTGCACACTGGGCGCGGATGTCCTTGAGCTCGCGCAGGGAGCGGTCGAGGTCGGCGCGCTTGGCTTGCAGATCCTCGATGGCCATTTCGACGCGGGCGAGCAGCATCTGCGTCTGCGCCACCTGCGCCGGATCGGCATCGTAGAGGGAGAGGTACTGGGCGATCTCCTCCAGGGAGAAGCCCAGGTTCTTGCCGCGCAGGATCAGCCTCAGCCGCGCCCGGTCGCGGCGCGAGTAGGAGCGCGCCACGCCGCGGCGGGCGGGCGAGATCAGGCCCTTGGCCTCGTAGAAGCGAATGGCGCGGGTGGTCAGCGCGAGTTCCTCGGCAAGCTCGCCGATGCTGTAGAGGCGCTCGGGCGGCTCGCCCGGTTGCACGGTGGATCTTGCCCGCCTCGGCAGCGACCTGGCGCTCATTTGCCCTTGGCTTTCCGGCGCTGCTCCTCCTCGGCCTTCAGCTCCTTCTTGGAGAGCTTGCCGATCATGGTCTTGGGCAGCGCATCGCGGAACTCGATCTCGCCCGGCATCTCGATCTTGGAAATCTTCGGCTCCAGATGCTTGCGGATGTCATCAGCCGAGGCGCTCATGCCGGCTCTGAGCTTGATGAAAGCCTTGGGGGCCTCGCCACGGTACTCGTCCTTGACGCCGATCACCGTCACCTCCTCGACCGCGGGGTGCTCGTAGATGGCCTCCTCGATGCGGCGCGGATAGACGTTGTAGCCCGAGCAGATGATCAGGTCCTTGATGCGGTCGACGATGAAGATGAAGCCTTCCTCGTCCATGATGCCGACGTCGCCGGTGCGCAGGAACTCCCCCACGAACTGGTTGGCGGTCTCCTCCGGTCGCTTCCAGTAGCCCTTCATGACCTGCGGACCCTTGACGCAGATCTCGCCCTTCTCGCCCAGCACGACCTCCTTGCTGGGATCGGCGAGGTCGCGCAAGGAGACGATGGTGCCGGGCAGCGGTTGCCCGATCGAGCCCTCCTTCACCGGCCCGTCGATGGGATTGCAGGTGACGCTGGGGCTCGCCTCCGACAGGCCGTAGCCTTCGACCACCTTGCAGCCGGTCAGGCGCTCGAACTTCTCCTTCACGTCGACCGGCAGGGGTGCGCCGCCCGAGAGGCAGAACTTCAGCGAGGAGAGGTCGAAGGTCTTGAGCTTGGGATGGTTGAGCATGGCGATGAACATGGTCGGCACGCCCGGCATCACGGTCGGCCGGGTCTTGGTGATGAGCGCCATGGCCTCGTCCAGCACGAAGCGCGGCATGATCACGAGCTCGGCGCCCTGCGCCAGCGCGAAGTTCATGACCGCCGTCATCGCGAACACGTGGAAGAATGGCAGCGCCGCCAGCGTGCGCTCCTGGCCCGGGACCAGATTGGGCGCCCAAAGGGCGCCCTGCCGGCAATTGATGGAGACGTTGGCGTGGGTGAGCATCGCTCCTTTCGGTGTGCCCGTGGTGCCGCCGGTGTACTGCAGCACGGCCACGTCATTGAGCGGATCGATGGCGGGCTTCTGGAAAACGCCACTGTTCTTGCGCACGTCGGCATCGGCAATGAATTTGGCTGCCAGCGGCGACTTGGCGGGATGGGCCAGGTCCTTGCCCTTGAACAGCTTGTAGAGCACCGATTTGGCGCCCGGCAACAGCGCCGGGAACGAGGCGACCACCGTTTGCTTGAGGACGCCCGACTTCATCAGGCTTTCGACCTTGTCGAACAACAATTTGAGGTCGAGCGTGACCATCAGCTCGGTCTCGCTGTCCTTGACCTGGAAGGCCAGCTCTTCAACCGTGTAGAGGGGGTTGTAGTTGACGACGGTGCCGCCGACTTTCAGCGTCGCGAAGTAGTAGACGATGAAGGTGGGACAGTTCGGCATGAACAGGCCGACTTTGGTGCCCTTGGTGACCCCCAGCTTCTGCAGGCCGGCAGCGGCACGGTCCACCAGGCGCGCAATCTCGCGGTAGGTGAGTACCTTGCCGAGAAAATTGGTGCAGGGCCGGGCGCCGTAGCGGACCGCCGCCTCGTCGAGCAGCTCGTAGAGGGGGGCCGGCGTCAGCTTCTCATACCAATCGATGCCCTTGGGATAGCGCGTCAGCCATTGATAGGGTGGCCGCTGGCGCGCGTCGGCAGGGGCAGCATCTAGGGCGGTCACGGCTCATCTCCTCCCAGGGGCTCGAAGCCAGAGTCGCGCAGGCCGGGCAATCCTCATTCCTGTCAATACTTTCGGCGCCTTCGGCGCGCATGCCTATGGGCTACCCGGGGCAGGGCATTGAACACGCTTTTTTGACGCCTGACCAGATCGCACAAAGCGGGCCCAGGGCCTCTGCAACCCAAGGCAACATGTTAGGCATGGGTTTTGTTTGCGGGGGCAATCGGCTAGACTAAGCGGGCAATTGCGTATATGTGACGGGCTAATTCCTCTTCGGGCCCTGCCCGGAGCGCGAGAGTGCGTCAGCAACAACGGTCCCGACATGCCCGCTCGGCACGGTGGGAGAGCTCAATGGACGATGTAGCAACCAAGATCATCGACATTCTCAAGAAGCACATGAAAGAGCCCCGGGACGATATCGGGCTCGAGACGGCGTTGACCGACCTCAAGATCGAATCGCTCGATCTGGCGATGATCGTGTTCGACATCGAGGACACGTTCGGCATCGAGATCCCCTACAACGCGAACGAGGAAGCGGCCGACTTCAAGACGGTCGGCTCCGTTGTCGACCGAGTGCGCGCCCTGATCGAAAGTTCGGGGGCCGCGGCCGCCAAGGCCTGAACGCCGATCACTGGCGCCCTCTGCGGTGCCGGGGTCAACCTACCAGGACGGGATAACAGCCTAGATGTCAGACCCCGGCTCGAGCCGCCGCGTCGTCGTTACCGGCTTGGGTGCCATAACCTCGATCGGCACCACGGTCCCCGATTTCTGGGCCGGCTGCAGGCAGGCAAAGCTCGGAGTCTCGCCGCTCGATGGTTTCCCCATCGACGACCTGAAGATTCTGATCGGGGCGCAGGTGCGCGGCTTCGATCCGAAGACCCGGCTCAAGCACTTCAAGCGCGACAAGATCATCCTGCACGCCGACCGCTATTCCTGGTTTGCGGCGGCAGCCGCCGACGAGGCGGTCAAGCAGTCGGGCCTCGAGATCCCGTTCGCCAATCCCTACCGCGTGGCAGCCATCGTCGGCTCCGGCGCCGGCGGCCTTCAGACCATGGAGACCTGCTACCGCGACCTGTTCATCAACCACAAGAAGGCCACCCACCCGCTGACGCTGCTGCGCTTCATCGGCTCGTCGGCGGCGGCCCACGTCGGCATCGAGTTCGGCGTCAAGGGACCGACGTTTGCGACCTGCAGCGCCTGCTCCACCGCGGCTCACGCCATCGGCATCGGCCGCGACTACATTCGCCACGGGCTCGTCGACGTGGCGATCGTGGGCGCCTCCGAGAGCGTCATCAACTACGGCGTCATGCGCGCGTGGCAGGCGATGCACGTGCTCTCGCCGGAAGGCTGCTTCCCATTCGCCAAGAGGCGCAACGGCACGGTGCTGGCCGAAGGGGCGGGCATTCTGGTGCTGGAGTCGGAGGCGCACGCCAGGGCCCGCGGCGCCAAGATGCTGGCCGAGCTCAAGGGCTTCGGCATGACTTCCGACAGCAGGGACATGGTCAACCCCGACATCGAAGGGCCGAGCGAGGCCATGCGGCTGGCACTCGAGGATGCCAAGCTTTCGCCGGGCGACATCGACTATCTCAATGCCCACGGCACCGCGACCACCATCAACGACCGCAACGAGACCAACGCCATCAAGCTCGTGTTCGGCAATCACGCCAAGGACCTCGCCATCTCCTCGACGAAGTCGATGCATGGCCATCCGCTGGGCGCGGGCGGCGGCATCGAGGCGGTGGCCTGCATCAAGGCCATCGAGGAGGGCTGGGTGCCGCCTACCATCGGTCTCGACGAGGCGGATCCCGAGTGCGACCTCGACTACATCCCGAACGTGGGGCGGGACAAGAAGGTCACCTACACGATGTCGAACTCGTTCGCCTTCGGTGGCCTCAACGCCGTGCTCGTGTTCGGTCCTGCGCCCGCCTGATTTCACTGGGCGCGGTTCGCCCGCGCCTGCGCAATTCTTCCTGCGCACTAGCAACACCAAGATCTGGCTGCGCGACGCCAGTCAGTGATGGCTTCCCAGGGCCTGATCCGATGACCGCGCGTCCGGGGCGATGAGCTCGGGCAAGCGCCCCGCAATGGCGGCCGCCAGCTCCTCGCGTGCGCTCGTGGTGCGCGGGGCGATCTCCTCGAGCGCTGCAAGAAAGGAATGGGCTGTCAGCTCGGCCAGGGGCAGCCGTCGATACCAGCCCTGGTGGGCGAGATGGCGGCGAAACTCGGCCTCGCGCGGCTCGAACGCGCTGGCCGCGGGCGTGAGCGCCACCAGGGGTACGCAGGCCCCGACCGTCTCGCAGATCATGGTGGTGGAATCGTCGGTGCACAGCACGGCGTCGGCCGCCGCGAGAACGCGCCCCAGCGTCCCGGGTCCCGCGGTGCGGAAATCGATGAAGGTCTCGAGCGGACTGTCGGGCTCGGCAGCCATCGCGGCCAGCCGTTCGGCAATGTCGGTCCCCGAGCGGCGCGAGGTGGTGGCAAGAAACCGCATCCCATGCAGGCGATGGGCCTCGCGCAGGAAGGCGGTGAGCGCCAGCCAGTCCTGCTGGCGGTAGCGGACGGCGCCGGAGTTGCCGCCGACCAGAAGGCCGACGCGGGCCGGTGGTGCGGCGCGGCCGAAACGTCGCGTCCCCTGCCCGGCGGCCGGGGTAGCAATGTCGATCGGCGACGGCGGCAGGCAGACGAGGTAGTTGGGCCCCGCTGCCAGGCTCTCGAGCGTGACGAGCACGAGCTTGACGTGCTCCGGCGCCAACCGGCGCAACCGGCCGCAGAAGATGTTGGCCGCGCCCAGCGTTTTGGCGGCAGCGGCATTGGCAGCGAGCGTCTCGCCGCCCGCCGATACGACGACGTCGGCAGGCGCCAGCCCGCCCGCGTGGACGCCGTAGCCGTGGCCCAAGATGCGCCCGGGCGCGACGCCCGCGTTGAGGAGCTGGATCAGGGTGCGGGTGGGGATGAGGAACCGGCGCCGCACCTCGAGGCGGGTCGTGTGCACGGGGCGGAGCCGGGCGAGCGCTGCAATCACGCCCTCGGCCTGATGGTAGTGGCCGGGTTTGCCGTCCGAGATCAGGAGGACGCTGAGGGGGGACTTGCTCAAGAGCGCGGGCTCGCAGGGACGTGCTGGTGGGCCCGGCAGGACTCGAACCTGCAACCAGACGGTTATGAGCCGCCGGCTCTAACCATTGAGCTACGGGCCCAGCCTCGGCACAGGGCGGCGCCTTATACACTGCGCGCCCGCCGGTTGGAATGCTTTGGGCTTCGTTCCGACAAGAATGTAGGCTCAGATCGGTGCCGATCGCGCCCGGGATCGCGAGGACAAGGATGATCTCTCTCAAAGCCTTCGGCACGGCGGCGGCCTTGACCGCTGCGGCTGCCCTGATGCTGACCGGCACTGCCGAGGCAGCGGATTCCGACAAGCTCGAGCGCACAGTGAGCGTGTCGGCCACGGGAATAGTCGCAGCCGCGCCCGACATCGCTACCATTTCCACCGGCGTCACGACCGAGGCCGCCACCGCCAAGGAGGCGATCGCGCGGAACAGCGCGCTCATGGCCAAGGTCATCGACGGCCTGAAGGCCGCGGGGATCGCCCCTCGCGACATTCAGACTTCATCGCTGCATGTCGACCCGCGCTACACCCAGGCCAAGGACGGGCGGCCCGCCAGCATCGCCGGCTACCGCGTCACGAACCAGGTGCGGCTCACCGTGCGCGAGATCAAGCGGCTGGGCGAGGTGCTTGATGCGGCGATCGCGCTCGGCGCCAATCAGGTCAGCGGCATCGGCTTCGATGTGGCCAATGCCGAGACGCTGAAGGACGAGGCCCGCAAGCAGGCCATGGCCAATGCCAAGCGGCGCGCCGAGCTCTACGCAGCGGCGGCAGGCGTGCAGCTCGGCAGCGTGCTTCGCATCGCCGAGAGCGTCCAGGATCTGATGCGGCCGATGTCCACCGGGCGCGTCGCCATGGCCGCCGCGGTGCCGATCGAGGCCGGCACGCGCACTCTGACGGTGGAGGTGCACGTGACCTACGCGCTGCGCTGAGGCGGCGGCCGGGCAGGCGAGGAAACGGCGGCAGGGGCGCCCGGCGTGAGCAGCAACGGCAAGGAACTGCTGCGCACGCGCGGCGGACAGGAGGACGGCAAGGTCACCTTCGTCGAGCTGTTCTTCGACCTGGTGTTCGTGTTTGCCGTCACGCAGCTCTCCCACCTGCTGCTGCACCACCTCACCGTGTCGGGCCTGGTCCAGACCACGCTGCTGCTGATGGCGGTGTGGTGGGTGTGGATCTACACCTCCTGGGTCACCAACTGGCTCGACCCCGACGCGGCGTGTCGGTGCGGCTCATGCTGTTCGCGCTGATGCTGGCGGGGCTCGTCCTCTCCACCTCCATACCCGGCGCGTTCGACGCCAAGGGCCTGGCCTTTGCTGGTGCCTATGTCTTCATGCAGGTCGGGCGCAGCCTGTTCATGCTGTGGGCGCTGGCGCGGCAACAGCCCCCGCAACTTCCGCAACTTCCAACGCATCACCTGTTGGCTGGTGCTGTCGGGGGCCTTCTGGATCGCCGGCGCGGTTGTGGAGGGCAACGCCCGGCTCGCTCTATGGCTGACGGCCCTCGTCGTCGAGTACGTCTCGCCGGCGCTGGGTTTCTGGACGCCCGGCCTCGGTCGCTCGACGACGGCGGACTGGGATGTCGAAGGTAGCCACATCGCCGAGCGCTGCGGGCTCTTCATCATCATTGCGCTGGGCGAGTCGATCCTGGTGACGGGCGCAAAGTTCGCCGAGCTCCCGTGGGCACCGGCGACGCTGATCGCCTTTCTCAGCGCCTTCATTGCCAGCGTGGCAATGTGGTGGATCTATTTCAATATCGGCGCCGAGGCCGGCAGCCGACGCATCGCCCACTCGAGCGATCCCGGCCGTCTTGCGCGCATCGCCTATACCTACATGCACTTGCCGCTGGTCGCCGGCATCATCGGCGCCGCCGTCGGCGACGAGTTGGTGCTCGCCCATCCGACCGGACACCTCGACGCCAAGACGTCGGCAGCCCTGCTCGGCGGCCCGGTGCTCTATCTCGTGGGCAATCTGCTGTTCAAGCGCGCCACGGCCAATCGGCCGGCGCTGTCGCATATCGTGGGGCTCGCGATGCTCGCCCTCCTTGTCGCACTCGCGCCGTTCGTGCAGCCGGTGACGTTCGGCGCGGCAAGCACGGGCGTGCTGGTGCTGGTCGCAGTGTGGGAGACCCTTTCCCTGGCGCCGCGGAGCGCCCACAAGAAGGCAAGCGGGGCACGGTAGCCAGAGGTCCGTTCTGCGGGGCGCCCCTTCGGCGCTCGGCGAATGAAGGTATCATGCCATGCATACGCTGATGATGGTGTCGAGCGGGCTGGTTGTGCTGGGGATCTTCATCCTCGCGGCGGTGCTGCTGGGGCGCGGCATTGCCGCCGGCGCGCGCGTGTTCATCTGGCCGTGGCTCGTGGCCGCGCTCGTCAATATGGCGATCGGCGTCTACTGGGCCCGTATCCCCGCGAGCGCGGAGATCGCTGTCCTGATCGTGGTGTTCGGCATCCCCGCCGGCGCAGCCTGGCTGGTGGCGCGCCGGTTCCACCAGACCTAGCCGCGCGATCCCTCACTTGGCTGCAGACATGGGGGCCGCTCAATCGGGGTCGTCGACGTGGAAGCGGTGCAGGATGCGATGCACCACGGGCGCCAGAACGATGCCGCTGGCGAGCACGATGACGAGCCCGGAATAGAGCGCGTAGCAGCCTGCGAACAGCTTGCCCGCGTCGGTTTTGAGCTGATCGGCAGGCCCCATCCCCGAGAGGATCATGGAGGCGTTGAGGAAGGCATCGAGCCAGCGCATGTCCTCGAAGTGCGCGTAGCCCACCATGCCGGCTGCGAGCGACGCGCCGATCAGAGCCGCGGCAATCAGGAAGCTTGCCAGCAGGCGCCCCGCGTAGCGCATGACCGGAGCCACCGGCTGGTGCATCAATTCGTAGTCGAGCAGGTCCTGCGCCATGGGTTCCCCTTTTGCGGCACTTGCGACGGCGGCGAACATGCGCCTGCCGCTCGCGCCGAGGCAAGATCGGGGCGCTGGTCCTTCCGCGCCTGACCGGCGTGCGGGCTGGTGATTTGCGCAGGGGTGCCCTCGCAGCTAGGGTGCGGCGCCGCCCGTCCCCAACCCCCAGCAATTATGACCACCGCGACGTCCGCTCCGCGCAGAACCTTCTACGGCTGGTGGGTCGTGGCCGCCGTGTTCGTCATTACCACCACCACGTCCGGGCTCGCCTTCTACAACCTGTCGATCCTGCTCGCCGCCTTCGTGTCGGAGCGGGGCTTTGCGGTCGGTGTCGCCAGCAGCGCCACCGCCACCTTTTTCGTCGCCGGCGGCATCGGCGGGGCCATCGCCGGACGGCTCGTCGACCGCATCGATGCGCGCATCGTCATTGCCGTTGCCGCCTGCATCAGCGCCTTGACCTTGGCCTCTGCGGGACAGCTCAGGGAGCTGTGGCAGCTCTATGCCTTCCATGTCGTGTTCGGGCTCTGCCACGGCGCCAGCGGCCTCGTGCCGGTCACGACAGTGGTGGCGCGCTGGTTCAATGTGCGCCGCGCGCTGGCGTTCTCGATCGCATCGACGGGCCTTTCCTTCGGCGGCATCCTGGTGGCGCCGGTGGTGGCGCTGGCGATCGAGCGCCTGGGTCTTGCAGGCGCGGCGCCCTGGCTCGGGCTCGCCATGTTCCTTGGCATCGTGCCGGTCACCCTGATCGTGCTGCGCCCGAGCCCGGGGGCATTGGGGCTCGAGCCGGACGGACCGTTGTCCGCCGAGGCCAGAGCCGGCACGCCGCAGCCGGCCGTCGCCTTCGCCGAGGCGCTCCGCAGCAGCTATTTCTACGCCGTCTCGTTCGCCTACCTGTTCCTGCTCGGGGCGCAAGTCGGCGCGATCGCGCATTTCTACCGGCTTGCTGCGACCAGGGTCGGGGTGGCGACTGCTGCGCTCGCTCTCTCCACGCTTGCGGGCTCGAGCACGGTTGGCCGATTGGCCGGCGGCTGGATCATGCTCAAGGTGCCGGCTCGGCGCTTTGCGCTCGCCCTCATGATCATGCAAGCGGCCGGCCTGGCTCTGCTGGCGGCAGCTCAGGATCGGGCGCAAATCCTGCTGGGCACGGTGGTGTTCGGGGTCACGATGGGCAACTCGCTGATGATGCACCCGCTGCTGCTGGCAGAACGGTTCGGCACGCGCGACTATGGCCGCATCTACTCGACCAGCCAGCTCGTCACCGTCATGGGCGTTGCAAGCTGCCCTGCCCTCATCGGCATGATGTACGAATGGAGCGGCGGCTACACGGCGCCGTTTCTTGCCGCCGCCGCGGTGAGCCTGGTGGGCCTGATCGTGCTCGGTCTGTTCGGGAGCGCGCGGCGCTAGGCGGGCCAACGCGCGAGAACCGCATGCGAGGAACGTGGTCGCGCCGATCCAGACCTGCGGCCTACCGCAAGGCGCCACCCAGCAGGTCGCGGGCGATCACGTGGCGCTGCACCTCGTTGGGGCCTTCGCCGACGCGGCGGATGCGCATCTCGCGATACCAGCGCTCGAAGGGCAGGTCCTTGGTCATGCCGTAGCCGCCGTGGATCTGCATGGCGCGGTCGACCACGCGGCCGCCGGCTTCGGTGGCCACGAGCTTGGCCATGCCCGCTTCCATCCGGAAGGGCTCGCCGCGGTCGGCCTTGGCCGCAGCCGCGAGCGTCAGCCACAGGCTGGTGCGGATGTCGATCTCGTTGTCGACGATCATCCACTGGATCGCCTGGCGCGTCGCCAGCGCCGCCCCGAACGTCTCGCGCTGCTGGGCGTAGTCGATGGCGAGCTCCTGCGCCTTGACGGCGACGCCGATGCAGGCGGCCGCATAGGGGATGCGCTGGCGCGTGAGGCGGTCGTTGGCGATGGCAAAGCCCCGGCCGACCTCGCCCAGCACATTGGTCTCGGGCACGCGCAGGTCCTCGAACTGCAGCTCGGTGGCGTAGTTGGAGGAGCGCAGCGTGTGCACGATGCGGCGCACGTGGAACCCCTTCATGTCGGTGTCGACGAGAAAGCAGGTGATGCCGCCACGGCCCTTCTCGGCATCCGTACGCGCGAACACGAGACCGAAATGCGCCCGGTCCGCGCCGGAGATGAACACCTTGGAGCCGTTGATGATCCAGTCGCCGCCCTCCTTCACCGCGCGCGTTCGGATGGCGCGGGCGGGGTCGCTGCCGCCCGAGGGCTCGGTCAGGCCGAAGAAGCCGCGCTTCTCGCCCCGCAGCATGGGATAGAGGTAGCGCTGCTTCTGCTCCTCCGTCGCCTCGTAGAGCTGGGCCAGGCCGGCGGAGCCGAACACGCCGTAGCAGGGCGCGTAGAGGCCGGCGCGGTGCTGGGACATCTCCACCGCCATCAGCACGCGCGTGACCAGATCGACGCCGGCGCCCCCGTATTCGGCAGGGATATCGAGGCCCCAGAAGCCCATATCGCGCACTTGCCTGGTGAGGCGGGCGAAGTCCTCCGCGGGCAGGTCGCTGGCGTCGGGATCGAGCTTGGCCTCCAGCGGCACGATCTCCTCGCGCACGAAACGGCGCACGGCGGCGACGATCTGGCGCTGCTCTTCGGTGGGCTCGAGGTTCATCGGCGGGCGTCCTGGGTCGGCGGATTGGCGGTACTAGGCAGTCGGGAGTGGGGAGTAGGGAGTAGTGAAACGAATTCGGCTACACTCACTACTCCCGACTCGCCACTCCCTACTCCCCATTTCACAACGGACTGAGCCTTCCCAATCGCACCGGCGGGTCAGCGGCGTTGACGACGGGCAGGCTGCCGTGGTCGGCCACATGCAGCATCAGCAGCTCGGCATGCCGCGTGGTATACTGCTGGTTGACCTCGGTGCGGAAGCGCGCGGCGCCGCCGGGCCGCTCGCGCAGCGCGCGCTCGAGCTCGCTCCTCAGGCCAAACAGGCTGCGCCCGCCGGCAAAGCCGATGTAGACGACGCGGCCCTCGGCAGTCGGCCAGCTGGTAGACGCCGAGCTGACCCGGCAGCGCCTTCACTGCCTCGGGGCTGAGCTCGATCCAAGGTTTCTCCATGCGGATCGCCATGGCCTATCGCCCCTTGAAGGCGGGCTTGCGCCGGGCCGAGGCGGGCCGCAATGCCCTCCTGGGCATCCGCCGAACGGCGCACCTCCTCGACGAGGCCATCCACGTCCTCGTGCGCAATCGCGTCGCGGAACGCCATCTCGCGCACGATCAATGCCTTCATGGCCTTGAGCGAGAGCGGCGCGTTGGTGGCGAGGCGCTCGATCACAGCGTCGGCGACGCGATCGAGATCGCCGGGCTCGGCGATGTGGGAGATGACGCCCAGATCGTAGAGGCGCTGGGCGGGAAGCGGGTCGCCGAGGAGGAGGATGCGCCGGGTCGTGACGGGGCCCGCCACCTCCAGCAGCTTCTTGGCCAGGAACCAGCTCGGGCGCCAGGCCGATCTGGGCGAGCGACATGCCGAAGTGGGCGGCCTTGCTGGCGACCACGAGGTCGCAATGCAGCGCGAGCTCGTTGCCGCCGGCGATGGCGTCGCCCTGCACGACCGCCACGACGGGCAGCGGGTAGGTCTCGATAGCATGCAGCATGGCCTCGATCGGCGAGGCGCCCGAACGGGCGCTCGGCGCGCTCCTTCATATCCAGGCCCGCGCAGAACACCGGCCCCGCCGCGCGGATGACGGCGACACGCTCCTCCGGCGCGGGCGGCTGAGTGAATGCGGCCTTGATATCCGCAATCATCTCGCCATCGAGCGCGTTGCGCTTGGGCGCACGATTGAGGAGGAGATGGCGCACGGCGCCGTCGGTCCTCCACAGCACCTTTTGCATGCCGCCTCCTACTCGAGCTCGAGATTGATTGGCGGATGGCGCATCCCGCCCTCCCGACCGTCCTTGTCATTGTTGCGGGCAGGATGCGTCTGCCCCGCGATGCCGTCAATCGCGGGGAGCATACAGGCCCGCCACAAAGCGCATGGCGCGGTCGCGCCCGGCGTCAGGTGGGAGATCGACCGCAAGGCAAGGTCATTGCCGCGGCCAACAGCAAGATCAGGGAGAAATGGCGCACGCGACGCGCTTTCCTTGACGGGCAGCCGGGGTTGCGCGACGTTGGCGTGATATGCGCAATAACAACAGCATGACTTGGGAGGATCCGGACATGACGATCGGCTTGAGAAGGATTGGGCTGGCTGCAGTTGCCTTGGCGCTGGCAGGTCTGGCCTTGCCGGACAGTGCGGCAGCGCAGCGCAAGCTGACCTTCGGCTACGACCAGCCGAAGTCCACGGGCTATGGATTTGCCGGTGATCTCTTCGAGAAGCGGCTGGGCGAGCTTTCCGGCGGCAAGCTCAAGATCGACCAGTTCCCCGGCGCCCAGCTCGGCCAAGAGCCGGTGATGCTGCAGAAGCTGCGCTCGGGCGACATCGACTTCATCATCACCTCGACCGCCAATGCCTCGACCGTGGCGCCGCAGTCGGGCGTGTTCTCGCTGCACTACATCTTCCGCGACGAGAAGCACCTGGCCAAAGCGGTCGCCGATCCCCAAGTCGTCGCGGCATTCAAGGCGATGATCGAGGATACGGTGCAGGGCGCGCATGCGTTGGCGCTGATCACGCTGGGCTTGCGCAATATCTACGGCAAGACCGCGGTCACGAAGGTCGAGGACCTGAAAGGCAAGAAGATCCGCGTGCAGGCGACCAAGACCGAGGACACCCATTTCCCCGCCTACGGTGCCCAGACCGTGCACATGCCCTTCGGCGAGGTCTACACCAGCCTGCAGACCGGCGTCGTGAATTTCGCCGAGAACGGCGTCAACGTGTACCTGTCCAACAAGCACTACGAGGTCGCCCCGGTGCTCAGCATGACGGAGCACGAGGCCAACAACAACTGCATCTGGGTCAGCGACAAGACCTGGAAGAGCTTCAGCGACCAGGAGAAGAAGTGGGTCGAGCAGGTCGCGGCCGAAGTAGGCAAGGCCGAGCCTCCGCACGCTCTCAAGCTCGAGAAGGACTCGGCTGAGAAGTTGAAGAAGCTGGGGGTGAAAGTCGTCACCAACGTCGACAAGTCGGGCTTCATCAAGGCGGCGGCACCGATCCAGGACCAGCTGGCCAAGGAGCTCGGGCCCCATGCCGTCAAGCTCTTGGAGCTGGTCCGCAAGGTGAAGTAGCTGCGCATCGAGTGAGGTTCGAGACGGCGGCGTCCAAGCGGCGCCGCCTCTTTGCTGAGCGGATGGCACAAACGTGGCCTATACGCAGGATTTCGCAGCCAATCGTGCCCTGATCATCCAGAGGCACCGGCACCTGAAATGGCCGGCGCTCGATTGGCTCGAGGCGCTGCTGATGATTTTGTGTGGCGTGTGCATGTTCGGCTTCACGATCTGCGTGTTCTTCGACGTGACGACCCGCACCCTGGGCGTTCCCTGGCTGTGGCTGCAGCAGGTCACGACGGCCTTCTTCGCGTGGGGTGTTTTCGTGGGCATGGCCGCCGCCACGCGCCGCCTGGATCACATCTATCTCGCCGAAATCACGCGGCGCATGAGGGGGCCCAAGCGGCAGATCATCGAATCCCTCAACCGCATCGTCGTCCTGGTTATTGCCGGTTTCATGCTGGTGTTTGGCGTGCAGAACGCGCTGCTCGATCTGGGCAGCTTCCGCATGCCCTCTCTCATTCCGCTGACCGTCTACACGGGCATCGTGCCGATCTCGGGCGCGCTGATCGCGTTGTTCAGCCTCGAGCAGCTCGTCAACGGTCTCAAGCACGGCTTTGCGGGCCCCGAGGACAGCGAGCTTGCCGGGGAGCCGGTCGAATGAGCCAGGGTGCGATCCTCGTGCTCATGGGCCTGGCGTTCCTGGTGCTGGGCTACATGGGCGTGCCGGTGGCCTTTGCGCTGATTGGCGGCGTGTTGATTGCCACCGCCCTGACGCCCATCAGCTTCGAGTCCATCATCGGCCAGCTCTTCCACGGCATCGACGCGGAGACGCTGCTGGCGATCCCCTTCTTCCTGCTGGTGGGGGAGCTGATGACCTCGTCGGACGTGACCCATCGCATGATCCGCCTGGCGCAAGCGCTCGTCGGCCATCTGCGCGGCGGGCTGGCGCAGGTGGTGACGCTGTTCAGCATGTTCTTTGCCGGCATCTCGGGCTCCTCGGCTGCCGATGTCGCCGTGCTGAGCCGCACCATCGCGCCGGAGATGGACAAGGAGAAATACGACCGCGCCTTCACCGCTGCACTGATCGCCTCGGCATCCACCATCGCCAACCTGATTCCACCGTCGATCATGGCCGTGGTCTATGGCGCCACGGGCAACGTCTCGATCGGCGGTCTGTTCCTGGGCGGCGTCGTGCCGGGCGTACTGATCGGCATTGGCCTGATGGTCTACAGCTATTTCTTTGGGCCCACCGGGCAGCTCAAGCCCCGCGCCCCTCTCGTCGAGGTTTTCGCGGCGGCGCGTGGTTCGGCTCTGCCGATGGTGATCCCGGTGCTCATCATGGGGGGCATCCTGACCGGCTGGTTCACGCCAACTGAAGCCGGCATGGCGGCCGCTTTCTACATCCTGCTGGTCCTGATCCCGATCCTGCGACCCAAGCACTTCCGCAACCTGCCGTCGGATTTCATGTATACGGGGCTGGTGTACTCGCTCCCCTTGGCGGCCGTCGCCGGTGCCTCTGCCTTCGGCTGGATGCTCGCCTACCTGCGTGGGCCCGATACCGTCGCCGAATACATCCAGGTCTATGCCGGCACCGATGCGCGGACAATCATGCTGCTGCTGGTTGGGCTGTTCATCATTGTCGGAGACTTCGTCGATGCGGTCCCGGCCATCATCATCTTCATGCCCATCATCCTGAAGCTGAGCGAGCTGGGCGACATCAATTCCGTGCACATGGGCGTGGTGATCATCACCACGCTGGCGTTCGGCCTCATCACCCCTCCATATGGCCTGTCGCTGCTGATCGGTGCAAAATTCGTCGGCGTGCCGTTCTACCGGGCGATGCTGCGCTCGCTGCCGCTCTACGTCGTATTCCTGCTCACGATCGCGGTTGTCGTTTTCTTCCCCGAGTTGGTTCTGTTCCTGCCGAAGTGGCTGCTGCCGGAGTCGGTGGGCTGCTTCAAGAACCCGAGCGGCGCCGGCTACATCTGCCCGCAATAGCAAGGGGCCGATCCGCGCGACCACAATCTCGCGACGAGCGGTCAGAGCGCCTGCTCCCAGGCCGCGGGGATCAGCTGGTAGGCCGCGCCACGCCGGACCAGGTGCGCAAAGCCTGGGAAATGCAGGTGCATGCCCGTGACCAGCAGGCGGTCGGTTGCCACCATGTCGAAGACCTTGCGGCGCGAGGCGGCGGCCGCATCGGCATCGGTGTCGAACTCCATGCACACCTCGGGCCGCGCCGTCTGCACCTCCGGCACGTGCACCGTGTCACCCCAGATCAGCAGCTGCTCCTTGCCGGAGCTGACCATGAAGGTGGTATGGCCGGGGGTGTGGCCGTGCCGCGGGATGGCGGTGACGCCGGGAAACACTTCTCCCTCCTTGAACAGGCGCCAGCGGTCCTTGTAGGGCAGGGTCTGCTCGCGTGCGGCCTGGAAGTAGAGCTTCCTGGCCCGCTCGGGGGCGGCCGCCATTTTGCCGTCGTCGAACCAGTGCTTGGGCTCGTTCTCGTGCACGACGAGCTCCGCATTGGGGAAGTTGCGCTTGCCCGTCGTCATGTCCGTCAGGGCCGCGGAGTGGTCGGGATGCATGTGCGTGAGCAGGACGGTTTCGATGTCTGCGGGATCGACGCCGGCCGCCCTGATGTTGGCCAGCAGCTTGCCGGCGGTTGGCAGCAGGTAGTTGCCCGATCCCGTCTCCACCAGCGCGAGCCGGCCGGCCGAGTAGATCAGGAAGGCATTGACTTGCGTGCGGCGGGCGGGGCGGAAATTGTCGGTGAGGATCTGGCGCGCCTCGTCGGCGGTTATGTTGCGCAACACGTCGATGGAGCCGTCGAGGTAGCCATCGCTGATCGCGGTCACGGTGATGTCGCCGACGCGCCGGTGGTAGACGCCGGGGATTTGGCTCTGGGGGGGCTTGATCATGCGTGTGGTCCTTCGCGGTCGGGTCTGAGGTCGTGACTTCAGTAGGCGTCGGCGTACTCGGTGGCGCACATCGACGGGCGCTGCGCGAACGTTGCATGCCAGCGCGCCAGCTTGGGTCGGCCGGCACGCCAGTCATCCGCGGCGAAGCGGAAATCGAGGTGCGATAGCGCGCAGGCAATGGCGATGTGGCCGATGCGGGTCGCGTTCGGCAGGTCCTCGACCTCTTCCTCCAGCCGGTCGAGGGTGGCCGTCATCTTGAGCCGAAAGGCCGCAAGGTGCTTCTCGGATTGGATCTGCGCCGGGCGGGCCTGCTCGCCGAGCCGCAGCACGTTCAGCTCCATCAGGCCGTCGCCGAGCGCTTGCTGCCGCAGGGCCTGGAAGCGCACGGTGGGGTCGGTCGGGAAGAGCCTGGGCCCGTCGTGCAGCGTGTCTAGGTACTCGCAGATCACGCGCAAGTCGTAGAGCGCCGTGCCGTCGTCCAGCCGCAGCGTCGGGATCTTGTTGAGCGGGTTGACACCCATGACCTCGGGGTTGGGATTGTTGGCTCCCACGACGACGCGCTCCGTCGCAAGGCGAATGGCCACGCCAACCTCGTGCGCCGCCACCATCACCTTGCGCACGAACGGCGAGCGCGACGACCAAAACAGCTTCATCTGCCTGCCTGCCCCTCGAGGTGCCCGTGATCTGTGGTGCGATTGTAGCCATCGCCACCGCGGAAAAACAAACGCCAGGTTGCCCAGTGGCCACGCCCGCGCTTTAATGCGGCGCGCAAAGAAGCGGCCAGGGGCGAAAAGCAGCCATGCCGATAGAGAAGTCACCCAACAAGATCTACGTCGAGCACCTCGAGCGCGGTGAGCTGGCCTATCAGTTCAGCCCCGAGGCAGGAAAGCCCGTGTTCTATCCCCGTGTCATCTGCCCCTTCACCGGCAGCGACAAGCTCGAGTGGCGCGTCAGCAAGGGGCTGGGCACCGTCTATGCCACCACCGTCGTGCACCCGGGCGAGGGCAAGCCCTTCAACGTGGCGCTGATCGACTGCGACGAAGGCTTCCGTCTCATGAGCCGCGTCGAGGACGTTGCGCCCGACAAGGTCAAGATCGGCCAGCGCGTGCGCGTGCGCGTGCACAAGCCGGGCGGCGAGGACGATCCATACCCAGTGTTCGTGCCGGCGGAGGGCGTGTGATGAACGGCTTGAAACGCGCCAGCGCGGCGATCGTGGGCGTTGCCGAATCCGATCTTGGCCAGGTGGCTGACGGCCTGTCCGTCGTCGACATGATGGCGCAAGGCGTGCACCGCGCGCTCGAGGACAGCGGGCTGAAGCTCAAGGACGTCGACGCGCTGTTCTCGGCCACCACGCAGAGCCGCCTGTCGGTGGTGGCCCTCGCCGAGTACCTGGGGCTGGACCCCGCCTATACCGGCTCCACCATTGTCGGCGGATCGTCCTTCGAGTACCACGTGGCGCACGCCATGGCAGCCATCTCGGCTGGCCTGTGCAACGTGGCGGTGATCGCCTACGGCAGCACCCAGCGTAGCGTCGGGCGCAAGCAGGCCTCGGTGCGCGAGATCAACCCTTACGAATCCCAATACAAGCCCTTCATGCCGTCCTCGGCCTACGCGCTGGCAGCCTCGCGCCACATGCATCAGTTCGGCACGACGCGCGAGCAGATGGCAGCCGTCGCCGTGGCCGCGCGCGAGTGGGCGCAGCTCAATCCGGCGGCGTGGGAGAAGAAGCCGCTCACGATCGAGGGCGTGCTGTCATCGCGCATGGTGAGCTATCCCTTTACGGTGCGCGACTGCTGCCTTGTGACCGACGGCGGAGGGGCGATCATCGTCACGTCCGCCGAGCGTGCCAAGTCCCTCAAGAAGAAGCCGGCCTACGTGCTGGGCTGCGGCCAGTCGACCACGCATTCCTCCATCTCCAACATGCCGGACCTGACCGTGACGGGCGCGCTCGCCGCCGGCAAGGCCGCCTACAAGATGGCCAAGCTCGGTCCCGCCGATATCAAGGCCGTCGAGCTCTATGACGCCTTCACCATCAACACCATCCTGTTCCTCGAGGACCTTGGCTTCTGCAAGAAGGGCGAGGGCGGCGCCTTCGTCGAGGGCGGGCGCATCGGCCCCAAGGGCAGCCTCGCCGTCAACACCAACGGCGGCGGGCTCTCGTATTGCCACCCGGGCATGTACGGCCTGTTCCTGCTGATCGAGGCGGTGCGGCAACTGCGCGGCGAATGCGGCGTGCGCCAGATCAAGGACTGCGACACGGCCATCGCCCACGGCAACGGCGGCGTACTTTCCACGCAAGCCACCGTGATCCTCGGCGGCGAGGCGACGCTCTAAGGTATCCTCTGGAAACTGCATATCAGCGCTGCGGGCCGGGATTGTCTCGCATGCGATTGTGCGCGCAACGAGAGTGCGCTCCGGCGCGTAGTTTGCTGTGGCGCCAGCGCAATTCGGCGCGCGCCTCCCTGGGCGCCGTCGAACGCGGCGGAGCGTGACACGTCGCGGCGTAAAATCTTCTTTACGACGGAAGCGCCGGGGCGGCGCGTTCCGCCCTGTGGCCCGGCATTGGGTACCTCCCGTGGGCTGGCCGCCGGGGCTGCGGTGCTCTTCCTGACGCCGCAGCTCCAGCGGCTCATAGCGAAGCTGGGAAGCAAAAGGGGAAATGGCATGAAGAAGACCCACCTTGCCGTGGCGGCGCTGGCGCTCGCCATCGCAGCGGCACCCTTGGCGAAACTGCAGGCGGCCGGGCTCGTTGCTCCCGACAGCCGGCCGCAGGCCGAGGGCCTGACGCACATCGTCAAGGCCAAGAAAGCCAAGATGATGAAGAAGGCCAAGAAGGCCAAGCGCAAGGCCGGACGCATGTCGCGTAGCCGCGGGCCAGGCGCGTGCGGCGAGAATATGTATTGGAAGAAGGGCAAGTGCATGGACGCCCGCGACAAGGCGTAACACCAGCGCGACCCGCAGCGGCGAGACGCCTGCGGGAGTGTGAGTGCGGCGGCCGGGGAGCCTCGTTCCGGCCGCCCATTCTTTTGCGGTTGTGTGAGGACAGAGGCAGAGTCAGGCGCCGATGGCGTCGAGAAATTCGCCGATCGCGCCCGCGAGCAGTTGCGGCGTGGCCACCGCCATATAGTGGCCGGTCTCGAGCACCTGATAGCGCGCACCCGGGATCGCGCGCGCGACCGGCTCGGCCAGCGCCGGCGGGCGGACCCGGTCGAGGCTGCCGCCGATCACGAGGACCGGGCAGGCGATGCGCGGCAGCTCCGGCCCCAGGTCCATGTGCGCGAGCATGCGGTAGATGGCGGCATAGCTGGCGGGGTCGTTGCCGAGCCAGCGCGCGCGGAAGGCGGCGAAGCGGGCCGCATCGCCGCGCAACTGCGGCGCGTAGCCGTTGGCCATGGAGTCCTCGACCGCGATGCGCATGCCCTCGCGCTCGATTCCGTCGACCCGCGGCAGCACGGCCGCGCGCCGCTCCGCCGAGATGCCTGTCGCGGGGCTGCCGACGATCGCGGCCGAGATGCGCTGGGGCAGCCGCGCGGCGGCATGCAGCGCAATGGCGCCCCCGACCGCGACACCCGCGAGCGCGACCTTGCCGCCGATCCCCAGCGCCTCGAGCAGCGCGGAGAGGTCGTCGACCATGGTGTCGATGGTGAGCGCGCCCCGCACCTTCTCCGACATGCCAGCGCCGCGTGTGTCGTAGCGCAGCACGCGCCGCCGCTTCGCGAGCGCGGGGGCGACGGCGTCCCAGCTCTCGAGGCTGCCGCCCATCTCGTGGATCAGCACGATCGTGTTCGCGTCGCCGCCGCTCAGCTCGTAGCGCAAGCCGACGCCATTGGCCTCGATGAAGTTCATGTCAGTGCTCCTGTTGCAGGGCGGCCTTCGATGCCACGAGCGCGAGGGGCGCGTCATCATGGCGCGACTTGCGCATGCATACCCTTGGTGAACGCCTGACAGGCCCATGCCAAGTCACAGCAACAACCGCAAATAGCTGCTAAGGTGGCTGGCCGCAGCCTATCACGCAGGCCACTTGTAGAACGAGGAGCGCCCCGCATGAAGGTTGTGATCGAGCGGGACGGCGAGAGCAGCGAGGTCACGGGTTGGCGCAAATGGGCCATCGCGCTCGCCGCGCATCGTCGTGATGGCACTCGCCATCGCAGTGGTATTTGTGTTTGTCCTGGGCTTGGCGTTGACCGTGGGCGCAATCGCGATGATCGCGGTCCCGGCCGCGATCGTGCTGGCGGTGGCTGCACGCCTCGCCATCAAACCGCGCGCTCGGCAGCGTCCCTAGCGGGTCATCACGACCTGCCCATGCTTGGCGTGGCGCCTTAGTCCACGTTAGGCAGAGCCGGCGCGGTGAGCGCGCGGCAGTCGGGCGCGAACGCGAGCCGCGCACCGGAGCGCTTCTGCAACTCTTCTTTGGTCAGACCCTCCAGCATCTCGCGCACGAGGAAACCCGCGGGAGTCACATCGACCACCGCGAGGTCGGTGTAGACGCGCTTGACGCAGCTCTTGCCCGTCAGCGGCAAGGTGCAGGCCTCGACCAGCCGCGGGCCGCCCTTGCGGGTGTTGTGCTCCATGATCACCCATACGGCGCGCGCGCCCGCCGCCAGGTCCATGGCGCCGCCCACCAGTGGCCCCTTGTCGGGCACGCGCATGTCCCAGTTGGCGAGGTCGCCGTTGCGTGCCACCTCGAACGCGCCGAGGATGGTGACGTCGATGTGGCCGCCGCGGATCATGGCGAACGACCACACGGAGTTCGACGATCGAGGCGCCCTGGCGCAGCGTGATGCGGCGGCTGCTGGCGTCGACCAGGTCGGTGTCGGCGCGGTCCGGCGCGGCGAGCGGCCCGGCGCCGATCACGCCGTTCTCGGAGTGGATGAAGATGTCGTCCTTGGGATCGAGGTAGTCGGCCACGTGCACGGGCATGCCCATGCCGAGATTGACGAGCGCGCCTTCCTTGATGTCCTGGGCGGCGCGCCAGGCCATCTGGCGACGGTCGAGCGGCTGCATGGCGTTCACTCCGACACCGCGACCAGTCGGTCGACATAGATCCCCGGCAACTGCACGCGCTCGTGCGCGATCGGCTTCTCCTCGACCGCGCGCACCTCGGCGACTACGACTTTGGCCGCCGTGGCCATGGCCGGGCTGAAATTCATCTGCGCGTAGCGGAAGGTGAGGTTGCCGTAGAGGTCGGCCGCGTCGCCGCGGATCAGCGCCAGGTCGCCGGTGATGGCGGGCTCGAGCACACAGTCGCGATCCCCGAAGCGGCGAACCTCCTTGCCCTTGGTCAGCTCCGTGCCGAAGCCGACCGGCGTGTAGAAGGCGGGAATGCCGGCCCCGCCGGCGCGGATCGCCTCGGCGAAGGTGCCCTGCGGCAGGCATTCGAGCTCGATCTTGCCATCCTTCCACAGCTGCTCGAAGGCGGAGAGGCCGCCCTCGCGGCCGCGCGCGGCACTGCACACGACCTTGCGCACCTGGCCGGCCTCGATCAGCTCGTGGGTCAGGGAGTAGCGGTGGGTGGCGGCGTTGACGACCATCACGAGATCGCGCGTGCCGCGCTCGCGCAGGGCGCGGATCAGCACGTTGGGAAAGCCCGCTCCGCCGAAGCCGGAGATGAGCACGGTGGCGCCGTCGCTCACGTCCGCCAGCGCCTCTGCGGCCGAGCCGACCCGCTTGTCGATGGGCATGTGTTGCGCGCCTCCCCGCAAACTCTAGCACCGCCCCTGCGCCGAGCGTCAAGCCGTCTCAGGCTGGCTGAGCGCTGGGCACGCGACGCGCGAGCAGGAACAGCATGATGGCAATGTTGATGAGGTTCCAGGCAAAGCCGTTGGCGAACGCCTGCCAGTAGGAGCCGGTGACATCGAAGATCGCGCCCGACATCCAGCCTCCGAGCGCCATGCCGAGGATGGTCGACATGATCACCAGCCCGACCAGCGTGGCGGCCTGACGCGGAGGAAAGTACTCGCGCACGATGATGGCATACATGGGCACGATGCCGCCCTGGAACAGGCCGAACAGCGCCGAGATCACGTAGAGCGGGGCGAGGCCGTCGAACAGCAGATAGAGGAACAGGGCCGAAGCCTGCGCAATGGAGCCGATGAGCAGCGTGGCCACGCCGCCGATGCGGTCGGCGACGAAGCCGGAGGCAATGCGACTGATGATGCCGAAGCCCAGCATCAGCGAGAGCATCTCCGCGCCTCGCGCCACCCCGTAGCCGAGGTCGCCGCAGTAGGCCACGATGTGCACCTGCGGCATCGACATGGCCACGCAGCAGGCGACGCCGGCGAGGCAGAGCAGGGCAAACAGCGCGTAGGGGCGGATGCCGAGCGCGGCGGCAGCGCCTGCCGCCGCGCCAAGGTCATCGGATCCATGCGCAATCAGGCGGCGCCGCAAGGCGAGGGTCAGCGGCAGCATGCCGGCGAGGCAGATGATGCCGATGGCGAGCTGGTTCTGGCGCCAGCCCGTCGCATCGACCAGATACTGGACGATGGGAGGCCACACCGCGCCGCCGATGTAGTTGCCGGAGGCGCACACGGCCACCGCGATGCCCCGCCGGCGCGCGAACCAATGCGAGATGTCGGCGATCAGGGGCGCGAAGGTGGCCGAGCTGCCGACGCCGATGGCCATGCTCGCCAGCGCGTAGACGAGGATGCTCGGCGCCAGGGCGGAGCCGATGAAAGAGAGGCTCAGGACGAGGATGGCGGCTGCCATCGGACCGGCGGTGCCGAAGCGGTCGACGAGCCGGCCAATGCCGACGGCGCCGAGCCCGAACCCGATCATCGTGAGCGTGTAGGGCAAAGAGGCTTCCGCCCGTCCCACCGCGAACTCAGCTTGCACGGCGGGGAGGGTGACCACCCCTGCCCACATACCGACGCTGCCGAGCGTGCCGAGGCCGACGGAGGCCACGAGGCGCACCCACGCATAGGTGGAGTCGACCTGCGAGGTTCGCTTGCTGATATTTTGGGCAGTGTCCTGCATGGGCGCGCGACAGTCCTCGCTTCACGGACCCCGGTCAAGCTTGCGCTGGCGCAAATTTGCGCAGCAGGCATGCAGGTTGCCCGCTGCCGCAAAGAGGGAGGCCGAGTCGGTTTATCGCCGGAGGTGACGTCGTCGACGCAGGACAAGGAAAGGATAGCCGAATGGGCCGGCCCCCAACGAACCATCGCCAGGCTTGACCGCGAGGTGCCCTCCGGCGACGCCGTCGATGCGGATCAGCCCGTCGAGCAGCGATCGGCGAAGCGGTGTCGCATGGGCTAGGTGTGCAGCCGTGCTCCCGCCAAGGACTGCCGATCGGGACGCCGCGGGTCCCGCAAAGCCCCCACCCAAGCCCTTCGGGACGCGCCAATTGTCACCCTAGCGCAGAGGCCTTGGCCCGTGTAGGAAGCCCATTCCGGACCGGGTCGGCGCGGGTTCGCCGCCCCGCCCATGGTCGCGTGCGGCTGCGGAGGCTGCGGTGGACTTCAAGAAGCTTGGCTCTCTCCTCATCATCGCCGGCGCCGCGGTGCTGGTGGCCGCATGCATCTGGTGGTTCACGTTCTATTCCTCTGTCGTGCGCGAGATCGGGAAGGTGACGGGAAGCGGGGAGGGCAGCGTCTCGGACGTGGTCGGCTGTCTCTACAGCTCGAGCGGCATCTGCGGCCTCGTCTCGAGCGTCGCCGTCATCGCGGGCAAGACCGCCTACGAGCCCATGCTGTTCTGGTTCGGCCTGGCCGGGCTGGTCCTGGGCGTGCTGATCCGCTTCACGGCCAAGCCGAGCGGGGCGGCATGAGCATGGGGCGCACGCGCAAGGGTCTGGAGCTCTCATGCCCAAGCAACTGATCATCGACGGCACGGCTATCGAGGTCGCGGACGGGATCACGCTGATCCAGGCCTGCGAGCAGGCCGGCGTCGAGATCCCGCGCTTCTGCTACCACGAGCGCCTGTCGATCGCCGGCAACTGCCGCATGTGCCTGGTCGAGGTGCAGGGCAGCCCCAAGCCCGTCGCCTCCTGCGCCATGGGCGTCAACGACCTGCCGCCCAACAAGGACGGCAGCCCCAAGATCATCAATACCAAGACGCCGATGGTGAAGAAGGCGCGCGAAGGGGTGATGGAGTTCCTGCTCATCAACCACCCCCTCGATTGCCCGATCTGCGACCAGGGCGGCGAGTGCGACCTGCAGGATCAGGCCCTGGCGTACGGCAAGGGCGGCTCGCGCTACGTCGAGAACAAGCGCGCGGTGGAGGAGAAATACCTCGGGCCGCTCATCAAGACGGCCATGAACCGCTGCATCCACTGCACGCGCTGCGTGCGGTTCATGACCGAGGTGGCGGGGGTGGAGGAGCTGGGCGCCATCGGCCGCGGCGAGGACATGGAGATCACAACCTACCTCGAGCGCGGCGTAACCTCGGAGCTCTCCGCCAACGTCAACGACCTGTGCCCGGTCGGGGCGCTCACCCATCGTCCCTGGGCCTTCAACTACCGGCCCTGGGAGCTGAGCAAGACCGAGTCCGTCGACGTCATGGACGCGGTTGGCTCCAACATCCGCGTCGACGCGCGCGGGCGCGAGGTGCTGCGCATCCTGCCGCGCAACAACGACGCCGTGAACGAGGAGTGGATCTCCGACAAGACGCGCTATGTGGCCGATGGCCTGCGCACCCAGCGTCTCGACCGGCCCTATGTGCGCAAGGGCGGCAGGCTGGAGCCGGCGAGCTGGGAGCAGGCTCTCGCCGTCGTCGCCGGCAAGCTCAAGGCGGCACGACCCGAGCGCATCGCGGCCATCGCCGGGGATCTTTCGGGGGCGGAGGAGATGTTCGCGCTCGGCGACCTCCTGGTGCGGCTCGGCTCGCGCAGCTTCGATTGCCGCCAGGATGGCGCCAAGCTCGATCCGCGTCTCGGCCGCGCCAGCTATCTCCTCAATACGACCATCGAGGGGATCGAGCGCGCCGACGCCATACTGCTCATCGGCACCAATCCCCGCCTGGAAGCGGCCCTCGTCAACGCGCGCATCCGCAAGCGCTGGCGCCAGGGCGGCCTCTCCGTCGGCCTGATCGGCGAGAGGGTCGACCTTACCTACGGCTACGAATATCTGGGCGCGGGCCCGCAGACGCTGAAGGATGTCGCCGACGGCCGACAGGGCTTCGCCAAGATCCTGCAGGAGGCCAAGCACCCCGTGGTGATCGTCGGCGCCGGCGCGGCAGCGCGGGCCGATGGCGCCGCTGTCCTTGCCGCGGCGGCGCGGATCGCGCTCGCGGCCCGCGGAGGCGAGGAGGCCGGCTGGAACGGGTTCAATGTCCTTAGCGCCGCGGCCTCGCGGGTGGGCGGGCTCGATCTCGGCTTCGTGCCGGGCGAGGGCGGGCTCGACGTGGCCGGCATGCTCGCCGCGGCGGGCAAGGGCGAGCTCGATGTGGTCTATCTGCTGGGCGCCGACGAGATCGACATGTCGCGCCTGGGCCGGGCGTTCGTCGTCTACCAGGGCAGCCATGGCGATGCGGGCGCGCAACGCGCCGATGTCATCCTGCCCGGCGCGGCCTACACCGAGAAGAGTGCCACCTACGTCAATACCGAGGGTCGCGTGCAGATGACCGCGCGGGCCGCCTTCGCGCCCGGGGACGCCAAGGAGGACTGGGCGATCCTGCGCGCCCTGTCGGCGGAGGTGGGCCGCAAGCTGCCCTACGACAGCCTTTCCGCGCTGCGTGCCGCCATGTACAAGGAGGCCCCGGTGCTCGCCCGGATCGACACGGTCGAGCCGGCGGGCATGGAAGGGGTCGAGGCGTTGGCGCAACGCGGCGGGCCTCTGGGGACGGAGCCGTTCGGGCCGGCGTTGCGCGACTTCTACATGACCAACCCCATCGCCCGGGCCTCCGCCGTCATGGCCGAGCTCAGCGCGTTGGCCAAGAGCCGAGCACAGGGGACGACTGGAACGCATGGCTAGCACCTGGTCCTGGCCGGAGATCTGGCAGGGCTTTCTCTGGCCCTTGCTGGTGATGGTGTTCCAAAGCGTCGTGCTGCTGGTGGCGCTGCTCGTCACCATCGCCTTCCTGCTGCTGATGGACCGCAAGGTGTGGGCCGCCGTGCAGATGCGCCGCGGCCCCAACGTGGTGGGGCCCTTCGGGCTGCTGCAGTCGTTCGCCGACCTCCTGAAATTCGTGCTCAAGGAGCCGCTGATCCCGGCGGGCGCCGACAAGGGCGTGTTCCTCCTGGCGCCCCTGGTGGCCTCGGTGCTGGCGCTGGCGGCATGGGCCGCGATCCCGCTCAACGAGAACAGCTGGGGCCGCTGGGTGATCTCCGACCTCAACGTCGGCGTGCTCTACCTGTTCGCCATCTCCTCGCTCGGCGTCTACGGCATCATCATGGGCGGCTGGGCCTCCAACTCGAAATACCCCTTCCTCGGCTCCCTGAGATCGGCCGCGCAGATGGTGTCCTACGAGGTCTCGATCGGCTTCGTCATCATCACCGTGCTGCTGTGCGTGGGCTCGCTCAACCTCACCGACATCGTCAATGCGCAGCGGATCGGCCCCGGCACCTGGGCCGGCCTGCCCAACTCGTTCGTGGACTGGCATTGGCTCAAGCTGCTGCCGATGTTCCTGGTATTCTTCATCTCGGCCCTGGCCGAGACCAACCGGCCGCCGTTCGATCTGCCGGAGGCCGAGTCCGAGCTCGTTGCCGGCTTCGCGGTCGAGTACTCCTCGACGCCCTACCTGCTGTTCATGCTGGGCGAGTACGTCGCCATCACCACCATGTGCGCGCTCACCACCATCATGTTCCTGGGCGGCTGGCTGCCCCCCGTCGACGTGTGGCCGCTCAACCTGGTGCCGGGCCTCGTCTGGTTCCTTGCCAAGCTCGTGTTCGTCTTCTTCATGTTCGCCATGGTGAAGGCATTCGTGCCGCGCTATCGCTACGACCAGCTCATGCGGCTGGGATGGAAGGTGTTCCTGCCGCTCTCGCTCTTCATGGTGGTGGCGGTGGCCGCCGTCCTGCAATTCTTCGAACTCGCACCCTAGAGGCCCGCCATGGCCGTCGGACAAGCCATCAGCTCGCTGTTCCTGAAGGAGTTCGTGCAGGCGTTCTTCCTGTCGATGCGCTACTTCTTCAAGCCGAAGGCGACGCTGAACTATCCCTTCGAGAAGGGCCCGCAGTCCCCGCGCTTCCGCGGCGAGCATGCGCTGCGCCGCTACCCCAACGGCGAGGAGCGCTGCATCGCCTGCAAGCTGTGCGAGGCGATCTGCCCGGCGCAGGCCATCACCATCGAGGCAGGTCCCCGCCGCAACGACGGCACGCGGCGCACCACGCGCTACGACATCGACATGGTGAAATGCATCTACTGCGGCCTGTGCCAGGAGGCCTGCCCGGTCGATGCCATCGTCGAGGGCCCCAACTTCGAGTTCGCCGCCGAGACGCGCGAGGAGCTGTACTACGACAAGGATCGGTTGCTCGCCAACGGCGACCGCTGGGAGCGCGAGATCGCCAAGGCCATGGCGCTCGATGCGCCGTATCGGTGATCGCGCATGATCGTGGCGCCACTCTTCTTCTATCTGTTCGCCGCCGTGATCCTGGCGGCCGGGTTCATGGTGATTGCCGCCAAGAACCCGGTGCACGCCGTGCTGTTCCTGATCCTCGCCTTCTTCAACGCCGCGGGTCTCTTCGTGCTGCTCGGCGCCGAGTTCCTGGCCATGATCCTGGTCGTGGTCTACGTCGGCGCCGTGGCCGTGCTGTTCCTGTTCGTGATCATGATGCTCGACGTCGATTTCGCCGAGCTGCGGGCCGGCTTCATCAAGCATGCCCCGCTGGGGTTCCTGGTCGGCATGGTGGTGCTGATCGAGCTGATGCTGGTCGTGGGCGTCGCCGTGATCAAGCCGGAGGCGCTGGCTGACGCCGTCGGCCCCGATCCCGACGGCGGGCTCCGGCATCACCAACACGGAGGCCATCGGCCGCGTGCTCTACACCAAGTACGTCTTCTACTTCCAGGGCGCCGGGCTGATCCTGCTGGTCGCCATGATCGGCGCCATCGTGCTGACGCTGCGGCACAAGGAGGGCGTCAAGCGCCAGTCGATCGCGGCCCAGGTGGCGCGCGGCCCCAAGACGGCCGTGGAGGTCGTCAAGGTCGCGTCCGGCGAGGCCATCATCCCCGCGGCGGTGGAGCGGGCGCCATGACCATCGGGCTCGGCCACTACCTCACCGTTGCCGCCATCCTCTTCACGCTCGGCATCTTCGGCATCTTCCTCAACCGCAAGAACGTGATCGTCATCCTGATGTCGATCGAGCTGATGCTGCTCGCCGTCAACATCAACCTCGTCGCCTTCTCCTCGTTCATGGGCGACCTCGTGGGCCAGGTGTTCGCGCTGTTCGTGCTCACCGTGGCCGCGGGCGAAGCCGCCATCGGGCTCGCGATCGTCGTCGTCTACTTCCGCAACCGCGGCTCCATCGCCGTGGAAGACATCAACATGATGAAGGGCTGAGATGCGGGGAATGGTGCGTACAACAGGCGCGTTGTGCCTGTTCCCCTCCCCCTTGTGGGGAGGGGTTAGGGGTGGGGGGAACCCCGACAGGCTGATTGTCGCTCTGCAATCCGCCCCTTCCTGTCCCTCCCCCACAAGGGGGGAGGGGACGTCTCCTTCAGGACGCCCCGCATGATCTACAAGGCCATCGTCTTCCTGCCGGCCATCGGCGCGCTGATTGCGGGTGTGCTCGGGCGCATCCTGGGGCCGCGGCCGTGCGAGATCATCACGACCTCGTTCGTGCTGGCCGGCGCCGTCCTCTCCTGGATCGTCTTCTGGCAGGTCGGGCTCGAGGCAGAGACCGTGCGCATCCCCGTGCTGCGCTGGGTCGCCTCGGGCGAGCTCGACGTGTCCTGGGCGCTGCGCATCGACACCCTCACCGCCGTCATGCTGGTGGTGGTCAATACCGTCTCCGGCCTCGTCCATCTCTATTCGGTGGGCTACATGCACGAGGACGACAGCCGCCCGCGCTTCTTCGCCTACCTCTCCCTCTTCACCTTCGCCATGCTGGCGCTGGTGACGAGCGACAACTTCCTGCAGCTGTTCTTCGGCTGGGAGGGGGTGGGGCTCGCCTCCTACCTGCTGATCGGCTTCTGGTATTTGAAACCCGAGGCCAACGCGGCGGCCATCAAGGCCTTCATCGTCAACCGCGTCGGCGACTTCGGCTTTGCGCTCGGCATCTTCGGCACCTTCGCCGTGTTCGGCACCATCGGCTTCGATGCCGTGTTTCGCGCCGCGCCGGACATGGCGGGCAAGCCGATGGAGTTCCTGGGCCATCAGTGGGACACGCTGACCGTGCTCTGCCTGCTCCTGTTCATGGGCGCCATGGGCAAGTCGGCGCAGTTCCTGCTGCACACCTGGCTGCCCGATGCGATGGAAGGGCCGACGCCCGTTTCGGCGCTGATCCATGCCGCCACCATGGTCACGGCGGGCGTGTTCATGGTGGCGCGCCTGTCGCCGATGTTCGAGCTGGCGCCGGTGGCGCTCCAGGTCGTCACGCTGGTCGGCGCCGTGACGGCCTTCTTCGCCGCCACCGTCGGCCTGGTGCAGAACGACATCAAGCGCGTGGTGGCGTATTCGACCTGCTCGCAGCTCGGCTACATGTTCGTGGCCTGCGGGGTCGGCGCCTATGCGGCGGGCATTTTCCATCTCTTCACGCATGCCTTCTTCAAGGCATTGTTGTTCCTGGGCTCGGGCTCCGTCATCCACGCCATGCACCACGAGCAGGACATGCGCAAAATGGGCGGGCTCGCCGGCAAGCTCAAATTCACCTACGCGATGATGCTGGTCGGCACGCTCGCCTTGACCGGCGTCGGCATTCCCCACTTCGCAGGCTTTGCCGGCTTCCATTCCAAGGACGCCATCATCGAGGCCTCCTACGCCGCGCACACGCCCAACAGCTATGCCTTCTGGCTGCTGGTGATCGCCGCATTCATGACCGCGTTCTACTCCTGGCGGCTGCTCTTCATGACCTTCCATGGCACGACGCGCGCCGACCACGAGACCTACGAGCACGCCCACGAGAGCCCGTTCGTGATGCTGATCGTGCTTGCCGCTTTGGGACTGGGCTCTTTCGCTGCTGGTTTCGCCTTCCAGCACGTGTTCATCGGCGAGGGCTACAAGGAGTTCTGGGGCAAGGCGCTCTACGAGGGGCAGGGCAACCACATCCTGCACGCCATCCACGAGGTGCCGACCTGGGTCACCTGGTCGGCAACCGTGGCGATGCTGGCCGGCTTCGGCCTCGCTTGGCTCTACTACGTTGCCGCGCCGTCGCTGCCGGCAGCAACCGCCCGCGCCTTCCGGCCGATCTACCTCTTCCTGCTCAACAAGTGGTACTTCGACGAGCTCTATGACTGGATCTTCGTGCGGCCGGCATTCTGGATCGGCCGCCTGCTGTGGAAGCGTGGCGACGGCACCATCATCGACGGGCTAGGACCGGATGGGGTTGCGAACCGCGTGCTGTGGACGACGGGCCGCATCGTCAAGCTGCAGACGGGCTACGTCTACCACTACGCCTTTGCCATGCTGATCGGCGTGGCGCTCATCATCACCTGGTTCATGTTCTACGGCGGGGCGGTGCGATGAACACCGGCTTCGGTCTGCTCTCCTTCGTCACCTTCTTCCCGCTCGCGGGCGCACTCGCCATTGCCACGCTCAACAAGGAGGCCAAGGGCAACGCGCGCTGGTTCGCGCTCTACACCACCCTCTTCACGCTCGGCGCGGCGATCTACCTGTGGGTGCAGTTCGACCCTGCCGAGCACCGCTTCCAGTTCGTGGAGGAGCTCGACTGGCTCGGCGGCTCCATCAAGTACAAGATGGGCGTCGACGGCATCTCCGTGCTGTTCGTGGTGCTGACCGCATTCCTGATGCCGCTGTGCATCCTGGCCTCCTGGGAGTCGATCCAGGACCGCGTCAAGGAATACATGATCGCCTTCCTGCTGCTCGAGACGCTGATGATCGGCGTCTTCTGCGCGCTCGACCTCATCCTCTTCTACCTCTTCTTCGAGGGCGGCCTGATCCCGATGTTTCTCATCATCGGCGTGTGGGGCGGCCCGCGGCGCGTCTACGCCAGCTTCAAGTTCTTCCTCTACACGCTGCTCGGCTCCGTGCTGATGCTGCTCGCCATAATGGCGATGTACTGGCACGCCGGCACAACCGACATCCCCACGCTGCTCACCTACAAGTTCCCCCAGGACATGCAGTGGTGGCTGTGGCTCGCCTTTTTTGCCTCCTTCGCCGTGAAGCTGCCGATGTGGCCGGTGCACACCTGGCTGCCCGATGCGCACGTCGAGGCGCCCACCGCCGGCTCCGTCATCCTCGCGGGCATCCTGCTGAAGATGGGCGGCTACGGCTTCCTGCGCTTCTCGCTGCCGATGTTCCCGCTCGCGAGCCAGGAGTTCGCGCCGCTGGTGTTTGCGCTCTCGATCGTGGCCATCATCTACACCTCGCTGGTGGCGCTCGCGCAGGAGGACGTCAAGAAGCTGATCGCCTATTCCAGCGTCGCCCACATGGGCTTTGTCACCATGGGCATCTTCTCTTTCACGGTGCAGGGGGTGGATGGCGCCATCTTCCAGATGCTCTCGCACGGCCTGGTATCGGCAGCGCTGTTCTTGTGCGTCGGCGTCGTCTACGACCGCATGCACACGCGCGAGATCGCGGCCTACGGCGGCCTCGTCAACCGCATGCCGCTGTTTGCCTTCGTGTTCATGGTGTTCACGCTGGCCAACGTGGGCCTGCCCGGCACGTCGGGCTTCATCGGTGAGTTCCTGACGCTTGTCGGGGCCTTCAAGGCCAATACCTGGGTGGCGTTCCTGGCGACCTTCGGCGTGATCCTGTCGGCCGCCTACGCGCTCTACCTCTACCGGCGCATGATCTTTGGGCCGCTGGATAAGCCCGCCCTGCGCAAGATCACCGACATGGGTGGGCGCGAGGTGTTGGTGTTTGCGCCGCTGGTGGCGCTCGTCATTCTGTTCGGCTTCTACCCGGCACCGCTGCTCGATGTGACGGCGGTCTCGGTGCAGAAGCTCGTCGCCGGCTACGAGACCGCGATCAAGGCGGCCTCGGCCTCCGTGTCCCCTCCCCCCTTGAGGGGGAGGGCCAGGGAGGGGGGGACCCACGACGCTGCTGGAATCCCCCCACCCCTAACCCCTCCCCACAAGGGGGAGGGGAATGCGCGCCCGTCTGAGGCAGCCGCCCAGTTCCATCGGAGGGCGGCAGCGCCATGAACGACCTGGCAGCCTCCTATGCGCTGATCGCGCCGGAGCTCGTGCTCGTGTGCAGCGCCATGGCGCTGCTGATGCTGGGCGTGTTCCGGCCGCAGAGTGACCGAGAGGCCGAGACCATCGGCTGGCTCGCCATCGGCGCCCTGGGGCTCGCCGTGTGGCTGATCCTCAATCAGCCGGCGCGCAAGGAGGCGCTGTTTGAGGGCGCCTTCGTGGTCGATGGCTTCGCCCGCTTCATGAAGGTTCTCACCTTCGTCGCCAGCGCCGGCGCGCTCCTCCTCTCCTTCGACTACATGCGCGAGATGCGCTCGCAGAAATTCGAGTATCCGGTGCTGGTGCTCCTGTCCTCCGCCGGCATGGGCATGATGATCTCCGCCAACGACCTCATCGCCCTCTATCTGGGCCTGGAGCTGCAGTCGCTCGCCCTCTACGTCGTCGCCGCCATCCGCCGCGACGACGTGCGCTCGAGCGAGGCGGGCCTCAAGTACTTCGTGCTGGGTGCGCTCTCCTCGGGCATGCTGCTCTACGGTGCCTCGCTGATCTACGGCTTCACCGGCTCGACCAGCTTCACCGGCATTGCCGCGGTCGCCAAGTCGGCGGGCGCCGCACAGGACATCGGCCTCATCATCGGCCTCGTGTTCCTGCTGGTGGGTATTGCGTTCAAGATCTCGGCCGTGCCGTTCCACATGTGGACGCCCGACGTCTACGAGGGCGCGCCGACCCCGGTCACCACCTTCTTTGCCGCTGCGCCCAAGGCCGCCGCGATCGCCCTCCTGATGCGCGTGACGCTCGGCGCTTTCCCCGGCATCGGCCCGCAATGGCAGCAGGTGGTGGCGGCGCTCTCCATCGCGTCCATGGGGCTCGGTGCGTTCGCCGCGATCGGCCAGACCAACATCAAGCGCCTGCTCGCCTATTCGGCCATCGGCAACATCGGCTACGCGCTGATCGGGCTGGCCGCCGCCTCGCCCGAGGGCGCGCGCGGCGTCATCATCTACATGGTGATCTACGTGGCCATGACGCTCGGCGCCTTCGCCTGCGTGCTGGCGATGCGCCGCCAGCACGGCATGGTGGAGGAGATCGACGAGCTCGCGGGGCTGGCCCAGACCAATCTCGGCATGGCGACAATTCTGGCGCTGCTGCTGTTCTCGCTTGCCGGCATCCCGCCGCTCGCCGGCTTCTTCGCCAAGTTCTACGTGTTCGCAGCTGCCGTGAAGGAGGGGCTGTGGGGGCTCGCCGTGTTCGGCGTGCTGGCCAGCGTGGTGGGCGCCTACTACTACGTGCGCATCGTCAAGATCATGTTCTTCGACGCGCCGAAGGAGAAATTCCTGGGTGTGCCGGCCAAGGCTGCGCTGGTCATGGGCGTCGCTGGCCTCTTCATGCTGCTCTATGTGGTGTGGCCGGCGCCGCTGATCGAATCCGCGGGCGCGGCGGCCAGGACCCTGTTCCAGTAGGTCAGAGAGCAGGTGCCTCACCCCATCCGCAGCGTCATCCTGGAGGAAGCCGGCTCCACCAATACGGAAGCGTTCAAGCGCGCTGCGGCGGGCGAGGCCGGCCCCCTATGGATCATGGCGCGGCGCCAGACGCGAGGCCGGGGACGCTCGGGCCGACAGTGGGCCTCGGAACGAGGCAACCTCTATGCCAGCCTGCTGCAGCGGCTCGCCTGCCCACAGGCCGTCGTGCATCAGCTCTCGCTGCTGGCGGGCGTGGCGGTGGTGGAGGCGATCGCAGCCGCCGCCGGCGGTGAGATTGCGGGGCTCAGGCTCAAGTGGCCCAACGACGTCTTGATCGGCGAGGCCAAGTGTGCGGGCATACTCCCGGAGAGCCAGTCGGGCGGGGGCGGCTTGGAGGTGATCGTCGTGGTCGGCATCGGAATCAATCTCGTCTCGCACCCCGACGGCCTGGGCCGGCCGACCACCGACCTGGCGGCGCACGGGCTGCGCCGTGACGCCCCGAGGCGATGCTGGACGCCCTGGCGCGGGCGATGGAGCGCTGGCTTGGCATCTGGGACAGCGGGCGCGGCTTTGCCGAAGTGCGCTCTGCCTGGCTGGCGCGCGGCGGAGCGGTGGGAGAGGCCTTGACGGTCGACACTGGTCGCGAGCGCGTGAGCGGTACTTTCGTGGGCCTCGACGAGCGCGGGGCGCTCGTCCTGCGCGACGGGGAAGGCGGGGAGCGCAAGCTCACGTTCGGCGACGTCACCCTGGGGCGTGCCTGATGAGGAACGCAGCCTTGAACCATCGCGACAGAGCCGCCGGCCGGCGAGTTCGTCTTCCTGGCGCTCGGGGGCATCGGCGAGATCGGCATGAATTGCTATCTCTACGGCGTCGGGCCCGCCGATGCACGCCAGTGGCTGATGATCGATCTCGGCATCACCTTCCCGGAGGGCGAGAACGACCCTGGCATCGACGTGATCCTGCCCGATCTGCGCTTCATCGAGGAGGAGCGCGGTGCCCTTGCCGGCCTCGTCCTCACGCACGCCCATGAGGACCACATCGGCGCCGTCATCGAGCTATGGCCGCGGCTCAAGGTGCCGATCTATGCAACTCCGTTCACGGCGGCGATGCTGAAATCCAAGCTCGCCGAGTTCGGCGGCAGGCTGGAGCTGCCGATCGAGGAGGTGGCGCTCAACAGCCGCTTCGACGTCGGTCCCTTCGATATTGAGCTGGTCGCCGTGGCGCACTCGATCCCGGAGCCCAATGCGGTCGCCATCCGCACGCCGCTCGGCGTTGCGCTCCACACCGGCGACTGGAAGCTCGACGCCACGCCGATGGTGGGGACGCCGACGAACTCCGAACGCCTGATGCAGCTGGGCGCCGAAGGCGTCACGGCGATGATCTGCAATTCCACCAACGCCCTGCGCGAGGGCCGCTCGCCCTCCGAGCGCGACGTGGCCCGCTCGCTGGCGGACATCATCAAAGGCGCAAAGCGTCGCGTCGCCGTCACCATCTTCGCCTCCAACGTCGCGCGCATCCGCGCCGTAGCCGATGCGGCCAGGAGCGCAGGCCGGCATCTGGTGGTCGCGGGACGCGCCATGCACCGCATCATCCGCGTGGCCATGGAGACGGGCTATCTGCCGCCCGACTTCAAGTACCAGGACCAGGAGCATTTCTCCTACCTGTCACCGCGACGAGGTGGTGCTCCTGTGCACAGGCAGCCAGGGCGAGCCTCGCGCGGCGTTGGCGCGCATCGCCGAGGACCAGCACCCCAGCATCGAGCTCGGGCGGGGCGACCTCGTCGTCTTCTCCTCGCGCACCATTCCGGGAAACGAGCGCGAGGTTGGCCGCATCCAGAACCAGCTCGTCGATCTGGGCTGCGAGGTTCTCACCGACGGCGACGCGCTGGTCCACGTCACCGGCCATCCGCGGCGCGAGGAGCTCAAGGAGATGTACGGCTGGGTTCGCCCGGGCATCGCCATCCCCATGCACGGGGAGGCGCGGCATCTGGCCGAGCATGCCAAGCTCGCGCGTGCTGCCGGCGTCGGCAAGGTGCGTGAGCGTGCGCAACGGGGACATGGTGCGCCTGGCGCCGGGCGAGGCGCGGATCATCGACGAGGCGCCCGTGGGCCGGCTCTTCCGCGACGGCAGCCTCCTGGTGCCGGGGGAGGACGGGCCCGTGCGCGAGCGCCGCGCCCTTGCTTTTGCCGGCATCGTCGTGGTGGCGCTCGTGCGCTCGGGCCGCGGCGACATCTCGCCGGAAGCGGAGATCGCGCTGGACGGCGTGCCGGCGCCGATGCCGGCGGCCGGTCGATGCGCGACATTGTGCGCGACGCCGTGGAAAGCGCCATCGTCGGCATTCCTCGCGACCGCCGCAAGGACGGGGAGCTCGTGCGCGAGGCGGTGCGGCGGGCCGTCCGCTCGGCGGTGGAGCGCGCCTGGGGCAAGCGGCCCATCGCCAAGGTGCTGCTGGTGCAGGTGCCGCGCTGAGCCGCAGCTGTGACGGATGGATGCCCTGCGGTGCCCGATGCTAGGGTGCACACGCCGGGGCCGGGCCAGACAGACCGAGGTCGAAGATGATTGGACGATTGAACCACGTGGCCATTGCCGTGCCGAGCCTGGCGGGTGCGGTGGCGCAGTACCGCGCCACGCTGGGCGCCGAGGTGTCGGAGCCGGTGGCGCAGCCCGCGCATGGCGTCACCGTCGTGTTCGTCAATCTGCCCAACACCAAGATCGAGCTGCTGGAGCCGCTGGGCGAGAAATCGCCCATCGCCGCCTTCCTCGAGCGCAATCCCGCGGGCGGCATACATCACCTGTGCTACGAGGTCGCCGACATCACCGGCGCGCGCGACCAGCTGAAGGCCGCGGGCGCGCGCGTGCTGGGCGACGGCGAGCCGAAGATCGGCGCCCACGGCAAGCCGGTCCTTTTTCTGCATCCCAAGGACTTCAACGGCACGCTGGTCGAGCTGGAGCAGGCCTGAGCGACATGAGTGTCCCGTTCGACATCGCCATATACGTCGTCGTCTGGTGGACGGTGCTGTTTGCCATCCTGCCGATCGGCGTGCGCACCCAGGGGGAGGACGGCGCGGTCGTGCCCGGCACGCCGGCGAGCGCTCCAACGCATCCGCGGCTGTGGCGCGTCGTGGGGCTGACGACGCTCGTCTCCACGATCCTCTTCGCGATCTTCTGGGCCGTCGTGCACCTACGGCCTCATCGACTTCGAGAAGTGGGTGGGCCGCACGGGCCCAGGCTGAGCCCAGGGCTGACCCCAGAAATGAAATGAGCAAGGCTACCAGCCTTGCTCGAGAAGCGTGTCACGCTGCTTTGATACACCGCCAGCGCTCGTTTGTGGCGCGAGAGGCGGAATTCCTTCCCCAGACTTGGGCTCCAGAGCCCCTGCTCAACCTGCGGTCTTTGTGACCATTCTTGTGGCGGACACCCTACCCAAGCCGCGGCCTTCTGTCACCCTTGAAATGACCGGCACATGAAATTTTTCGCCGGCCTCGCCACCGAGCGCGATCCGATTGCCACCTCGCTGGGAACAGGATATGAGGCCCCGCAGGCAGTGCGCACGAGTGGGCGGTGCGGGATGCGCCCCGGCGCTGTGCCGCGCGGACAGACGGGCATCCGTGGTTGCCCAACAATTAATCATGGCGCCATGCATCTCTCCCGTTTTTTCCTTCCCGTGCTGCGCGAGACGCCCAAAGAGGCGGAAATCGTCTCGCACCAGCTGATGCTGCGCTCGGGAATGGTGCGCCAGGCCAGCGCCGGCATCTATTCGTGGCTGCCGCTGGGTTTCAGGGTGCTCAAGAAAATCGAGCAGATCGTGCGCGAGGAGCAAGATCGCGCCGGGGGCATCGAGATGCTGATGCCCACCGTCCAGTCGGCCGACCTGTGGCACGAGAGCAAGCGCTACGAAGCCTACGGCCCGGAGATGCTGCGCTTCGAGGATCGGCACGGCCGCGAGATGCTCTATGGCCCCACCAACGAGGAGCTGATCACGCAGATCTTCCGCGACGGGGTGAAGTCCTACCGCGACCTGCCGCGCAACCTCTATCACATCCAATGGAAGTTTCGCGACGAGGTGCGCCCGCGCTTCGGCGTGATGCGGGGCCGCGAATTCCTCATGAAGGATGCCTACTCCTTCGACGTGAGCGCGGAGGCTGCGCGCCACTCCTACTGCAAGATGTTCGTCGCCTATCTGCGCACCTTCGCGCGCATGGGGCTCAAATCCATCCCGATGGCGGCCGATACGGGTCCCATCGGCGGTGACCTCTCCCACGAGTTCATCATCCTGGCCGACACCGGCGAGAGCCGGGTCTATTGCCATGCCGACCTGCTGCAGATGCGCACGCCGCCTGCCGACATCGACTTCGAGGGCGACCTCGACGTCCTCATCCAGGAATGGACCCGCCCCTACGCGGCCACCGACGAGAAGCACGATGCCGCCCGTTTTGCCGCGGACGTGCCCGCCGACAAGCAGGTGTCGGCCCGCGGCATCGAGGTCGGCCACATTTTCTTCTTCGGCACCAAGTATTCCGAGCCCATGGGCGCCCGCGTGCAGGGGCCGGACGGGAGCATGATCACCGTGCAGATGGGCTCCTACGGCGTCGGCGTCTCGCGGCTTGCCGGCGCCATCATCGAGGCCAGCCACGATCAGGCCGGAATCGTGTGGCCGGTGCCGGTTGCGCCGTTCGAGGTCGGCCTCATCAATCTCAAGGTCGGCGACAAGGATACCGACAAGGCCTGTCTCGATCTCTACGTCAAGCTCGAGCGGGCGGGGGTCTCGGTTCTCTACGACGACACCGAGGAGCGGGCCGGCGCCAAGTTCGCGACCATGGACCTCATCGGTCTGCCGTTCCAGCTGATCGTGGGCCCCAAGGGCCTCAAGGGCGGAGAGATCGAGGTCAAGGAGCGCAAGTCGGGCGAGCGCATGAGCCTGTCGATCGACGCCGCAGTCAAGCGCCTGGTCGAGCTCGTGAGCGCGCGGCGCGTCCTGGCTTGAGCACGACGCCCGGCAGGGTGTGACAAAGGGAGGGGGGTGCAGGCCCATGGCCATGCCGCCGACGGACACCAAGCCGTTCTCAGCTTTCGAGTGGATGCTGGCGCTGCGCTATCTGCGGGCGCGCCGGCGCGAAGGGTTCATCTCGGTGCTGGCGGGCTTCTCCTTCCTCGGCATCGTGCTCGGCGTGTTCACGCTGATCACCGTGATGGCCGTGATGAATGGCTTCCGCAAGGAGCTGTTCTCCAAGATCCTGGGGTTGAACGGCCACATCATCGTGCAGAAGGTCGGGGCCGACGATTTCGACCACTATGGCCCCGCGATCGAGCGGCTGTCGACGCTGCCGGGCGTCAAGCACGTGCTGCCGCTGATCGAGGGCCAAGCCATGGCGTCAACGCCGCACCAGGCGCTCGCCGGGCTGGTGCGCGGCGTGAAGGAGGACGGCCTCAAGTCGCTTTCGCTCATCTCCGGAAACATCCGCTTCGGCACTCTCGACGGCTTCGACCACAAGGAAGGGATCGCCATCGGCACGCGCCTTGCCAACGCGCTGCGCGTCAACGTCGGCGATCCCGTCACGCTGGTCTCCCCACGCGGCGCCGTGACGCCGTTCGGCACGGCCCCCCGCATCAAGCCCTACAAGGTGGTGGCGATATTCGAGATGGGCATGTCGGAGTACGACCGCACCATGATCTTCATGCCGCTCGCCGAGGCCCAGCGCTATTTCAACAAAGGCAATTCCGTCGACGTGCTCGAGGTGTTCGTATCGGACCCCGAACGGGTCGCCGAGGAGGCGGCCGTCATGCGCAGTGCCGGCTTTCCGGGCCTGCACTTCTCCGACTGGCGCCAGAGGAACGAGAGCTTCTTCACCGTGCTCGAGGTCGAGCGCAACATGATGTTCATCATCCTGTCGGTGATCGTGGTGGTTGCGGCCTTCAACATCATATCCGGCCTCATCATGCTGGTGAAGGACAAGGGCCGCGAGATCGGCATCCTGCGCACCATCGGCGCCAGCAAGGGCGCCATCATGCGCGTGTTCCTCATCACGGGCGCCAGCATCGGGGTGGTCGGCACGCTCGCGGGCGCCGCGCTGGGCGTGCTGTTCTGCTGGAAGATCGACGATATCCGCCAGTTCGTGGCCTGGGTCACGAACACGAACCTGTTCAACCCCGAGATCTACTACCTGACGCGGTTGCCCGCCGACATCAACATGCAGACCACGGGTGTGATCGTCATCATGGCGCTGGTGCTGTCGGTGCTGGCCACGCTCTATCCCTCCTGGCGCGCCTCCAGGCTCGATCCCGTCGAAGCGCTGCGCTACGAGTGAGGCAGGTCAGGCGAGGAGCAACGCCAGTGCAGGACGCCACCGCCCGCCCCGTATTGCAGCTCGTGGAGCTCACCCGCACCTTTCGCCAGGGTGATCGTGAGATTCCCGTGCTCAAGGGCGCCTCCGCCGAGCTCTATCCGGGTCAGGCCGTGGCGCTCGTGGGGCCTTCGGGCGCGGGCAAGTCGACCCTGCTCCACATCGCCGGGACTGCTCGAGACGCCCGACAGCGGTCGCATCATCGTCGGCGGCGTGGACTGCTCGCGGCTCGGCGATACCGAGCGCACGCGGGTTCGGCGCACCGAGATGGGCTTCGTCTACCAGTTCCACCAGCTGCTGCCCGAGTTCTCGGCGATGGAGAACGTGCTCCTGGCGCAAATGATCCGCGGCGTGGGACGCGGTGCGGCCGAGGTGCGGGCCAAGGGGCTTCTGTCCATGCTCGGGCTTGGCGAGCGGCTCGACCACCGCCCGGCGCAGCTCTCGGGCGGCGAGCAGCAGCGCACCGCCATTGCCCGGGCGCTCGCCAACGCACCAAAGCTGCTCTTGGCCGACGAGCCCACCGGCAACCTCGATCCGACCACCTCGGCGCACGTCTTCCATGAGCTCTTGGAGCTGATCCGCCACACCGGCGTCGCCGCGCTGATGGCCACGCACAATCTGGCGCTCGGCGCGGCGCATGCATCGCGTGCTCACGGCTCGAGCAGGGCGTGCTGATCGAGACCAATCCTGCCACTGTCGCGTGAAGGGCGATTGGCCGACCGCGCGGCATTAGCTTTTTTCGTCGCTTGCGCGTCCCGGCGGGCAAAAAACTCTTTACAGCACCCCCCTCAGACCCTATTTCCCCTCACGCAAGTCACACGGCGGCTTCTGCTGGATCGAGCAGCGCCCTGGTCCAACCCGACTGGTGGAGGTCCCATGCGATGGATCGTTACACATCTGCGAGCGCACTGATCGGCGCAACCAAGCCTGATCGTCCCGTCATCGGTCTGCGCCCGCACGCTGCAGGGCGTGCCGCGCAGTGGTTCCTGCAGAACTTCCCCGGCGACGTCGCCTACGCCTACAAGGCGAACAGCTCGCCTTTCCTGCTGGGCGCGCTCTACGGTGCGGGCATCCGCCATTTCGACGTGGCCTCGGTGCCCGAGATCGAGGATGCCGCCACCATCCCCGGTGCGCATCTGCACTTCATGCACCCGGTCAAGTCCCGCATGGCGATCCGGCGCGCGTTCGCCGAGTTCGGCGTGCGCAGCTTTGCGCTCGACAGCGAGGACGAGCTCAAGAAGATCGCCGAGGAGACCGGCGGCTGCCGCGACCTCATCTTGTGGGTGCGCATCGCGGTGCCCTCGCGCAACAGCAAGATCCCGCTCGAGCGCAAGTATGGCGCGTCGGGCGCCAAGGCCGCGCGACTGCTCATGAAGGCGCGCCAAGCCGCCAGGGAGCTCGGCATCACCTTCCACGTGGGCTCGCAGACGTCCACGCCCGAGGCCTACACCACCGCGCTCGCCGAGGTCGGGAAGCTGATCGTCAAAGCCGGCGTGGTGCTGGACCGCCTCGATGTCGGCGGCGGCTTTCCCTCGGTGTATGACGAGAACGCCCCAGCGCCTCTCTCCGATTTCGTGCGCGCCATCGACGAGGGCGTGGAGAAGCTGCCCATCGGCGAGCGCTGCCGTCTCATGTGCGAGCCGGGCCGTGCGCTCGTGTCGGAAGCGGAGTCGCTCGTGGTGCGTGTCGATGCCCGGCGCGGCAACGAGCTCTTCATCAACGACGGCAGCTACGGCACGCTGTTCGACGCGGCGCACATGGGCTTCAACTTCCCCGTCCGCCTGATCGGGCAGACGGCGGATGAGGAGAGCCTGGTGCCGTTCTCGTTCTGGGGACCCACCTGCGACACCATCGACTTCATGCCGGGTCCCTTTCGTCTTCCTGGCTCCATCCGTGAGGGCGATTACATCGAGATCGGCAACACCGGGGCCTACGGCCGGGCCCTCGGCGGCCGCTTCAACGGCTACGGCGCTTTCGACGAGGCGATCCTGCTCGATGAGCCGATGCTGACGATGTACGGCCCCGAGGCGGAGGCGCGCGGCCACCGCGAAGGCCGGGAGGCGCAGCAGGTCCAGGCGTGAGGCCGAAGCTCGCATATCTGCCGGCAGCGGAGAGCTTCCTGGATCCCGTCCGCATGGACGCCCACAAGCCGGGCGCCGCGCGGGCCGTGGTCGTTCCGTTCGGCCTCGAGGCCTCGGTCAGCTACGGTGGCGGCACCGGGGCCGGGCCCGCGGCAATCTTGAAAGCCAGCCAGCAGCTCGAGCTCTATGACGATGAGCTCGCATGCGAGCCCTATCTCGACTACGGCGTTGCGGCCCTGCGCGCTCCCGATATCGCCCGGCCAATCGAGGCAGCCCTCGACCAACTCGCCGGCATCGTCGGGCAGGTGCTCGATGAGGGCAAATTCCCGCTGGTGCTGGGGGGCGAGCATTCGCTGACAGCCGGCGCCGTGCGGCCATTTGCCGAGCGGCACAGGGACCTCGTGGTGCTGCAACTCGATGCCCATGCGGACCTGCGCGACGGCTACCTGGGCGAGCGCTATTCCCACGCTGCCGCCATGCGCCGCGTGCTCGACTTGCCCGGCGTCGTCGCTGATCGCGGTCGGCATCCGCGCCGTGTCCAAGCCCGAGGTCGAGTTCTACGAGGCTAACCGCGACCGGATCACCATCCATTGGGCCAAGGACCAGGCGAGCTGGGACATCGAGTCGATCATGGCCCCGCTGCGGGGTCGGCCGGTCTATGTCACCTTCGACATCGACGCGCTCGACGCCTCTGTCATGCCGGCCACGGGCACGCCGACCCCTGGCGGGCTCTCCTACGGGCAGGCGCTTGGCGTTTTGCGGCAGGCGTGCGACGCTGGCCGGGTGGTGGGCGCCGACCTCGTCGAGTTCGCGCCCATCGCGGGCCTGCACGCTTGCGACTACACAGCCGCTGCAATCGCCTACAAGCTTCTGTCCTATGCGCTGAGCCCCGCCTGACGCTCTCTTTCACGCCCCTGAGCCCGGAGAGATTGTTTCGCTTGCCTTCCGGCCGCGGCTCGGGAATTTCTGGCCACGAGCTCATGCCCCAGTGGCCGCCAATCGATAAGGACCGCACATGTACAAGCTCGCCCTCGCTCTCGCCGCAATACTTGCTCTTGCCCTCCCTGCCCTGGCGCAGAAGAAGGAGGAGCCCAAGAAGGAGATGGCCAAGGTCGCAATCCCGACCAATACCTTCTTCAAGGGTCAGACGAGCAGCCAATACCTGGCGAAGGAGCGCCTGATCGGCGCCAAGGTTCTCAACAAGGAGGGCCAGACGGTGGGCACCATCGACGACCTGATCGTGAGCCAGGGCGGCCAGATCGAGGGCGTGATCTTGGGCGTCGGCGGCCTCCTGGGTGTCGGCTCCAAGCAGGTCGGCGTACGTCTCGGCGCGCTCAAGATCAGCACGTCGGGCGGCAAGATCACGATCACGCTCCCCGGCGCCACCAAGGAAATGCTGGGCGCGGTGCCCACCTATCAGCGCGGCAGGTAGCCGACCTCAGTCGCGCCTACGCGCTGTGCGGCCAGACTTTGCGGATGAGCATGATCAGTCCCGGCAGGAACACCAGGTCGGCGATCAGCGAGGCGAGCAGCGTCGTCCCGCACACGAAGCCGAACAGGCGCAGGCTCGGCAGGTCGGAGAACACGGTGACGCCAAGCCCGAAGGCCAGCACCAGCGTGGTGAGGATGATGGCGGGGCCCACCAGCACGCGCGCGCGGCGGATCGCGAGGTCGGCGCGCGGCTCCAGCCGCTCCTCGAGCCGCAGGCGGTTGAAGAAGTGAATGAGGGAATCGATCGCCAGGCCGAACACCACCAGCAGCGCCACGACCGAGGCGAACTCGAGCCCGCCGCCTGTTGCCCAGATGATCGCGCCCGACGCCACCACCGGAAACAGCCCCGGCAACAGGCTGACGAGGCCCACGAACACCGAGCGGAAGGCGATGGCAAGGAGCACGGCCGCGAAGGCGACGCAGATCGGCAGCGCCTCGTTGAGCTGGCGGATCATGCGGGCGCTGTTGCGGGCTGCGACCGCCGGCAGGCCCGTCACGGAGATGGTGAACTCGGGATACTCCTTGCGCAGGCCGTCGAGCGCGTGATCGATCTTCTCGACGACGGGGAGGATCTGGCTGGAATCGATATCGGGAAGGCGGCCCGTCACCAGCACGGCATTGCCTTCCTTGGCAATGAAGCGCCGCACCAGGTGCTCGGGCAGGATCTTCACATATTTCTGCACCGTCTCGATGCGATCGTCGCCGGCCTCCTTGAGCCAGCGGCGCAGGCTCTCCAGCGACCAGACGTTGCCGAGCCCCGCCTGCTTCTCGAGGATCTCGTGGGCCTTGGCAATGACCTCGAGCGGCCGGGGCGTGAACAGGCCCTCGCCGGTCTTCCACTCGATCATGACGTGGACGGGATTGGCGCCGGTCAGCTTCTGATCGATGCGCTCGGTCGCGCCCAGCGCCTGCTCGCGGTCGGGGACTTGATCCGCCAAGCGGTAGCGCGGCTGGAGCTGCAGATAGGCCCAGCCGCACACCACGAACGCCGCCGCCGCCACCAGCGTGGTCAGCACGGGCCAGTGTACGACGCGATCGACGATCCAGCCGACAAAGCGGCCTAGCCCGTCCATCAGCCGGTCAGCCGGGGCCTGGTCGCGGGCAAGGTCGCCCTCCTTGCGCACCAGGATCAGCCCAAGCGGCGGCAGCACGACGATGACGGCGATGAAAGAGATGCACACAGCGAGCGCTCCCGCCGTGCCGAAGGTGCGGATGAGCCCAGATTGCGAGAACTGCAGCGCCAGGAACGACAGCAGGGCCGTACCGTGCGCGAGCACGCAGGCGGGCCCAACCACGTGCACGGCAAAGCGCATGGCCTCGCCCTTGGAGTAGCCCTCGCGCAGGCGGATGCGGATGGCCGACACCATCTGCATGCTGTCGGCAAAGCCCATCACCATGACGAGGGGCGTCATGACGTTGAGGAAGAGGTTGAGGCGGAAGCCGATCCAGCCCAGCAGCCCGAGCGACCAAAGCACGGCCAGCACGGGTGGCAGTGCGGCCAGCAGCATCAGCGAGACGCGCTTGAAGAAGATCACCGCGATGGTGGCGCCGAACAGAAGCCCCAGGCCGTTGTAGACGAGCTGGTCGCGCTCCACTGCGTTGCGGATCTCGAGCTGCATGACCGGCGCCCCGGTGAGGTGCGACTTGAGGCCGACGGGCGTCAGCTCCGCCTTCAAGAGATCGCCGATGCCGCCGATCACGTCCTTGGCGCCTTTCTCCTTCACCACCTTGCGGTCGAGCGCCACCACTGCCAGCGCCAGCTCGCCGTCCGGGGAGAGGAACTTGCCCTTGACGATGTCGTTGTCGCGCATGGCCGAGATGATGGCGTCGTACTCGGGCCCCGCGTCGGGCAGCTTGTCGGGCACGATCGGGGGCGCATAGCCCGACGCATCGGGCTTGCCGCGCGCCGACAGCATGGAGATGAGGCCGTCCACGCCGTCCGCCAGCTGCAGGTCGATGATGGCGCGGCGGAAGGCCTCGAGCTGCGGCTTCTTCAGGAGGTCCTTGCCCTCGACCACCACCAGCACGTCGTACTCGCTGGAGGGGAAGCGCCGGTCGATCTCCTCGTAGCGATGGAATTCCGGCGGTGTTGGTGCGGAAGAGCTCGGACAGCGAGTCGTCGACGCGCAGCCGCAGCAAGCCGAGGGCTGCCAGGCCCGAGAGCAGGAGAACCAGCGCGAGGGTGACGGCGGGAACCTTCAGGCCGATCAGGCCGAGCTTTTCCAGCCCGAACGCGAAGGACCGTCGCGGTGCATCCACACTGGCGTCCATTGCCCTCCCCGAGGCATGCTAGCTGCGACGGTCTCGAGCTTCATGGTGGCCCGACCGCCGCTCCCGCGCAAGCCGCGCGCCCCCCTCGCACGGCGGCAAATCATTGCCACGCCTTTGCGTTCGTTGATATAGGCTCGACGGGGAATTTGCTGGAGAAGTGCGCAATGGCCGACAAGACGCTGGATACCAAAGGTCTGGCCTGCCCCCTGCCGATCCTGAAGACCAAGAAGGCGCTCTCCGATCTGCCCAAGGGCAGCACGCTCGAGGTGCTCGCCACCGATCCGGGCTCGGTGCCCGACTTCACGGCCTTCTGCGACACCACCGGCAATCGCCTCATCGAGCACAGCGAGCAGGGCGGGGTTTTTCGGTTCGTCATCCAGCACGTGTGAGAGGACGCCAATGGCCAAGATGCAGTATCGCGTGCTCGGCAACAGCGGCATCAAGGTGTCGCAGCTGTGCCTGGGCACCATGATGTTCGGCGGCCCCACCGAGGAGCCCGAGGCGCGCCGCATCATCGACCACGCGCTGGAGAGCGGCGTCAATTTCATCGACACGGCCGACGTCTATACGCAGAGCAAGTCGGAGACCATCATCGGCCCCGCCATCAAGGCCAGGCGCGACCGCTGGGTGCTGGCAACCAAGCTGGCGCAGTCGACGGGCCCCGGCGTCACCGACTCCGGCCTGTCGCGGCGCTATATCATGCAGGCCGTGGAAGCCAGCCTGAAGCGCCTGCAGACCGATCACATCGACCTCTACTACATCCACCGCGTCGACCCCAACACGGCCTGGGAGAGCACGATTGCGGCCTTCGGCGACCTGATCCGCCAGGGCAAGATCCGCGAGTGGGCGCTCTCCAACGTGCGCGCCTGGCACATCCCCCACGTCGTGCACTTGTGCCGCCAGCTCGGCGTGCCGCAGCCCGCCGCGCTGCAGCCCTACTACAACCTCATGAACCGCCAACCCGAGGTGGAGCTGTTGCCGGCGGCCAAGGCGTTCGGGCTGGGCGTCGTGCCCTACAGCCCGATTGCGCGCGGCGTGCTGGCCGGCAAGTACAAGGTCAACCAGAAGGCCGATCCCGCAAGCCGCGCGGGCCGCCAGGACAGACGCATGCTGGAATCGGAGTGGCGCCCCGAGAGCCTGATGATCGCCGAGAAATTGAAAGAGCACGCCGAGAAGCGTGGCACGACGCTCGTGGCTTGGGCGGTGGCCTGGGTGCTCAACAACCGCGCCATCACCGCCACCATCGCCGGCCCGCGCACCTTCGAGCAGTGGACGAGCTACTTCGCCGCACTCGACTACAAGTGGACCGCCGAGGACGAGGCCCTCGCCAACAGCCTCGTCACGCCCGGCCATGCCTCGACGCCCGCGTTCAACGATCCGGCGTATCCGGTCGAGGGGCGGTTCCCGGCGGTTGGGTGAGGCGCCGGCATCGCGTCAAGATCCCGGCTTGCCTCGCTGCAGCTCGGCATCCGGGAACGCAGAACGGACGGAACGCGTCGAACCACCCCCAACTTGCATCCCCGGCCGAAGCGCCTCGGCGCGAAGAGCCGGGGCCTTGCTGCGAGGTGGCGGAAATCAGGCCGCCGCATGTGCTTGACACGGTTCCCACCCCCTTTCATAACCCGGCGGGTTGGGCGCGTGGCACAGCGGTAGCGCACTCCCTTCACACGGGAGGGGTCACAGGTTCGATCCCTGTCGCGCCCACCATTTTCTCCGCGCAGCCCAGCTGGCCGTCTGCCTCTAACGGGCGCGCGATCACGCATTCTTCTTCCGGACTCGTGAACGGCGTGCGCGCGGTGGTTTGAACCCCGTCAACCTGTAAGCCTTGCCGCTGTCGGGAAAGGTCACCACCAGCGACAGGTCGCCGCCAAGACCGTCAACGTATCTGTACAGCTTCGAAAGCTTCACATCCGAGCGTTTTTCGAAGCGGGACACGTAGACCTGCTTGCCGCCGATCCTCTTGGCCACCTGCACTTGCGTGAGGCGCTTCTCCCGACGAAGGTCGCCCAGGCCGACTTCCTCGGCGATGAGCTCGGCCACGCGCTCGTCGATCTTTGCCCGACGCGCGGGGGAAAGCTGCGCAAGCACCTCGCTCGCGGGGATCGTGCGATACGCCTTGGTCATTTCTTCAGGCTCCTCAGGTGTTGCTCGTAGCGTTCATCGGCGCGTTTGATCAGAGCTTTGTAGAATCTGCCTTCCTTGACGCCGGACTTGTCACCGGCGACGAGGAGAACCGCTTTGCGGCGCGGGTCGAAGGCGAACGCGACGCGCCACACCCCGTTGTCCGCCTTGAAGCGCAGCTCCTTCATATTCGCGTGCATCGAGCCTTTCAGCGTATCGGCATGTGGCCGACCGAGTTGTGAGCCGCGAAGCTGCAGGAGCTCGACCAGTGCCAGGAGCTCGTCTTGCACGGCGACTGAGAGCGCTTCGTACTCCCAAAAGAAGTCCGGATGGAAATCAACCTGCCAACTCATGCCCGGACTATACCCTGGACGGTATATAGAGCACAAGGGAGGCGATGCAAGGGCCTCGCGGGATGCCATCGACAAATTCGTCCCGAGGCGCCTTACGGCCCGAACTTGCATTTGGCCACAGCAGACATCGCCCCGCGATGACGCTATACAGCGCCAGCAATGGCCGCCGCACCGCCCCTCCTGCAACTCTCCGACATCGCCCTCACCTTCGGCGGCACGCCGCTGCTCGAAGGCGCCGAGCTCTCCGTGTCGGCCGGGCGAGCGGGTGTGCCTGGTCGGGCGCAACGGCTCGGGCAAGTCGACGCTGCTCAAGATCGCCGCCGGCCTGATCGAGCCCGACCGCGGCGAGCGCTTCGTGCAGCCGGGCGCGGCCGTGCGCTACCTGCCGCAGGAGCCCGACCTCGCCGGCTTCGCCACGCACGCTCGCCTACGTCGAGGCGGGGCTCGGCCCCGCCGACGATCCCCATCAGGCCCGCTACCTGCTCGAGCAGCTCGGCCTCGACGGCGAGGAGGACCCGATCGCGCTCTCGGCGGCGAGCTGCGGCGCGCGGCGCTCGCCCGCGTGCTGGCGCCCGCGCCCGACATCCTGCTGCTCGACGAGCCGACCAACCACCTCGACCTGCCGGCCATCGAATGGCTGGAGGCGCGGCTGGCCGAGCAGCGCGGCGCGCTCGTGCTCATCAGCCACGACCGCCGCTTCCTGGAGAACCTGTCGCAGGCGACCGTCTGGCTCGACCGCGGCAAGACGCGGCGCCTCGACATCGGCTTCGCCGCCTTCGAGGCCTGGCGCGACGAGCAGCTGGCCGAGGAGGAGGTCGCCCAGCACAAGCTCGACCGCAAGATCGTGCGCGAGGAGCACTGGGTGCGCTACGGCGTCACCGCCCGGCGCAAGCGCAACATGCGCCGCATGGGCGAGCTGCAGGCCCTGCGCGAGGCACGCCGCACTACCGCCGCAGCGCCGGCACCGCCGCCATGGCGGCCAGCGAGCCGCCGATCTCGTCCGGCAAGCTGGTGATCGAGGCCAAGGGCATCGGCAAGGCCTTCGGCGGACGGCCGATCGTGGCCGACTTCTCCGACCCGCATGCTGCGCGGCGACCGCCTCGGCATCGTCGGGCCGAACGGCAGCGGCAAGACCACGCTGGTGAGCCTGCTGACCGGCGCGCTCGCTCCCGACAGCGGCACGGTGCGCCTCGGCGCCAACCTCGAGATGGCGACCCTCGACCAGCGCCGCGAGAGCCTCGACCCCGACGCGACCCTGGGCGAGGCGCTGACCGGAGGCCGCGGCGACACGGTCATGGTCGGCGGCCAGGCGCAAGCACGTCGATCGGCTACATGAAGGATTTCCTGTTCTCGCCCGAGCAGGCGCGCACGCCGCTGCGCGTGCTGTCGGGCGGCGAGCGCGGCCGCCTGATGCTGGCGCGCGCGCTGGCCAAGCCCTCCAACCTGCTGGTGCTCGACGAGCCGACCAACGATCTCGACCTCGAGACGCTCGACCTGCTGGAGGAGATGCTCGCCGACTACGCCGGCACCGTGATCCTCGTCAGCCACGACCGCGACTTCCTCGACCGCGTCGTCAACTCGGTGCTCGTGCCGGAGGGCGAGGGCCGCTGGGTCGAGTATGCCGGCGGCTACACCGACATGCTGGCGCAGCGCGGCGCCGACCTGGCGGGGACAAAGGCTGCGGCGAAACCGAAGGCGCGTCGGGAGGACAAGAGGGACGCGGGCGACTCCGCGCGCCCCGCCATGGCGGCCAGGCGCCGGCTGAGCTTCCACGAGAGGCACGCGCTGGAAACTCTGCCCGCAAAGATTGCCGCGCTGCAGGCCGACCTGCGCCGCCTGCAGGACCAGCTGGGCGACCCCAGCCTTTATGCGCGCGACCGCGAGGCCTTCGCGCGGGCAAGCGCGGCCCTGGGTGCCCTCCAATTGGAGCTTGCCGCCGCCGAGGACCGCTGGCTCGAGCTCGAGATGCTGCGCGAGGAGATCGAGGGCCGCTAGGCCGAGCACGGCCCGCAGCTTGTCCCCCGCCACACGCTGATCTAGTACCCGGAATCATAAGTCACTAAGACGGCGTCCTTTGACGCGACGTGGTGGACGCGCGCCTTGGTCCAGACGAAGGGCTCTGCGTCGTCATTGTAGCTTTCGATGAAGGCATCGATGTGCTCCTTGAGTTGTTCAACCGACGTGAACGAGGCGCCGGTCAGCGACTGCCCTTGCAGGATGGAGAACCAGCACTCGACCTGGTTCAGCCACGACGCGCGCGTCGGCGTGTAGTGAAATGTCACGAGCGGGTGGCGCGCGAGCCATTCCTCGTTTTTCTTGTGCGTGTTGAGATTGTCGAGAATGACTTCGAGCCGGGTCTTGGGATAGGCTGCCACGATCTCGTCCATGAAGCCCAGGAACTCTTTGCGGCGCCGGCGTTTCTTGTGCGTGGCCGTCACCTTGCCGGTCGCGACCTCGAAAGCCGCGAACAGAGTCGTCGTGCCGTGCCGCTTGTAGTCGTGGCTGTGCCCCGTCAGGGCGCGCCCGTTCGGCAGCTTCAGATAGCCCTGCGCGCGCTCCAACGCCTGGATCGAGGGCTTCTCATCGATGCACAGGACAACCGCGTTGTCGGGCGGCGCCATGTAGAGGCCGACCACATCGGCGGCCTTGGCGGCAAACTCGGGATCCTTGCTCTCGCACCAGCTCTTGCGGCCACCGAGATCGATCTTCTGCTTGCGCAGAGATCGCCAGACGTACTGCACATCGACATCGCCCAACGCCGCGGCGATCAGCTCGCAGGTCCAGCGCGCCAGACCCTTCGGCGGCGGTTGATCGAGCACCGCCAGGATGCGTTTGTCGGTTGCCTCCGTGTAGATCGGCTTGGCGCCGGGCCGAGGCTTGTCCTTGAGGCCGTCGATGCCCGATGCCGCAAACCGCGTGCGCCAGACGCTCACCACTCCCGTCATGACCCCGACCTTGCGCGCGATCGCCCGCGAGGCCCAGCCATCGGCGGCCAGCAGAACAATACGGGCACGGCGCACCATGCGCTGCTGCGTAGTCGATGCGCGCAGCCAACCTTCGAGCTCGTTGCGCGTCTTCCGGTCGAGCCGGATCACAGTTGCTTTCGGAACCATCACGATGTTGAATCACAGCAGCCACGCCCTGCAAAGAGAGGCGGCACGAATGAGCGGATGCCGTAGCCAGAATTGACTCAGCCTTCTTCGACGCGGGTACTAGGGTCCGCGGAGCCGCGCGCGAGGGAGGCAGGGTTGGCCAACTGGCATCTGTGGCTGCCCCCGGCGCTCGCCAAGCCCCGCTTCCGGCTCTATGCCGCCGGCCACGTCGTCTCCGTCATCGGGGCCTGGGTGCAGCAGGTGGCGCTCTCCTGGCTCGTGTTCCGCCTGACCGGCTCGATCTTCCTCCTGGGCGTCACCGGCTTCCTGCTCAACATCTCCTTCCTCCTGCTCGGCCCCATCAGCGGTCTCACGGCCGACCGCGTGCCGCGCCTTCGGCTCCTGATCGCCATCGACCTGATCCTGGCGGCATGCGCGGCGCTCCTGGCTGTCATGGCGGCCAGCGGCGTCCACAACATCGCCGCCTATCTCGTCATCGCCACGCTGATCGGGGCCGCCAACGCCTTCGAGATGCCGGTGCGGCAGACGCTCATCCGCGACATCGTCGAGGAGCGAGCTCTGATCACCAGCGCGCTGGGGGTGAGCGCCATGGTGTTCAACGTCGGCCGCCTGATCGGGCCGGCGATTGCGGGGATCGTGCTGGCCTACCTGGCGGAGGCCTGGTGCTTCCTCATCAATTCGCTCAGCTACTTCGCCATCATCGCCGCGCTGATCGCCATGCGCCTGCCGCCGCAGGCGCCCAGACGCGCTCCCGCTGGCGCGGCGTCCCAGGGATTTGCCGCCTCGCTGAGCGTTCTCTTCGCCTTCCCGGCCGTGCGCTACCTGCTGCCCACGGTCGTCGCCATCGGCCTCTTCGCCACGCCCTACGTGCCGCTCATGCCCTCGATCGTCGCCGACTTCTTCGACGGGCGCTCCTTGACGGTGGGCCTGCTCATGAGCTCGGCCGCGGTCGGCGCGCTCGGCGCCGCCGGCTACCTGTCGCTGCAGCCGGGCCACGGCCGGCAACTGCGCCTGATGACGCTGGCGCCGCTGGCCGTCGGCGCCGCGTTCATGGCGCTGGGATGGTCGCGCGTCCTGCCTCTGTCGGGCTTGCTGCTCGCCATCGTCGGCGGCGGAGCCCTCATCAGCGCCAACGCCACCAACGCCATGCTGCAGCAGTCGGTCCCCGACGAGTGGCGCGGACGGGTGGTGGGCATCTACAGCATGTCGTTTGCCGGCGCTGCCCCGCTCGGCGGCCTGCTCGCGGGCTGGCTCGCCCAGCACATCGGCCTCACCGCCACGCTGACGATCAACGGCACCCTCATCGCCATAGCCGGCCTGCTGGCGCGCTGGCGCCTCCACAACCACCCCGAGGCCCTGCGCGGCATCATGCGCGGCCTGAGCCGGTGAGGTTGAAGGGAGCGATCCGCTGCGCTCGCGCACCCATTTTCGGTGCCTCTGGACACAAAAGCACCTGACGAATGACAGTATGTCCCAACGCCGGGCGCGACCAAGATCCTAGTCGTCGCTAAGTGACTTCGCGTTCAGGAGATCGACATGATACGTGCGGGCGGATGCCTTTGCGGAGCGGTGCGATACGAATGCGGTGGCGAGCCTCAGTTTGCGCTTCAATGCCATTGCCGCGACTGCCAGCGCCAGAGTGGGGCACCGCACGTCGCTGCCGTACGCATGTCGGCCGCCGCATTCCGGATAACCAGTGGAGCTCCCCGGAAATACGTCGCCAAGGCTGACTCGGGAAACGATGTCACGCGAGCCTTCTGCGGTGAATGCGGAAGCCCTCTTTATGTTCAGGTATCGACGCGGCCCGACATCGTCGGAGTTCGCGTTTGCACGTTTGATGATCCGAGCTGGTTCAGGCCGGAGGCCAACATTTTTGCGAGAAGCGCGCAGCCTTGGGACCGGCTAGATCCTGCCGTTGCGTCGTTTGATACCTATCCGACGGGAAAATCTTACTGACCTCCATTGGGGCAATTCGGCCGTTGCCCAAGCCGGCCGGCCCGCACACCTCACGAAACAGCTTCGGCCTCGCAGGCTGCGGCCTCGAGGGTTTGCGGCAAGAGAGGGAGCTGGGCGCGGATGCCTGGCTCGGTATTGGCAAGGGCAAGCTGACATCAGCGCCCAGCGCCACATCGCGCTTCCCAGGAACGGCTCCGGTGAGTGCCCAACCGGCCTCGGATCCTGGGGCTCCCGGTTGCGGCCGGGATGCCCGATGCGGCCCCCGGCTCGCGCCGTCGAGACGCCTCCGGACGGCGCCCCTCGTGAGCCGAGGCAGGCGCAGCATGACATGGGGCGGACGCGCGGGGATTGCCGCAATCGGGGTAAATCCGGCCCAGCCTCGAGCGCATCGCGTATGCAGGCGGCAAGGAGCCCGGCTTGATCTCTATCTCTTTGAAAACGCATGTGAAAATAGAACAGATCGGATGTTGCGGCGCAGCTGCTGGTGCGCTATCAAACCGGGAGGGTGGGCCCACATGGGCGCGGGGTTGATTGCTCTCCGGCCCGCCCTCGGCGGACATGCAACATTAGGCGGTATCCCCAGTGGCGGACGACAATACCTCCGCGCGCGGCGACGCGCCCGGCGGCAAGGAGCCGAGCGACATCCGCCCGGTCTCCATCTCCGACGAGATGAAGCGCTCCTACCTCGAGTACGCGATGAGCGTGATCATCTCGCGCGCGCTGCCCGACGTGCGCGACGGCCTGAAGCCGGTGCACCGGCGCATCCTCTACGCCATGAGCGAGCTGGGGCTCGAGTCGAACAAGAAGCACGTGAAGTCGGCGCGCGTCGTCGGCGAGGTGATGGGCAAGTACCACCCGCACGGCAACCTCGCCATCTACGACGCGCTGGTGCGCCTGGCGCAGGACTTCTCCGTGCGCCTGCCGCTGATCGACGGCCAGGGCAACTTCGGCTCCGTCGACGGCGATCCGCCGGCGGCCGAGCGCTACACCGAGTGCCGGCTCGCCAAGGTGGCGATGGCGCTGCTCGACGATCTCGACAAGGACACGGTCGAGTTCCGCGAGAACTACGACGACGCTGCAGGAGCCGAGCGTGCTGCCGGCCAAGTTCCCCAACCTGCTGGTCAACGGCGCCGGCGGCATCGCCGTCGGCATGGCGACCAACATCCCGCCGCACAACCTGGGCGAGGTGATCGACGCGTGCCTCGCCCACCTCGACAACCCCGAGATCTCCATCGACGAGCTGTGCCAGATCATTCCGGGGCCCGATTTCCCGACCGGCGGCCTGATCCTCGGCCGCGGCGGCATCCTCTCCGCCTACCACAAGGGCCGCGGCTCCATCATCATGCGCGCCAAGGTCGAGGTGGAGGAGATCCGCAAGGACCGCGAGGCGCTGATCGTCACCGCCATCCCCTACCAGGTGAACAAGAGCGCTGATCGAGAAGATCGCCGATGCCGTGCGCGACAAGAGCATCGAGGGCATCTCCGACATCTGGGACGAGTCGAACCGCGAGGGCATGCGCGTCGTCATCGAGCTGAAGCGCGACGCCGTGGCCGACGTCGTCCTGAACCAGCTCTGGCGCTACTCGGACCTGCAGACCACCTTCGGCGCCAACATGCTGGCGATCAACGGCGGCCGGCCCGAGCAGCTCAACCTGAGGGACATGATCGAGGCCTTCACCGCCTTCCGCGAGGAGGTGGTGAGCCGGCGCACCAAGCATCTGCTCGCAAGGCGCGCGAGCGCGCGCACGTGTTGGTCGGCCTCGCCATCGCGGTCGCCAACATCGACGAGGTGATCAAGCTCATCCGCCACGCGCCGAGCCCGGCGGAAGCGCGCGAGCAGCTGATGGCGCGCGACTGGCCGGCGCGCGACATCGGCCCGCTGGTCGAGCTGATCGCCGACCCGCGCCACAAGGTGGCCGCCGAAGGCACCATCCGGCTGTCGGAGGAGCAGGCGAAGGCCATCCTCGAGCTGCGCCTGCCCGCCTGACCGCGCTCGGCCGCGACGAGATCGGCGACGAGCTCAAGAAGATCGGCGAGGAGATCAAGGAGTACTTGGCGATCCTCTCCTCGCGCCTGCGCATCGTCGACATCATCAAGGGCGAGCTCGACGACATCAAGGACGAGTTCGCCACGCCGCGCAAGACCGAGATCGTCGACATCGAGGGCGAGGTCGAGGACGAGGACCTGATCCAGCGCGAGGACTGCGTCGTCACGGTGCTCGCGGCTACATCAAGCGCGTGCCGCTCGCCACCTATCGCGCCCAGCGGCGCGGCGGCAAGGGGCGCTCCGGCATGTCGACGCGCGAGGAGGACGTCGTCACGAAGCTGTTCATCGCCTCCACGCACACGCCCGTGCTGTTCTTCTCCTCGCGCGGCATGTGCTACCGCATGAAGGTGTGGCGGCTGCCGGCGGCGACGCCGCAGGCGATCGGCAAGGCGCTGGTCAACCTGCTGCCGCTGAGCGAGGGCGAGGTGATCACCTCCATCCTGCCGCTGCCCGAGGATCGCGAGACCTGGGGCGCGCTGCAGCTGGTCTTCGCCACGCGCTCGCGGCAACGTGCGCCGCAACGCCTCGCCGACTTCGAGAACATCAACCGCAACGGCAAGATCGCCATGAAGCTCGACGAGGGCGATCGCATCGTCGCGGTGGCGATCTGCAGGCCCGGAGAGCCGTTGCGGAGGGCGCCTGCCGGCCCGCGGGCCGACTCCTGGCGAGGTCGCCGACGACGTTGGCGAGGGCAAGGACGAGAAAAAGCCGAAAGTCCAGGTGTCGACGACGTGCTGCTGACCACGGCGCAGGGCCGCTGCATCCGCTTCCCCGTAGGACGAGGTGCGCCTCTTCAAGGGCCGCGACTCCGACGGCGTGCGCGGCATCAAGCTCGAGGAGGGCGACGAGGTCATCTCCATGGCCATCCTGCGCCACGTCGAGGCGACGCCGGGCGAGCGCGCGGCCTACCTGAAGCAGGCGCTGGCGTGCGCCGCGCCCAGGGCGAGGAGGTCGCGGAAGGCGCGCCGGAGGCCGACGGCGAGAGCGAGGAGGGCGACGGAAGGCGGGCGAGCTGACGCCGCGAGCGCTACGCCGAGCTCGGCGCGCAAGGAGCAGTTCGTGCTGACCGTCTCGGAGAAGGGCTTCGGCAAGCGCACCTCGTCCTACGAGTACCGGACCTCGGGCCGCGGCGGCAAAGGCATCGTCGCCATGGTCGTCAACGAGCGCAACGGCCGCTGGTCGCCTCGTTCCCCGTGGCGGACAGCGACCAGATCATGCTGGTGACGGACGGCGGCCAGCTCATCCGCTGCCCCGTCGACGACGTGCGCATCGCCGGGCGCAACACGCAAGGCGTGCGCATCTTCAAGACCGAGGCGGACGAGAGGGTCGTCTCCGTCGAGCACATCCCCGAGGACGGCAGCGACACGACCCTGCCGAGGGCGAAGCCCGACGAGAACGCGAGGCCCGTAGCTTTCATGTCCATCCGAGGTCCTGCTCGCCTTCATCGCCGCCTGCGTGCTGCTGGGGCTGACGCCCGGGCCCGAACATGTCGCTGATCCTGGCCAACACGCTCACCAGCGGCCTTGCGCGCCGGCCTCGTCACGCTGGCCGGCACCGACGACAGGGCTGGCGTTGCTCGTCGCGGCGGCGGCGCCGGCATGAGCTCGGTGATGGTGTTCATGTCGGAGTGGTTCGACGTCGTCCGCTGGATCGGCGCGCTGTACCTCGTATATCTCGGCGCTCGCCAGCTGCTGGCTGCTTCGCCGCCGCGGCCACGAGCGGGTCGTCGACGTCGGATCGCTCGGCGCGCCAACCGCTACGCTCGAGGGCCTGCTGGTCAGCCTGTCGAACCCCAAGGTGCTGCTGTTCCTCGGCGCCTTCCTGCCGCAGTTCGTCGATCCCGCACAGCGATCCTGTTCGGCAACTCGCCATCCTGGCCGTGCTGTTCGTCGCCGTGCTGGCGGCTGTCGACGTCGGCTACACGCTGGCGTGGCAGGGCCCGAGCAAGCTTGCCGCGGGCCTGCTGGCTGCTCGACGGCGCCGCCGGCGTTCTGCTGCTGCTCGGCGGCCTGGCGCTGGCGATGGCGCGCGGCCGTGATAGGTGCTAGCTCCTCGCTGCTCGGCGGCCCTGAAGCTGATAGTCTTGCTGGGTGTCGACGCCCGCGGGTCCGACAAGGTGTCGAGGCCCTTCATGAAACGCATCGGCTTCACCTCCGGCTCCTTCGATCCCGTCACGTCGGCCACACCGACGTGATCGAGCGGCCGCCGCCTGGTCGACAAGCTGGTGATCGGCATCGGCGTGCACCCCGGCAAGACGCCGCTGTTCTCGACGCGAGAGAAGATCGAGATGCTCAAGGCCGAGACGCAGGCGATCGCCAAGGCGAGCGGCTGCAGGATCGAGATCGTCACGTTCGACAATCTGGCCGTCGACGCGGCCAAGGCCGCAGGCGCGACGTCATCTTCCGCGGCCTGCGCGACGGCGCGGATTTCGACTACGAGATGCAGATGGCGGGCATGAACGGCGCGATGGCGCCGGGCATCGAGACCGTGTTCCTCCCCGCCAGCCCGCGCGTCCGCCACATCACCGCCACCCTCGTGCGCCAGATCGCGCTGATGGGCGGCGACGTATCGCCGTTCGTGTCGGCCGCCGTGGCCCGGCGGCTCAAGGCCAAGGCCGCAAAGCAGAAGAGCATCGCAGCTCGCTGGGTCGCCTGCAAGCCCAGAACAGGCCAGCTCACAGGCCAGCGTCTTCAAGCTGCTGCCCCATAAGGCGCATGCGCCGCCGTCAAGGCCGCGGCCGCCGCGTCCGCCCAGCAGACTGGATGGAGCACTACGTGATCCGCTTCGCCCTGAGCCTTCGCGCTCGCCCTGCTTGCCCTTGCCTCCGTGACGCAGGCCCAGGCGCCCGATCCGGAGAACATGCTCGTCATCGAGCTGAAGACCGGCAAGGTGCTGATCAAGCTGCGGCCCGACCTCGCGCCCAAGCACGTCGAGCGCGTCAAGCAGCTGGCCAAGGAGGGCTTCTACGACGGCATCAAGTTCCACCGCGTCATCGCGGGCTTCATGGCGCAGACCGGCGATCCGACGGGCACCGGCACCGGCGGCTCCAACTATCCCGACCTGCCGGCCGAGTTCTCGCAGGAGCCCTACAAGCGCGGCACCGTCGGCGCGGCGCGCACGCCGATCCCAACAGCGCCAACAGCCAGTTCTTCATCTGCTTCGACGATCGGCTGCCGCCCGCTCACCGGCCAGTACACGGTGTGGGGCGAGGTCATCGAGGGCATGGAGCACGTCGACCAGATCGCCCCCGGCGAGCCGCCGCCGCATCCCGACGTGATGCAGAAGGTCTATCTGCTGGCGGACAAGAAATAGCAGTCGTTCCCGCTGCCCGCCTGCGGGGAGAGGGTCGGGTGAGGGGCAGCCGCAGACGGCAGCGCCAGCTCCGCCACTCACCCTAACCCTCTCCCCATCGAAGGATGGGAGAGGGGTTCGAACCCGAAACGAGTTTCGTATGGCCACCATCAAAGACCCCGAGAACACGCTCATCATCGAGACGACCAAGGGCCGGGTCGTGATCGCCCTGCGGCCCGACCTCGCGCCCAAGCACGTCGAGCGCATCAAGACGCTCGCGCGCGAGGGCTTCTACGACGGCATCGCCTTCCACCGCGTCATCGAGGGCTTCATGGCGCAGACCGGCTGCCCCAAGGGCACCGGCACCGGCGGCTCGAGCTATCCCAACCTGCCCGCCGAGTTCAACGCCGAGCCGCACGTGCGCGGCGTCTGCTCCATGGCGCGCGCGCAGAGCCCCGACAGCGCCAACAGCCAGTTCTTCATCTGCTTCGACGACGCCACCTTCCTCGACAAGAAGTACACGGCGTGGGGCAAGGTGATCGAGGGCATGGAGAACGTCGACAAGATCAAGCGCGGCGAGCCGGTCGCAGAACCCCGACAAGATCAAGTCGCTGAAGGTGGCGGCCGACGTGAAGTAGCGGGCGGGGTCAGACCCTGTCGGTCTGACCCCATTGCTCCGACGTTGCTGTATAGGGGTCAGACCCGCAGGGTCTGACCCCGTTCGTCCATGCGCACCGATCTCTTCGACTTCGACCTGCCCGAGGACCGCCATCGCGCTGGAGCCCGCAACTCCCGCGCGATGCTGCGCGATTGCTGGTGGTGCGGCCGCCGTCCCTCTCCCCGCTCGTGCGGGGGTCCAGCGCTCTCGAGCGAGCGCCAGTGCGCGGACTTCCGCCTGGCGGGAAGGACGCAGCTCGAGGATCGCATCGTGCGCGAGCTGCCCGAGCTTCTGCGCCCCGGCGACGCGCTCGTCTTCAACGACACGCGCGTGATCCCGGCGGCGCTGCAGGGCGTGCGCCTGCGCGGGGAGATCCGGGCACACGTGTCGTTCAACCTGATCGAGCGCGTCGATGCGAGCCGCTGGCGCGCCTTGCGCGGCCGGCCAAGCGCCTCGCGGACGGCGACCGCCTGCACTTCGGCCACGACGGGCGCGTCTGCCTGCCGGCGCGCTCGATGCCACCGTCGGCGAGATCGGCGAGGCGGGCGAGGTGGAGCTCGCCTTCAGCCTGCACGGCGCCGACCTCGACGAGGCGATCGCCAGCGCTGGGCGACATGCCGCTGCCGCCCTACATCGCCGCCAGCGCGGCGTGGCGCCGGAGGATGCCGAGCGACTACCAGACCATCTATGCCCGCCACGAGGGCGCCGTGGCCGCGCCGACGGCCGGGCTGCACTTCACGCCCGAGCTGATGGCGGCGCTCGACGCGCGCGGCATCTCCCGCCATTTCGTGACGCTGCACGTCGGCGCCGGCACCTTCCTGCCCGTCAAGGCGGAGGATACCGGCGCAGCACGATGCACGCCGAGTGGGGCGAGGTGTCGCCCGAGACGGCGGCCGCGCTCAATGCGCGTGCGCGCCGCCGGCGGGCGCATCGTCGCCGTCGGCACGACGTCGCTGCGGCTTGTTGGAGAGCGCCGCGGCGATCGACGCGATGGCGACAATCGCGGCCGCTTCGCCGGCGCCGACCGACATCTTCATCACGCCCGGCTACCGCTTTCAAGGCCGTCGACGTGCTGATGACCAACTTCCATCTGCCGCGCTCGACGCTGTTCATGCTGGTCGCGGCCTTCTCCGGCCTCGACGCCATGCAGGCGGCCTATGCGCACGCGCTGCCGCGGGCTATCGCTTCTATTCCTACGGCGACGCCTGCCTGCTCCACCCGGCGGCTGCCGCGCGCATGAGCGAGCGCTTCGCCTTCACGCTGCTCGAGAGCGACGGCGCGGCGCGGCTCGGCGAGATCGCGACGCCGCACGGCAAGATCCGCACGCCGGCCTTCATGCCGGTCGGCACGGCGGCGACCGTCAAGGCCTCTACCCCGACCAGGTCAAGGCGGCCGGCGCCGACATCGTGCTCGCCAACACCTACCACCTGATGCTGCGCCCCGGCGCCGGAGCGCATCGCCAGGCTCGGCGGCCTGCACGCCTTCATGCGCTGGGACGGGCCGATCCTCACCGACAGCGGCGGCTTCCAGGTCATGTCGCTCGGCCAAGCTCCGCAAGATCAGCGAGGACGGGCGTCGCGCTTCCAGTCGCATATCGACGGCGCGTCCCACATGCTGACGCCCGAGCGCGCCGTCGAGATCCAGTGCCTGCTCGGCGCCGACATCCAGATGCAGCTCGACGAGTGCATCGAGCTGCCGGCGGAGCGCGCGGAGGCCGAGCGCGCCATGGAGCTGTCGCTGCGCTGGGCGGAGCGCTGCGCGCGGGCGTTCGTCGCGAGCAGGCGAGGGGCGCGGCGCCCGGGCAGGCGCTGTTCGGCGATCGTGCAGGGCGGCACCGACCCGGAGCTGCGGCGGCGCTCGGCGGAGGCGCTCGTCGCCATGGAGTTTCCCGGCTACGCGGTCGGCGGCCTCGCCGTCGGCGAGGCGCAGGAGGTGATGCTCGACACGCTGGAGCGTGCCGTGCCGCTGTTGCCGGCGAGAAGCCGCGCTACCTGATGGGCGTCGGCACGCCGGTGGATCTCATCGAGGCGGTGGCGCGCGGCATCGACATGTTCGACTGCGTGCTGCCGACGCGCAACGGCCGCCACGGCCTGGCCTTCACCTGGGCGGGCGCGTCAACCTGCGGAACGCCTGTCCACGCCGAGGATCCACGCCCGCTCGATCCGGCGAGCACCTGCCCGGCCGCGCGCGACTACTCGCGCGCCTACCTGCACCACCTCGTCAAGTCGGGCGAGTATCTGGCGGCCATGCTGCTGTCGTGGGCCAACACGGCCTTCTACCAGGAGCTGATGGCGGCGATGCGCGCGGCGATCGCCGAGGGCCGCTTCGCGGCCTGGGCAAGGGAGACCAAGGCGCGTCTGAGCACGGGGTCAGACCCCTGACCTCGACGCACCCGATTTTGCCGCACCGGCCTGCGTCAGGGGTCTGACCCCGTGCTCCCCCTCACCGCTGCGGCACCGCCTCCGACGTCATGGCCACCGCCGCCGCGCGCTGCGTTGCCCGCTCGCGCTGGAACAGATAGAGGCCCGACAGGATGACAATGGCGGCACCGCCGAGCGTCCAGGCATCCGGCACCTGGCCAAACACCAGATAACCGGCCGTGGAGTGCGTGAGCAGCGAGATGTAGAGAAACGGGGCAATGGTGGACGCCTGGGCGTAGCGGTGCGCGACGATGAAGAGGTAGTGGCCGAGGCCGGCATAGAAGCCCATCGACAACAGCAGCATCCAGATGAAGGCGCTCTTCGGCCACACCCACTCGAACAGGGCAAACGGCGCCACGATCACGCTGCCTGCCAGCAACGAGTAGAACAGCGTCACCTCGGCGCGGTCGAACGGCGCCAGGAAGCGCGTGACCAGGCTGAAGACGGCGTAGCAGAGCATGCTCGCCAGCGACAGCAGCACGGCCGGATGCACCTGCGCCACACCGGGCCGGATCGCGACCAGAATGCCGGAGAAGCCGACGGCGATGGCGACTGCCCGTCGCCAGCTGATCCATTCGCCGAGAAGCGGTCCCGCCAGGGCCGCCACGGTCAGCGGTGTCAGGAAGCCGATCGTGGTGGTTTGATCGAGGCGCAGGTGCCGCAGCGCAAAGAAGTTGAAGGCCGTCGAGCCCAACAGCAGCACCGAGCGAACGAGCTGCGCCGTGAGCTTTCTGGTGCGCACCAGCCGCGGGATCGCGATCAGCCCGAGCGCCGTGACCATGGCGAGGAACTGGCCGAGGAAGCGGATCCAGATCACCTGGGCCGCCGGCAGGTCGGTGGCCGTGCCCAGGTACTTGGCGGTCGTGTCGAGACCCGCAAAGAACGCCCAGGCGACGCACATGAGGCCGATCGCGTGCAGCGGCTTGGAGGCGGCCTGCTCCGGCCTGCTCTGAGGTGCGCGCTTTTGCATCGGGAGCGGATGATTTCCTGGCTGCGGCCGCAGCGCCGGCCTGGGCAGCTGGGCCTTATAGCCGCTGACGCGCGCTACGCGAGCCCCTGTGCGGCAAGGGGGCCATGTCCCGGCCGCATGCCTGCTTGCGGTATACCCGCGCCGCACGGGATAATGCAGCCCAATCTACGACACGACGTCCAGGCCTTGGAGCACGAGACGGTGCGGAAACAACGCGCAAGATCAGTCGGGGCGGCGCTGCTCGCAGCCGGCTGCCTGTATCTCATGCCTTCGGCACCGGCCCTGGCCGATGCCATCGACGGGGAATGGTGTCTCGGCGCCTCGCACTTTGCCATCGATGGGCCGCGCATCCGCACCCCCGGCGGCAACCGCATCGAGGGCAACTATTCCCGCCACGGCTTCTCCTACGTCGTGCCGGCAAGCGAGACGGGCGCAGGCGGAGAAATCGACATGGTGCTGCTCAACGAGGAAACGGTCTCGCTGAGCCGCAAGGGGCAGAGCGCGGCCCCCGAGATCTGGCGCCGGTGCAAGCCGACGAGTTGAGGGCAACCGGCGCGACGCAGTCGAGGCGCGATGGCATCCACCCCCGGCACGGACAGCGGCGCGCAGCCCGCTTGCGGCCTCGAGGCGCTGGCCGGCGCGGCGCGGCGTGATTTCGAGCGCCTGCTGTTTCCCGCACCGAACTGGGTGCCGCCGGTTGCGGGACCTGGACGGGGCCCCGTGCTCGACGTGCTCGTCATCGGCGGGGGGATGTGCGGGCAGACGGCGGCCTTTGCGCTGATGCGGGAGGGCGTGCGCAACGTGCGCACCATCGACCGCGCCCCGCGCGGCCGGGAGGGCCCCTGGGGCACGTATGCGCGCATGGAGACATTGCGCTCGCCCAAGCACCTCACCGGGCCCGACATCGGCTTTCCCGCACTCACCTTCCGCGCCTGGTACGAGGCCCGCCACGGACGCGCCGCCTGGGACCGCCTCTACAAGGTGGCGACCGCCGACTGGCTCGCCTACCTGCTCTGGGTGCGCGACACCGTCCCCGTTGCGATCGAGAACGGCGTGGAAGCAACGACGCTCGATCTCGATGCGGGCTGCGTGCGGGTGGAGCTTGTGGGCGCAAAAGGCGCCGAGACGGTCTTCGCGCGCAGGGTCGTACTGGCGGGAGGCCGCGAGGGGGCCGGCGCGCCCTACATGCCGTCCTTTCCTTCGCTCCCCGCAGGAGCCGGCGAAGGGTTGAGCCGCGTGTTTCACTCCAGCGAGGATATCGACTTCGCCCGCTTCAAGGGCGGGCGGATCGGCGTGCTCGGCGCCAGCGCCTCGGCCTTCGACAACGCGGCCGTGGCACTCGAGACGGGGGCGGCCGAGGCGCGCCTGTTCGTGCGCCGTGCGCACCTGCCGCAGATCAACAAGTCGAAGTGGACGGTGTTCCCCGGCTTCTTCCACGGCTTCATGCGACCTCGACGATGAACAGCGCTGGGACATCTACAGCTACATCCTCTCCGAAGGCGTGCCGCCGCCCCACGAGTCGGTCCTGCGCTGCGACCGGCATGCGGGGTTCGCGATCCACTTCGCGGAGACTTGGCTCGATGTCGTCCCCGGGGCGGACGGGGTCGAGGTGGTTACCGCCAAGAGGCGCTATCGCTTCGACGCGGTGATCCTGGCCACCGGCTTCTGCGTCGACCTGCCGAGGCGCCCCGAGCTGGCGCGCCTGCACGACAGGATCGCGCGATGGTGCGACCGCATCCCGCCCGACAAGGCCGCGCAGCACCCGGAGTGCGCCCGCTTCCCCTACCTCGGGCCCGGTTTCGAATTCACCGAGCGCGCGCCGGGCGCTGCCCCTGGCCTCGGCCACATCCACTGCTTCAACGCGGGCGCAACCATGAGCCTGGGCGCGCTCGCCGGCGACATTCCTGGCCTCTCCCACGGTGCCGGCCGACTGGCGCGCGCGATCGCCGCCAGCCTGTTGCAGGCCGACATACCCGCGCTCCAACGCGCGCTCCAGGCCCACGACGACCGCGAGCTGGAGCCCACGCGCTATTTCCTGCCACGATGAGCCCTCGGGCCGGCCCGGAGGGTGGTGCGGGATTTCCTCCGAGCAGACCGCCAGGCCTGCCGGAAAGCGTGCCTTTCTGCCTTCGGCTTGCCATCCGGACCGGGCTGACCTATGTGATCCCCTGCTTGGGGCCCGTAGCTCAGCGGTAGAGCATCTGACTTTTAATCAGGTGGTCGTTGGTTCGATCCCAACCGGGCTCACCAGTAATATCAAATACTTAGCCTGAACATGGGCGAGATTCGCCCGCTTCTCCGTGGCAACCTCGTGGCAATGAGCTCCGTTTGGCGTGACGCGCTACTCCTGGAGTACCCAGATGGGCACCGACACGGCGATGATCGCCCTCGATTCCAACACGATGACGCACTGGATCGACGCAATGAGCAACGTCGCGGGTCCGCCCACCGAACCTGAGCGCGTCGAGAAGGTCGCATTGGCTCGCATCTTTTTCTGGATGCCGAACGAGTTGTGCTTCCACTACACGCCGACCGTCGAGGGTGAGTACCAGGCAATCAAGGATCGCGTGAAGCGCGACAACCACTTGAGTTGGGCGCTATCCCTGATCTCGCCCGTTCGACCGCTGCCGGACCTGGCTGCGGTCCAGGCGCGCGTTGCCGAGCTGAAAGAGTATCACAAAGGGGAAAAGGATCGCCGCCTTGTCGCCGAATGCGAACTCACGGAAATCCTGACCCTGCTCACTTGCGATAGGAAGCTTCTCAAGAATTTCGCGACCAGGGCAGCTGTGCGGGTCTGTCTCCCGTCAGCGTATTGGGAGTTGATGGCCGTACCAAGGGCGCTCCCCCGAACGCAGGTGCCCCATCCGACGAACCCCATGTCAAGGGCCACGTGGTGGCACTGGTAGGGTGAGCGAGCGGTGCATGCGGCAGTCACCACGGCTGCCCGCTAGATCGCCGACAACGCACCGTTGCCTGCGGTCTATCCTGGGGTCGGCAAGATGAAGGTTGCCGTAATGCGTTACATACATGCTGACGGGGATGCTGTTGCTCCGTGCTGATGGGCCTGGAAACCATATCGTCGGAGCACTGCTTAGGGTAGCTTGCGGCTGGGCTTAGCCATGCTCCCGTCAATCGGCCACCAGTTGGTGCAAGCCATGCAGTCCGAAGTTCAACAGCCAGTGCTGCTCAAGACCGTGGTCGCACGGTCGAAGAGCTGGAGCGAGAGCTAGCCGAGGCCCGCGAGCAGCAGACTGCGACGAGCGAAATCCTGCACGTCATCAGCGGGTCTCCAACGGACATCCAGCCAGTGTTCGACACTATAGCTCGCAGCACGGCCCGCCTTTGTGAGGGGTTCGACGTGATCGTGTTGCGCGTCGATGGGGATGTCTTGCGCCTTGTCGCTCATCACGGACCGATGCCTGCTGGCGACGTCGCGCTTCATTGCGGCACGGTGGGCGGTCGCACCGTGATCGAACGGCGACTGATCCACGTTGAAGACCTTCAAGCGGAAGTCCATGAGTTCCCGGAAGGGAGTGCATTGGCGCGCGAGCGCGGACACCGGACCACGCTCAGCGTGCCCCTGCTGAAGGGAGATGTCGCGATTGGCAACATCCAGGTTCGCCGCAATGAGGTCCGACCGTTCTCCGACCAGCAGATCAGCCTGCTCAAGACCTTCGCCGACCAAGCCGTCATCGCCATCGAGAACACGCGGCTGTTCGAGGCCGAGCAGGCGAGCAAGAGAGAGCTGCAGGAGTTGCTTGAGTATCAGACTGCGACCAGTGACGTGCTGAGCGTCATTAGCCGTTCACCCGCGACGCTGCAGCCGGTACTCAAAGTGATCATCGAGACTGCCAGCAGACTGTGCCAATCGGACAACGCTTACCTCTTCACCTTGCAAGGCAAGTATTTTCGTCCAGTTGCTTACGACCGTGCCGAAACCCAGTTTCTCGATTACCTCCGCGCCAATCCCATCTCTCCTGATCAGCGAGGCTCAATTACAGCCAGGGCAGCACGCGAACAGCGGACGATCCATGTCCCGGATTCTTTTGCCGATCCGGAGTTTGGTGCCGGTCCCCTAAGTGCCGCGCAGCGACGGACGGTGCTCTCAGTTCCGCTGTTACGCGATGGCACGACTGTCGGCGTCATCACAATGGATCGCATCGACGTTAGACCCTATTCGGACAAGCAAATCGAGCTGGTCGAAAGCTTCGCCGACCAGGCCGTCATCGCCATCGAGAACACGCGGCTGTTCGAGGAGGTGCAGGCGCGGACGCGAGAGCTAGCAAAGACCATCGACGAACTCGAAATCGCGAGCCAGCACAAATCTCAGTTCGTGGCAAACATGAGCCACGAGCTGAGAACCCCGCTCGCGGCGATTCTTGGCTACGCCGAGTTGATGCAGGAAGGCTTCTACGGAACCCCATCCGAGAAATCGCTCGACGCCCTCACGCGCATCCGCTCCAACGGCAAGCACCTGCTGGAACTGATTAACACCGTTCTGGACATCGCCAAGATCGAGTCTGGCCAGTTCAGTCTGAACCTCGGCGAGTACGCCATTGAGACCGTGGTTGAGACGGTGCGCGCGGCGACTGAGTCTCTGGCGGAGACTAAGAAGCTTTCGCTCTGGGCAAATGTTGCCAAGAAGCTGCCGGTCGGTTTTGGCGACGAGCAGCGTCTCACACAGGTGCTCCTCAACCTAGTCGGCAACGCCATCAAATTCACCGACACGGGAGAAGTGCGCATCACCGCGACGGCGATGAACGGTAACTTCACTGTAACTGTGACCGACACGGGTCCAGGGATACCTCCAGAGGAACTGAAGCGCGTCTTCGAGCAGTTTCATCAGATCGACAACTCCAATACCAAAGCAAAGGGCGGCACTGGTCTCGGGCTCGCCATCGCCAAGCAGATCGTGGAGATGCACGGTGGTCGAATCTGGGTTGAATCGACGCCGGGTCAGGGCGCGACCTTCCAGATGGAGCTTCCCATTCGCGCCGAGTTCCGCAAGGCCGCGCCATGACCAAGCGCATCCTTGTCGTTGAGGATCAGGAGGACTTGCGTGGCGTCCTTCGTGATCTGCTCACCGGATCGGGCTACGAAGTGGTCGAGGCCGCTGATGGCCAAGCAGGTGTGACCAAAGCGAAGTCGGAGCGGCCCGATCTCATCCTGACGGACGTCCAGCTCCCCGTCCTCGATGGCTACGAGACCACTCGGCAGATAAAGGCCGACCCCAATCTGAAGGCGACGCCGATCATTGCTGTCAGCTCGTTCGCGATGAAGGGGGATGAAGAGAAGGCTCGGGCGTCGGGCTGCGATCACTACATCACCAAGCCTTACAGCCCGATGCAGCTATTGCGTATCATCCGAGGCTTTCTGGGCGAGGCGTGAGGGAGGACTGGCCACCGTTCCCGACCAACCGACACCGACCACAGCGCATCGTGCGCTGATCGTGGGCGGTGGCGGGTTGGCTTGGGTTCGCGGGTCAACTTTTGTTCCCATTCACGGTAGCATGGTTCTTGTAGACGGTCGGCTTGCCGATTGAGTGAGCACCGCCAGCAAAAGGGAGGTCACCGGCATGCGCTTCGATTTCGAACGAATGACCCCGATGCAGTGCTTCGAATTTCTCACGGGCACTGTGGTGCCACGGCCGATTGCGCTGATCACAACCCGATCCTCAGAGGGCCTGGTGAACGCTGCGCCTTATAGCTTCTTCAACATCATGGGCATCGAGCCGCCGGTTGTGGCCTGCACGGTGCAACGCAGATGGGGGCATGAAGGACACCGGCCGCAACATCATGGCGACGCGGGAGTTCGTGGTGAACCTTGTATCCGAAGAAATGGCCGTGGCCATGAACGTAACCTGCATCGACGCACCCGCCAATGTTGAGGAGTTGAAACTCGCTGGATTGAGGACTTTGCCCTCCGACAAAGTGAGGACACCACGGGTCGAGGCGAGGCCTGTCGCCTTCGAATGTGTACTTCATGCCGACGTGCCGCTCAGCACCAACCAATTCATCGCCATCGGGCGCATCATTCAGACACATGTTGTGGATAGATTCGTTCTGGATGCTGCCAAGCATCTCTTCGACAATCCAGCCCTGAAGCTGATTGGCGCTATGCATGCAGCGAAGTGGTACTCACGCACCTCGGATCGATCCGCGATGGATCGTCCAGTCTGGGCGGATTGGGTCAAACGGCAGAAGTGAAGTAAGCATCCGGCCGGGACCGCAGGGTAGTTCCGGCTGATCAGGCGGCCTGCGGCCGCATCTGCGTGCGTGCTGCTTGCCAGTTCCACGGCAGTAGCTCGGCAAGCCGGCTCTGCGGCATGCCTGCGATGCGGGCGAGCACGTCGGCCAACCATGCCAGCGGATCGACATTGTTGAGCTTCGCCGAGGCAATCAGCGTGGTCATGGCCGCGGCCCGGGCCGCGCCGCGTTCGGAACCGGCGAAGAGCCACGACTTCCTTCCGAGGGCAAAACCGCGCAGGGCCCGCTCAGCGGCGTTGTTCGTTAGGCAAATGCGGCCGTCGGCCAGGAAGGGGGTAGATCGCTGCCAGCGCCTGAGCAGATAGTCGATCGGCTTGGCGACGGAGGCCGAGCGCGACAGACGCGACCGCTCCTCACGCAGCCAGGTTTCCAGCGCCTCCACAAGTGGCCGGCTCTGTTGCTGCCGGACACGCAGACGTCTCGGCAACTCAGGCCATTGATGGCGCGCTCGATGTCGAACAGCGCGTCGATGCGCTTGACCGCCTCCAGCGCCACCGGCGAGATCGCCGGCGCCTTCTTACCGCGCCGAGCATTGGCGGCGATATCGGCCAGCTCGAAGAACTGACGTCTGGCGTGGCTCCAGCAGAGTGCTGGTGTGATCGCACCCGGGGAGCGTGACGGATCGTAGAGCGCATTGTAGCCGCTGTAG
>CAVTVO010000032.1:0-36988 GCA_963738065.1 uncultured Alphaproteobacteria bacterium
GGCCCGCAATATCGAAACCTTATCGATCCCCGCCCGCCGCCAAGCCGGGGAACTTCGGTCTAATCCCCCGCAGCTCGAAGCCGCCGCGCAAAAAGCATTTTAGCGGAAGAGGCCAGACGCAAAGCCGATACCGAGACAAAGCGGCAAGCAGCAGCCGGAAAGGGTGTGCAGCGCGATCCTGCCCTCGGCGTGACGCCCGGCTCCGGCCAGAGCTTCCGCGACCGGTTGGCTAACGGGCAGCCGTGCCCGCAGTGCCCGGAGATGGTGGTGGTGCCTGCGGGCACCTTCACGATGGGCTCACCGGTGAGTGAGCCAGAGCGATCTAGCGGCGAGGTGCAAGTAAACGTTTCTATCGGCCGGCCGTTCGCAGTCGGCAAGTTCGCAATTACTTTCGATGAATGGGACGCTTGCGTCGCTGACGGTGGCTGCAACGGCTACCGGCCAAGTGACCACGGCTGGGGCCGCGGCAACGGCCGGTGATCAATGTCGATTGGGACGATGCCAAGACCTATGCGGCGTGGCTATCGAGAAAGACGGGCAAGACCTATCGGCTGTTGTCAGAAACTGAGCGCGAGTACGTCACGCGGGCTGGTACGACGACGCCATTCTGGTGGGGCTCATCAATCTCGACCCGCCAAGCGAACTATGATGGCAACTACACCTTCGGCGGAGGCGTCAAGGGCGAGGATCGCCAAAAGACGGTGCCCGTAAGAGCTTCGACGCCAACCCTTGGGGCCTCTATCAGGTGCACGGTAATGTCTGGGAGTGGACGGAGGATTGCTGGAATGACAGCAATCAAGGGAACCCTCGCAATGGCAGGGCGCGAACGAGGGTGACTGCAGTCGTCGGGTCCTCCGCGGCGGTTCCTGGGTCTACAGTCCACAGGTGCTCCGCGCGGCCAACCGTAACGGGGACTATACCGTCGTTCGGGACGACAGCTACGGCTTCCGATTGGCCAGAACTCTAGATCTTGATCTTTGTTCGTTACCATTTGGTCGCCAGCAATGATATATTGTCGCTCTGTCGGAATATTTCCTGGGACTAGGATGCCCTGCCACCTCTCGCCATCCGAACTGATCGCCGCGCGACGCGATAAACAACGTGATAATCCGCGCCTGCGTCCAGCTGCGGGCAAGGTCCCGTGGCTCCAACGCCTCGGCGCCTACGACCCCGAGACCATCATGTGGAGGCCGTGGCGCAGGAGCTCAATGTGCCGATCGAGATCGTGTCTGAGATGCGGGGGCGGTCGCTGAAGAAACGGCGCGAAGCTGCGCGCAGGGCAGCGCGTGGCGCCGCTCAGGCTTTATCCTGACACCACCGAATTTGGGTGCCCGCAGCCTTATTCCTGCTTCTCCAATGCTCCGACGATCGTCCGTAGCCCGTCTATGAATTCTTCCCGTCGCGCGGCCGGCAGCCCTTCCAGCACGCGAGCGTCGATGCGCTCGGAGAGCGGCTGCGCCCTCCGTAACACCCGCCGGCCATCTTCGGTGAGTTTCACGGCGTAGGCGCGGGCGTCTTCCTTGGTGCGGCGGCGTTGCAGCAGGCCTTTGCGTTGCATGCGCCGGACGATGTCGGCAAGCGTCGAGCGGTCGATGCCCGTGCGCTCGACGAGACCGGTCTGACTCAAACCCTCGTTGTGCGCGACCGTCACCAGCACGGCCATCTGACGCGGCGTCAGGTCGCCATGCTTCATCTCAGTCTCGAAAATGCTTTCGGCAACCTGGCCGGCTCTGTGGAGAAGATGAGTAGGGGAGCGTTCGATCGTCATGGGTGCTCGCTGGCCGGATGGATGATCCCCAGAATGTACGGAGCAGCAGGATCATGCAAGCGGAAGGTCCGCCCTCTGCCTTAGATGTTGTGGACAGAGTTGCTGGGAGGTCTCTTTGTCACCTCGAACCTAGTTCGCATCCTGATCCCCTGCTGGCTCCTCTAGTTCCTCCCGCCCCCACTCGCGGTGGTGCCGCACCACGCGCCCACTCTTGCGGACCTCAGCGACGATCGGCATCTGCTCCTGATCTTCGAGTGCCCGCGCGATCACGTCGCTCATGATGCCGGCCTTCGTACGCAAGTGCTCGGCGGCGATGTGCACGTAGCGGCGTGTCGTCTGGGTCTGCGAATGGCCGAGTTGCGCTGCGATCTCCAGCTCTGTGGCACCTCCCATCGCCAGCCATGAGGCGAATGAGTGTCGGCAGTCGTAGAGCCGCACGTCGGGAATCGCGCACGCCTTGCGCGCGACCCGCCAGAACGACTTCAACTTGTCATCGCGCGGCTTGGTGGCGTCGCTCGGGCTCGGGAAGACCCATTCGGAGCGCCTATGCGTATCCAAGCGCCCCAGGACTGCAACGGCGCGGTCAGTGAGACGGACGGTGTGCTGGCGCCGCTGCTTCGTCCTGGTGGCCGGCTTCCTCCAGGTGCCTGTGTTGCGGTCGAGGTCCGGCCAGCGCATGGTCAGAGCTTCGCCGGGTCTACACCCCGTGAGCAGGATGAACTGCACGCACACCGCGGCATCGACGTTGGCGTGGCTCTCCAGGTAGTTCCACAGCGTGCCGATCTCACGTTGCGACAGATATCGCTCGCGCTCGGTGGTCTCGTTCTTCTTGATGCCCTTGGTTGCATTGACTGTGCAGTGACCGTGCGCCTCGCCGAGCGTGAACAAGCGCGATATGAGGGCCAGCCACGTGTTGGCGCGGGCGACCCCGCCTGCAGCCGCCTTGCCAGTCGTCCCGCCCGTGATCTCCTTGAAGCGTGTTGCGATCATTCCCTGCGAGATATCGCTCAGGCGCATTCCCTTCCATCGATCAGGAGTGTGGTTCACCCACATCGAACCCGCGTTGGCCTTGTGGCCGTCCGAGAGCCGTCTGGCAGCAGCGTAGTCCCCGAGGAAGTAGTCAAACGCGTCTTGCAGCGTCCAGGCACCGCGCTCGGCCTTCTCCTCGGCGCGAGGATCGCGTCCAGCCTTGACGGCGCCGCGGAAGGCGATGGCGGCCTCTCGGGCACGGTCCTGGCTGATCTCACCGACCCTGCCGAGCGCCTTTCTGAACGACCGACCGTCACGCTTCGCCTGGACGACGTAGCCGCGCCGCGCGCCCGGTCCCCAGACGCGCACTCCGTAGCCATCCAGGTCGCTGTCCCACACCACGTACTCGGTGCCGCGCCACTGCAGGGAAGTGGCGTAGCGCTCGGTGATCTTGGTCTTTGTCGCCATCTGCGAAGCGTGTCCTGTCGCGAGTTTGAAAACAGTCTGGGGGCCGTACCTTGTAAGCGTGGTGCAAGCCGCGCGACCTAAACAGAAGGGGAACGCAAAAAGGGGTCGTATTCGGCTTACATGACGTATTGTCGAGACAGGATAATGGGTTATCGGCGCACTTCGGAGCCGATTTTCGATCGAGAGTTAACGGTTTGTTCAGGGTGTGCAAATTCTACGAATTGGGGGTCGTGGGTTCGAATCCTGCCCGGTGCGCCAATAACTTAGTTGTCCGCACAATAGAGGTCCTCGTAGAGATAGCGCGCATCGCGCGGCGACATGGAGAACCGCATCAAGGAGTGCCAGACCGACATGTTCGCAGGCCGCACCAGCGCCGCCAGCATGCACGCCAATCAGCTGCGCTTGTGGTTTGCGGCATTCGCCTACGTGCTGATCTGCACGCTGCGCCGCATCGGGCTCGCCGGCACGGCGATGGCGGTGGCAAGCTGCGGCACCATCCGCCACAAGCTCCTGAAGATCGGCGCGCTGGTCACAACCAGCGTGCGGCGCATCAAGATCGCGATGGCCTCGTCGTGTCCCTACCAGGGCATCTTCGCAAACGCCCACCAGCGGCTATCTGCGGCTGCACGCTGACGCCCCGCCCACCCCGACACGCAACAACACAGGATCAACGCCGACACCTGCAAGCCGCTCACCCAGAGCGGCAACGGAAGGTCGGGCTAGATCGGTCGCGCGTCAATCCGTAGCATCTGATAACTTTCCGTGGTCGTGCTTGGCAGGAGGCTAGGCTGAGTGATGGCCGTACACGAGGGAAGGCATGCCAATGGCCGGCACTGGCACCCCGCCGCCCCGCATCACCTACGATGATTTCCTCAAAGTCGACATCCGCGTCGGCACCATCATTGCCGCCGAGCCGCTCAGCGGGGCTCGGAAGCCGGCGATCAAGCTCGAGATCGACTTCGGCCCCGAGATCGGCCGCAAGAAGAGCTCGGCGCAGATCACCAGGCACTACGCGCCCGAGATCCTGGTCGGCCGGCAGGTCGCGGCAGTTGTGAACTTCGCACCGCGCCAGATCGGCAAGATGATGTCGGAGGTGCTCACCCTGGGCTTTCCCGACGCCGACGGCGAGGTCGTGCTGATCATGCCGGAGCGCACCGTCCCTAACGGCGGTCGGCTGTATTGAGGCCTACAGCGGAACGCGCATGGTGGCGCGGAGGCCGCCCATCGAGCTGGTGCCCAGCGCGATGTCGCCGCCGTGGCTGCGGGCGATGTCGCGGGCGATCGCAAGCCCCAGCCCGGTGTTGCCGGCATCCTGGTTGCGAGCGTGGTCGAGCCGATAGAACGGGCGGAACACGTTGTCGCGCTCGGCCGCGGGAATGCCCGGGCCGTCGTCGTCCACCTCGATCCTGAGCCAGGTGTCGTCGGCGGCGGCGCGGACGACGACGGTGTCGCCGAAGCGAATGGCGTTGGTGACGAGGTTGGTGACGGCGCGCTTGAAGGCTTGCCGCTTGAGGGGCAGCACCAGCTCGTGCTTGGGCTGGCGCATGCGGACCTCGATCGGGGCGCCCAAATGCTCCGTCTCCTCCTGCACCTCGTCGAGCAATTCGCTGACATTGGTGGGCGCTGCCACCTCGCCGCCGTCACCCTTGGCAAATGCGAGGTAGTCCTCGAGCATGTGCTGCATCTCGTTGACGTCGATCCTCAACGCCTCGCTCTCGGGGTTGTCGGGCAGCAGCGCGAGCTCGAGCTTGAAGCGGGTCAGCACGGTTCTGAGGTCGTGGCTGACGCCCGCCAGCATCGTCGTGCGCTGCTCGACATGGTGGCGGATCCGCTCCTGCATCTCCAGGAACGCCAGCGCCGCCTGGCGCACCTCTCGCGCCCCGCGCGGCCTGAAGTCGGCCGGCACCGGACGGCCCTTGCCGAAAGCGTCCGCGGCGTCGGCCAGCCGCAGGATCGGCCGGATCTGATTGCGCAGGAACAGGATGGCGACCGTCAGGAGGACCACCGACGTGCCCACCATCCACAACAGGAAGATGTGCGAGTTGGAGGCGTAGGCTTGCCCGCGCGGCGCCACGAAGCGCAGGATGGCATTGTCGAGCTTGACGCGGATCTCCACCAGCCGCGACTGGGCGACGGTGTCGATCCAGAAGGGTTTTTTGACGTTGGCGCGGATCTCGTCGGAGAGTGCGCGGTCGAGCAGGTCGAAGAACGGCTTGGGCTGGGGCGTGGGCAGGTTGCCCGCGGGCAATACCGCCACCGACAGGCCGAACCGGCTCTGGCCGATGTCCACCAGGCGGGCGACGTCGTCCTTGGTCGAGCTTGCCTCGTAGAGGTCGACGACGGCTGCCATGTCGCGGGCCATGCCCTCCGACAGGCGTCGCGTAACCTGGTTCCAGTGGCGTTCCATGAAGGTGAACGCCACCACGCTCTCGAGCAGCACGATCGGCGCGATGATGATGATGAGCGCGCGGGCGTAGAGGCCTTTGGGTGCCAGCTCGCTCAGGGTCCGCACCAGGCGCGCCGATGCCTTGCGCCAAAAGCTCCCCTCGCCGAGGAGCCGGCGCCAGCTTTCGAGCCAGCCATCAGGAGTGCGGGCGAGCATGGCGGCTTGTTGGCCTTCTCCCAGTCGGCGCCTCAGTCGGTGTGAAGTATATAGCCTTTCCCGCGCACGGTTTGCAGGTAGACGGGATTGGCCGGATCCGTCTCGATCTTGCGGCGCAGCCGGTTGATCTGCACGTCGATGGCGCGCTCGCTGCCGGTGGATTCATCGGCCGCCAGCTCGTGGCGGGCAATCGGCATGCCGGGCCGCTGCGCGAACATGCGCAACAGATCGCGCTCGCGCTCGGTGAGCTTGATGGTTTCCTCCTTGCGCTTGAGCTCGCCACGGGCGACGTGGAACGTGAAGTCGCCCATCCTGACCTCGTCGCGCGGGCCCGAGGGACCATGGCCGCGGCGCAGGATGTTCTGCAGCCGCAGCAACAGCTCGCGCGGCTCGAACGGCTTGGCGACGTAGTCGTCGACGCCGGCCTCCAGGCCCTCGATGCGCTGTTCGGGTTCGGCCCTGGCGGTGAGCATGCAGATGGGAATATTGGAGATCGACTTCAGATCGCGCGCCAGCTCGAGCCCGGTCTCGCCGGGCATCATCACGTCGAGGATGACCACGTCGAAGGTGAGGCCGCGCATGGCCGCACGGGCGCTCGCGGCATCCGTGGCCGTGTTGACACGATAGCCGTGCTTGAAAAGATAGCGCGCCAGGAGGTCGCGGATCGTTTGGTCGTCGTCGACCACAAGGATGTGCGCGGCGTTGTCGGGTAGCGTGTCCATTCCCTGCCAGTCCCCGTATCAGACGCTAGCGTCCTTCAGATCGCGAAATTCGTTCCGGGCCCGCCGCACACTGCAACGAATTTTGCGATCATCACACTAGCGCGCATCACCAACGCGCCGCGCACGAGCTCGTCACTTGCGGCCCGCCGCTGCGGCCTCCATCGTCTCGGGCAGCAGCTGCTCGACCAGCGCGCGCTCCTCTCGGGCGATCATGTTGAACAGGAATCGAGCGGCGATGCCATCGCTGTCTGCGCCCGCCTCGCCCAGCGCCTGTGCCACCCGCCGCGACTGCAGACCATCGAGGCGGCGCGCCAGATCCGCGCCCTTCTCGGTGGCGTGCAGCAGGCGCTGGCGGCGGTCGCGCTCGCCGGCCTTTTGCACGATCCATCCCTGATCCACGAGCTCCTTGAGGACGCGCGCCAGGCTCTGCTTGGTGATCTTGAGGATCTCGAGCAGATCGGCGACGCGCAAGCCCGGGTGGCGGTGGACGAAGTGGAGCACGCGGTGGTGCGCGCGCCCGAGCTCGAACTCGGCGAGCACGGCGTCCGCCTCGCGCGTAAAATCGCGATAGGCGAAGAACAGCAGCTCGACGAAGGTGATGAGATGGGGGTCTGGGCCCACCGCAGGTGATCTGCCCGAGCTTTGACCAGCCGGCGCCCGCTGCCTGCTCAAGAGCGGCGTAGTTATGTCAGCCATGTTGACTTATTTGGCCCCGATTGTTAGGTCTGGCAAGACATTTTACGGGCGCGACGCTGCTTCCGCGAGTTGGCGTCCAAGCACCTGAGGCGCTTGATAAGCCCGCAAATTGGGCAATTTGCCGGACGGCGTGAGACCTTGGGGCCTGCGGCGGCCCGCTCCCGTTCCGAGATCCGGCGATCGACCCAGGAGGACACACCGCATGGCAGACGCAGCTCCCTATCACGATCGCGACGGCTTCATCTGGTATGACGGCAAGCTCGTGCCTTGGCGCGAGGCCAACCTGCATGTGCTGAGCCATGCACTGCACTATGCCAGCGCCGTGTTCGAGGGTGAGCGCGCCTACGGCGGGGAGATTTTCGAGCTCGCCCAGCACAGCCAGCGCCTCTACGAGGGCGCCAAGACGCTCGACTTCACCATCCCCTATAGCGTGGCCGAGATCGACAAGGCCTGCCGCGAGACGGTCAAGGCCAACAAGCTCACCGACTGCTACGTGCGGCCGATCGCCTGGCGCGGCAGCGAGATGATGGGCGTCTCGGCGCAGTCGACCAAGATCCACCTTGCGGTCGCGGCCTGGGACTGGGGCTCCTACTTTCCCATGGAGCAACGGTTGAAGGGCATCCGCCTGACGCTTGCCCAGTATCGCCGGCCCGACCCCGCCACCGCCCCGGCCAAGACCAAGGCCGCCGGCCTCTACATGATCTGCACGCTCGAGAAGCACCGGGCCGAGCGCATGGGCTATGCCGACGCGCTGATGCTCGACTGGCGCGGCCGCGTGGCCGAGTGCACGGGCGCCAACATCTTCTTCGTCAAGGACGGCGCGCTCAACACCCCCACGCCCGACTGCTTCCTCGATGGCATCACCCGGCGCACGGTGATCGGCCTTGCCAAGAAGCGGGGCATGAAGGTGGTCGATCGCGTCATCATGCCTGACGAGCTGGGCAGCTTCTCGGAAGTCTTCCTCGTCGGCACCGCCGCCGAGGTGACGCCGGTATCGGAGATCGGCGAGCACAAGTATACGCCCGGCAAGATCTCGGAGACGCTGATCAACGACTACACGGCCGCCGTGCAGCCCAAGAAAGTTGCCGCCGAGTAGCTGCAGGCGCGGTGGATAGCCCTCGGGCTACGCTACTTTCGTAGTTTTGATAGAAGCGAGCTCGTCGGCGATCCGCCGCTCGGCCTGCCATAGGTCGTGTGCTTCCTGCATCCTGATCCACAAATCAGGGCCATTGCCGCAGAACTTGCCGAGCCGCAGCGCCATCTCGGGCGTCACGGCGGTCGTCCCCGCGAGCAGACGATGAAGCGTCTGCCGCGTCACGCCCAATGCCTTGGAGACATCACTCACGGTCATTCGCAGCGCGGGCAGCACATCTTCGCGCAACACCTCCCCCGGATGTGTGGGGCGGCGATCTGCATTGCGTCGGGAAGTGTGCTTGGCCATTGCAGGCTCCTTAGTGGTACTGCTCGAAGTCGACGCCATGCGCGTCGCTTTCTCTGAACTCGAAAGTGATGCACCAAGGTCCGTTGACATGGACCGTGTATCTCGCTGGACGATGGCCGCGCAGGGCATGGAAGTTGAAGCCGGGAATATCCATGTCCTGGGGCCGGCCGGCCCGATCAAGGGCATCAAGACGCCTAAGGATCCGGCCATGCATTCTGGAATCAATCTCTCGCGACGCGCCCTCCTCCCAAAGCTGCGCCAGAGCCTTGTTCCTGAAGCTCTTGATCATGTGTGTAACATATAATGTTACACACATGCTGTCAAACCTCGCAACCCTCGCGAGCTGCGCCTTCTTAATGGTGTCAGCCGCGCAGCGCCTCGAGCTTGTCGCCGGGGGCGGGTGCCAGGTTCACCAATTCGCCGCAGCCGCACGAGCCCGTCTGGTTGGGATTGGAGAACACGAACTGCGCCGAGAGCTTGTCGGTCCTGTAGTCCATCTCGGTGCCCAGCAGATACATGACGGCCTTTGGATCGATCAGCACCCGGGCGCCGTCCAGCTCCACCACCTCGTCGTAGGGCTTCTGCTCGGCTGCCCAATCCATGGTGTATTCCATGCCGGCGCAGCCGCCCTTCTTGACGCCGATGCGCAACCCAGCCGCCCCCGCGCCCTTCTCGGCCATGATCGCGCGGATGCGCTCGGCCGCTTTGTCGGTCAGCTTCATCACCTGGGGGCGTGCTCGGGTCGTGCTCATGTGCGTCTCGGGTTGTAGGCCCAGCGTCATCGTATTTTGTAACATAGGGTATTCGGGTGCAAAAATCGAGCCCGTCATGGCGTCGTGCGCCAGCGTCCACGCTTGAAATCTCGAATGATTCCAATCGCCGCATTGCGCCCCGGCAGCCCCGTGACGCCGCCGCCGGGATGCGCGCCGGCCCCGCATAGATAGAGCCCGGGCACGGGCATGCGGTAGTCGGCATGGCCCAATACCGGGCGGGCGCTGAACAGCTGATCCAGCGACAGCTGGCCATGGAAGATGTCACCGTCGACGAGGCCGAAGCGGCGCTCCAGATCGAGCGGGGACAGCACCTGGGTCGCCATCACGCTGGCCCTGAAGTTGGGGGCGTGTGCGCCGACCGTGTCGATCACGAGGTCGGCGAATTGCGCCTTGGCGTCGTCCCAGCTGCGGCCGCCCGGAAGGTGCGGTGCCACGTGCTGGACAAATAGGCTCGCCACATGCTTGCCGGCAGGCGCCAGCGTGGCATCCAGCGTGGAGGGGATCAGCAACTCGATGACGGGCTCTCTCGACCAACCGAAGCGGCGCGCATCGAAGAAGGCGCGGTCGAGGTAGTCGATGGTCGGGCCGATGATGATGCCGGAGCCATGGTGATCCTGCTGATGCTTGCCTGGCCGGCAGACGAAATCCGGCAGCTCCGACAAGGCGACGTTCATGCGGAAGGTGCCCGAGCCTGACTTGAGGCCGATGAAGCGGGCAGCGAGCTCGGGCTCGACCGCGCCTTCTGGCACGAGGTCGCGGAACAGCAGCTTGGGCGGCACGTTGGCAGCGACGGCGCGCGCCGCGATACGCTCCCCCGATGCGAGCCGCACGCCGCAGACCCGGCCACCCTGCAGGGTTAGAGACACGACAGGAGCCTGCAACCGAATGGCCGCGCCCCGTTCCTGCGCCGCGTCGGCGACCGCCCGCGAGATGGCGCCCATGCCACCGACCGCGTGGCCCCACACGCCGGTCTTGCCGTTGACCTCGCCGAAGCAGTGATGCAGCAGCACGTAGGCCGTGCCCGGCGTCGACGGGCTCGCATAGGCGCCGACGATGCTGTCGAAGGCAAGCGCACCCTTCACGACGTCGCTCTCGAACCAGCGATCGAGAAAATCGGCTGCGCTTTTGGTGAAGAGGTCGAGTAGCACGCGCTTTTCGCCGAGAGATCGGGCCGCGAGGTGCCGGCCGAGACGCGCGCCGCCGACCAGCTCGAGGATGCCGCCGCCGACGTTGGGTGGCGCGTGCAGGGCAAGCTCGCGCAGGAAGCCGGCGGCGCGCTCCAGCGCCGCATCGTAGGCGGGCAACCGCTCCGCGTCCCGCATCGAAAAGGCTGCGACCGACCGCTGCCGGGCGGCGAGACCATAGGGCATGAGCAGGTAGCGGCGCTGGTCGACGGGCCAGAAGTTGGCGACGGGACGCTCGATGATCCTGAGCCCGTGCCGGGCCAGCTCGAGATCGCGGATGACGACTGGATTGAGCAGGCTCACCGTGTAGGCGGCAACCGAGTTGCGGAAACCGGGATGGAACTCCTCCGTCACCGCCGCTCCACCGACCACTACGTTTTTTTCGAGCACGATGACGCGCAATCCCGCACCGGCCAGATAGGCCGCGCAGGCGAGGCCATTGTGCCCGCCGCCGATTATGGCAACGTCGTAGGTGTCGTGGGCCATGTCCCATATGTGGGATGCGATTGGCCCGCAGCGCAACCGCAAGCGCGTCGCTGCCAACAACGTTGAACGCTTGCGGGCAGGGATGCTAGGAGGCGCAGACCTTCTTCCCGCGGAGAACCCCGATGCCGAAGCCTGCCCTGCTGTCGACTGGCCCAATGATGCCCCTGATCGCGGAGGGCATCGAGAAGGCGTTCGACGTGCATTGGCTGCACCAGGCCAGCGACGGCGCGGCCCTGCTGAACAAGGTGGGACCTGAGATCCGTGCCATCTGCACCGGCAGCCACACCGGCGTAAAAACCGACGCGGCGATGATCGGCCTGTGTCCCAACCTCAAGGTGATCGGCAACTTCGGCGTCGGCTACGATTCCATCGACATGGCCACGGCGGCAAAGCGCGGGATCATCGTCACCAACACGCCCGACGTGCTGACGGAGGAGGTGGCCGATACGGCCCTCGGCCTGCTGCTCACCACGGTGCGCGAGTTCTACGACGCGGAGAAGTGGCTGCGCCAGGGTCGCTGGCCCAAGGAGGGTGACTACCCGTTGACCAACGCTTCGCTGCGCGACCGCTCGATCGGCATGGTCGGCTTCGGCCGCATCGGCAGGGCCATCGCGCGCCGCATCGAGGCGTTCGGACGCCCAGTCAGCTACCACTCGCGCAATCCACAGGCAGGCGTCGCCAACCGCTACTACAGCGACCTCCTCGCCATGGCGCGCGACGTCGACACGCTGATCGCGATCCTGCCCGGCGGACCCACGACACTGAACGTCATCGATGCGGCCGTGCTCGAGGCGCTGGGACCGCGCGGGATTCTCATCAACATGGCCCGCGGCTCGGTGGTGGACGAGGCGGCCCTGATCGCTGCCCTCAAGGCCCGGAAGATCCATCGTGCCGGCCTCGACGTCTATGTCGGCGAGCCCAACATCAACCCGGCGTTCCTGGAGCTCGACAACGTCACGCTGTTGCCGCACGTGGGCTCGGCTTCCGTCCACACCCGCAACCAGATGGGCCAGCTGGTCGTCGACAATCTCGCGGCGTTCGTGGCGGGCCAGCCGCCGAAGACGGCGGTGGCCGAGACGCCCTTCAAGGGTTGGTAGCAGCCGGCGCAGCGCCGTCCACCCTTGATCGGGGCCAATCGTGTAGGTTGGCCATCCGTGGCGCTCGCCGCGGCCAACGCGAGCTACCCGATGGCACCATGAACGACACCCTCACCCAACGCGCCGCGATCCTGCTGTTTGCCGTGGTCGTGCTCGCCTGGGGCATCACCTGGCCGGTGATGAAGGCAATCGTCGCGGAGGTCCCTCCGCTGTGGGCCTCCACCATCCGCTCCGCGGTTGCGGCCGTAGTGCTATTGATCGTGCTGGGCATGGGGCGCAACCTGATCGTGCCGCCCCGCGGCGACCTGCCCGTCGTCGCCAATATCGCTTTGCTGCACATGGTGGCGTTCGCGGCGCTGATGGCGATCGGCCTGCAGTTCATCCCCGCTGGCCGCTCAGTGGTGCTGGGCTACACCGCACCGCTGTGGGTCGTTCCGGGTGCGCGCCTGTTCCTGGGGGAGCGCATCACTGCGCGCCGCGCGGCAGGCGTCGGCATCGGCATGGCGGGCCTGGCCCTCATGTTCAATCCACTTGCCTTCGACTGGAGCAACCACACCGCCGTGCTCGGCAACGCGCTGATCCTGATCGGCGCCTTCTGCTGGGCAATCAGCATCGTGCACGTGCGCGCGCACAAGTGGATCGCCACGCCTTTCCAGCTGGTGTTCTGGCAGGTGCTGCTGGCCACCGTCCTGCTCCTGGCCCTGGCACTCCTGTTCGAGGGCGCGCCGAGCATCGCCTGGAATGTTAGGCTCGTCTTGCTGTTTGCCTTCGCCAGTGTGATCGGCGTGGCACTCGCCTATTGGGCCATGGCCACCGTCAACCGCAGCCTGCCGGCGGTGACGACCTCGCTCGGCGTACTTGCGACTCCGGTGGTGGGCACGCTGTGCTCGGCCCTCGTGCTGGGCGAATCCATCGGACTGACGCTGATCGCCGCCATGGCCCTGATCCTCAGCGGCATTGCCGTCGGCACCACCGCGCCCACGCCGACCAGCAGCGGGACGGGCAAGGTCATGCCGCAAGCAGAACGCTGAGCTGCAGCAGGTTCTTGGCCTCGGCGAGGCCGCGCACGCGGCGGACCACCTCGGCGGCCTGCGTCGCGCTCAGGCGGGCCGCAGCGTTGGCCAGGAACTTCGCCTCGATCTCGGCCCGCGACAGCGGCTCCTGCGGATCGCCCTTGGGGAAATAGCGAGTGTCCGCCAGCTTGCGGCCGTCGCGCAGAGTGATGGTGACGCGCGCCGGGAACTTGTCGGGATAGAGGGCGGTGAGCTCCGGCACCGCTACCACCTCGGTGCGCGCGAGCAGGTCCTGCACGTCGCCTCGCATCACCCGCTCGGGCGCGAACTGCGCCTGCCCGACCTTGCGGTCGAGCGCGGCCACCGCCACGCAATAGGGCACGCTCACGCGCGCGCCCATCGCCGTGGAAACATTCTTGGCCGAGAAGTGCGACGCGACCGTCGCATAGGTCTCGTTGGTGATGGCAGCGATGTCGGCTGCCCTGACATCGTGCGCAACGACGATATCGAGCGTGGCCTGGATAGCGGCATGGCTGGCGAGGATCGAGGGGAAGAACTTGAAGCCGTTCTGCAGGATCTCCCAGGTCGAGCCGAGCCCCTCGGTCAGCGGCCGCGAGCTTGGGCTCGAGCGAGAAGGCCTGCACGTAGCCCTTCTCATGCTCGAGCATCGTGGGCGGGCTGATGGCGCCGAGCGCCGCCAGGCGCGCGGACAGCACGCCATTGAACGCCGCCTTGCCGGGATGCAGGCTCTTGGTGAAGTCGCCGTAGGTGAAGAAGGTGTTGAGCCCCGCTGCCTGCGTGCCGGCGAAGCCCAGGGCCATCTGTGTCTTGCCGACATCGAGCCCGAGGGCGCGGGCGGCGGCCGCGGCAGCGCCGAAGGTGCCGTTGGTCGCAGTCGAATGCCAGAACCGGTAGTGGGTGGGCATCACCGCCATGCCGACGCGCACGGCCACCTCATAGCCCGCGACCACGGCCGCGATCGTCGCGGCGCCGTCGAGGCCGCGCTCCTCGGCCAGAGCCAGCGCCGGTGGCACGATCACCGAGCCCGTGTGCAGCAAGGCACGCTTGTGAGTGTCGTCGAAGTCGGCGGCATTGGCGAGGATGCCGTTGGCGAGCGCGGCAAGGCTCGCATCCGCGCGCACCCCGCCTCCGCCCCAGATGCTCGCGGCGGGCGCCGAGGCGAAGCTCAGCGCCAGATTGCGCGCGATCGCCGCCTTGTCGGAATCGTCGCGCCAGGCGCCGAGCGCGCAGCCCACGGTGTCGAGGATTACATCGCAAGCTTGCGCCACCGCTGCCTCTGGGAGGTCGGCGATCTTCAAACCCGCAACGAACTCGGCAAGACGGCGCGTGGGACCCGTGGCTTGGCTTCCTCTCATGCCCGTCGCCTTCCTGAGTGACCGCGCAAATGCGCACCCTTGCCGGGAGATGTCAGAGAGAGACACGCCCGTCGTCAAGCCTCTCGGCCGGGGCGTTCATCGATCCTGCGCGCGCGGGTCAAGGGTGCTGCAGCCAGCGCACCGACCGCGATGCCGGCAATGACCAGCGCCGCGCCGGCAAGCCGCGCAACCCCGATCGCCTCGCCAAGGAACAGTGCAGAGGCTGCCAGCGCCGTGAGCGGGATTGCGGCGGTCGCGAGCCCGGCAAGCCAGGTCTCGACATAGGGCAGGCCGCGGTACCACAACCACAGGCAGACGACGCTCGCGGCCAGCGCATACCAGACGCCGAGCAGCCAGGTCTCGAGCCGCACCGAGCCCACATCAAAGGATGGCAGGTCGATCAAAGCCAGCGGCGCGGCAAGCACCAGGCCAACGAGGTTGGCGCCAAGGGCCAGCCGCAGCGGCCGGTAGGGCGGAGCGAGCCGCTTGCCGAGCACGACGAAGCTCGCCTCGCACAGCACTGCGCCGGCGACGAGCGCGTTGCCGACGAGCGTCGCTCTGCCGCCGGCCGCGCCGGTAGCCTCCACCAGGATCAGCCCCGCGACGGCCAGCGCCACGGCACAGAGCTGGGTTGGCGCCAGCCGCTCCCCCGCAAAAAGAACGCCGAGAGACGCCACCACGGCCGGCAGGGTCGCCGTGATGATGCCGGCGTCGGCCGCCGTCGTGCGCTTCAGCCCCTCGAGCATCAAGACCGTGAACCCCACCATGCCGAGGAGGGCCATCAATGCCAGGTCTCGCCGCTCTCGCCGGCTCATGTGCGTGAGCTTCGGCCCCGGCTCGGTGCGCGCCAGGAGCGCCAGCGCCGCGCTTGCCACTGCAAAGCGCAGCAGCAGGAACGCATAGGTTGGGATTTCCGCGACGATCACCTTGCCGATGGCGACATTGGCGCCGGTCAGGGCCATGGCCGCGACCAGCGACAGCGCGGCGGGAAGGCGGGCGATCGGCGGCGGCATCGGCGCGGGGGGAATGACCATGTCGCCAGGGGCTGGAGCGGCGGCTGGCCAGCCCAGCTGCATGCCTGTCATGCCTTCGCCAAATCTGGCTGGCAAGCACGGCTGCGAGGGTGCAGGCGTTGCATTGCAGCATAGCGATTGCGGTGGGCCGGGCACTGCCCTTAAGTTCGCCCTGCCACGCGTCGCCCGCAGTGGGAATTCGGGGAAATCTCTCATGGCCGACCTTTCGCCGGCAGCCACCAGCGCTGCAATCCTGATCGCCGGCGCATTCCTCTATGGGCTGGTCTGGTACGCGTCGCGCGGCTTGTCGCGATTCGCCAAGATCCTGGCCCGGGTGGCGCCGCTGGGCCTGCTGGTTCCGGCGCTCCTCTATATCGCCCTGCTGCTTTCGGGCACGCCCGCGCGAATGTCGGTGCGATTGCCGGCCGGGCCCACGGTGCAGGGCGCGCAGGAAGAGGCGCGCCGCCATGCCACCGACGCAGAGGCGAGACGGCAGGCAGCGATTGAAGCGGAGCGCAAGGCCGAAGAGGCAAAGGCCGCAAGGCAAGCCGAGCTCGAGGCCGAGCGCAAGCGCCGAGAGGAGGCAGCTCGCAGCAGGGAAGCCGAGGCCGCTCGCGCACGCAGGGAGCCTCCGGCTCCTGCCGAGCCGAAGTCCCTCGAGTCCGTTCCCCCACCGAAGGCCCCGCCCCTAACCCCGACGCCCGCGATGCAGCGCAGGTCGGTGGCACCAGAGCCCGCGCCGCCGGCCGACTGGGACGTGGTGCCCGTCTTCTACGGCACCGACCGCGTTCGCAAGGATGAACCCAAGCGCATTGTCTATACCTCTGATCGCGCGCGTCGGCTCGAGCTCGGCCGCGCCCTGGTGACCGTACCGAAGGTGCACCAGGTGCCCACCATCGAGCGCCCGTTCGCGATCCGCATCCCCTACACCAACGTCGCCATCTACGAGCAGGCCGAGGACCCCAAGCAGCACTTCACGATCCAGGAGATCAAGAGCCTGAACTCGCGAGGAGTTCATCGCCCTGGCGCGGGCGCGGGTGAGCGCCAGCAACGCCTACAAGGACCAGGCCGTGGTGTTCGTGCACGGCTACAACACCGCCTTCGACTACGCGCTCTACCGCACCGCCCAGATGGCCTACGACCTCAAGTACGACGGTGTCGCCCTGCTCTACAGCTGGCCCTCTGGCGGCGGCGTGATCAGCTATAACTACGACCGCGAGAGCTCCGAGCAGGCCGAGCCCTACCTGCGCGCGTTCCTTGAGCTGGTGGTCAAGGAGACTGGTGCCAAGAGCGTCAGCGTAATCGCCCACAGCATGGGCAACATGCCGCTCCTGCGCGTGCTGCAGGCGCTAGGACCGAGCCTGCCGCCGGGCGTGCGCCTCAACCAGGTGATCCTGGCGGCGCCGGACGTCGACCGCAACCTGTTCGAGAACTTGGCCGCCAACATCCGCCAGTACGGGCGCGGCGTCACCCTGTACTGCTCGGCCAACGACCGGGCGATGACGGCGGCGCGTCGGGTCGCCGGGGGCATCCCGCGTGCGGGCGATGTACCGGCGGAGGGGCCGCTGGTGCTTGCCGGGATCGACACCATCGACGTCACGCAGACCAGCACCGACTACCTGGCCCTCAATCACTCGAGCTATGCCGAGCGGGGTGCGCTCCTCAACGACATCGGCCTGCTGCTGCAGACGGGAGAGCGGCCCCCCGACCGCCGCATCCCCATCCTGCAGCGGGTCCACACCTCCAACGGCGATTTCTGGCGCTATCCGCAGGCGCAGTGACGAGACACGGGGCCGCGCTGCTGCTACTCGCGTGCATTTGCGGCCTGCCCGCAGCAAATGATTCACCGATGCTTGCCATAGTGGCTCGTTTGCGTCTCCGACAGCGGGCCTCTAGTCATGCGCGCCTCCCTTACCCTCGCCGCGGCCCCACTCCTCATGGTGCTGCTGGCGCTCGTTCCCGCTGGCGGCATCGCCGTGCAGGCGCAGGAGACCGCTGTCGAGCGGGGAAATGATGAACCCGACGAGGCCGACAAACCCAACGAAGCGCTGCGCTGGCGGCGTGGAATGCCCGAGTCCGACGCGAGCGACGATGCCGACGAAACCCCGCCGATCACGGGCGTGGCGGTCAGCCATGATCCGTTCTACGCCTACGATGAAGGCCTGAGTCTGCCGCCCCTGCCCGGCGGCAAGGACGTCGTGATCTGCATGGCCGGCTGCGACGGCCCCCGCGGTGGGGTTGTCTACAAGAAGCCCCAGTAGGCGTTGTCAGGCGCAGCGGAGCCGAGAGGCGGCTCTCGCTCGCCAATGCCCTGGTTCCTATCGCGACGCCTCGGCCTCGAACACGTGGCCCGAGAGGGCCTTGCCGCGGCCCGAAGCCAAGTAGAGGGCGAGCGTCGCAACTTGCGCCTCGCCGGCGAGGCCGGGCTGGGGCGGCACCTGCACCGTCTGCGGGGCGATCGCATTGAAGCGGATCGCCTTGCCCGCCCACTCCTCGGCTTGGCCGCGCGTCAGCGCGGTCATGCCCGCCTTCAGCACCGAGGCGAACGCCTGCGCCGACCCCTCCACCGGCGACACCAGCACGGCCACGTTGAGGATCAGGCCCTCGGTCAGCACCAGCGCCATACGGTTGGCGGCAACCTTGGACAGCAAGCAGGGCACGCGCAGCCGCTGCGCGACGATGTCCTCGATGTCGGCGGTCGTGGCCGCAGCCGGCAGACGCGGCACGGCGAGCGGCACCAGGTTGACGACCACGTCGAGGCCGCCGTAGGCCTGCGCGGGCCCCTGCGCAAATTTCGTCACCGCCTCCAGCTCCTCGCCGATGGGCCCGAAGGCCTTGATCTCCAGGGCCGAGGGCGCGGCGATCTCGGCGATGGTCTCGGTCTCCTTGCTCATCTCGGCGAACTGCAGGACGAGCCGACCCTTGTGCTCGGCAAAAGCACGCACGATGTCGACGCCGCAATTCGAGGTAAGCCCGGTGATCAGCACGCGCCTGCCTGCCAGCTCCGGATAGGCCGGCACAGATCGGGCGTCATCAATCACGCTCATCAACATTGCGTTCCTCCGGCAACAAGGAGCCGTCTCGGGCTGGCGCTTGGGCATGGCGCCGCATCTGGCGCCGATTCGGCTAACAAGAGGTTATGCAGCCCCGATTCGGGTGGCGGCGTGCCGGAATCCGCGCCTCAACCCGGCATGTCTGTGGCGAGATGGGGGCAGGCCTGCAGACCGGCAGGAGCGGCCGCGGCTTGGAGCCCGCCCGACCCCCTGCTAGAACACCCTCAACATCCCAGTCCGAACCCTCCGCGGAGACACGCCATGGCCCCGCTCGACGTGAAGCCCAATGAGCTCGAGCCCTACTGGATCCCCTTCACCGCCAACCGCGCCTTCAAGAAGCGCCCGCGCCTATTCGCCGGCGCCAAGGGCATGCACTACTTCAAGCCCAACGGCGCCAAGGTGATCGACGCCACCTCCGGCCTGTTCTGCGTCAACGCCGGCCATTGCCGCGAGCCGATCGTAAAGGCGATCCAGGAGCAGGCGGCCAAGCTCGACTATTCGCCGGCCTTCCAGTACGGCCACCCCAAAGTGTTCGAGCTGGCCTCGCGGCTCTCGCTCCTGGCCCCCGGCGACCTCGACTATGCCTTCTTCTCCAACTCGGGCAGCGAGGCCGTCGACACCGCGCTCAAGATCGCGCTCGCCTACCACAAGGCCAAGGGCGAGGGCGCGCGCACCCGCTTCATCGGCCGCGAGCGTGGCTACCACGGTATCGGCTTCGGCGGCATCTCGGTCGGCGGCATGGGCGCCAATCGCAAACAGTTCGGCAACATGCTGACCGGCGTCGACCATCTACAGTCGACCTACGATCGCTCCAAGCAGGCCTTCACCAAGGGCGAGCCGGAGTGGGGCGCGCATCTGGCCGACGAGCTCACGCGGCTCATCAACCTGCATGACGCCTCCACCATCGCCGCCGTCATCGTCGAGCCTGTCGCGGGCTCCACCGGTATCCTGCCGCCGCCCAAGGGCTACCTCAAGAAGCTGCGCGAGATCACCGCGCAGCACGGCATCCTGCTCATCTTCGACGAGGTCATCACCGGCTTCGGCCGGCTCGGGGCGTGCTTCGCCTCCGAGCGCTACGACGTCACCCCGGACATGATCACCTTCGCCAAGGGCATCACCAACGCCGCCGTGCCGATGGCCGGCGTGATGGCGTCGAAGAGGATCTACGATGCCTTCATGACGGGGCCCGAGCATGTGGTCGAGCTGTTCCACGGCTACACCTACTCGGGCCATCCGCTGGCCGCCGCCGCGGGCCTCGCCACGCTCGACATCTACAAGGACGAAGGCCTGTTCGAGCGCGCCAAGATGCTCGAGCCCGTGTTCGCTGACGCCATGATGAGCCTCAAGGGCGAGCCCAACGTGGAGGACATCCGCACCGTCGGCCTGCTGTGCGGCATCGACCTGGCGCCGATGCCGGGCAAGCCCGGCGTGCGCGGCTACGAGGCCACCGAGCGCATGTACCACGACCACGACATCTACGTGCGCGTCGCCATGGACACGCTCGTGGTGGCCCCGCCGCTGATCGCCACCGAGAGCGACATCGCCGACATCCGCGACCGCATCGTCAAGGTGCTCAAGTCGGTGGCCTGACGGCCAGCCGGATTGCGCGGGCTGCCGCTGCTGCAGGAGGGCAAGGCATGCGTGCCGTCGGAGAGCGGCGCACTCCTAGGGCTCGCTGCCGCCAGCAAGGAGCTGATCCTCGATCTGCAGTGCCGCCGTCCAGTGCGGACCGCAACGCTGGATGTCGATGCCACCGTGATCCACGCGACGAAGCGGGCGGCCAAGCGCAGCCATGAGGGCGAGCGCGGCTATCAGCCGGTTCTGGTGTTGTGGGCGGAGCAGGACGTGATCGTTGCCGACGAGTTCCGCGACGGCAACGTGCCGGCCGGCACGGGCAATCGCCGCGTCATCGGGAAGGCGGTCGCCGCACTGCCGGAAAAGTACGATGAAATCTACGTTCGCGGTGATAGCGCGCTCTACGAGCATGAGGTGATGACGTGGCTGGACGAGCGTGCCATCGCCTACGCCATCAGCGCCGCCATGAGCGAGCAGTTGAAGGCCTGCATCCTCGCCTTGCCCGAGGATCACTGGAAACTCGAGCGCCGAGACACCGAGGCGATCCGCGAATGGGCCGAGGTCAACTATGTGCCGAGCGACGGCAACTGGTCGAAGGATGCCGTGACAGCGCGCCGCTATCTGGCGATCCGCGTGCGCCCCCTGCAAGGTGATCTGCTCGGCGAGGGGACGGGCGTGAAGCACTTTGCCATCGTCACCAATCGCTCCGATCCACCCGGCGGCAGCGGCCTCGACCTGATCCAATGGCATCGTGGCAAGGCCGGCACCATCGAGCACGCTCACGATGTGCTGATGAACGAGCTGGCAGGGTGGGCGCTTCCGAGCCAGAAGTTCGGCGCCAACGCCGCCTGGCTGCGGCTCAACGTGATGCTCTACAATCTGCTCTCGGCCTTCAAGCGCGTCGGCCTACCCGAGGAAATGCATAACGCACGTCCCAAGCGTCTTCGCTTCCTGCTGCTCAACTCGGTCGGCAAAGTCGTCCGCCACGTCCGCGAAACCCTCCTGCGCTTCACCGACGCCCTTGCCAGAGCCCTCGCCGATGCCCCAAGGACCCTCTTCCACCTCCGCCGCCCTCTCTTAGCCGGGGTATGAGGGAAAGCTCTCTGGGCTTGACGGGGAGCGGCCGCAGATCGATTGCGTCGATGGCGTCTTGATGATATCCGATTTCCTTATGGTGATGTGCATATGATCTACTTCAAGTTAGATATTGCGCCTCTTTTCACCCCCTCTGATGTTGCCTGCATGAAGCGCCATCATGTCAGGCTCGATGACTATGGATGGATGTCTGATGCTGTCGGGGGCGGCGGCTTCGCTGACCACGCGCACGCACGCACTGTGTTGACTCGTTTGACGGGAGCGCAACAACCTCGCATGCCTGCTGGAGGCCCGTTCTGGTCCGATGAACGGATCAAGCTTTTCGAACAATGGATGGCGGACGGCTACCAGGATTCCTGACGCCTGATATTGCATTGTGTGGAATATTGCATTGCGTGGAGGCAAAGATGAAGAAAGCATTTTTTGCGCCGCTTGTAATTTGCGCAGGAATGTCGACGCCGGCCGGGGCGCAGACCAACGATCCCAACCCGGCGATGAACAATCCTGACAAGATATCGTGGGAGCTGTTCGTCCAAGTCAGCAGACCGGGAGGTGTGCCTGGCAAGACCGACGTGGTTTTCGAGACGTGGGCTTCGAACGACGATACCTTCATGCCAAATCCAGTGTTTCCCGGCGCTTCCAGTCCGCCGACTTGCGGACCAGCTCCCGTGGTCGTTGCCGCCGCGCCTGCAACGCCTCCCGCGGCGAGCTCAAAGATTCTCAAGGTCCCCGCGCTCATTGCCCTCGCGCCAAGGCCACCTGGAATTCAGCCGCACGTGACTGCAGGAGGTGGTGAAGAGGTGCGGCGCAACAAGGCCACGTTCGACTTCATCTACTGCAACAAGCTGTTTACTCGCGCCGGGTTGAGGGACGCGTTCGCGGCTGGCAAGGCGATCTCGTTTCCAATCGACTCGATCGAAGTGAAGGCGAATTGGATACCCGCCGACACCGTTCAGCAGTCGCTGTATTATGTCAACACTGCGAGCGATCAGAAGAAATATGCCCTCGTTGCCGTGCATATCATATCGAAGCAGGTGCCCAACTGGACCTGGGCCACGTCCGAGCACAAGAGCAATAAAGGCCGTTGCGACTATATCGGATGTCGGGACAATTTTGGCGCTGCCGACAAGGATGTGAAACCGAGCGCATCGCCAGGTGGAGCGTATCCGGATTGCGCGAAGACACCAGCATTAAAGAAGATGTTCAGCGAAGCCGGCATGCCAAATCTTTGGGAGAATTATTGCCTCAAGGGTAGCCAGGTTGATTTCATTACGTCCACCGGCATGCCGACACGGCTCGGCAACTCGGTAACCGAAGACGGCTTTGTCGACACGTCCTCGTGCTTAACGTGCCACGGTCGCGCCTCCGTATCCTCGACCGGCCAAAACCCTTATGGGGGCGGCTTCATTAGCTCGCCCAATTCCCTGATATGCCCCGGCGGCAACCTGCGGCCCTGTAGCCCCAACGGCCCGCCGAACGCGGCTTGGTTCTGGACCAATCCGAGCCAGCCCAATCCGGGGATGCTGTCCTTCCAGACCGACTTCATCTGGTCCATTCCTCGAGAGGCTATCGGGCCGTAGTTCGGGATTCTCATAGGACACGGCCGATGGCACCCCGCTCTCGTACGCCCCAACGGCTGCCGCAGAAAACACGACGGTCTGCGGTCGATCCCAATGCGTTGCCGCGGAACGAGCTGCTCATGCTCACCGTGTACCTGCGGCATCGGCAGCAGGCGAGGCGGCTCGGCAGCGGAAGGGACCTCGCCGAGTTGACTACGCGCGTCAGCCGCAAAGACCTTGAAGCGGAGCGCCGCCACATTCTCCGAAAGCCACTCAGGCAGCTCCGCCGCTTTGCCGAGAAGCATGGCATGCAGGTGGTCAGGGTGGACTTTCTGCGGCGCTGCGCGCGGCTTCGTACGAAGGTCGCTGATGCGGAGCGCGCCTTCGCCACTAGGCTGCGCCGGGTCGATCCTGCTGTAGGCGACGGTCACTACCCGACGCGCAACCCGCGCCCGCCGCGAGAGCTGGCCAAGATCGTTCACGCGGTCCTTGGCCTGGATAGCCGTCCGATGCTTGTCCGTCTACAGACCCATGCGGGCGAGAGCGGTAGCAGCCACGGGCTGTATCCTTCGCAAATCGCGCGCCTCTATGGGATAACGGCGCCGCGAGGCGGCGCCGGCCAATGCATCGCAATCATCGAGCCGGCCGGCGGCTATGATCCTGCAGATCTCGCCAAAGCCTGCCAGGCGATGAATTTGCCCATGCCGACAGTAACCGACGTCAATGCAGGGGGCCGCAATACATGGGGAGCGAATGCGCAAGCCGACAAGGAAGTCGCGCTCGACCTGCAGGTCGTCGCGGGCGTTGCGCCCGAAGCGCGCATCGCCGTCTATTTCACCGAGACTAGCGAGGCAGGGCTCGTTGCCGGCATCGTCAAGGCCGTGCACGACGGCAGGAACCGGCCGAACGTCATCGTCATCACCTGGGGCGAGCCAGAGACCTACTGGCTTTCGATGGCGCCCGAGGCGCGCAAAGGTCTCGACGCCGCGTTGCAGGATGCCGTGCGTCTCGGGATTGCCGTGGTCGCGACCGCCGGCGACGATCTGGCTACCGAGCGCATGGGAGACGGACGCGCCCACGTCAACTACCCGGGGTCGAGTCCCTATGTTCTGGGGTGCGGCGGCACGCTCATGACCCTCAACGCGACCAGAACCGCAATTACGGAGGAGGTCGTATGGAAGGAAGGAATGCGTGGGACGGGCGGCGGGATTAGCGACATCTATGCTGTGCCTTCCTACCAGAGCAACGTCGTGCTCCCGATGTCCCTCAACGACGGCAAGCGGCGACGCGGAGTCCCCGATGTTGCAGCGGCAGCTGCTCAAAGCAACGGCTATCGCATCGTTCTTGGTGGTTCCGAGATCGTCGCGAGCGGAACCAGTGCCGTCGCGCCTCTGTGGGCTGCGTTCATCGCACGGCTCAATGAGCTACGCGGTGAACCGCTCGGCTTCGTCAACACCCGCCTCTACCAAGATCCGGCATTGCTGCGTCCCATCACCTCCGGCAACAACAAGGCTGGCGACATCGGCTACGAAGCAGGGCAAGGTTGGAGCGCCTGCACCGGGCTTGGGGTACCCATCGGCCCCACCCTGACCGCAGCGCTGACTGCAGTGGCGTGATTGGCTAGACTAAGCCCCCTGCCCTGCTGCATGGCGTCGATGGCGAGTCGGCCGAGAATGACGGCGGGAATGGGGTCTGGCATGTTGCGCCGAAACCGGCCCGTCGCGGCGGCAACAGCGACGCCTCCGGACGCCAGGGCGTAGTAGTCGACAACCGCATTGCCGTCGCAAAGGACGAACGTCCGGGACGCGCCGCTGGCCTTGTTGGGGCGGGCCCGCCGCTTCAGCCACTCATCGCGTCAGGCGATGCCGCAGCTGAATCCGGCGACATCATGATGATCCGCCAGAAGCCCGGGCGCGCCGAGCGCCACGTCTTATCCGACGGCGCCAGCGCGCGCATGCTCTTGCGCAGGCGGGCATTGGGTCTGGGCCGGGCATCGAGCTGGGCGAGGAACTTCTTGTAGGCATCCGGGCCCACCGCGATCATGGTGCGGTCGAGCAAGGCTTCTTCGGCCGCACGCCGTGCCGCCTCCAGGATGAAATCCGTGCGATTCTGGCCGCGCGCCCGGGCGACGCGGTCGATAGGCCCGCGCTCTTGCGATTTGATTCGGATGTTGAGAGTCTGGCGGCGCTGGGCGCGTGAGCTAGCAGGCGTGCATGTTCTTCTTCGACAACAGCAAAGCATGGTGCCGATGACAATGTCATTACCGCTGCCATCACTGTTGCCAACAACCCGACCAGGATCGATCGGGATCTTCAGCCGCGGTTTTTGCGCTCGCGGATCTCGCCGAAGATCTGCCACTCGGGCTTGCCCGTCATGCCGAGCCGCTGCTGGATCGCCGGAACGCTGGGGCGCAGGAACGGATTGGTCTCGAGCTCGATGCCGATATTGGTCGGCAGCGTCGGCTTGGCCTGAGCCCGCAGCTGGTCGACCTCCTTGGCGCGCTTCTGCAGGGCGGCATTCTCGGGCTCGATGGTGAGCGCGAACTTGGCGTTGGCCTGGGTATACTCATGCCCGCAGTAGACGACCGTCTCCTTGGGCAGCGCCATCAGCTTCTCGAGCGAGTTCCACATCATTTGCGCGTTGCCCTCGATGACGCGGCCGCAGCCGATGGCAAACAGCGTATCGCCCACGAAGGCCACGCCCGCCGAGGGTATCCAGTAGGTGATGTGCCCGGCGGTGTGGCCGGGCGTGTCGAGCACGCGCACCTCGAAGGCGCCGAACTTGAAGGTGTCGCCCTCTCCCACCGGCTTGTCGATGCCCGGCACCTTGGCAGCCTCTCCGCGCGGGCCGATGATCGTGCACTTGGTCTCGGCCTTGAGCGCCAGGTTGCCGGCGGTGTGGTCACCGTGATGATGGGTGGTGAGGATGTGGGTCAATCGCCAGCCCTTCTCCTTCAGCGCTGCCGCGACCGTATTGGCATCGGGAGCATCGATTGCGGCCGTGACGCCCGCCTCGGCATCGCGGATCAGCACGCCGTAATTGTCGGAGAGGCACGGAAACTGATGGATCTCGAGCTTTGCCATGGGGATATGTCCGTGCTTTGGTTTGCATTAGGGATGACGGGGTTAGCCTAGCAGGCGACTTGAATCGAATTCAACCATCTGGGTCGCGCACCGTGCAGGTGCGCGGCCGCACAGCGGAAGAAGCCAGCGCCGCTCATGCACCCGGACGTCGTCGACCTCCGCGACTTCTACAACCGCCCGTTGGGCGGAGTCGTGCGCCGCCTGCTCACGAGCCGCATCCGCGCTCGCTGGCGCAGCGTGCACGGAGCCCAGCTCATGGGGCTTGGTTTTGCGGTGCCCTACATCGGCATGTTTCGCGGCGAGGCGGCGCGGCTCGGCGCGCTGATGCCGGCAAACCAGGGAGCGCTCGCCTGGCCCACCGCCGGCAGCAAGGGCCACACCGTCATGGTGGAGGAATCCATGCTGCCGCTTGCCGATGCTTCGGTCGACCGGCTGCTGGCGGTGCATTGCCTGGAGACGTCCGAAAGCGTGCGGGCGCTGCTGCGCGAAATCTGGCGCGTGCTGACGCCGGAGGGGCGCCTGCTCCTGATCGTGCCGAACCGGCGTGGCATCTGGGCCAGGCTCGACACCACGCCGTTCGGCCACGGTCGCCCCTACAGCCGCGGCCAGCTCGAGCGATTGCTGACGGATGCGCTGTTTACGCCCCTCGAATGGGGGAACGCGCTCTACATGCCGCCCATCGACCGGCAGTGGCTGGTGCGCTGGTCGACCGCCTTTGAGCGGTTGGGGGCGCGGCTGTGGGCAGGGTTTGCCGGCGTCATCATCGTGGAGGCGAGGAAGGAGCTGATGGGCGCCATCCCGAAGACCTCGCCGGCGCGGCGGGTCGAGCGTCTGGCCGAGGCGCAGGGCTCGCTGAAGCGTAGCGGGCAAGCGATCCCGTCGGCTCAAACCTTGGGCGAGAGCGGCTCGCCGAAGCCGAACAGACCATGCGGGCGAAACAACATGAGAATGACCAACAGCACGTAGATCGCAAGCTCGCGGAACTCGATCGGAAACAGCGCCGACCAGATCGCCTCGGCACTGCCGATCAGAATTCCGCCCAGGAGAGCGCCGGGCACCGAGCCGATGCCGCCGACAATGGCCGCAATCAGGGACTTGAGCCCGATGACGATGCCGCCGGCATAGCCGAAGGTGCCGTAGTAGATGGTGACGAAATAGCCGGCGAGGCCCGCGAGGCCGGAAGCGATGGCAAACGTCTCGACCAGCAGCCGATGGCGGTCGACACCGAATAGCTCCGCCGCCAGCGGGTCATCGGCGCACGCGCGCCAGGCGCGGCCGAAACGGCTGACCTTGATGAGCAGCACAAGTGCCAGCGCGGCCACGAGGCAGAGCGCGCCGACAACCAGCGCAATCGGCGTCAGCGTCACCAGGAAGTCGCCGGCGCGGGCGACCGCATAGGGGGTATTGAGGACGGGCTGGACCCAAAGCAGCCTCGACCCTTGTGCCAGCCGCAGGTACTCCTGCAGCACGAGGGCCAGCGCGAGCGTGCCGATCAGCATTTGCTGGCCCGTGCGGCGCATCAGCGGCGCAAAGACGAAGCGTCCGGCTGCAACGCCGTGCATCACGGCGGTAGCGAGAGTGAGCATCAGCGCGAACGCCAGCGCCGGTGCGAGCCTCCGCTCCGGCCCGGCCAGCGCAAACGCGAGGAAGGCGGCATAGCCGCCCACGGCCGCCAGCTCGCCGAAGGCGAAGTTGATGCGGCCGACCAGTCCGTAGAGCAGCGAGTAGGCGGTGGCGAGCAGCGCGTAGATTGCGGTCCGCGGCAACGCCGAGATGACATGCTGGAGCGTCTCCGCGACGCCGCGCGGCACCTCCGGAACGTTCTCGGCATTGCGCACAGGCTCCGGGTCGACCGCTACCCCTTCCCTCTCGAGCCAGAAGCGCTTCAAGATCTGCAGGCGCAAATCGCCGATCCGGCCGCCCTCCGTCGTCACCGCAACGAGCCCGCGGCGCTCAGCCGACGCATAGCCTGCTGCGGCGTAGCGGCACTCGAGAAAACGATCGCGCGGCGGTTCGCCCGGCGCGCGGGCGCGATACTCGATGCGAACACCGTCGTTGGAGCGCAATGGCAGGATGCGAGCAATATCGATCGCCGCGTCGGAGACGTTGAGCGCCGGGAGGATGGCCCGACAGATGCGCGCCTGCCCGGAGTCGACGACAGAGGCACAGCCCGCGACCGCGAAGGCAAGGATGGCTCCGGCAGCGGCTCCCGGCACGGCGCGCATGATCGAGCCCCGCTCAGCGATGGCACACGGCGACGGTGCGCTCGGCTCAGTCGGCCTGCTGCCGCGTCAGCATGAAGACGGCCTTCTCGCCCATCAGGTTGTGCACCGTGAGCGGCAGCCAGGTGCCGAGCTTCTGCCCCCAGACGTTGAAGGCGACCTGTCGTTCGACGCGCGCATTCGCCACCCGGCACAGATCGGCAAAGTCCTTGATGGTGCACAGGTGCGCGTTGGGGCTCACGTACCAGGCGTCGGGCAGGTTCTCGGTCACGGGCATGCGGCCCGTGAAAACGAGACGTGCCCGCACCTGCCAGTGGCCGAAGTTGGGGAACGAGACGATGGCGCTGCGGCCGATGCGCAGCAGCTGCTCGAGCACCGTCTTGGGGTGGCGGGTGGCCTGGATCGTCAGGCTCAGGATGGCGTAGTCGAAGGCGCCGTCGGGATAGTCGGCAAGGTCGCGGTCGGCGTCGCCCTGGATCACCGACAGGCCGCGCGCCACGCAGGCATTGACGCGCTCGCGCGCAACCTCGATGCCGCGCCCGTCGACGTTCTTGGTGTCGGCGAGGAGCTGGAGCAGCGCTCCGTCGCCACAACCGACGTCGAGCACGCGCGAGCCCGCCTTCACCATCTCGGCGATCAGCAGGTGGTCGACGCGGTGGGGACCCAAGATGCGGTTGGGCGCGAGCATCAGCGCGCCTCCGGCATGGGCTTCAGGCCGCGCTTCTCGGCCGCGGCATTGATGAAGCCGCCGATGGTGGCGCACAGCTCCGGCTCGTCGAGCAAGAAAGCGTCGTGGCCCTTGTCGGACTCGATCTCGACAAAGCTGACGTTGGCCGCCACCGCGTTGAGAGCATGCACGATCTCACGGCTCTCGCGCGTGGGGTAGAGCCAGTCGCTGGTGAAGGAGACGACGCAGAAGCGAGTCCTGGTGCCCTTGAAAGCGTTGGCCAACACGTCACCATGCTCGGCGGCAAGGTCGAAGTAATCGATCGCGCGGGTGATGTAGAGATAGCTGTTGGGGTCGAAACGGTCGACGAAGGTCGAGCCCTGGTGGCGCAAATAGCTCTCGACCTGAAAGTCGGCGTTGAAGGAGAAGCTCTTGGTGGCGAGGTCCTGCAGGGAGCGCCCGAACTTGCGCTGCAGCGCTTCCTCCGACAGGTAGGTGATGTGGGCAGCCATGCGCGCCACGGCGAGCCCGTTGCGCGGCACGACACCGAGCTCGAGATAGCGCCCCTGCGCCCAGTTGGGGTCGGCCATCACGGCCTGCCGGCCGACCTCGTGGAACGCGATATTCTGAGAGGAATGCCAGGCGGCGGTGGCGATCGGCACGGCGGCAAACACGCGGTCGCCATGGCGCGCCGCCCATTCCAGCGCCTGCATGCCGCCCATGGAGCCACCAATCACGCAAAACAGCTTGTCGATCCCGAGGTGGTCGATCAATGGCACTTGCGCATCGACCATGTCGCCGATGGTGATGACGGGAAAGTCGAGGCCCCACGGCCTGCCGGTCTCGGCATTGATGCTGGCGGGGCCGGTCGAGCCCATGCAGCCGCCGAGCACGTTGGGGCAGATGATGAAGAACCGATCGGTGTCGATGGGCTTGCCTGGCCCCACCATGGCTTCCCACCAGCCGGGCTTGCCCGTCACGGGGTGGGGGCTTGCGACATACTGGTCCATGGTCAGTGCATGCGCGATCAGGATGGCGTTCGACTTTTCCGCGTTGAGCTGACCATAGGTCTTGTAGGCGATGCGATAGGGGGAGAGCAGCTTGTCGCAATCGAGCCGCAGGGGCCGGTCCAAGCCGACGTCGAACGTGTCGCTGCTGGGGGCCTGCGCCTCCAGCACGCGCGCGTCGGTGGGCTTGAGGAAGTCGCGCTGGCTCGTCGTGTTCATGACGGCCGTTTAGCTAGGCTCTCGGCGTGGAATGTCAATGGTTTCTTTGCGGCCTTTTTCGGCCGCTGTCCTTCATGTGTCCGTCGCGTCGGGGGCCCGTGATCCCGCGCTCAGGAGCTTGCTGGCTTGTGCAGCGCACGCGGCGAAGCCTTGAAGGTCGCCAAGTTCCGCGCCCGCGGCGACGTGGGTGACGATGACGGTACCGCCGCACGCGCGTGCGGCGCACTCGATCATGAGGTTCTCCGCCAGCCCGAAGTTCTCGATCGACGTGCCCGCGGAATAGCTCTCGATCGCCTGGCCCGCGCTTTCTCGATAGTAGAGCGTCGCGCGCTCCCGATAGGCGGCGACGACATTGGTGTAGCCCAGCACCAGCCGCCCCAGGCTTGCCATATAGCCGACCTCATAGGCCGTGCCGACGTCCATGCTGACCCCTCGGAACGGCGTGAGGTTGGCGATCACGCCCGCGCAGGAGTGCATGCGCTCGAGGTTGCTGGTGTAGATGCGGCGTGCCACCTCGGCCGGCGGCAGGGTTTGCAGGTCTGCCACGTCTGCATCGATAGGAAACACGCCCACGAGCCCTCGATCCCTGCAGATGGCTTTCTTCTCTTCGGCAATCTCCCTGGCGTCCGCCAGGAACACTTCGGGGCCCGCAGGATTCTGTTGTTCATGGGGATCGTTCCGAGCGTGGCCTGTTGCGCCTCTCGCGAGCCGGCGCTTCACCATCGATGCTAGAAGCGGCCAAGGCGGCCGGCAAATCGAGCGATGCCGTCGCCCATGCAATCGGTTGATTTTCTTGCCATTGCGTCCAATGTATGGGCAAAGGAGCACCGCAACATGCTCGACACGTCCACTCCCAAGGGCCGCGTCCTTGCCGCCGCCCTCCGGTGCGCCGCGCAGAAGAGCTGGGCCGACGTCAGCCTGCTCGACGTCGCCGAGGAGGCGGGCGTTTCGCTCGCCGAGCTGAGGGACCTGTTTGCCGGCAAGACCGAGGTTCTGGCCGCGTTGCTCCGTGCCGTCGACGACGAGGTGCTGAAGCGCGCACCTGCGCGCACCGAAGGCCAGGAGACGCGCGACCGCCTGTTCGACATCATCATGACCCGCTTCGACGTGCTGGCGCCCCACAAGGCCGCCCTCAAATCGATTCACGCCTCCGGGGCGGCGGATTTCGCGCTGGCCGGTCCCTTCCTCTCCTCGCAGCACTGGATGCTGCAGGGGGCGGGCATCGGCACCGACGGGGCGATGGGCGCGCTGCGCGTCGGCGGTCTCGGTCTCGCCTACGCCTCCGTGTTCAGGGTGTGGCTCGAGGACGATGACCCCGGCCTTGCCCGGACCATGGCGGCGCTCGACCGCCGGCTGCGGCGCGGCGAGCGGGCACTCGGCAACATCGAGCAGCTCTCCACCGCGGCCTCCCGCTTCGGCGAAGCCCTGCGCGAGGCAGCCCGGGCGGCGCGGCGCGGGCGGCGAAAGGCTGATGCGGGCCCCAGCGCGGACTCCGGCACGGTATGAGCCGCCGGGCCTCCGTCGGTTGCGGGCGGGGATGAGTTGGAGCAGAACAAACCTCGAGAGGCATCGCCCTATGAGCGCCCGCGTCAGCGCCCTCTCTGCCGCCGACGTCATCCGTCTGCTCGACCTTGCCACGCATCCCGAGGGCGGCCACTACCGCGAGACCTTCCGCGATGCGGCCGCGACGGGCTCTGCCGCCAACCCTGCGCGCGCTGCCTCCACCGCCATCTATTTCCTGCTCGCCGCCGGCGAGGTCTCGCGCTGGCACCGGGTCGATGCCGCCGAGGTGTGGCATTGGTATGCTGGGGCGCCTCTCGACATGACCTTGGCCGACGCCGGCGGCCGGCGCAGCGTGCGGCTAGGGTCCGACCTTGCCGCCGGCGAGCGACCGCAGGCGGCGGTACCGGCGGGCGCCTGGCAGCAGGCCTTTAGCCTGGGGGCGTGGACGCTGGTGGGCTGCACAGTGGCGCCGGGCTTCGAGTTCGCGGGCTTCGAGATGCCACCGCCGGGATTCGAGCCGGCCTGAGGGTGCCAGGCCCACATCACACCCTGGCTTACTCCTCTACCTAAGTCGCTGGTCCGCCGGAGTTTATGTTGATGAGCGCACCGCGCCCCTTGCGCAGGCTTGCGGGGCCGGCGCGACGCATAAAGAACTGCCGGTCAAGAAATGCGACAAATGGGGGCCGTCGAAAAATGCGCAGGGAAGCAGGCGGGCCGTGCTTGAGCGCGGTTTTCGTGGATTATGACAACATCTATTTGTCGCTGAAGCGCAAGAGCGAGGAGGCGGCCAAGCGTTTCGCCAAGGATGCGAGCGTGTGGCTGCGCGCGATCGAGACCGGCCGTCTCATCACCGCCACCAATGCCCCCTTCGGCGATGCCGGCCGCCGCATCGTCATGAACCGCTGCTATGGCAACCCCGTGCCGCGGCGCAACGCGCACGACAACTCCACCGACATGAACTCCTTCCCATTCGTGCGCCACCACTTCCTGCGCGCCGGGTTCGAGGTGGTCGACTGCCCCCCGCTCACCGCCCAGCTCAAGAACTCCTCCGACATCCGCATGGTCATGGATGTGCGCGACTACCTCACTCATGACACCTATTTCGACGAGTTCATCATCCTGTCGGGGGATGCCGACTTCACCCCCGTGCTGCATCGCCTGCGCGCGCACGCTCGTCGCACCGTGATCTTCGCCAACGACTTCACGGCGGCTCCCTATACCGCCATTAGCGACGGCGAGGTGCGCGAGGCCGATCTCATCGCTCTCATCCTCAACGGCGAGCTGCCGCAGGAAGCGGCGCGCGAGGCCGCGCCCGCAGCACCCTCGGTCCCGGCGCTCAAGGTGGAAGACGTGCGGCGCGAAATCGTGGACGAGGTCGTCGCCGGCGTGCGCGCCTCGGCGGCGCCCGTGCCCCTCGAGGCTTTGGCCGACCGGGCGCTGCGCGCGCTCGGTCACAGCAAGACCATTGCCACTGGCTGGGCCGGAGCGGGAAGCTTCCGCGAGCTGCTGCGCACGCAGCTGCCCGAGGAGATCAAGCTTACCGACGAGCCGCCGTTCCTCGCATTCGAGCCCAAGCGTCACGGCCAGGAAGCGGACGCCACCGCGCTCGTGGCGCGCGACCCGGCCCCAGAGATTGCCCCACTGACCCAACCGGCTCAGATCGCTGCCGCGCCTGCCGAGCCAGAGCCTGCCGCGACGCCGCCTGCCCAAAGCACGCAGGCTGCCCAGAGTGCTCCCGCCCGGCCCAAGAGCGGTTCACCCGCGCCGGCCCCAATGCCGCCGGCAGCGCAGATGCCGCCCACCCAGCCAGCGGCTCAGGCACCGGCCGCGCCCTCGGCGGCCAGCTCGGCTGCCATCCAGCAGTCGATCGCCCGCATACAGGAGGCCTGCCAGGCTCCGCCGTTGGCGCCGCCCGAGTACCGGCTGCTGTTCGAGGTGATGGCCAAGGAAATCACCGACAACGACCTGATCGGCGCCCAGACGCTGGCCAACATCACCCAGCGCGCCCAGGAGCGCGGCCTTTCCGTGCGCCGCGACGATGTCCGCTTCGTGCTCGAGGTGGTGAGCGAGGCCGATCCCTGGTTCGAGCAGGGCGCCTCGGCCAACCTGTTTGCCGGCCGTTTCCGCAACTTCGTGGTGGCGCGCTGCCGCGGCCAGGGGCTCAACCTGTCGGCCGACGAACTCGATCTGATTGACGCCTGGTTCGCTGGCGGCACGCTGCCGCAGCCGGTCGCCACGCGCACGCCCGCGCCGCCTCCAGCCTACGCAGGTGCGCCCGCTCAGTCGACCGCGCCGCAGCCGGCGCAGTCGACGGCCTCGGGCATTGCCCGCTGGTGGTCGTTCGACGACGGGCGCGCTCAGCAGCAGGCCTCCGAGCCGAGCCGCGCCGCCCCGACAAGTCAGTCGCGCAGCGACGGCGAGGACTTCCCGCGCATCGTGCGCACGCGCCTGCGCAGCTAAATCTCTCTCCCCATCATTGCTCGTGATGGGGAGAGGAGCTTACCTGCCGGGCACCCAGCGGCGCGAGACGACCTCGCGGGCATCGTCGAAGGAGGCCTCGAAGATCGGGGCCGCCAGCGTCGCCTGGACGTGTAGCGTGCCGTCGCCGGTGTTGCGGAAGCCGTGCTTGCGTCCCGCGGGAATGACCAGTGACTGGCCCGCGGTGAGCCGCGCCCGCTCGTCCTCGATCCACATCTCCGCCTCGCCCTCGAGCACGGTCAAGACCTCCTCGACCGCGTGCAGGTGTGTGGGCGCGCCCTTGCCGGGCTGGCACCACTGCTGGAACACGCACAGCTGTACGGAGCCGGTGACAGCGGAGACGTGCATGCGGGTGAGGACGCCGGGCCGCCACTCCTCGCTTGCCTGGCTTGCGTGGTCGATGATGCGCACGGGCAAGACCTCCAGGGGCTGGTGCATTTCCGCGGGAGACGGAAACCGCGATTTGAGAATGCCTGCCTCTTTGTAGCGTTTCGCGGCCCCGGATGCAGCGGCACGCCGAGACCCGCCAGCGCCGTCTCTTTGCGGATCACCTTGCCCTTGGCGTGGCCGTGGTCGAGGGCCTGTCGGGTCTTGTCGCTCCATAGTCCCTTGGTGATGTCGTAGAGGAGCCCGGCGTCCTGTTCGCCGAGGTCACCCACTGGGCGCCTACGGAGATGGTCTTCACGCCGTTCACGTTCTTGTAGGCGCCGCCGGGAATCTCGTCGGGGGCGAAGAAGCTGTATTCCTTGATCAGCTTTTCCGCCGGCTGCGCCCTCGATCGGCAGCAGGTCGATGCCGGTCGTGGCCGCAGTCGGCAATGGCGCCCTGGGATGGCCCGGCGACGCTGAAGAAGGCGTCGAGCGAGCCGTCTTTCAGCCTCGGCCGCCTGCTGCGGCTTCAGGTACTCGGCCTTGATGTCCTTCTCGGTGAGCCCGTAGGCGGCGGATCAGCCTGCGCGTCGACCAGCGTCCCCGAGCCCGGCTCGTCGAGCGACATGCGCTTGCCCTTGAGCTCGGGGATGCTCTTGATGCCGGCGCCCTTGCGCACCACGTGCAAGCTCTCGGGATAGAGATTGGCGATGGCCCGCAGCACCTCGACCTTGGGCTGCCCGTCGTAGATGCCGGTCCCGGTATAGGCCCAGTAGGCCACGTCGGCCTGGCAGAAGCCCGACTCGCATGGTGCCGCCGACGATCGCCTTGACGTTGGCGACCGAGCCGTTGGTGGCGACCGCGCTGACGTTGATCTTGTCGGTGGAGATGGCGTTGGCGATCAGGCCGCCGACCGGATAGTAGGTGCCGCCCGTGCCACCGGTTCCGATGCGGAAGAATTTCTGCTGGGCACTGGCCTGTCTGCCCGAAATGACGAGGGCGCCGAGGCCTCCGGCGAGCGCCAGAGCTTCGCGGCGCGTCAGGGTGATCATTTCCAATCCTCCTCGTCTGGGCGCGGACCGGATGGTGCGCGGGCGGCGATTTCGCCCGGCGACTTCCACCGGCACCGGTCACTTGTCGATGCCGCGCTGCGGCAGGCGCGCCGGCGGGGCTCGGCAGGGTGATGCCTTCCCGGCTCCGCGTGTGCAGAAGACTTGTCATGCAGGGCACGGGCGGCAAGCCTGTTGCGGCAGCACGCGGCAGGTCATAGCCTCGCTGCAGACAAGCAATGCAAGGTCGGAGGAGACAGCATGCGCAACAGCCGGATCGAGGTGCGGCCCATCGCCGGCAGCATCGGCGCCGAGATCCACAACGTCGACGTCGGCCAGGAGCTCGACGAGGCCACCATCGGCGACATCCGCAAGGCGCTGCTCGACCACTGCGTCATCTTCTTCCGCGACCAGAAGCTCGATGCCGAACGCCACAAGGCCTTGACCCGGCGCTTCGGCAAGATCTTCATCCACCCGAACTACATGGGCCTGCAGGCCGACCCCGAAATCATCAGATCACGCGCGAGCCCGGCGACAAGAAGATCGTCGGCGAGGACTGGCACGCCGACACCACCATGATGCCCGAGCCGCCGATGGGCGCCATCCTCTATGCCATCGAGGTGCCGCCCTATGGCGGCGACACGCTGTTCGCCAACCAGTACCAGGCCTACGAGGCGCTGTCCGACGGCATGAAGAGGATGCTGTCGGGGCTCAGCGCGGTGCATCGGATCGGAAGGTCGGCGGGCCCGCGGCGAACAAGAATGCCTTCCGCGCCACCAAGGTGCGCGAGGACGCCGACTGGCGCGAGACGGTGAGCGTCCACCCCGTGGTGGCGACGCACCCCGAGACCGGGCGCAAGCAGCCTACGTCAACGCGTCCTATACCGTGCGGCTTCGAGGGCATGACGGATAAGGAGAGCGGGCCGCTGCTCGACTACCTGCTCGGCCACGGGCACCGGCCGGAATTCGCCTGCGGCTTCCGCTGGGCCACGGGCTCCGTCGCCTTCTGGGACAACCGCGTGCTGCAAGCACCTCGCCATCCACAATGAGGGTCCCTTCCGCCGCGTCATGCAGCGCACGCAGGTCGCAGGCGGGCCGTTGAGTTGAGGCGCGTTGCCGCCTCGAGTTTGCACTGGGGATAGCGTTGCGGCAGACCGAACCCGTTGGGGCCCTGTGATGGCGATCGTGCTGCAAGAAACGTTGCGGGCCGTGTTCTATGCCCCGTTCTATGCCGCGCTTGCGCTCGGCGCCTACGCCCGCGAGGGGGTCGACGCACGGCTCGTCACGGCTCCCAAGCCCTTAAATCTGCGCGTGGACTTGTCGACGGCTCGGTCGACGTTGCCTGGGGCGGGCCAATGCGCGTGATGCACACCTATGAGACCGATCCCGCTTGCGATCTCGTCTGCTTCTGCGAGGTGGCAACACGCGATCCCTTCTTCCTGGTCGGCGGGACGGAGAAACGGGATTTCAAGCTCGCGGACCTGATGGGTCTGCGCGTGGCAA
>CAVTVO010000033.1:0-8299 GCA_963738065.1 uncultured Alphaproteobacteria bacterium
TGGCTCTCCGCTATTTCACGTGGGTAGCCTGAGGTCGAGCTTGCCGGCGATCAGATAGGTGATGGCCTTGAGCGTGCGGGTGGAGCGATAGCCGCGCGCCTTGGCCTTGGCGGCTTGCACGAGGCTGTTGATGCCCTCGATCAGGCCGTTGGCGATCTGGCTGTCGAACCATGCGAGGATGCCGTCGCGGTGGCGCATGACGGTGCGTGCAGCCTCCTTGATGGGATCGAGCCGTGATCGGATGGCCCAGCTGTACCAGCGATCGAGGAAGAGCGCGCCCCAGTCGCTGTTGGGCTGCTGGTAGATCTCCTGGAAGGCGAGGCGGATCCGATAGGCGCGCGCCGTCTTCAGGTGCAGGCGTGTGAGCGCAGCGAGACTGCGCTCGGCTCTCGGCGGACAGTGACGGCTCGTTCCTGAGCCAGAGATAGCGGCTGCGCTTGAGCTCCGGCCGCCCCTTGCTCTCGGCGCGGCGGACCTTGTCGACGGCATCGTTGACGAGCTTGACCGCGTGGAACTTGTCGAAGGTGATCTCGGCCTCGGTGAGGTTGTCGGTGACGCCCTTGATGAAGGCGGCACTCATGTCGATGCAGACCTGCTTGATGCGGCTAGCATCGCCGTTGTGGGCTTCGAGATCGTCGGCGAACGCTTCCACGGTATCGGCGCCGCGCCCCTCGGTGACGAACAGCACGCGGCGCTGGTCGATATCGACGAACAGCGAGACGTAGTCGTGACCGCGCTTGGCGGCGGTTTCGTCGATGGCGACGCGCTTCACGTCGGCGTAGTCGGCGCGCTCACGGGCCTGCTCGACCCAGTGGTGCAGGACACGCCACATCCTGGTGTCGTGCTCACCAACGAGGCGCGCTGCGGCAGCGACCGGCATCGCCGTCATCAGCGTCATGGCCAGCGCCTCGAACAGCAGCGTGAAGCCGGAGCCCGCCCTCGCCCACGGCACGGCGATCTGCTTGACGCCGCAGTCGGGGCAGGTGATGCGCGGCGTTCGCGCGAGTGCAGGAACGCCTGATGCTGGAAGAAGTCGAGGTGCCGCCACGTCTGCATCGCCGTGTCGTGCACAGGGCAGTCGGCCTTGCCGCATTGCGGGCATGGGAAGCGGCCGCCCCTGGCGAAGTCGATCTCGATATCGAGACGACGCTCCTCGGCGTCGAAGGCGCAGGCCTTGACCATCCACGGCGGGATCAGCCCGAGAGCCAGCTGCATCAGATCGGTGTCGCGCATCGAGGTGTCTCCCGCCGTCCCGTTGAGCCTCGATCCTGCCGCCGTGCTCGCGCCCGTCAAGGCGTGGCCTGGAGGCGTTGAGCACGTGTCGAGCTCAGCGTGCCGGCCATCCTTGACGGCCGCTGCGCGCGACGGCTCGGGGTAACGGCAGGTCGGGGCGGAGGGATGGTCTTCGATCGAACAAAGGGATGGGACCTAAGAGATCGGCATCAAGCCGCGCCGGTCACATCACCCACTCTGAACAGCGAGGAGGCACAAAATTTACAAAGAAAGCGACGACGTGGAAATAGAGCCAACCGTTCGCGCTTCATTGCGCAATCCAGTGTGGGAGGCGGAACACAATCTGACCAACGAGCCCATCAGGCTTTCCCCGAACTTTGAAAAAGGAGTAGTCAAGCCAATCAACCGAGGCGGTGAACTGGCGGCGCAGAATTCCATCGCATTTGTAAGTTACTCGCGCGGCGATTGGGATGGCTTCGTTTCAGGCCTCGTGGGGGATCTTAGCAAGCAATCGCAGAAAGTTTGGATCGACCAAGACTTCATCGCTGGTGGTGACGATTGGATGGATGCAATCGGAGAAGCGTTGCAAGCTTGCGACTTATTGCTTCTGGTGCTCAGTCCGTCAGCGATTAATTCGAAGTATGTAAGAATGGAATATCGGTATTTTTTCAATCAAGAAAAACCAATAATCCCAATTCTATATCAGAAGGTCGATAGGCTACCATTCGAACTGGCGACATTGCACTATATAGATTTCACGCAAGGCAACAGGACAAAACCTTATCAGGAATTGCTGAGTGCGCTTGGGAAAACCCGAAACCACAAGTGACCAATTACCAAGTCTGCTTTCGCACCAAGCGGAAGCAATCCATTGCCGTGATGGGCGTCGTTGAATGTCCGAGTCGGGTCGGCCAGAGACCTCCCGCGCCACGGCGCCGCGTCCGCCCTCGGCTGACAAGCAGCCCCCCTGAGCACCGTCCCAGTCACGATCAGCGATCCGCAGGCACCTGTCATAGCCCTCGAAAACCCTTCAATCAGACGCCGACCGAGACCCGTGGATTGAAGGAATTTGACGCCGTTAGGCGGAGCATCGTGCGCGGATCGCTGGCGGTGGCGGGCTGGCCGGGTGACCGTCAGCTCTCGGCGGACCTGCGGACATCGCCGGTTGGTGGCGGAAGGTCTCTTGACGTACCAGTTTGAGACCTGAGCACGTGCAGCAACGACCTCCACTCAAGCCGATCCTACTCGATCACCTCATCGGCGCGGGACAGCAGCGAAGGGGACACGGTGAGGCCAAGCGCCTTCGCGGTCTTGAGGTTGACTACAAGTTCAAACTTGGTCGGCTATTGCACGGGTAGCTCGGCGACCTTGGCGCCCTTGAGGATGCGATCGGCATACGCTGCCCCTTGCCGAAACTGGTCGACTTGATCGAGCCCGTAAGAAATCAGCCCGCCAGCCTTGGGGTAATAAGCAAATGAATAGATGGCAGGTAGCCGGTAGCGTGCTGCCAGTTCGACGATAAGCTTGCTATTCTGAAAGGTGACAGCAGTCGGCGCGATAATGAGGCCGCGATTGGGCTCGGCTGCGAACGCGCTCACCGAACGCTCAATCTCATCGGCGCTGTGCACACCTAGCGCTGTCAACCTGACTTTGAGCGAAGGGGCGGCGGCTTCAGCCGCTTTCAGCAGGCCGACATTGGCGGGCCCCTCTGGAGCCTGCATGAACCCGACGTGTTCGACCTGGGGAGCAATTTCCCTCAGTGTCTCCAGCCATTTACTCCCCATGGAAGGTTCGTTAGTGGCGAAGCCGGTGACATTGCCGGTCGGCCGCGCGAAGTTCGTAACGAAGCCACTACCGATTGGATCGCCGACGCCGATAAACAAGAGTGGCACTGTTCGCACTTCTGCCTGCAGGACCGTCGTTACAAAATTGGAGTTGGCCACCATCAGGTCTGGTTTCAGGCCCATCAACTCCACAGCCAGGGCGCGTACCTGGTTGCGATCATGGTGGCATATCGAACGTCGATTGCGATATTGCGTCCCTGAGTCCAACCAAGCTTCTGAAGTTCCTGTCGAAATGCCGCAACGAGTGTCTGCGCGACAGGATCACTTTCTTTGAATGGCATCACCACGCCGATCCGGGACATCGCCGGTTGCTGCGCACTCGCTGCGAGCGGCAAAAGACTCGAAGCCGCGCCCGCCGCACCGCCCGTTAGAAACTCCCGCCGCCTCGCTCAACTCTCTCTTCTACGATGACGAGACCCACGATATCAGATAATATCGAACAAGGCGCTCGGCAATTGTTGCATCGCAACTGGTGCACGTAGCCCAGGCTGGTTATGGTCACCTAGAGACTTGGAACCCAAGCGGAATCACGTCCGCCCTCGGGTGTCAAGCAGACGCTCTTTCTACCGACGCGGATTAGCGAAAATCGTTCCGGTGAGGGAACGATCTTGGTGATGGCGTGGCGGTCGGCTTACGCCGCAGCGACAACCGACCCTGAGTGCCGTCACCCGTCACGATCCCGAAGTGGCAGCGGGCTCATCGTGCGCTGATCGTTGGCGGGTGCGAGTTGGTTGGTGATCGGCGGGTGGGTCCTTTGGGTACATGCGGACATTCCCCGTTTGTCAGCCAAGCGCCAGAAGGGAACCTGGCACTATTCGCGGCCCGTGGGCTCCCATGCACGCCTCATTCAATCATCTCCGTCGCTCGGAGCAGAACGGACTGCGGGATCGTCAGCCCGAGTGCTTTGGCGGTTTTCAGATTGATCACAAGTTCGAACTTTGCGGGCCGCTCCACGGGCAGGTCAGCCGGCTTTGCGCCTTTGAGAATTCTGTCGACGAAATTGGCGGCTCGCTTATGCATGTCCTCGTAGCTTGGCCCAAAGGATATCAATCCGCCCACCTCGATCAATTCCCGGTAGGCGTGCACCCCAGGGAGCCGCTGTTGGGCGGCGAATTCCATGATGCGCGCGCGGTGGTGCAGGAACAGCCGATCTGCCAGCACAAGGAGCGCGTCCGGCCGCTCCTTGACCATCGCGGCCAAGGCCTCCTCGATCTCGTCTCTCGTTCGTACTCCTAGGGACAGCACTTTCATTCGTAGCACTTGGGCCGCCGCCTGTACCTGCTTCTCGGCGAGTACCTGTACCGGGCTGGCCGTATTCTAGAGTACGGCGATGTGCGCTACGTTGGGAACGACTTCCCTCAGGAGTTCCAATCGCTTTGCGTCCATTTCCGTTGAGATCGAAGTCAAGCCGGTGACGTTTCCACCGGGGCGCCCGAGGGATGGCACGATCCCAGTACCGACGGGATCGCCGACCGCAATCATGACGAGGGGGACCGACGTTGTCGCCTTTTTGACAGCGAGAGTAGCAGGCGTCCCGGCTGTCACGATCACTTCGACCTGCAAGGCGATCAGTTCGGCGACAAGGGCGGTAAAGCGTTCATACTTTCCTTCGGCCCATCGATACTCGATGACTATGTTGCGGCCCTCTTCGTAGCTGAGGTCCCGCAACCCGTCGCGGAACGGCCCGACGAATTCGCCTCAAGGGCAGCAGTGGAATTCCCTAGGAAACCTATCCGGGGCACTTTCGCCGCCTGCTGTGCACTCACTGTGAGCGGCCACACAACTGATGACGCCGCCGCCCCAACCAGTAGTACAATGATCTCCCGTCGCTTCACGCAGCCTCCCATCTTAATCACGGAACCAGGATATCAGAGAATGAGGCAGAGGGCCTCGAACAAACGCTGCGCCGCACTAAGGAGGAACCACAAAAACCGTCAAACGGACGCCGACCACGACCCGGGGATTGAAGGATTCTGACTGGGGTCAGATGGCATGCTGGAGCGCCGCCACCCGAGAAACGGAGAGCAGCGCTAACAACCCCACTGAAGGCAAGTCGCGGCGCACACGCTAGCGCGCGTTTCTCAACGGGGTTGAGGTCATCGGGGTCGCAACTCAGCGATAGTTGTTGTGCACCAACGACTTCACTGAGAGCGGAGATCGACCCCGATGCGCACAGACTGTAGCCAGGATTCGTTCGATTTCGGAACCGTGGAAGGTCACCGCGTTGTGGGCGCGTTCGACGGCGGCCAGATCACCTCGCACGCCGGCGGGCTGCTGCTCGGGGCCTCCAACGGGGCCATCCGCCTGATCGAACGACTGGCGCGCTGCTTCAAGGATGGCCGCGACCCGGATGCGCTGCTGCACACGGTGCCGGCGCTCATCGGCCAGCGCATCTTCGCCATCGCCCTGGGCTACGAGGACATCAACGATCACGATCACCTGCGGCATGACCCCGTGCTGCAGGTGCTGGCGGGCAAACTCACGTCCAAGCGGTCGAACTGTGCGGCGCTGGCCGGCAAGTCGACGCTCAATCGGTTGGAGCACGCTGCCAAGGTCGGCAGCGATCCTTATCACAAGATCACCTACGACGAGGCGGCGATTGCGGCGCTGTTCGTGACGCTGTGTGTGGAGTCGTATGCTGAGCGCCCCACGCGCATGATCATCGACCTGGACGCCACGCACGATCCCATCCATGGCGATCAGGAGGGTCGGCACTTCCACGGCTACTATGACTGTTACTGCTATTTGCCGCTCTACATCTTCTGTGGCCGGCACCTGCTCGCCGCCAAGCTGAGGACTGCCGACAAGGATGCCGCCGATGGCGCCAAGGAGGAGATTGCTCGCATCGTCGCGCAAATCCGCGCCCGCTGGCCCGAGATGGAGATTATCCTGCGGGCCGATTCTGGCTTTGCCCGCGACGACCTGATGACGTGGTGCGAGGACAACGGCGTCGACTACATCTTCGGGCTGGCCAGGAACGAGCGCCTGGTGAAGGCGATCCGCCGCCAGCTGGCTCAGGCCCGCCGCGAGAGCCGTCGCACCAGGCATGCCGCACGCCGCTTCAAGATCCTGGAAGGCTGGGAAACGCGGGACAGCTGGTCGCTGCCGCGCCGGGTGATCGCCAAAGCCGAGTGGACGCAAGGCGAGGCCAATCCGCGCTTCCTTGTCACCTCGCTCAACTGGACCGACGACGCGCGCTATCTCTACGAGGACCTCTATTGTGCGCGCGGCGACATGGAGAACCGCATCAAGGAGTGCCAAACCGACATGTTCGCGGGCCGCACCAGCGCCGCCAGCATGCGAGCCAATCAACTGCGCTTATGGTTTGCGGCGTTTGCCTATGTGCTCATCTGCGCGCTGCGCCGCATCGGGCTCGCCGGCACTGCGATGGCGGTGGCGACCTGCGGCACCATCCGGCTAAAGCTCTTGAAGATCGGCGCGCTGGTCACAACCAGCGTGCGGCGCATCAAGATCGCGATGGCCTCGTCGTGTCCCTACCAGGGCATCTTCGCGCACGCCCACCAGCGACTATCTGCGGCTGTGCGCTGACGCCCCGCCCAACCCGACACGCAACAACAGAGGATCAACGCCGACACCTGAACCCGCTCGCAGAGGGCGGCAACAGCTTCGCGCGGCCATGCCGACGAGATCTACGACAGCCTACCGCGACTGCTGTCTGCCCTCATACCCTTGAGAAGGTCGGGCTAGCAGTTCTCCAAGATGCTGCGCCTGGGCAGCATCGCAATCGACCACGCCCGCCCAATTGCCGCCGTCCGGCGACGTCAATATTCGCACAACCAGGACTTGCTAGCCCCATCGCAACTCCGGAGCACGAGAAAAGTCAACACGACTGCTGCATAAAAGACGACGGTCGACACGAGCGCATATTTGAAGCGCCGGCTCTTGATCTCGCGAATGGAGGCGAGTTTGAGGGTCTCGGCAGCCAGCTCGCTTTCGATCTCCAAACCTTTGAGCCGGTAGGCGTACAAACTGGCGGTTAGCAGATTTGGATCGCCGACTTAGAATAGACCTTTCGTCTGCCATCCGCCCGCTAGTGCTCTGAGTCTAACCCTTGGTACCCGTTTCTGACAGCTTCGAGAGCGTCGAGGGCTCGGCGCTCTTTGGTGAGGATGGCATCAGCGGTCTTGGTCCAGACGAAGGGCTTGGGATCGGCGTTGTGGCGGTCGAGGTAGTCGTGGATCGCCTCCTTGAGGTCGGCAACGCTCCGGAAGACGCCACGTCGGATGCGCTTGCTGGTGATCTCGGCGAAGAAGCGCTCGACGAGATTGAGCCAGGAGGCGCTCGTCGGCGTGAAGTGCAGCTTGAAGCGCCGATGCTTGGCGAGCCACGCCTTCACCTCGGGCGTCTTGTGCGTCCCGTAGTTGTCGAGCACGAGATGGACGTCGAGGTGCTTCTGCACGCACCGGTCGATCCGCTTCAGGAAGCGGATGAACTCCTTGGCACGGTGCCGCGGCTGGCATTCGCCGATGACGAGGCCACTCTTCACATCGAGCGCCGCGAACAGCGTCGTCGTGCCATGGCGCTTGTAGTCGTGCGTCATCGTCGCGGCGCGGCCCTTCTTCAGGGGCAGGCCCGGCTGCGTGCGATCGAGCGCCTGGATCTGGCTCTTCTCGTCGACGCACAGCACCAGCGCCCGATCCGGCGGGTTCATGTAGAGCCCGACCACATCGGTCACTTTCTCCTCGAACTGCGGGTCGTTCGAAATCTTGAACCGGCGCACCAGGTGCGGCTTCAAGCCGGCTTCGGCCCAGATGCGCCCCACGCTGGACGGGCTGATCCCCATCTCGGCCGCCATCGAAGCCCGGCTCCAGTGCGTGGCGTTTGCAGGTGTCTCGTTGGCCGTCTTGGTCAGCACGGCAAGCTTGATCTTCTCAGGAAGCGGCGGCTTGCGCGAAGGCCGGGTCTTGTCGCGCATCAGCCCCTCGACGCCCTCGTCGATATAGCGCTCCTGCCAGCGCCAAACGCACGGCTTCGATTTGCCCGTGCGCCGCATGATCTCGTTGGTGCCGTGCCCGTCGGCCGTCGCCAGCACGATCTCGGCGCGCCACACCACCTTCGAGGGCGTGTTGCGGTCGTCGATCAGAGCCGCCAGCCGCGCGCGGTTGGACGGGCTCACATAGATGCAGATATCGTCTCGCCTCATGGCCGCAGACTGACTGATTTGCGGCAACATGGGAATCATCGGTTAGGTGTGGAACACT
>CAVTVO010000034.1:0-16497 GCA_963738065.1 uncultured Alphaproteobacteria bacterium
CCCTGCTGGTTACCATCGGCCTGGTGGTGGCGGTGATCTTCGTTTTCCTGCGCACCGTCGCGGCGACGGTCATCCCCAGCGTCACGGTGCCGCTGGCGCTGCTGGGCGCCTGCGCGGCTCATGTATTGCTGGGCTACAGCCTCGACAACATCTCCCTGATGGCCCTGACGATCTCGGTGGGCTTCGTCGTCGACGACGCGATCGTGATGCTGGAGAACATCGTGCGCCAGTCGAAGCCGGCATGAAGCCGTCGAGGCGGCGCTGCAGGGCTCGCGCGAGATCGGCTTCACGATCGTCTCGATCTGCATCTCGCTGGTGGCGGTGTTCATCCCGCTGCTGCTGCTCGGCGGCATCATCGGCCGGCTGTTCCGCGAGTTCGCCGTCACCATGACCATGGCATCGTCGTGTCGGCGTTCGTCGCTTGACGCTGACGCCGATGCTGGCTCGCGCTTCCTGCGCCGGCGAGACGGAGCCAGGCACGGCCGCTTCTACGACTTCACGGAGCGCGGATTCGAGAGGCTGCTCACGCCTACGAGCGCGGCCTGGATCGCGTCCTCGGCCACCAGTTCGCGACCCTCTGCGTGTTCCTGGCGACGCTGGCCCTCACCGTCATCCTGTTCGTCATCATCCCGAAGGGCTTCTTCCCGCAGCAGGATACCGGCCTCATCACGGGCATATCCGAGGCGGCCCAGGACGCCTCGTTCGCCGAGATGATGCGGCAGCAGCAGGCGTGGGCGAGATCATCGGCAAGGATCCGGCAGTGGCCGACCTATGCCATGGCGATCGGGGCCGGCGGCTCCACGTCGACCTTCAACAACGGGCGCTTCTTCATCACGCTGAAGCCCAAGAGGAGCGCGACGCCTCGGCCGACCAGGTGATCGCGCGGCTGCGGCCGCAGCTGGCGAAGGTGGAGGGCGCGAGGCTGTTCATGCAGTCCGCGCAGGACGTGAACGTCGGCGGTCGCCTGGCGCGCACCCAGTTCCAATACACGCTGCAGGATGCCGACCTCGATGAGCTCGAACGAATGGGCGCCCAAGGTGCTCGCGAAGCTCAAGGCGATGCCCGAGCTGCGCGACGTCGCAACCGACCAGCAGATGTCGGGCACGGCGCTCACGCTGACCATCGATCGCGATCAGGCCTCCAGGTACGGGCTCACGCCGCAGCTGATCGACGACACCCTCTACGACGCCTTCGGGCAGCGCCAGGTCGCGCAGTATTTCACGCAGCAAAACAGCTACCACGTGGTGATGGAGATCCTGCCGGAGCTGCAGGGCTCGGTCGGCAGTCTCGACAAGATCTACATCAAGTCGCCGACGACCGGACAGCAGGTGCCGCTGGCGACGTTCGCCAAATGGACCACGCGCGAGACCAAGCCTCTGTCGATCAGCCACCAGGGCCAGTTCCCGGCGGTGACGATCAGCTTCAACCTGGCGCAGGGCGGTTCGCTCGGGACCGCGACCGAGGCGATCGAGCGCGCCCAGCGCGACATGCAGATGCCAGCCTCCCTGATCGGCACGTTCCAGGGCAATGCGCAGGCGTTCCAGGCCTCGCTGCGCACCGTGCCGATGCTGATCCTCGCCGCGCTGTTCGTGGTGTACCTGATCCTCGGGGTGCTCTACGAGAGCTACATCCATCCCCTGACGATCCTCTCCACGCTGCCGTCGGCCGGCGCCGGGGCGATCGCCGCGCTGATGCTGTTCGGGTTCGACTTCAGCCTCGTGGCCATGATCGGCGCCATTCTGCTGATCGGCATCGTCAAGAAGAACGGGATCATGATGGTGGACTTCGCCATCACCGCCGAGCGCGAGGAGCACCTGTCGGCAGCCGAGGCGGTGCGCAAGGCTGCGCTGCTGCGTTTCCGCCCGATCATGATGACGACCGCGGCCGCACTGCTGGGCGGCGTGCCGCTGATGGTGGGAGCGGGCACCGGCGCCGAAATTCGCCAGCCGCTGGGCTATGCCATGGTCGGCGGGCTGCTGGTCAGCCAGGCCCTGACGCTCTTCACGACGCCGGTGATCTACATCTATCTCGACAGGCTCTCCGGCTACCTGAGCGGCCTCGCCTCGAGGGGGCGTCCGGCGGAAAAGGAGCTGGAGCACAGGGCCGCAGCGGAATAGCCTGCGAGCTTGTTTGGGCGGATGATGCGCGATGAGCCGGGCACCTTACGTCAAGGAAAGGGGAGCGCGGGCAGGCGGGGCGCAAATCCTCGCATTCAGACGCCCCAACGCGTTCGGGCGCAGGCGGGCGGATGCACGTGTCACCGATCCGCTCAGCCGCCTGGAGAGCGAGGAGGATCGCCTGCGCCTGCTGCAGAACTTGGCTGCAGCCATGGTGGTGGCCTTGCTTCTCGCGATGGGCCTGTGGCTGATGGACCGGATCCAGACCAGCGCGCAGATCCTCTCGTGCCTCGAAACGGGCACCCGCAACTGCCTGCGAGTTGATGGAGGCTCCGGTGGCCGTTGAGTTCGCGCCGGCGGCGGCTCCGATGCATACACTGACCGCTGGTCGGCGTTCATTCTCGCGGCGCGATCGGCCGCGTGCGGCCGCCCGTCAATTTGAAGCGCTGCCTGCGCCGAGACTGACGCGTCGCCGCGTCACTCCGCCGGCTTCAGCCTGTTTTTGCGCTTGAGGATCTGCAGAAGACTGGAGATCAGCGGCCAAAACAGCATGAACATGCTCAGAGCAGTGATGGAGCCAACCAGGCCGTTCGACCAGAACACCGAGAGGTCGCCCTGCGAACCGATCATCGACTGGCGGAACGCGCTCTCGGCGCGGCCGCCCAGCACGATCGCCAGCACCATCGGCGCCAGCGGATAGTCGAGTTTCTTGAACAAGTAGCCAATGACGCCGAACATCACCATGAAGATGAGATCGGCGGGCGCGTTCGACAGCGTGTAGGAGCCGATGGCGCAGACCGCAATAATGATCGGCGCGATGATTGAAAATGGAATGCGCATGATCGAGGCCCAGAACGGCACCGTGAACAACACAATCGCGAGACCGACGACATTGCCGAGATAGATCGAGGCGATCAGGCCCCAAACGAAATCCTTCTGCTCGACGAACAGCAGTGGGCCGGGTTGCAGACCCCAGATCAGCAGGCCGCCGAGCAACACCGCGGCGGTCGGCGAGCCGGGAATGCCGAGCGTTAGCATCGGCAGCAGGGCGCTGGTGCCGGCGGCGTGTGCCGCGGTCTCCGGCGCCACCACGCCTTCGAGCTGACCGGTGCCAAACTTGTCACCGTTCTTGGAGAACCGCTTGGCCAAGCCGTAGCTCATGAAAGAAGCCGGGGTCGCGCCGCCGGGCGTGACGCCAAGCCAGATGCCAACTAGCGTGCCGCGGACAATGGTCACCCAATATTGCGGCAACTTCTTCCAAGTCTGCCACACCACGAACGGATTGATCTTGGCGCTGCGGCCCTCGAACTGCAAACCCTTCTCCACGGTCACCAGGATTTCGCCGATGCCGAACAAACCGATGACCGCGATCAGGAAGTGGAACCCGGTTAGAAGCGTCTCGGTGCCGAATGTCAGCCGCAAGCCGCCGGTGATCTCGTCGGTGCCGACCGAGGCAAAGGCGAAACCGAGCATCATTGCCGCGATAACCTTGAACGGCGACTGCCGGCCCATGCCGACGAAACTGCAGAAGGTCAGCAAGTAGACGGCGAAGTATTCCGGCGGACCGAAATCGAGCGCGAAGCCGGCAACGATCGGCGCCAGGAACGTCAGCACGATCGTTGCGATGAGCGCGCCGATAAACGAACTAGACAGCGCGGCGGTGAGCGCCTCGCCGGCGCGGCCCTGCTTGGCCAGCGGATGCCCATCGAAGGTCGTCGCCACCGACCAAGGTTCGCCGGGAATGTTGAACAGGATGGCGCTGATGGCGCCGCCGAACAGCGCGCCCCAATAAATCGCCGCCAGCATGATAATGGCTGTCGTGTTGGGCATTGAGAAGGTCAGTGGTAGCAAGATGGCGATGCCGTTGGCGCCGCCGACGCCGGGCAGGAACCCGAGCAGCACGCCGAACAGGATGCCGACCACCATGTACGCCACATTCGTGGGCGTCAGCAGCACCTCGAAGCCGTGCATCAGCGAGAAAAAGGCGTCCACCTAAAGCCTCCCGTCACCTGCCGCTTGGACCTTCATGCTTGTTCTTGCGCGTCCGCTTTCCAAGGCAGCCAGGCTCAATAGCCGAGCCACGCCTCAAAGGGCCCTTTCGGCAGCGGCACCAAAAACCATATTTCGAAAATGACAAACAGCACGATCGGCACGATGAGCGCCACCGGCAACGTCTTGTAGAGCGGATAGCGGCCGAGCCACATCATGAAAAAGCAGATGAACAGGAACGTCGAAATGTAGATTCCGATATAGATCGACAGCACCACGAAAATGGTCATCGGAATCAGGACACTCAGCATCGTGCGCAGTTCGGCGCCTGCAATGAAACCGCCCCCGCCATCGGGGTGGCGCGACAGCAAGTGCTGCGTGAAGGTGACGGCGCTGGCGAGAAACATGAACAGCGCAACATAAAACGGGAAGTATCCGGAATCCGGCCCGAGGTCCTTGGCCCAACCAGAACCCAGCCGGTGTGCGGCGATCATCACCACTGCCGCGACCACCATTAGCGCGAGCGCAACCGCCATATTCATGGTGCGGTTGGAAACGACGGAGTTTGAGGGAGCTTGGTTGTCGGAGCCTTCGGCCATTGCGACTCTCGTAGCTGATTGGGGCCCGCACTTCCCTCGGGAAGGCGCTCACAGCGACAGGCGACCTGCCAACGAGCGATTTGCGGGAGCGCCGATTCGACGGCGCGCCCGCTACCACCGACTTAGTTGGCCTTGTGCAGGAAGCCAGCCTTTTCCATCAATTTCTGATGCTCGGCGGCCGCATCGGTCAGCCATTTGTTGAAATCGGCGCCCGTCATGAAGCTTTGATTGAAGGCGCCTTTCTCCATGTAAGCTTTCCACTCCGGCGTCTCCCGCACCTTCTTGAGCAGGTCGACGTAGTAATCGACCGCGTCCTTCGGCGCGCCTGGCGTCGTCATGATGCCGCGCAACATCGTATATTCGATGTCGAGTCCCTTGCTCTTGCAGGGCGGAATGTCCTGCCACGCCATGTCCGACGTCATCTTGGTCGGATAAGGCATCGGCTTGCTGTCGAAGACGCAGAGCGGGCGCACGGTGCCGGCGCGCCAGTGTGCAACGCATTCGACCGGATTGTTGACCGAAGAATTGATGTGCCCGCCGACGAGCTGGGTGCAAACCTCGCCGCCGCCCGGGTAAGGCACGTAGGTGAACTTGGCGCCGGTCTTCTGCTCGATCGCTGCGGTGATGATCTGGTCTTCCTGCTTGGAGCCGGTGCCGCCCATCTTCATCTTGCCGGCGTCTTTCTTGACGGCGTCGATATATTCGCTCGGGCTCTTGTACGGCGTCTTGGAATTCACCCAGAGCACGAACTCGTCGAGCGCCATCATGGCAATCGGCGTGTAGTCCTTCCAGGAGAACGGCGAGCCGGTCGCAAGCGGCGTGGTGAACAGGTTGGAGAGCGTGATGATGATTTTGTGGGGGTCGCCCTTGGCGTTCTTCACATAGAGGAAGCCTTCGGCGCCGGAGCCGCCCTTCTTGCTGATCACCACCATCGAGGTCGGCATCAGATTGTGCTTCTGGACGATGCCTTGAATCAGCTGCGCCATCTGCCCGGCACCACCGCCGATACCGGCCGGAACGATGAATTCGACCGTGCGTGTGGGCGCCCACGCATGGGCGGGCGCCGACGGGAGCGCAAGCGCACCCCCGAGACAGACGGCAACGCCGAGTTTGAAAATGGATTTCGTCGCTCGCATGGGCACTTCCTCCGGTGAAGTTTTTTCTTGATCGCAGCCGCCGTGATCGTCAGACCCGCGTTGATCTCCGCATAGCCACGGCGCCACTGGGAGCCGGTCATGACGGCAAGTCACGTTCGCCACTGTTGCTGGCAAACTTCTCGCCTCCCAATTCATTGAAGTCTTCGTCGCCGTCTCGCAGCGTGATGTGCCGAATCGGTCTTCCCTGCCATGCGAAGCTCCTCCCTTCGGGCCGAGTTGCTAAGCGGCCCGTCTTGTTTTCAGGTTTCAAGGCATTCAGTATACCAAGACTAGCCTACCAGACAAATCGGCAGCGCTCAACCAGAGCGAAATGCGCTTGACCGAACTAGACCGTATGTCCCTTCCTCGATGAGGCGACTCGCCCTCGATGTGCATTCGAGGGTTGCCCGGATAGGCCGGGTAGAGCCTCACACGAGGAGGGCGAGTCGTGGGGCATCATAGCGAAGCTTTCATCGGCATCGATACGGCGAAATTGCGCAATGCGGTGGCCATTGCCGAGTTGGGCCGGAAGGGTGATGTGCGTTACCTCGGCGAGGTGGACACGACCGATGCGGCAACCCGCAAGCTGGCGGCCAGGCTTGCAGCCCGGTACACCAAGCTGACGTTCTGCTACGAGGCGGGCCCAACCGGCTACGGCCTCCACCGATTGATCGAGAGTCTCGGCCATACGTGCCTCGTCGTGGCGCCGTCGCTCATTCCCAAGAAGGCCGGCGATCGGGTGAAGACCAATCGGCGCGATGCCGAGGGTGTGGCCAAGCTCCTGCGAGCGGGCGAGCTGACGAGCGTGTGGGTTCCCGACGAGCGGCACGAGGTCATGCGGGAGCTGACGCGGACACGCGATGCGAGCCGGCAGGATCTCACGCGCAAGCCCAGCTCCAACGCTGCCAGGAGCGGACAGTGGTCTTTGATGATCATAGAGTTCCCCCGATCTCGCTAGCAGGCTGCTGAAAATCCCGTGCATGTGGAACCGCATTGCAGTTTCGATGTCGGAGTGCATGGTTGCCGCGATACTGGGCGCTGCCTTTGGGGCCAGCTCGGCGGGTTGCGGCCCGCTCAGGCGGGGGCGGCGAGCAGTTTTGGCAGCTTGATGAGATCATAGGCGGCCAGCGTCAGGGCGAACTTGAAGTCCAGCCGCCTGACGCCGCGCAGCATCGGCCGGGCGAGGCCGCCAATCGTCTTGCCCCAGCCGAAGGGCTCCTCGACCAGCTTGCGCTTCTTCTGGCTGATTGCGTAACCCGGATGCCGCGTCGTGCGGCCATCGATGGCGGACGCTCGATTGGTTGTGTCCTGGGCGATGTGCGGCGTCACGTTGAGGGCGCGTAGGTCGGCCACGAAGTCGGCGGTATCGAAACCCTTGTCGCCGCCAACCGTGATCCGATCGGGGCCCCTGTTTCCGGGCAAGGCTTGAGTCAGGATAAGCCAAAACCCTCCGCCCGCCCCACCCCTAGCCGGAAGGCGGATGACGCACCCAGAGTCAAAAAACCGGACTCCCTCGCCCGAGGCTCTGCGCCCCACCGAGCGCATCAACGTCGAGCTGCCGGGCTATCTGAACTGAGACACTACCCTGTCCTTCGTCGGCTTGACGCGCTTTTGTAATCCTCCCACCGGTACGCGTAATAGCGCGAGCAGAACACCGGTTTCGATCCGCGACGCCGGATCGGCTGCTGCAGCATCCTTGCGCAAGAGCGGCCGCAACCGGTATCGCCGGACACTCCGTTGGCAGTGCGCCCCAAAGGCGCGAACCATCAGTGAAGCAGGATCTCACCCGGACAATTGTCGTCGGACCGCTCACCCAGCAAGGACACGGCCGCGATGGTGCGTCCATCCAAGCGTGCCCACGGTGCAATGGACCCTGCGCCGCGAGCTACCCCCTGAGATGGCACGCGACCCAGTGGCCATCGGACCCCTGCTTGAGGTGCGGCGTCTCCTGCGCGCACAGCGGCAATTTCCGGATCGGACAACGCGTGTGGAAGTGGCAACCGGAGGGGGGTCGGATTGGGTTTGGAACATCGCCCTGCAGCATGATGCGTTGGCGCTTGACGGTAGGGTCCGGGACCGGGACGGCCGATAGGAGTGCCTCGGTGTAGGGATGCAGGGGTGTGGCGTAGAGGTCGTGTGCCGGGGCGATTTCGACGACACGGCCCAGGTACATGACCGCCACACGCGTGCTGATGTGCTCGACGACGGAGAGATCGTGGGCGATGAAGAGATAGGTGAGGTTGAATTTCTCCTGGAGATCCTCAAGCAGGTTGATCACTTGTGCCTGGATGGAGACATCGAGTGCGGACACCGGCTCGTCGCAGACGATGAGCTTGGGCTCCACCGCCAGCGCGCGGGCGATGCCAATGCGCTGGCGCTGGCCACCGGAGAACTCATGGGGATAGCGGCGCATGTGGTCGGCCTGCAAACCCACGGTCTCGAGTAGCTGGACAACGCGATCCGTGAACTCTTGTCTCGATTTTGCGAGCTTGTGAATAGTGAGGGCCTCGCCGATGATGGATCCGACGGTCATGCGAGGGTTCAGTGAGGCAAAGGGGTCCTGGAAGATGATCTGCATGTCGCGGCAGAGCGATTGAAGCGCGGCTCGATCGAGGGCAGTCACGTTCTTGCCCTCAAACCAGATCTCGCCGGCGGTCGGCTCGATCAGCCGCAGGATGCAGCGCCCCGTTGTGGATTTCCCGCATCCCGATTCGCCGACGAGGCCCAACGTCTCGCCGGCGGCGATGTCGAAACTCACGTGATCGACGGCGTGGACTCGATCGAGCTCGCGCGAGAATACGCCGCCCTTGATGGAGAAGTATTTGGCCAAGCCCTTGACGCTGAGCAGGGGAGCGGTCATTGCGGCAGCGTCTCCGCGAGCACACAGGCGACCTTGTGCCCGGCATCGATTTCACGCAGTGGCGGCAGCGCTTCTGTGCAGACGGGAGCGGCGAAGCGGCAGCGTGGCGCAAAGCGGCAACCAGGCGGGGGATTTAACAGGCTCGGCACGACGCCAGCGATCGCCTCCAGTCGCGCTTTGCGAGCAGACGCCCGGTCGATGCGAGGGATCGAGCGGATGAGACCTTGGGTATAGGGGTGTCTTGGCCGCGCGAAGAGCTGTTGGACGGTTGCCTCCTCGATCACCTTGCCGGCATACATGACCACCACGCGCTGCGCCGTCTCCGCCACCACGCCCATGGCGTGGGTAATCAGCATGACGGCCATTCCCAAGCGGGACTTGAGCTCGCTGAGCAGCTCCAGGATCTGCGCCTGGATGGTCACATCGAGCGCCGTGGTCGGCTCGTCCGCGATCAGGAGCTTGGGATTGCAGCACAGCGCCATGGCGATCATTACGCGCTGGCGCATGCCGCCGGAGAACTGGTGCGGGTAGTCATGCACCCGGTATTGCGGGTTGGGAATCTGCACGAGCTTGAGCATCTCGACCGTTCTTGCCAGCGCCGCACGCCGGCCAAGACCCTCATGCCGCCGCAAGACCTCCGCGATCTGCTCACCCACGGAGTAGACGGGGTTGAGCGAGGTCATCGGTTCCTGGAAGATGATGGCGATCTCCTTACTGCGGATCTCATTCATGTCCGAGCTCGGCAAGGGGACGAGATCACGGCCCTGCCATAGGATCTGCCCGTCGACGATGCGCCCGGGCGGCATGGCGATCAGCTTGAGCACCGAGAGGGCGGTAACGGTCTTGCCGCAACCCGACTCACCAACCACCCCCAGCGTCTCGCCGCGATAGATGGTGAGATCGACGCCGTCCACGGCTTGCACCATGCCGTCATCGGTGGAGAAATGCGTCTTGAGGCCGCGAATCTCGAGAAGCGACTCTGCCATTACATGACCCTGCGGGGGTCGAGCGCATCGCGCAGGCCGTCGCCGATGAAGTTGATGGTGAGCACGGCAAAGAAGATCGCTGCGCCAGGAAACAGCGCCCAATGCGGAGCGATGTCGAGATAGTCCTTGGCGTCATAGAGGATGCGCCCCCAGGTTGGGATGTCGGGCGGGAAACCCAGCCCCAGGAACGACAAGGTCGATTCGGCGATGATAGCGGCGGCCACGTCGATGGTGCCGGCAACAATAACTGGGCCCAGCGCATTGGGCAGGATGTGGCGCACGACCTGGCGCGTCTTGCTCGCGCCCAGAGCGCGCGCTGCCTCGACGAACTCCTTCTCCCGCAGCGACAGGAACTGCGCGCGCACCAACCTGGCGACCGGCATCCAACGCAAGCCGCCGATGACGATGACGATGAGGACGAAGACGCCGCCTTCGGGTCCGAACAGGCCCTTCAGAGATTCGCGGAAGAGGTACATCACGAGCAGCAGCAACGGCAGCTGCGGCAACGACAGGAAGAGGTCGGCGAGCCACATCAAGGCCGAACCGACTGCCCCGCGCGACATGCCAGCAATGGCGCCGATTGTGGTGCCGACGCCAATGGCGACAAACATGGCGGCGACCCCCACTGCCAGCGATATGCGTCCTCCATAGAGCACGCGCGCCAGCAGGTCCTGTCCCAAATCATCCGTTCCAAGTGGGTGCGCCCACGATGGCCCCTCGAGGCGCGCCGAGAAGTCGATCTCATTGATGGGCACGCGCCACGCGAGCGGCCCGAGCAGGATGGCCAGCACCATCAAGATCAGGATCGCCCCGCTCACGAGTGCCAGGCGGTGACGGCGAAAACGCCGCCATGCCTCCAGCCCCGGCGAAAAATGCCGGGAGCGGGCAGGTTTGGCAGCACCAGCCTCAACGGTAGCTGATGCGCGGGTCGAGACAGCCATAGAGGATATCGGCGATCAGGTTGAAGAGGACGACTAGACACGCGAACACGAACGTCACAGCCATGACTACGGGCGTGTCGTTGGCCTGGATCGAGCTGATGAGAAGCGAGCCGATCCCAGGAACACGGAAGATCTGCTCAGTCACGATGGCGCCACCGAAGATGGCGGGCATCTGTAGCATGACCAAGGTCACGACCGGGATCAGCGCGTTGCGTACCACGTGTTTGACGATCACCGTGCTCTCGCCGAGACCCTTCGCCCGGGCCGTCGTGACGTAGTCGAGACGGATGACGTCCAACACGGCGGAGCGCACGTAGCGCGTTGTCGACGCGCCCAGCGCCAAGCCGAACACGGTGATGGGCATAATCGCCTGTCTGAATAGCTCCCAGTACCACCGCCAGCCGACGGCGCTGAGATCTGCTCGGTAGACGAAAGGCAGCCAGTCCAGATAGATGCTGAACAACAGGATGAAGAGGAGCCCTGTGAAGAATGTCGGCAACGAGAAGCCAATGAGCGCCAATGTGCTGGCGATCTGATCGAAGATCGAGTAGGGCCGCGTTGCGGCAAATACTCCCACCGGAAGCGCGACCAGGATCGCCAGGATCTGAGCCATGCCGATGACGAACAACGTCGTCGGTAGGCGCTGCAGGATCAGTTTGTCGACATCGACCCGGCTGACGAACGAGAAACCCCAATCGCCGTGCGCCATGGCCGTGATCCAGCGCACGTAGCGCACCGGAACCGGATCATCGAGCCCGAACTTGACGCGCAGAGCCGTGCGCACTTCGGGTGGCACAGCTGGATTGGTGGCAAGCTCCTCGAAGGGATCGCCGGGCGCAAGCGCCAGCAGCGTGAACAGCACGACGCTGATGCCGAGCAGGCTCGGGATGGCAATGAGGAGGCGCCTGACAATGTACTGCCCCATCACCTGCCATCCCGATCCTGATCGACTGCACCACCTATGCGCGCGAGCTCATGCTTCGCGATACCAGTCCTTCAGGCTCCAGAGGTCGTTGTCCCAACCGCTCAACGGAGCCTTGAGCTTGTGCGAGATAGCCGCCACGCGTGGCCGGTAGACGACCGGGATCACCACCTGGTTGTTGCAAGCCAAGTCGTTCATGTGGATGAACAGTGCCGCGCGCTTGACCGGATCGAGCTCGCCCTCGGCCGCGCGGAAGGCCTTGTCGTACTCCTCGCTCTTCCAACGTGTGATGTTGCGCCCCTGCCACTTGTTCTCCTTGGTGGCAACCTCCCACGAGGTGAACTGGTTCATGAACAGCTCGGGGTCGGGCTGCGTCATGGTCGTCGTGTACATCTGGATGTCGCAGTAGAACTTCGTGTAGGTATCGGGGTTAGCGACATCGGACGAGAAGAAAACCGACGCCACGACCGATTTGAGCTCCACCTCAATGCCTGCCTTCTGACAGGCCTGCTTGACGATCGCCTGGTTCTTCTGGCGCGGTGTGTTGATGGATGTCTGGTAGACGAGCTTGAGTTTCTTGCCGTCCTTCGCCCGTATTCCGTCAGATCCTTTCTTCCATCCGGCCGTCTCCAGGATTTGGTTTGCCTTCTCGATATTGAACTCCCAATGAGTGCCCTTCGAACGGTAGCGCTCCGGGTTGTTGAGGAAATTGCCGGTGGCGACGCCGGTGCGGCCGTAGATGTGATCCTCCACTGACTTGCGGTCCACCAGCATGCCGAGCGCCTGTCTGACGGCCGGATCGGTGAGCAGCGGATGCTTGGTCTTGACGCTGGAGCGTTCGCCGTCCACCTCGGTCCAGGGATCGGTGTTGTTGAGCTGGATATGCTCGATGTTGCCGCCCGGCGTGATCACCGCGACGCCCTTGCCGCCGTTTTCAAGCCGCTTGAGGATCTCATCCTCCACCTGCATGTTCCAGGCATAGTCGTATTCGCCAGTCTGGAGCACCGCGCGGGCGGCCGAAATGGCATCGCCGCCGCCCTTCATCTCGATCGTGTCGAAGTGCGGGCGGTTGGCCACATGGTAGTCGGGGTTGATCTCGCCTTTTACGACGTCGCCTGGCCTGAAATCGACGAAGCGGTAGGGCCCGGTGCCGACCGGCTTCAGGTTCGTGGGCGCGTCACGCGATTTCCCGCCTTTGTAGTCCGCAAACAGGTGCTTTGGGATCAGCATGCCCCTCGTGCCGACGAAGGCATCTGCCCAGAAAGGTGTTGGCTTCGCAAATCTGACCGTGACCGTGAAGTCGTCAACCTTCTGAACCTTTACGTCCTTGTAGCTCCCGATCGTCACTGCGGCGGTCGCCGGATCGGAGGCGTACTCCCAGTTGAACACGCAATCGTCAGCGGTGAACGGCTTGCCGTCGTGCCACTTGACGTCGTGCTTGAGCTTCCAGGTGACCGACATGCCGTCGGCCGCGAGCCCGCCGTTCTGGCGGCTCGGGATCTCGCTTGCGAGCATCGGCACCAGGTTGCCGTCCGCGTCCCAACCCGCGAGTGGCTCATAGAAGATCCGCGACCCCTCCTGGTCCTTGGTGCCGACCGCAAAGTGCGGATTGAGAAGTGTCGCCCCCTGCCACCAAAGCACCTTGAGGGCGCCTCCGCCGCCACGCTTGGTTGGTTTGTATTCGAAGGCGCTCTGCGCTCTCGCCACGCCGCAATAGTCGAGCATTTGGCTCGCCAGGGGCGCCGTTAGGCCCAGGGCAACCATTCTTTGCACGAAGGCGCGGCGGGAAACCTTGCCATCGTTAACTTTCGCGATCAGCGCGCGTAGTCGCTGTTCGTCCATGTTGAGCACTCCTCTCAATCCCGACGACGACCGGCTCCCATCGAGGAGAACAGGTTTGCGCGACACGGTCAACGCGAGGCATATCGGTGCACAGCAAGAAGGCTGACGCGCTGCAACATGGGGCAATAGCTCCTCTGAATACCTTGGGCGGTAGGTCCGCCGGCCGGGGAGGCTCTGCTGGCGGCCCGAAACCGGGTCGGGGCGCAGTGGTACGGAGCGACTTCGTCAGGCATCGCAAGGTGGGAATGGCACTCCCGGGTGCCGCGCGGTATGAACCGCACTGCGGCAAATTCGGTCTCGACGCCACAAGAGGGCGCACAACACGCATGCCGCGGAAGGGCTATGAGGCGGCTTAGGCTAGTCTGTCTCGCAATATGGGCGTGCCTGGCCGTGGCGTTACCTGGCGCGCAGGCCCATGACTGGTATCCGCTGGAGTGTTGCGGCAACCACGATTGTGCGCCGGCCGACACCGTCGTTCGCCGGGACGACGGCAGCTATCTCGTGACGTCGCGTGGCATGTCGACCGTTATCCCCGCAGACTATTCCAAGTGGAGGAAATCGCCCGACGGCCGCGTCCACGTCTGCATCCGCAAGCTCCGCTCCGGCGCGGAATACCTCATTTGCGCCTTCCGAGGCCCGGGGGTGTGACAAACGCCGCGTCGCGGTCAGGCGAGCGTGGCGCTGACCGCCCAGTAGTGCTGCAGCTGCAATATTTTCACAGCTACGAAAGAGCTGCTCAGCGCGTTGTGCAGTTCCTCATTGCTCGGAAAATTCTTCAGGACCTCATGCTCGCCTCCGCTCCCCAGTCTCCGCAACTGATAGGTGTCGCCCGATGCGTTCGTGCGCGAGATCGGTGTCATCGAGCCGGCGACGAAGTTGTTGTTGGACTTGCCCCGATTTCGTGGAGAGGTGAGGATTTTCGCTCAAGGTATCTGATGTGACCGCATTGTGTCCTCCTGTTTGGTTCAGTTCCTTTGTTCGGCCCCTGCGGAGCCCGTTCCTCCGTCCCGGCCCGCACGTCTCGCGCGCCGGCGCGCGCAGGGGCGGTCAAGATCGGCCGCTGCGCTGACCTCGACACTTGCGGCAACATTTCCAGGCCGAATCTTGACGGCTCCGAGCACGACGGCAGGATGGTGTGCGCTGGGATCGGTTGCTTGCTTCTCCTCGTGATGGCGCTCGTAGTTGACGGGAGAGAGATAGCCGAGCGAGGAATGGCGTCGGCGCGGATTGTAGAAGCCCTCGATGAACTCGAACACGGCCATCCGCGCTTCGGCTTGCGTCTTGAACCGGCGGCGATCGAGAAGCTCGCACTCCAGCGTGGCGAAGAAGCTCTCTGCCATCGCATTGTCGTAGGCATCGCCGACCGAGCCCATCGAGGGCCGCACTCCAGCCTCGCGACAGCGCTTGCCGAAGGCGATGGAGGTATATTGCGAGCCCTGGTCCGAGTGATGGACGACATCCTTCGGCCGGCGCGTTGCCAGCGCCATGTTCAAGGCATCGAGCACGAGCTGGCTGTGCAAGGTGGTGGCCATCGCCCAACCGACGATGCGGCGGCTGAACGCATCGAGCGCGACGGCCAGGTAGAGGAAACCGGCCCACGTCGGAATGTAGGTGATATCGGCCACCCACAGCATGTTGGGCCGCTCGGCGGTGAAGTCGCGCTCGACCAGATCGGGCGCCTGCCTCCCGCCGTCGCGAACCGTCGTGGTGACGAACCTGCGGCGGCTGACGCCGGCAACACCAGCCTGGCGCATCAGACGCGCGACGCGCTTCTTGCCGACGTGGAGGCCATTGGCCTTGAGCTCGGCATGGATGCGGGGCGCGCCGTACGTGCCTTTGCAGGCCGTGTGGATCGCGCGAATGCGCTCGATCAACATGGCATCGTCCTCGGCGCGCCGCGACCGCGCCCGCTTCGACCACGCGTAATACCCGCTGGAGGAGACGCCCAGCACGCGGCACAGCGTGGCCACTGGGTGGATGGCCCGGTTCTCGCTCACGAACTCGAACCCTTGGACGGGATCGCGTTCGTCTCCCGAGCGAACCAGGCTGCTGCTTTTGACAGGATCTCCCGCTCAACCTTGAGCTGACGGTTCTCACGCCGCAGCCGGTTGAGTTCCTCGCGCTCCGGCGTGGTCAGGCCGTCAGACCTGCGGCCCTCGTCGCGGTCGGCTTGGGCGACCCACTTTCGGATCGTCTGAGCCGTGGGCTCGAACTCATTCTCCAGCTCCGCAGGGGACCGGCCGGCCCATACCAGCTCGACCATCTGCCGCCGGAACTCCGGCGCATAGTGTGGGCGCTTCTTGCGCATCGTGGACTCCCAAAACGCAAACAGTCGGGTCTCCACGAAACCGGGTCAACTTCATTGTCGATCATGAGAAGCTTTGCCCCTGTGCGCAGCTTCGAAGCGAAATGTCCGAGAAATCTCTGTTGATCGGCAAGCGCCACGTGCGACCACCAGAAATGCGCCATGCCCCCGTCGAACACCAATCCAAAGTCCGGCAGCGCGAACGCGTCGGCCAGCGAAAAGCTTACGTGGGTCCCCAGGCTTTTCGATCGGGCGATTTCGAGGGGCCCCAGGTTGAAGTCAGTTGCGACAATGCCTTTTGCGGTGGTCGCCGCCACGCTCGTCCAATAGCCGGTGCCGCACGCAATCTCCAGCAACGTCAATCCGCGCGCCTCACCCGCGAGCCACTCGCGCAATGTGTGCAGATCAGCCTGTCGCTCGGGCTTAGCGTAGACGCCCTCGTATTCGGGGGCCCTCAACTGATAGTAGTGCATCATCGTAGTCGACATCGTCACTGCCTTTGCGACAGCGCCCACGGCGCCACTTTGCATAGCACATGAAATTCGCCATTGTGCCAGCACGCGGCGCGGCAGAAGGAGCCCAACATGCGGAATTCAGAAAAAATCTGGCAACTCGTTGACGCGCGCAAGAATGACTACGAGGGTCTTTCGGACCGTGTCTGGGGAATGCCCGAGGTCTGCTATACAGAATACCGATCGGTGGCCGAGCACCGCGCCATGCTTGAGAAAGAGGGGTTCCGCATCGAGGAGAACCTCGCAGGCATCCCAACTGCGGTCATGGGCGAAGCTGGCGACGGAGGC
>CAVTVO010000035.1:0-36504 GCA_963738065.1 uncultured Alphaproteobacteria bacterium
TCCTTGAGCGGCATGACACTATCGTCGCATCGAACGACCGGGCGCGCCATGCCCGGCCCGCTTGTCACGGCCAAACCATGTTGCGGCTCGGCACAAACTGGTCGGGCGAGCCAATCCGCAACGTGGACCCTCGCCAGCTGCCCCAATTGGCCTCTGTCTCGACAGGGCGGAATTGCGGGGGGCGCAGACCGGACCCGGGCGCCGCTGCGCGCGGCCGGCCCGGCGCATCAATCTGGCGAAGGTCCGCGCTTTCCCCTATAAGGCGCCAGCGCCGCAGGTGGCCCCGCATGGAGAGTTGAAAATGCCCGCGCCGTGGACGCCGGACAGCTGGCGCAGAAGCCCATCCTGCAGGTGCCGGACTACCCCGATGCCGCCGCCTTCGCGGAGGTCGAGGCCAATCTGCGCAACTTTCCGCCGCTGGTTTTCATCAAGGAGGTCAGCGACCTCAAGGCGAGCTTGCCCAGGTCGCTGCCGGCGACGGCTTTCTGCTGCAGGGCGGCGACTGCGCCGAGAGCTTCAAGGAGCACAAGACCGACTACATCCGCGACTATTTCCAGCTGTTCCTGCAGATGGCGTTGATCCTGACCTTTGGCGGCAACTCCAAGGTCGTGAAGGTCGGCCGCGTCGCCGGCCAGTTCGCCAAGCCGCGCTCTTCGCCGACCGAGAAGCAGGGCGGCAAGGAACTGCCGAGCTATCGCGGCGACATCATCAACGGGCCGGAGTTCACCTCCAAGCCCGTACCCCGATCCGCGCCGGCTGCTGCAGGCCTATCGCCAATCGGCCGCGACGCTGAATTTCCTGCGCGCACTGCTCGACGGCGGCTATGCCTCGCTCGACAATGCGCACCGCTGGGAGCTCAAGTTCATGGAGGGAACGCCGGTCGAAGCGCGCTATGACGCGCTTGCCAACGAGATCAAGCGTACGGTCGAGATCAACGGCCTGCTCGGCATGACGCCGGAAGAACCTGGCGATGCGCACGACCAGCTTCTACACCAGCCACGAGGCCCTGCTGCTGCCCTACGAGCAGGCCCTCACCCGCCGGGACGAGGCGATGGGGTCGGGCGAGTACGTGGCGACCTCGGGTCATTTCCTGTGGATCGGCGACCCACCCGCCAGCCCGATGGCGCGCACGTGGAGTTCTGCCGCGGCATCGTCAATCCGATCGGCCTCAAGTGCGGTCCGTCGCTGGAGGCCGACGAACTCGTGCGCCTCATCGACATCCTCAACCCGAAGGACGAGCCGGCCGCCTCACGCTCATCTGCCGCTTCGGTGCCGACAAGATCGACAAGCAGCTGCCGCGGATGATCCGCGCCGTCAAGAAGGCCGGGCGAGCGGTGGTGTGGTGCTGCGATCCCATGCACGGCAACACCGTGACCGCCGCGACCGGCTACAAGACGCGGCCCTTCGAGAGCATCGTCAAGCGAGGTCGAGCGATTCTTCGATATCCACCGCGCCGAGGGCACCTATCCCGGCGGCGTGCACATCGAGATGACCGGCCAGAACGTGACGGAGTGCACCGGCGGCGCGACCAAGATCTCCGAGGCCGACCTCGCGCGCCAGTACGACACCGGCTGCGACCCCCGTCTCAACGCCGCGCAGTCACTGGAGCTGGCGTTCCTGCTGGCCGAGCGGCTGAAGCAGGATCGCGCGGCGCCCGCGCGAAGCAGGCAGCCGCGGCCGGATAGGCTGCCTCGCAGAAACCTCGGCGGGCATCTGGGTGCTGCCTTCTGCATTCGGGCATGCCACCGCTTTCTCGTCGGCGACAGTTGGGGAGACGCGCAATGCAACGCCGCACCTTCTAGTGGGGATCGCAGCCACGCTGTTGCTCGTGGTGGCTTGGGCCGGCGGCTCAATGCTGCTGAAATTCAACTGGGGGGCATCGAGGTGAAGGCCAATTCCATCTGGTTCGAGGACGCCGGCAAGCTGGCGCAATGGCAAAGGCTGAAAGAAACTGGCGGTGCAAAGGCACTGGCTTCCTATCAGGAAAAGGCATTGGCCAACCGTGAGGCATGGCAATTTGTCGATTCGCTCACCGTGAAGATTATCGGCTATGAGCGCGCCAAACGACAAGTGAAGTGAAGGTGGAGATGACGACGGCCGGCCGGCTCTTCGGCAGCCTATGGTTCTTGGATGTCGCGGCGCTCCAACCATAGCGCTCCGGCTGATCACGCATCGAGGCCGCGCGCCATGCTCTGCTCGATGTCTCAGCCTAGCCGGTGCGCGTGGCAACGACCGCCGCGGCCACCATCAGCGCACAGGCGGCTGCCAGCGACCAGGTCGCCTCGGCAAGGCCCAGGGCGACGAGCAGCGCGGTGGAGAGGATCAGCGAGGCGTAGGAGAGCACGCCGAGCAGCGGCACGTTGCCCTTCTTCATGCCGATGTCCCACAGCACGAAGGCGGCACCCAGAGGGCCTAGTCCCAAGCCCGTGAGCGCCGCCCACGAGCCAGGCCCGGGCGGCGCCACCCATTGCTCGAACATCAGGCTGCAAAGGCCCGCCAGCGCCGAGGTTGCCAGGCAGGGCACCGCGATGCTCTCGCTCGGCACCGAGGCCAGCAGCCGCGAGGCGACGGAATAGCTCGACCACACGAAGGCGCAGGCAAAGGCCAGCGCGAAGCCCAGGCGCGTTCCGGCTCCAGGACTATCCGTTCCAAGCTTGTCGTACACGAGGATGGCGGCGGCGGCGAACCCGAGCAGGGCCCCGATCACGTGCTGGAGCCGCAGGCGATGGCTGGGCAGCAGCCCCGAGAAGAGCACGGTGAGGAGCGCCCATAGCGATGTGATCAGGCTCGCTTCCGCAGGCGGGGCCAGCTTCAGGGCGGCGAAATAGAGGGCGTGATAGGCAAAGAGGCCGTAGATGCCGAGCGAGAGCGAGGCCCAAGTCGGCCTCAGCATGGCGAAGCGACCGCGCAGAATGGCGGCGAGCAGGACGGTGGAACCGCCGATCGGGAAGGCGAGGGCCGTTGTTTCGAAGGGCGGAATCGGCCCTCGCAACGCCGTCAGGCTGGCGAGGGTGGCCCATAGCAGAATGGCACCCGTCCCGAGTGCGGTTGCCATCCCCGACGACACTGCATCCCCCCTATTCCCATCTGGCGCGTTGCGCGGGCCGCATTCGCCAGCCCTAATGTCGTCCCATGTCGCATGGCCCTACGGACTCGCTCAAGATCGCGCTCGCCCAGCTCAATCCTGTGGTCGGCGACCTTGCCGGCAACGCCGCCAAGCTGCGCAAGGCCCGCGCCGATGCGGCTGCCAAGGGTGCCGATCTCGTCGTGTTCTCCGAGCTTTTCATCACCGGCTACCCGCCCGAGGACCTGGTGCGCAAGCCGGCCTTTGCGGCCGCCGCGCGCGCGGCCGTCGAGAGCGCTTGCGGCCGAGACGGCCGACGGCGGCCCTGGCGTGATCGTCGGCACCATCTGGGCGGAGGACGGCAAGCTCTACAACTCGATCGCACTGCTCGACGGCGGTCGCGTCGAGGCCGTGCGCCACAAGGTCGACCTGCCCAACTACGGCGTGTTCGACGAGAAGCGCGTGTTCGATCCGGGGCCGATGCCGGGGCCGGTCAGCTTTCGCGGCGTGCGCATCGGCGTGCCGATCTGCGAGGACATCTGGAAGGAGGAGGTGTGCGAGTGCCTGCAGGAGACGGGCTCGGAGATGCTGATCTCGCCCAACGGCTCGCCGTTCGACTGGCCCAAGCCCGATCTGCGCATGAACGTGGCCGTGGCGCGCGTCACGGAGACCGGGCTGCCGCTGCTCTATCTCAACCAGATCGGCGGCCAGGACGAGCTGGTGTTCGACGGGGCTTCTTTCGTTCTCAACGCCGACCTGAAGCTCGCCGTGCAGATGCCGGCGTGGGAGGAGGCGATCAGCGTGGTCGAGATGCGCCGCACGGCCGCCGGGTGGCGGTGCGTGCAGGGCGAGCGCGCCGGCCTCGAGGAACAGGAGGCGGCGGCCTATCACGCCTGCGTGCTGGGCTTGCGCGACTACGTCGACAAGAACGGTTTTCCGGGCGTGGTGATGGGCCTGTCCGGCGGCATCGACTGCGCGCTGTTCGCGGCCATGGCGGTCGACGCGCTGGGACCGGAGCGCGTGCACTGCGTGATGCTGCCCTACCGCTACACCTCCAACGAGAGCCTCGCCGATGCCGCCGACTGCGCCGAGGCGCTCGGCGTGCGCTACGACATCGTGCCCATCGCCGAGCCGGTGGAGGGCTTCTCGGCAAGGCGCTGGCCAAGATGTTCGCGGGCCGCGAGCCCGACATCACCGAGGAGAACATCCAGAGCCGCGTGCGCGGCACGATGCTGATGGCGATCTCCAACAAGTTCGGCGGCATGGTGGTGACGACCGGCAACAAGAGCGAGATGTCGGTGGGCTATGCCACGCTCTACGGCGACATGAACGGCGGCTTCAACCCGATCAAGGACCTCTACAAGATGGAGGTCTACCGCCTGGCGCGCTGGCGCAACGCGCATGTGCCCAAGGGCGGCAAGGGCCCCGGCGGCATCGTCATCCCCGAGAACATCCTGACGCGGCCGCCCACGGCGGAGCTGCGCGAGAACCAGACCGACCAGGATTCGCTGCCGCCTTACGAGGTGCTCGACGACATCCTGGCGTGCCTGGTCGAGCAGGAGATGCCGCTCGCCGACATCGTGGCCCGCGGCCACCCGGCCGAGACGGTGCAGAAGGTCGAGCGGCTGCTCTATCTGGCCGAGTACAAGCGCCGGCAGGCGGCGCCGGGCGTCAAGATCTCCGCGCGCAACTTCGGCCGCGATCGCCGCTATCCGATCACCAACAAGTTCCGCGAGGTGATCGGGTAGGTCTCGCCGAACTCCACGTGAAAATGTGATCGCGCTCTAGTCTTGCATAGGGCCAATGAAGTGGAGCCAGCCGTCAGGCGGTCTGATTGGGCTGTTGGGGCGCGTATCTTTTGGCTTTTCCATCTATAGCTCCATCCGGTTTCCACCACGAGTGATATTGGATGCGCTCCTTGATGCTATTCTGTATCTCTCTTTGGCGCTTTGTTGACAAGTTCCTGTAGGTAAACACGATAGGTGGCTTCTCACTTTTTTCGCGAAGATCCTTGTGCTTCGTCTCAAATTCCTGACGCCAAGTCCTGTACGCTTGGAGGTCATCAACAAGTATTTTGTATTCCGAGGCGATCTTGTTGTAGTAATTCTCAAGTTCAATTGCCTTCTGCAGGCAATCCGGCCAGTTGTAAGTGGCCTTTGCGATGGCCAAATCTGTCGAACCGGTCGTAAGCACCGCGCAAAGCCAAGCAAAGTTGGGGCTCGCGAGGATACCCAATCCTGAACCGCCACTTCCGGCCGTACCAAGCCGATTGCGAAATCCAATTGTGACGCGTAGGAGCGCGTAACTTCGTGCACTCGCCTGTAGTAGTCATTTCGAAAGACCGCGGTAAGATACGCTCCATAAATCTGATCGACACGGGCGCTAACACTGAAATCATCCATGGTTCGGCCGTGGAATTGGGATGCAGCAACCATAGGGGCCGAAGATACAGCCTTATGTGCTTTGCACTGACCAAATGTCAAGGGGCAACCGTCCCGCTATCCGAGAACATTCGACATCTCTTTGCGACCGGCGACACGCCCGGAACCGGCGAGGCGACGAATTGTTATTCCCAATTCGTTAAGCCACAGCCTAGCTAGTTGAGCGCGCGGGAGAGCGGGGCCGACAGCTCCTTGCGCAGGAAGGTCACAGGGAGGGAGCAGCCGAGCGTGAACATCTTTTTTCCGCTCGAGGCGATCGCATAGCCGAACCTCTGGAAGAAGGGCACGGCGTTGGCCGTGGCGCCGGCGGCGATCCGCTCGAAACCGCACTGGTGCGCGCGGGCCTCGGCCTCGGCGAGCAGCCGCCGGCCGATGCCGAGCCGGGGGTGGCGCACGAAGATGCCGCCGATGCGGCGGTGGCCCGTTGCCGGCTTGGCGTGCCAGCCGGCCGTGCCGACGAGCTCGCCGTCGAGCCAGGCGCCCTACACTTCCTCCTTCATCAGAAGGGTGGCATAGGCGGGCGAGTAGACGAGCTCGGTGAAGGCCGCCACCTCCGCGTCGGACAGCACACCGAGGGTCTGGGCGCGCAGCGAGTTGGCGTGGAGGTGGCGCAGGGCGGAGAAGTCGTCGAGGCCGAGCGGCCGCAGCGCCAGCCGTTCGTCGAGAACGCTGTCGAGGCCGGCTCATACGCGCTACTCGTCCATCGCGGCGCGACCGCCGCCGGCTCGGCCGCCAGACCGGCGGCCCGACTGCCGTCCCGACCTGCGCTAGTCTTGCACCCTGCCGCCGCGGCCGGGGCGCCTGCCGGCGCCTCGGCCTTCTTCTCAAGCCTGCTGCGGCTGGTATTCGGCCGCCTTGCACGAGCAGCCCTGCACGAACTCCTTGCGATAGCGCCAGGCCGACTTGAGGCTGGTGTAGGGCTGCTGGTTGGCCGCCGACACCATCTGCTCGACCGACCCGCCGGGGTTTTGGTGATAAAAGAGCTCGGCGGGAGCCGCGCACTGCGACTGGCACACATCCGCGTCGCGCTGGAAATGGTTGGGCAGCGTCGAGAAGCTGACCGGGAAGTAGTAGCCGTCGCACAGCCGCACGCACAGCGTCCGGTAGGTCGCGAACGGCAGGTTGCCGAACTGGTTGGGGCTGCCCCGCGGGCCGTCGTTCTCCTCGCCCCATAGCGTGGAGAACGGGTTGCGGGCCGCTTCGCGACGGCGCGCCTCCTGACGTATACTGCGGGCCGCAGCCGTTGCGGGCGAGCTCGCGAATGATGTCGTCCTGGAAGGAGCGCGCTCGCGCGGTGCCCATGATCTGGCGCCGCTGCGCGTCGAGGTCGGCCAGGCGCTGGCGGGCGTTGTCGGCATCGCGGGCGAGCGCCGACGCAGCGCGGCGTGCGCCGCAGCGTGCGCGAGAACAGGAACTGGTCCCAGCAGTCGGCGCGGTCGAGCTGCAATTGTGCGGTCTGGTGCTGCGCTCGAGCTGCGCGCATGTCGTTCTCGATCTTGGGCAGCAGCTCGCGTCCCTGGTTGCCGCCCTGCGTCTCCGCCACCAGCCGCTGCTCGAGCTGCAAGCAGATGTTGCTCGCGCTGGCCGTAGCCTGGCACCTGGCCTTGCGGGAGCGGCTGCTGACCTGGGGGCGGCTGGCCCGGCGGCAACTCGCCGTTCATGGGTGGGCGGTAGATGGGCTCGCGCGGACGCGGCTCGGGCTGCGACCACGGCCACCAGCCCCAGCCCTGCGCCGAGCGCGTCGGCCACCGTCAGGCCGAGCGCCGCCGCCGCGCCCAGCGCCAGCAACGTAGCGCGTGCGGTCCGCCGCCTGGAAGTGCCTTCGTGCATCGGAAAATTCCGAGTTAGCCAGGACCCCCGCCGGCCCGGCGTTGACTCTGCCGAACTTTTCCGGTGCCGATTATGGGATCGTCAAACTGGCCGGTCAATGCAGCGCAAATGCGGCGCGGAGGCCGCGCCTGTCCGCCCTCAGCGCCTTGACGTTGCATGGGAAAGCGCGGATAAGGCGGCCATGCAGGCACGCGCACACCAGCCGTAAATATTCCGTGCGGCATTATTGCAACGAGCTAGCGCAAGGCTGGCGCGCGGCCGCTTCTTTGCCCGATCCCGTGACAGAGAAACGCCCCGCCAGCGGCCAGGGGTGACATGACGCTCACGCTCTACAACACGCTGACGCGGCGGAAGGAGCCGTTCCGGCCGATCGACCCCGCCAACGTGCGCATGTACGTGTGCGGGCCCGACGGTCTACGACTTCGCCCACATCGGCAACGCGCGCCCCGTCATCGTGTTCGACGTGCTGTTCCGGCTGCTGCGGCACATCTACGGGGCCGAGCACGTCACCTATGCGCGCAACATCACCGACGTCGACGACAAGATCAACGCGCGGGCCGCGGAGGAGTATCCGCGAGCTGCCGCTGAACGAGGCGATCGGCCAAGCGTCACCGAGAAGACCGAGGCCAGTTCCACGAGGACATCGCCGCGCTCGGCGTGCTGCCGCCGACGGTGGAGCCGCGCGCGACCCAGTCCATCCCGGAGATGAAGGCGCTGATCGAGGCGCTGGTGGCGCGGGGCCATGCCTACGTGGCCGAGGGGCACGTGCTGTTCGACGTGTCCTCGATGCCGGACTACGGCCGGCTCGCCAACCGCTCGCTGGAGGAGATGGAGGCCGGCGCCCGCGTGGACGTGGCGCCCTACAAGAAGGGGCCGATGGACTTCGTGCTGTGGAAGCCCGTCCAAGCCCGGCGAGCCGGCCTGGCCGTCGCCCTGCGGCATCGCTGCGCCGGGCCGGCCCGGCTGGCACATCGAGTGCTCGGCCATGGCCGAGTGGCTGTGGCGAGGCAAGGCGGGTGGCGCTGGGCGCACCGCACGTGTTCGACATCCACGGCGGCGGCATCGACCTCGTCTTCCCCCACCACGAGAACGAGATCGCGCAGAGCCGCTGCGCCCACGGCACGCCGGTGATGGCCAACTACTGGATGCACAACGGCTTCCTGCAGGTCGAGGGCGAGAAGATGAGCAAGTCCCTCGGCAATTTCGTCACGATCAACGAGCTGTCGCGGGAATGGCCGGGCGAGGTGATCAAGCTGGCAATGCTCTCCAGCCAATACCGGCAGCCGATCAATTCAGCGAGAAGAGCTTGCAGGAGTCGCGCTCGCACTCTCGACCACTGGTATGAGCTGACCGCCGATGCCGGCGAGCGCGCGCCACCGTGCGCGGATTACTGGAGGCGCTCAAGGATGATCTCAACACGCCGCAGGCGGTCGCGGCACTTCACGCGCTGCGTTCGGAGGCGACCAAGGGCGACGAAGCCTGCAGCGGCCTGCCTCCGGTGCATTGGCTCAGGCTCATCGGGCTGCTGCAGACTGTCGCCGAGCGACATGGAAGGCCTGGCGACAACGCCTCGATCACCATCGACGAGCACACGGTCGAGGCGCTTGATCGCCGCCCGCAACGCCGCCCGCAAGGCCCGCAACTTCAAGGAAGCCGATCGCATCCGCGACGAGCTCGCCGCCATGGGCATCCAGCTCAAGGACGCCAAGGACCCAGCCACCGGCGAGATCGTGACCACGTGGGAAGTGAAGCGATGACGCCTGCTGAGCGCAAGGCTCTCGACGCCTTCGTCGTCGCTGTGCGGCAACACTATGGCGCCCGGGTTGTCGACATCTTGATCTTCGGCAGCCGCGCGCGCGGCGATGCGCGGCCAGACAGCGATGCCGACGTAGCCGTCATCCTCGAGGACGGCGATTGGCATTTCTGGGGGAGAAGATGCGTCTCGCGGGCCTCGCCTACGATATTCTGCTCGAACACGACCTCTACATTCAGCCGTGGCCGATTCCGCGCTCCGCGTGGGATTCGCCGGCAAATCATCCAAGACAACGACTAATAAGTCGACCGCAAAGATGGGCGCCCATTGACGCGCGCAGCATGAGCAACTTGTTGGCGGATGCAAAGACTGCGGTGAAATCTGCGAGGCTTCTCCTCGGAGCGGGTGACACGCGTCGGCGCCATAAATCGCTCGTACTACGCGATGCTCGATGCTGCGCAAGCTGGCTTGGAGGCTATCGACCCCGAGCTCTTGAAGGCGAAGACACATGCGTCCATCATCAGGCGTTTCGGCAAGCATTTCGTCAAGGACCGTGGCTTTGATCGTTCCCTCGGTCGCATATTCTCGCAAACTGAGGATGCGCGCCTCGCCGTCGACTACGATCACGAACATATGGATGTGGTTACGGCGCGCGCAATCGTCGACGGAGCAGAGGGCTTCGTGAGGGCGATGGAAGAATTCCTCGCACGGGAGAAGCCATGACCTCCGACCCCAACGCGCGGCCGCCGTTCTGGCGTCATCGCTACTACTACCTCGCCCTCAAGATCGTCGTGCTGGTGCTGGCCGCGGCCCTGGCGGTGCGGCTTCTGATCCGGTTCACGTCGTGATGGGCAAAGAGCGGCTCTATCTCTTCGATACGACTCTCGAGACGGCGCGCAGACGACGGGCGTCGACTTCTCGCTCGAGGACAAGCGGCTGATCGCGCGCACGCTGGACGAGCTGGGCGTCGACTACATCGAGGGCGGCTATCCCGGCGCCAACGTCACCGACACCGAGTTCTTTGCTGCCGATCCGGGCTTCGAGCACGCGACCTTCACCGCCTTCGGCATGACCAAGCGGGCCGGCCGCTCGCTCGCCAACGATCCCGGCTTCCAGGCGACCTTGCAGGCCAAGGCCAAAGCCATCTGCCTCGTCGCCAAGGCCTGGGACTATCACGTGCGCGTGGCGCTCGGCATCACCAACGCGGAGAACCTCGAGGGCATCGCGCAGTCGGTCGAGGCGATCGCCCAGGCCAGGCCGTGAAGCCATGATCGACTGCGAGCATTTCTTCGACGGCTGGAAGGGCAATCGCGACTATGCGCTGGCCGTGGCGACCACGGCCCACAAGGCCGGCGCGCGCTGGGTGGTGCTGTGCGACACCAACGGCGGCACGCTGCCGCACGAGATCGCGGAGATCGTTGCCGACGTGGTCGCGCACGTGCCCGGCGCGCACCTGGGCATCCACACCCACAACGACACCGAGAACGCCGTGGCCAATACGCTGGCGGCCGTGCGCGCCGGGGCGCGCCAGATCCAGGGCGCCCTCAACGGGCTCGGCGAGCGCTGCGGCAACGCCAACCTCACCTCGCTGATCCCCACGCTGGTCCTCAAGCCCGAGTTCGCGCGAGCGCTTCGAGACGCGGGTGACGCCGGAGCGCCTGAAGAAATTGACCCACGCCAGCCGGCTGCTCGACGAGCTCCTGAACCGCGCCCCCAACCGCCAGGCGCCCTACGTCGGCGAGGCGGCGTTCGCCACCAAGGCCGGCATCCACGCCATGCGCCATCCTCAAGGAGCCCGCCACCTACGAGCATGTCGCAGCCCGAGACCGTCGGCAATCGCCGCCGCGTGCTCGTCTCCGATCAGGCCGGCAAATCCAACCTGATCCACGAGCTGGAGCGGCTCGGCATTCCTCTTAGCCGGGACGACCGGCGCATCTCGACCCTGCTCGAGGAGGTCAAGGCGCGCGAGGCCGTGGGCTATGCCTACGAGGGGGCGGATGCGTCCTTCGAGCTGCTGGCCCGGCGGCTGATGGGCGAGGTGCCGGACTACTTTCGCATCAGGAGCTTCCGCGTCGAGGTCGGGAGCGCCGATACGACGCCACCGGCAGGCTCATCACGGTGTCGGAAGCCTCCGTGAAGGCAAACATCGCCGGCGGCGAGGAGGTGTGGTCGGTGGCGGAGGGCAACGGCCCCGTCAACGCGCTCGACCAGGCGCTGCGCAAGGACCTGGGCCGCTACCAGAAGCTCATCGCCGACGTGGAGCTCGTCGACTACAAGGTGCGCATCCTCACCGGCGGCACCGAGGCCATCACCCGCGTGCTGGTGGAGAGCCGCGACAAGGGCACGGGAGAGCGCTGGTTCACGGTCGGCGTGTCGCCCAACATCGTCGACGCCAGCTTCGAGGCGCTGACCGACTCCATCACCTACAAGCTGCTGCGGGCTGGCGCGCAGGCCGCCTAGAGCAAGATCGCTTCGCTTCGATCATGGAACGTGAATCTTGCTCTGAAACCGAGGAATAGAGCAGGATTCACGCAACGACAGCAGGTCGGCGGACCTCCCTGCAGCGCGAGCCCGAGCGGCCGCCTGGGAGAGCCGCCCCGCCCTACGTCGCCTTAACGCAAACGCCTAAGGTTAATTTCCCGCCGCTGCTGATCACGCCGCCGTGATGCATCTAGTGTCCCCTGAAGGGAAAGCGGACGGTGATGCACGAACAGAAGGTGACAAATGGCGTCGGTAGCGCGGTAGCTGAGGGTCGCACCCCGCGGCGGTACTTCGCGCTCGATACGTTCCGGGGGCTGGCGGCGGTGGGGGTTGCCATCTTCCACTTCCGCTGGACGCACCCCGAGCTGGCGACCAGCGGCATCTTCGAGCGCCTCTTCAACTTGCTCGACTTCTTCTTCGTGCTCGGCGGGTTCGTTCTTGCCCACATCTACTTGTCCAGACCTCAGCCGCTGGGCCAATTCGTGTGGCGGCGCCTGGCGCGGCTCTATCCTCTCCACGTCTTCGCCCTCTCCATGTTCATCCTGCTGCAGCTGGGCAAGCTGGCGGTCGAGCATGCCGGGGTCGTCATGCGGCAGCCCGCGTTCGAGGGCATGAATCCGCTCAACTTCCTCGACACTCTCCTGCTGCTGCAATCGACGGGGCTCCTGGGAGACCAGATCAGCTGGAACTATCCCTCCTGGACCGTCTCCACCGAGCTCTTCTCCGCCGTGATCGTCTATGCCCTCGTCGTGCGCTACGGCCGTCGTGCGCTGGTGCCGCTCTGCGCCGGCATCGTGATAGTCGCGGCTGCCTACATGTTCACTTTCGCGGTCGCCCCCAGCGACTATGGGCCGAACGCGCTCGTGCGCACGCTCTACGGGCTGTCGATGGGATGCCTGCTCTATCGCCTGCACGCCCGCTTCGATTTCCTGGGCGGGCCGATCTGGGGCACCATCGCCGAGGTCGGGACCATACTTGGGGTCTGCCTGCTGCTGCGCTGCCCCGGCACCAGGCCCTACTGGTATCTGGTGACGTTCGCCTTGGCGGCCGTGATCTATGTGTTCGCCGCCGAGCAGGGGCTGGTGAGCGGCGCCTTCCGCCGGCTGCAGCTGCACCGCCTCGGGACAGGCAGCTATTCGATCTATCTCAATCACGCCCTCGTGGGTGCGATCTTCTCCAAGCCCTATCTTGCCGTCGCGGCCAAGCTCGGCCTGAGCGGCGCGGCGAGCGTCGCCGTCTATGTCCCGACGCTCATCGTGCTGCTGATCGTCTACTCGCGCTTCACGTTGCGCTATATCGAAAGGCCCGGGCAGAGACTGATGCGAGGCGCCTGGCCGCTCGTCTCGCGCCTGCTCGCCCCGAGCGCTTCTCAACCGTCCTCGCCCGTCTTCCTCGCGCGCATGGAGCGCGTGCTCGGAGGCGGGCCGCCGGAGCCGCTGCGCAGAGCTACAGCAAGCGGCGCGCGGCCTCCTCTGCGCTGAGCGTCCCCGCCAGCACGTCATCGGCGAGCTGATCGAGCGCACTCCCGCCTCCGGCCTTGACGCGCTGCGCGAGGAGGTCGGCAGCAGCCCGTGCGATCAGATAGCGTGCGCGGCGGCGCCGCCTTGCTCTTGCGCCCTCGCCCAGTCGCACCGCCGCGACGTCCTCGATGGCCGCGGCCAGGGCCTCGATGCCGGCACCGCTCGTCGCCGTGGTCTTGAGCACCGGCACGGCATGGCGATCGTGCGCGCGCAGCGCCTGCGCGCTCTTGAGCTGCTGCACCGCGCCCTCGGCGCCCTCGCGATCGGCCTTGTTGACGACCATGATGTCGGCCATCTCGATGAGCCCGGCCTTCATGGCCTGGATGTCGTCGCCGAGGCCGGGCGCGGTGACCAGCACGCGCACGTCGGCCACTTCTGCCACGTCGATCTCACTCTGGCCGGTGCCGACGGTCTCGATCAGGATCAGGTCCTTGCCGACTGCGTCGAGCGCATCGATGACGCGCACTGCGGCTGGGCACAATCCGCCAAGATGCCCGCGGCTTGCGAGCGAGCGCATGAACACGCCGTCGTCGTCGAGCGTTGCCGTCATGCGGATGCGGTCGCCCAGGATCGCGCCCCCCGACACCGGGCTCGACGGATCGACGGCAATGATGCCGACAGTCTTGCCTTCCGCCCGCACATGCCGCGTGAAGGCGTTGACGAGGGTCGACTTGCCCGCCCCCGGCGCTCCCGTGAAGCCGAGCACGAGGGCGTGGCCGAGGTGCGGCTCCATGGCTTGCAGCAGGGGCGGGGCGACAGGCGAGAGCCGCTCGAGCTCGGTGACGGCGCGCGAGATGGCGCGCCGCTCGCCCGCGCGCATGCGCGCTATGAGCCTGTCGAGATCGGCCAGATCCTGCGTTCGCGGGGTCGTGTCTGTGGGCGCCATGGCAGCCTGATAATGGGCGAGGGCCGCACGCGCAATGGCGGGCCGCTCACTGCGGCGCCTGCCACCACCAGGTGTCGAGATCGAAGCCGCCGAGCGGGGGCGTCTCGGGGTAGTGCAGCTGGCTCCAGTGCGCGACCCACACCTTGGGCAGATAGAACAGGGGGATGACGTAGTCGCCCGAGATCAGCACGCGGTCGAAGGCGCGCACGGCGGAGGTGAAATCCCCCTGTGTCTTCGCCTCGAGCAACGCCTCGATCATCGCATCGGCAGCCGGGTTCTTGACGCCTGGATAGTTGAGGGAGCCTTCGATTGTGGCTGCTTTGCTGCTCCAGCGGTTGATCTGCTCGTTGCCGGGGGAGAGGGACGCGCTCCAGGTCCACTGGATCATGTCGAAATCAAAGCCCTTGAGGCGGGACCAGTATTGGGCCGTGTCGACCAGGCGGATGGTGAGGCCGATGCCCAAGCGCTCCAGCGTACGGGCATAGCTCAGCATCACGCGCTCCTGCTGCCGGGTCTGGGCCAGGAACTCGAAGGTGAGCGGCTCGCCGGCCTTCAGCAGCCGGCCGCCTTCCATCTTGTAGCCGGCCTGGGTCAGAAGCTCGAGGGCGGCGCGCAGGTTGTCGCGGCTGTTGCCGGTGCCGTCGGTCACGGGCAGGCGGTAGGTGCCGTCGAGCACCTCCGGCTTGACGTACCGGGCGTAGGGGGCAAGCAGTGCCCGCTCGCGGGTGTCGGCTGGCCGGCCGTGCGAGGACAGCTCCGAGCGCTCGAAGAAGCTCTGCGTGCGCTTGTAGGCGCCGTCGAACAGGCTGCGGTTGATCCATTCGGCATCGAACATGAAGATGAAGGCACGGCGCACTCGCGGATCGGCGAAGAGAGGCCGACGCGTATTGAAGACCAGCGCGGACATGCCGGAAGGAAGGTGCGTGTCGAACTCGCGCTTGAGCACGCGACCGTCCTTGACGGCGGGGAAATTGTAGCCCTCGATCCAGCGCCCGGGGTCGCTCTCGGGCCGCACCTCGATCTCGCCGCTCTTGAAGGCCTCGAACAGCGAGGAGGCATCGCGAAAATATTCGACCCGGATCTCGTCGAAATTGAAGCGCCCGCGCATGACGGGCAGGTCGCGCGCCCACCAATCGGGGTTGCGGGAGTAGGTTATGGAGCGCCCGGTGTCGACCTTGGAGATCACGTAGGGTCCGCTGCCGACGGGTGGCTCGAGGGTGGTGCGCTCGAAGGTCTCGGCATCGAGCTTGTGCTTGGGCAGGATGGGGAGCAGCGCAAGGATGAGCGGGATCTCGCGGTCGCCGGCGGCGTCGAACGTGAAGCGCACGCTGTTGGTGCCGATCTTCTCCGCCTTCGCCACCTTGCTGTAGTGCGAGCGATGGTAGGGCCAGCCCTTCTCCTTCAGCAGCGCATGGCTGAAGAGCACGTCCTCCGGGGTGATGGGCGTGCCATCGGAGAAGCGGGCCCGCTCGTCGAGGTGGAAGGTGATGGAGCTGCGGTCCTCGGGGACCTCGACGCTCTTGGCGATCAGGCCGTAGAGCGCAAACGGCTCGTCAGCATTGCGTGCCATCAGGCTCTCGAACACGTACTCGCGGACATTGCCGGGCGTTACACCCTTGTAGATGAAGGGGTTCAGGCTATCGAAGGTGCCCTGTGCGCCGAGCACGAGCCGGCCGCCCTTGGGTGCGGAGGGGTTGACATAGGGCAAGTGCTGGAAGTCCGGCGCGAGCTTGGGGGCTCCGTGCATGGCAATGCCGTGCACAGGCTCGGCCGCGACCGCAGGATCGACGCTGAGGCAAACGAGCAGGACTGCGGCGGCAACTTTCGAGTGCGGCATTTTGTTCTGGTTTGGGCTTTGCGGAAAGTGATCGGATGCGGCGGGGCTGCAGCGCACGATGGGCACGGGCCGTCGCTCTGCCGGGCGAAACACGAGCAGTGTCTAGCACGGGCTGGCCGATTGCGTGGCAGAGGCTCAGCTGCGTGCGTTTGACGCCGGCGTGGCAGGCTGGCAACGTGCCGCTTGCATCATCCGCACATATCATCGCTGTGGCCGCAGCGCGTCACGGGATTGCCGCATTCCGACCATTAGTGCGCGCCACGCGCGATGAAGCGCAGCGTTCATTTTCAGGGGCCTGAGGCCGGTGAAACCGGCCGTGCAGGGAGAGGTCGAGAGGAAAATGGCACATCGGATTTTGCAGTCTGCAGCAGCGGGGCGTATTCGGCATGCGGGCGTGCTCGCGCTGGCTGTGGCCGTTGCCGTCGCCGGCTTGACGGGCAGCGTAGCCGCGCAGCAGCCGGCGGCGAAGAAGGGACCCGAGAAGAAGGCGCCGGCCGCGCCCGCAAAGAAGGACGCGCACGCCGAGGCCGGCCCGGCGCAGAGCGCATGGGTAAAGCTGTGCGAGAAAGCGGCGGGCATCGTCAAAGGCAAGGATGGCAAGGAGGAGAGAAAGGAGCTCAACATCTGCCTGACGCATCACGAGCGCCTCGACGGCAATACGGGAATGGTCCTGGTGTCGGCCGCTTTGCGGCAGATCGAAGGCCAGGAGAAGCAGCACTTCATGGTGATGGTGCCGCTTGGCATGATGCTGCAGGCGGGCATGCGCGCCACGCTCTATCCCAAGGATGCCTGGGAGAAGGTGCAGAAGAAGGAGAAGATCGACGAGGCCAAGCTGAAGGCGATCAAGCTCGCCTACACGCTCTGCCACCCCGCCGGCTGCACGGCTGAGGTCGAGGCAACGCCGGAGCTCATCAACGACCTCAAGTCGGACGGCGGCCTGGTGGTGTTCACCATCGGCGCCAACGGGGCCCCTGTCGGCTTCCCCGTGCCCCTCAACGGCTTCGAGCAGTCCTATGCCGGCAAGCCCGTCGACAACAAGCAATACAGCGAGGCGCGCAAGGCGCTGATGCAGCAGATCGCGGCGCGCCAGCACCAGCTGGCAGAGCAGCACAAGAAGGAGATGGAGGAGCAGCAAAAGAAGGCCGCAGCCGCGCCCCCTGCCGCCAAAGCGCCCGCCGCCAAGAAATAGGCGCGCCCTCCGGCCAAACCGGATAGACAACGCCGACATCAGGGAGGCCAACGGCTCTGCGGTGGCTTCCTCGCTTTTTGCGGCGACAGCCTCGGGCGGGTGGTGCCCCGCTGGACCTTCAGTGAGGCTGTTGCAGGAACAGCGGGCGGTAGTTGCCATCATCCTCGAGCGCGAACAGCTCGCCGACCTGGGGGTGGCGCAGCGGCCTGCCGGACGCGTCGGGCAGCAGGTTCTGCTCGGAGACGTAGGCGACGTACTCGGTGTGCTCGTTCTCGGCTAGCAGGTGGTAGTAGGGCTGATCCTTGCGTGGGCGCACGTCGGCGGGGATCGCCTGCCACCATTCCTCGGTGTTGTTGAAGATCGGGTCGATGTCGAAGATGATGCCGCGAAAGGGGTGCACGCGATGGCGCACCACCTGACCGACGCTGAATTTTGCCCTTCCGACTTGGCCCATCGGCCGCACCCTGCATAAATCGTTTGATATAAGTCGATATCGGCCGCGGTCCGAACAATCAATGCGTCACTTCGGTTTCATTGTGGCGCTTGACGCATCACTTGTTGCTCTGCCTGGCACGAGACCGCTACAGCCCATACAGGGCCTTGCGCTCGGGGTCCTTGCTCGCCACCAGCTTGGCGAGATCGAGGATGACTTTGGCCTGCTTCCAGGTGGCGTCGTCCTGCATCTTGCCGTCGATCATGGCAGCACCGCTGCCGTCGGGCATGGCCTCGACAATGCGCTTGGCGAACGCAACCTCCTTGGGGTCCAGGCTGAATACGCGCTTGGCGATCTCGATTTGGCTCGGATGCAGGGTCCAGGCGCCGACACAGCCGTGCAGGAAGGCGTTGCGGAACTGGGACTCGCAGGCCTCCAAATCGGCAAAGTCGCCAAACGGGCCGTAGAACGCCTTGATGCCATAGGCGGCGCAGGCGTCGACCATGCGCGAGAGCGTGTAGTGCCAGAGGTCCTGCTGGAAGAAGGCACGTTGGCTTCCCTTGGCGCCCGGATCGGCGAGGATGCCGTAGGCGGGATGGCCGCCGCCCACACGCGTCGTCTTCATGCCGCGCGATGCGGCGAGGTCCGCAGGCCCCAGGCTCATGCCATGCATGCGCGGGCTCGCCCCGGCGATGGCCTCGACGTTGTTGACGCCCTCGGCCGTCTCCAGGATGGCGTGGATCAGGATCGGCTTGGGCAGCGCGTGCTTGGCCTCGAGCTGGGCCAGCAGCTGATCGAGGTAGTGGATGTCCCAGGGGCCCTCGACCTTGGGCAGCATGATGACGTCGAGCTTGGCGCCAGCCGCCGGCACGATCTCCAGGATGTCGTCGAGCGCCCAGGGGGAGTTGAGCGCGTTGATGCGGGTCCACAGGCCGGTCTGGCCGTAGTCGTTGGCCTGCGCCATCTCGATGAAGCCGCGTCTGGCCGCCGTCTTGGCGTCGGCGGGGATGGCGTCCTCGAGGTTGCCCAGCACCACGTCGACCTGGCCGATCAGCTCCGGCACGCGAGCGCGGATCTTCGCGTTGTGCGGGGGCAGGAAGTGCACCATGCGTTCGAGACGCACGGGAAGCTGGCGGAACGGCTCGGGCGCGCCCACGGCGAGAGGGGCGAAATGCTTGGCGGGCGTGCGTGTGGCGGGCATGAGGCGGGTCCGTTGCTGCGCTGCAACAAACGCACTGTAGAGCCCCGCGTGCGACTGTCAAATGCCGCGTGGCGGCTCAGCCCCAGCGCCGGTTGTTCCAGCTCCACTGCTCGGGCGCTTCGCGGATCCAGGCCTCGAACTGCTTCTGCATCTGGGTCGTGATCCATTTCACGTCGTCGGCTTGGCTTGCCGTGCGCGGAACTTTCAGCTCCTTGAGCTCGATCTGGAAGCGGCTCTGCTTGCCGACCCGCAGGCAGCGCGACATCCAGATGCGGGCCCCCACGCGGCGCGCGATCATGGCCGGGATCGTCACCGACTTGGCCGGCCTGCCGAAGAACGGCACGGGCAGGCCGGTGCGGTCGTGCAGGTCGCAGACGAGCCCGAGGCGACCGCCCTTGCGCACGAAATCCATGATCAGCCGCGCCGTCCGTCTGCCCTTCCTCGATGCTGCCGTTGATACTCCCTTTTCCCAGCAGGCCGCCGGGGTAGAGGTCCTTGCGCAGGTCGCGCAGGTATTTGTCGACGTAGGGGTTCTTCACCGTGCGATAGACGGCGGCGGGGTTGTTGCCGGCGAGCGTGAAGGGCCAGATGGCAAGCTCCCAGTTGCCCATGTGCAGGGATACGCCGACGGCGGCGCCGAGCTTGTTGCGATAGCGCTCGTGGATGTTTCGGCTGATGATCTGGATGCGGCCGGGATCGGCGATGATGCGGTCGATCTGCATGGTCTCGGCCATTACGCGGCCGAGGTTCTCCCACATGCCGAGCGCAATCGCCTCGCGCTCCTTGGGTGTCTTCTCGGGGAAGGCGATGGCGAGGTTGTCGAGCGCGCGCTGATGACGCCGGTCGTAAGGCGCGAGCCAGCGCCAGGCTTTGGCCGAGATGTTGACGCCGACGTCGAGCGGCACGGCACGCACCAGCGCTGCGATCATGCGCAGGCCCATGTATTCTGTGCGATAGCGCAGGTCTTTCAGGTTCGACATCGGCAACAACGCTCGCCAGGACGCGATAGCGGGAGGCTGGAAGGAGCGCGGGACTTGCCCTGCGGCCGGCAGCCTCGTCAAGGGCTCACGGCTGGCCATCCGGCCGCATCAGGCGTGGCAGCGCGCCGCCGGCGCCTAGTCCGCCGCGCACCGCAAGCCGGCGCAGTGCCGGCGCGTTGGCGAGCAGATGCAACCCTAGTCCGCGCAGGGCCTGGACGGGGAGGAAGTCAACGAGCAGCGAGCGGTTGAGAAGATCGATCGAGACGGTGCGGGCGAGCACGTCTCCGGCGCGGGCGGCATGGTAGGCCGCAAGCGTTTCGCTCGCCGCCGATATCCTGCCCGCGGGCCCGTGCCGCGCCGACATGCTCTGCAAGGGCTGCCGCATCGCGCAGACCGAGGTTGAGGCCCTGGGCGCCGATGGGGGGAATGACGTGCGCCGACTCCCCGACGAGAGCCACTCGGTTCGCCCCCATGCGCTCGGCGGTCAGCCCGGCAAGCGGATAGGCGGCGCGAGTGCGCGAGGCCGTGGAGCGGCCCGAGAAGGCCCTGCAGCTTCCCCTCCAGCTCCAGCAGAAATGCGGTTTCGTCGAGGCCCATCAGCCGCCGCGCCTCCTCGGGCCGCTCCACCCACACGAGGCTCGAGCTGTTGCCGGGCAGGGGGACGGTGGTTAGCGGTCCCGCGCGCCGGTGCAGCTCGGTGGTGGTGCCGCCGTGGGGACGATCGTGGGCAAACGTGGTGGCGATGGCGGTCTGATCATAAGCCCACGTGCGCGTGGAGATGCCGGCAGCAGCACGGGTGATCGAGCCGCGACCGTCGGCGGCGACGGCAAGCCTTGCCCGCAAGCCGCCGCCCTCCGCCAGGGCGATGCGGACGCCGTCGCGCGCGGACGTGACCTCGACGACGGCGGAGGTGGCGATCCACGTGAGGCGGAACGCCAGGCTGGCAGCGTGCAAGGCCGCATTCAGGGCCGAATTGGCGATATTGGCCCCGAAGCTCGACAGTCCCAGCTCCTGCGCTTTGAACAGCACTTCCGGCGCCCGCAGAAGACCGCCGCGATCATCGACGATGCGTACGCCCTCGAGTGCCGCGCCATGCTCGGCGCATCGCTTCCAGACATCCAAATTCTTCAGTAGTTCCAAGCTGGTGGGCAGAAGCGCGGTGGTTCGCCGATCGGCCTCGGCGCGGGCTGGGTCGTAGGCCGGAGCCACGAGCGCCACCTCGAGGCCATGAGCGGCCAGCGCGAGTGCCGCCGCCAGTCCGGCTGGACCGGCCCCGATGACGGCCACTTCGGCCGTTTCTCTTGCCTGCTGCCGGGTCACGGGAGAAGCTCCGGCCGGCCTGTGCAACGGCCAGCCTGGGCCCCTGCTGAGCTTCCTGGCGAGCTTCCTGCCGTGGGTGGCCATCGCAAAAGTACATCCTCGCCCCGGCCCTCGCCCCGGCAAGCGTAACCGTAGCGGGGCGGACCCGACATGGTTTCCCCGGCAAATTCAGGAGTTTGCCAAAAGAATTGGCGGCTCTGCTCAAAAAAAGTTCTTGCCTCTGATCAACTCATTGACATGAATTCTTGCACCGCAGAATTGGCCCTAAGGCCGTGTCCGAACTCGATTCGTTTTGCGTCTTTTGAGCAACAGACCAGATGGAAAGCTGTGCAACTCGTGCTTTGCTTGTTTACCGTTCGGCGAGGTCTGCGTTAAGCCTACCCTAACGGACGGGCGGGGCCTGTTGACGGCAGTCGTACCCCAAGACCCCCCGCCCGTAACTGGTACGGTAAATTAGCGTTCGTCCAACGGAGAAATGCGAATGATCGGGGGACTGTTGTCAAAGTCGACCAGCCGGATGGCGCTGTTTGCCGCGGCTGGTTTGTTCGTGGGTGGCGTGGCGATGCCGTCCGCCAAGGCAGCCGACCTTGGTGGCGACTGCTGCGCAGACCTGGAAGAGCGCGTGGCCGAGCTCGAGGCCACCACCGCTCGCAAGGGCAACCGCAAGATGTCGCTGACCATCACCGGCCAGGTGCACAGAGTTGTGCTGTGGTGGGATGACGGCAAGAGCTCCAACACCTACTACGGGCTCGACAGCACCAACTCGTCGAGCCGGTTCTCGTTCCTTGGCAGCGCCAAGGTCAACCCGAGCGTGTCGATGGGCTTCGAGATCATGATCGAAATCGAGGCCGGCGGCACGTCCTCCAAGGTCAACCAGCTTGACGAGGACGGCAAAGTCGGTGAGATCGATCGGAGGGTCGGATTCCTTCAATGCATCCAACCGCGACGCCTACTTCGGCGACGCGCGGCGCGTGGCTTGGTGGATCGAGCACAAAGACATCGGTCGCCTGACGGTCGGCCGGTACGAGAGCGCCGGCGTGGTGCAGACGATCGACCTCGGCGGCATCGGCATCGCCGCGAGCTCGAGCTTCATCCTGTTGAACGGCGGCTTCTTCATCCGCGGTCCGTCGGGGCAGTACTACGCCATGACACTGGACCAACATCGGCGACCCGGCGGCGGCCCAGGGCCGCACCGAGCTGGTGCGCTACACCAGCCCGACGTGGATGGGTTCATCTTCGACGCCTCGATCGCCGAGGCGGGCGATTACTGGGGCTCGATGCTGCGCTACGCGGGTGAGTTCTCCGGTTTCCGCATCGCCGCCGGCATCGGCTACGAGAAGGCTAGCGGGATCGGATTGACGCCGGCAACGCTGGATCCGTCAGCGGCGTCTTCGTCGGCCCGCGCTCCCGACATCCAGGCGTGGGGTGGTGCAGCTGTCGATCATGCATGTGCCCTCAGGCCTGTTCGTGCAGGGGCACTGGACCGAGTCTGACTACAACTTCGCCGGCCATGTCGCCAACAGCTATTGGGGCTCGACCGGTGGTGCCACCAAGAAAGATGCCACTCACTGGCTGGTCCAGGGTGGTATCGCCAAGAACTGGTTCGGCATCGGCAATACCGCGCTCTACGGCGAGTACGGCAAGGGAAGGATTGGGGTGCGGAGTCGGCGCTGGCCGCAGACTACACGACAGCCAGGACTTCACCGCCCGTCACTGGACGTGACCAACACTGACACTGGACCATCTGGGGTCTCGGCGTTACGCAGAAGGTCGATGCGGCGGCGAGCACAGTTCTACCTGGGCTACCGGCACTTCGATGCCGACATCACGTGCGCTGGTGCGAGCTACCACGAAGATATGCAATGGTGGTGGGCGGCCGGTGGTGCCACTAAGCCATGCAACGGTTGGCCACCGAGACGATGGACGCTGCCGTTCGGGCGGCGCCGAGCGGTTACAGTTCTGAAGCAAAGCAGCCCAAGGATTTGGGCGAGATCGAGCCCGTGGCGGGCTCGATCCGTCCCAACAGCAAATGGGTAGAAACCCCTGGGGGTTGATCATGAAAGTGATACGTGAAGTCTGCAAAATTGCTGCGGGCTCTGCCTTGCTCGCCGCGGCCGCGTTCATCGGCGCCGGTACGGCCAGTGCCGATGGCATGCCGTCAAGAGGCAGGGCTGTCGTCTACGAGGCACCTTCGAACTGGAGCGGCTTCTATTTCGGCGTGCACTCGGGCTGGCAGTGGTCAGATTATCGACGAACGTTCTCCGACGTTTGGAATCAGCCTTCAGCGTCGGTCACGACTCCGAGGTCGTTGGTGGCCAGATCGGCATCCAGCATCAGTTCGGCAACATCGTGCTTGGCGTGGAAGGCACCTTGACGACCGCGTTCCGGGATAGTCATGCATCGACGGACTGCCCCAACACGCTCCTTACGTGCGCGGCGCGGTTCGACGACGTGCTGACCGTCGGCCCCCGCATCGGCTGGGCGATGGGCAAGTGGATGCCGTACATCACAGGCGGCTACGCCGAGCGGCTCGTTCTCGGAGAGGATCTCTTGTTCAAACAATTCCGCCAATGCCTATCAGGACCATGAGCGGCATAGCGGCTGGTATATCGGCGGCGGCGCCGATATGGCTCTGGCGCATGGCTGGACCATTGGTCTTGAGTACCGTCACTACGAGTTCGACGATGCGGCGTACAGTCCGACGCGAACCGTGTCAGGCGGAGTGATCGAGGGAACGGGCTGAATGTGGGCGATGTGAATTCCGACATCGTCACGCTACGGGCGAGCTGGAAACTCGGCCGGCCCGAGCCCGCCCCACTGAAGTAAGTTCTCCTTCGAGCAACGAATTCGAATTTTGCGACAATCACCGAGGGCTGCGGCTAGCGCTGCGGCCCTCGGGCAATTTGTTCCGCACCGCTCTTTCTAGCCCTCGACCCAATCCGCCTTTCATTGCTAAACGAGTAGACATCCCCCTTGCTCCATCGGACGGCCGCTTTGCGATGCCTCATCTCCTCGCTGGTTTCGTTGCGCCACGCGATGCGTCGACTTGCTGTACTCGTCACAACCTTGCTAACGGACCGTGCAATCACCCGAGATTCAACGAAACTTCCTGACTGTTCAAATCGTATTGAGAGGTCGCCGCCGTAGATGAAAGCTCTCTCCCGAACTTGCAGAACCACGAGCGCAAGTAGCGAGCCACGCCTCGACATCTGTTAGGTACCAGCCGACACGCCGCGCCCCGATCCGAACTCGCTTGGGGAACTTACCTTGCTTTTCCAGGCGCAGGATGTGCTGGGGAGTATACGGCACCATCAGCCGCAGTTCTCTTTTCGTGATGATTCTCGGAAGTGAGCTTAACATCTGCAACCTCATCAAACCGTCCGCTTCAGCGAACTGCAGTCGAGCGGCCAGCGGAACTCGGCAACTCGATATTGCCGTCGACGAAGCCAATGCCGTAGTAACGCGTGCCGAACTTCCGGATCTTGCCTGCGACTTCGGGCAGCTCGCGGACGCGATCAAACTGTTCTTCGAATGCGGCGCGGCCAAGCGGAGGCAATCGCTTGTCTGCGCACCACGCCTCATAGTCGGCGTGCAACTCGAAAATACTGATCGCGCCGGCGCCATGGGACGGCGTTGCGCGCTCGGCAAGCCACGCCACCAGGTTGCGTTCTCCGTCGTGCCACGCTTCAGCACGCCCAAGCGCGCCATGCCGCGCCATGTCGGACTGTGTCCTGCTCGCACCGTGATCGGCAACAAGGTGTGTCGCCTCCGCGTACGCGACCACCCCCGCAGGGCCGAGCGCCGAGACGAGCTCGACCAGCAGCGCGAAGACAAGAGGGAACCCGAAACCGATGTCGCGCACGCTGACCTGCCCGCGCGACAGCCACGCAAAGAGCTCGGCTACAGGATCGGCGGCGATCGAGCCGCCGGCATCGCGCAGTCGGACAAGATCGCGTCGCAGCCTTTCACGCCGGGTCTCGAGTTCGGCCAACGACGCGGCGGCCGCACGTTCCTGGCGCAATGCTGCAATCTCAGCGCAAGCCTCGGTCGTTCTTCGCTCCGCATTGGTGCAATTTTGCGAGAGCCTTCCGACAGTAGAGTACGCTCGCTCGCCGCGTAGCAACGGGCGAGCGAACACTGCTTCGATAGCCGCATCAACCTCGGGTACAGAACGGCGCACGCCGATGTTTGCGATTTTCCTTTCAAGCTCCTGCAGGTCGTCGTCGCGCTCTTTGTAGCTGGTCACCTGCGCTTCACGCCCGCCGATCAGCGTCGTGCGGTCTTGCGCGTACACGCCGATAGCACCGGCCATGCCCCAGGCAAGACACAGCAACCAAAGTGGCGCCAGACTCAATGCCGTGCGCCAATGGCGCGCGCGCCACAGGGCCATGAGCACGATCAGGCCTGATACTTTCCACAAGTCGGCGGCGACATTGGCCCAGCCGAACACCTGCGCCTTATCGTCGGTCTGCCCGAACCCGTAGCCGAACAAGTAGTTGGCGCGCAGCGAGACAAGCACCATACCGGCCGTTGCTGCGCTCAGCACGGAAATCACCAGCCAACGCACTGCCTGATTGCTGCCGCCAGATGCCATGGCCGCGAGCTACTCCTTGTCGTCGTCTTTCATGGTCGTCAGTTCCACCCGACCATGTTCACGCTCGTAGAGCGCCAGCATGCGCGAGAACACTTCGTTGAGGGATGCCCCCTCGCGCATGGCAATGAGCTCCAGCCGTCGCTTCTCATCCTTGGTTATGCGCAGGCTCACCTGCACACCGCCGTAGCGCGGACTGCGCGGACTTTCCTTGCGCACTCCCACATTGCCCTTCACTTCACTCGGCGTCGGCGCGTCCTTGAGGCCCGCTCGTCCCCAGACGTTTTTGAGTTGATTCAGCGCTCTCTTGGGTGTGCTCATGCGCCCCTCCTTGTGTGCTTGGCGGCCGCCGGCCGCATTCGCTCGAGCTCTTGCGTCACCTTGCGCAGCAGCGCTTCGATCAGGGCATCTGCTCGCTCGTTCAACTTGGCATTTTGCGTTTCGGTGATCGCCTGTCCGCGGTCTTGCGCTTCGCGGTAGGCAATGCGCTCCGGGATGGCACCGGCCAGCACCTGGTAGCCTGCTTGTGCGATGGCCTGGCGGGTGCGGGTCTCCTCGCCAGCGGAGAGCACACGGCAGATCGCCATCACCAGGCGCTCGCGCGGTATTCCTGCCTTCACCAGCTCATGGAAGGTGAGGATCGCCGGCCGCAGGTCGTCCAAGCTCGCACCCGTCGGCTGCACCACCAGGTGCGAGCGCTGCGCGATCCTCAATGTGTCGGGGCGCGCCCCCGCCGGCGCGTCAATGATGAGGAGGTCGACTTCCCGAGCGTCGGCAATCGCCAGCTCCGGCGTCTTGTAGGCAAGGACTTCGCATTGGCCGCCCGAGCCAGTTCTCTGCCGGGCGCGTTCCCACTCGGTGACGCTCGCCTGCTGCGGGTCGAGATCGGCCAAGCGGCACCGCATGCTGTGGCCCGCTACCGCCAGCAGGGCCCGTGCCAGGGTGGATTTTCCAACCCCGCCTTTTTGCGACACGAAGGCGACGATCACCGGCATTGACGGGCTCCAGACCTGGCTTTCATATGCCACCCGACATGCACGCAGTCAAGCAGGCCGACTATTGTGCAGGCATGCTGGCATGACGGCACTGAGCGCGACCCAAGGGGTGCTGGGTTGCTGTCATGTGGGGATAACCAGCCTGCCGGCATGCTGGCTCTGGTACACTGCGACCATGTCCGACATGGCGCGACATGGCGCGACGCAGCACGACAATGACGCGCTACGTCATACCCTGTCGCTCTCTGATGTGGAGGCGTTACTGATCGCCGCTGGCGTTCCTCGCTCGCATCGCCACGTGCAGCGGCTTTGCAAGAGCGGCGCGTTTGACGCGCAGCTGCTGCCTGGTGCTTCCGGCGACGAATGGTGCATTGCTCCGACATTCCGTGGAGAAAGTCATCGGCGACTTGCGCGCAATCGAGGAACAAGCGGCGCGACACACTGCGACAGCAGCCCGACACGTCGCGACCATGTCGTGGCCGATAATTCGCCGCCGAATTGAGCCCGACACAGCACGCCATGGCGCGCCACAGCGCGACACGTCCGACGCTCAACAAACAAGCCAAGAATCAAGTGCGACAGAGCCCGACACGTCGCGCTATGTCGCGGTCCTCGAACGAGAGAACGAATTTCTTCGCGGCCAGGTAGGGAAGAAGGACGAGCAGATCGCCGACCTGTCGAAACGCTTCGGCGAAACGCAGACACTGCTCGGCGCCCTGCAGCGCATGCTCGCACCAGTGCTCGGCCAGGGCGACCCGTTCACAGGCCGCAGAGAAGAGGGAAGTCGTCGAGCCCGACTTATCCCCACGCTCGTCGTAGCACGCGCAGCGACGGGCATATAATGGCCGCATGTGCTGCTGGATCTCATTAGCTCGTAAGGCGACGCGTTTGCCAGCAGCGGCGTGTCGTCCTACGAGCTCGTGAGTATGCAACGGATAGGGGACTCGGACCGCTTCAAGGAGGTGGAGCGAACATAAAGCTGATCACGGCCGACCCCGTTGCTCGGCATGGCTTCACGCAAGTCCCGAATTTCATCCTGCGCAACCCCGATCTTTCGCGTGGGTGCAAAGGTGGTCTACGCAATGTTCTTGAGCTACGCCTGGCACAACAACCTATGCTTCCCGGGCCAAGAGCGCCTCGCGCAAGACATTGGCATGACGCGGGTCCGCGTGACGCAGCTCACAGGGGAGTTGGAGGCTGCCGGATTCATCGAAATCCACCGCCGGGGCTTGGGAAAAACCAACCTATACACGGTCAACTTCACCATTCGCCCTAAGACAAGGCACCCCCAGAAGTAAACTGGCTTACTTCCAGATGTAAATCGGCTGTACCACCAGAGGTCAAACTGCTGTTCACATCATTCAATAGAAGAATACTAAGATTAATAATACTAAGTATTTCGCTCCCAGTCAGTATAAGCAGAATTATACTCACTAAAACACGAAGAAACCAAAAGTCAAATGCACCTATAAGGTGGGCACTTGACAAAGGACTTCATTCGTTTCATAGTTATTGTACGAATGAGCGCAATCTAAAGGAGCCAATCACCTATCGTACACGTCACGATATTGAAAATATCGAACACGTCCGATAGGACGAGCTACTAACATCGCTACTTCCACGGATGTCAGTACTCGCTTTGGTGAAAACGGCCAAAAAACCCTTACTTACCAACGAAATGCGCATCCCCCCGCGTCGGGCTAAGCAGCCCGACCTCACGCCACACCCCGCAAAGCAATTGACATTGTCAATCGTACTTTGCGGGGCTGGCGGCGCTCGGTCGCGTACATATTGGCAAGCCACTGGCGACCAAACAAAGAGGTGAAAATGGCTTGCCGAAGCGAATAGACCGCGCCCTCGGCTGCGTCGTGAGGTCGGCCTGCCTCGCAAAAGACGATGGAGGCTACGCCCTGAGTACGGGCTCCTTGTCTTGCGGGCGCCGACGCGGGGGGATGCGAAAGCATGAGGGCGAGCCGGCTTTTCGAACACGTCGCGATAGTCCTCGTACCTGCGGGCTATCGAACGCGTCCGAAGTCGCAAGCGCCTCGCGTGGAGCGACCAGGCCGCACGGATTGGGAGAGAGATCAGGGCAGGCCTAAAGGGGCCTGCCAGGTTCAAAACAAAGGGGCCGCGTAGCGGCCTCAATTACGGGGCTGCCGATAAAGTGTCAAAGCAGCCGATGTGCATGCAAGTGATTGGCAGCTATTTCCATTTCCCTGCCCGGCGTACCGCCGGGCGAGACGGTTGCGGGGCCGAGGGTTGGGTGCGAGGCCCCTCCTTGGGTGGCGCTGGCGAGGCGTAGCCGAGCTGGCGCTCGATATAGTGCTCGACAGAGGCCCGCGGCCGCCCGTAGTGGCGGCGACTTTGTTTTTTGACGAGCTCGGTGGAGCCGAGGGTGCCGGCGGGGCACCAACACGCGGATGGCCTCACGGCCTGGTGCGGCGATGACGGCTTCCCCGTCGTCGAGCTCGAGCAGGGCCGTTGTAGTTGAAATCTTGGTATAGGCGGTTGAAGTTTCGTGCAAGGACGCTTGGCGTCACCGGGCCCGCAGCGGAAGGCTGTCAAGTGTTTTGGCGTTGCCGAGCAGCGCTGCGCGCGTGCTGTCGGTCAATGCCTCCAGAAATTGCGTTGCCAGGGTAACGCTCAGGCGGAACTGCCGCGTCTCCTGCAACAGTCTGGCAATGATGCCGGCCCAAAGGCGTGGATTTCGTCGGCGATGAGGTGGAAATCGGCACCGCTCGGCAAGCGGGATGCTGACGCGCGCCATGGCTGCCGCGCGAACGTGGGCAAGGACGAGGGCGCCCATCAAGCGCGCTGCCGTCTCCCCTATCGTGCCCATGCTCAGATTGACGATGACAATCCGGCTGGTGCTGCATGGCGTAGTGCAGGTCGAGCGTGCTTGGAGACTGACCAAGGATGTTGCTTGATTGACGGAAACGCGAGAAAAGCTTCGAGCTTGTTGAGGACAGGGTCGATCGCTTCATCGCGGAAGCTGTCGCGCCACTTCTCAAAGCGAGGGCCGAAGAAGTTGCGCGTGTCGTGATTGGCGAGCCGTGCCACGATTCGGCGCGATAGCGATCGTCGGTCAAGAGGCGCGGCAGCAGCACCAACGAGCCATTCCCCATCTCGATCAGTGCCTGCACGAATGCCGCAATATGAATTCCAGCCGCGGACCCCAGCGATCTCGTAGAAGATCGAGCGCATGGCGGCGACCAGGCCATCGACGACCCGGGCGCGATCGTCGGGCCGCGTATCTTCAAGCAAGTTGAGGCCGACAGGATGAGCCAGGTCAGCGACATTGAGATAGCAGACATGGTTGCAGCGCCAGGCTGGTATGTCCCCGAGCACGGCCTCACTGAGGTCCCCCAGCGGGTCGAGCAGCAGCATGCCATCGCCACGTTCGATGTCTTGGCGCGCGATAAAGCGCAAGAGGTTCGACTTGCCGCTGCCGGTGGCGCCGATGAGGGCGATATGGCGCACCTATCATCTGCTGTAAGCGTAACGTCGCCGCGGCTGCTGGTTCCGAGTGAGCGTACCGGGTCATGACGACCCAGCTATTCCGACGCATGGCGACCCACCGTTCCGATTGATGGCGACCCCCCGTTCCGGGGTGGCGACCCAGCCTGTGGAAGGCGTGAGCGGCACCGTTGGGTGATCCTGCGGCCGACATAGCTTCCGCCCCCTTTGCAAGAGGGAGCGGGGAATGTCGCAACAGAGATTGCCCATGCGCAAGGTGCGCGACGTGCTGCGGCTCAAGGCCGTCGGCTTAGGGAAACGCAAGATCGCGGCGAGCCTCGGCATCAGCGCCACGGCGGTGGGCGGATGCCTGCGCCGAGCGCGAGAGGCCGGCATCGCCTGGCCGCTGACCGAGGAGATGACGCGACGAGGCGCTGGAGGCGCTGCTCTACCCGGCATCTGTCGCGCTGGCCGAACTTGCGGCCCGGCGCCCACTGCCTGACTGGCCGACAATCCATCGCGAGCTCAAGCGGCCAGGCGTGACGCTGCAGCTGCTGTGGGAGGAGCATCGGGCGGCGCACCCTGACGGCTATGGATACAGTCGGTTCTGCGAGCTCTACCGGGCCTGGGAGAGCGGCTGTCGCCAACCATGCGGCAGACGCATGTGGCCGGCGAGAAGCTGTTCGTCGACTACGCCGGCACGACCATGCAGGTGATCGACGGAGCGACCGGCGAGGTGATCGAGGTCGCAGCTGTTCGTCGCCGTGCTCGGCGCCTCCAGCTACACCTACGCGGAGGCGACCTGGACGCAGGGACTGGCCGACTGGATCGGCTCGCATGTGCGCACCTTCGCCTTCATCGGCGGCGTCACGGCGCAGACGGTGTCCGACAACTTGAAGTCGGGCATCACCAAGGCGTGCTTCTACGAGCCGGCGGTCAACCGCACCTATGCGGAGATGGCGGCCCACTACGACACCGCGATCGTGCCGGCGCGCCCCTACAAGCCGCGCGACAAGGCCAAGGTCGAGGTGGCGGTGCTGGTGGCAACGCGCTGGATCATCGCCAAGCTCAGGAAGCGCACCTTCTTCTCGCTCGCCGAGTTGAACGCCGCCATCGCCATCGAGGTCGCCGCACTGAATGCCCGGGTCACTCGGCACCTGGGTGCGAGCCGCAAGGCGCTGTTCGAGGAGCTGGAGCGGCCGGCGCTCAAGCCGCTGCCGGCCGAACCCTACGCCTACGCCGCAGTGGAAAGAGTGCAAGCCCGGGCTCGACTACCACGTCGAGGTCGAGAAGCACTACTACTCCGTGCCGCACACCCTGTTGCGCGAGAAGATGTGGGTGCGCATCACGGCGCGCACGGTGGAGGTCTTCCATCGCGGCAAGCGCGTTGCCGCGCACGTGCGCTCCTCATCGAACCGCAAGCACACGACGGTGCGCGAGCACATGCCGTCGAGCCACCGGCACTACGCCGACTGGACGCCGGAGCACCTCAGGCGACGGGCCGGCGAGATCGGGCCCAACACGTCGGCGCTGGTCGAGATCATCCTGCGTGAGCGCCCGCATCCCGAGCAGGGCTTTCGATCCTCGATCGGCATCATCAGCCTCGCCAAGGCCCACGGTCGCGATCGACTGGAGGCGGCCTGTGGCCGGGCCCTCGCGATCGGGGCGCGCTCCTACACGACCGTCAAATCGATCCTGAAGAACAACCTCGATCGCCGACGGCCCGCGAAGGCCACGGACGGGCCGGCGATACTCCACAGCAACATCCGTGGCCCTGGCTACTTCCATTGAGGAGATGGACGAATGCTCACACATCCAACACTGGAACAGATGCGAGCGCTCAAGCTCGACGGCATGGCCGAAGCCTTCATCGAGCTGCAGGCCCAGGATCGGGCCAAGGACTCTGAGCCACGCCGAATGGCTGGCGCTGCTGCTCGACCGCGAGACGGCGAGCCGCTCGACCCGACGCTTCCAGACCAGGCTCAAGAGCGCCAGGCTGCGGCACTCCCAGGCGTCCGTCGAGGATGTCGATTACCGGGCATCGCGCCGGCTCGACAAGGCGCTGTTCCAGCAGCTGGCAACCGGCCGCTGGATCGCCGAGCACCGCTCGTTGCTCGTCACCGGGCCATGCGGGGTGGGCAAGTCGTGGCTCAGCTGCGCGCTGGCGCAGAAGGCCTGCCGCGACGGCTACACGGTGCACTACGCACGCGTGCCGCGGCTGTTTGCCGAGTTGGAGCTGGCGCACGGTGACGGCCGCTTCACCAAGCTGTTCCGCACCCTCACCAGGTCCGATCTGCTCATCCTCGATGACTGGGGCCCGGATCGGTTGACCGCTCCCCAGCGGCGCGATCTGATGGAGATCGTCGAAGACCGCTATGGCCGCGGCTCGACCCTGATCACCAGCCAGCTGCCGGTCGACAAGTGGCACGACGTCATCGACGAGCCCACGTTCGCCGACGCCATCCTCGATCGGCTCGTGCACAACGCCTACCGGCTGGCGCTCGGCGGGCCGTCGCTGCGCAACCCTGAAGTGGCCGGGGCAGAGGCTGCGTCCGTTGATGCGGAGCCGGCGGGCGGCAAGACGACAACGCAAACGAAGCCAGCCAAGGGAGGCAAGAAATGAGCGTCGTGCCCAGCATCCCGCCCGCCCCCGTGGGTCAACAGGCACCTCCCGCGCGCGCTGCTGCGTCAGAACTCGTGGCGGTCACTCCGCAGCGCGCGCGGGCCCCTCCTATCGACTACGGGGACGGGCTGCGTCGCGCTTGACCTCACGTCACAACACTGAGATGACAAACATCACCCAACGGCGCTCTCACGCCACCCTGGTCGCCATCGATCGGAATGGGTGGTCGCCATGCGTCGGAACGAGGGGTCGCCATCGTCGGTACGCATGATACAGATCAAGCCCAACGCCGTTGCCATACTTTTTGTTGGACTCTTGGCGGCCGTCGTTCTGGCGACGCATGCGGTGGCGCAGCACAAGCAGGCCGCGCCGCAGCCGGCGGCGGGGGCCGAGGATACGGGCGAGCCGCAACCGATGCCGCGGCGCGTTGCCATCCGCTTTCTCACCGACAGCGACTACCCGCCCTTCAACTACTACGACGAGGACAATGTCCTCACCGGCTTCAACGTCGACATTGCGCGCGCCATCTGCCTGGAGCTCGCGGCGGCTTGCGACATCCAGGTGCGGCCTGGCCCGAGCTGCTCGCCGGCACTGAGGCGGGGCGAGGCCGACGCCGTGATCGCCTCGCACGCGGTGAGCGCCAGCGCGCTCAAGGTGGTCGACTTCACAGACCGCTACTATCACACACCGGCCCGCTTCGCCGGCAAGCGCAACATCGGCCGTATCGATGTCACGCCGGAAGGCCTCGAGGGCCGCAAGATCGCCGTCACCAAGGGAACCGCCCACGAGGCCTACCTGCGCACCTTCTTCCGCGACAGCACGATCCGCGCCTTCGACACGCCGGAGCTTGCGCGCGACGCGCTGATCAGCGGGGCGGTCGACCTGCTGTTCGACGACGGCATCAGCCTCGCGTTCTGGCTCAACGGCACCGCGTCGAAGGCGTGCTGCGAGTTCAAGGGCGGGCCGTTCGGCGAGCCCAAGTACTTCGGCGACGGGGTGGCATCGCGGTGAGCCGCGACGACCAGCAGCTCAAGGGGCTCATCAACGCGGCGCTCAAGCGCATGCGCGAGAGCGGCCGCTACGAGGAGCTGGTGCTGCGCTATTTCCCGCTGCGTGCGTTCTGACCCTCTTCCCGCCGACCCGGAGCGACCATGTTCCCCGCAAAGACCAGCTCAAGATCTGCTTTGCCCACCGCGCCTACCAGATGGCCGCCCGCTTCGCGGCGCGCGGCACCGGCATTGCCCACGTGCAGGCAGGACCCGAGGACTACGCGCGCCCTGCCGACCGGCCGACGTGGTGGTGGTCGTCGATGATGTGGAGGAACGATCTGGTGCCCGCAGGCCAAGCGGCTGAAGTTCGTCCAGTCGATCAGCGCCGGCATCGACCAGTACGACCAGGAGGTGTTTCGCGCCGCACGGCATCCGCCTGGCCAACGCCGCCGGCGTCAATGCCGGGCGGTGGCCGAGCACGCCATGGCGCTGATCCTGGCGCTCAAGCGCCACATCCACACCGGGCGCGACAACCAGGCGCAAGAAGCATTGGCGCGGCATGATCTCGGAGATCGCCGCGCGCGAGGACGAGCTCGGCGGCAAGACGCTGCTGATCGTCGGCCTCGGCCGCATCGGCGCGCGGCTGGCCCGGCTCGCCAAGGCGTTCGACATGCGCGTGGTCGGCGACCGGCGCGACCCAGCCGGGCGGCGAGGCGCCGATGCCGTCCACGGACAAGACAGGCTGGCCGAGCTGCTCCCTTCCGCGGACATCGTCGCCCTCACCTGCCCGCTCACGCCCGAGACCACGAACCTGATCGACGCCAAGGCGCTCGCGGCCATGAAGCCCTCCGCGCATCTCATCAACGTCGCGCGCGGGCGCGTCGTCGACGAGGCCGCGCTGATCAGCGCGCTCGAGGAGAAGCGCCTTGCCGCCGCCGGGCTCGACGTCACGCGGGAGGAGCCGCTGCCGGCCGCCTCGCCGCTGTGGGCCATGCCGAACGTGCTCATCACGCCGCATACGGCCGGCGAGACGCAGCGCTACGAGGACGGCGTGATCGATCTGCTGCTCGAGAACCTCGACCGCCTCTGGCGCGGCGAGACGACGCTGAAAAAATCAGATCGTCTGACACCCTCCGCTGGGCTCGATCGCCGTCGGCACGACCGCAAGCAGCTCGGTCGGGCACGATGGTTGCAAGGAACGACGCGGCGGCGCCGGCTGCGGCGTTGCGCTTTCGCGGACGACAACGACAAGCTACGCTTCGACCATGACCCGAGAACTCCATGGGCCGCGGCAGGAGCCGCGTGGGCGCACGCCGTCCGCGCTCGTCGTGCTGCTGCACGGCTATGGTGCCAACGGGGACGATTTGATCGCCCTGGGGGACAGTTGGCGGCCCATGCTGCCCGATGCGGCGTTCGTAGCGCCCAATGCGCCGGAGACGATCCCCGGCATGTACGGCGGCCTGCAGTGGTTCCCGCTCACCCTGCGCGATCCCAGCGAATACTGGCGCGGTGTCTCGGCCGCCCGGCCGGCGCTCGACCGCTTCCTCGATGCCGAGCTTGCGCGCTACCGCCTTGCCAGCAACCGCCTCGTGCTCGTCGGGTTCAGCCAAGGCACCATGATGGCGCTGCACGTTGGCTTGCGCAGGAGTGCACCGCTTGCCGGCATCGTTGCCTACTCGGGGCTGCTGGCCGGCCCCGAGCACCTCGACGAGACGAAGGCGCGGCCGCCAATCCTCATGATCCACGGCGAGGCCGACGACCTGATCCCCGTCGAGGCGCTGCACGCGGGCCGCGAGGCGCTCGCGGAAGCGGGGCTGCCGGTGGAATGGCACGTGCGCCCGGGCCTCGGCCACGGCATCGATCGCGAGGGCCAGTGGATGGCCGGCCATTTCATCGCGCAGGTGTTGCGCAGATGAGCGCCGCGGCTGGCTCGAGGCGGCGGCGATACGCTATTTTCCTGACATCTATGGGCTTCCCGCGTGCGGCGGGGCCGACTTCACATCGCCGACACACATGGCTAGTATGGCGCCGCCTGGGGACGCGGAACCTTGATTCGACTGCAAGAAGCAGCAACAGGATCGTGCACCCGTGAACGCCTATGCCGCCACACCGGAAGCCTTCCCGGCGCTGGTGCTCAACGCCGACTTTCGGCCCTGACGTACTACCCCCTGTCGATCTGGTGGTGGCAGGAGGCGGTGAAGGCCGTGTTCCTCGACCGGGTGAACATGGTCTCCGAGTACGATCGCTTCGTGCGCAGCCCCTCCTTCGAGATGCGGCTGCCGAGCGTGGTGTCGCTCAAGACCTACGTGCGGCCGGCGCTGTACCCGGCGTTCACGCGGTTCAACGTGTTCCTGCGCGACCGCTTCATCTGCCAGTACTGTGGCGCCAAGGACGACCTGACGTTCGACCACCTGATCCCGCGCTCGCGCGGCGGCCAGACGCGGTGGGACAACGTGGTGACGGCGTGCGCGCCGTGCAACCTGAGCAAGGGCGGGCACCTGCCGCACCATGCCGGCATGCAGCCGCGGCAGATGCCCTACCGGCCGACGGTGTTCGAGCTGCACCGCAACGGGCGGCTGTTCCCGCCCAACTACCTGCACGAGAGCTGGCTCGACTATCTGTACTGGGATACCGAGCTCGAGCCTTAATCTCGCTCACCCGGCAAGCGGGGAGAGGGAAAGTGCCGCGCGGCGGAAAATCCCCGGAAAAAGGCGCAATGGCTCGCAACGGCCGGGAAATCGGGCGGCCCTGCCACTGTTAAGTCACCCAACCCTGATCCATTGTTTCGGCAGCCGGGCGCCATGCTCGGCTCGCGGCGCAATCGTCGCCGGCACGTCAGGGAAAGGCGCCCATGTCACTCGCTCTCCGTGTGCTCACCGCCCTCTTCGTCACCTTCTCCCTCGCGGGGCTGGCCC
>CAVTVO010000036.1:0-81056 GCA_963738065.1 uncultured Alphaproteobacteria bacterium
TAACTGATCCGCCAGCGACCTCGTTCGTTCCAGTTCGGATCCAGCCGCCGCCGCAACCAGCACAGGCTGAGGGCCCGCCGACAACGCAGGCCGCTCGTTCCGCGGGCGCACGTCGGCGCACGAGCGTGGTCGAGGTTACGCTCGGCAACGGCCGTTCGCTCAAGGTCGATGAGTACATCGATCCAGGGGCGCTCGCTCGTCTCGTTGCCGCTCTCGACGGAGGCTGCTCGTGATCACGGTGCCGGCCGGCATGCGCATCTATCTGGCGTGCGGCGTGACCGACATGCGCAAGGGCTTCGATGGCCTCAGCATGATGGCACAGAACGTGCTGAAGCAGGATCCGTTCTCGGGCAGCATTTTTTGCTTTCGCGGCCGCCGAGGCGATCTGGTCAAGGTCCTTTACTGGGATGGGCAGGGCTTCTGCCTGTTCGCGAAGCGGCTGGAGAAGGGCCGATTTACTTGGCCCGCGACGAAAGAGGGCTCGGTGGCGCTGACGCCAGCGCAAATGTCGATGCTGCTCGAGGGGCTGGAGTGGCGGTCACCGCAGCGAACGTGGCAGCCGACACTGGCGGGATGATCTATCTGTGGACTGCGACGGCGTGACTCTGTGCGCTGCGGCCGCGAAGCAGGTAGACGGGCGCGCATGCCGCTCACGCCCGATCAGCTGCCCGACGACATTGCCGAGTTGAAGCGGCTGTTGGTGGCCAGAGACGCCGAGCTGACGGTCACGGCCGCTGAGCTGACAGCAGCCAAGAATGGCCTTCTCGTGACCCAGCTGATGATCGAGAAGCTCAAGGCGCAGATCGCCAGGTTCCGTCGCGAGAAGTTCGGTGCGAGCTCCGAGCGGATCGAGCGCGTCATCGCGCAGCTCGAGCTGGCGCTGGAGGAGGCGGAAGCCGAGAAGGCCGAGGCCGCCGCGTCTGCACCGCAACCGCCTGAGCCGGAGACGAGCAGTGATGCCCAGTCTGCCGAGACACCCACGCCTGAGAAGAAGAAGCGCCGCCAGCTCCCGCCCGAGTTGCCGCGCCGCGACGTCGTGCATATGCCGCCGGACGTGTGCAAAGCCTGTGGCGGCACCGAGCTGCGCACGGTCAGCGAGAGCGTCACCGAGGTGTTGGAATACATACCCGGCCGGTTCGAGGTGATCCGTCACGTGCGCCCGGCGTGCTCGTGCCGGAAGTGCGAGACCATGGTGCAGGCGCCGATGCCGGAGCTGCCGATCCCGCGCGGGATGGCTGGGCCTGGCTTCCTCGCCCACATCGCCATTGCGAAGTTCTGTGACCACCTTCCTTTGTACCGGCAGGCCGAGATCTACGCACGCGCCGGTCTCGAAGTCGATCGCGGCCTGCTCGCCGACTGGCTCGGCCACCTCGCATGGCTGCTGCACCCGCTGGTGGAGCTGATCGCCAAGCACGTGATGGCGGGCCGCGTCATCCATGCCGATGACACGCCGGTTCCGGTGCTCTCTCCCGGTGCCGGCAAGACCAAGACCGGACGGCAATGGGTCTATCTGCGCGACGAGCGCCCACATGCCGGAACTGCGCCGCCGGCCGTTCTGTATCGCTACACGCCGGATCGCAAAGGCGAGCACTGTCGCGCCGAGCTTGCCCGCTTCGTCGGCTGGCTGCATGCCGACGGCTATGCCGGCTTCGGCCGCTTGTACGAGATCCAAGGCGCGCGATCAGACACCGGTCTGCTGCAAGGGCCGCCGCGCGTCGCCGAGGTCGCCTGCTGGGCCCATGTGCGGCGCGGCTTCTTCGACGAATACGCGTCGCACAAATCGGCGATCGCGAAAGAGGCGCTCGACCGCATCGGCGCGCTGTTTGACATCGAGCGGCTGATCGCCGGAAAGCCGCCGGTGATCAGAGAAAGCGTGCGCCAACGCACCGCGCGACCAAAGGTCGGCGAGCTGGCAACCTGGCTCGACGCCCAACTGGATCTGATCCCGGGCAAGAGCGACCTCGCCGGCGCTATCCGCTATGCCCGCTCACGCTGGCATGCGCTCACCCGTTACCTCGATGACGGCCGCCTGGAGATATCGAACAACGCCGCGGAAAACCAAATCAGGCCCCTGGCTCTCGGAAGAAAAAACTGGCTGTTCGCAGGCAGCGACTCCGGAGGTGCCCGCGCGGCTGCGTTCTACACGCTGATCCGGACCGCAATGATCAACAACATCGAACCCGAGGCGTGGCTGACTGACGTCATCGACCGCATCGGCGCCCACCCGATCAACCGGCTCGCCGAACTGTTGCCCTGGAATTGGTCCCCACCGGCGACGCAAAGCGTCGCCGCCTGAGCCGACCGCCGTCAAGCGGAAGATGCGGTAGTCCCGAGGGGTCGCTTACCGGACAACTTGGACGTCCCGCGAAGTTGCCGGGCCAGCCGTGCTTGATTGCCGGCGCGCGCTCACCTATAGACGGGAGACCCGGCGCGGCCCCGTTCGTCTAGCGGTCAGGACGTCAGCCTCTCACGTTGAAAACAGGGGTTCGATTTCCCTACGGGGCGCCAAAATGCCAAATTTCTCAATTAAATCAATCGGTGGGAAAGAAATCGGGATCTGAAGTGGGAAAGATTTGTTCGTCCTTCGTCTCTTTGCGCATGAGAAACCCCATGCCGTCGCGTGCCATCCGCTTGCGCCGCGCGGCCTGTGTGTAGCGTTCGGCTTCCTTCAATGTCAGCCATCCGAAGATCGCCATGAGCTGGTGCGGCGACGCGCCGTTTTCAGCAGCGATGCTCGCGCCAGCCTTCCGCAAGCCATGTGCGGAGCAATGCGGCAAGCCCGCTTCGTCGCATTGCTCCCGGAACCATCCGCCAAAGCCGGCCGGTGTGAACGGCTTGCCGTAGTCAGTCATGAGGAAGGTCAGATCCCCGGTTGAACTTGCATCAATGATCGACTGCAAAGCTGGGAGCATTGGCAGCTCGATCGTGATCGGTTTGCGCCTGCGGTTCTTCTGCGCAGTAAAGGTGATCCAGCCACCACGCAGGTGTTGTCTACCCAACACCACCACGTCGGATCGACGCGTGCCGGTGTACAAAAGCAGCGCAAGCGCAAGTCGCGCCTTCGTGCCCACCGGATGGTGCCGCTCGTATCGCTCCACCTCCTCGACAGTCCACGTGTGATATCCCTGCGACGCGCTCCTCATGTACGCGACATCTCGGGCCGGATTCGTTGTCACATTCGCGATTTCGTTTTCAATCGCCCATGTGAACACCCGCCGCACTGCTTTGATGCGCCCGTTGGCCGCTTGTGGAAATTGTCCCTTTCGGTCTCGCAACACACGCACGGCTTTCGCCGTCATGCGATCGACCGGAAAATCGCCGAAGGTCTCTGCTGCATTTGGAGCGATCGGCTCGCGCCACGTGTGTTCCAGCACTTGGCGACGCACATGCTGCGTTTTCGGATCGAGTTGCTTGAAATCTGTCGAGCCGAAAAACTGCAGACACAGCCAACGGTAGGTGAACGGGGTCGGACGCTTTGGTTCAGGCGTGGCACGACCTTCCTCGGTTGACGTGAGTGCCGCCTGATACGCAGCGTGAAATTCTGGTGAGCCTACTTTTTCGTGAAGCCGTACTTTGCGGTGTCCCTTGCCACGCCACAAGTAGATGCGCACGTTGCCGTGGCGGTCGACATCCTCGTACACATATCGATACTTGACGATCACTGCGACGCTCCGGACATCAGACGGCGACCTTTCCCCATGGGTCGTCGCGCTCATTTCCATCAGGCAGATCTGCGAACGCGGCGTCAAGCTGCAAGCGATCCCACACGACGCGCCCGTTGATCCGCTTCGGCTTTGGCATGCGCCCGTCTTTCACCATCTCGTCAAAAAGTGATGCTGAGACGCCGATGTATGCGGCCGCCTGCACGCGCGAAAGGCCCCGCGGAGCGAGGCTTGTGGGAAGCACGTTTTGTCGGTCGGGACTTCATGGTACTTAGATCACGTCCCCACGCTTTGCGGCAGAAGCATCGGCGTGCGAACAAGGCGCAGTCCGTAGTAGCGGTCACCGAATTTTCTGATCTTGTCCGCAAGCTCCGGCATGCGACGGACGCGGTCAAACTCATCTCCGAAGACATGCCGCATGGCTGCATCCACATCGTGGCTCGAACACCACGCGGCGTAGTCAGCGTAGAGTTCGTGCATGCTGATCCCCCCGGGGGTGCTCGTCGGTTCGGTGCGATCCCCGAGCCACTTCACGACCAATCCCCTTTCGCCTGTCCCTGCCTGCTCAGGCATGATTGAGCGTGCTGCAGCAGGTTGCGTCACCCCATGCTCGACGCGTGTTGCCGCCGCTACCGAGACGGTCACGGCTGGTCCGAACGCGGAGAGGATTTCAATAAGAAGTGCAAAGGCGAGCGGGAATCCAAACCCAACATCGTGCGCGCTCAGCAGTCCTCGCGTTGCCCACGCCCAGAACTCGCCGACCGGATCTGGCGACAGGGCCCCGCCGCGGTCACGCAAGTCTTCAACGCGCACCCGTAGCTTCATCGCTTCTCCTTCCAATCTCGCCGCCTCATGGGCTGCGGCAAGCCCTTGTCGCAGCGCTGCCGCATCCGCGCACGCCGCCGCCGTTCGGGAATCATGCTTCGTGCAATTACTCGAGATCGATCCAACCGTGCCGCGCACACGTTCGTTTATCATCACCGGTTTTGCGAAGAGCGCCGCGATTGCCGCTTCCGCCTGCGGCACGCTGCGCTGCCGCCCAAGCACACTGATGCGCTTTTCAATGTCGGCGAGTTCTCTTTCCGCTTCTGCATATGATGTGTGTGTTGCATCGCGTGTGCCGGTTAGCGCTGCGCGATCTTGCACGTACACGCCGATCGCGGAGTTCACGCCGGTTGCGAGACAGACGAGCCAGGCAAGAGAAGCGAGGAACGCCATGCGTTTATGTGTGCTCCACAAAAGGACGATGGCGACCAGCCCAAAGCCCTTCCAAATATCGGCCGCTACATTCGCCCAGGCAAACAGCACGCGCTTCTCTGGCGTCTGCCCGAGGCCGTAGCCGTACAGATAGTTGCCGCGCAGCGAGATGACGTACATGAGCGCTGTCGCTGCACTCAATGCAAGGAGCACGATCCAGCGCATTACTCTTGATGACTTACCAACTATCATTGCTGCTCGGCGTGCCTCATTGTTCCTCAAGTTTGCCGCGCGACTTCTCGTAGAGCTCGACCATCTCATCGAGCATCGCAACGAGCGAGAGCCGGTCGCGATACGCCAATCCCTTGATCCGGCGGTACATGCTCGCCGGAATCTTCAAGTTCAGCTGCCGGATTGGTTCGCTCAATCGCGCAACTTCTGCTTGCGGCCGCCCGCTCCCCCGCTGCTCGGTTGGTCCCGGTGGTGTCGGTATCGCCTTTGCTTTCGTGAGCCACTTCGCGAGTGACTTCTCAAGCTCGCCACCATCGCTCATGCGCTCTCCTTTCGCGCTGCTTTCTCGCGCTTGGCTTTCGCTTCCAGCTGCGCGCTCACTCTCTTGAAGAGTGCGCCCATCAGGCTATCGACATGGTGCTTCAGGGCCCGCTGCTTGGTTTCGCTCACGGCCTGTCCACGGTTCTGCGCTTCCTTGTAGGCAAGCTTTTCGGGGATAGAGCCGGGCAGGACCTCGTACCCAGCCGCTTTGAGGTAGGCACGCGCCGTGTCCTCCTCCCGCTCGCCCGAGATGCGGCAGAGCGCGACCACCAGCCGATCCTTCGGGACGCCGGCAGCCACAAGCTCGTTGAAGACAAGGACGGCGGGGCGGAGGTCATCCACGCTCCCGCTTGAGGGTTGCACGATCAGATCCGCTCGCTTTGCGGTTGCAAGCGTCTCTTGGCTCGCGTGCGCGGGCGTGTCGAGGATAAGGAGCTCACCCTCTTCGCTGCTGGCAATCGCCGTCGCCGCATCATCGAACGCCTCGACCCGGATCGGCGCGAGCTTGCTGTCCTGCCGCAACTTCTCCCATTCGATGACGGTGTTCTGTTGGGGATCGAGATCGGCAATCCGCACGGACAGTCCGGCGTGGGCGACGATTGCTGCGAGAGCACGCGCAAGGGTGCTCTTTCCCGTCCCTCCCTTCTGCGACACGAACGCGACGACAACCGCCATGATCCTCTCCTTTGTGCTACATCTACTCTACGCTACCTCTAATAGCAAGCGTACTTTCTTGGTAGCATTGCTACCTACGCCGAAGGTTTGGGGCGAGGCGGGATGTGGGGATAACGACCTCCCCTGCCGCAGCCTGCTGCTACACTGTCGTCATGGATGATGCAGCAGGATCGAGCAGGCTGGAGCATGCTGGCGACAGTGCTCGACACACCCTCACTGTCGCGCAGGTTGCGCAGCAACTTCTCGACGCCGGTGTCCCCCGATCGGAACGCCGCATCAAATATTACTGCCAGAAGAACACACTCGATGCGGGCTATCTTCCGAGCCCCACCGGCGATCAATGGTACGTCAATCCGGCTTCGGTTCCCGGCCTCATCGGGGAACTCAAGCAATTTGATGAGCAGATCCGACGCAGAAAGCAGCATGCTGCAACAGCGTCCGACATTCTAGAAAAACCGCTCAACACAAACACTGCTCCAGCAGGCTCCAGCGTGCTGCAGCCTGCTGCGACAGAGTTGAAAAATAACGACGTTGCAAGTCTGATGCAGCCTGCTGCATCACCCTACATCATGCAACTCGAGAAGCGCATCGAAGAAAAAGATGACGTGATTACGTTACTCAAAGGCCAGCTTGTCGCGAAGGACGAGCAGATCACACGTCACAGCGAACGCGAACGTGAGACCAACCTTCTCATCCGCGGCCTTCAGAACTTGGTCCTGCGGCTGCAACCGGGCCGCGCACACGATGCCGACGTGTTCGATGGCGATCCGCTGATGTCGAACAACGAAGGGGAACCTGCTGCCCGCGCGTAGTTATCCCCACCATGTCGTTTGCGACCGCTTCCGCCGCGCGTATCATGTTTCGTATGAGCTGCTGGATTTCATTAGTTAGTGAGACGACGCGTTTGCCAGCAGCTGCGTGTCGTCCTATTAATTCGTGAGATATGGCACAGCGCAGAATGTTTAGTTCGCAGATCGTCAGTTCGGATGAGTTTCTGGAGATGCCGCTCACGTCCCAAGCACTCTATTTCCACCTCGGCATGTCGGCCGACGATGACGGCTTCGTATCACCGCGCAAAATCCTGCGCATGACCGGGGCAGGGGAGGACGACCTCAAGGTTCTGATCGCCAAGGGCTTCGTCATCCGCTTCAACTCCGGGGTGATCGTCATCACCCACTGGAAGCAGAACAACTACCTGCGCAACGACCGCTACACTCCGACCATCTACAAGGATGAGAGGGACCGCCTCTCCTCTATCCAAAGCGTCTACCACCTGGATACCGTTGGTATACCAGTTGGTATCCAGTTTGGAAACCCAGGTAGGTAGGAAGGAAGGTAGGAAGAGAGAGAGGCCTTTGAATAAAAACGAAGATAAACTCAGCGCGCGCGCATTGACGCGCATTTCAAAAAGGCAGGGAACTGTTACGGAAGAGAATGATTGGCGATACCCATTAAAAACGGGACCCTTGACTTCCCTGTCAATTCATTGCGTAAACGCAAAAGTTACATTGTGCGAAGTATCAGAATACGCCATTCTCTATCGTACACGCGTCACGATACGGGGTATCGAACACGCGTCCGATAGAGAGAATACCCTACAAACGACCCTACTTTCGCTTTGTAGGGTCGAAAGACGTGCGCAACCGTCAAAAGTCGTTGCGCGAGAACAAGATAGCCCGCCCCCCTCGGTCTGCTGCGCAGCCCGAGCTCACGCCGCCCCGGTAAGGGTCTCTAAGCGCAGTAGCGCTAAGAGTCCCTAAACCGGCTACGGCGCTCGTTCGCCCTGCGTGGCAAAGGCAGGGGTGGCAAACAAATCAAGTGGCCACGACAGTGGCCTCCATATGGGCGAACTCGGCTGCGTCGTGAGCTCGGGCTGCCTCGATTTTCTAAGGCGCGCATACATGAGAGCTCAGCTCTCATGCGAGGCATGCTTGTGCGCGCCAAGAAAATCGGGCGCCGAGGGGGGCGGGCTAGAACCCGTGGAGGCGCGCTTTTGGGACACCTGTACGATAGTCCTCGCAAGATTCAGAAGCTGCGGGCTATCGTACAGGCGTCCCAAGTCGCCGCGCTGCAGGTTTAACGGGCGGCCTGCGGCCGCGTCGAGGGGCGACTGCCCCGCAACTGAAGAGCGACCGAAGGTCGGACGATTTGCGCGAAGCGCCGACCAGGAGCTTCTGTCTTGCCTCTCTGCCCTACCCCGGATTTGCAACCCCGAGGTTTGGGGCGAGGGGTTTGGCTTGGGGGAGGGCGAGGGGCTATCCACACTGTTACCGCGTCCGCTCGTGTGTGCGGCGCGGTATCCTTGAGCGCAAGGGATTCCAGCTCAATCGATACACGAGATCAGCTCTTCCTCAGCAGCGCCCGCACCCCAAACATGTGGCGCTTGACGGCAGCGCGTATGCAGCTGCGGCTAGATCACATGCTCGCTTCTGCGAGTGTGGCGAGCGAGGGCTGATCTTGGCTATGGAATTCATCTTAGATCCAGAACGAACACTCCTTGGCACGGTCTCAACGCCTGCCGGTGAGGAGGATCTCGCGCTCTCGCAGCGCGACCGCCTAAAACACGTTCTCCTGATCGGCAAGAGCGGCCGGGGCAAGACCACGGTCATGAAGAACATGGCCATACAAGACTTGCATGCCGGTCGTGGCCTGGCCGTGATCGATCCGCACGGCGACCTTTCTCGTGAGTTGCTTGACCACATCCCCTCTTTTCGCGCGCGGGACCTAGTGTACATCGATCCGAGTGATGCCGAACGCGTCGTCACCTTCAACATTCTGGCCTGTGTCCCGCCCGAGCGCATCGCTGCCACAACCTCAGCTGTTGTTGGCGCCTTCAAAGCGGTATGGGCGGATTCGTGGGGCTATCGCTTGGAACGGATTTTGTACAACGCCGTTGCGGCTCTCATCGAGGCGCCCGGCACCAGCCTGATCGGATTGCCGATGCTCCTCAAGTCCGACGAATATCGTGCTCATATTCTCGCGCACGTTCAGGATCCCATGGTGCACAGCTACTTCATCGAAGAGTTCAATGTGTGGAGAGATGATTGGCGGGCGCAGGTGTTGGATCCGGTCCTGAACAAGGTCGAGCAGCTGCTCGCCTCCCCCGTTGTGCGTTGCATGCTCGGGACCATCTCCAGCTCGATCGATTTCACCGAGATCATGGATCAGCGCAAAGTCCTGATCGCCAACCTCGGCAAGGGTACGTTGGGTCCTGGACACGCCCATCTCCTTGGGGCGATGCTTGTCTCCGGCTTTGCGAGTGCAGCCATGGCACGCGCCGCGACGCCGGTTGCACCGGAGGATCGCGTACCGTTTTATCTTCTAGTCGACGAGTTTCAAAATTTCGCCAGTGACAGCTTCGCCGAAATTCTCAGTGAGTTGAGGAAGCAAGGGCTGGGGCTGACGATTGGCCATCAGTTCCTTGAGCAGGTGCCGCACCAACTTCGTGCTGCTGTGCTCGGGAACGTTGGCAGCATTCTGTGCTTCGAAGTCAGCGGCCGCGACGCGCAAGAGATAGCGCCGGAGCTCGGCTTGAAATCACCAGAGCCGCTGACCGCGCAGGGTGAAGGCGAGGCCTGGGCCAAACATGCGTCGCACGGTGGGCCCTATCACCCGCGGCTCCTACCGCCGATCACAACGAATGCGCGAGGACGCCGCGGAGCACTCAAGCAGAATGCCTTGCGGCATACGTTCCCGCGCGCTCGCGTAGAGACAGCAATCAACGCATTCCTCGGCCGAAACAGAAGCGGCCGGCGAAGCCGGCCAGAGCGCGCATGATCACCATGTGGCCGGTGTCGTAACAGACTTCTCGCGGGGGCACCCGAACGCGGGCACTTTCTTTACAATGCGCGTGCGCGTTCGTGCCTTTAGAATTCTCGTCCGTTGTCCACATATGGATATTCATCAGTTAAGGGATTAATATGACATAACTCGGTGCTTCCTTGAACCCACCGAGCACCTCAAGCTCTTCGTCCTTTTCACTGGGGGGCGGGAGCTTTTTTTGATGGACCCCCTTGACGTGCCGCCTTGAGACAGGCATAAAGGTTTACGTTAGCCTCAAGACCAAAAACATAGCCTGTGGTACTCCTCGCTAACCAGTGAGTTGCCAGATGGAACCTCCAGGTACCTCTGACTATGAAGAGCATCGCGCCCTAATCTACCAGCTCCTGCCGCGCCTGCGCGACCAAATGGAGCTGCTCGACTTCACCCTTCACCGCCTGCAGCAACTGAAAGGGGAATGCTTCGATGACGCTTTTGAGAGACTTCTCGGTCAGCAGTGTCTTCGCTCCGTCGGAGGAGACCAATATGAGTTAGTCAGCGACTACGGCAACGATCACGTTGGCCTCCTGTTGTGGTGCATCAACAAAACGCAAACGGTCATTCCCCTCAGGTACACCGATGTACGCATAAAATCACTTATCGAGACCGTGTGCGACCGGCGGCACGCAGAACCGAAGCCAGACGACTGTCAGCAAGAAGTCCCGCCCGAGCAACACCAGCAAACGAAAAGAGATACCGGTGACAAAGAGAATGCATACGCACGAGGTCGCGGCGAAAGAGCCGCGAGACCCTGCAAATACCCGCCGTGGGCCCGGCTACGAACGCCGTGTGTTTACGAAGACTATTGCTTCTGGACGTAGCGCACCCGAGGAGACCCTCCGGTGGGCACGCTTCAAGGCCAAGGCTGACGCAGCCGACTACATCGCAAAGGCAATCAGAGTGTCAGGTATCAAGAAGAAGGACCTCGCCAAAGCCCTCGGGTTGCACCCCACCCGCATCAGCCAGCTCCTCAGCACGAAAGGAGACCTCGCCTACGAGCCGGTCCCGAGTGCGCTTCTCTATGAAATCGCCCACATTACCGAATACCCCTACGCCGCACGGTGTGATGAGCTGCAACCACCACCGCGAAAGCCCAAGGAGGAGCACCACTTCAAACAGTAACGTCTGCAAAAATAGCCGCCCTCTCGCGGCTATTTTTGTGCTCTCGGACTTTAGGCTAACATAAATCCAACAATGGAGTATCTCCCAATGACTGAGCAGATTGACAGCATCCTGACGCAACTCGACTTCCCCAGCCTCACGGCTGTGCAGGCCCGAGTGCAAGAACTCGTGCAGCAGCGCCGCGAGGAGTTGCGCACCAAGCTTGCCCAGGACGCCGAACTGATTGGGTTCAGCATCCACGACGGCAACGGCCACAAGCCGCGCCGTGGCCGCCGCCCGAAGCACCACGAAGACAAGTGAAAGGAGCAATCACGATGAGACTGGAGAGGACAGAAGCAGGTAGCCAGCAAACGGCCCAGGACCTCTCCAGAGACCTGGCCCGCAAGCTCAACAGACGCGGCTGCAGGCTTCGCATAAAGCGTCGGCGCAGGGACACCAATGTTGCCTACGCGGAGAAGCAGCTCGCCGAGATCCAGCGCCGGCTCGAGCATGCATGGGAGCACGTCTCCAAGCTCCAGCTAGAGGCCATGGAATGCGAGGGCCTTCTTTCACTTGCGCAGTCTGATGAGCGGTCCCTGCGCAAGAGAATATTCCCATGATCAAGCGTTTGCATTCATGGATCGCCGGCCTCGGTCTCCTTCCGAGATCGCCCACTCTCCACGACGCCGAGGCCGGCGTGTTGGATCAAGTCGATATTATTCTCGATCAGGTTGGCGATGATCCGGACGTGTCCTTGCGGCGCCGTTGGAAAGAGGATTGTCGAAGCTATCGCTTGCGATTGCAGGTTGTCTGTCAGGAAGAAATTATTCGCCGCGAGAAATTCGAAAATCTCCTCACGCTCCTCCTCAACACGGAGAGGAAATAACGATGCGCAGGCTCCTCGGATCGATCGCAGCGCTCATCGCGGTCACGACGCCCGTTGCTGCCAACCAATGCTATTGGGTTGGCAATGTCCCCTATTGTGATCCGGGATGCCACATCTCGCAGCGGTGGTGGGACGGCTCAGGAGAGTGGATGGAATGGTCGTGTGGTCCGCCGCCTGAAGTCGTCCTTCTTGCTACGACCGCCGCCGTGGTCATTCTCATCGCCATCATCGCGGGGATCAGCAACGCGCACAACTCGCACCAGTCGTACACCGCAGCAACCCAACAGACAGATCGCGACACCGCGGCCAACAAGCAGATAGCCCAGGAAATCGAAGACACGATGCGCATGGCAGACGCGCACATCGCCGCGATGATAGCCAAATACGAAGGAGATCGCCATGGCTGATCCAAAAGTCCCCGCTCGCCCAGATAGTGCGTTGCCTGCCCTGCTCTCCGAGGCCATGCGGTCGGAGCACTTGCCGACCGGCAATCACGCGTTTGGCTTTCAGCATAATGTGATTGCGCGCAATCAGCGCGTTGTCGATGCGTCGACGAGCTACAATCTTGCCCGCGCACGGCAATCGGACTCCCTCATATCTGTGATCGATAGCAGGATGAGGCTGGCGCGCAAGTACGCTGAGGTTATCGATCTCCCGAACCTCATCGCGGACGATCAACGGCAGCGCGAGCATTCCCGTGCGATTTCAGAGCATCGCCGCGTTTTAGAGAACGTCAATGCGGTGCACGAGTTGCACCTTGCCATTGCGCAGCATGATTTGGAGATAGCACAGATCCGCGAGAGGGGCGTGCGAGCTCACCGCAACCTAGAAGCGGCCCAGCGCGTCAAGGATGCAGAGATCGACAGTTGGTATGCACAAGCAGCGGCGCGCCGCAACGAATCCGAAGCAACGAGACAAGACACCGACGCCGACCTGCACCGAAGTCAATCCGCCACAACCTCAGACGCGCTCAAGGCGGTCGCCACAGAGCAGGTCGCGCAGGCGCTCGCCGCCGTCGAACACCAGATCGAGCTGGAGCGGGACCGCGGTAATGCCGCCGGCGTGTTGGCGCTCTCCAATCTTCGCGCACGGCTCCGGGCGGCATGACGTGAGCAACGGGCGCTCACAAATGCGTGCGGGATACGCAGAGAAATTTCCCGCTCTTGCCCGTCGGCGCCAACCAATCCTTCAGCGTCAACAGCATCACTTCGATCACATACTTCTTGGTCATGATTCAAGCGGCCAGCCACTCATTATTCCCGACCAAGTGCGCCTGCAACACATGTGCACGTTTGGCACGACGGGTTCCGGAAAATCCGTCTACGCAAAGAATCAAATCTTGCAGGACATCCGTCGTGGATATGGCGGCGTCTTGTTCGATCCGCACGGCGGGCATCCCGGGAGCCCCTATTCCGACTGTACGGCCCATTTGTACGAGGATGGATTTTTTGACAGCGGGAGGATTTATTTAATTGATCCGAACACGCGTCTCGTAATGCCGATCAATCCGCTCGCCCGCGTCCACAACACCGACGTTTCGGTGATAGCCGACGCTTTGCTCAAGGCGTTTGAAATCACGTGGGGCGATGAAGACACCCACCAAAAACCAACCATCCGTACCATCCTCCGCTCGACGTTCATGGCGCTCGCCGAGCGCAATCTGCCGCTCGCCGATGCCAAGCTGCTTTACGATCCACACGATAGGGCGGGGCTGCGGGCGCGTATCATTCCGCAGCTCTCCAACGAATATGCGCGTGATGAACTCTCACGCATCCATCAAGTCGCGCTTGATGACCGAAGCAAACGAGAATTCAATTCGCTCGTGATCGGTCCCATCAATCGCCTCAACGAATTTGTCGCATCGGATGCGGTATCGGCGATGTTCTCCGTTGTCGATGAGCCGGGTGGGCCGCGGCGCACCCTCGACCTCCTCGATATCATGAATCGCGGCGAATATCTCTTCGTCAACCTGCAACATGGCGAGGCGTTTTCAGAAGCGGACGCGTCGCTCTTGGGTGCAATCCTCTTGCGCAACATTGCCCTCCTCGCGCCGCGGCGCACGAACCGCGAGCCGTTCTTTGTCACCATGGACGAAGCGCACCGCTTCATGGTGGGCGATGATTTGCCTTCCCTCTTTGCCGAGAAGCGCAAGTACGGGATCTCAGTTCACTGCCTGTTGCAGTTTGAGGCGCAGGCGGGGCCGCGTGATGAACTCACCGCGCAAGCCATCGAAAATTGCACCGAGGTGAAGACGGTTTTTCGTGTGAAGTCCCCCGAAGAAGCCCAAAGGCATGCCGAACGTGTAATGCCACTTTCGCTAGAACTTCCAGTGAAAGCGTCCATCAGAAAAATGGTCGTAGGGCATCGCACGGTGCAGCTCGCATCGCACGCATCGGCGACGCACGACGCTATCACGCACGGCGAAGCAGAGACCGAGGGCAAATCCTACGCAAGCACTCGTTCGCACAGTGTCGGCGAAACCATTGGCTCGTCCTCATCGCACATGACAGGTTCCGGCGAATTCTCGGCGACCGGAGAGAACGAAGGCACTGTCCTCACTCCCGCCTGGCAAATGTTCGGCGGCAATGGGCCTACCGCATCGCTCATCCCAACGCCCATCACCGAGAGTGTCGGCACCAGCGCATCGCGCGGTGCTTCCACGCAATCGGCATCCGTCGAGAGCACGTCGCGTGCCACCAGCGAGAGTTGGGGCGAGGCCGAGACGCGTGGGACCTCCCGCGCTTCGACGCGAGCAGCTCACGCATGGCAGGAAAAAGTGAGACGCGAGGCGAGGCCGATGCGTTTGAAAATATCTACGCCGATCTTCCCGCGTCCTTCCACTCCAAAGAGAACGAATTGTATTTCGCCGGGGAGAAGCTCCGGCAGCTCCCCACCGGTCAGTGCTTCGTCGCGTACCGCGGCAAGAGCACTCGCATCACGGTACCCGCGCCCAAGAGGAAGTCATGATCGACGATCCGCGTTCCCTCGCCGCCCGTCTGATCGCGCAATCGCCTCTTGCGATGTCGATCGCAGATGCACGCGCACAGACGAACGAGCGGCGCCGCACGCTGCTCGCTGCGCCGCCAGTTCCCGAGCCGACGTTTGCACCGGACCCTCTACCGGTTGTGGACGATGTTGCCGACTACGCGCGCAATTTCTGGAAGGATAAGAAAGCAGTCGAAGAACCCTCGGGGCCACCAGCAAAACCGAAGCGTCGAGCACCGCGCAAGAAAGACGAATCCTCCCCACGCCAGCGCGGTCCCTTTCGTGTCATCGACGGCGGCAAGAGTGGGGATAAGCAATCGTGAAGCGTGCAAATACCAGTACAATGAAAAGCATGCTGACGATGCCGACACGACTGCGTCTCTCCCGTCCCGAACATCGTCTCGCGCTCTTTCAGAAAAAGCTCGAGCGCCCTATTTCCGAAAAGCGACGAGATCGCGTTTTGGCGCGCATCGCTGCTGCGCAAAAGGCGCTCTCGGCGCCCCTGCAGCTGACCTCTCGTCGGTTAGATATCCTGCAGGGTCTCGCTCGGTTTCGCTTCATGACCGCTCACCAGATCATCCGCTACTTGACCGGCATCTCCGAGCAGGAACTTGCCGAGCAGCTTGAGAAGAAGCCGTGGGCACATCAACAAATTCTGCGCCAGCTCTCGTACCTCTTTGATCAGCGTCTCGTGATCCGGCCACCGCACCAAGACCTTACGGCATTCGGCCCGCTTGTGTACGGCCTCACAACGGCAGGCGCGCGCGAATTGCTCGCGCACGGCTTCCCTATCAATGCGCAGATCGACTGGCAGCTGAAGAATTCACGTGCCTCCGGCTTGTTCACGCAGCACACCCTGGAGACCACACAGGCAATGCTGCTCTTCGATGCAGCCTGTCGTGCACGTGAGGATCTCCAGCTTCACGACCACCATGATCTCATCGAAGCATTTCCGCCGAGCGATCGCGCAGACCCGTTCCATCTGCGCGTGACCATACAACATCGTCAGCAGGAGCTTCCCATCACGGTGGTGCCCGACAGGCTCTTTGCCATTCACTACGCCAACAACACGCGGAACGTATTCGCACTCGAAGTCGACCGTGGCACGATGGACATCACGTCCAAGCGCCTCGCCGGAAAAGCGAGCTTCGTGCGCAAGCTCGCCGCGTACTACGGAGCCTTCCGGCAAAACAAATTCGCCGAATGTTGGAACACCAAGTCCCTGCGGGTGCTCACCATCACGCCGAGTGAGAAGCGCATCGTCTCCATGTGCGCTGCACAGCGCACCGTGACACAAGGCCATGCCAACGACTTATTTCTCTACACGACGCCGGAGCGTCTCGCGTCACACGGGCCTTTCGGCAACTCGTGGATGCGCGCCGACGGCACGGTGACGTCAATTCTGAGATCGTAGGCGCTTAGCGCGGTGTTTCAACGCCCGCAGGACTGCACGACCCTCATTCGGTATCAATTCTTGCCGCGGCGCCGGCGCTGTCAAGGCCGCGCCACTTTGGGGTCGAGCGAAGCCTCGAGAGGCGCGCCGCGTAGCGGCTCCGGCCTTGACAGCGCCGTCTTCAAGCCGCGGCGCTTTTACGGATACCGAATGAGGTGGTGTCAATATTGCAAATGATCAGTAGAGCGATAGTCTTGACTGTGAGGAAATTGGCGAAATGGTCTTTGAAGGAGAATCGCCGTGAAGGCACAGCACGCTCAACGGGTCTACTTCGAGCAAGTGAAAAGGAGCGTCCCGATCAGAGCCGTGCTCGCACGATACGGCATCGAGCTAAAGCGCACCGGGAAACATCTGAAAGGCCGCTGCGTGATTCATAAAGGGACGAGCGCATCGTTTGTCGTCGACGAAAATACAAACCTCTGGCGGTGCTTCTCGCCGAAATGTGAGGGACGCGGTGGAAGCATTTTGGAGCTCGTCAGCGAGCTTGAGCACATTGGCATTCGAGAAGCAGCTTTGCTGATCGCGGAGTGGTTCGCGATCAAGCCGAGCAGTGACGTGCAACATCGCAAACCAAAGGAGACAGCGATGAGTGGTGGAAGACCAAGCCACAAGGCTTTCGTGGTCGAAGACAAAGAGGAAGGCAGCGACGAAAAGCCGTTCTGGACGCGCGTCGGCAGCGCATGGCCGCATGGTGACGGCAAGGGCCTCAACATCCAGATCGCCTCGGGCGTCTCGGTAGCGGGCAGGCTCGTCCTGCGCGAGTACACCGAACAGGATGCCCAGGAAGACGACAAGAAAGGCTCGAAGTTCAAGAAAAAGTAGCGCACAGCGCACTGTGGCCCCGCGCGAGCGATCGTGCCGGGCTCTTTCTCTCGCTCACCAGCCGGTGCCGGACTGATCCGACATCGGCAGTGAGCAGGAGGATTGAAATGTCGAAACCCATACCGCCCGCGACTTTTGCGCTCAAAGCGTGGACGATCAAGGAGCACGGCGGCAGGTTCTACATCGCGCCGACGGCATCGTTCGATGACAAGGCAAAGTGGAGCAAGCCGTACGCAACGCTCCAGCGCGCGTGCACGGCAATTGCACGCAAGCTCGCAGAGGAATGGACGACACGTAACGATCGCCGCCGTGCAGTCCATGGCGTGAAAGAGGTCGCATGATGGAGCTGGAGCAATTGATCTTTGATGAGGTGGTCCGCGAAGCGGAAGGCCGTCATCGTGCCGCACAGGATGAGTTACGGAGCGATTTGCAAACATGGTTCGACAGATTGCTGCCACAGCAGAAAGACGCGCTTGGTGCATGGCTCGACAGCTCGATGCAGTATGACGCACTGGTCGCGCTCAGCGCGGCCGCCGGTGACTGGCACCGCACACGACTGCAAGAACTCCGCAATCACCTGCTGCATCAGCATTGAGTAGACGCCGAGAAGTGGGAAGAGGCGACAATTTGCACCGGTCCTTTTGAGGGCCGGTTTTTTTTGTTTTGCATCTGTGGTTGGCCGCCCGCCGCCTGCGACGTCGCCGCGCTCTCGTGCTCCGCACCGAGCCGCGTACCGCGTCTCGGCCATCCGGCTTCGATCGCTGGCGGTGGGGGTGCATGATACGATGATCAGATGAGTGAATTGATCGAGGATGCTGTCAGGGTCTTACGCAGCTTGCCCGAAGAGGCGCAAGCAGCAGCTGCGCGCGCGATCATCGAGTACAACACTGGGGAATTCGATCGGTGGGAGGCATAACCTCTTCACGTGCGCGACACGCAGATGTAGGGTATACTGATGGCGTATGAGCAACGCAATTGATTGGACACACCTGTCGGAGAACTACCGCGGAAAGTGGGTCGCGCTCGCCGAGGATCTGACTACGGTCGTGGCGTCCGGCGACACGGCGAAGGAAGCCTACGAAGCTGCGGCAAAGAAAGCGCAACGCCACTTCCTCTACCAGGTGCCGGCCACGCTCGATCTCTTCGTGGGGTATGCAATTTAAGTATGCTCGTTTTCTCGGTCCGCGAGGTGACATCGAGCGGCCGGTGATCCCGATCACGCTCCGAAACCCACACAATCCGCTCGCTCCGGCGATCGGATACCTCGGGCTTGTCGACAGCGGTTCGGATCGCTGTATCTTTTCGAGCCAAGTCGCCGCGCTCCTCGGTATCGCGCTCACTGCAACAGACGCGGTCGTTTACATCGGCGGCGTGGTCGCAGGGGAGCGTCGCCCTATCTATCTACACGTCATCGAGATCGAGGTCGGCAAATCCGGCGGGCCCGTGTACTCGACATTAGGGCACCTCGAAAAATCGCGCTGGCCGGGCGCCCGCGAATTGACTCGTTGACCGCATTGGGCAACGGCGGGATGGAGCGGACGGGCGGGCCATGGGTCAGACGGGTTTTTTCGATCTGGAGCGGCGGCTCGATGCGTTGAGCGCCAAGGGTGATCCGCTGGAGACGATCAAGACGACGGTGCCGTGGGAGACTTTCCGCGCCGACATCGAGGCCGTGACGGAGACCAGGCCCGAGGAGCGCAAGAGCAACGCCGGCCGCAAGCCCTACGATGCGATCCTGAAGTTCAAGATCGTGGTGCTGCAGAGCCTGTACAATCTCTCCGACGAGCAGACCGAGTTCCTGATCCGCGATCGGCTGTCGTTCATGCGCTTCCTCGATCTGGGGCTGGAGGACACGGTGCCGGACGCCACCACCCTGTGGCTGTTCCGCGAGGCCCTCGTCGAGGCCAAGCTGATCGACACGCTGTTTGACCGCTTTGGACAGCACTTGGCCGCCAAGGGCTACATCGCGCGCGGCGGCCAGATCGTGGACGCGACCATCGTGTCGGCACCCAAGCAGCGCAACACGCGCGAGGAGAATGATACGGTCAAGAACGGGCACACGCCCGAGGACTGGGAGAAGAAGCCGGCCAAGAACCGGCAGAAGGATAAGGAGGCACGCTGGACCAAGAAGGGTGGCCAGAGCTTCTACGGCTACAAGAACCACGTCGGCGTGGACAAGACGCACAAGCTGATCCGCAAGTGGGATGCAACCGATGCCTCCCCGCACGACAGCCAGAAGCTCGACGACGTGCTGGATCCGACGAACACCTGCAAGGAGGTGTGGGCCGACAGTGCCTACCGCTCGGCCGAGATCGAGGCCAAGCTCGCGGCCAAGGGCCTGAAGAGCCGCATCCATCGGCGCGCAGCGCGTAATCGACCGCTGTCGCCGACGCAGGAAGCCGCGAACACGACGCGCTCGAGGGTGCGCGCGCGTGTCGAGCACGTGTTCGGTCACCAGGAGAACTCGATGGGCCGCAAGATCGTGCGCACCATCGGCATGGCGCGGGCGAGGTTCAAGATCGGGATGATGAACCTCGGCTACAACATCCGCCGACTGATGCAGCTCGAGCGGCTGGCGGCGGCGCCCGCCTGAGTACGTGTGCGCGGGTGGAGTTTGTGTTGCGTCGCTTAAATTGGTCCCGCCGCGGCATGCGGGCCATCAAAACACGGGCCCGCCCTTCACCTCAGCTCGACCCGGAAATCACCGCGACGCCCGAGGCGATGAAAACCCATATTGTTCGAGGTTCCCATTAGTCGGGTTCATGTCGGACTTCTCCCAAAGCGGCCAGGCGCTGCTCGGTCGCCGCGGCTTCTTCAATCAATTTTCGTTCGTGAAATTCAAAGACGCTGACGGACTACTGGAGATTGGCAAGGTGCGCAGCTAGAGCCATTGGAGATGGCTGGTGACGAAAGAGCCCCGGCTGCACCGAGGCTCTGCCCAGGCTGCGCGCTGGGCGTTTCGCGATTTGGGCCCACGACCCTCGACAGTCGTATTCCGAGCGGCACTTCCTCTTTGGCCCGGGAGGTGTGGGGCTCGCGGGTTTGGCCGCGAGGCTCATCCGGAGCGTCCCGGCCAGGAACGCTGCGGAGCAGCGTAGTCGATTTTCATCACCCCAGCAATGGGTATCCGGACGCGCCCACCTGTGCGTTCGGTGCCTTCGGAACTATGCACATTACGCCGTTTGGTAGGTCTGAACGTGGCCGCGACGAAGTCTCTACGCTCGTAAGGAGAAAGCGCCGCACTCTCCGCAAAAAGCGTCTAGTGTAGAAAGTCAACCAGCCCTTGAATTAGCGCTCGAAGTGCGACAAAAGCGGCGGTTGAAATTCGGACTTCAGAATACGCTCAGCCCCCCGTGGATTATGACTCTGAAATGCAACATACTCGATCACGTCCACCATTCTATATCAGCTCCTGGCACACAATGTGCCGCTGACACTATAATGACGTGCTCGCGCACACAACGAGCTATCCCACTCACGAGTTCGCGAAATAATTTTTTCCCCCTACTTGAGGGCACCTCGAAAAATCGCACTGGCCTGGCCCTGGCGAAGGCTAACTCGTTGACCGTCTGAGGCAACGGCGGGATGGAGAGGGCGGGCGGGCCATGGGTCAGACGGGCTTTTTCAATCTGGAGCGGCGTCTCGATGCGTTGAGCTGCAAGGGCCATCCGCTGGAGACGATCAAGACGACGATGACGTGGGAGGATTTCCGCACCGACATCGAGGCTGTGACGGAGACAAAGAGGCCGGTCGGCTGGAGCCAACGATGATTCAGGTTCAATGGGTGAGCCCTTAGGCAACACGCTCTCGCGGAAGCCAATTGAGGCCCCTCAGCGCCAATGCAACGCGCCAACCGCCACCCTATTCACGATTATTGGTCTGGCTTAGCCAGGATGGCCTCGGAGGTCCTTGCCAACCGGCCGGTCCCTAGGTAGTCTGCCTGCTGTGTCTACAACAAACGGGGGGGTTGCATGTCGGTTCGGGGAATACTGTTTTTTTGCACGACGGTGGCCGTGCTAGGTACAGTCACGTCTCTACCAATTGCCGCGCAGGACACAACAAAGAAAACCGATGACGCAATAAAGAAGGGCCAGAAAGCACTTGGGGCGTTCCAAAATAGCGACAAAACAATTGTAAAAAGTATCAAGGTTGCAGATAACATCTATGCGGTCGATAATTTTTGCATAATTGCAAATGGAAAATTTAAGGAGTCTTTGAGCGACGTTGAAAAGGTGCCAGGCCTTTCGAATATTTTGCAGTGGGTGAGGCTGTTCACCCTCCAGAAAGGCGATGCCTATTGCCGAATTAACTTTGCTAAGCAAGAAAGCCCGCGAGCAGATAACCTTTACTCACCGCATCCAGCGCCTTCTTACAGCCTCAAAGCTTTCGCCACCAAGAAGGAGATCGACAAAAGGACGGGAAATTGTTTTGCGGTTGCTACTTGCAAGCCCAACGCCTTGAAGGCGGGACCGACAGTTGACGGATTTTCTGCCTGTTTTGACTTATCACGCGCGGTGGGCAGTAAGAGAGCCGTTGTGTTGGGTGTCGGATCCGGACTACCGGATGAAGTAAAAGCGCTTGTGGGAAAAGCACATGACAAATCATGTCAAGACCTGAAATTGTGATGAATGTGGTGTGCGCAAGCAGCACGACTAGAATGCGAGTTGGCTTAGGTACCACAATTAGGTCCTAAGGAATGATCTGTCGTGGTGTCTGGGACCTGATTATCCACCTCCGGCTCAGCCAGCCACTGGGTTCGGATTGAGAGCCAATTTACACTTTGGCTCTTCCTTGAAGACATAAACGTCAGCTGTGGCGAGCGGAGGCCACTTCTATGCGGACCCGGATGATTCGAGCCCTCTTTGTAGCTCTTCCATTTTTCACCCTCAGCGCGAGATACGAAGTGATGGCGCAATCAGATGCAGCCAAATGCATCTCACCTAACGACTCCCAGTCTGCTAACTCAATTACGTTGAAAGGTGTTCGGGTAGTTAATCTCCATGAAGTCGACAAGCATCTATACCGTAGCGCGCAGCCTCCCGACAGTCGGGCATTCCACGCCCTCAACCAGCAGCTAGGCATCGATACTGTTTTAAATCTCAGAACTCTCCACTCTGATCTATATTTTCTGTGCGATTTGCATCGGAACTGTGTTGCAGAACTGAGCCCATTTAGTGAGCGAATCGATCCGGGCGGTCCTACCTACAATTCAGTGGTGCGAGCGCTTGGTGATATAAGGGCCAGTATACTCAGACAACGTACGGTTTTGGTACACTGCGAGTTCGGTTCGGACCGGACCGGTCTGATCGTAGCCCTTTATCGAATCCTTTATCAGCATTGGTGCAGGGAAGCAGCTATCACGGAAATGAAACAGAAAGCATTTGGCTTTCATGTTGTCTGGACCGGCATTGAACGCTTTATTCTGGAGGCTAATTTCACGCAAATGAAGCTGGACGTTGCTGACCATGTAAAGATCATGGATCCGCCTGATGGGCGCGTACTTGTCCAACGGTGCAGCAAGGGACCAAGATCGTGTGCTCGTTAGGCGGCAGAGAATCACAGCGCGGGGTGCTTCCTTGAACCCGCCGAGGTACCGGCTCACGGAGGACGAACATAGGGACTCGACAAGCACTCGGAGCGAGGATAGGCTTTTGCTTGGCTTGCCTGGGGGAGTCCTTTCATGTGTATCAAATGTGCGTTCTCTCGCCGTGCGGCCATGTCCGGCGCGGCGGCGATGCTGGTTACTTCTTTTCTAAATCCCATTGCCCAAGCACAGCGACGACTCATCATCCGTGGCTCAACTTGCAATATGTTAGCCGCGCTGACCCCACGGGAGGTCGTGGGATTTGAGTTATCCGCCGAAGCCCGCGGTGTTGTTGTCGAAATTTGTGACGCCATAGGTTTACCCCAAAACTTCAAAATTTTTTCTGTCAATGATCCCGAAGTAAATGCTTACGCCGTGATAGCCGATGGCGAGCGGCAGATCGTGTACGATGAGACCTTTATGAAGAGTATCGCAAACAAGCGATCTCGAGATTGGTCTGGTCTCACCGTCGTGGCGCATGAGATAGGACATCATTTGTCGGGGCACACCCTGGACAACATCGGGTCGCGTCCGCCCCGTGAACTAGAAGCGGATCATTTTGCCGGGCTGGTCATTCGTTTGTTGGGTGGCGGGTTACGCGACGCGACGAAGGTGTTCGAGGGCATGTCGGCGACGGGATCAATGACCCATCCCCCAAGGGCCGAGCGAATTGCCGTTGTCACTGCCGGCTGGAAAAAAGCTGACAGCAAAATGCAAAGCGCCGAAGAACGCCATAACTTGATGACCCATGATCAGGTGAACGGCAAGATTGTTCGCGTGATATCCGAGTTCGTTGGTCGAGATAAGAATTGGGTAGAGTATCACGCGAGCGATATAGCCGCCAGTTTTCGTGAAATGACCCGAGACGCCCGGTCAATTTTTCTATATGATAAAGGACGTTCAATTTGGGTAAAGATTGATGTTGACAAGAGGGGCGGCTTCTCGATTGGTTATTTTGCCCGCGGCCCGGCGTCACCCATGCCTTCAAACTGGACCCCACTAGACCCAACGAAATGGAAAGCATAAACTGCAGTTGAGCATATGATTTGTAAAATGGAGGCACATTATGACGAATTGGGGCGTTGCATTCGTGGTGTCGACACTTATTTTCTGTGCCCCGATACCTTCCTTTGGTCAGCAGTCGATCAAGCCCACATATGCTGCCTCAAGCCAATGCACAAATGGTTGTGGGCCTGGAGGCTGGCTTGGCACGTTCGTGCCGAATTCGCTGGGCTCATGCAAAATTAAAAGGGCATGCGACAACCACGATCAGTGTTACGGCCGGTGCATCAAAGGTTGTGGCGATCTCGTGGGCAAATCGGAGTGTCAAGGCAAACATTGCAATGACGCTGCGAGCAAGACGCGCAAATACAAATGCGATTATCAGCTGGAAAAGGATATTGTGGACCTCAATCTGGGCACCTGCAAAGCGGTGGCGTGGGCGTATAGAGTGGCAGTCGTGAAATGTGGTTGCGGATATTTCAACGGATTCGGGGCGGTCGACGAAAAAATCAAGAGGGAAAGGTTCCAAAAGGACTTTGGGGAGGCATTAAGAGCATATGAATTTCAGAATAAAAATCCAGGCACTATCGATTTGGAACAGCAAACGGAGACATTACGGAAGCTCTCAGAGGTAGATCCGCTTTCAGAGAACCGACTTATATTTATGGCAAATGATCGGAGACCGCGTCTATCGTTGAGGTCAGAGCGTCCCCGTTCACCTCAATTTGCTGGACCAAAGGAGCGGACCATCGTGAACGGAGTTGACGTTACAGAGATGGAGGTCGATGGAAAGCGGTTCAATTTGCGTTCGCTCCGTGAAAGGTCTGACTTCGATGCGCGTGGACTGAAGCAGGAGACTCTTCAGGAGCGGTGATCAAGTCCGAACTCTCCGCAGAATGCGCCATTTGTCCAAAGTGGCGGACGCCCGGTCACGCTCAGTCAGACCCGATACTTCTCGATATCCTCCCCCGCGTCCTGCTTGCGCTTCAGCCACGTCGCCATGCGTCCGCGTCCCGTCCATGTGTCGCCCGTTGCTGGGTCACGGTACTTCACCTTCACTTCAGAAGTCCGCTCTTCCTCATGATCCTCGACCTCCTGAACGGGCGCGCGTTCGTCGCGCACCCGCTTGAAGTACGCGATGTTGTTCGGCAGGATAGTCACTAGTTCCCAACCGTCCTCCCCCGCATCGCACATCACGTCGATCTCATTTCTTCTGCGCGGCAGCTCATTGAGATTGATCTTCCAGTATTCCCATTCACTCACGAACTTCTCCTCAAGCAGGCCGGCACCACGGCAATCGGTGAAATGACGATGAGATCCGTTCTAACACATCTAGCACTTGCCGCGCCCGAATATCAATCCTCCCAAAAATTCTTGAACCGCTCCGGACGAGAGCTCGGTGTAGCGCACGGTGTGCATAATGTTCTTGTGGCCGAGGTAGTGCTGCAGTGCGCGCGTGTCCTGTCCGTCGTTCGCCAGCTTGTAGCCGGTCGCGTGTCGCAGCATGTGCGGGTGCACGGGAAATGGAAACTTCGCTTCGATGCCAAGGCGCGCAAGGAACTTCCGGAAGCCCGCCGGTGTCATCGGCGCACTGCGCATCGTCATGAAGACGAACCGGCCGGCATCATCGTCGCGCTTTAGTGCGCGTAGCGCGCGCAACTCTTCCCCGCCGATCAGATGCACGCTCGGCATTCCATTCTTCACGCGCCGCACGTGCATCTCGCCGCGACTGAAATCAAATTGATCCCACGTGAGTGAGCACAGCTCCTGACACGCGAAGCCCGTGCCGAAACGCAACGAGGATCATCGTTGCATCGCGCAGACCGTAACCGCTTCCCGCGTTTCTTCGCGACATCGATGAGCCGCTCGACTTCCTTCGGTGTGAGGTACTCGCGCGTGCGCAGAGCCTTGTTTGGCTGCCGTCGCGGCGGCATTGTCCCATTTACGGAAGTTGGCCGCGTTCGCTGTTTGCCTTTTTTAGCCTGTGTTTTCATGGCGTCGGTTATCCCCATTGTCCCATTAAGAGCCATTTATGGGACAGTTGCAGGATACCATACACCCAGTAGAATTGTTGCATGTCCCCCACCTCGAACGAACCGGACGAGCTCCTCGAGCAGGTCCTCGAGGATGACCGCGCGGCCGCGCTGCAGGCATTTCTCGAACGCGGTGAGAGCACGCGCGAGCCGGCCGAGCCCCTTGAGCAGTGACGCGCTGCACTTCGCTTCACATTGCAAACATCAGACACCGGAATATACTACGCGCATGGCCAAACCGAAAAGTCTCGACGCCAAGATCAACGCTCTCACACGTCTCGTCGAGAAAGGCTTCGCTGCCGTCTCATCTGATATCGCGCACCGCCCGACGAACAGCAGCGTCGCCAGCATCGTCGAGAACTACATCGCAGACTTGCCGACGCGCGACGCAATGGGGACAGTCCTGGACGAGCGTTTGCAACCGCTATCGGCCGAGCTCTCGTCGATACGTCGGGACCTCGAGAACCTTGTGGAAAAAATAGACAACATCACCGGCCTGCCAAAGGAGATTGATCACGCACTCGAGCGCATCGCAAAGATCGAGAAGCACCTCGGCATCAAGGACAACATCGCCGCCTAGAAACGCGACACTCTGCACTCGCGCACACGGACCGGCTCGCCGCACCCTTTGTTCTCGTACTGCATAACTCAGTTGTCCTACCGAGCGCCGCGTCGGCGCATTGTGGGTGCTAGAATTACCGTGTCGAGAGGACCCCACTCGCTGCGGTGTTCTCGCCTTTCGTCATGCTGCACGACATTGTTGCCACCATCGTTGCGATCGCGATATCGATCGGTGCTGCATTTGCCGGTCTCGTGCATCACTTCACGCAAGCGCCCACAAGTGGGCAGGTGGCGCATTCGCAGGAGCCACGATCACCCCTGGCCGCCGGCGCAGATCCGTTTCATTCAGGAACCCCCGCGGTACTCGGCGAGAGCACCACCACGGCACCTATCGCTTCCGGCGGCGATACCACCGTCATCAAGCACTACTACACCCAGCCCGTCATCGAACGTGTCGTCGAACATGGTCAGGTCCTCGGAGCTGCCACTGGGTTCCTGACCCTCAATGATCTCGCCGCTCTCGAAGAGCGCGTCGATGCAAAGTTCTCATCCCTCGCCACACCGCCGGCCTATCCCGAACAGATTGCAGCCGGTGGCGTGCCTGGCTCCTACGGTTCTCCGCCTCCTGCCAGCTATCGCATAGACAAGCTCGACGGTGTCACGATCCGAAACGCGACGATTATCGGCGGCTCGGTGAGCGGCACCTCCGGTGTCGGCGGTGGCGGCATTGGCGATGATGCAACGACGACGACGTTCTTCTCCACCGTCGGTCACTTCGCGACGGGCATCATCGACGCGTTCTCGTCCGCCGCGGCGACGCTGACCGACCTCACCACGACCGAGCTCGTGGCGACGAACGCCACCACCACCAACTTCGCCGCCACGAACGCGTCTACGACCAATCTCACGACCGGGCGCTCACCCTCGGCTCCGGCACGGGAGTTCTCTACGCGACTGGCGGCAGCGTTTCAGCCATACCAAGCGGCGCCGACGGCAAGGTCCTCAAACTCTCCGGCGGCGTGCCGACATGGAGCACGGACAACACCGGAAGCGGCGGCGGCTCGAGCGCGTGGGCGACCACGACCGACAATCTCGCTGTCTACCCCGCCGATACTTCGCAGGTCGTGCTCGTTGGCGCCTCTGCAACGTCGACGACCGGCAACATCTTTGAAGTGCAAGGCAACGCGCTCTTGCGCGGAGTCCTCACCGCGTACAGCACCGTCACGGCCCCGCAATTTACCGCAACCTCGACAACAGCGTCCCAATTCCCCTACGCCTCCACCACTGCCATCACCGCGACGAACGCATCGACGACCAACCTCACGCTCTCTTCGGCCCCGGGAACTTTGCTCAAGACCGACGCTGCGGGCAACGTCCTCGCGGCTGTCGCGGGAAGCGACTACCTTGCCGGCGCGACAACGCTCTTTTCTACGACGTCGGCCGACTTCTTCGTCTCGCAGCGCAATTTCTTCAGCACGACTTCGGTGAACTATTGGAGGAGCATCACCGACCTCTTCTCGACAAGCTCCGCGCAATATCTTCTCTCCGTCGCGAGCCTCTTTTCAACGACCTCCGCCGACTACTGGCAGGGGCAGCGCAATTTCTTCAGCACCACCTCCGCAACCTACTTCCTCGCGCAAAACCAGGGCGCGTCGTTCTCGACGACGTCGGCGATCTACTTCGCCGACGCCTCGACCTCGATCCCGAAGACCTACGCGCCGAATAATTTCACAGCCCTGCAGACCTTCACGAACGCCTCGACCACCAATCTCTCCTCGGACTACGCATCGTCGACTTTCGGCTTCTTCGGCTCCCTATCAATCGGCAGCCTCACAGGATTTCTGAAAGCCACGGCTGGCGCGATCACGAGCGCACTAATCGATCTCGCATCGGACGTGACCGGGATCTTGCCCGTCGGCAACGGCGGTACGGGTTGGGCCTCGCTCGCATCCGGTGCCATCCCCTACGGCAACGGCAGCTCCGCCATCGCGACGACCTCCGCCGGGACATCAGGCCAAGTCCTCGCTCTATTAAATGGTGTGCCGACGTGGACGGCGACCACCACGCTGTCAACCATTTCAGGAACGCTTGCTGCCGGGTCGGGAGGCACCGGCATCGCAAACCCCTCGGCAGCCGGCTTCCTCATTGGCTCGTACACGGGAGGCAGCTGGCAGCAACTCGCAACATCCTCGCTCAACATTTCGACCGACAATCTCGCCGAAGGCGCGAGCAACCTCTTCTGGACCAACGCGCGTTTCGACAATCGCCTCTCGGCGACGACATCACTCCCCAACATCATCACGCTCGCCAATCTCGCGAATGTCGGCGCCCTCACCGCGACCTCGCTGAACGTCCTGAGCGCCTCCCAATTTGGAAATTCCGTCAACTTTTTTGGCCTGACCTCGTTTGGCGCGACCGGCACCACCACAATCGCAACCGACGGCACAATTTCGACGCCTTCGATCATCGCGACTACAGCGACCTCGTCCACCTTCTTCGCAGGAAACTCCTCACTGCGAACAGTGCCACCATCGGCGGCACTGCCAGTTCGACCTTCTTGTCGAACGGCTCCCTCACCGTCGGCAACACCCTCTCCGTCACGAACCTCGCATCCTCACGCAATCCTCATCCACGCAACAATCAGTTCTCGACAGCCTCTACATTGGCCGCACGTCGACCACCACCATCCTCGGCACTGCCACGTCGACTTTCGGCGCGGGAGTGCAGACGACGTATCTCAATGTCACGGGAACGAGCGCGACCTCCACCTTCGCGCGAGGCGTCGATCTTGCCGGTGGCTGCTTTTCCATCAACGGCACTTGCGTCGGCAGCAGCTCCGGCGGAAGCGGCGGCGGCCAACTCCTCGCCGTCTACGCGACCTCGACACCCGGCTCAAACGTCAGCGTCAATTTCAACGGCGCATCGGGCTCGTCACCGAGCTTCTCCGCCGGAGCGCTCACGCTCCCGAGCAACACGAGCTACATCGTCGTCGAGGTCTGGGGTGGCGGTGGCGGAGGTGCAGGAGGCTCTACTGGGGCCGGTGGTAGCAATGGTTCGGCAGGCAGCAATTCGACATTCAATTTTAACGGTACGACTATCACTGCTCCTGGTGGTACAGGCGGTTCCGGTGACGGCGGCGGTGTCAATATCGGGGGTGCCGGCGGCACTGCACCGACCAACGCCGACATTGGGCTTGTCGGTTCAGCCGGAGCGAGTACCCCAACACCGTTCGGCGGAACAGCAGCTTCTGGAAACGCGGGAGGCGCTGCGCCGCGTGGCGGTGGCGGTGGTCAGGGTGGCCAACGTGGAGGCGGTAGTGGTGGTGTAGGTGCTGCGCCCGGCGGCGGTGGTGGTGGCGGCGGCGGGAACTCCAGCAGCGCCGGAGGCGCTGGCGGGGGTTCCGGCGCCTATGCGTACAAACTAGTACCCGCCGTCGGCTTCTCGTCTGTATCGTACACGATCGGCGCGGGAGGTGCTGGGGGCAGCAGCCAAGTGGCCGGCGGCATCGTCATCTCCGTCTACACAACCGGCATCTCCAACGGCTCGCTCGCATCCGGCACCGCCGGCCAATTCGCCTTCTACAACGCCGCGGGCACCAACCTATCCGCCACCTCTTCGCTCTTCGTAGACACGACCACGAGCCGCGTCGGCGTCGGGACGACTACACCCGGCTCCATCTTCTCCATCTCCAACGCCGCCAATTTCTTCGCCGGCGCAACCTCCACGATCTACTTCGGCCTCAACACGCCCTACCTCAACATCACCGGCACGTCGGCGAGTTCGACGTTTGCCAACGGCATCAACCTCACAGGCGGGTGCTTCTCGCTGAATGGGACGTGTGTGGCGGCTCCGGCTCGCTCTCCGGGACGCCCGGCCAACTCGCCTACTTCTCCGGCACGAACACGGCGGTCGGCACCTCAACGCTCTTCATCTCGACTTCATCTCTCCTCGGCGTCGGTACCAGCTCCCCGCTTGCGAAGCTCGATGTCTATGGCGACGGAATTTTCTCCGGCACCAACAGGTACCTGAATTTCGACGCAGTCTCCGGCTCATCGGGCTACGGCTTCCGCGACAACGCCGGCACGCTCGAATTCAAGAACTCCGGCGGCACCTGGCAAGGCGTCACGACCGCGACGAGCGGGCCGAGCGTTTAGCGTGAACAAGAATGGGTCGAACCAAACCATTGCCGCAAACACGCTACACTAAAGTGACCTGGAGCACCGAGGCCTTCGACACCAACAACAATTTCGCATCAAACAAATTCACGCCGACCGTTCCCGGAAAGTACATCTAGTCACGGCGACAGTTAGCTGTGGCACAGGCACAGGCACCTCTTACTGCCTTCCTTCATCTATATAAAAATGGTGCTGCCATCTTGGGCTCCACCTCGCGAAGTCCGAATAATAACATGTCAGGCACGGTGACAGCCCTTATGGATATGAACGGCAGACCGATTATCTCGAAGTCTACGTTTAAACGGCGACGATACGACGGTTATCTGGCGGAACAGCTGCATACCTATTTCCAAGGCGCCCTCATCGCCCCCGTATCAGCCACCGCCGGCGGCTGGCAAAACGACAACACGCAATCCTTCCTCGCCGATAGCACCGACCTCGTCGGCATCGGCACCTCCACCCCTGGGGCAAGCTCTCAATCCAATCCACCGCCGGCATCCCGCAATTCGTGATCGGCAGCTCCACGACGCAGTTCATCGTGGACAAAAACGGCAACGTCGGCATCGGCAACGTCGTCTCCGTCCTTGAACTTCACACTCGGCGTAAGCGGCAACGGATATTTTTCGACCGGAGTGACGCTCGGCTCGGCGCTCGCTGTCACGAGCGGCGGCACCGGCGTCACCAGTTCAACGGGATCGGGAAACGTAGTGCTGTCCAGCGGACCGACTATTACGGGCAATCTTGTCCTATCAGGCATCCCATCCGGATCGACGGGAGGAACATTCTGTTACAACACGGGAACCGGCGCGGTGTCTGCAAGCAGCGGCGGCACGTGCTCCGGCTCGGACGAACGTCTCAAGACAGACATTTCGGATCTCTCCGGTTCGGAGGGTCTGGCTGCTGTTCTGGCTTTGCGCCCAGTGACCTTCAATTGGAAAGACGCACAATCAGCAGCAGCTCAGGGGCTCCAGTTGGGCTTCCTGGCTCAACAGGTGCAGTCGGTTCTGCCGGAGCTCGTGCTCGATGACAGCGGAACGACCACCATCACGCTGGCTGACGGCTCGACGCAGGAAATCCCACATACGCTTTCGCTGAACTACCAGAAGCTTGTCGTGCCGATCGTAAAAGCTATCCAGGAACTGAACCTCAAACTCGAAGACCTCGCTACCACGACCGCAACGACCACGCTCGATCAATCGAGTTTCACCAGCCGCTTCTTCTCTTCCCTCTTTGCGCGCCTCACCCAATGGTTCGCCAACGCCACGAACGGTATCCGAGATTTTTACGCGAGCGTGATCCATGGCGAGCGGGTCGAGACACGAGAACTCTGCGTCGGCGAAACCTGCGTGACGCCCGACCAATTCAAAGCTGTGTTCGGAAGCGGATCGCAATCAGCAGCCGCCGGCGCTCCAGAACAGGGAGGAACCGAAGCGCCGGTAGGCGATGCGTCCGCGGCAGGAGATCAGGCCGCGGATGACGAGACTGCTACCACCACTGCCTCATCCACGTCTTCGACATCCAACATCGTATCCCCGTCATCCACAGAGGCGGAAGGCGAAGCCGCCGTCAGCCAGAGCGACGTGGCTGACGCTCCGGAGGCGACCACCGGCGGCCCTATGCCCGACGACACACCCGCCCCCGCCAACAACAGCTCTCCGGTCGATACGCTCCCCGCAACCGCCACCGAACCAACCACTCAATAGAGCCCCGCAGCGCTCGCGCGTCGATCAATATCCGTGAGCCGATGCGCACGCATTATCCGTGCGTTGTCCGTGCAAGATCCGTGACCTCACGCCCCAAAAATCCGTGCGCTTCCGCCCTCAAATCCGTCCACTCACTCGCGCCCGGCGATAGCATTCAAACAAGTGGCAGGCGGCAAAGCCCTCTACGCGGGGCCGCTCATCGCCACCCGCCTCACGGCAACCTCGCGCGCCTCAGTTCGTCAGTCGCAATGTCGCAATCTTCAGCGCGATGTCGCGGAACGCGGCCTGCAGCGCCACTTCCGTCGTGGCGTCGTAGTAGTGAGCGGCGTCGGTGGCGCAGCTGGTCAGGAACGTCTTGGCCGCCGAACTCACTTGGAAGCCGACCGTGTACACCTCGATTTTGGTGTTCTTGATTGCGGTGCACAGACTGGTGGCCTGGGCCTGCGATTTGCCGTTCTCCGAGTTGCAATCGATGTCGGGCGTCTGATCCGAATTCTTGGCCTCAACACCCTTGCAGTAATTGATGTTGTAGTCGCCGTCCGTCATCAACACGGCGATCTTGCGCAGCTTGGGCTGGTTGTGGGAGTTCACTACCGACAGATCGCTGTAGGGCCCCGCGGCGCTACTAGTCGGGAACAGATAGTTCCAGTTGGGCGACAGCAGATACCAAGACCAGGCGGTTCCCAGGTGGCCGGCCGTCGAGCCGCCGGTGCTGAGCTTGTCGATGCGTGCCTTGAGCGACGTTTTGTCCTTGGTCAGGGGCATGATCAGGTTGACCTCGGAGTCGCTATAGTTCGCGACGGTGCAGCCCGACGTCGCGCTGTTGCTGAAGTAGCCCTTGCCGACAAACGCTGTGGTAGGTGCTACGTCGTCGTCGGAATGCGTGCCGATGCGCTCGGTCACGCACTTGGAGTGGATCAGCCAGGTGCACTGGTCCGTGCTGCTGCTGCAGCCGTTGCTGTTGCTGTTGTTGACGCTCGAAAACTTGATCCACTGCTTGGTCGGCTGTTTGCTCGTATTGCTCAGGGCCGAGCTCGAGGTGAAAGTCTGCGGACTCGATTGCGCGTTCAATGTCACCGTGCCGCGCACCGAGGGCGCCAGTGTTGTTCCAACGTTGACGGCATCGGCGAATGGAGCCAATGCGACCCGGGATGTGAACTCACTCTGGTCGTTCCAAACCACGATGTCGATCAGGTCCTTGGCCGCTGACTTGACGGCATCGATCTTCGAGCAGGGGCTGCACATGGAGCCCGTGACGTCGAGCATCAGCGAGATTTCGAGGTTGCTGCCACCGGAGCTGTTGCCAACGCAGGCGGCGCTCGGACAAAGCGCGGCGGTGGCGGTCGAGGTCAGCTTGACGCACCCGTAGTAGTTGCCCTGACAGGCTGGGGGAGCGTCCGAGCCGCTGCCCTTTCCAAACAGGATGTGAAGGACGCCGAGGAACGGCGTCCTGACCCAGGAAGTGGCCGTCACCGTGAACTCGGTTTGATCCGTATTGGGCGAGTACTGCAGCGCCGTGGTGACGACGCCGCTCGGCTTGGTCTGATTGAAATAGGCGGCCGCAGCGTCCGAGGTCTTCTGGGCGACATTGGTCTTCTCGACCTGGGCCACACGGCCGGCGGCAAGGGCGGCGGCGTCGAGAGCCCCTTGGGTTTGTGAGCGCACGGCATACACGCGGCCAAAGTCGACCGAAACGCCCAGCACCGCCACCAAGGGTATGATGGCTAGGCCGAACGTCATGCTGACGGTGCCGCATCGGTCGCGCCCGAAGGGAGCAAGCAACTGTCGACTACGCGATCGAAAGGCGGCTTGGAGTCGGGTCCACGCAGACATGATCTATCCCTCTGCGAGCGAATACTGGAACTGGAGATAAAGAAATTGGCTTTGTAATATCTAAACTACTTGAGAAACAATGGATCTACAGTCACTAATCTGTATTATACAACGCAATGACTTTAGACAAATTGTTCCGTTCATGTTTGCAATCAATTAACCAATATCGACGAGGTAGTTGCGTTGTGAGACCCTTGCGTTATCGAAAAGGTGATCCGGCGGATCGTGCGCTGCAACCCCGTGTGCCGTCGGCTGATGAGCATTCCAGGCGTCGGCCCGATGAACGCATTGGCGTTCGTCTCGGCGATCGACAACCCGCATGTGTTTCGTCGATCACGGGACGTTGGCGCATTTTTCGGTTTGACGCCGCGCAAGTATGCTTCCGGAGAGGTCGATCGGAGCGGCACGATCACCAAGGCCGGTGACGGCCTGGTGCGGACCTATCTGTATGAGGCGGCCAACGCCATCATGACACGCACGCGCCGTCCATGTGCCCTTCGGACCTGGGCTTTGAACTTGGTCAAGCGCTCGTCCGAGCGAAAGGCGCGGGTGGCATTGGCGCGACGGCTTGCCGTTATCATGCACCGGATATGGATCGACGGCACGACGTTCGCGTGGGCGCCAGATCCCGAAGCGGCCACCGCGTAAGTTGACCGACCGCATCGGCGACTGTGTTATCGCCGCCCGGTGCAACTGAGTTGAAGGAGATTCGCGCCCGCTGAGCGAAACGAGGTTCCTCCGGGGACGAAAGGCTGGGAGCAAGATGCGTCCGGACGGCCGCAGGTCGCCCGGGCAACCGGTGACGACACTGCGTTTCGGAGTAAATCTGCTCCCCCTTTTGAAACGAAGCCGTAGCATGTGGCAGCGGGTTGCCAGGCCGTCAGGCCCGGCGATGCCGGACCACGAAGAGAAGCCCGTCTTCGAGGATCGTTTCCGCGGTTCGTGTTGGCAACCGAACCAACCTGGCTCGGACGTTGAACCGCCACGCCCGGGGGCCAGGGCTGTGGACGGCTCGAGCTGTGGCGGGCTCGACCCGCCCACAGCCCCTACCGTTGTCCCAGACCACTTCCGGGAATGCTAGCGGATCATGAGCGGCAAGCGGATACGCTTTGAGTTATGCCGCCTTTCCCTCGGAGCCACCGTCGCTCGCTTGCCCTCACCCGAGGGCGAGCGGCGGTGGCGAAGAGGGAAGGCCGCCCCTTTCCCTTGGTGAACCAGAGTGAAGCGCATGGCCAAGTGATCGTGCCCATTGACGCGCTCAATTAGAGAGGCCGCCCGTCGCGCGCGGTCTAGAGCCGCCCCAAGGAAGCAGGTCAGGGCCGCCTCGTAAGAGGCGCTCGCCTTGGCCTTGACCCCGCAAACGACGCCGGCGGCTACGCACGGGTAGGGACGGACCACCGAAAGCGAGGGCGGCCATGGTTTTTAGTGGGTCCAGAGCAGTGCTTCTGCGTGACGTTAGCGTGCTTTGGCATTGGCTCCGGTGCCGCGCTTCCTCAGCCTGGCGCTTGGTTCGGGGATCAAGATGAGCTGTGCGGGTGCAGGCTCCGGATCCAGTACCGCCTCAAGCTTTCCGACCAGCTGGTTCGCCTGTTCCGTGGCCTGCCGCGCGTGCAACTTCCCGGGGGCCTTCGGCGGCTCGACCAGACCGGTCCAATACCGTACGTAGCGAACTTGCAACAGAATGTTGTGGGAAGTTGCGGGAGCAGTTGACGTTAATTTGTGGACATCAAGATAAAGGACTGCGTCAAGTGGGCGTTAAGTTATTGAATTTCAATGGTTTGATATGTGCACAAGAAAAGAGTGCTGTATACAGCGTGCGCGGACAACCCTTGAGTTTACTGGCGGTATGTAGACGTTATCCTCATGCCGAGTATGGAAGCGGCTGCGATTGCGGTATTAAAGTGACATAATGTTGCTGAAGCGCATTGGCGATTGTTGGGGGCGGACCGCGGCCGGAAGAGGCCGCGGTCGGGTGCTATCGCGCGGCGATAGTTGGCCGCGCGACCGAGCCCCGCCTGCCCGGAAGGCGCGGGTCTCGGCACATTCGTGTGACGCCCCCTCCGCCAGACCAAGATCCCTGAGAACTCTGCGCGATTTTGGCCTCCACGCGACGAACACCGGACTCACCACGAGGCAGGGCCGAGTGTCCGCCTCGCGGAGCCGTCCCCCTGAAGGGGCCGAGGGCAAGGACGGCTCCGCGAGGCAGACACTTCTCTTGGCACCATGCGTTCTGAAGAAGGGAAGAAACGAGTACCAGAGCCGTTGAAGATAACTCGGTTGACGATCGGCGATCGATCGTGGCTTCCCGATACTTCACCGAACTTCCCTCCCATTCCCGCTTTTTCACAAAATACACCATTTACAAATTGGCATAAAGAACGTAAGATGAACATGAAATAGCATTAAGCCTCGACGAGGGGATTTGTCATGGCGTTCCCTAAAACCTCGGTATTAGTGGCGGTCGGGCTCGCTGCAGGACCGGGTCCGCCTTGGTTTCCAGCCTCATATTGACCTGCTCTTTGGGACCGCTTGTTGGCTTCGACGGTTTACCAGAGGCGTCGACCGACGTTTGCTCCTTGCAAGGCAGCGGCGCCGATGGCCCTGCCTGGCGAGGTGCGCCATGAAGCCCAAGATCGGCGTCTACCTGACCACCGATGTCGCCAGGCTCTTGAAGCTGGCGGTGAAGCGATCTGGGGCGACCAAGTCCGACATCGTCAACGAAGCCCTTTCGCGGTTGCTCGATCCCCCGCCCGAGAATGACCCCCGCGAGGACGTCCTGCGTCGATTGGATCGCATGGCCAAGGGGATTCGGCGCATCCATCGAGATGTGGAGATCGTGGCAGAGACCCTCGCGCTCCACATTCGCCAGTTCCTCATGATCACGCCGCCGGTGCCGAAAGACGACCAGGATGCCGCCATGAAACTCGGGCGCGAGCGCTACGAGGTCTTCATAGCGCAAATCGCAAAGCGCGTCGCTTCCGATAGCGGCATGGTTCAGGAGATCATGGAGAAAATCGCCGAGACCCATGGAGATCGCTTTAGGCAACCGACGGGCAATGGCGCTACGCCGCCAGGCACCGCGCAGCCCTCGGAGGCCGCTGCACATGGCTGATCACGACGGGCTCGATGCGGACGACAAAAGCTTTGTCCCGCTGTTTGCGGGATTTCCGCAGCTTTGCGCCGGGGCTGTGGCTGGGTTTGCGTCTGCCCTGTGGCTCAATGTCGTCGGACCCTTCGCTGGGCTGGCTGCGGCATGGGGCGCATTGGTGTTTGTGAACGCTCTGGTGGTAGCGGTCGTCGCCGTCCTCGCCGTGCTCGTGACCACTGCGGCCACCCTGCTCGCTGCCGACTGGCGAGCTGACGCTGCGAGCCGCCAAGCTTGGGCCCAGGTCGACATTGCAGCGGTTGAGCTTTGCCTGCCGGCAGGGAGCGTAGCGCCCTGGCAGATCGATCCGCGCTACCTGGCCACCGATGGTGAGCCACTGCGAAGCGTGGTTAGCGCTGACCGCTTCACGTCACTGGCGCCGGAGCCCCAAGCTGTCCGCTGTTCCACGCGCGTCGTTGTGGCGTCTAGTGGGTCTATTCCGCCGGTAGAGCCTGAAAGCGCGCCCACGAGTAGTCGTACGACTAGTACGGTTGCCGCGTCCGATGTCGCTTTAATCGACCCAACTTACCGACGGGCCGCCACCGCGTCTCTTGGCCAAGAGCCATTCATCGTTGCCTCGTCCCGTGCTCTACCACAGGTTTCTCGTGCCAGACCCGCTGTAACCACGGCTCGTCTTGTTGCCAACGGCGGTGCCTGGTCCGACTGGCTCGGGTGCGAGCGAGGCATTCTGACCCACCCACCGTCGAGTGGGTCCATCGCCGACATCATCACTCTCAGCGGCGATCGGGGCGATCGGGGCGATCGCGACCGGCGTGAACGCGTTCCCGATCCTTGTACAGGCGGAAGCATCGTCGGGAGCGTCGAGCCACCCAATTGCCGAGGGCCCCCGTCGGTCGCAGGCCGGCGGCCGGGAGGGCGGGAGACGCCGCCGGCGAAGCTGTCGGTCGATGGTGCAAGCCCAGTACAAACTGCTAACACGCGACCAACCAGCGATCCTCTGGTGGTGGACGATCTCGACCATCCGGTGCCCATCTGCGCGGCCGAGCTCGATGTGATCGAGACGTATCTCGGTCGGCCGCTGCAGGACCTGCTCGGGCCGGGCGCCTCTGTGCCGGACCGTGAGAAGTCCTGAGCAATATCTTGATCGACGCCAAACGTGCCCTCTGTCCCGCCCGGTTCTGTTGCTAGCGTTGCTTGATGAGAAGGACCCGCGCGAGGGAGCATTGGGACATGAGCACGCAGATTTGGCGCGGATCGGCGCCCTCAGGACGCCGCACGGAATCTGCCGCCGCGCCACGGGCCGCAATCTACTTGCGCGTTTCTACCGGCCGACAGGCCGAGCAGGACCTGTCGATCCCCGATCAGAAGAAGCAAGCGCAGGCTTGGGTAGCGCAGCGCGGGTGGGGCATCGTGGCCGAATACATCGAGCCCGGCGCGTCGGCCACCGACGACAAGCGGCCCGAGTTTCAGCACATGATCGAGCGTGCTTGCGACGGTGAGCACGCGTTCGATGTCGTTGTCGTACACTCGTTCTCACGCTTCTTCCGCGATGCCTTCGGCCTTGAATTCTACGTGCGCAAGCTTGCCAAGCACGGCGTGCGGCTCGTGTCGATCACGCAAGAGCTGGGCGACGACCCGGCTCAGGTCATGATGCGACAGGTGATCGCGCTGTTCGACGAATACCAATCCAAGGAGAACGCCAAACACACTCTGAGATCGATGAAGGAGAACGCGCGCCAAGGGTTTTGGAACGGTTCGCGTCCGCCGTTCGGCTACAAGACGATCGAAACTGAGCAGCGTGGCCAGAGGGCGAAGAAAAAGCTCGCTATCGACGCGATTGAGGCGGAGCAGGTCCGGCTCATGTTCCGGCTGTTTCTCGAGGGCGACAACGGTTCCGGCCCGATGGGCATCAAAACGGTGGTGAGTTGGCTCAACGCGCGCGGCTACCGCACCCGTGGCGGCGCGAGCTGGGGTGTCGGGCAGATGCATGCCCTGCTGACCAATCCAGTCTATTCCGGCCGGCTGCGCTTCAACTGGGTGGACAATCGAACTGGGAAACACAAGCCCGAGAGCGAGATCATCTATAGCGATGCGCCGGCCATCATCGACCAGGAGACCTTTGACCGAGTGCAGGCGTCGCTCAAAGCGCGCAATCCGCACATCGCCTCGCCGCGGATCATTACCGGTCCGATCTTGCTTACCGGCTTAGCGGTGTGCGCCACCTGCGGGGGCGGCATGACCCTGCGCACGGGCACATCGCACCGGGGCGATGTCTACAAGTATTACACCTGCTCCACCCAGGCGCGCCAGGGCAAGACAAAGTGCAGAGGGCGGTCGATCAGGATGGACAGGCTGGATACGCTCGTGACTCGACATTTGTCAGAGCGCCTATTCGTGCCTGAGCGGCTCGCAGAGCTCTTGAGCACGCTGTCGGCGCGCCGCGCTGACAAGGCCGCTGCGGCCGACCAGCGCGCCGCCGCTCTGGAAAGAGAGACCAAAGATGCCGACGCGCGTTTGCGTCGCCTCTATCGGCTGGTCGAGGAAGGCATCGCCGAGATGGACGGCGCCCTCAAGGACCGGATTGCAGCATTGAGGGCTGCTCGCGACGGCGCGACAGCCGCGCTGGAGCGGGCGATGTCGGGTGCGCGGCAGACCGCGCGGCTTAGTCCGGCGCTGATCGAGCAATTCGGACACTTGATGCGCGAAAACCTGACGACGGGCGATGTTCGGTTCCGAAAGGCATATCTGGGCTCAATCGTGGACCGGATCGAGGTCGACGACCGGGAGGTTCGTATACTGGGCCGAAAGGACGTTCTGGAACAGTGCGTTAGGGCGAGCGGCGAGCCCAAGGGCGGGGTTCGCAGATCTGTACGGGGTTGGCTCCGCGGGCAGGATTCGAACCTGCGACCAGCCGGTTAACAGCCGGCTGCTCTACCGCTGAGCTACCGCGGAATAACCATTGGACCGAGGCCGGCGTCATAGCAATTTGCGCAGCCCGCGCCAAGACCCTTAATGTTGCGGGCCTCACTTCCCGCGTTTTCCCCGGCCCGCGGATTTGGGCGGCCCGCCGCGCGACTGGGCGTCGATGCCGGCTTTCAGCTCCTCGATGCCGCTGCGCACGGCCATCTGCAGCGCCCAGACGTCGCCCTGCCAGGCCAGGAAATCGAAGCCGCGCGCGGCACAGTCGAGGCCCGAGGGAAGATCGGTAACGAGCCGGCCCAGCGCCTTGCCGTGACGTCTGGCCGCCGCAGTCACGCGGTCGATGGCGGACGTGAATTTTGGGTGCTCGAACTCGCCGGGAATGCCGAGCGAGCAGGACAGGTCGAACTGGCCGACCCACAGGCAGTCGACGCCCTTCACAGCCGCGATCTCGTCGGCATTCTCGGCGCCGGCGGCAGTCTCGATCTGCACGAACAGACAATTGCGCCGATTGAGGGCCTCGAGCTTCTCCGGCACCGGCCCGCCCGTGTAGTTGTCGTGTGCGAGGCTAACACCGACGCCGCGGTTGCCGTCGGGATAGTATTTGACGAACGAGACGAGCTCCTTGGCCTCGCGCGCGTCGTTGACGAACGGCACCATGATGCCCTCCGCTCCCATGTCGCTATAGCGGGCAAGGTGGTCGTAGGACTTGGAGGGAACGCGGAAGATCGCCGGCAGCTCGGCCGCCTCGAAGTAGCGCACGCAGGATCGCACAACGTCGGTGGAGAAGCCCGAGTGCTCGGTGTCGAACAGCACGAACTCGCACCCTGCGCCCTTGAGGATGTGGCCGATGCCAGGCGTGGCGAACTCGACCACGAAATGCCCGAACTTGAATGCTCTGTCCTCGCAGAGGCTCCTCAGCGTGCGCCCCGTCATGCATCTCTCCCCGGTCGGCGGCATCAGGCTCTGGCGATGGTAGGGTCGGGATGCGCGCAGGCGCAAACCTAATTCGCGTCTGCGGCATGGCAGGAGAGCGGCTTGGCCATTGCCGCGCCGCACGGAAGCGTGTCTCATGTATCGAAGCCGGGATCGGCCAAAGTCCCGGCAAGCTGGGAGTTGCGCGGAGACGCTTGATGCACTTCGGTCAATTCAACCTGATGGGATACCGCACGCCCGGCACCAAGGCGCACGTGCTCTACGACAACGCCGTCGAGCAGGTGAAGGCGGCGGAGGCCAACGGCTTCGAGATCGCCTGGTTTGCCGAGCACCATTTCTCCAACTATTGCGTGTGCCCCTCGCCGCTGATGATGCTGGCGCGGCTCGCCGGCGAGACCAGCCGCATCAAGCTGGGCTCCGCCGTGGTGGTGACGCCGCTCTATCACCCGGTGCGGCTCATGTCCGAGATCGGCATGGTCGATTCGCTGACCCACGGCAGGCTGGTTCTGGGCGTGGGCAGCGGCTATCAGCCCTACGAGTTCGAGCGCTTCGGCGAGGAACTCCCCCATTCGGTGCCGAAGCTTGCCGAGTTCATGGAGATGCTCGAGCTCGCCTTCACGCGCGACACCTTCAACTACGCCGGCAAGTACTACAAGCTGCCCGAAACGCACATCGCCTCGCGCCCGATGAAGGGGCTGCCCGACATCTGGGTGGCGGGCGACAACCCGGTCCTGCACCAGCTCGCCGCGCGCAAAGGCTGGACCGTCATGCTCACCCCGCGACATGCCACGGTGCCGCAACTGCTCGGGGCGCGGCAGAAGCTCGCCGGCATCTACAGCTCCGTCGGGCTCGACCCGGCGCGCGTGGCCATTGCTCCGCTGCGGCACGTGTGCATCACTGACAGCAAGGCCGAGGCTGCGGACTTCATCGACAATGCCCGCCACCAGATCCGTCTCTCCCAAAGCCTGCGCTATCGCGAGGAGCTTCTGGATGGAACCATGCTGGTCGAGAAGCCCTACAAGGACGAGCCACCAATCGAGGAACTGGCCAAGCATGTTCCCGTTGGTGACGCCGAGACCGTGGCCGAACGGCTGACCGCTATCATCAGCGCGGCGCGCCCCCGCCACATGCTCCTGCATTTCCAGGCTGGCGCCTCGCCGCAAAAGACGGCGCTCAAGTCGATCGAGCAGTTCGCCGCGCGCGTGCGACCCATGATCGAGAGGGCGCTGGGCCCGCTCGACAAGCTCGGCATCGAGCGCGCAGCTTGAGCCTGGAGCGTGTTGCGGTGCCATGACATCCTCGGCCGCAGCTGGCTATGCGAGCAAGGTGGGCGAATACGAATTGGGGCGCCCCGAATATCCTGCAGCCTTGCTGTCCGACCTGCCTCCGGCCAGCACGATCATCGACCTTGGCGCCGGCACGGGAAAATTCACCGAGCTGCTGGCGCTGACGGGCAAGCGGGTCGTAGCCGTAGAGCCGATAAAGGCGATGGCTGCACGCATCCCGGTCGACCGTCTTCGCGGTGTCGAGGTTCGCATTGGCAGCGCGGAGTCGATTCCCCATCCTGACGGCGCGGCCGGTCTGGTGTGCTGCGCGACGGCCTTCCATTGGTTCGACTATGAGAAGTCGACCGCCGAGATTCTGCGCGTGCTCGAGCCCGCCGGGGTGCTGGCCTTGGTTTGGAATGTGCGGGATGATCGCGTGCCTTGGGTCGCCGCATTCTCCAAGGTGATGGATGACTTTGCCGGCGAGACGCCTCGGCAGTCCTCGGGAAAGTGGCGCGTCATCTTCGACGACCCACGCTTCGAGCATAGGGCAAGCGAGAGCTACTCGTTCAGCCATGCCATGCCCGCGAGCGGTATCGTAGATCGCGCACTCTCCACCAGCTTCATTGCCGTACTCCCGCAAGAGGCGCAGGAGCGTGTGCGCACCAGGATCGAGGCGATCGTCAGAGCGGAACCGTCGCTCGCCGGTTCCGACCCGGTCCATTTTCCCTATGTGACGGAGCTACACCTGTTCAGGGCGCGCGGCTGATTGCGCGCCCTGATCGAACATTCGCAAGCGGCGCCGCGAGAGTTGGGCAGGCGCAAGCGGCTCTCCCCGCCCACGTGGGCATCTCGCCGAGCTACCTGAACCTCATCGAGCACAACAAGCGACGGATTGGCGGGGCACTGCCCGGTCCACGCAGCGTACGCTCGGCGCGCCGCAGCCGGCCGTTCAAGAGAGCGCGCCGTCAGCGCTTGCAGCCATCCAGCATCTGCTCGCGCTTGCGGGCCGCGGCCTTCCAGCGGTCGGGCGTCTGCGTCGCGCACCAGCCCAGGTGCGCCTGGCGGTTGAGACTCCATTCCGGCCCCGTGAAGCCGCATTTTTGCTGATCGTTGCGCTGCTGCTGCTTGAGCGCGGTCTCCGCGTACCAGTCGCAGTTTGCCGTTTGCGCCAGCACTGTGGCGGGCGCGGCACCGACGCACAGGGCCGACAGGATGGCGCACGCAACATGGGAACTCCTCATGGGCATCATCCTGCTCGCCTCACCTCCACCACCGCCTGCTACCCTGCATCAAGGCCCACAAATACGTCCCCAATGCGCCCGTCGCAGCCGCCGCAAACATCGGCTTACCGTCATCGCGGCGCCGCTCGCAAGCGAAAGCTTGCGGACGGGAATTGAGACCAACGTCGATCCCAAACCCTTTCTATCGACCGCAGGTCCAGCCCGTCTGCTCGCCGCTGCCAACGCGGGAGGCAAACGCTAGAGTCGATCCACCAGAGATATCCCGCACATAACGCAAAGGATCGTCATGAACCTCCTCTTCTCCGAGACGCAGCTCTCGCATCAGCCAACGCAGTACATGGTGCACGGGCGCATTGTCGATCCGTTCGAGAACCCGAACCGGGCCACCACCCTGATCGGGTCGCTGCAAAGTGTCGGGCTGCAGCTCAAGGAGCCGCAAGACTTCGGCCGCGCGCCGATCCTCAAGGTGCACGCGGACCACTACGTCACCTTCCTCGAGGAAGCCTACGCGCGGTTCATGGAGCTGCCCGGCCACGGGCCGGAGGTGCTGCCCAACGTGCACCCCTACCGTGGCGCGGCGGCGAATTACGGGGAGCGCGGCCCCCCTCGCGTCACCGGCATCATCGGCCGCGCCGGCTGGTACATGGGCGACCTCTCCTGCGCCACCATGGAAGGAACCTTCCGCGCAGCCTACGCCTCGGCGCAGACGGCGATCGCAGGTGCAGAGGAGGTGCTGTCGGATATTCCAGCTGCGTTCTCGCTGTGCCGGCCGCCGGGCCATCATGCCTATACCGACCGCTGCTCGGGTTTCTGCTATCTCAACAATGCAGCCATCGCCGCAGAGGTGCTGCTCGCCAAGTTCGCCCGCGTCGCCATCATCGATTTCGACACCCACCACGGCGACGGCACCCAGGCCATCTTCTATGCCCGCGCCGACGTGCTCTACGGCTCCGTCCACACCGACCCGTCGGCCTACTATCCGCATTTCGCCGGCTACGCCGACGAGAGCGGCACCGGCGCAGGCCTGGGCGCCAACCTCAACTTGCCGCTGCCGTGGGGGGCCGACGATGCGCTCTTCATTGCTGCCAATGTCCGACTTTGCGAGGCCGTGAAGGCGCACGAGAGCGAGGCACTCGTTCTCTCCGCCGGCTGGGACGCACACCGCGACGACCCGCTGTCCAAGCTCGCCGTGTCCACCGACGCCTATGCGCGCATCGGCGAGCTCTACGGCCGGCTCGGTCTTCCCACGCTCATCGTGCAGGAGGGTGGCTACTCGCTCTCCGCCGTTGCCGCGGCCTCGCGGGCATTTACGGGCGCATTCCTGGGAGCTCACAACGTCAGGAACTGAGGGGCGAGAGCCACCCGCGGCGCGCCATCATCGAGAGCCTGCTTGCGATCCATGCACGGGTCTGGCGAGGAGCCACGCTCGATGCGCGCGTGCGAACCCAAACTTTGCACGTCAGCCGAGCACTTGGTCATCGACATCGACCTCTGTCTTTGCGCTCGACTTCTTCTTGGAAACATCACGATGCTTCAAAAACGAGCGCAACCTATCGACAGACCTCGCACTACCTTCGAATGCGAACTCGCGACGCTGTACTGCAACCTGGTTGCAGCCCAAAGATCGGAGACGGGAAACGACACCATAGATGTATTTCTTTTCGCAGAAGGCTCCGCCTTCCACCCAAGCGCCGATACCATCAGAGCCATCGTCGTCAACTCCACCAAGCGGTAGCGAGAATGAGCAGTTATACTCTCTGGAGAGCATCGCGCGAGCCTTGAGGTATTCCTGGCGCGGCAAACTGAACCGGATCTCGGCCCCTGCCCGTGCCCGAAGCCGGGCCTCCATGTGCTGCGTCAACTCTTCGAGCACACCCAGACTTTCCGCATTCCAGAGTGACGTGCGCGTCGAAGCGACGAGACACGCCTGTGTCTTGCAAACCGTGCCACCTTCAATTTCCTTGAGGTGGTTCTGCACCAATGTGTTGCCGGTGGACGTAAGATCCACGATCAGCTCCGCCATTCCAGCTGCGGGGGCGCCTTCAGTTGTCCCGGTCGAACTCGACGATTTGATATTCCGTCAATCCCCGGCCAGCAAAAAACTTGCGCGTAAGTCGCGAGAATTTTGTCGCTACTCGCAAGCTCCGAGCGTGCCGCCGATGGAACAGCATCGCGACCTCGTCGAGATCATCTATTGATGACACGTCTATCCACGCCCGGGGAACGGCAACTACCAGCCGCGCCTTCCCATACCCCAGGTCTGCGATGAGCACGCACAGCGGCGCTCCGTCCGCGCTTAGCTCGCTGACGAGGTCATAGCCGGTAATGCCAATGTGGGCATCCCCGGCTTCCACGCGAACCGGAATCTCTTCCGCCCGACAGAACACAACCTTTGCTCCGTCAATTCCCTCCAGACGCGCGGTGTACTCTCGTCCGTTGCCGGTCCGCTCGACACTAACGCCGCACGCCCGCAGGAACTCTTGGGAGCTCTCACCCAATTGCCCCTTGCTCGGAAGCGCCAGCACCAGATCTTTCTCAGGTGGTCGCATTTCTCTTTCCCATGGGCTTCTCAGTTCGAGCATCCACCGCATCTTCCAGAGCAAATGCTCGCGGAAGATCGGCGATGGAAATAGTGCGCTCGTAGGAGTCCTTCAACCGCTTTAGCACGACCTGTCCGGCTTCAATCTCAGCCTCCCCCACGAATGCGATGTAGGGAATGCCGTGCTTTGCAGCATAAGAGGTCGCGTGTTTCGGGCGCCATCCCGACATGTCGGTCCAAACCGACCAGCCCAACTGGCGAAGATGCGTGCTCACCCGAATGCAGTCCTCGTGGCGTACTTGACCGGCAGCCACGACAAGGGCGCTCGGCACGGCGGCGACGGGGGCTGCGGCCGCACCCTCCTCCTTGATCGCTTCGCTCACGCGGTCAACGCCAATGGCGAACCCCACGGCGGGAATGCTGCGCCGGGCCCCGAGTGCCTCGAGCAACCCATCATATCGTCCGCCGCCACACAGGCGTCCCAGCTCGTGCGACTTGTCCGCATAAATCTCGAACACGAAACCCGTATAGTAGGCAACTTCTCTTCGCAGGCCCACATGGAGAAGCAGCTCTCCTGGTGGGACCCCATAGCTTGCGATCAACTCCAAACGCCGCGCGAATTTCTCCAGCGTCTCGTCCAGTGTCGTCACGCCAAGCGCAGAGGCGTGGCGGGCGATTTCAACGAGGCTCTCCTCGGGTCTGCCTTGTATTTCCAGCAGCCCACGCAAGCCACCGATGACCTCCTCTGAAATTTTGGGGTAGGTGTCCCGATCCACTATATTGGCCAGCAGCCGTTCGGCGATCTCGTCGACAGTCCGGCCACCGATCTGGCGTACATCCGCAAGCGCCAGCAACTCTTTGATCACGACGTGCGACTGCTCCGACCCTATCGAAGTGAGCACGTCTATCAGTTCGCTCGATATCTTGTCGCTCTTCAGCCCTTGCTCTTTCAGCATTTGCGCTTCAAGGTCTTGCAATCCGGCATCGTTCCACACGAGCCGTTTCAACCGCTCCTTCCAGCGCGGCGCAATCGACAACCCGTCAACAAACTGATGAACAATTTCATGATCGCCGACGATGGCAACGGGGTTTCGGATCCCGGCCTCACGCATGGCTTCGATGGCAAGAGCAAATACTTCGGCATCCGCTGCCTCTTTCTTGGCAGCACCGATCAATTCGACACCCGCCTGCCTGAATTGCCGATATCGCCCTCGGCCAGGCGAGACAAATTGAAAAGCCGGGCCCACATATGAGAGTCTGCTCTCTCTAGCCTCATTGCCAAACTTCCGAAGATAGAGGCGGCAGGCAGGGATCGTCAGTTCCGGGCGTAGGCAGATCTCGCGACCTCCGGGGTCCATAAATGCGTAGAGACGCCGCCGGATTTCCTCGCCAGACCGATCCAGAAATGGAGCTGAGCGCTCGAGGATGGGCGGGTCAATTGGCGCATACGCAAAACTACGGAAGCAGGCTTCAATGCTCCCCTCGATTGCGCGCCGCGACAAAAGATCGTCGCCCGCCGTGTCTCGCGTCCCCGATATGATGGGCGGCAGGAGATTGCTCATCGATCCCTCAGCTCGCTATTGTCCCGAGATATTTCCTCTCAAAATCAATAGGATAGTTCCCTAACATCACGGACAGCATAGAAGCTATGGGAGCCATTGTCGCTACCGGCCCGGGAGTGGTCCAGGGCAGGGCTGCCGTGAACCTCCAATCGTACAACGAAGTTGGTAAAGCGATCGCTCGCAACCTCCAACAGACCACCGTTGTTGCCAGCCTCGCGACAAACTTCGAATGCGCTTCATGCGGCAGGCTGACAGGACCCGTCGGCGGGAGCTTTCGGCTTCAGATCCCCTTCTCGAGCCCATGGCCGCCAACTTCCCTCGAACTCATGCCCGAACGGCAGCAAACTCCTTGCGAGAGGTGGCAACTGGACCGCCATTCGGGGCAGAGTGGAACCACCCTACCCTTTCCCACCCGCTTCCACTGCCAGTCGCTCGATGACCTTCTTCACTCCCGTGATCATCTCCGTCCGCGGGTAGCTTTTTTGCGCAGCCTTCCGCCTTTGCTCCCGATCCGTAATGCCCTCAGCCAATTCCGACCCCAGAGCCATATCTTTGATCGTGACCTCGTCGGCCGAAAATTCGTCGGAGCCGCAGATGACGACAGCAGGAGCGTTGCGCCTTTCTGCGTATTTCATCTGCGCTCCAAACTTGCGTTCGCCAAGATACAGTTCCGAGGCGATGCCGGCCTCCCGCAACTGCGTCACCATCTGCTGATAGTCGACGATGCGACCTTGTTCGAGCACGACCACCACGACGGGGCCCATGACAGATTTGCGATCTGAAAGCTTCAGCGACTTGAGCGCGGCGAGCAACCGGTCCACACCGATGCTGGCGCCAGTTGCGGGCACATCGGCGCCGGTAAATCTCTTGACCAGATCGTCGTACCGACCCCCACCGGCTACGGATCCGTACGCTCGCTTCGCGCCCCTCTCGTCGGTTGTTTCGAAATTCAATACCGCTTCAAACACAGCCCCCGTATAGTAGCCCAATCCCCGCACGACCGTCGGATCAAAGCAAACCAGCTCCGAACTCAAGCCCATCGCGTCCAGAAGTCCATCAATCTGGGCCAACTCCTCCACCCCCTGCTTCCCGACGGCACTATCGCCGACGAGCTTCTGGAGTCGATTGATCACTTCCTTGCGTGTCGCGCTCGCGCCACCGGAGTTGACGAATTCCAGCACGATTTCGCTTTGCCTCGACGACAAGTCCGCACCCGGCGTGAAATCGCCGGATGGATCCTTCCGGCCCTTGCCAAGCAGCTCCCAAACGCCATCGATGCCGAGACGGTCGAGCTTGTCGACAGCTCGAAGCACCGCCGACTGCTTGTCTTGCGCAGTCACGCCCGCCCGCTCGAGGACGCCATTGAGCACCTTCCGGTTGTTCACCCTCACCGTGTAGCCGTCCGGAGGAATACCCAGCTCCTTCATGGCCGCGCACAGAACCGCGCACACCTCGGCGTCCGTGGCGGCGGATTTGCTGCCCACCGTGTCGAAGTCGCATTGGTAGAACTGCCGGAACCGCCCAGGGCCAGGCTTCTCACGGCGCCAAACGGGGCCCACCTGGTAGCGCCTATACGGGGAAGGCAAATCCGCCGCATGTTGGGCAACGACCCGTGCGAGCGGAGCCGTCAGATCGTAGCGCAACGACAGCCATTGTTGGTCATCGTCGCGAAATCCGAAGACCCCAGCATCAGGCTGGTCCCCCTCGGGCAGGAACTTTCCCAGCACATCCAGATACTCGACAGCGGGCGTTTCAAGCGGCGCAAAACCGAAGCGCTCATACACTTGGCAGATCTTTCCGATCATGTCCCGACGGGCTCGGAACTCATCCACCAACGTGTCCTGAAAGCCCGAAGGAAGGCGCGCAAGGGGCCGGCTTTCCGTCTGCTGCTTGCTCATGCCTCGTGATCCCAAAGGAGAAGCTACCCTCTGCGGCCGGTACGCTGCCGCCTCACCGAACGCGGATGAACGGGGTACAGCCGGGAGGATTTGCGCACCCGGCCTCCGATCCACAGCCAGGCGCTCTAACTAGCTGAGCTACGGTAGCATTTGCGACGGGTCAGTATCAGAACGTGTCGTGGCGCTCAAGGCCCCAAACGGAAGACAACCTCGCATCTCCAGGCGTCTTCGAGGCCCGCCACACGTTCCATCTCGTCGAAATCACCGTCGTGGTCAGCGAATTCTTCCTCGGCGCGCAGCAGAACCCTTTCGAGGATTCTGCTGTGCTCATACCGAAGCTGTAGAAGCTCGCTGAGCTGGGCTGGGCGCCCCCGAGGTCTACGTTGTCCTCTTCAATTCTTTGCAGCCGTGTTGAGATTGACCGTCACGTTCTTCTTCTGGGTGAAGCTGTCGAGCATGCCTTCGAGGGAGAACTCGCGGCCGATGCCCGACTGCTTGATGCCACCGTAGGAGTGGCCGGGCGATTGGCCGAGGCCCTGGTTGACCTGTACCCAGCCGGCTTCGATGGCATGCGCAGTGCGAAGCGCGCGGCCGATGTCGTGGGTCCAAACGTAGGCGGCAAGGCCGTAGTGGAAGTCGTTGGCCATGCGAATGGCGTCCGCCTCGTCGGTCCAGCGGATGGCCACCAGGACGGGCCGAAGATCTCCTCGCGCGCCAGGCGCCAGTCGTTGGCGGCCTCGGCGAAGACGGTCGGCAGCGCAAAGTAGCCCTCCGACAGCGGCCCGGTCTTGGGCGGCAGGCCGCCGAACAGCAGCTTGGCACCGGGCTGGCGCATCCCCTCCTCGACGTAGCCGCACACCTTCTTGAACTGCTTCTCGTTGATGATGGCGCCGATGTCGGTCGCCTCGTCGAGCGGGTCGCCGAGCTTGAGCTTCTTGGTCTTGTCGGCGAGCTTGCCCAGGAAATCGTCGAAGATGTCGGCATGCAGGAAGAGCCGCGAGCCCGCCGTGCAGGACTGGCTCTGGCGCGTGAAGCGCATGGCGGCGATGATGCCGTCCACCACCCAGTCCTCGTTGGCGTCGGGATAGACGATGGAGGGGCTTTTTCCGCCAAGCTCCAGCGACACCGGCACGATGCGCTCGGAAGCCGCTCGCATGATGAGCTTGCCGACCTCGGTGGAGCCGGTGAAGGAGAGCTTGCGCACACCGGGGTGCGCGGAGAGCGCGGCACCGGCTTCCTCACCGTAGCCGGTGACGACGTTGAGCACGCCCTTGGGCAGATGCTCCTGGCAGATGGCGGCCAGCCACAGCACGCCCAGCGGCGCGTCCTCGGCGGCCTTGAGCACCAGCGTGTTGCCGGCGCACAGCGCAGGCGCGATCTTTAGCGCGGCAAGGATGACGGGCGCGTTCCAGGGGATGATGGCGCCCACCACGCCGATGGGCTCGCGCCGCGTGTAGCTCAGCACGTGCTCGCCCAGCGGAATGGTCTCGCCCTTCAGCTCGCTGGCAAGCCCGCCGAAGTAGCGCAGGATGTCGGCTGCCCCCTTGGCCTCGGGCCGGGCCTGAGTGCGGATGGCGTTGCCCGTCTCCTCGGCGACGATGCGCGCCAGCTCCTCGACCCGCGCCTCGACCGCATCGGCGATCTTCTGCAGCATGCGACCGCGCTCGCGCGGCACCACGCGGCTCCAGGCCGGAAACGCCTTGGTTGCCGCCTTGACGGCGCGGTCGATATCCTCGGCGCCGCCGCGCGGCACGCTGCCGATGGTCTGGCGGTTGCCCGGACTCTCGACCATGATTTCCTTGCCGGAGACGGCCTCGACCCAGCCCCCGTCGATCAGCATCTGCGCGCGCTTGCCGGCAGCCGCCGGCGCCTTGCTCATCGCCACTGCCATTGATGTTCCTCCTCTCGCCAGCCCGAGCGGATGATCTGCTCGGCGACAGCCTACCTCTCCCTTTCGCAGGGGTGAAGCACTGCTATGGTGCCGATTTCGGGATGTCCGGGCGTCATCTCCGCCACTCTTGGCGGGCCCTTCGCTCAGGTGTCGTGGCTGCCCGCCTTTACGCGCAAGACATCATAGGCGTTGGAGGTCGACGCAATCGTCAGGGGGAGCCGAACGATCAGTGCCGCGCCGCGCCGGCGAACTTGCGGGTGGCGCTGACGAGCTCGTGCACGATGCCGGGCTCGGTCATGGCGTGGCCGGCGTCGCCGACGATGTTGAGTTCCGCCTGCGGCCAGGCGCGCGCCAGGTCCCAGGCGTTCTTGACGGGCGTGACCACGTCGTAGCGACCATGCGCCATGACGCAGGGGAGGTGGCGGATGCGGCCAACGCCCGCAAGCAGCTGGTCGTCGCGCTCGAAGAAGCCGCGGTTGATGAAATAGTGGCACTCGATGCGCGCAAAGGCGATGGCGTAGGTGTCGGCCCCGAACAGGCGCACACGCTCGGGATCCTGCAGCAGGGAGAGCGTGCTGCCTTCCCACACCGACCAGGCCCTGGCCGCCGCGGTCTGCACCTCGCGGTCGGGGTGGGTGAGGCGCCGGTAGTAGGCGGCAATCATGTCGCCCTGCTCATCGCGGGGTATGACCTTGCGGAACTCCTCGAACGCCTCTGGAAACAACCAGCTGCAGCCGCCCTGGTAGAACCAGGCGAGCTCCTCGCGCCGCAGCAGGAAGATGCCGCGCAGCACGAGTTCGCTCACGCGCTCGGGATGGCTCTGCGCATAGGCCAGCGACAGCGTCGAGCCCCAGGAGCCGCCGAACAGCTGCCAGCGCTCGATCCTCAAATGCGTGCGCAACCGCTCCATGTCGGCGACGAGGTGCCAGGTGGTGTTGGCCTCGAGACTGGCGTGCGGCAGCGAGCGGCCGCAGCCGCGCTGGTCGAACAGGACGATGCGGTAGCGCGCCGGGTCGTGGTAGCGGCGCATGGTGGAATTGCAGCCGCCGCCAGGGCCGCCGTGCACGATCACCGCCGGCTTGCCGTTGGGGTTGCCGCACTCCTCGAAGTAGATCTCGTGCCCGTCGCCGACCTTGAGCCGCTCCTGGCGATAGGGCTCGATCGCCGAATAGAGCCCGAGCCGCTCACGTGCCGACATTGCTTGACCGCGTCCTGTTGGTTTGCCGTGTGTTCGCGTGCCGCTGCGCCGGGGGCTTCCCTGCAGCCCTCAATGGTTACATGCAAGCGCGCAAGCTAGGCAAGTTACGGAGCGGCAATATCGCAGGTTTCAGGAAGGGCCGCGGTTCTTGAGCCGCAGCAGCCGCAACTCGCGATCGTAGAGAGTCTCCCCCCCGGCACGCGCATCTCGCGGACGATGTCGAGCGCGCTGCGCCCAGGCGCCGGGGTCATATGGCTGGCAGTGAGGCCGGCAACGAGAGCCAGCGGCAGGCCGATGACGCCGGCAAGCACGCTCGAGGTTTCGACGGCGCCCGCCTCGCCCAGCAGCATCATGAAGACCGTGACCACCAACCCCGTGATCATCGCGGCCAGCGCCCCCCATGCGTTGGTCCGCTTCACCCATATCGCCAGCAGCACCACGGGAAACGAGATCGCCGCACTCAAGGTGAGGGACCACAGGAAGAGCTGCAAAGGATCAGCGGGCAGGGCAACCGCGAGCCAGGTCGTCACGAACGCCGCGCCCAGGAGAGCGATGCGGACGTTGTTGACCCGGGCCGAGTCCGGTGCCGTCTCGGCCGGGAGGCCGTGCACGACGTCTTCCGCCAAGATCGAAGCGATCGCCACCAACGACGCCGACAGCGCGGCCAGCGACGCGGCCAGCGCGCCGGCAAGGGCCAGATAGACGATGGCCTGCGGGAAGCCGGCGGCGATGGGGAGCGCGAAGAGCGCCGCGTCGCGCTCGAAGGCGATCGACGACAGCCGCACGACCTGGCCCTTGGCCTCGACGCTCGCGATGCCGGCCTGCTGCAGCAGCTGAAACCAGACCGGCAGGCGGTCGCCGGGATGGCCGACCACCTGCTCGACCAAAAGCGCGCGCAAATAGACGGCGATTGCCGGCAGCGTGAGCAGCACAATGCCGGAGACGAGCACGGCCCAGCCCAGCGACTTGCGCGCCTCGTAGACGCCGGGCGTGGTGCCCGACCGGGACAGCAACGTGGGCGAGGCGGCAATGCCAGCCGCCACCACGAACGACATGAACACGAAGCTTAGCCCACCGACGCTGCCGAACGCCTGCATGAAGCGCTTGACGATCGGCTCCGCGCTGGTCCCCGGCAGATCGAACGCCAGCGGCGGCGCCAACACGATCGGCACACCGTGGGAAATCTCGGAGCGGTTCAACAGGCGCAGCACATTCCCGTGGGTCATCTGCGGCAGCGGCAGGTTGGAGACGACCAGGGCGATAATGGTCGCCGGCACCGCCAGGGCCAGCAGCGCGGCAATCGCCTGCGCCACGCTCGACCAGGTCAGCGAGCGCATGCCGCCAGCGAAGACGATGGCCGTCGCACACACCACCACCACGACCGCCATCAGGCGCTCGGATTGTCCGAGGAGCCACGCCGCAGCGTAGGCGCCAAATCGAGCCTCGGCCGCGAGCAACAGAAGAATGGGCACCGACAGCCCTGCCGCAGCCACCACCCGAACCGTGCCGCTTTCGAAGCGGCGCCCGAGAAAGGTCGGCAACGTATAGGCGCCGTGCTTGCGCACGAAGGGGGCAAACAGCACGCCCATGAAGACCAGACCAGCGTAGATGCCGATGCAGAGGCAAACCGCATCGAAGCCCACCATGAACAGGGAGCCGGTCAGCGCAAGGAAGCCGGCGCCGCCGAGCGCCGCCACTGCGAGCACGAGCCCGTTGAAGAAGGCCGGCACTCTGCGCCCGCAGGCGAAATAGTCGCGGGCGTCACCGGCTCTCGAACTGATGCCGATGGCCGCGTAGAGGGCGATGGGACCGGCAAACATGACGAGACGCAACAGGGTGTCGGCGGCGCCCAGCTGCTCGAACATCAACGCCAGCATGAACAGCGCGGCGAACGCGGCCGTGAAGATGCCGAAATAGGTGCCGAGCCGCGGATTGACCAGCCGGGTGCGCGCTGTGAAGGCCATCGCGGTCTAATAGTCCTCGTGCGCCCCGTGCCAGTGGTCGATAGCATCCTGCCGGTTGACGAAGACGGCTATGGTGACGAAGCCGATGACGGCGAGGCCGTGGCAGGCCAGGAAATAGCCGAGCGGGATGCCGAGGATTCGCTTGTCGTTCAAGGCATCGGCATATAGCGGCAGGACGATCATGGCCAGCACGAACGGCAGCAGGCTCGTAAGCATCTGCACTTTGGTATGCCGCCAATAGGGCTTGCGCTCGCTACGTTCGATCATGGTCGTGGCCAGCCTCGCCAGTTGCAGCAGCCCGCCGCGGGCAGCGTCTCGAGGATGCCAATACGCGCGCGCGGGCACGTTGGTGCCGATTCGTGGTCCTACTGCGGCAGCCAGCCGGGAACCGCAATGGTGATCGCCGGATGCCCGGCAAGGGTTGCAGCGGCTTTTGCTCTCGGGCGGACCCGACACGATCCCGACATTAGCCAATCGCGGCAAAAGCCGCTAGATTTCTGCGAGGTTGCAGATCGGTCGTGGTTGGGCCCTGCTGCCCGGCTCCGACCTGGGTTCGGGTTCTATCGGCGCATGGCGCACTACCGGTTCATCATCGTCGATGACCATCCCCTGTTTCGAGGCGCGCTTAGCCAGGCCCTGAAGGCCTCGTTCGGCGACGCAGAGATGTTCGAGGCCGGATCTCTCGACGAGCTGACCGAGCTGCTGGCGACCTCGGCCGACACCGATCTCATCCTGCTCGACCTGTCGATGCCGGGGGTGCACGGCGTCTCGGGACTGCTCTACCTGCGCGCGCAACACCCTGAGGTGCCGGTGGTGATCGTCTCCGCGAGCGACGATGCAGCCACCATTCGCCAGTGCCTCGATTGCGGGGCGTCGGGCTTCATCCCGAAGTCGCAGCCGGTCGAGCGAATACGGGAGGCGATCCGCAGGATCATCGGCGGCGAGATTTGGCTGCCGCCGGACATCGACCTGAACGCGACGCCGCCGGGAGAGAGCACCGAGCTCGTGTCACGCCTCTCTACGCTAACTCCGCAGCAGGTGCGCGTGCTCATGATGCTGGGCGAGGGCCTGCTCAACAAGCAGATCGCCTTCAAGCTCGGCGTGTCCGAAGCCACCATCAAGGCGCACGTCTCGGCCATCCTGCAGAAGCTCGGCGTGGACAGCCGCACGCAGGCCGTGATCGCCATCAACCGCATCGGCACTCCCGGCGACTGGCCGCGACTGAATTGAACTGCGGATGTTCAATGCATCGGGGCGACCCGCGGCCCGACCTACTCGGCGGCGACGGCGCGCTGGCTGGTGAGCTGGTGCATGAGCGCACGGAGGGCCGCTGCCTTGAGCGGCTTGCGCAGCAGAGCAAAGCCGCGCATGCGCACCTCGCGCTGCAGCTCGGCGGAATGATCCGCGGTGATGACTATGACGGGGGCCTGCGAGCGTGCCGTGGCGCGCAACGCCATCACGGCCTCGAGCCCCGTGCCGTCGTCGAGGTGATAGTCCGCGAGAATGATGTCGGGGGCCAGAGCGGTGTCGCTCAATTTGCGTACCGCCTCGCTCGCGCTCTGGGCCGTGATCACCATGCAGCCCCAGCCCTCCAGCAGCGAATGCATGCCGCGCAGCACGGCCGGCTCGTTGTCGATGCATAGGACACTGAGTCCGGCCAAGCGTCCGGCCGACGGCGCCACCGCCAAACCTGGCTCTGCCGGTGCTCTCGCCTTGGCCCGCGGCAACTCCACCGAGAAGATCGAGCCACGGCCGGATATCGATTGCAGGCCGATGGGGTGATCCAGAACCCTGCCGATGCGCTCCACGATCGACAGGCCGAGACCGAGGCCCCTGACCGTGCCCGCCGTTGCCTCCAGCCGCTGGAATTCCTTGAAAATGAGCGTGCTTTTGGACTTGGGGATGCCAGGACCGGTGTCGCAGACCTGCACGCTCAGTCGGTTGCCGACACGCCTGACACCCACCAGCACCTTGCCAGTCGCGGTGTACTTGATGGCGTTGGACACCAGGTTCTGCAGCAGGCGGCGCAACAAGCGGCGGTCCGAGCGCACCCACGCGTGCGTTGGCAGAATACGCAGATCCAGCGCTTTCTCGCGGGCCAGGGGCGAAAACTCCACCTTCAGTCGCTCGAATACCTCATGCAGCGGAAAAACCGTGATGTCCGGCTCGAGCCTGCCGGTGTCGAGACGCGAGATCTCGATCAGCACGCCCAGAATCTCCTCCACCGCCTCCAACGACGCATCGATGTTGTGCGCCAGCGTTGCCTCTTGCCCGCCAAGCGAGCGCTCGACCAGGCTCGTCACGTAGAGCCTCGCCGCGTTGAGCGGCTGGAGGACGTCGTGGCTGGCGGCGGCAAGGAAGCGGGTCTTGTCGAGATTGGCCTCGTCGGCCTTGCGCTTGGCAACCGCCAGCGCCTGATTGACCTCGGTGAGCTCTGCCGTGCGCTCCTTGACGCGCCGCTCCAGCGTCTCGTTGGCGCGCGCCAACGCCTCCGCCGCCTCGACGCGATCGGTGATATCGGAATAGGTGGTGACGATGCCACCCTGGGGCATGGGGCTGGTGCGAATCTCCAGGATACGCTTGCCGCCGTCGACATGCTCCTGGAACGCCTCGTGCGCCACGGTCAGCCGCATGAGGCGCTCGGCGACGAGCTTGTCGATGTCGCCTTGGCCGAAGTCGCCGCGCTGGGCACAGGTATGTAGAATACGATCGAGGCGCGTGCCGACCTGGCCGAGCTCGGGCGGCAGGTTCAAGAGCTCCCGGAACTGGCGGTTCCAGCAGATGAGCCGCATGTCCTTGTCGAACACGCTCAGGCCGTGCCGGACCTGGTCGAGCGCCGATTGCAGCAGGTCGCGGTTGTATTGCAGCGCCTCCGATGCATCGTCGAGCAGGCGCAGGGCGGACTGGCTGCCCGCATCGCGTCGCCGCAGCAGCAGCGACAGGACGAGGCGCGAGGAGGCCGCGCCGATTGCGCTCGCCAGAAGATGCTCGGTGAAGCGCAGCAGATGGATGTCGGCTTCGGCGTCGGGATGGATCGGGCTGTTGCGGCTCTCCGCATATTCCGAGAACGAGCGCTCGGCGCGCTCGGCACCGAGATAGCGGGCGACCGTGTGCTGCAGGTCGCCGGCGGTGACGGAGGTGCGCCAGAGCCGGAACGACGGCGACATGGGCGGGCGCGGCAGGTCGCCCAGCACGAACACTTGCGCCTGCAGGCGCTCGACCGGTTCGGGCGCCTTCAGCCGCGACACGGCCACGAACATCAGCACGTTGGCGGCCATGCTCCACAGTACGCCGTGCGTCAGCGGCTCGAGCTGCAGGTAGAACAGGGCCTTGGGCGACAAGAATGCCAGGCCGAACGGGCCCTCGAGCAGGACCGAGCGCGGCACCCAGCCGGCCTCGATGATCCAAGGCAGCAACAGCGTGTAGGACCACACGCAGAACCCGGCGAGGATGCCGGCGATAGCGCCGCGCGCGGTGGCGTTGCGCCAAATGAGGCCGCCGAAGAAGGCAGGTGCGAACTGGGCGATCGCGGCGAACGACACGAGCCCAATGGAGGCCAGCCCGTGGGTCTGGCCCAGCAGGTGATAGAAAAGGTAGCCGAGCAGGACGATGGCGAAGATGGCGACGCGACGGATGGCGAGCAGCAGCCAGGCCATGTCCTTCAGCGAGCCCTTTGGCTCGTCACCGCGCTGCCGCAGCAGAAGCGGCAGCACCAGCCCGTTGGAGACCATGATCGCGAGCGCCACGGAGTTGACGATGACCATGGCGGTGGCGGCCGACAGCCCGCCGACGAATGCCAGCAGGGTCAGGGCCTCGGCACCGGCCGACAGCGGCAAGGCGAGCACAAAGGCGTCCGCGTCGAAGGAGCCCTTGGGCAACGTCAGGAGGCCCGCCGCTGCAATCGGCACCACGAACACGTTGATGAGGACGAGATAGACCGGGAACAGCCAGGCAGCGCGGCGGATCTCCTTCTCGGAGTTGTTCTCGACCACAGTGACATGGAACTGGCGCGGCAGCAGCACGATGCACACGAGGCTGAGGAACGTCACCGTGATCCAGAAGCCGCCGTGGAGGCCGTGCGCGAAGACTTGCTGCGTCTGCACATTCTCCATGACGCGAACGACGAGCCCGCTGAAGCCGCCGAACACGGAGAAGATGACGAAGAAGCCGACCGCCAGGAAGGCAGCCAGCTTGACCAGAGACTCGGCGGCGACGGCAACGATCAGGCCCTCCTGATGCTCGGTGGCGTCGATGTGTCGGGTGCCGAACAGCACCGCGAAAGTCGCCATGGCGAGCGCAATGATGAAGGCTGTGTCGGTCGGCAGATGCAGCTGCGGGTGGGAGCCCAACAGCGTGTCGACGGAGAGCGACACCGCCTTCAGCTGCAGGGCGATATAGGGCAGCGTGCCCGCGACGGCGATGATGGTGACGATCGCCGCCACGGCCTGGCTTTTGCCGTAGCGCGCGGCGATGAAGTCGGCGACCGAGGTGATGTTCTGGCTCTTGGCCAGGCGCACAATGCGCACGAGGTAGCGCCAGCCGAAGGCGAACAACAGGATCGGGCCGAGATAGACGGGAATGAAGTTGTATCCCGTAGAGGCAGCAAGCCCGACGCTGCCAAAGAACGTCCAGGAGGTGCAGTAGACCGCGAGCGACAGGGCGTAGATCGGCGGCCGGCCTTTGCCCGTCTTGGTGATGCGGCCCGCCCGGTCGGCATACCACGCAACCGCAAACAGGATACTCACGTATCCCAGTGCCAGCGCGACAACGCTCCAACCTTCGATCATCCGCGCCTTGCCTCGGCAACGCGGCTGAGGCTGCAAAAAAGCAGCCGGCACAGACGCTTGCTACCCTTCCCCGGGTGCTTGCATTGTGATTGAAGGCCTAGCGAATGTCCAACTGCGGCGGGACTCACGTTAATGCTGCCAGACCTGTGCAGGCCGCAATTGCGAGTGCCGGTAACCGATCTCCAACAGAGGAGCCTAAGCCCATGACTATCCTTCAGGAATTCAAGGAGTTCGCCGTCAAGGGCAATGTTGTGGACATGGCGGTCGGCATCATCATCGGCGGCGCCTTCGGCACCATCGTGCAATCCCTGGTCAAGGATGTGCTGATGCCGCCGATCGGCATGATGCTGGGCGGCGTCGACTTCTCCAGCATCAAGATTCCGCTGCGAGCGGCGGCTGCCGGCAGCGATCCAGTGACGATCAACATCGGCGTCTTCATCAACAACATAATCAGTTTCCTCATCGTCGCTATTGCCGTGTTTGCCCTGGTGAAGGGGATCAACGAGCTCAAGAAGCGGCTCGTGCAGGAGGGCGAGAAGTCCGCCGTTCCGCCGCCGCAGTCCGAGATCTACCTCAGGGAGATCCGCGACGCGCTGGTGAAGAAATAGGACGATGGCCCCCGGGGGGGTGCGCGGTGACCCGAGCCGGCGTTCGCCAGCGCCTCAGCCCGTGCGCTGCTTGGGAGGCTCGAGCGGGGGTGCCCGCCGCAACAGGTCGCGGCCCGGGAAGGTGCGCTGGGCGTGCGCCGCCAGCTCGTCGACGAACGAGCCGACGTACGGCGCCTGGAAGCGCGAGGGGTCCCACGCCAGCATCGTCCACCTGCCGATTGGAACATCGCGGTGGACGAGCGGGATCGCGCGCACTGCCTTGCCCGGAAGGCGCACGGCCGACGGCAGCACGCCGATGCCGTAGCCGGCGGCGGAGAGGTCGATGAGTGCGTTGTGGGCACTGCTCTCGAGCAAGACGTTGGGCCGAACGTTGGCCGCAGCACACGCGGTGTCGAACCATGCGCGCGACCCGAAGTTGCGCCGCAGCAGCAGCAGGGGCTCGCTCACCAGGTCCGCGATCTCGAGACAACGGCGGCGATGCAGCGGGTGCCGCTCCGGCACCACGGCAACGACGTGGATCGGATAGAGCAGGCGGCCGCTGAAGCGATCGTCTCCGGCCGGCACGTAGGCCACATTCACCTCGCCCCGCTCGAGCCGGGCAATGAGCCCGGCACCACCGTCTTCGACCACACGGGCCTCGACGCCTGGGTGGCGTCGCTGAAATCCGGGGAGAAATCCCGCAAGCACCACCTCGATCATGGGAGGCGTCGCGCCGATAGCGACAATTCCCGCGTGTCCGGCCGTCAAGGCCCGGGCACGCTCGCGAACCGAGTTCGGCTTCGCTCACCAGCCGGCGAACCCGACGAAGCAGATCCTCGCCCGCAGATGTCAGCCTGACGCGTCGACCGACGCGGTCGAACAGCAGCAGACCCAGGTCCGCCTCGAGCGCCTGGATCTGTCGCGAGGCTGCCGGCTGGCTCAGATTGAGGCTTGCGGCCGCGCGGGCCACTCCGCCCGCGTCGGCGATGGCCACGAACGTCCGCAGCTGATGCAAGTCCATCGCTGATTACCAATTTGCATGATTCACGACATGATAAATGCATTGGACGGACCCGGCAACGACTGCCAACATCGCTTTCGGCCCACCGTTGCACCACCGCTATCGAGACTTGCGCGTGACCCACGAAGACCCAGATCCCAGGCTCGGCCCGCTCATCTTCGATCTGGTCGAATGGGTGGCGAGGGAGCCGCGCTCCTACGCGGAGGTGATGGACGCATGGCGCACGTCCTGCCCGCGCCTTGCCGTGTGGGAGGAGGCGGTGGACCGGGGCCTGCTGGCCAGGGAGTTGGCCTCCACGGGAGGTGTGGTCGTGAGGGTGACGCCTTGCGGACGCAGGCTGCTCGAGGCTGGGATCGGCGCGCTCTAGCCGCAAGGGGACGCCGCCCCGAATCACCCTGCACATTGCGGGATCGGGCCGCTCAGCCGCCCGAGCAGCTGCCGCCGCCGAGCACGCAGAACTTGGAGCAGTGCGGGTGGCAGAGCTTGACCGCGCCGGACGCGAACATGCCGCCATCCGCGATGCTCGCCGACGCCAAGGTCGGCCCCATCTCGAAGGCTGGATCGTAGGGGATCAGCGTGCAGGGAACGACGGTCGGCCGCTCCGCACCTCTGCGCTTCACCACCATGCGGCTCGTGGCGCACATCATGTCGCCGGGGCTCTTCTTCAGGATGGCCCAGCAGCGTGTGGTGATCTCCGGAACATCGTGCTTGCCGTCCATCTCCGGCAGCAGCACCAGCTCCGCTGGATTGTTCGCATCGATGCGCCAGCCGCGATCGGCAATGAGGCGCGCATAGCCGGCGCGGGTCGCGGGCTCGCCCTCGTCCCAGCAACTGCGCCCGGCGATTGCCGCCCTCACTCCGCTGGCGGTCAGCCAGTCGAGGCCGGCAAGCGTCCGCTCCCAGGTGCGCTTGCCACGCTCGGCCTCATGCAGAGCGCGCGTGTAGTGGTCGAGACTGACGCGGATCGTCAGGTTGCCACCGAAGCGCTTTGCAAGATCGAGCAGGCCGCGCTTGATGCCGGGCCGCTGCATGGGCTGCATGGCGTTGGTCAGCACCAGCACCTTGAAGCCGCGCCGGAGCGCGTCCCCCACCATGGCGAGCAGATGCGGATTCATGAAGGGCTCGCCGCCCGTGAATCCGATCTCGCTGGTATCGAGGCGCATTGCCTCGATCTCATCGAAAAAACCCGCGGCCTCCGCCTCGGTGATGTAGGCGAGCCGGTCATTGCCGGGGCTCGACTCGATGTAGCAGTTCTGGCAGGTGATATTGCAGAGGGTGCCGGTGTTGATCCACAAGGTCTCGAGCCGATCGAGCGCCACGGTGGCGCGGGGCTCGCGCGTGGCGGTCCAGTCCGGGTCGGCGAACTTCTGCAGTGCGCGCTCGGGCATCTGCACGGTCGCGTCGAGGCTCAACGTCTCTTCCCCATTGCGATTCTGAAATGACGTGCGCACGCTAGCATGCGCCGCCGTAGCGTCCTATCACATCGGATCATTTGCGCGTGACAGCAAGCGCAGCGCGAGACCGCCGGTCAGCGGGGCGAGCGGCGCAGCCACGGCCGCGGGGCGGCCGCCGCCGGTTCGCGCGGGGAGGCCGGCTGATAGTGAAGGGCGACCTCCGGGATGCGGCCCTCAACTAGCGCGCGACGCGTGGGGATGTGGGTGACCTCGAAGGAATCGAAGCCGACACGGCGCATGAAGGCAATCTGATCCGACAGCACGTTGCCGACCGCACGCAGCTCGCCGGCGAAGTCGTATTTCTCGCGCAAGAGCCGTGCGGTCGAGAAAGCGCGGCCGTCGGAAAACTTCGGAAAGGCGAGCTCGATGATGGCAAAGCGCGCGACGTCCCGAGCGATGTCGGCGATTGGCTCGCCCGGCTCGAGCCGCAACCCGAGCGCAGCGTTGCGGGCTCCAAGCCGCTCGCGCTCAGCGAGCCAGCGCCTGCGGGAGAGCACGACGGGCGCAGCCGGCAGCGCCTCGCCGTCCTTGGCTTGCGCCCAGACGTTGCGATGGAAAGCGCAGCCCTTCCAGATCGGACCGTCGGTGGACGCTCCCCATCTTTCATTCGGGAGCGGGCAGAGAAGGGGCAAAGTGGGCGCGTCAAGCATAGAGCGCCTCCTTGAAAGGGGCTGGGCCGATGCGGCCGTAGGCAGCGAGGAAGGGCTCATCGGGTCCAGCGCGCAGCTCCAGATAGGTGTCCACCACCTTTTCCACCGCGTCGACGATGCCGTCCGGGCCGAAACCGGGGCCGGTGATGGCCCCAAGCGCCGCATCCTCGGCCCCCGAGCCGCCGAGGAGGAGCTGGTAGTGCTCCTCACCACGCTTTTCGACGCCGAGAATGCCGATATGGCCGACGTGATGATGGCCGCAGGCGTTGATGCAGCCCGAAATCTTGATCTTGAGATCGCCGATTTCGTCCTGCCGGGTGGCGAGACGCGCCGAGATTCGCTGGGCGATAGGGATCGAACGGGCGTTGGCAAGGGTGCAATAGTCGAGACCGGGGCAGGCGATGATGTCCGTGGCGAGCCCGGCATTGGCCTCGGCAAGGCCGATCCGCTTCAGAGTTCTGGTACACATCCCACAAGTTTGAGAGCCGCACGTGCGGCAGAACCAGGTTCTGCTCGTGGCTGACGCGCACTTCATCGAAGGAATAGCGCTCGGCGAGGTCGGCGATGGCATCCATCTGCGCGGCCGAGGCATCGCCCGGAATGCCGCCGATGGGCTTGAGCGAGATGGTGACGATGGCGTAGCCGGGCTGGCGATGGGCATGCGTGTTGCGCGTCACCCAGCGGTCGAAGGCGCGATCGGGTGCGCGCAGGCCAGCCTTGCCCGGACGCCTCTCGAAGGCCGGCGGCGCGAAATAGGCCTCGATGCGGCGGATCTCCTCCGCCGGCAGAAGGAGCGCGCCCTCGCGGATCCGCTGCCATTCCTCTTCCACCTCGCGCGCGAAGGCCTCGGCGCCGATCTCGTGCACCAGGATCTTGATGCGCGCCTTGTACTTGTTGTCGCGCCGGCCCTGCAGGTTGTAGACGCGCAGGACGGCCTCCAGGTAGCTCAGCAGGTCTGTTTCGGGAAGCTCGTCGCGGATTTTCTTGGCGATGATGGGCGTTCGGCCCTGCCCGCCGCCGACCCAGACGGCAAAGCCGAGGCGGCCGTCGGCGAGCCGCTTCAAATGCAGGCCGATGTCGTGCACCTGGATGGCCGCGCGGTCGTGCTCGCAGGCCGTCACCGCCACCTTGAACTTGCGCGGCAGGAAGCTGAACTCGGGGTGCAGCGACGACCACTGACGGATGATCTCGGCGTAGGGACGCGGATCGGCCACCTCGTCGGCGGCAGCGCCGGCGAAATGGTCGGCGGTGACGTTGCGGATGCAGTTGCCGGAGGTCTGAATGGCGTGCATCTCGACCTCGGCCAGCTCGTCGAGGATGTCGGGGATGTCGGGGAGCTTCGGCCAGTTGAACTGCAGGTTCTGGCGCGTGGTGAAATGGCCGGTGCCGCGATCGTAGCGCCTGGCGATATGCGCAAGCTTGCGCAGCTGCCGCGACGACAGCGTGCCGTAAGGAATGGCGATGCGCAGCATGTAGGCGTGCAGCTGCAGGTAGACGCCGTTCATGAGCCGCAGCGGCTTGAACTCGTCCTCGGTCAGCTCGCCCGACAGCCGGCGCTCGACCTGATCGCGGAACTGCGCCACCCGCTGGCGCACGAACTCCGCGTCGAACTCGTCGTAGCGGTACATGGGTCAGGCCGCCTGCGTGTGGATCTCCCTCTCCCCGCTTGCGGGGAGAGGGCTGGGGTGAGGGGCAGCGACAAGCGCCGACGTTGCAGTATGCGACTGCCCCTCACCCTCGACTCTCTCCCCGTGAAGAACGGGGAGAGGGAAGAGGGGCGAAGTAGCCCGGCACGTCGTCGAGGATGCTGGGCCCGGCAACCCGCACACGCTCGCGCGTACGGGTGGGCGCCAGCCGGCCGGCCTCCTCGCGCACCTCCACCAGGTAAGGCTCGACCACGAGGTTGCGCGCCGCGTCATAGGCGCCGCGGTCCTCGAGCGCCTTCATCTCGTCGGGCGAGCGGGCGACAACGGCCTCCTCCAGGCTCGCGCTCCAGGCGCCCTCGAAGTCGAGGAACACGACGATCCCGTCGCCCAGACGATTGGCGGTCAGCACGGAGATGGGTTGGGTCTTGCTCATGGCGTGGCCTCGGGGTTGGCAATGGCGAAAATCACATCGGCAGCGGTGCGCTCCTGTAGAGGTGCGCGCCGGCGGTGGTGCAGCGTCACGGTCTCGGGTCGACAAAGGCCGGCCGCGTCCCAGTCGAGGCCGACGAAAATCACGGCCGGGCCGCAGATCCCCCGCTCGGTGACGCAGTCGGTGAGGTCGCCGAGCCTGGTCGCAAACGCACGCTCGTTGGCGAGCGTACCGTTCTCGACGATGACGACCGGCGTGTCGGGTTCTGCCCCGGCAGCGAGCAGGTTGGCGCGCAACAAGGGCGCGTTGCCGACCCCCATGTAGACGGCAAAGGCCGCACCGGGCGCGGCAAGCGCCTGCCAGTCGAGATCGGGCGCACCCTCTGCCGTGGCACCCGTGACCAGCGAGAAGTGGCGCACGTGCTCGCGCAGGGTCACCGGCAGGCCGATGCGCGCTGCGCACGCGTGTGCTGCGGTCACGCCCGGGACCACTTCGACGGCGATGCCGGCCGCCTGCAATGCCGCCATTTCCTCGGCCGCACGTCCGAAGATGAAGGGATCGCCGCCCTTGAGGCGGGCTACGAGCTTGCCGGCGCCTGCCTCTCTCACGAGGATACGATTGATCTCCGCCTGCGAGGTGGTAGGGCCGCCCGGCGTCTTGCCCACGAAGATGCGCTCCGCGTCGCGGCGGGCATACTCGAGGACTTTCGGGTTGACGAGGCGGTCGACCACGAGCACGTCGGCCTCCTGCAGGCGCTGCAGCGCTTTCAAGGTAAGGAGATCGGGGTCGCCGGGCCCGCAGCCGATCAGCGCCACGCGACCGGAGGCGCAAGCGTCGGCCGGCGCGCCTGCGCGATGGAGCTCGGCGGCAAAGATGCGCCCGACCTCTGCCTCCGCGCCGGCCAGGACCGCGCGGCGGAAGGGACCTTGCAGCAGACGCTCCCAGAGGCGGCGCCGGGCGCGGGCGTCGGAGACTGCCCTGGCAACGATGCCGCGCAGCGACTGCGCACGCCGCGCCAGCTCCCCGAAGTTGGCCGGCAGCAGCGCCTCGAGGCGGGTCTTGATCTCCCGCGCGAGCACCGGGGCAGCACCTTCGGTGCCGATCGCCACCGTCACCGGGGCGCGGTCGACGATCGCGGGCATGATGAAGGTGGAGAGCTCAGGCGCATCGACGACGTTGACCGGGATGCGCTTGGCCTTGGCAGCGCGCGAGACGACGGCATCGAGGGCTGGGTCGCCGGTGGCGGCATAGACGAGACGCTGGCCTTCGAGATCGCGCGCCAGGAACGTGCGCAGCACGATCCAGATGGCGTTGTCCTCCTCCAGCTCGCGCAGCTCGTCCGTTACACTTTCGGCGACCACAGTGATCTGCGCGCTGCTCTTGCGCAGCAGCCGCACCTTCTGGGTCGCCTGCTCGCCGCCGCCCACCACCAGCACGTGCGCCCTCTCGAGGTCGGCAAAGATCGGAAAATACTTCATGTGCCTCAGGCTCCAGCCAGCGTGACTTCCAGTCCGTCGAGATGCTCCTCCCAGATGAGCTGGCAGGAGAGCCTCGTGGTGGGCTCGAGCACGGGCAGCGTGTCGAGCATCGCCTCTTCTTCCTCGCGGGGAGCGGCCAAGCGGTCGGCCCAGACGGGCGCGACATGCACCTGGCAGGTGGCGCAGGCACAGGCTCCACCGCACCTCGCCTCGATCGGCAGCCCGTGCAGGCGGATCAGCTCCATGACGCGCCACCCTTCGACCGCCTCGAGCTGGTGCGCGGCTCCGCCGGCATCTGTGACGTTGAGAAGGCCCATTGCGACTTTTTCCCTCTGCTTGCCTCTGCGGGGACAAGCTGCCCGCGGCTGTCCCGGACCGTTGGGGGGGGGGAGACGGGCCGATACAGCGCGCGGGCGCTGAGGAAGAAATAGAAATATTTACCCAGCGAATGGCAATATGCTTTGGGAAATAAGCAAGGACGCACCCGATCACACGAAATCGTGAAAAATAGTGCTCTCGAGCCAACCCTGCCGGTATGCTCCATCAGTTCGCCCACCGTGGCCGGAATGGCGTTCCCGCGTTGCGCGCTTTGCCACCGGTTCGGCGGCCGTCATCGCTTCGAGAATCACCCAATTGTGAGGCGTGGTGACTTGCCTCGCAGGCGCAGCTGCCAACATCATGCCGCCCGTGGGATACCGTGGACAGCGACGACCTCCGCACTTGGCTGGGCGCAATTCGCGCCGCATGAGCCGTTGCGGGTGGCTTCTCCCGTTGCTGCTGATTTTGGCCTGGCCGCCGGCGGCCCAGGCCGCCGCGCCCTCGACCGACAATCTCGTACGCGCGGAGCTGATCGCCGAGCCCGCGGCCATCGCCGCCGGCCAACCCTTCTGGGTCGGTCTCCGGCTCCGCATCAAGGATGGCTGGCACGTCTATTGGCGCAACCCCGGCGATTTTGGAGAAGCCGTCGCCATCGCGTGGCAACTCCCGCCGGGGTACTCAGCCGAGCCCATCGTCTGGCCGACCCCCAATCGCATCCCCGTCGCCCATCTCGTCAACTTCGGCTACGAGCACGAGACGGTGCTGCTCTCCCGCATCGTGCCGCCCGCTGCCGCCGGCACGCCGGCTAGTATCAAGGCCGATGTCAGCTGGCTGGTGTGCGAGCAGATCTGCGTGCCGGGCGAAGCCAGCCTTTCACTTGCTCTTCCCGTTGTCGGCCCCGGCGTCCAAACTGAGCCCAATACGCAAATGCGCCCGGTATTCGAAGCAGCGCGGGCGCGCCTGCCGAAGTCCTCTCCCTGGCCCGCGAGCGTGGAGGTGGGACCCGAGCACCTGATGCTGAAAGTGGCCGCTGCGAGCCTGAAGCCAGAGACGATACGCTCTGCCTTCTACTTCCCGAATAGCAGAGACGCTCATTCGCCACGCTGCCCCGCAGCAACTGCGGATTGGGCGCGATGGCCTCACCTTGCGGCTCGAGCGCAGCGCCTACTCCAAGACCCAGCCGGTCGATGCCGGCGGCGTGCTCGTCGTCGAAGAGGCGCTCGCCGGCACCACGGCCCGGCAGGCTTTCGAGCTCACCGATGTCCGCATCGTGCAAGCAGCTGCCTCGGCGCGCCAAACGGCATCGCCCGCTGCAATCTTGCAGGCGGCCCTGTTGGCGCTGCTCGGTGGTCTCATCCTCAATCTGATGCCCTGCGTCTTCCCGGTGCTGTCCATCAAGGTGCTGGGGCTGGTCGAGCAGGCGGGGAAGTCGCGCGAGAGCGTGCGCCGCCACGGGCTCGCCTACACCGCCGGCGTGCTCGCGACATTCGGCGTCCTGGGCATGCTGCTCCTGGGCCTGCGCGCAGCGGGCTGGCAGGTTGGGTGGGGCTTTCAGCTGCAGTCGCCACCCATGGTCGCGGTGCTTGCCTACGTGCTGTTCGCGGTCGGGCTCAATCTCTCCGGCGTGTTCCATCTGGGCACGTCTCTGCAGGCCGCGGGCTTCGGGCTGACGCAGCGCCTGGGTCGGAGCAGCGGCCTCGCCGGCTCGTTCTCCACGGGCGTGCTCGCCGCCGTCGTGGCCACGCCCTGCACGGCCCCGTTCATGGCGACCGCGATCGGATTTGCGCTCGTGCAGCCGGCCGTCATCGCGCTCGTCATCATGCTGGCGCTCGGTCTCGGCTTGGCGCTGCCGTTCCTGGTGCTGACCCTGGCGCCTGGCCTCATCGGCAGCCTGCCGCGCCCCGGTGCCTGGATGGACACCCTGAAGCAGCTGCTGGCCTTCCCCGTCTACGCCACAGTTGCCTGGCTCGTGTGGGTGCTGGGCCAGCAGGTCGGCTCCGCGAGCCTCTTTGCCGCGCTCATCGGCCTCGTGCTGGTGGCGTTGGCCGCCTGGTCGTTCAACCTCGCGCAGACAGCCGCATCGTGGGGCCGCCGCCTCGCCGTCGGCACGGTCGCCGCATCGCTCCTGGCGCTCTCGGTCGGCGTCGCCGGCATCCACCGCTCTGATCTTGCTGCCACCGCAAAGTCAGCGGCCGCAGACAACCACGAAGCCTTCAGCGAGCAGCGCCTCGCCGAGCTGCTGGCTGCCGGCCGCCCCGTGTTTGTCAACATGACGGCAGCCTGGTGCATCACCTGCCTCGTCAACGAGCAGGCAGCACTCTCCACCGCGGCGGTGCAGGCCGCCTTCGCAGCCCGTAACGTTGCCTATCTCAAAGGCGATTGGACCAGCCGCAACCCCGAGATCACGCGCGTGCTCGAGCAGCATGGCCGCAGCGGCGTGCCGCTCTACCTGCTCTATGCGGGCGGCGCCGAGCCCGTGGTGCTGCCGCAGATCCTCACCCCCGCCACTGTGCTGAGCGAGATAAACCGCATTCCCGGTGCACCTGAGCGCCGAGCCTCCCTCGCAACGACAAAGGAGTGACTTCCCATGCAGCTCTTGAACAGACGCACCCTGCTCGCGGCCGGCGGCGCCGGCGCGGCCCTCATTGTCGCCCTGGGCCTCACCTGTGCGCCCGGCACGGCGGATCCCGTCGCGCAGGCGCGCATCGGTGCCCCGGCGCCTGCCTTCTCGCTCACCGACAGCAACGGCAAGTCCGTCTCGCTCGCCGACTTCAAGGGCAAGACGGTTGTACTCGAATGGACCAATCACGACTGTCCCTACGTGCGCAAGCACTACGGCGGCCACAACATGCAGGCGCTGCAGAAGAAGTGGACCGGGCAGGGCGTGGTGTGGCTCACGCTCGTCTCCTCGATGCCGGGCTCACAGGGTTACGTGACGGGACCGGAGGCCAACAAGCTCACCGCCGAGCGCGGCGCGGCGCCGAGCGCGGTGCTGCTCGATCCCACGGGCACCGTCGGCCGCGCCTACGGCGCCCAGACCACGCCCCACATGTACGTCATTACCGGCGAAAGCAAGCTCGTCTACATGGGCGGCATCGACGACAAGCCCACCACCAGGCTGGAGGACCTCAAGACCGCCAAGAACTTCGTCGACCAGGCGCTTGGCGAGGTAACACACGGCAAGCCGGTGTCCGTGACGACCGCACGCCCCTACGGCTGCAGCATCAAGTACTCGTCCTAGCCTCGGGCGCTGGACGGCGCGCAGGGACGGGCCCGGCGGCCCGCCCCTGTCTACTCCTTCATTGCTCTTGTGCTCGGTTTCGCGCGTCTGCCAACGCCGGGCGCCCGCGAGGCCGCGCAAAGTCAGTCGACGCCGCAATCCTGACGCACCAGCAGTAGCGCCGCGGCACTCCCAGCGCCCGAACTGAATTGCCCGGTCACATATCCTACGCGCGGACACTTTCTTGACTGGTCCGGCCGGAATGCCCCATATGTTGGGCGCTCAAATCAAGCGGCGGCCGCGACCGGGGTTGGAACACCAAGGACGCCGCGCGAGCAAATCGGGGGGATATCCGGAGCAATCGAGCGGCCGAGCGATCGTGCCGCGGCGGAGTATGTGAGAGTTGCCATGCCCAGTCTGACGAGCCACGCCTTCTTTGCTCTACCCGGCCGCGTCTTTGCCGTCCTTGCACTCGCGCTGCTGGCACAGCCGGCCCAGGCGCAGGGCGCGAGCAAGGACCCGGTCTTCATCGGCGTCACCGGTCCGCTGACCGGGCAGTACGCCCAATACGGCGCCCAGTGGAAGAAGGGGTTCGACTACGCGCTCGACGAGATCAACGCGAGCGGCGGCATCAACGGCCGCCCGCTGCAGTACGTGTTCGAGGACAGCCAGGCCGATCCGCGCCAGACCGTCGTCATCGCGCGCAAGTTCGTGGGCGACGACCGCATCGTGGTGGAGGTCGGGGATTTCTCGAGCGCCGCCTCGATGGCCGCATCACCGATCTACCAGGCGGCCGGGCTGGTACAGTTCGGCTTCACCAACTCGCACCCGAATTTCACCAAGGGCGGCGATTGCATCTGGAGCAATGCGGTCAACCAGAAGGACGAGATGCCCCTGCTGGCCGACCTTGCGCGCGACGTGGGCCTCAAGCGGGTCGCGGTCCTCTACATCAACAGCGATTGGGGACGCACGGCCAAGGACCTGTTCGTCGAGGCGGTCAAGAAGAATGCGGGCGAGGTCGTCGGCGCCGAGGGTTATCTCGCCGACGAGAAGGACTTCCGCTCCGCCATCGTCCGCGTCCGGGATGCCAAGCCCGACGGCATCGCGCTCATCTCCTACTATCCCGACGGCGCGCAGATCACGCGCCAGATCCACAACGCCGGCCTGGCGCAGCCCATCATCGCCGGCGGCTCGGTCTACTCGCCGAAGTTCCTGGAACTCGGGGGGGATGCCGTCAACGGCGTGATCACCAACGTGCCGTTCTTTCCCGGCGACCCGCGGCCGATCGTGCAGAAGTTCGTGCAGGGCTTCGAGCGCGAAATTCGGGTCCCAGCCGGACGCCTACAACGGTCGCGCCTACGACACGTTCATCCTGCTCGCAGCCGTCATGCGCCAGTTCGGCCCCGAGCGTGGCAAGATCAAGGAGGGCCTTGCCAAGATCAAGGATGTGCCGAGCGTCGTCTACGGCTCCGTCACCTTCGATGCGGCGACACGCCGGGTCGCCAACCCGTTCGTAAGCCGGATCACGGTCAAGGACGGCAAATGGGCGGCTTGGGACGGAAAGGTCGCGCCGAAGCAATAGCGCGGCCCGGCGGCCTCTGCCGCGAAGGGGCCGCCGTTTGCTCGCCCTGGTGGCGAACGCAGTGCCGCCACCCACATGCGGGCTGACCGGACTTGGCCCCCCGAGGGAAGATGATCGGGTGAGCAGCTCAGAATTTCTCGGTCCGTGGCTCGACTACACCATCAACGGGCTCGTGGTCGGCAACATCTATGCCCTTCTCGCCGTCGGTCTCGCCCTGATCTACGGCGTCTCCCACCTCATCAACTTCGCCCACGGCTCGATCTACATGGTGGGGGCGTACGTGGGATGGCTGTGCGTGACCTATCTCGGCACGCCCTTGCCCGTCACCCTGCTTGCCGTCGTCATCGGTTGCGGGCTTCTCGGCATGGCGATCGAGCGCATCGCGCTGCGGCCGCTGCAGAGCTCGCCGCGCATCGCCCCGCTGTTGTCGACGATCGGGGTGGGCCTCGTGCTCGATCAGGTGGCGCAGCTCCTGTTCACGCCCGATCCTCGCGGCATTGCCAGCCAGGTGCCCGGCTGGCGCCTCCAGATCGGCGGCGGCACCATCGGTGCGCTCGATGTGCTGATCGCCGGCATCGGGCTCGCGAGCGCGCTCCTGCTGTATCTGTTCCTGCGCTTCACCAAGCTCGGCTGGGCCGTCCGGGCCACGGCATTCGACCGCGATGCCGCCCAGCAGTGCGGCGTCGACGTCGACCGCGTAAACAGCGCCGTCTTCGCCATCGCCGCGGCTCTGGGCGGGGTCAGCGGCTTTCTCGTCGGCATGTACTACAACAGCATCGATCCCAACATGGGCTACCAGGCCGGCCTCAAGGGCATCGTCGCCCAGATGATCGGCGGCATGGGCAACGTGCCGGGCGCGATCGCGGGCAGCTTGCTGCTGGGCCTGATCGAGAGCTACGGGATCGCCATCTTCGGCACCAGCTACCGCAACCTGTTCGCCTTCGTGGTGATGATCCTCATCCTGGTGCTCAAGCCCAACGGCATCTTCAGCCGCGGCCGGCGCCTGCCTCCCGAGCCACTCACCGGCACTTTCATCGCGCCGAGCGCGCCAATGCGGGTGCCGACCACACTCGTGATCGCCTCGGCGCTGCTTGCGCTGGCGCTGCCGCTGGTGGTGCGCAACGGCTATATCTTGCAGACGCTCGGCATCGGCTGGCTCTATGCCATTCTGGCCATCAGCCTGACGCTGGTGGCCGGCACGGCGGGCCAGATCTCATTGGGCCACGCCGGCCTGCTGGCGATCGGGGCCTACGCCTCGGCCTTGCTGGCGCTCGATCTCGAGGTGCCGGTCGCGGCGGCCATCGTCTGCGCCGGCTTCATCACCGCCGTGCTGGGCACGCTGATCATCCTGCCCTCGTTCCGGCTGCGGGGCCACTACGTCACGATCGCGACCCTGGGCGTCGGGGAGATCGTCACCCTCGTCATCCTCAACTGGGACAGCCTCACGCAAGGCCCCGTCGGGCTGACAGCCATTCCGCCCCTGTCCGCCTTCGGCTCGCCGGCCATCAGCGGACTGTGGGTCTACGAGATATCGTTGGTGGCTCTGCTGCTGCTGGCGTCGTTGCAGCACCGGCTACTCGGCTCGCATCTGGGCCGAACGCTGCGCGCCATCCGCGACGATGACGTTGCAGCGCGCTGCTATGGCATCGCCCTCGACCGCTACAAGAGCATCGCCTTTGCGGTCGCCGGGTTCTCGGCGGGCGTCGCCGGCGCGCTGATGGCCCACATCTTCTCCTATGTGAACCATGAGACCTTCACCTCGCATGTCTCCCTGCTGGCGCTGACCATGGTGATCCTGGGAGGGCTCGGCAACATTGCCGGCGGCATCGTCGGCGCGGTGCTGCTGGTGAGCCTGCCGGAAGTTTTCCGCGCCGCCGCCGAATATCGCCTGCTGATCTACGGCGTCGCTCTTCTGGTGCTGATCCGTTTCAGGCCGCAGGGCCTGTTCGGGACGGTGTGAGGCCACGATGGGCGCGCTGCTCGAGATCGCCGGACTGACGCGCAGGTTCGGCGGCGTCACGGCCGTCGACGCTCTCGACCTCTCGGTCTCCCAGGGCGAGCTGGTGAGCATCATCGGCCCCAACGGCGCCGGCAAGACCACGGTCGTTCAATCTCGTGACCGGACTGGAGGTCCCCGATGCCGGCAACATCACGTTCGCGCAGCAGCCCATCGCCGGTCTCGCCGCCGAGCGGATTGCTGCGCTGGGCCTTGCCCGCACCTTCCAGCACGGCCGCGTGTTCGGCAATCTGAGCGTGCTCGACAACCTGCTCGTCGGCGCCCACACACGGCTCAGGGCGGTGCGCCCGTCCTGGCCCATCATTGCCCCGCTCGCGGAGCTCGTGCTGGCGCTTGTGCGGCCGGCCGCCGTCGTGCAGGAGGAGACAGAGCTGCGCGCCGAGGCCATGCAGATCCTGGCGCTGTTCGGCGATCGTCTCGTCCCCCGCGCAGGCAATCCGGCGTTCAGCCTGTCCTACGCCAACCGCCGGCGCCTGGAGATCGCGCGGGCGCTCTCCCTGCGTCCCCGGCTACTGCTGCTCGATGAGCCGACGGCCGGCATGAACCCGACCGAAACCGCCGAGATGCTGGCGATCATTCGCACCCTCAAGGGCACCGGCATCACCATCCTGCTGATCGAGCACAAGCTCGATCTCGTCATGCAGCTTTCCGACCGGGTCGTGGTCATGGACGACGGGGCCAAGATCGCGGAAGGGCTGCCCGCCGACGTCGCCTCCAATCCCAGAACGTCATCTCGGCCTACCTGGGTCATGGCGAAGTGGGCGGCGCGCCCGCAATGGTGGAGGCCGCCAAATGAGCCTGCAGCAAGTTGCGCCCTCCACAAATCCCATTCTGCGGCTCGATCGCATCAACACGTTCTACGGCCCGATCCAGGTGCACTTCGACCTGTCGGTCGAGGTCGGTCGCGGCCAGATCGTCTGCCTGCTCGGGGGCAATGCCAGCGGCAAGTCGACGACGATGAAGGTGATCCTGGGGCTCGTTCAGCCCCGGTCGGGCAGCGTGGTGTTCGACGGCACGACGATCAACGGCTTGCGCACGCCGCAGATCATTCGCCGCGGCCTGGGTTCGGTCCCGGAGGCGCGGCGCCTGTTCAGCGGCATGACCGTGCGCGAGAACGTGCTGATGGGCGCCTTCACGCGCAGCGACAAGCCGGGGGTGACGCAGGACTACGAGCGCATGATGGAGCTGTTCCCGCGCCTGCGCGAGCGCAGCGAGCAGCACGCCGGCACGCTCTCGGGCGGCGAGCAGCAGATGGTGGCCATGGCGCGCGCCCTCATGGGACGGCCGCGCGTCATCTGCATGGACGAGCCGACCATGGGACTGTCGCCGCTGCACGTCGAGCGCGTGCTGGAGCTGATCCGCACGGTGAACCAGCAGGGCGTGACGATCTTCATGGTGGAGCAGAATGCCCACCTCGCGCTGCAGATCGCCCACTACGGCTACGTTCTGCAGACCGGGCGCATCGTGCTGTCGGGGCCCGCGCGAGATCTGCTGCACGATGCGAGGATACGGGATGCCTATCTCGGAGGGGCGGGAAAGCCGGGGACGGCCGATGGCAACAGCTGAAACATCCCGGCAGGGCGCGCCCCTCCAGGACGCCGGTCCGCGGTCACTGGCCGAACTCGAGGCCCGTCTTGCGCGCGACCTGGAGCTGCTGCTCGTTCCTCCCGCCAAGGAATGGCTCGAGCCGCGCGCGCATCCGCAATGGGGCCCCATGCTGGATGTGGCCGTCATCGGCGCCGGCATGGGCGGCTTGGCGGCAGCATTTGCCCTGAAGCGACTGGGCGTTCGAAATCTGCGAGTGCTCGACCGCTCTCCCGAGGGCTTCGAGGGGCCCTGGGCCACGTATGCGCGCATGCAGACGCTTCGCTCTCCACCGGAATTGACCGGGCCCGCGCTCGGCCTCGCCAATCTCACATTCCGCGCGTGGTTCGAGGCCCAGTTCGGCCGCGAGGCCTGGAAGGCCGTGCACCGCATTCCCCGCCTGCAATGGATGGACTACCTGCGCTGGTATCGCCGCATGGTCGACGTGCCCATCGAGAACGAGGTGGAGATCACCAGCATCTCGGGCGACAAGGAGGCGGTCTGCCTGCATCTGCGGTCGGCGGCTGGCGAGCGGCGGCTGGCAGTGCGCCGCGTGGTGCTGGCCACGGGGCGGGACGGTCTCGGCGGGTCGTACGTGCCCCCGCTCTTTCGCGCTCTAGACCGTCGCTACTGGGCGCACTCCGCCGACGACATTGATTTTGCGGCGCTCCGCGGCAAGACCGTGGGGGTCATCGGGGCTGGTGCCTCCGCCGTGGACAATGCCGCCGAGGCGCTGGAGGCCGGCGCTGCCCGCGTCGCCATGCTCGTGCGCCGCCCCGACATCCCGCGTGTCAATCGGGGCATGGGCATCGGCAGCCCCGGCATGTGGCAGGGCTTCAACCGGCTGACCCTGGCGCAGCGCTGGTCGATCGTCCAGCACGTCGCCGATCACGCCATCCCGCCGCCGCGCGACTCGATGCTGCGCTGCTCGCGCCACGAGAACTTCTCCATCATCGTCCGCTGCTCGCCGCACACTGTCGCGATCGAGGATCGCAAGGTCCGGCTGGAGACCAGCAGGGGGCGCCTCGCCTTCGACTACCTGATCTTGTGCACCGGGTTCACCGTGGATTGGAGCCGCCGGCCCGAGCTCGCCACGCTTGCCCCTCATGTGCTGCTCTGGCGCGACCGCTTCCAGCCAGACGATCGCGACAGCTACGACCAGGCCGACGATCCGTTCCTCGGTGGTGATCTGGAGTTTCTGGAGAGAGAGCCCGGCACCGCGCCCTGGGTCGAGCGTGTCCATTGCTTCACGTTTCCGGCCTTCATGAGCCACGGCCCCCTCACCGGCGACATCCCCGCCATCAGCGTGGGCGCCGATCGCGTCGCCACCGGGATTGCCGCGGCGCTGTTTGCGGAGGACTATGAGCGCAACTGGGCGCGTCTTCTCGCCTGGAACACGCCGGAGCTGCGCGGGGACGAATATGCCATCGACGAGAACGTGGCCAAATTCGCCGCCGACCCGGCGACCAGCGGAGCATAGGCTATGAGCACGACGACACCTCCCGACGTGATGGATCAGCTCGCAGGGCTGGCACCGGACTCCCCCCTCGCCCTGTTGCGGCGTCAGCGGCCGGACGTCGTGCGGCACCTGCAGCGCAGCGACGAGGCGATCTTTGCCCCTGCCGGGGATGGTGGCCTGTCCGCCGCAGAGCGGGCTGCCGCGGCGCTACGCGTTGCCGTCCTCCTGCGGGATGCCAGGATGCAGGCGCACTACCGCGCGCGGCTGGAGTTGCTCGATCCGGGCGGGCGCCTGGCAGCCGGCGCGGCGGACGCACGCTGGCGAGCCGTTCTGGCCCATGTCGAACGCGTGACCCTCGATCCCGACAGCGCCCGGCGCGAGCACATCGACGGTCTGCTCGCGGCGGGGCTCTCCCCGCGAGCAGTGCTCGCCCTGTCGCAACTCGTCGCCTACGTCAATTTCCAGGCCCGCGTTCTTGCAGGCCTCAGCTTGCTGCGAGGTAGCCAATGAGCAAGCCCATGCGCGACTTCACCCGCGGCGAGCTCGAGTGGTCGCCCTGGATCACGCCCGTCGATCTCGACAACGCTACCGAGGAGCAACGCCAGGCCCTGAAGATCACGCCGTCCAATCGTGCGGTCGGTGCCTACTCCCTGGTGCTGGCGCACGATCCCGGCTCGCTGGCCGAGCGGTCGCCTCTCTACAACGCCATCATGTTCGGGCCGCGCGGCCTGCCGCGCGCCGACCGCGAGCTTGGCGCGGTGGCGACGTCGCGGGTCAACGGCTGCTCATACTGCGCCTCCGTGCACGCCAAGCGGTTCGTCGAGTTGACCAAGCAGCCCGACGTCGTCGCGCGCATCTACGAGGAGGGCGTGGAAGCTGCCCTCGACCCCCGCCGCAAGGCGGTCGTCGCCTTTTCGGCCAAGCTCACGCGCGACCCCACGGCCATGGGCGCCGGCGACGTGGCATCATTGCGTGCGCAGGGGCTGGCAGACGGCGAAATCCTCGATCTCGTCCATGCCGTGGCGATGTTCGCCTGGGCCAATCGCCTGATGCAGAGCCTGGGCGAACCCGTCGCCGCCCAAGCCTAGAGCAAGATCGTTTCTGATCGAAGCGCTTCTCTTCGATCATGGAACGTGAAATCTTGCTCTCGAGTCTATGATGTAGAGCAGGATTCACGCTTCGGCCGCCACGTCCCGATTGGGGCAAAGTGATTCGTCCAAAGCGATCCTGCTCTAGCCGCCCACGCCAAGGGCAGATTTGCCAGCCGGCCTGTAAGCCGGGTTCTGTCTGGAGAGGGTATCTCCGCGACGGCCATTCCTCTGGGGCAGGGATTGCTCCATGCCTCGAGCAACCAACCCGGGCGGCGGCGAGGATCGCGCTGGATGCCGGAGTTGCCCCCAGCATCCGTGCCGCCCCTATTCGGTCTTGCTCCCGGTGGGGTTTGCCGTGCCGCCTGCGTTGCCGCAGGCGCGGTGCGCTCTTACCGCACCGTTTCACCCTTGCCACGCAGAGTTGCCCCTGCGCCGGCGGTTTCATTTCTGTGGCACTTTCCCTGGGGTCGCCCCCGGCGGCCGTTAGCCGCCACCGTTGATCCTTGGAGCCCGGACTTTCCTCCACCGGAAGCCTGGGCCGCAAAGCCCGCAACATCCGACAGCGGCCGTCCGGCCGGCTGGCACGGGGAATAAGGGGTGTAAGAGGCGCCGGGTCAAGGGGATGCAGCCGAAGGCAATGCGTGTCAGGCGGGCTTTATCTCTCCGGCCTTCAGTTGCAGCGCCGCGACCTCACCGGACGATAGCCTCCTCACAACGGACATCGTCTCAGCCTTGGCAGATGTGCCGTTGGCCAAATATTTCGTGGTCGCCTCTACGGCCTCGTCCGGAGCCGCAATTGCCACGTTGAAGTATTCGAACGACGGTGCGTTCACGCGCATGACGGAGGGCCGCCATGGGGCATCGGCCGTCCTTACTTCAGGCTCCGCAGGAATTGTCGCCTGGACGACCCAGCCAGCTGGCGATGCTTTGTCGATCATGGTTGCACGGTGACACTGTTCGGGGTCGCCAGCAAGCCTTAGTCGCCACGCGTTGCTCTCAAACCAATCCGCTTTCCAGCCAAAGCTGTTCCCCGCCTCTGCGTTCTCGAGCCGGCCCGAGCGGCCTGCGCCCGCCGTTCCCAGGGGAACAGACCGCCCCATCGGCATCCTTTACCTTGGCAGTAAGAGGAGCTGCGAGCTCCGCCAGAAATGACAGAGAAAGACGGACGGATGCTCAGGAGTTGTGGAGGATAACTATGGGCACGAGGCGCGTGGTGGTGACCGGCACAGGCGTGGTCACACCGATCGGCAACGATGTTGAGACCTTCTGGTCGGCGCTGAAGGAGGGCAGATCGGGCGTTGCGCCTCTGCGCGACATCGACTTTCCGGAGCAGTACGTGCGCGATCTCTTCATTCAGATCGCCTGCCAGGTCAAGGACTTCGACCCCAAGACGCGGATCAAGAACCGCCTCCTCCTGCTGGCCGACCGCTACTCCCAGTTTGCCGGCGCGGCGGCAGCCGAAGCCTTCGCGCAATCCAAGCTCGAGGTCCCGCTCGCCAACGGCTATCGCTCGGCGTGCATCATCGGCTCGGGCGCCGGCGGCCTCAATACGATCGAGTGGGCCTACAATCAGCTCTTCACCAAGAACCGCCGTGGCAACGACCCGCTGATGCTGCTCAAGTTCATCGGCAGCTCGGCCGCTGCCCACGTCGGCATCGACTACGGTATCAAGGGGCCGACCTTCGGCACGGTCAGCGCCTGTGCCACGGCCACCCACGCCATCGGTCTGCTGATGCGCTTCATCCGCGAGGGCGTGTGCGACGTCGGGGTCGCCGGCGCCTCCGAGTCGGCGATCAACTACGGGTCGATGAAGGCCTGGCAAGCCATCCGCGTGCTGTCCCCCGAGGGCTGCTACCCGTTCTCCAAGAAGCGCAACGGCACCGTGCTCGGCGAGGGCGCGGGCGTGCTCGTCATGGAGGAGCTGGAGCACGCCAAGGCCCGCGGCGCCAAGATCCTGGCCGAGGTGAAGGGCTTCGGCATGGCCTCGGACGCCAAGGACATGATCAACCCCGATCTCGAAGGGCCGAAGGAGGCCATGCGCCAGGCGCTGGAAGAAGCTCGGCTCAACCCCTCCGACATCGACTACCTCAACGCCCACGGCACGGCGACGGCGCTCAACGACGTCAACGAGACGCGGGCGATAAAGGGCGTGTTCGGGAACGCCGCCAACAGGCTTGCGATCTCCTCGACCAAGTCCATGCACGGCCATCTCTTGGGCGCGAGCGGCGGGGTGGAGGCGGTCGCCTGCGTCAAGGCCATCGAGGAGGGCTTCGCGCCCCCCACCATCGGCCTCTCCGAGCCAGATCCGCAGTGCGACCTCGACTATGTGCCCAATGTCGGCCGCAAGATGAGGATCGGCCACGCCATGTCCAACTCCTTCGCCTTCGGCGGGCTGAACGCAGTGCTGGTGTTCGGTCCTGCGCCGGCTTGAGCGTCTTTAGTTGGGTCTACCGCGCCGAGCGTCACTTCAACCCGCGCATCCGCACTCGCGAGGGCTCGATCACGGAGAAATGCCCAGCCCAATCGGTTCGCTCGCCCACTCTCGCCGCCAGATTCGTCCCAACGTCTGGCGGCGGAGGGAGGTTGAGACGAAACAATATGATCCCACAGCTCGCCGGTAGGCCCGCTCGCCAAGCAAGCTCGCCAAAGTCCTTGTCGAAGGTAAGCAGTAGGCGCTGATCCCGTACAGCCCAGGCGAGGACCTCGTTGTCTTTGATGCCGGGCGCTGCAACGCGCACCCATACGACATCGTGGCCCTCGGATTGCAGGGCAGCTACCGCATCCCCAGGAAAGTTCTCGTTGGCGAGAAAACGCATCTCATGCGGCGCTCGGATAGACTTTCTCTGATCTTAGCATGTCGCGCGCATAAGCGAGGCACGCCGCGATATCCTCGTGGGCGAGTCCAGGGTAATTGCGCAGAATGTCGGGCTCGGCCCAGCCGTCAGCCATCAACCCAATTATGAAGTCGACTGACAGGCGAGTACCTCTGATCACGGGTTTTCCGCTGAGAACTTCAGAGTCGAGAACGACACGAGGATGATCGGTCATTGAGCGCCCCTTTTTCATTTGAATTATAGCCCAAGTGGCTCAATTTGTGGAGACTTGGGAAGCCGCTCGCATTCGGCTCCAACGGCTCAATCAATATTCCGAGCCGTGCGCGCTCCGAT
>CAVTVO010000037.1:0-85965 GCA_963738065.1 uncultured Alphaproteobacteria bacterium
GCGGAAGATGCGGTAGTCCCGAGGGGTCGCTTACGGCAGAGGAGGCCAGCCTGCATGACCAAACCTCTGTCGAGCGACCTTCGTGAGCGACTGATCGATGCCGTTGCGGGCGGCATGAGCCGCCGGGCTGCAGCGGATCGGTTCGGGATCGCGGCGTCCACGGCGGTGAAGTGGGTGCGGCGGTGGCGCGATACGGGCAGCAAGGCGCCGCGGCCGCAGGGTGGCGACAAGCGCTCCGCTCGGATCGAAGCCCATGCCGAGGAGGTCCTCGGGCTGGTGGCTGCGACGCGCGACGTCACGCTGGCGGAGATTGCCAGCCATCTGGAGCGCCGGCACGGCGAGCGGTTTGCACAAAGCGTGATTTGGCGCCTCCTCGATCGCCACGCCATGACGTTCAAAAAAAACCGCGCACGCCAGCGAGCAGGACCGCCCGGACGTCGCCGCGCGAAGACAAACCTGGCGCGCCACTCAGGCAGAGCTTGATCCGCAGCGTCTCGTCTTCATCGATGAGACCGGGGCGTCGACCAAGATGGCCCGCCGCTGCGGGCGGTCGCGGCGCGGCACGCGCTGCCTGGCCGCGATCCCGCACGGCCATTGGAAGACCACGACATTCGTCGGCGGCCTCAGGCTCGGCGGCATGACGGCGCCCATGGTGCTCGATGGTGCCATGGACGGGCCGGCCTTCCTGTTGTGGATCGAGCAGATGCTGGCGCCGACGCTCGCGCCCGGCGACATCGTCGTGATGGACAATCTGCCCGCCCACAAGCCGGGTCCCGTGCGCATGGCGATCGAGGCCACCGGCGCCATGCTGCGCTACCTGCCGCCATACTCGCCCGATCTCAACCCGATCGAGATGGCCTTCTCCAAGTTCAAGGCACTCCTGAAGAAGGCGGCGGCGCGCACCATCGAGGACCTCTGGACCGCCATCGCCCAGGCCCTGCCCCAACTCACCCCGAGCGATTGCGCCAACTACTTCACCGCCGCCGGATACGGGGCCGTGTGATCGGAATCTGCTCTAGGTTTGCGATCTGCCATTTCGCAGATCGCGGTGTTGGCTGCACATGCGCGCCACGTACTTCCTCACGTCCTCGGCGCACCTCGTCCTGATGGCTCTCGCCTTGCTTGCTGTTGCCGGGCGGGGGCCTCCTCGCTGAGGAGCGACGTTCCGAGCAACTCGTTTGCGCGGGTCTCCAGCCCGGCGTGACTCACACGGTCACCCGCATCATCGACGGCGAGACGTTGGCGCTCGACGACGGCCGCGAGCTGCGGCTGATCGGGGCGTTGGCGCCGCGCGCGATCGACGTCGGCGCCGCGCCTGGCACATGGCCATTGGAGATCGCCGCCGCGGCAGAGCTACGGGCCCTCGTCCTCGGAAAATCGATCGAGCTCGCTTTTGGTGGCGAGCGGATCGACCGCCACGCTCGTCTGCAGGCGCACGCCTTCTGGATGGAGGGGCAGCGCCGGCGCTGGGTGCAGGGCCACCTGCTGGAGCAGGGGTTGGCGCGCGCCTACGTGCAGGCCGGCAACCGAGCGTGCGCGGGGGAGCTGCTCGAGGCCGAGGAGACCGCGCGTAGGGAGCGGCGCGGGCTATGGGCCGAGGCCGCCTACGAGGTGAGACCGGCCGATCCACCCCAGGCGTTGTTGCGCCAGCGTGGAACCTATCAGGTCGTGCTGGGCCGCATCGCGCGCGTGGGTCAGTCGCGTTGGCTGATCTATCTGAATTTCGGCTTTGGCCGGCAAGCGCTCAGCGCCACGTTGCGGCGAGTCGACGGCGAGGCGCTGCTGGGCGCGCCGCCGAGCGACCCAAAGCAACTCGAAGGCAAGCTCCTGCGCGTCAGGGGTTGGATCGAGCGCCGTCATGCCGGCGGCGTGTCGCGAGCGGGCGGTCCGGTGATCGACCTTTCGGCGGCCGGCATGGTCGAGGTCGTGGACGAACCGGCCGCAACTTCGGGTGGCGCGCCGAGGCCGCGGTCCGAGCGCACCACCCCGCGCGTAGCCCCGAAAGCAAAACCGCCCGATCTCATCGAGACCGGGCGGTAGCTGAAATGTCGTGCAGGGGGCGAGGCGTTCGCGTCAGGCGGCCTTGACCTCGGCCTCCTCGGCGGCGAGGCGGCGACCGCTGGCGCTCTTGGACAGCACCTCGGTGATGCGCTGCACCGCGCCGCGCTCGTCGAGCTTCTCGACCGCCGCGATCTCGCGCGCCATGCGGTCGAGCGCGTCCTCGTAGAGCTGGCGCTCGGAGTAGGACTGCTCGGGCTGCGCCTCGGAGCGGTAGAGATCGCGCACGACCTCGGCGATCGACACGAGATCGCCGGAGTTGATCTTGGCGACGTACTCCTGCGCGCGGCGGCTCCACATCGTGCGCTTGACGCGCGCGCGGCCCTTCAGGGTCTCCATCGCCTTCTTGACGACGGCCTCGTCGGAGAGCTTGCGCATGCCGACGCTCGCGAGCTTGCCGGTGGGCACGCGCAGCGTCAGCTTCTCCTTGTCGAAGTTGATCACGAAGAGCTCGAGCGCCATGCCGGCGATCTCCTGCTCCTCGATGCCGACGATGCGGCCGACGCCGTGCGCCGGATAGACGATGAACTCGTTGGCCTTGAAGCCGTGCCGCTGGCTGACCGGCTTCTTGTTGCGCGCTGCGCGCCGCCTGCTGGCGGGCAAGCGCGGCCTTCTCGGCGACGTCGCCTTGGGGGCGTGCGCTGCCGTGATGGCCTGGCCCGGGTGCTTGGACACGGCGGCCGGCATCCGGCGAACGGCCGCGGGCGCCGCGGCATGGCCCGGCATCATCGTCGCTTTGTGCGCGATGGCCTTGGGCGGCACGGTCTTGGGCGGCACGGTCTTGGCCGTCGGCGCCGAAACGTGCTTTGTCCCCGGCGGGGTCTTTGCCACGGTCTTCACGACCGCCACGGTCTTCACGACTTGCGGCTTGACGGCTGCCGGGGCCGGTTTCTTGGCCGGCGCTTTCCTGCTCTGGTCAGCCTTGACGGCGCCGGCTTTGCGGCAGTCTTGCTCTGAGGCTTGGCCGGTTGCCCCTTGCGCGTGGCAGCCTTGGCTGAAGACGCGGAGGCGCGAGCGCCCGGCTTGGGCACAGCGTGCTTCCTGGCGACAGCCCTCTTTGCCGCGTTCTTCGGGGTCGTTTTCCGTACCATGTCGCTCGTCTCACTTTGACAAAGGTTGTATTTCCAGTCTTCACGCGCATTACGTGTAGGCACTGAGCGTTGGCGCGCACGCGGGCGCGGACTACCGACGCGTCGTCGTCCTCCTATGTCTCAGCTGCGTTTCCTGGCGGCAGATCCAACCGGCACCACCAAGCCTTCGCGCCTGCATTTTATGGCTTGGCTGCCCAAACTGCGGCGCAGGTGCTCAACCTGTTGCGCAGGGGGTAAACCGCGTTCACATACGGTTTTCAGTTCCGACTTTGTTCATGCCGACACCACCAAAACCAATATAACACAAACTTCACGCATTTTGAAGCGTCAGGGCGTGCTCGCAATGCTGGCACCGCGGCCGTGCTTAAGTGCCGGCAACGAGTGGAGAGAAAATTGTACGCAACTTTTGCGTGCACATCCGGTCAAACTGCGCTAGGCCTCGATCTGCCGTGCTCTTAGTCTCCGGAGCCCGGCTCCTCGGAGAAGTATTTCTTGAATTTGTCCTTCTCGTCCTTGAACTCATCCGCGTCGGGCGGCGCTTCCTTCTTTGAGGTGATGTTCGGCCATTTTTCGGAATACTGCCGGTTGAGCTCCAGCCACTTCTCGAGACCAGGCTCGGTATCGGGCTTTATTGCCTCGACAGGACATTCCGGCTCGCAGACACCGCAATCGATGCACTCGTCGGGGTGTATGACCAGCATGTTGTCGCCCTCGTAGAAGCAGTCTACGGGGCAGACCTCGACGCAATCAGTGTACTTGCACTTGATGCAGTTCTCGTTGACGATGTAGGTCATTCTGTCTCAAGACCCGCTGCGCGGCTGGACCATCGCTAGCCAGGAGCGCACGCCCATTTGTCGGCTGTTCTGGTGCCACAGATGATCGGCTTGGTGCAAGCGGCAATCATGATCGAGCACCGGCCGTTCACCCCTCCTGCTTCGTCAGCCGGTCGGTAAGGCGCCGATCCCTTTTGGTGGGGCGGCCGGTGCCCTTCTCGCCCTGCGGTCCGGGCGTCCCCCGCGGGATGCCGCTGCCCAGCGACGAGACCACCTCGTAGAGCTGGCGCGCCTGCGGCGCCGGCCCCCTGCGCAGGCCCGGCGCAACGATCCTCAGCACCTCGACGCGCCCGCGCGTCGCGATGGTCAATACGTCGCCCGAACGCACGGAATGGCTAGGCTTGACGGCCTTGGTCCGGTTGACCCGCACCTTGCCGTCCTGCACGAGCTGCGCGGCCACCGTGCGGGACTTCGTGATGCGGGCAAACCACAGCCATTTGTCGAGCCGTTGGACCTCGCCTGCAACTGCCCCCGGGGTCACGGACGTATTCTCTTCGCTACCGGTCACTGCGCCGGCCCGCGATCGATGCTTGGCGATCCATGCGACCTGACTCTAGCACCCCTCAATCCTGGCTGCGCTTCTCCAGAGCCGCCTTGAGGGAGCTCAGCGCTGCGAACGGCGAATCGGGATCGAACGCGGTCTTCGACGAGGGGGGATGCGCCTGCATTGGGGGACGCGGCCGCTCGTCGCGCTGCTTCCCCGGCTTTCGACGCGCGTCGCGGCGGTGCGGCGGGCCCTTGCCCTCTGGCTGGGCTGAGGGGCTTGGCGGGCGGGCGGCTCGCGGGCCGCGCGCGCGCTGGTGCTTCTGGGCGTCTGCGAGTGCCGTGTGCACCCTCCTTGCGACGTTCGGGCTGCGCTCGACCATTGCGCTCGGGCTCGAACGCCCGACCCTTGCGCCGCGGCCGCCAGATCTCTTCCCACCGTTCGGCGGCGGCTTCGGGCACAGACGGCGCAGCGGGGGTGGGACCTGCGGCCTCGGGCGGTTGCTCGGGCACCGGAGCGAGCGAGACCGTCGGCGGCTCCGCGGCGCCCGTTGCGGCATCGCCAGCCTCACCCGTGCCATTGGACGGAACGGCTGCTGCCGCCGCCTCCGCGGGCGGTGGCAGGCTCGCCTCCGCCTCGACCTGGGGTGCGGCGGCGCGGCGCTCGGCCCAGAAGCCCAGCGCCTTCAGGACGTGCCCCAGCTCACCAGCCGAGCAGCCGAGTATCGAGATCATATCCGGCGTGGCCTTGAAGGCGCCATCGCCGGTGGCCCCCTTCGGAGGCGCGCTCGGATTGGCACTATCGGGCCGCCAGCCGAGCAGCGGGCGGATCAGGTCGGCAAGCCGCTCCAGCATGTCGATGCGCACCGCGCGGGGGCCGCACACATGGAAGCCCGCCACGCGATAGAAGGCGGACAGATCAGCCGCCCCGGCCGGAACCGCCACCGAGGTGAGGCCCGCGCGCGGCAGCTCGGGCATGGCCTCCAGCGCCGAGCGCGTGCTCGCCGCCGCGCTTCAAGACCCACAGTATGGTGGCGAGCTCCGAGGACGCCGGCTTCAGCAGGGCCGGGAAATAGATGTTGAAGGCGCCAAAACGAACCCCGTACTTCCTCAACTGGGCGCGCGCGGGCTGGTCGAGAGAGCGGATCTCTTCCGCGACGCTCTCGCGCCGCAGGACACCGAGATTCTCTTTGAGGCGGAAGGCGATGCCGCGCGCGAGGCCGGCGATGTCCTGGGCGGCGCCGATCTCGACCAGGGCTTTCAGCCGCTCGCCGATCAGCTCGGCGATCCAGGCGTTCAGGCGCTCCTGCACCTTGGCCCTGTCCGGCGCGGCCAGATGCTCGTCGGCCAGCAGGACGACGGCCGGCTTGAGCGGGTCTTCGCCGGCCTCCAGCCGCGCAATCTCCACATCGCGCCACAACACAGCAGCCGAGCGCGTGAGCTTGAAGGCATCGCTCTTGGCCGACACCACGCGCCGCACGCGCATGGCGAGCTCTCTGGTCAGCACATGGGTCGCGGCATGGCGCGTGGCCTTGCCGTGGATGCCCTCGGCCTGCGCGTCGGGAAAGAAGCGAAACCCCTGCAGCCGCCCGACGAAATGCTTCTCGACGTGAACCGCCCCGTCCTCGGCGATCTCGGCGTAGAGCTCGTCCTTCTCCTTCAAGCCCTTCATGAGCGCGCTGGTGCGCCGGTCGACGAAGCGTTGCGTCAGCCGCTCGTGCAGCGCATCCGACAGGCTGTCCTCGATGGCGCGGGTGCGCTCCTGCCAGTGCTCGGGGTCGACCAGCCAGTCGACGCGATTGGACACGAAGGTCCAGGTGCGGATGTGGGCGATGCGGGTTGCAAGCGTATCGATGTCGCCGTCGGTGCGGTCGGCGAGCGCCACCTGCTGAGCGAACCAGTCCTCGGGGATGCGCTCCTCCGCGCCCATCAAGAACTTGTAGAGGGTGGCGACCAGCTCGGCATGGTTCTGCGTCGAGATCTTGCGGTAGTCGGGAACCTGGCACACGTCCCAGAGACGGTTGACGGCGATGCGCGAGGCGGCAAGCGCCACGACCTCGCGATCATGGCTGACGTTCTCCAGCGCCTGCATGTCGTCGGCGATGCGGGCACGCGCGAGCCGGATCTCGCGTGGCGATTCGCGCAGGCTGTCGCGCAGCCGGTCGAGCGTGGCGAAGTCCAGATCGCGATTGCGCCATTGCAGCGACTTGACGGGCTCGAAGGTGTGCGTCTCGAGCCGATCGATCAGGTCGGCAGAGAACGGCTCCACCGCGCCGGTGACGCCGAAGGTGCCGTCGTTCATGTGGCGGCCGGCGCGGCCGGCGATCTGGGCGAGCTCGGCCGGCATCAGCTCGCGGTGCACCTGCCCGTCGAACTTGCGCGTGCCGGCGAAGGCGACGTGGTCGACGTCGAGGTTGAGCCCCATGCCGATCGCGTCCGTGGCGACGAGGAAATCGACGTCGCCCGACTGATAGAGCGCCACCTGGGCGTTGCGCGTGCGTGGCGACAGGGCGCCGAGCACGACCGCGGCGCCGCCGCGCTGGCGGCGGATCAGCTCGGCAACCGCATAGACCTCCGATGCCGAGAACGCGACCACGGCGGTGCGGGGCGGCAGCCGCGTGATCTTCTTCTCCCCGGCGTAGCTGAGCTTGGAGAGGCGCGGGCGGGAGATGAAATTGGCGCCCGGGATCAGATCGCTGATGGCCTCGCGCATGGTCTGCGCGCCGAGCAGCAGCGTCTCGTGACGGCCGCGCACGTGCAGCAGCCGGTCGGTGAAGACGTGGCCGCGCTCGGGATCGGCAGCGAGCTGCACCTCGTCGACGGCGAGGAAGTCCACGTCCACCGTGCGCGGCATGGCCTCGACCGTGCACACCCAGTAGCGCGGGCGCTCGGGCTTGATCTTCTCCTCGCCGGTGACGAGCGCCACGTTGCCGGCGCCGGCGCGCGCAGCGATCTTGTCGTAGACCTCGCGCGCAAGCAGGCGCAGCGGCAGGCCGATGATGCCGGTGTCGTGGCCCAGCATGCGCTCGATCGCCAGATGCGTCTTGCCGGTGTTGGTGGGCCCGAGCACCGCCGTGACGTTGCGGATGCGGCTGGCGAGGTCGAGGCTCATTCGCAGCTGTCCTCAAGGACGAAATCGTGCCCCAGGGCATTGCAGAGTGATGTGACAAGATCAAGAGGCTACGACGAAAAAACGCTGGCCGCAGGACAGTTCCACGATCACGGCGGAACGGCGAGCGCATTTGTGGGCGAGCACGCAAATGGCGCGTCGTCGGGGCCCATCATGGCGGTTGCTCCGGCGCTCGAATGGAAATGCGCCGCGCGTGCAGCGACCCCAAACTCTTCCTATGGACTGCCGATCCAGCCCGCGTGCTCGATCAATCGCTGCGGCAACAACGAAAGTGTCGCCGCTATGGCGGAGAGCAAGGCGTCCGCGCTACGGCTGGTCGTCCTCATCCTTGAAGCCGACGAATATCCAGCCCAGCGATGTCGCCAGCACATAGGCGCCGAGCCCGGCAGCGAGGAAGAGGTAGACCTGCGTGGGTGGTGCCCGGCCCAAGGACAGCCAGGTCATGAGGCCATAGGCCGCCGGCAGGCACAAGATCAGCGCCAGCACGACAAAGAGACGACGAATTACCGCGAATGTGCGTCGCCACATCGCCCGTTTCCTCCGCCATCATCTCATGCACGATTTGCCGAATCGAGTCTCGATTGACGCTACCCAGACTAAAGCGGTCCTCGACCTCTGAACAGCGCCCTGGGGCAGGATCACTCCGTCTCGGCGATTTCCTGCAACACCTCCGTATTGCACAGCAGCTTGGAGCCGGTGCGCGCGATCCCGCCCATATCCTGCAGCATGGTAAGCGCAATGTTGACCTTGGGGCGGCTGGCGCCGATCAGCAGTGCCAGCTCGCCTTGCGACATGCCCAGATCCAGCGGCACCGCTTCTCCCTCGGCGCTGGGTGACTGCAGCTTCAGCGCCGACAGCAGCAGCCGCGCCAGCCGCACTTCGATACGGTGCAGCGCGATTGCCTCCAGGCGCTGGTCCGTCTCACGCAGTCGGTTGCACAGGAAATGAATGGCAGCCAACGCCACCTTCGGGTTGTTCTCGATCAGCTCGAGCACTGCTCGCTGTGGCAGCGCCATGGCTTGCACGCGGCTGATGGCGGTGGCGCCGGCGGTGCGCTCGCCGCCGTCGAGGGTGGCGATCTCGCCGAAGATGCTGCCGGGCCCTGCGTGCGCAAAGGAAAGCTCGCGACCGTCGCTCGAAAGGATCGACAGGCGGATCTTGCCATCGAGCACGAGGTAGATCTCGCGGCCGGGGTCGCCGCGCGAGAAGATCATCTGGTCGGGCTCGAACTGCACGCGCCGCATGCGGCCGGCAATGGCCGCACGGTCGACCTCGGCCAGGGACCCGAACAGGGCACTCTTGCCTAGCAACTCCACTATAGCCTGCGGCTCCATCGCCTGGATCCCTGTTGTCGCCTGCCTTGCCCCAATCATGCAGGCGAGGCGGGGCCGGTGTCGAGGGCGGAAAGCGAGACTCCCCAATCGTTTGTGAATAGGCCCGAACGCCGGCCAAGGTGGCAATGTTCCGTGCGAAACAGCGGAAGCGGAGGATTTCGGCGACATTTGCGGCAACAGTCAGGCGGCCAGCGCCGCCCATCACCTCAATCAGCGGAGGATGCCATGCGCCTCGTCGATGTCCTGCTCGCCAGCATCATGCTGGGTCTGGCCATGGGCCTCGTGCACACGGGATTGCCAGGCTTTGGCGCACACGCCGGCAACCCTGAAGCTGGCATCAACTGCGGCCAGTCCAAGTGCGAGCGGATGACCTGGATCAGGACCCCCCTGACGCCGCGTCTCTCCTACAGCGAATAGCCCACAGCTCAGCTTTCCCTGCCCCCGCCCCCCCCCCGGCCCGTCGGCTGGTCCCTCCCCAGGACCACCGGCGGGCCAATTGCGCTCGGCATGGCAGATGTGCAATTGGGCCCCTCAGCGCTGCCCATCAGGCGCCGGGCCGAGACGCGAAGAGACCGCGGGTCGGTCGTCGACCCGCGGTCGCATAGCTTTCGTACTTGGCTTTCGCAGTGCGCCGGTCTTGCCGCGCTGGGCTACCGCCGGAAGAAGGCGTCGACCCGCATGCCCGGCATCAGGGGCACGGTGCCATCCATATCGACGAGCACCTCCATCACCTCGACGTCGGTGGCCCGACGGGCGCCGCGCGAGCCCATGCGGGGCAGGGCGAGGGAAGGAGCGATCTCCGCCACCTTGCCTTCGAATTCCTGGCCCGGGTAGGCGGTGTTCTTCACAAACACCCGCTGGCCGACTTTGATCTTGGCCACGTCGTGCTCGTCCACCTCGGCGCGGACGCGCACGGCCGCGTCGCCCATCACCACCAGTGGCAGCTCGGGCGAAGGCCCCACCATCTCGCCGACCTTGGCGTTGACCTGCAGCACCTTGCCGGCAATCGGGGCGCGTATCCGCGACTTGTCGAGCAGCAATTCGGCGAGCGTCACCTCGGACCGGGCGGCGATCAGCCCTGCTTCCAGGCGGTTGGGAGCGGGCGTGCCGGCCCGCGAGATGGCCGAGGCCAGGGAAGATTGCTCCTGACGCAGGCGGTCGATAGCGTCCGCGTGACGGCGGCGAGCCGAGGAAAGCCGCTGGCTGTTGGGGTTGGTCCGATCGGCGGAGATGGCGTCATCGAGCTCGAAGCGTGCGCTCATGACGGCCCGCTCGGCATTGTAGACGGCGTCCTCGGCCTTGTTGATGCTGTCGCGACCGGCGGTGGCCGACTGGCCATCGCGCTCGCGCTTGCGCACGGCGGCCTCGGCCTCGGCGGCCGTGAGCCGGGCGCGGGCCTCCTTGTCCTCGATCCGCACCAGAACCTCGCCCTCGGCCACCCGGTCGTTCATGTGCACGGAAACCTTCTCGACCCGCCCGCCGACTGCGGCGCCGATGCGGATTGTGCCGGAGCGTGGCTCGACGCGCCCCGGCGCCGCAGCCACCCAGGCCAGCTGCGCCGATACGGGCGCCGATGCCGAGGAGCTCGTGGACGCGCTGGGAGAGTTGAATTTGATCTGGATGGGGTTGCCCGGCGTGATGATGAGGGCGACCGCAAAGCCGGCAAGGCCCAGCGAGGCCAAGCCCGTAATTATGGCAAGCTTCCTGGCCATTCCGCCTCCCCGCCGCGCGTTTGCCAAATGCTGGTCGGCTGTCATCGCAAGGCCGCCTGTCGATTGCATGGCTCGGTCCTCATTTTATGGGGCTGGGCTCCGCAGCACAAGGGACGCGGGCCGGACGTGCCCTGTCTTAGGGGTCTCCGTCGCGCGTCGCTGTTTCACGCGAAACAACGACGCTGCTTGATGCTCGACTCTTTCGCGAGGCGCGCACGTGGCACGAGAGCCGCTGCATCCGTTTGGCCGCGCGCATCGCGCACGCGCAATATCAGGCAAACAGCTGTGCGCGGATCGGCAGGCCACACTCGCCCGCGCCGTCACGCGCGCAGGGATGCCAGGGAGTGCGCGACGTATGGCGAGATCACCAAGCTCTGGTCAGGGTTTGACCGCTGGCGCTTTCCCCTCCCCGATATCCCAGTAGAGCCCGGCCATGAGCGCGGCAGCCGAGCGCGAGAGGCTGAGCAGGATGTGCTCGTCGGGCGCATGCTGGGAGCAGGAGGGGTAAGAGTGTGGCACCCAGATCGTGGGAATCTTCAGGATATCTGTGAAGACGTCGTTGCAGATCGAGCCGCCCGATTGTGGCACCACCGCCGGCTTGGCATTGGCGGAGCGTTGCAGCGACGCAGCTGCAAATGCCGCCCAGGGGTGATCAGGCTCGGTGCGCGTGGCGGCAAATCCGCCGCTGTTGACCGAAGGCGGCGCCATCACCTTCACGGTGGTGAACCCGTTCTCATCGAGATGGCGCTGCAGCGCCGGCACGATGCCGTCGATGGCTGTGCCGGCAACGAACCGCAGCTGGCAGTTGGCAACGGCCTTGGGCGGAATGGCGTTGACCGGCCGCCCAGGCGTGCCGGTGGTGAAGGCGAGGATGTTGAACACGTTGGAGGCATAGACGCGCTCGGCCGGCGTCAGCCCGGGCTCGCCCCACCAGGGGTCGACCGCCGGGCCCTCCTCGCCGCCGTCGACCTCGACATCGGCCAGGCACTCCTTGACGGCCTTGCTCATCGGCGGAGCTCTCAAGGCCGGCACCAGCAGCTCGCCCGTCGGCCCGACGATGGCGGCGAGCGCATGGGCCAGGATGATGCCCGGATTGGCGATCAGCCCGCCCCAGTTGCCGGAGTGATGCCCGCCCTCGCGCAGGTCGCAGACGAGATCGAAATTGAGCGCGCCGCGGCAGCCGAGCGTCATGGTCGGCCGCTCGGGCCGGACGCGCGGCCCGTCCGAGGCGATCAGCACGTCGGCGGCGAAGTCCGCCTTGTGGGCGGCCACCAGCTCGGCCAGCCCCTTGGAGCCCGACTCCTCCCCCATCTCGATGATGAACTTGGCGTTGAAGCCGAGCCGGCCGCCCCGCTCCGCGCGCACGGCATCGAGAGCCGCCATGTTGAGCGTATGCTGGCCCTTGTTGTCCGCAGTGCCGCGGCCATAGAGGCGGTCGCCGTCGCGCGTGGTGATCCACGGGCCCTTGCCCTTGGTCCATTGGTCCTCCAGGCCGCGGATGACGTCGCCGTGGCCGTAGCCGAGCACGGTCGGCAAGCTTGCGTCCTCCATGCGGGTGGCGAGGAGCACAGGACCTTGCCCCGGCAATGGATTGTCGTAGATGCGGGTCGTGAAGCCGAGGCGCGCGAAGGCGGGCGTCATCTCCTGATCGAGGTAGCGCCGCAATTCCGGCAGGCTCGCGGGCAGCAGCTGGCTCTCGGTCTTGAAAGCGACGCGGCGCGCCAGCTCGGCCTCGAAGCCTCCACCCTCGATGTAGCCGCGGGCGCGGGCAATGGCGCCGGCGCGCGTTGGTCTCGCTGCGGTCTCGGTCATTCGGGTGAACCTGCCTCAAGCGCCTGCGTCGGGGGTGTGCCGCGCAAGCATCGCTTCTATGACTGTCTTCAGGGTGTGCGAGTTGGGTCGCTCTTGAAGTCTTCGATTGTTGTGTTGGCAGCTATCGCATGCAAGATTTCGATTTCTGCAAGGCAGTCCCGGATCGCGACGGTCGGATCCTTAACCATCACAGAACTCGAACCGCGTCCCGCTCGATGCTCTCGCGCATCAAGGGATGAAGGGCGTTCCTGGTCGTAATATTGACCGGAATGCCAAGGGCCCCAGACATCTCCTCCTCGAGCTTCATGAGAAGAAAGATGTTTGGAATCTTCTCGCTCTGGTCGTAGTCGATGAAGAGGTCGAGGTCGCTGTCGGGCCGCTGATCTTCGCGTGCCCGCGAGCCAAAGATGAAGAGGCCCGTCGCCCCGTTCTCGCGCAGGGCGTCGTCGTATGTCTTCAGAACCTCGATCAGCGCACGTCTATCCATGTCTCCTACACATTGCCACAAGAGGTGTGTGTAGGCGAGGCATCCACCGTTGCCGATGGCCTCTCAGGCGATCGTCACCCCGCCGTCGGCGACAATCACCGCCCCCGTCATGAAGGAGGCCGCCTTCGAGGCCAGGAAGGCGACGACGCCGCCGATCTCCTCGGGCTCGCCGATGCGCCGCAGCGGCGCGGTCGCGACGGTGCGCTTGAGCCGCTCCGGGTCCTCCCACAGCGCGCGCGCGAAATCGGTCTTCACGAGGCCCGGCGCAACGCAGTTGATGCGCACGTTCTTTGGGCTCCACTCCACAGCCAAGCTCCGCGTCAGCTGCATGTCGGCAGCCTTGGAGATGCCGTAGGCCCCGAGCTGCGCGCTGCCGCGCAGGCCCCCGATCGAAGAGACGATGACGACGCTGCCGCCGCCCCTCTCGGCCATGCCGGGGATGGCGAGGTTGCACAGCCACAGGTTGCTCTTGATGTTGGAGCTCATGATCTTGTCGAAGGCATCGTCGGGAATCTTCTCGAGCGGCCCGAAGTAGGGGTTGACGGCGGCGTTGCACACGAGCGTGTCGATCTTCCCCCACTGCTTCAGCGTGCCCTTGACCAGGCCCTCCACCTCCTCCCGGCGCGAGATGTTGCAGGGGATGACGATCGCCTCGCCGCCGGCCGTGCGGATGCCGGCTGCCACCGCCTCGCACGGCTCCGCCTTGCGGCTGGAGATGACGACCTTGGCGCCGAGCGAGGCCATGATCTCGGCGGCCGCGCGGCCGATGCCCTTGCTGGAGCCGGTGATGACGGCCACCTGGCCGGTAAGATCGAAGGGGTTCGTCATGGTTCCCGGTCGCCTCCCTAACCCTTACGTTAACTTATTGCCAAGGCCGCTGTCCGCGCCTAGTTTCGGCTCATAATAGTGACCGGCCCGACAATCCGACAAGGTACGGCGATGGGAGAGGGACGCCTCTGGGAGAAGAGCTATCCGCCCGGCGTGCGCTGGGATGCCCCGATCGCGACCTCGACCTTGCCGGCGCAGTTTGACGCCTTCACCCGCAAGTGGGCCCACAAGCCGGCCCTGGAATACCGCGACCGGCAGACGAGCTACGCCGAGCTGCGCGCCGAGCGTCGAGGCGGTCGCGTCCGGCCTGATGGACCTGGGCGTAGGCCCGGGCACGACGGTTGCGCTCTACCTCCCCAACACGCCGCTCCATCCCCTCTGCTTCTTCGGCGCGCTCAAGGCCGGCGCGCGCATCGTCCACCTCTCCCCGCTCGATGCCGAGCGCGAGCTCGCCCACAAGCTCGAGGACTCGGGCGCGCGCACCCTTGTCACCACCAACATCGGCTCCATGGCGCTGCTGGCCCAGAAGCTGAAAGCCGACGGCCTCCTTGATCATCTGATCGTCGGCGACGATACCGCCTTCGGCCCTTCCGCCGTCCCCACCACGCCGATCGCGGCCGATGCCTCCGTCATCCGGTTCGAGGCGCTGCGCGAGGCCGGCGCCAAGAAGCTGCCGCGGCCGTGGCCGGCGGCGACCGTCGATGACATCGCCCTCCTGCAGTACACCGGCGGCACCACCGGCAAGCCCAAGGGCGCCATGCTCACCCATGCCAACCTGAGTGCGGCCTGCTCGATCTACAAGCTGTGGAGCGATCCCCAGCGCATCTCCATTCCGGGCGAGGACAAGGTGATCTGCGTCCTCCCCCTGTTCCACATCTACGCCCTGACCGCGGTGATGCTGCGCACGCTCAGCGAGGGCAATGAGCTGCTCCTGCGCGTGCGCTTCGACGTCGAGACGACGCTCAGGGACATCGAGGTGAAGAGAGCGACCGTCTTTCCCGGCGTGCCGACCATGTGGATCGCGCTCGCCAACACGCCCGGCATCGACAAGCGCGATTTCTCCTCCCTGCGCTATGCCGGGTCCGGCGGCGCCGCCCTTCCCGTCGAGGTGGCCGAGCGCTTCCAGAAGCTCACGGGACAGCGCCTCGGCGGCGGCTGGGGCATGACCGAGACCTCGCCCGCCGGCACGGCCATGCCGCGGGAGTGGACCGGCAAGGCCGGGTCTGTCGGCCTGCCGCTGCCCGGCATCGATATGGACATCGTCGCGCTCGACGATCCCCGTCGCGTGCTGCGACCCGGCGAGAAGGGCGAGATCCGCATCAAGGGCCCCAACGTCACCAAGGGCTACTGGAACGCGCCCGAGGAGACGGCGGCCGCCTTCGTCGACGGCTACCTGCTGACCGGCGACATCGGCACCATGGACGAGGACGGCTACTTCTATCTCGTCGACCGCAAGAAGGACATGATCATCTCCGGCGGGTTCAACGTTTACCCTCGCACCATCGAGGAGGCGATCTACGAGCACCCCGCCGTGGCGGAGGTGGTGGTGGTCGGCGTGAAGGATGCCTATCGTGGCGAGGCAGCAAAGGCATTCGTGCAGCTGAAGGCTGGCGCTCGGCCGTTCACCCTCGACGAGCTGCGCGGCTTCCTCGCCGACAAGATCGGCCGGCACGAGATGCCGGCGCACCTGGAGTTCCGCGACGCCCTGCCGAAGACCGCCGTCGGCAAGCTGTCGAAGAAAGAGCTGATCGAGGAGGAGCGGCAGAAGACCAAAGCCCACCGCCGAGTGCACGTGTCATCCTCGGGCTTGTCCCGAGGATCCAGCGAACCGCAAGCGCCGGAGCAAGCTGAGAAATGGATGGTCGGGACAAGCCCGACCATGACAACGCTAACGAAGAGGAACTCGACCATGGTCGACGCCGTCATCGTCTCTACCGCCCGCACCCCGATCGGCAAGGCCGTGCGCGGCGCGTTCAACCTGACCCACGGCGCCGACATGGGCGGCCATGTGGTCGCGCAGGCCGTCAAGCGGGCCGGCATCGACCCAGGCGATGTCGAGGACGTCACGATGGGCTGCGCCAACCCGGAAGGCGCGACCGGCGGCAACATCGCCCGGCAGTGCGCCATCCGCGCGGGCCTGCCGGTGACGGCCGCGGGCCAGACCGTCAATCGCTTCTGCTCCTCCGGCCTGCAGGCGATCGCGCTCGCGGCCTACAGCATCAAGGAGCAGGGCGTGCCGGTGGCGGTGGCGGGCGGCGCTGGAGTCGATCAGCCTCGTGCAGATGAACATGAACACCAAGTTCTACCGCGACGAGTGGATCGTCGAGCACAAGGGCGCGCTCTACATGCCGATGATCGAGACCGCCGACATCGTAGCCAAGCGCTACGGCATCAGCCGCGAGAGGCAGGACGAATACGCGCTGATGAGCCAGCAGCGCACGGCGGCGGCGCAGAAGGCGGGGCGGTTCGACGCGGAGATCGTGCCGATGACCACCGTCATGGCGGTCGAGAACAAGGAGACCAAGGAGATCACCAAGCGCACCGTCACGCTCGAGCGCGACGAGGGCAACCGGCCCGACACCAACATGGAAGGTCTCGCGAAGCTGAAGCCCGTGCGCGGCGACGACCAGTTCATCACGGCCGGCAATGCCAGCCAGCTCTCGGACGGCGCCAGCGCCTGCGTGCTCATGTCCGACAAGGAGGCGGCCAGGCGCAAGCTCAAGCCGCTGGGCATCTTCCGCGGCTTCCAGGTGGCCGGCTGCGAGCCCGACGAGATGGGCATCGGCCCGATCTACGCCGTGCCGCGGCTGCTGCAGCGCACGGGCCTCAAGATCGACGACATCGGCCTGTGGGAGCTCAACGAGGCCTTCGCCGTGCAGGTGATCTACTGCCGCGACAAGCTCGGCATCCCGCAGGAGAAGCTCAACGTCGACGGCGGCGCCGTCTCGATCGGCCACCCCTACGGCATGAGCGGGGCACGCATGACCGGCCACGCCCTGATCGAGGGCAAGCGCCGCGGCGTCAAGTACGCCGTCGTCACCATGTGCATCGGCGGCGGCCAGGGTGCTGCCGGCCTGTTCGAGATCGTCTGAGGGAGAGAGCCATGGACCTGCGCTTCAGCCCCGAAGAGAACAAGTTCCGCGAGGAGCTGCGCACCTTCTTTCGCGAGAAGGTGCCGGCCGAAATCCGCAACAAGGTCATGGAGAGCCGGCACCTCGACAAGTCGGAGCTGATAGAGGCGCACAAGATCCTGCACGCCAGGGGCCTGACCGTGCCGCATTGGCCCAAGGAATGGGGCGGTGCCGACTGGACGCCGGTGCAGCACTACATCTACACCGAGGAGCTGCAGTTCAACGGCGTGCCGCAGCCGCTGCCCTTCAACGTGTCGATGTGCGGTCCGGTCGTCATCGCCTTCGGCACGCCGGAGCAGAAGAAGCGCTTCCTGCCGCGCATGGCGGCGCTGGACGACTGGTGGTGCCAGGGCTTCTCCGAGCCCGGCGCCGGGTCCGACCTCGCCGGTCTCAAGACCGCGGCCGTGCGCCAGGGCGACCACTACATCGTCAACGGCCAGAAGACCTGGACCACGCTGGCGCAGTACGCCGACTGGATCTTCTGCCTCTGCCGTACCGATCCCAGCGCCAAGAAGCAGCTCGGCATCTCGTTCATCCTGATCGACATGAAGACGCCGGGCATCACCGTGCGGCCGATCCAGACCATGGACGGCGGCCGCGAGGTCAACGAGGTGTTCTTCGACGACGTCAAGGTGCCGGTCGAGAACCTGGTCGGGCAGGAGAACCGCGGCTGGGATTGCGCCAAGTTCCTGCTCGGCAACGAGCGCACCGGCATTGCCCGCGTCGGCTACTCCAAGCAGCGCGTGCAGCGCATCAAGGAGCTGGCAGGGCGGGTCAAGGCCGGCGATCGGCCGCTCATCGACGACGAGCGCTTCCGCGAGAAGGTGGCGGCCGTGGAGGTGGAGCTCAAGGCGCTCGAGATGACGCAGATGCGCGTGCTCTCCGAGGACCGCAACCGCAAGGACCGGCTGCCCAACCCCAAGTCGTCGATCCTCAAGATCAAGGGCAGCGAGATCCAGCAGCGCACGACCGAGCTGCTGCTGGAGATCGCCGGTCCGCTGGCGCTGCCCTACCAGCCCGAGGCCGACGATCCCGAGTTCGGCTCCAACGAGCCGCCGCTCGACCTCGATTGGGCAGCTCCCGCGGCGCCGGCCTATTTCAACTACCGCAAGACCACGATCTACGGCGGCTCCAACGAGATCCAGCGCAACATTCTGGCCAAGGCCGTGCTGGGCTTCTGATCTAGAGTCCCCTCTCCCCATTCTTTTCAGAATGGGGAGAGGGTTAGGGTGAGGGGCAGAGCCTTGCTCCGGCGTGGCGTTTGACGCTGCCCCTCACCCCGACCCTCTCCCCGTGAAGGACGGGGAGAGGGTGGAAGACGGAGTAGCAGTCCGTGACTATCGAGACCTGGCTGGCCTTTGCCGCCGCTTCCGCGGTGCTGCTCGTCGTCCCCGGGCCCACCATCCTGCTTGTGATCTCCTACGCGCTCGGCCAGGGGATGCGCACCGCGCTTCCCGTCGCGGTCGGCGTGGCGCTTGGCGACTTCACGGCCATGACGCTGTCGATGCTGGGCATCGGCGCCCTGCTGGCCACCTCCGCCCTCCTCTTCACGGCGCTGAAATGGGCCGGCGCGGCCTATCTCGTGTGGCTCGGCGTTCGCTTGTGGCGGGCAGGCGGGACGCTCGAGGCCACGCCCCGCAGCGACGCCAGGCCCGCGCTGCGCATGCTGGGCCATGCCTGGCTGGTGACCGCGCTCAATCCCAAGAGCATCACCTTCTTCGTGGCGTTTCTGCCTCAGTTCATCGACCAGGCCCGCGATTTTGCGGCGCAGATGCTGATCTTCGAGGCAACCTTCATCTGCCTCGCCTTTGCCAATGCCATCGGCTATGCGCTCGTCGCCGCGCGGGCGCGTCGGCTGGTGCGGAGCGAGCGTGCGGTCGGGATCTTCAATCGCATCGGCGGCTCGTTGCTGATCGGCGCGGGCGTGGCCGCGGCCAGCCTGCGCAGCTCGTAGCCGACACCAAAATCGCGCTTCGCCGGCGCCACGGGAGGATGGCCAATGGATTTCGATCTCAACGACGAGCAGCGCCAGCTCAAGGACAGCCTCGAGCGGCTGCTCAACGACACCTACGGCGACCTCAACAAGCGCCATGGCTACATGAAGGAGGCGAAAGGCTACAGCGCCGCCCTGTGGAAGCAGTATGCGGAGCTGGGCCTGCTGGCGGTGCCGTTCGCGGAGGAGCACGGCGGGCTCGGCCAGGGCCTCACCGAGACCATGATCCTCGCCGAGGCGTTCGGCCGTGCGCTCGCCATCGAGCCGTATCTCGCCACCATCGTGCTGAGCGGCGGCGCGCTGCGCCACGCCGGCAACGCTGCGCTCCTCGAGGAGCTGGTGCCCGCGATCGTCGAGGGCAAGATGACCCTGGCGCTGGCACACCAGGAGCGTCAGGCGCGCTACGACATCGCCGACACCGCCACCACCGCGCGTGCGGACGGCAAGGGCGGCTACACGCTGGAGGGCGAGAAGAACGTCGTCCTGCACGGCGATCACGCCGACAAGCTGCATCGTCACGGCGCGCGTGCAGGGCGGCCGCACCGACCGCGCCGGCATCGCCCTGTTCCTGGTCGACGCCAAGGCCAGCGGCCTCACGCGCCGCGGCTATCCCACCCAGGACGGCATGCGCGCAGCCGACGTGACGCTGTCGGCCGTCCGCGTCGGCCCCGAGGCCGTGGTGGCGGGGCCCGACAAGGGGCTCGCGGTGCTGGAGCGCGTCGTCGACGAGGCCATTGCCGCGCTGTGCGGCCGAGGCCGTCGGCGCCATGGCCGGGCTGCACGAGCTGACCGTTGAATACCTCAAGACGAGGAAGCAGTTCGGCGTGCCGATCGGCTCGTTCCAGGTGCTGCAGCACCGCGCCGTCGACATGCTGACCGCGCTGGAGCAGGCGCACAGCATGGCCTACTACGCCACCATGATGGCGGCCGAGCCCGATGCCGGATTGCGCCGCAAGGCCATGTCGGCCGCCAAGGTGCAGATCGGACGCGCGGCCAAGCACATCGGCCAGGAGGCGATCCAGCTGCACGGCGGCATCGGCATGACCATGGAGTACAAGGCCGGCCACTACTTCAAGCGGCTGACCATGATCGACATGGCCTTCGGCGACGCCGACCACCACCTGCGCGAGCTGGCCCAGGCCGGCGGCCTCGGCTGACGCAGCGCCGTCCTCGCCTCAGATCACGCCGTCGCGGCGCAGCGCCGCGACCTCCGCCTCGCCGTAGCCGGCCTCGGCCAGGACCTCGGCGGCGTCGGCGCCGGGCAAGCCGGCAGGTCGCGTGACCTTGCCGCCGCCGTGCGCCAGCCGGAAGCCCGAGCCCACGAACGTGAGCTCCCCGTAGGGCGTCTCGACCCGCTGCAGCACGTCGCGATGGGCAAGCTGCGGATGGGCCACGATCTCGGGGATCGTCCACACGCGCGAGCACGGCACGTCGGCCGCGGTCAGCCGCGCCTCCCAGGTCTTGTCGTCGGCCTCGGCCAGCACCTCCTCGATGATGCCGCGCAGCGCCGCATCGTTGGCGAGGCGCGCCGGCCAGTCGAGGAAGCGCGGGTCCTTCGGCAGCTCCGGGTCGCCCGATCGCCTTGGACAAGGCGAGGAACTGCTTGTCGTTGTTGACGGCGAGCAGGATGTGTCCGCCCTTGCACTTGAACACGTCCGCCGTCGGCAGCCGGCTCTGCGCCCGGTTGCCGAGCTGACCCTGCACATGGCCGCCGACGGTGAAGTCCGTGACGTAGGTGGTGAGGAACGTCAGCGCCGCATCGAGCATGGCGACATCGACCAGCTGGCCCTTGCCCGTGTGCGTGCGCTGGTACAGCGCGCTCGACACCGCGAACGCCGCCGTCATGCCGCCGATGGCGTCGCACACGGCAAACCCCGCCCGCATCGGCCCGCGTCTCGGCAAAGCCGGTGACCGACATGATGCCGCTCATGGCCTGGATCTTGCCGTCGTAGGCAGCCGTCGTGCGCTCCGGACCGTTCTGCCCGAAGCCGGAGACCGCGCAATAGATCAGCTGCGGATTGAGCGCGGAGAGTGTCGCGTAGCCGAGCCCGAGCTTGTCCATCACGCCGGGGCGAAAGTTCTCCATCACCACGTCGGTCTTCGCGGCCAGCCGCTTGGCGATCTCGATCGCCTTGGGCTTGGTGAGATCGAGCGCGAGCATGCGCTTGTTGGCGTTGATCCCCAGGAAGCCGGTGCCGAGGTTGCGCGCCGCCCACTCCTTGTTGGGGGGCCCGCGCCGCATGTCGTCGCCGCCGGGGCGCTCGATCTTGATGACGTCGGCGCCCAGCAGCGCCAGCTGGTAGCTGCCGAAGGGCCCGGCGAACACCTGCGTGAAGTCGAGGATGCGGACGCCGGCGAAGGGCTGGGTCATGCGGCGCCGGCTTTCGCCTTGTCCTGCCGTGCCCTGGGCCTTGTCGCGCTGCAGCCCCAGGTCCTCGCGCAGGCGCGTGGCCACCTGCTTCTGCTTGTCGAACTCGGCGCGGCGGCGCGCGATCTCCTCCGGCGACATGCGCGCCACGTTCTGGAAGTCGAGCTTCCAGTCCGGGCTGTCGCTCCACGCCAGCGGCGACTGCACGGTGGTGCGGGCGGCCGGCGCGGTCTCCAGCACCTTCAACGCCAGCTCCAGCGTGAACGCCTGCGATTGCGGGTCCTTCGGTCGCCCCGCCGCATTGCCGAGCGGAAAATCGGAGAAACAGCAGGCGCGGCACGCCGACGTACTCGACGATGTCCTTGGCGCAGCCCATCACCACCGTGGCGATGCCGGCCGCCTCGAGCGCGCGGGCCGCGAGGCTGGCGCTCTGATGGCACACCGGGCAGTTCGGCAGCAGCAGCGCAGCGTCGACGCGATCCTCCTTGCAGCGCGCCACGATCTCCGGGCAGTCGACCTCGAGCGTCACGCGATGGCTGCGATTGGTCGGCAGCCCGTGGAATCGCCGTGCCAGCTCGCCGATGCGGCCCTGCTTGGCTGCCGCCCGCAGCGCGGGAAGGGGGAACCAGGTGCCGGGGTCCTCGGCCGTGGTGTATTTGCGGTCGATGCCGACGTGCGAGATGCGCAGGTCGTGATCCCTGGCCGTGTCGCCGGAATAGACCTGATAGAATTTGGCCGCCGAATTGTAGGGCGCGCCCGGCCCCTGATCGCCCTTGTCGGGCTGGTAGGGTGCCGCCGTAGTGACGATCGCGACCCGGCACTCCTCGAGTTTCTTGCCGAGCGGCTGGAACGGCACCTCGGCGTAGTGCGCCCACTCGTAAGGCGCGCCGTAGCCGAGCGTCACGTAGTAGTCCCGGATGCGCTGCATGTAGGGGATCGGCGCATCGTGGGCCGGCGCGAAGCCGAATGCCTCGCTGCGTTCATTGGACATGATCTGCGTCTCCTCCGGCAACCGGGCTTGCCCGCATTGTCCGAGCGTTTGCCGCGCTCCGCAAGGGCCGGGCGCATGCTAGTGGCGAATGTCGGACCGTCCCAATAGGCTGTCCTCCAATTCAACCGGCCGCAGCGAGGAGCGCCCAACCCAATGACCAGCAACAGCGAGCAAGCCGTCACCTACAAGTCGCACGACCGCATCGCCACCATCACCATTGCCAAGCCCGAGCGCATGAACCGCATCGATGCGGCCGTGGTGGAGGGCCTGCACCAGGCCTGGCGACGCTTCATGGGCAGCGAGGAGGACCGCGTGGCGATCCTGACCGGAGCCGGGGACAAGGCCTTCTCGGCCGGCGCCGATCTCAGGTCGCCGCCCAACGACCTCTACCGCGGCATCCCGGGAGTCGGTGTGCCCGTCGACAAGCCGGTGGTCGGTGCCGTGGCCGGCTGGGTGGTCGGCGGCGCCATGGTGCTCACCACCATGTGCGACATCCTGATTGCGGCCGATACCACGCGCTTCTCCTATCCGGAGGTGAAGGTGGGGTTCACCGGTGGCATCATCACCAATCTTGCCTCCCGCATCCCGCACAAGATCGCCATGGAGCTGTTGCTGGTCGGCGAGCCGATCGACGCCAAGCGCGCCTACGAGGTCGGCTATGTCAACAAGATCGTACCGTTCGCGGAGCTGATGCCGACCGCGCTCGACTACGCCCGCCGCATCGCTGCCACCGCTCCACTCCCCTCGCGCGCGCTCAAGCGCTTCGTCGCCGAGTCCCTCCCCAAGGGCCCCACCGAGCTCGCCGGCATCGCCCGTGCCCAGACCGACGCCATCTTTGCGAGCGAGGACTGGGCCGAGGGGCGCACGGCCTTCGCCGAGAAACGCCCGCCGGTCTATCGCGGTACGGTGACCCATCGTGTGTTGATGAATGGTCAGTGGGAGCGCGCGCCGTCATGCCCGCCAAGCGAAGCGGAGAGCGGGCATCCAACCCCCAATCTCAACGGTGCAGTCCACCTCTGGATTCCCGCCGCGCACTTCGCGCCTGCGGAGGTGAGATGAGTGGAGATGGTGAGATTGGGGACTTCGCGAGCCCCAACCTGCGTCATCCCGGCGAAGGCCGGGACCCATGGCACTCGCGCTATGGCATTGGGCTCCCGCCTGCGCTTCCCCTTGCCGATGTGAGGTCGTGAGACGGTGAGTTGGAGCTCTGGAGCGGTCTCGGCGATGGAACTCCCCCATTGCCGCAGGGCGGCCCGTTATCTCACCACTCACCAGCACGATCGCCCCGCAGGCCTCAGCCTCGAGGGTTGGAGAGTGAGGGAGCAGGGCGCCAATGCCTGGCTCGGGATTCCAAGGGCAAGCTGACATCAGCGCCCTGCGCGGCCTCGAGGCTCCAGCGAACGGCTCCGGCGAGTAACCCAACCGGCCTCGGATACGCTGGGCTCCGGCTGCGGCCGGACCCTCGTTGCGCCCCCGCCTCGCGCTACCGAGACGCCTCGCGATGGCGCCCCTCGTTGAGCCGGGGTGAGCGCAATATGACTCGGCTTTGAAGGGCGGGGATAAGCGCGAGCTTGGTGGAGGAGGTGTCAGACCCTCCGGGTCTGACACCATGGCTCGACCTTGTCGGCCTCGAGCAGGCCACCGCAGCTTCCTCACTCCGCCGCCTCGGCCTTGGCCGTCGGCCCTTCGACCACGCGCGTCTTGAAGTCCGCCGGCGACACGATCTCCAGCACCTCGAAGTCCTCCGAGCAGGCGATCTCGCGATGCTTGATCATCGGCGTCTGCAAGATGCAGTCGCCCTTGCGGATGGTCTTCTGGCCCTGGCCCTCGTACTCGAAGGTGGCCCAGCCGTTCATCACGTAGACGAACTGGAAGTCGCACTCGTGGATGTGCCACTGCTGCACCTCGTCCTTCATCTTCTTGCCGTTGTGGCGGATGAGGTGCGCGACATAGTCGCCCTTGGTGCCGCCCTTGATGCCGAGATCGCGGTACTCGAAGATCTCGCGCAGGCCCGGCGTCCACTTGGCGTCCTTGGCGAGGTCGTGCACGAATTTCCAGTCTTTCTTCTCGGCCATCGCTTCCTCCTTGGCTTGCTGGGTCGAGTGGATGTTACGCCGATGCTCCCCGGCCGGCTACGGCGCCCAAAAATAGCTGTCAGGCCTTCGGCGTCCCGCCCGGCCACACCGGCGACGCGGCGAGATCGGGCCAGCCGATCGGAGCTTCCGAGGCCGCACGCGCCTGGGCGATCGGCGCGGTCTCGTCCCACTTCGAGGCGACGTAGCGGTTGCCCGTCACCCCGTCGGCCGCTGCCGAGCACAGCCACACGATGGGATGGGTCATCTTGACTGGCGGGATCAGGTCCGACCGGCGGAACCCCGAGCTCTGCGGCACCATCGGCGTGTCGGCGGGCCCGCCCGGCACCACCACGTTGACGGTAATGCCGTGCTCGGCGAACTCCTTTGCGTGGCCGGCCGCCATCGCCTCGAGCCCGGCCTTGACCGGCCCGTAGGGATGGAACCGGCCGCGCAGCATGGTGAAGAAGCTGGTGGTCACGTCGATGATCCGGCCCCAACCCGCGCGCTTCATGCCCGGCACCGCCGCGCGCGTCATATACCATGCCCCCGACAGATTGACGGCCACGAAACGGTCCCAGACCTCAGGCGCGACCTCGTCGATGCCGACTGGATTTTTCATGTGGTCCTCGCGGATCGTGCTCATGCCGAGCGCGCCGTTGTTGACCAGGATGTCGAGCGCCCCGAACCGCGCCTGCGTCGCCTCCACCGCGGCGGCGCACGCGCGCTGATTGGAAATGTCGAGGGCGCGCGTCGCGAAATTTTCGCAGAATGCCCTGCCGTCGCCATGCGCTCGCCAAGCGCGGCAAGATTGGCTTCGGCGACGTCGCAGGCCATGACGGAGGCGCCCGCATCGAGCAGCGCCCTGGTCACCTCGCGGCCGATCCCGCCTGCTGCGCCCGTGACGAGCGCGGTCCGCCCGGTCAGTGGTCCTGCCATCGCTGCATCCTCCCTTTACCGTCTCGCTTGCGCGAGGTTGGCCTCCGGCAATGCCGTGGGCTCCGCCATACTGCCATCAAGCCAGGACGATCGTCGACACGCGGGCACAAAAGAAAAGCCCCGCCGAAGCGGGGCTGCAGTGAGGACGCCTCGTTTGCTCGCAGGGCTCAGACGGCCTCTTTCAGTTCCTTGGAAGCCCGGAACGCGATCTTCTTGCTGGCCTTGATCTTGATGGCCTCGCCGGTCGCCGGGTTGCGGCCCATGCGCGCCGGACGCTTGCGCACCTGCAGGATGCCGAGACCGGCGATGCGGATGCGCTTGCCCTTCTTGAGGTGCTTGGCGATGTTCTCGACCATGGCGACGAGCATGGCGTTGGCCTGCTTCTTGGGCACGTCGTGGGCCTCGGACAAGGCTGCGGCGAGGTCACGCAAGGTGACGGTCGGCGCCTTCGGCTTCTTCACGGCCGTCGGCGTAGGGATGGATGGCTCGATCTTCTTCATGGTGCTGCCCTTGGTTGCGATTTGCGCTGAATGGGGACGGGAAATGCATTGAGAATCAAGCGAATATTGAGATTCGCGGCATCTGCATACAAGGCACGCGCGCGCGCCGCGCAATTCGTTGCGGCGTGACACGCTTGCAACGCTTTGTGCAGGCCCGCAAGGGGCAGAGCGATCAGCTCACAGGTTCTTGCCCGCGGTCCAACCCCCGTCGACGATCAAGGTCGTGCCGGTGCAGAAGCTCGCCTCGTCGGAGGCCAGGAACAGGATGGCCTTGGCGACCTCGTCGGGCTCGCCCCAGCGCGCCATTGCATGCAGGTTGCGGATGCGCTGCGCCTGCTCTGCCTCCTGAAAGTAGCGCTCGGTGAGCGGAGTGCGGATGACGCCGGGCCCCACCGCATTGACGCGGATGCCCCTCTCGCCCAGTTCCATCGCCATCTCCTTGGTGAGGCCGACGACGGCGTGCTTGGAGGCCGTGTAGGCGGGCCGGTTCGACGCCGCCACCACACCGAGCGTGGAAGCCAGATTGACGATGGCGCCCTTCCCACCCTTGGCGATCACGGCGCGGGCGAAAGCCTGCGAGCACAGGAACGTGCCCGTGATGTTGACGCCCATGACGCGGTTCCACTCCTCGAGCGACAACTCGAGGACGGAGGCGATCTCGCGTACGCCGGCCGAGTTCACCAAGACGTCGAGCCGGCCGAGCCGCTCCGCCGCCCAGGCGACGAAGCCCGACACGGCCTTCGGGTCGACAACGTCGAGGTTGAAGGCGTGGGCGCGACCGCCGGCCTTGCGCACGGCCTCTGCAACCCGCTCGGCACCCTTCTCGTCCCGGTCGCCGACGCCGAGGATTGCGCCCTCGCGCGCGAACGCGTGCACCACTTTCTCGCCGATCCCGCTCGCCCCACCCGTGACGAGCACACCCTGGTCCTTGAAGCGCATCTGTCGTTCCTCCGAGAACTGTCGGCTGGCATTTCGCTGCCATACCGTTGCACCTACCATGCAAGCTGCCCGAGCGCGAATTGCTCCGCAACGCTCATTTTCCGCAGCCTGGCGGGGGAGGGACGGTCCGGACGGGGAGGTAGTCTGCGCGGTAGCGCAGCGCAGATGGTGCGCTGCCTCACCGCTCCAGCGCAGGCCTTCGCAGCGCGCGCGCTGCAATCGTCCCGCGCTGTTGGCCTTCGACGCTCCGGGCCTCCGCGGTTGGGCCGGCGCGGTAGCGCGGAAGATCGTCCGCGAGGCAGTAGACGAGGCAAAGTGCCAGGCTCGCCCAGACTGCCGCAGTGAAATAGAGCGACATCCAGGCGATCTCGTCCTTCCAGTGAGTGAGGTCGTGCGTTACGACCCAGCGCGTGCACGCGTCGCGGAGACCCTGGACCGGCCCGAGCATCTCGCGCCCGCCCGCAATGCCGTCGCGCCACCGGCCAAGGTACATCGGCACGTCGATGGTTATGAGGAAAGCCAGATACCCCGCAATCCCGATGACCGCCGCGACGAGGCCCAGGCGAACGATGCCCTCGAACTCCGGCAGCAGGCGGCACACGGCGATGCCCACCAGGAGGAAGGCGACGGCCCAGATCGAATTCTCGATGGCGTTGGCAAGATAGTTGGTCGTCAATACCCCGTACCACGAGCAGCACTGCGCCACGACGATCAGCGGCACGATGATCGAGGCCACGGCCAAGGTGGTGTCCGCCCCGGCTACCCAGCCGAGCTGGGCCAGCACGATGGCCCATTGCGCGGCGAAGGAGACCTCGGCAACGGTCGCCACGGACCGGCCGACGACGACGCTCGACAGCCAGGTATCGAACAGGCAGATCCTCTGCACGTCCGCGCGGGGAAGGGCCGACCTGAAGGCGCAGCCGAACACGTAGGCCGCGCACAGGAACAGCATGAGCTCGATGCCAGTGGCATTGCCCTGGGCGCCCGTCGCCGCCATCGAGAACTGGCGATAGAGCAGGAACCACAGAGCGATGTTGCCGGTGCTGGCCAGCGTCAGCAACGCCCACCACCACGCCAAGGGACGTGACGACCCCTGCCATAGCGTTCTCATCCGCCCGCTCCGCGCGTTGTCGAACTGACACCAAACCTTCATGGTAGTGTCACGTAACGCGATGGACGAGAGAATTGTTTCGCAGCGCGCGGGCCTTACGGCACCTCGATCCGCACCGCGACCGCCGCGCTGGCGATGACGGCGGGGTCGTTGTTCTCCGGGTCGGCCACGTCGACCTGCTCGCTGACGCCGATGCAGTTGAGCCGACCTCAGCGCCGCCAAACGTGGGACGCCGAGGAGGAAGTCCTGACGTGTGGCTCCTCTTTGCCAACGATAGCTGCGGTGCTATTTCGCGATCGTTCCGCTCCGTGTAAGCGTCCTTGCGACCCTGAAGCCCAGGAAATGATAGCGATCATCCGCTCCAAAGAGAGTGTTGCGAGCGGCGGATCGAAGGTGTGGCGCGATGCTGCCCCAGCCTCCGCCACGCGAAACACGCGTTGTGCAAGCCCCCGCGAGCCAGGCAGAGCCATCTGAGGGCGCGCCCTCGTAGTTCGCGTGTCCGCAATCTTCGACCCACTCCCACACGTTGCCGATCGTGTCATGCAGGCCAAATGCATTGGCGGCAAATTTTCCGACAGGAGCCGTGCGCACGTAACCGTCGCGACACTCAGCGAGCGGTCTGGCGGATAATTTGGAGGCATCCGTGGAGTCGGCAACGTTGCCGAACTCGCACAACCGCATCTCGCTGTCGCCGAAGTGGTAACGCGTGTGACTGCCGGCTCGCGCGACATATTCCCATTCCGCCTCGCTCAAGAGACGATACTCCTTTGCGAGCGTCTTCGACAGCCAGGCGACGTAGGCCTTGGCATCCCGCCAGCTGACGCAGACCGCCGGGTGATCGCCCTCCTGTTGGAAGCCGGGGGACCAGAAGGAGGCACTCAGATTGATTGGGATATTCTTGTTTGGGTCGAAGTTGCTGCAGGTCTTGGGAGCCGTATGGTTCGTCTCCTGCATGAAGGCCTTGTATTGGTCGAACGTCACCTCGAACTTTCCGCTGGCGAAGGCCTTGGCGATTGTCACCGAATGCTGCGGAGCCTCGATTTTGGAGTGGCCGGGTTCCGTTGGCGCCGATCCCATGAGGTAAGAGCCAGCCGGAACCAAGATCATGCGCGGACAATCTCTGCACTCCTGGAACTCCTGCTTTGGCGCAAGCTGCTGCTCTTCCGCGGCGGTGAGCACGCGGTCCAGGGGTGGTGTCCAAATTGCTGGCGCGGATTTCTTCGCCTCCAGTTCGCGGCGCCGTTGTTCGGCACGGTTCGCCTGGCGCTTGGCCGTCGCGTCGCTCTTCAACTTGTCAGCTGCCGCGCGAGCAGCTGCGTCTTCAGCCTTCCTGGAGGCTTGCCGCTCCGAGCGCGGTTGCGACGGCGACGGCGCAAACGCGCCCAGAACATAAGCCGACACCAGTACGATGAGCGCCAACACTGTGCTCGATACCGCAATCAAGCTCCGGAGCTTTGGTCGCTGCAGCAACGCTCCGATATCCTTCTCCAAGGCATCCATATCGCTTGGGAAGTTCTCGTGCGTGATGGTGATTCCCTGCCGTCGTGTCAGGCCGCGCAGGTCGGCGGGCAATTCGCCGGCTTTGGGCATGCGGGCGCCGCCGACAAGGAGAGGGATCACGGCGATATCGCGCTTGAGTGCACGAGCAACTTCGAGCCGGATGAAGTCGTCGGGATCTTCCAGGCGACGATTGCCTTCCGCATCGCGGGCATCGACCCATCGAGGCCCAATCACTGCCAGCATGATCGCGGACTGCTTCAGGTGGCGGTCCAGCACCTGGTGGAAGTCGCGGCCGCGCTGGATGCTGTCCACATCCATAAAAAGCTGCCGGCTGCCAAAGGTGCGCTGCAAGCGTTGGTAAACACTGCGTGCGTCACCGGCTGTGTCGTCGCGCCGATAGCTGATGAAGATCCGCCCAACCATACGCCGCCCTTGGCTTTCCGTCTTTAACGATCAAAATAGCCTCAAATCCATTGCGTGTCGTAAGGCGAATGCGCAATGCCGCCGACAGCCGATGCTGCTTCGCAACCTGAGTCGCTGTGGGCCAGTCAGTAGTGGGAACGCCGGCCTCTATCCCACCTCGATCCGCACCGCGATCGCCGCGCTGGCGATGACGGCGGGATCGTTGTTCTCGGGGTCGGCCACGTCGAGGCCGCCCTTGACGGCCTTCACGGTGACGTTGCCGACGGGCAGCGAGGCTTTCACCTTCTCGAGGTCGACCTTCTCCGGCCGCTGCACGCCGATCGTCACCTCCACGTCGAGCCTCTTCTTGTCGATCTGCAACGAGCGGATGAAGGCGAGCGAGCTGTGATGCAGCGCGTCCTGCACGGCGCGCAGGGCGGCCTTGGTGTAGTCGCAGCCGTGCAGGTCGTTGCCGGAGCCCAGCTCCAGGATGACACGCGTTCTCGGGGTTTGGGCCATGGCGATCCTCAAGCGATGTCGAGGCTGACGATGGCGCAGGCGTTGGCGATCAGCGTGCCGTCGGTGCCGGCATCGTTGCGGATCTCGAGGCCGCCCTCGACCACGGTCACGGTTCCCTTGCCATAGGGCAGCACGGCCAGCACCTGCGCCTTGTCGACCAGCTCGGGTCGCGGCACGCCGATGTGCACGTCGACCATCATCGCTTCCAGCGGCTGGCCGAGCGCAGTGGCGATCGACAGCGAGTTGTGCCAGAGCGCATCGCGCAGCGCCCGGCAGGCGGCCTTGGTCGGGATCCGTGCCGCGGATGTCGGTGCCCATGCCGATTTCGAGCACCATGCGCTTCTTGGCCATCGCTCTGCCTCACGCCGGCTTGCGTTCGAGCAGCTCGATGGAGATGCCCTCCGGCCCGCGCAGGAAAGCGATGCGCACGCCGGGGCGGATGTCGTTGGGCTCCATCGTGAACTCGGCGCCTTTGCCCTTGAGCTCGGCGACGATGGCGTCGATGCCCGTCACCTGCAGCCCGAAGTGGTCGAGCCCCTGGTAGGGCGTCCGCGGCGGCGGGTTGACCTTGCCGTCGGGCAGAACCTCGGCGATGAACACGTTGGCGCCGCCGACTTTCATGTCGATGCGCGGCTTGCCCTGCTGCATCGAGCGGATGATCTCGGCACCGAACATGCGCTCGAAGAATGCGGCGGTGGCCTCGGGGTTGGGGCTGCGCAGATGGACGTGGTCCCAATTGAACTTGGCCATGCGGTTCTCTCCTCGAGGCGACCGTCCTGAGCGGTCGTGAGCCCAGAGTGTAGCACCACGCAGCGCCGACGCAGCATGCTTGCGCAGGGATTGCGCGGGGCGGCAAGATCGCGCAGAGGGGCAAACTAGCCCGCGCCGCCTTGACGGCGAGCCAGGACGTCGGCGGCCAGCGCCCGGGTCACCTTGCGGTGCGCGGCGAGTGCCTGCCGGTCGATATCGGCGACGATGGCGGCGGCGGCCTCCATCGATTGTTCCATGTGCAGCGCGATGTAGTTGACGACGTGTGGCTCGACGGCGAGCTGGCGGTCGGCGAATTGCTTGACCAGCACCGCTTTGAGCAGAGCCTCGTCGGGCGGATCGATGCTCACCACCGGCAAGGCGCGCAGACGCGAGCGCAGATCGGGCAACGCCACATCGAGCTCGCCCGGAGCCCGGCGGGAGGTGAGAAGCATCGACAGCTTGTGCTCCCGAACGAGGTTCAGCAGGTGGAAAAGTGCGCGCTCCTCGCGGACACCGGCGTGCAGATCCTCGACCAGCATCGCGGCGCTGGCGCTGGTCACATCCTGCTCGCCGAGGGTGGCCGCCGCGAACGCCAGCGCACCCGAGCGCAAACGCCAGACGTTGGCGAGATGCGTCTTGCCGGCACCGGGCGGGGCAATCACCACCACCGACCGATAGGGCCAGTCGGGCCAGCGATCGATGACGTCGCATGCCGCCTGGTTCGACCGGCTGACGAGGAAATCCTCGGCCCCGAGCGCCGGCCGGTGCGGAAGATCGAGCGTGAGCTGGCCCGGCAGGCCGGTCATGGCTGGCCTTTGCACTTGTCCTCGGCCGGCGATGCGACCTCGCTGCCTTTGTACACCGAGCTGCCGAGGTAGACCTGCACGGCGAAGCGCACAAGCACCGCCACCGCCGCCGCCAGCGGCACCGCCACCAGCGTGCCGACCAGGCCGAACAGGTAGCTGAACACGAACAGCGCGAGGATCAGCCACACCGGATGCAGGCCGACCTTCTGGCCGACGAAGCGCGGCGAGAGAAACGCGGTGTCCATGGCCATGCCGCTGATCAGCACGGCGCACGCCTTCAACAGGGGCCCGAGCTCAGGCCATGACTGCACGATGGCGAGGCTTGCCGTCACGATCAGCCCGAGCGTCCAGCCGACGATGGGAATAAATCCGAGAATGCCGGTGGTGAGACCGACCAGCAGGCCATAGTCGATGCCCGCCAGGCTCAGGCCAACGGCGTAGTAGAGGCCGAGCACCAGGCAGATGGCGCCCTGGCCACGAATGAAGGCGGCGACCGCATCGTTGATCTCGCCGGCAAGCCGGCGGATGGTCGGAGCGTGGTCGCGCGGCAGCGCATGGTCGATGCGCTCCAGCATGGGGTGCCAGTCGACCAGCAGGTAGAATACCACCACCGGCGTGATCAGCAGCAGCGAGGCGAAGTTGAGCAGCGCCAGGCCGCGGCTCCACACCGAGGCCACGATGGCGCCGGCGGTGGCCGCCCAGTTCTGCGACTGCTCGGCCAGGGCCTTGTCGACCGCGGTCTGGAAGGACGGGAAGCCTGGCCCCAGCCACTCACGCCCATAGCGCTCGAGGAAGGCCTTGAAGCGCTCGGTCTCCGCCGGGAGCGCCGCCACCAGCTGCCGCACCTGCTCGACCAGGATCGGCACCAGCAGGACGAGCGCCAGCACCATCAGCACGCCGGCCACGCCCACGATCAGCGTTGCCGCCCAGGTGCGGTTGAAACCATACGACTGCAGCCGATCGGCCAGAGGGTTCAGGAAGTAGGCGCCGACGACGGCGACCACGAACGGGAGCAGGATGTCCTTGAGCATAGCGACGGCCAGCACGACGATGGCGAGCGCCGCCAGCCAGAACCAGAGCTGCCTTCCCGCCCGCATGACCCCTCGCCTCGCCCGGCATGTCGCAGCCCGCGCCGCGACCCTCAATCCGGCGCCACCTTGCCGGATTGGTAGCCCGCCATGTGCATAAACCAAGCCCTGAGGTACGCCGCCAGGGAGAGAAGGGTGAGTGCTCCCGTAATCCACACCAGCGCCGTCCGCGTGCCGTCGAGGCCCAGCGCGAACGCCCCGTCGGCCAGGACCGTGGCCGCCAGCACGATCTGGGCAAGCGTGTTGACCTTGCTGACCGCGAGCGGCCGGATGCGGACGCGCTGATCGAGCAGCCAGGCGAGCAGCACGGCCGCGACGATCAGGATGTCGCGGCTGACCACGGCGATCACCAGCCACAGCGGCAGCTCGTTGCGTGCGCCGAGAGCAATGAAGATGCTGACGAGCAACAGCTTGTCGGCCAGCGGATCGAGGTAGGAGCCGAGCTCCGTGCTCCAGTTGTAGCGCTTGGCGAGAAAGCCGTCGACCGCGTCGCTGATGCCGGCCGCCACGAACACGAGGAAGGCAAGCCTATTCTGGCCGCTGAGCAGCAGCCAGAAGATCACCGGAACGGACATGATGCGTCCGAGCGTGATGAAGTTCGGTATATTGATGTTCAATGGCGACCGGACGTTTCCTGTGACAGACGTCAGAATTGAGCGCCGCTAGACCGGCTGGAATTTGCTCGCCCGCCCCGCCGAAGCATAGCCCCCGGGCGGCAGCGCCGTCGAGCGACTATTGCGGGGTGAGCACCCAGTTGCCCGCGGCATTGCGCAAGCTCAGGCCCTGCTGCGCCAGGGCCTCGCGCGAGCCGTTGCGCGCCTTCCGCATAGCGCAGCGTCACGCGCGCACCGCGCGCGGAAAGTCCCGCTACCTCCAGCTCCTCGACGCCGGGAGTGGCGCCGAGCTTGCGGCTGATGTCCTGCCATTCGCTCATGCCACGGAACTCCACCGCGATCAGCAGGTCGGTGTCGCCGCCGGCGGCCGCCCCGCCGCCGCCGCGCGATTTGATCGCCTTCCAGCGGCCTTCCAGGATGCCGAGCGAGACGACGGCGGCGAGCTCGCTCGTGTAGCCGGGGTCGCTGGCATCGATGCGGTAGGCGCGCTTGAGCGTGAAGGCCCCGACCGCATCTCGGCCGCTCAGCGTCACATTGAGGCGATTGGTGCTGGTATCGCGCTCCGCCACGGCGATCAGCACATATTCGCTGCCGTAGGCGGCAACCAGCGCGCGGATCGCCCGGCCGTCGCCTCCGGACAGGGACTCGACGGCGGCCGGCGCAATCTCCTTCTTGAGCTTTTGCAGCTTGACGGGCGCCAGCGCGTGGTCGAGGTCGAGGCCTTTCCAGACGTCGGTCCACGCCGGCGTGCTCATGCGGCGGGGCGGTGCCGGTGCGCCAGAGAGGGATGAGGATGACGGCGGGGGCCTGCTCGTCCGTGAAAGGGATGCCCTCGCGGCGCAGCAGATCGCGCACGGCCTTCGACTGGAACGAGAAGTCGAGGCTGGCGATGTAATCCGTGGAGGAGTTGCGCTCGGAGCGGACCCTGACGCCCTCGATGAGGTCGCCTGCCGGCACGTCGGCAAGCTGCTTGATGCGCGCATAGGCCGTAACCCTGACCAGCCGCTTGAGCAGGGAGCGGAAGGCGGCCTGCTGGCCGTCGGCCAGCGCCTTCTCCTTGGCGGCGACGGCATTGTCCGCGCGCGCCTCGACGGGATAGTTGCCGACGGTGAACACCTCTTCGGCGGCGCTAGCCCCGTGCGAGCCACCGACCGCGATCGATGCAGCAATCGCCAGCAGCAGGGTCTGCCGGTCGAATCCGACGCGCCGCACCGCCCCTCGCGCACGTGCCTGTGTGGTCGCTCATTCCCCGCCCTTCCACCCCGTCGATCCACTGCTACGGGGCGCTCCGACCCTACCGATTTCCCGCCCGGGTCTGCTATGCCCGCATACTCCAAAGACCATTGGGGCGAAAGTTGGGACGAGGCCGCAGGACCGCCATGCCAGGACGCCGGCCAGCAACCGTCCGTCGATCTCCTATCGCGACGCTGGCGTTGATATCGACGCCGGCAATGCCCTGGTGGAGGCGATCAAGCCGCTTGCCAGGTCGACGCGGCGTCGGGGGGCCGATGCCGACCTCGGCGGCTTCGGCGCTTTGTTCGACCTCAAGGCCGCTGGCTTCGAGGACCCGATCCTGGTGGCGTCCAACGACGGCGTCGGCACCAAGCTCAAGATCGCCATCGAGACCGGCCTGCACGCCACCATCGGCATCGACCTCGTCGCCATGTGCGTCAACGACCTGCTGGCGCAGGGCGCCGAGCCGCTGTTCTTCCTCGACTATTTCGCGTGCGGCAAGCTCGACGTGGAGACTGCGCGGGCGGTGGTGGCCGGCATCGCCGAGGGCTGCCGCCAGGCCGGCTGCGCGCTCAGCGGCGGCGAGACCGCCGAGATGCCCGGCATGTATGCGCAGGAGGACTATGACCTCGCGGGTTTTGCCGTCGGCGCGGTGGAGCGTGGGCAGATCCTGCCGCGCACCGATGTCGTTGTCGGCGACAGGCTGATCGGTCTTGCCTCCTCGGGCGTGCACTCCAATGGCTATTCGCTGGTGCGGCGGCTGGCGGCAGCGGAGAAGCTTGCCTGGTCGCGCGCCCGCGCCGTTCGATACGGCGCAGGACGCTGGCGGAAGCGCTGCTGGTGCCGACGCGCATCTACGTGAGGCCGGTGCTGGGTGCGATCCGCGCGACACAAGCCATCAAGGCTGTCGCTCATATCACCGGCGGCGGGCTGTCGGAGAACCTGCCGCGCGTGCTGCCAGCGGGCTTCGCCGCCCATGTCGATCTCGCAACCTGGAGGGCGCCGGCGGTGTTCGGCTGGCTCGCGCGAGCCGGCAGGCTCGACGACGCGGAGATGCTGCGCACCTTCAATTGCGGCATCGGCCTCGTGCTGGTGGTGGCCGGGGACCAGGCGGATGGCGTGGCAGCGGCGCTCGCGGCTGCCGGAGAGGCGCCGATAGCTATCGGCGAGATCGAGGCTGGCCGCGGGGCCAAAACGCAAGCCAAGGGCAAGGGCGAGGCGGAGGCCGTGCGCTACTCGGGCAAGTTGAGCTTCCAGGCATGACCAGCAGGAAGCGCGTCGGCATTCTCATCTCTGGGCGCGGCTCCAACATGGCCGCGCTGATCGAGGCGGCGCGTGCTCCCGACTTTCCCGCCGAGATCGCCGTCGTCGTCTCGAACCGGCCGGACGCGCCCGGGCTAGCGCGCGCTCGCGCCAGCCGGCATCGAGGCCGCTCGCCATCGACCACAAGCATTTGCCACGCGCGAGGCCTTCGATGGCGCGGTGGAGCAGGCCCTCCTCGCGGCGGGGGTCGAACTCGTCTGCCACGCCGGCTTCATGCGCATCCAGAGCGAGGCCTTTGCCGCGCGCTGGCTCGGCCGGCAGCTCAACATCCACCCCTCCCTGCTCCCGGCCTTCAAAGGGCTCAACCCGCATCAGCAGGCGCTCGATGCCGGCGTGCGCATCTCCGGCTGCACGGTGCACTTTGTCACACCCGAGCTCGATGCCGGCCCGATCGTCGCTCAGGCGGCCGTCCCGGTCGCTGCGGGAGACAGCGTCGAGACGCTGGCTGATCGAATCCTGACTGCCGAGCACAGGCTTTATCCGTTGGCGCTACAGCTGGTTGCGGGAGGCGGTGCGCGGCTGGAGGGGGGTCGCGTGGTTTTGCAAGAGAGCGTTAACTCGCAGGAGTGCTTAATCTCCCCGCCCCTCTGAGGGGCCGGGTAGACGCCACACCGGTGCGAAAAAACCGCGCGCCGGCGGCGTCAAATATGGACAGGCCGGAGAGGCCGATGCTACCAGTCGGATCAATCGGCTGGCGAGAATTTTCAATCGCGCCAAGGGCCTGGTCGGGGAGACGAGGGGGAGGATCGCGCGAGCGGCGGACACCGCCGCGCACCGTTGCGTGCTTTTGAGGATGAAGCCTTTGTCAACGGGGTCCGTGGAGATGAACGCGCCGGTTTCCCATATCGATCAGCTGGGCGAGGAATCCTCCGTCTGGTTCCAGCTCTCGCCGCTGCTCAAGGCGCCGAACAATCCTCTCACCATTCTCATGCGGATGGCCGAGCGCTACGGCGGCGTCATCCCCGTCAACATGGCCAACCAGCGCATCGTGCTGCTCACCGAGCCCGAGCACTTCAAGCGCGTGCTCGTCACCAAGGCCGACGACTACATCAAGTATTTCGACGGGCTGAAGCCGATCTTCGGCAAGTCGATGATCACCCACGACGGCGTGCTCTGGCAGAAGATCCGCATGCCGCAGCAGCCGGCGTTCCACCCCGACATGTTCGCCGAGTACATCCCCTATTTCCTCGCCGCCATCCGCACCAAGATGGAGCTGTGGGCGCGCTTGGCCCAGACCGGCGAGACCTTCGAGATGGTGGAGCAGACCTGGACGCTGGCCGCGGACATGATCTGCAAGGCGCTGTTCGACCGCGAGATGCCCTTCAACCCGCACTTCGTCTTCAAGTGCGTGAAGACCTACACCGACGTGATGAACCACAAGGCCATCCGCCTCAAGAAGGTGGCCGGCGAGGAGTTCGAGATCACGGAGGAGAACGCCGCCAAGGCCATGGAGGTCTGGGGCGGGGTGCCGCCGGAGGTGTTCGCCGCCGATCCGCGCGAGCAGCGCGAGCGCACCCTGCTCAAGATGATCGAGGCGGCGGTCGCCGATCCGAGCATCCCCGAGTTCGACCAGCAGCAGGCCATCGACGAGCTCAAGCAGTACCTTTGGGCCGGCACCGAGACCACGGCGCTGACCTTGGCCTGGGCGCTCTACGAGACGTCCAAGCGCCCCGAGGCGGCCGAGCGCATCCGCCGCGAGGGCGAGGCCGTCTACGGCGACCGCGAGCCGACGGCGGCCGACTACTCCGCGCTCGCCTACACCCGCGCGGTGATCCAGGAGACCATGCGGCTCTATCCGCCGATCTGGATGCTGATCCGCGTCGCGGCCAAGCCCGACGTGATCGACGGCAAGGAGATTCGCGTCGGTGACCGCATCGCGCTGTTTGCCTACGGCGCCCACCACAGCCCGAAATACTGGAAGGACCCGGAGGCATTCAGCCCCGAGCGCTGGCTCGGCGACGCCGCCAAGAAGCGCATCCCCTACACCTACCTGCCCTTCGGCGGAGGCAAGCGCTCCTGCATCGGCGGCGCCATGAGCCAGGTGGAGAACACGCTGGCGCTGTCGATCCTGCTGCGCCGCTTCCGCCCCGAGTACGTCGGCCGCGAGCCCCCCGGCATCAACGCCACCGTCACGCTCACCCCCAAGGGCGGCCTGCCGTTCAAGATCCGGGCGAGCTGAGCTGAGGTTCCCACAGCCCGGGCCGCAGCCGCGCGATCGCCTCGACCTCGATCAGGAACTCCGGCTTCACCAGCCGGTTGATGACGAGAGCGTGTTGGGCGGATACTTGCCGCCTGGGAACAGCTTCGGGAACAGCGCCGCCCGCGCCGACATGAACGCTGGGATGAAGTCGGCGCTGGTGATGTAGGTCGTGAGCTGCACCACCTGCTCGAAGTCGGCGCCGAGGTCCTTGAGGATCTTGCCCAGGTTGTCGAACACGACCGGCACCTGCGCCGCGACATCTCCCACACCCACCGGCGTGCCCTTCGCATCGATGGCGACCTGCCCGGCGATGAAGGCGATCTCGCCCGGCGTCATGCGCGCGACATGGCTGTACATGCCCTGCGCCGGCGCGGCGCTCGGCGGATTGACATAGGTGACGCCTGACTTGGCCATGGTGTGCTCCTGTATGACCGTGGTCGGGCGAAGCTTAGCGCGTTTGCGGTCTGGAGCCAGCATCCGTATCCAAAAGCCGACCTGCGCGCGTTGCGGTGCGTGTCAGCTACGCCTCTCGGCATCTCAGGGGTCGACAGAAACTGGATCGGTGCATATGGCCGAGCGGCGGGCCGAAGTAACCGCCTGCTGCTTCATGGCGGCAATAAATGCAATCCGGCGCTCAAAGTTTGAAGCCGGCCATCTGGCCGTCATTGTAGAACATTTTCACGGTATCGAGCGAGAACTCACCGAGATCCTTGCCCGCCGTCGCGAGCTTCTTGAAGATGTCGGGAGTGACTGTAATGACATGACAGCCGATCTCGTTCGCCTGGAATACATTGAGAACTTCGCGGGGGCTTGCCCAGATCACCTCCATGCCGCCGGCCGCGTTGCAAGCCTCAACCGCGTGGCGCATGAACGGCAAGGGGTCACGTCCGGTGTCGGCAATGCGCCCTGCAAAGACCGAAACATAGGAATGCTTCGTACCTTTGAGGGCGTCCACCACCTCGTCGATCTGCGGCACCGTCAAGATGGCCGTGATGTTGAGCTGCACTCCTTGCTTCACCAGCCGGCGGATCAGCGGTGCCGCGCTTTGAGTTTTTGTATTGGTGACCGGGATCTTGACGAAGACATTGCTTCCCCAGGCCGCGATCTTGAGAGCCTGCCGCTCCATATCGTCGAAGTCGTCGGTAAATACCTCGAATGAGATCGGCCGGTCCTTGATCTGCGTCAGGATGTCCTTGGCGAAGCCTTCGTAGTCGGAGAGACCCGCCTGTCGCATCAGCGTTGGATTGGTCGTGAAACCTTTGATCGCCTTGTTGGCGTAAAGCTCCAGCATCCGCGCCTTGTCGGCGCCGTCAGCAAAGATTTGGATCTTTAGCGCCGCAACACTCGGTTTCATGACCATCCCTTTCTACGGTATCGCTGCGATGAGGTCCGGCACGGCCGCTGCAAGCGACGTCGTGGCAATATCGGGCTTCTCCGGGCGCCGCTCGGCATAGCCATAGTCGAGGAAAACGGTGCGGCAGCCCGCTGCTCGTCCCGCCTCCACGTCCCGCCATCGGTCACCGACCATGAAGCTCGTGGGGAGATCGACGTTCCATCTCCGTGCCGCGGTGAGAAGAAGGCCGGGTTTCGGCTTGCGGCACTCGCATTCATCCGCATCGTCATGCGGGCAGACGCAGACTTCGTCAAGCCCCAGCCGCATCTGCAGCTCTGCATTGATGGCGTCGACCATCCCTTTTTCCGTCTTGCCGCGAGCGATATCGGGTTGGTTGGTCACGACGATGAGCAGAAATCCGGCCCTCTTGAGACGAGAGCAAGCATCTTCAACGCCTGGCAGCAGGACCATCTCGGCCAAGGATGCTGGCGGATAAGGCCGGCGGTTGCGGACCTCCGCGGCGACGAGCACGCCATCGCGATCGAGAAAGACCGCCCGGCGCTGCGTGCTTGCTTCGCGCATGGCCGTATCCGCAGGCATCGACACCTAGCGAACGGACTCCCATTTGGTCGCCGCAGCCTTGAGCGCTGGATGGCTGACCAACAGATGCCAAATGACCGCCGCGATGCCTTCTGTGTGCGGGGTCACGCGATCGGAGTACAGAGGCGGAATGACGACACACGCGGTCGCATGCACCTTCGTGTAGCCGCCGTTGCGACCGACGATCCCATAGATGCTCGCACCGCAAGACTTTGCGGTATCGATCGCGCGCATCAGGTTGACGGACACGTTCTTGGCCTTGTCGCCCCCGCCCACGGAGAATATCAGGAGGGCGTCGCGCGCAGTGATCCGCGAGCCCTTGAGCCATGCCTCAAACACCGTCTCCCAACCCTCGTCATTGGTGCGCGCGGTGAGCTCGGAGACATTGTCGGTTGGTGCATAGGCTTCGAAGGCGCAGATTTTGCGAAAGTCATTGACGGCATGGCTCGCATGCCCAGCCGAGCCGCCGACACCGAGAATGAAAAGCCGGCCTCCCCTGTCTCGAACGTCGGCAAGTCCGCTTGCAACCGCTTCGATCACGGAGACATCCAGCGCGGAGAGGATGTCGGTCGTTTCCTTCAGAAACTCGGACGCGAAGGACATGGTGCTTTTCTCGAGATGTCGAAATTTGCGTGCTCGCGAGACCTGGCTTCAGTCGGGCGGCGGGTGGGCACGTACGGCGCGACGGCGATCTCGGCAGTCTGGTCCGTCGAGCTATCGTGCACTCATCTGGCCTCGAACGAACGACGGCATTTCGCATGTATTGCGCCCAAGGCAGTGGATAGAAGAGTGCTGCTATCCCTGTCAAGGGCGTGGCCGCGCTCACTTGTGTGGGCCGGCCGAGGAGGAGAATCTAGTCGTGCGCGCCAGAGTGAGTGCCGATCTCGAGCAAGACGATTTCCGGCGGAGTGCCAATGCGGATCGGCAGTCCGCTCGTCCCGATGCCGCTGGTAACATAGAGCAAGCGGCCGTCCTTCTCCACGAGCCCGTAAGCCCAGTGCCGGGGAGCCCGGCTAGCAGTAATCAGCGCACCAATTCCGGGGAGCCTGATTTGCCCGCCGTGGGTATGTCCGGCCAGCGTCAGGTGCGGTCCTTGCGGGACGTGGGCAAACCAAATCGGATCGTGTGCCAACACGATGGTCGGCTCGTTGCCGAGGCTAGCAAGTAGTGCATGGGCTGAAGGACGCATGATGCGGGCATCAGGGATGCCAACGATGTGGAAGCTTCGGCCTTCGAAGTCGGCACTCCGACGCTCGTCATCGAGCACCTCGATTCCGGCCTTCCGCAACGCGTCGGCGATCTCCTGCTCGCCATATGCGATGTCGTGGTTGCCGAGTACAGCAAACCGGCCAACGGGACCGACAAGATCGGCCAGGATCGACGCCACGACCCGCGGTGGCACACGGCCGCCGCCGAATAGCTGCATGTTGACATAGTCGCCCCCGAGCAGCACGAGATGGGGGCGAAGCTTGTTGGCCTCCGCAACTATCGTGCGCAACCGCGCAACGTCGCGCGCGTGGGAGCCGGTGTGGAAATCGGACAGCAACGCGACACGCAGTGGCCGCGACCAAGCGGGCCAACCTGCGAGTTGGAGTGCGAGTTGCCGGACAACGAGGGGTTGGGCGCGGCTGAGACGCTCGAATAGGCCTTTTCGGCCGCGCTCGTCCGTGAATGGCGGCCGCAGCAAGTCACGGACGAAGCGGTCATACGACATGCACGCAAGCATGTCTTGCCAGCTTGACCCGCCAAGTGGTCGCCGCGGCCGGTGCCGCCCTCAGGAGCATTGGATTGCGCCGCAGATGATTGTGGCCGCGCGTGCGGCGCATTGCGGTCGAGATCGATGCGCCTTCTCGGCGCGTTTGCAGCCCAGTCCCGATGAGCGCGACGTGCATCGCCCCAACCCCCACCTTATGCCTTGGGATGCCTACCTCGGCCGATCGCGTCATATGCGAAGCCGAGGCCGGTAAGCTGATCGGCATTCCACAGGCCGGCCGTGTCGAGCACGTAAGGCTTGGCCATGCGGCTCTTGATCGCCGCGAAATCGAGATCGCTGTATTCCTTCCATGGGGTCATCAGAACCAATGCATCCGCTCCGCCGACCGCGGCGAGCGGATCTTCGAAGAAGGTGAATTCGGAGTGCGCCCTCAGCTCGTCCCTGCTGGCGCGAGGGTCGTGCGCATTCACTTTGGCACCACGCCGCAACAGGTCGCCGATCACCTCGATCGCGGCGGATCGGCGCAACGTGCTCGTATCGGGCTTGTAGGTGAGCCCCAGCACGGCCACGCGCGCGGTGGCGAGATCGGGGATGACTTGGGCGAGCTTGCGCACGACCAGGTGGTTCTGCTCCGAGTTGGCAAGCCACGCCCCGTCGAGCAAAGGCGTGCCGAGATCGAAGCGCCGGCCGAGCCGACGCAACGTCTGCATGTCGCGCGCGAGCGTGCCGCCGGAGAAGCCCAGTCCCGGCAGCAGCATGGCCTTGGTGCCGACGCGCGGTTCCAATCGCAGCAACTCGCCGACACGCTTGCCATCGGCGCCGACCGCGTCGCAAAGGTTGCCGAGCTCGTTTGCGAAGCAGATGCTCAGCCCGAGGAAGCCGTTGAGCGCGTGCTTCATCATCTCCCCGGTGCGCACGCTCACCTGATGCCATTTGTCGGCGAGTGGGCCGATGATCGTCAGCAGGCGCTCGAAGGCGGCCGGGTCGTCACATCCGATCACCGGCAACGCCGGTGCCATGAAGCGCTCGATGGCTTGGCCGAGCCGGAGATTTTCCGGCTGGTAGGCGATCGTGGCGGATGCGTTCGGCGCGACCCTACTCACCAAGTCCTTCAGCGCGCCGCAGGTCCCGACCGGAACTTGTGCCGTCACGAGGATGACCGCGCTCGGCTGTAGCGCTGGCGCAACGGTTTCGAGGGTCTGGAATATCTCGCTCAAATCGCTCTCGTCGTTCTCGTCCACCGGGGTATCGAACATGACGAACACGAAGGGGGTGTCGCGGACGGCTTGTGCATGATCCGTCGTGAAGGCCAATCGGCCGGAATTCACGCCCTTGGCGATCAGGTCGTTCAGCCCAGGCTCGAACAGCGGTGCCTGACCTGCCTGCAGGCGCGCCACGCGTTCGACATCCCCATCCGCACCGATCACCTCGTGGCCCATCTCGGCGAGGCACGCGGCACCGACGACGCCCTGGTGCCAAAGGCCGAGAACGGCAATCTTCATCGGACCCACACCTGGCTATCGGGCTTGTCGAGCATGTGGCGAATTGCGATTCGCACCGAGTGATCGCGAGGTGCCTGATCGCGAGGTGCCATCGTGTTGGCTAGGTTCGAGCCGAGCAATCCCGCTCCGCCAAGGACGAAGCGGTTCCCTATGGCCCAAACGAGGGGGACCGTCAACGACGAGCTGGACGCATGGGCAGAACACCGACCAAGACGGCGACAGACGAAACGCGACGCCCTGGAGCCGAGCCACGTCCGCTGCTTCAAGGTTGTGAACGATCCGCGGTTCGAAGCCCCAGATGCCTTCGAAGGTGTCAATTCGGACTACCAAGCGCTAGACTTGAGCGGACTGTTTTGCAGACCAGGCTCACCGGGCATGCCCGACCGTTCATGGAGCACCCTGCATGATCTGGAGGAATAGTTTGCGATGCAGTGCGTGATCCTGGCTGGGGGACTGGGGACTCGGATCAAGGGGCGCAGCGGTGAGCTCCCGAAGGCCCTGATCCCTGTGCTCGGCAAACCTTTCATCTTCTATCAGCTGGAGTGGCTGGCGCGGCAAGGCGTGCGGCAGGTCGTCTTGTCGGTCGGTCACCGGGGAGCGGCGATCACACAGGCTGTCGGCGACGGAGCAAGGTTCGGCGTCTCAGTGGCGTATTGCGACGAGGGCGAGGCGCTGCGCGGCACCGGGGGAGCCTTGCGGCTTGCCGCCGATCTCAATTTGCTGAACCCCGGCTTCTTCGTTCTCTATGGCGATTCTTACCTTCCGATCGAGCTTGCGCCCGTCTGGCTGACCTCAGACGAGGGACGGGTGTGCACGATGACCGTGATGCGCAATTCCGGAAGATGGGACCGCAGCAACGTTGTTCTGCGCGATGGCGAGGTTCTCTACGATAAATTTGCGTCCGGCCAGGCAGCTATGGAAATGGAGCATATCGACTATGGTTTAACCGTTTTGCGACGCGATGTAATCGTGAGCGAAATCGCCGCAAATGAGGTGATGGACATGGCGAGTCTTTTGCACACGCTGAGCGTTACCAAGCGATTGCGCGCCTTCGAAGTGTTCGAGCGGTTCTACGAGATAGGGTCGCCGGAAGGCCTCGATGATTTCGAGGCCTATGTCCGCGCCGGGGGGACAGGTTAGCAACCCGTGCTCGGGGGTGCTGGGAGCACGCCGCCATGTTGGCAGCTCGTGGCGAGCATGCGGGACCCTGCCCAGCGCGCGTCAACGGCCGCTAAATCAAGGAGTGCCATGATGGCAGGGCACGGCTCGCCTATGGCAGCGGTGCTTTCGAGCTGGTAAAGCCTTGGAACGAGGCAAAGCAAGGCATCTCACCCCGTGAAGCGGCAAGCCACAATCGATCGCTCCACCAAGGAGACCAAGATCAAGGCCAGCGTCGATCTCGACGGGTCGGGGGCCTACGACATCGCGACCGGCATCGGCTTCCTCGACCACATGCTGGAGCAACTCTCGCGCCACTCGCTGATCGACATCACGCTGAAGGCCAAGGGCGACCTGCACATCGACTTCCACCACACCACCGAGGATGCCGGCATCGTGCTGGGCCAGGCGGTGGCCAAGGCGCTGGGCGACAAGCAGGGCATCGCGCCGCTATGCGTGCGTCCACCTGCCCATGGACGAGGTGCTGACGCGGGTGGCAATCGACGTTTCGGGGCGGCCGCACCTGGTCTGGAAGGTGGCCTTCCCGACGCCGAAGATCGGCGAGATGGACACCGAGCTGTTCCACGAGTGGTTCCAGGCCTTCGCCATGAACGCCGGCATCACCCTGCACGTGGAGACGCTCTACGGCGCCAACAGCCACCACATCGCCGAGACCTGCTTCAAGGGCCTGGCCCGCGCGCTGCGCGAGGCCGTGGCGATCGATCCGCGCCAGGCTGGGCGTGTGCCGTCGACCAAGGGCTCGCTCAGCGTCTGAGCTGCATTCCCGGACGTCGAGTGTCCGCCCCGCAGGCGGTGCGAAACGATCCGGGATCCTGCCCGACGCAATGTGGATCAAGCCTCCCGCAGCGGTTCAAGATGGGGACGGCGGGACCACGGCTCTGCGCGCGGCGTGCTCCGGCCGGGGATGCAGGGGCCAGGACCGGGGATGCAGGCCTCAGCCAAACTTCAGCAGGCCCAGCTTGGCCAGGATGAAGCCGTGCGCGAAGCTGAACACCAGGCCGACGACGAGGAACAGCAGCATCGGGCCCCAGCGCAGCTTCAGGATGACGCGCCACACGTAGAGCTGGAAGGCGATCGTCAGCCCCATCACGGCGAGCCCGAAGATGATCGGCAGGACCAGCGAGCCCGTCAGTGCCCACAGCACCATCTTCACGAGATCCGCCGCCGAGACGTAGAAGGCGGAATACATGTTGGCGTAGATGTTGGATGCCACCACCAGGTTGCGCGCGCTCGGCGCGTAAAGCGACTTCGGCAGCGCATACATCACCATGAAGCCGAGCACGCCGCTGACAATGGCGACGAGATGCATCACCGTGCTGCTCTCGAGCGCCTGGCCCTGCGCCACGATCGGATAGCTGACGAGGCTGCCGAGCCGCATGATGACCTCCTTGTGGAGGAACGGCACGATCGTCAGGAAGGCCGCGAACGCCAGCAGCGACTGGTAGAGCGCCTTGCGATCCTCGACCACCAGCTGGCGGATGCCGCGCAGCGGCGCGTGCAGCGTCGTGAGCACGCGCATGAGATCGCCGAGGCCCACCATCTTGAGCAGCTGCTCGATCGGGACGTCGTCCGCTTCGCCGTGGCTAACGGGTGTCGACTGGGGCGCTGTCGCCAATTCCCCTCGCGCGGTCGGCTGGCGCGGGGGCGGCAGGGCCCGCGCAGCAGGTCGAGCGACCGGAGGAGCGGCCGGCCGTTGCGGCCTGCCGGACAGACTGCGCAGCAGCTCGGCAATCGAGGTTTGGTAGTCGGCGAGCAGTATCGGCGTCGAGGCATCGACCACGGTGCGGGTGATCTGCTCCCACATGCCGTGGGCGAGCACGAACGTGCCGTTGCTGGAGTTCAGATCTTCCAGCAGATAGCCCCCGCCCGGCACCGTCGAGATGCGCGCGTGCGCCCGGCTGACGTAGGCGAAGTCCGACGGCACCTGGATATCTGCGCTGGATCCGTGCCTGCCGATAACAATTCTCATGGCCGACCGATGCTGCTGATTCGCTGCCCGTGCAGTTTAGCGAGGAGAGGACGGGAGCTAGCGGCGGGTGCGCAACGAGCTGTGGACGTGCGGCAGGCGGGCAACGCAATCCGGCTTGTCCTTTGGCATACCGGCGCCGATGCAACCGATTTAACCAGCTTTTGTGCGGCTTTGTTAACGCTTGGGGCCGACAGTGGGCGCTTGCGTGTCCAGCGTTCAATCGGTCTCCATGCTCCTCTCTCCCAGCTTGCGCGAAGCCCTCGGTCACGTCGTCGCCATCGGCGGCTCCAAAGGGAGGGTCAAGCTGGTGCCGCCGGCCAAATCGGGCAAGCCCGACGATCCCCATGTCACGGTCGGCAAATTCCTCGCCATGCACTCCGCCCTCTCGACCGTGGTTGGCGTCATCACCGACGTGGAAAGCGACGGGCTCGCCGGTGACGGCCACCTGATGGCGAGGATCGACCTGTTCGGCGAGATCCGGCGCGGCGATGGCGGGCGGCCCTCCTTCCAGCGCGGCATCACCAACTATCCCGTCGTCGGTGACAAAGTCGACCTGCTCGGCAGCGACGGCCTGCGCGCGGTCTACGACACTGCCGGAGCGGACGTCATCAACATTGGCCACCTGCAGCAGGACAGCACCGTTGGCGCCTACATCAAGGTCAACGAGATGCTGCGCAAGCATTTCGCCTTCTTCGGCTCGACGGGCGTCGGCAAATCGAGCGGCGTTGCCGTCATCCTGCGCCAGGTGCTGGAGGCCAAGCCCGCGCTGCGCGTGTTCCTGGTCGACCCGCACAACGAGTATGCCCGCTCCTTCCGCGAGAAGGCGCAGGTGCTCAACCCCAAGAACCTCAGGCTGCCGTTCTGGCTCTTCAACTTCGAGGAGACGGTCGACGTGTTTTTCCGCGGTCGACCGGGCCTTGATGAGGAGGTGGAGATCCTCTCCCACGCCATCCCCCTCGCCAAGGCGCAATTCGCGCTGGCCCACGGCGGCGGTGGGCAGACGCTGCGCAAGATCGATCCGACTGGAACCTCCTTCACGGTCGACACGCCCGTGCCCTATCGTCTGTCCGACCTCGTCAGCCTCATCGACGAGCGCATGGGCAAGCTCGAGAACCGCTCCTCGGCCAGCAAGTACAGCCGGCTCATCTCGCGCATCGAGACCGTGCGCAAGGACCAGCGCTACGCCTTCATGTTCGACAACGCCAATGCCGGCGGCGACACCATGGCGGAGGTCCTGACCCAGCTCTTCCGCCTGGTGCCCGACGGCAAGCCGATGACCGTGATGCAGCTCGCCGGCTTTCCGGCCGAGGTGGTCGATTCGGTGGTCTCGGTGCTCGGCCGCATGGCGTTCGAGTTCGGCCTCTGGAGCGACGGCGCGGTGGAGCTGCTGTTCGTATGCGAGGAGGCCCACCGCTATGCCCCGGGCGACCGGTCGATCGGCTTCGGTCCGACCCGCAAGGCGATTTCCCGCATTGCCAAGGAGGGTAGAAAGTATGGCGTGTTCCTGGGCCTGGTAACGCAGCGCGCGGCCGAGCTCGATGCCACCATCATCTCTCAGTGCAGCACGCTGTTTGCCATGCGCATGGCCAACGAGCGCGACCAGCAGGTGATCCGCGCCGCCGTCTCGGACGCCGCCGCCAGCCTGCTCGAGTTCGTGCCCTCGCTCGGCACGCGGGAGACGTTCGCGTTCGGCGAGGGCGTCGCACTGCCGACGCGGCTGCGGTTCAGCCAGCTCGCCGCCGAGCACATTCCCAGGAGCGAATCGGTGAGCAGCAGCGAGCTTACCGACGCGAGCATGGGCATCGATGCCGCCTTCGTCGAGCGGGTGGTCGAGCGTTGGCGCGGCGCCACCATGGGCAACAAGCGCAAGGTGGGCGACAGCCTAAACGGAGATCCCGACAAGGCGAACGTGCCCCCGCTCGAGACGGAGAGGGCGCTCCTGCGGGATGTGGCGGTTGCCATGCGCCGCGAGCCGGCCTCCGATGCAGCCAACGCGGGCCCGGCGACGTCGACCAGGTCCCTGCGCAAATAACCTGGGCAGAAGGCCCGCTCAGAGGCGACCTTTAGCCGCAAAAACAGGCAGATACGGCGATCAATTAAGGCGGCGTCGGCCTGCGTCGCAGTGCCACGCAGGTCTGCTCAAACTTGGACCGCAATCTCACGTACTGAAGCGGCACCAATCTTAACGAACACCGTTGATGCTGCCGTTCAGGAAGCGGCGTTGCGGATATAAGCGCCAAGCTGGCGACGGGACGAGGCAGCCTGTAGATGAGTTCGCGGAAATTTGGGCGTGCGTACGCGCGGTGTCAGGTCTTGATCGACTTCGATGGCACCATTGCCCCCGACGACCCCACGGATTGCCTGCTCGAGCGCTTCGCGGACCCCGCCTGGCGCGGCGTCGAGGAGGCCTGGCAGGGCGGACGCATCTCGTCGCGCGAGTGCATGCAGCGTCAGGTCGAGCTCTTGCGGGCGACGCCCCAGGAGATCGATGCGGCGATCCGCCAGACGCGCATAGACCCAGCGTTCCCGGCATTCTTGAAGTTCTGCTGGGCCCGAGGCCTCCAGGCCATGGTGGTCTCCGATGGGTTCGACCGCGTCGTGCGCAGCGTGCTGGCAGCCGCGGGGCTTCCGATACCCTTCTTCGCCAACAAGCTCGAGTGGTGTGGCGGCGACCGGTGGCGGCTGGCGTTTCCGCATTCGCAGCCGCAATGCCGCGTCGCAAGCGCCAACTGCAAGTGCTCGCACGGCATCGGTCGCTCGACCTGCAGGACTGTGGCCGTCGGCGACGGCCGCTCCGACTTTTGCATGTCGACGCGCGCCGATTTCGTCATCGCCAAGGGGACGCTCGCCGCCTTCTGCCGCAGCCGTGGGCTGCCGCATCGTCCCTTCGAGAACTTCTCGGACGCGGCCGCTCACCTGAGCGCTTGGCTTCAGTCCGACGCGCTCGACGCGCCGGCGCCGGTCGCGTCGGCCGGTTGAGGACATCCCAGTGACGAGCAGCTCTCGACCCCTCATCGACTTCGGACGGTAGCCGTGGACTCAGCAGACGTTGCGGACCGGGGCTATCGCTTTGCGGGAGGGCGGCTCGGCGTCCTTCTCATTCACGGCCTCGGCGGCACGCCGATGGAAATGCGCTTCGTCGCGCAGGGTTTGGCGCGGGCGGGGCACACGGTGCATGTGCCGCAGCTCGCCGGCCATTGCGGGAGTGTCGAGGACCTCAAAGCAACCAGCTGGCTCGACTGGTACGTGAGTGTGGAGGAGGAGCACGACCGGCTGAAGCAGCAATGCGATCGGATCGTCGTCGGCGGGCTTTCGATGGGTGCGATTCTGGCTGCCTACCATGCCGCCCGCCACCCGGAGGATGTCTTCGCCCTGGCGCTCTATGCGCCCACCCTGCGCCTGGATGGTTGGGGCATCCCCTGGTACAGCAAGCTGTTCGATCTCGTGCACTACAAGTGGTTCGCCGACCTGTTCCTGTTCGCGGAAAGGGATCCTTGGGGCATCAAGGACAAGCGCCTGCGCGAGCTGGTCAAGACAGCCATCCTGAGCGGAGACAGCGCGCAGGCCGGCATCGCCGCGCTGCCGGGCAGCCTGATGCTGGAATTGCGCTGGCTGGTTCAGGAGACGAAGAGGAATGCGGCCCGCGTCCGGCAGCCGACACTCGTAGTGCATCCGCGCGACGATGACCGGGCGGGCCTCGGCAACATGAAGTTCCTGCAGGAGAAGCTCTCCGGCTTGGTCGAGACGGTCATCCTCGACGACAGCTATCATATCGTCACGCTGGACCGGCAGCGGCACCTGGTGGTGGACCGCACGCTCGATTTCATCACCCGCTCCCAGCAGTTTGCCGGCGACTTTGCCGCAGTGGCACCCTCATACGTTAGCGGCTGAGGTCTGAAGGGGCGGCCGAGCCAAGCCCTCCAGGCCATGGTTGCCGCTCAAACCCTCTCGCCTTCCCGGTCCGATCCGATTAGAACGGGGCGACACAACAGCCGGGCGCAATCCCATGCTGACGTTCACCGTTCACGAGCCGCCCAATCCGCCAGCCGACCGGGTCGACCGGGCGGAGAGCCTGGTCTTCGTCAAGGATGGCTTCTCCTGGCTTGCGGCTCTGTTCGCCCCGCTGTGGCTCATCGCCCATCGGCTGTGGTGGCCGCTGCTGGGCTACCTTCTGCTGGCCGGGAGCTTCGACGCGACGAAGCGCCTTGCCGGCGTCGATCCCCGTTGGACTGGGATCGCCATGCTCGCCCTCAACCTGCTGGTCGGCTTCGAGGCTGATACCCTGCGGCGCTGGGCCCTGGAGCGACGCGGCTGGCGCATGCTGGGCTCTGTCACCGGCAAGACGGCCGCGGAATGCGAGCGCCGCTTCTTCGAGACTTGGTTGCCGAGCCAGCCGATCATCGCCCCGCGCACGGAGCCCAAGCCCCCCGGCGAAGGCCGCTGGCGCATGGGCGGGCTTCTCGGAGCGCGCTCCTGACACGAGCAGCCGTCCCATGCAGCGCCTCGTCATCATCAACTACGGCTCCGGCAACCTGCATTCGGCGGCCAAGGCCTTCGAGCGCGCCGCGCGCGAGAGCGAGGTCGATATCGCCATCGAGGTGAGCGCCGATCCCGCGGCGGTGACTTCTGCCGACCGCATCGTGCTGCCCGGCGTCGGTGCCTTTGCCGACTGCAAGGCGGGCCTCGAGGCCGTGACCGGCATGCGCGAGGCCCTGGAAGGCAGCGTGCGTGGGAAGGGCCGGCCGTTCCTTGGGATCTGCGTCGGGGCACAGCTGATGGCCGAGCGCGGCCTGGAGTTCCGAATCACGCCGGGGTTCGGCTGGATCAAGGGTGACGTTGCGGCCATCGAGCCCAAGGACCCCGGCCTGAAGATCCCGCACATGGGCTGGAACACGCTGCGGGTGGTCAACCCGCACCCGCTTCTCGCGGGCATCAAGACGGGACCCGACGGCCTGCACGCCTACTTCGTCCACTCTTTCCACCTGGTCCCGACCGACCGCAGCACGCTGGTGGCGGAGGCGGACTACGGTGGACCGGTGACCGCGATGGTCGGGGTCGACAACATCGCGGGCACTCAGTTCCACCCGGAGAAGAGCCAGACGCTGGGCTTGCGGCTCATCTCCAACTTCCTGAAGTGGCGGCCTTGAGGGGCTGGGGGAGGGGAACCCCCCGGGGGTCAGGCCGCCTGGGCTTCAGGCAACGCAGCGACAGGGAACGCAACGACATTGCCGATCTCGGCGCCGCTCTCCTGGCGCCGCTTGCGGAACCATCGGAGCGCCGTGTTGAGCAGGAGGGCGTTGGCCTCGACCTGCTGGATCAACAGGCCGTCTTCGCCGTCGAGGTGCGGCTTGAGGTGGCGCTCGAGGGCATCGGCCCGCTCGCAGGATTGCACATACCAGGTTGTGTCGAGCGGGCGAGCCCAGGCTTCGCCAAGCTGCATGATGGCGCCGGCGAGGCTATGACGGGCCGGGGAGGCGAGATCGTAGGTGATGAGATAGGTGCGCATGTGGGGTCTCGTGGGCGGCGAGAGGGGAGTAGGTATCGCTCCGGCCGACGCACCACAGGGCCGGAACGTAGAGAGAACATGCCGCGATTCGCCAAGCGAGTCGAGCAAGAGTTCTGAATTTGTTCCTATCCAGCCAGGCGCCTCCAGCGAGGTCAGCGCTTCAGGCCTGCTCGTCGTCCAGGCAATCGAACAGCCCCGGCTGCAGATCGGAGGGAACGCCCCGCGGGATGCGCCGATGCGGGCCGTAGTCGATGCGGTCGACGAGGCCAGGATAGCGCTCGCGGAAAAGCTCCAGCGCCTTGTCCCGGCTGCCGGGAAAGCGCTTCTGTTCCCAGACCTCATAGAGCCGGCGCGGATCGCACCCGTAGCGGATGAGGAGGTCTTTGCGCCGGATGCGGAGCCAGCGCGAGATCCAGATATCGATGGCGTCGGCCTCCGAGAGCCGGCGCTGGGCCGGGGATGGAACCGGGGGCGTCGCGACGACGCGAGCTTGACGGACGAGCAACATGCCCCATTGTGCGCGCACGAAGATAGCAAAGTGATGGCCGCCGCCCGCATGATCCTGTTTCCCGCCATCGACTTGAAGGACGGCCGCTGCGTGCGCCTCGTGCGCGGCGAGATGGGCAAAGCCACCGTTTTCAACGACGACCCGGCGGCGCAGGCAAGAGCCTTCGAGGCCCAGGGATTTCGCTGGCTGCACATCGTGGACCTCAACGGGGCCTTCGCCGGCAAGCCCATCAATGCGCCGGCGGTCGAGGCGATCCTTGGCGTGGTGTCGGTCCCGGTGCAGCTCGGCGGCGGCATCCGCGACCTTGCCACCGTCGAGACGTGGCTCGGCAAGGGCGTGCGCCGCGTGATCCTCGGCACGGCGGCCGTCAAGAACCCCGAGCTGGTATGCGAGGCCTGCAAGGTGTTCCCGGGGCGCATTGCGGTCGGCATCGATGCCAGGGGCGGGCGGGTCGCTGTGGAGGGCTGGGCGCAGACGAGCGACCTTTCCGCCGTCGAGCTGGCGCGGCGGCTCGAGGGCTGCGGCGTCGCCGCCATCGTCTACACCGACATCGACCGCGACGGCGTGCTCCAAGGCCTCAACCTGCCGGCCACCGCAGCCCTGGCGCGGGCAACGTCGATCCCCGTGATCGCCTCCGGCGGCCTTGCCGGCATCGCGGACATCGAGGCTCTGCTGCGGCCCGAGCATGCTATGCTCGAAGGCGCAATTGCCGGCCGCGCCCTCTACGACGGCCGGCTCGATCCGCGCGAGGCGCTGGCCCTGCTTGCGAGGCAATAGGCGGCCCGCTTCATACGCAGGCCGCGAAGTGTTACGTTGTCGTCCATGCAGCAGGACGCGCCAAAGACAGCCCTTAGAGCATTGATGGACGCAGCGCCGACCGAACCGGATGCATTTCTCATCTGGTCGTCGCAGCGCAAGCGTGAAGAGGGGAAGTTTGAGCTGTCGCGGGGGCGGGTGAGTTGCAAGATGATCAATGCGTCGAAGGGACATGCTCGCGTTTGCAGGAACCTACTCGTCGCATTGGATCGCACGTTGGATCCGGAACGCTTCGATACCAGCGCCGCGGATTTTGCGGTCCGAACGCCATTCGGATTGCGCAGCCCTGATATCGTTGTCGATGCTGCGGATACATCAGGCGCGCTGCTTGCCACTCGTGCGCCACTCTTCATAGCCGAGGTGCTCTCGCCCTCGACAACCGGCACCGACTTCACTGAGAAACTGCGAGGAATACACCGCGATCGATTCGCTGAAAGCGCACCTCATCTGCAGTCAGGATGAGCCTCGTGCGTGGGTGTGGCTGAGACAGGCCGATGGGAAGTGGCCGACGAAGCCGACAGAGATTGCCGGCCGCGATGGCACAATCGCGCTGGACAGCCTCGCGATCGAGCTCGCCATGGCCGCAATCTTCCGCGGCATCCCCGATCCGCCGACGCTTCCCTGATTGCGACACATGCTCAAGATTCCGGCTCATCCCCTGCCTCGATGTCAAGGACGGGCGCGTCGTCAAGGGTGTCAACTTCGTCGACCTGAAAGACGCCGGTGACCCTGTCGAGGCCGCCGCCGCCTACGATGCGGCCGGCGCCGACGAGCTGTGCTTCCTCGACATCACGGCAAGCCACGAGAACCGCGACACGATTCTTCACATCGTCGAGCGTACGGCCGAGCGCTGCTTCATGCCGCTCACCGTCGGCGGCGGCGTGCGCACCACCGAGGACGTCCGCAAGCTCCTGCACGCCGGCGCCGACAAGGTGTCGATCAACACGGCAGCGGTGCACCGCCGCCAGTTCGTGGCCGAAGGGGCTGACAAGTTCGGTGCCCAGTGCATCGTCGTCGCCATCGACGCCAAGCGCGTGTCGAAGCCCGGCGAGCCATTGCGCTGGGAGCTCTTCACGCACGGCGGCCGCACGCCTACCGGGCTCGAGGCGATCGCCTATGCCCGCGAGGTGGTTGGGCTCGGTGCCGGAGAGATCCTGCTCACCTCGATGGACCGCGACGGCACGAAGAAAGGCTTCGACCTCGAGTTGACGCGGGCGATCGCCGACGCGGTAACGGTGCCGGTTGTCGCCTCGGGCGGCGTGGGCACGCTCGATCATCTGGTCGAGGGCGTGCAGGTCGGCCACGCCAGCGCCGTGCTGGCTGCCTCGATATTCCACTACGGGGAGTTCAGCATCGCCGAGGCCAAGCGCTACATGGCCGCCGCAGGTATCGCCATGCGGCTCGATACGCCTGCCTGACCCGCGTGCCGCATTACTGCGGCTGCGGCTGGCCGGCCTGCTGATCGGGTTCGTCGAGAGGGTTGCGTCCAGGCGGGCGACGATGCTCGCGCCAGCCCGGGAAGGCGTGCCGCTCCTCGGGCGTGAGGTTTTCGGCGAGCTTGACGTAGAGGTCCTGCACGGCCTGCCGAGCCTTGTTCTCCGTCTCGGCCTGGCGCGACTGCGCAGATCGGAACTGCTGGCGGTCGAAGGGCTCGGCAATCAGGGCCTTGATGGTCTCCTCGCGTGCAGCGCGCACGGCGCGGCGGAAGGGGCGGACGTGGCTGCGCTCTTCGGCAATGGCATCCCACAGTGCCTTGCGCCGCGGAGCGGGAAGCGTGCTGGCATAGCCCAGCAAGTTGGGAATGACGATCCTGCCGGCCATGTGTGGATGAGGCCGGAAGCGCCACACCGCACCCGCCACCAGCCCGACGATCACCAGGTTGAGCGCCAGGGAAGCAATCAGCCCCACCTGCATCCAGCGCGGCGCCGTCTGCACCGACCTCGGCCTGGGTGTGCCAACATCGCTCATAGCAGGTCCTCATCCAACAGGTCGACTTGCGCGACGGTAGGCCCGCGAGAGCTGAGTGTCATGCCTGTCAACTGCTCGAGTGCCGGCAGCATCGACTGCGGCACGTTGGAGAGACCGAGAAAGATGCCTAGCAGCAGCGAGGCAACGAGTGCACCTGCCACGCCGCCGAAGGCCGTTCTGGTGGTCAGCCGCTGCGCCCGCTCACGCAGGCTGGAGAGCCGCACGACATTGTCGGCAACGGGCACCGCAGCCGGCGGCGCCGCCTCGACCCTAGTGGTCGCCACGATGCGTGGCGAGCGCCGCGCCGCGGCGACGACGCGCTCCGCTATGGCTGCCTCCTGGGCCAGGGTGGGCAGCGGAGCGCGCTCCAGCGTGCGGTCCAGCGCCTCCGCCTCGGCGAGGAGACGCCGCGCCGCCCGATCACGCGCAACCAATTGGCCGGCACTGGCCCGCGCCTCCACCGGCCAGCGCGTGCGGTCGCTGCCGTAGACGTCGAGCAGCCGCTCGAACTCGGCAATCGTCATCGTGTTGCTCGCATTGCTCATCTCGGCACCCGCTTATCTCATTCTTCTTTCTTCCGTCGGCCTTTTCCGACCTGTATTCGTCTCGATTTGCCTGTGCCCGAGCGGCGGCTCACGGCTCGCTCTCTGGCATCAGCTCGCGCCACTCCTGCTTCAACGAGACCTTGAGCGTGCGGCGCGCCCGCGCCAGCAGCGACTCCACCGCCTCGTCCGATATGCCCATCGCCTCGCCTACCTCGATCTGGCTCATGCCCTCGTAGTGAAAGAGGGTGAGAGCCAGCCGCTGCCGCTCGGGCAGCGCCTTCAATGCCGCATCCACACGTTGGCCAAGCTCCCGCTCGGCCAGGTGCCGCATCTGGGTTGCCGGCTCGCTCTCCTCCGGCACAGCCTCTACGACCGTCGTGTTGCGGCGCGCCCGCACGCGGTCGATGCACAGGTTCGACACTACCCGCCTCAGCCACGGCCGCACGCCACCGGGACCGAGCTCCAAGGCGCCCGCATTGCGCCAGAGCCGCAACAGCGTCTCCTGCGCCACATCCTCGGCCTCCGCGTCGTCTCTGAGCATGCGCCGCGCAACGGCAAGCACGGTCTGCAGGTGGCGGTCGACGAGGCCACGAAAAGCCTCTGTCTCGCCCGCCGCCACGCGCGCGAGCAGTGCCGTCTCCTCGATACTCTCGTCAGGTCCGGACCGCGGGAGCGGCCCAGACCCGCTTTTCTGCGCAAGCACGCCGATGCCTCTCGAGTGTCGTGCTCCTTGCCAACGTCCTCTAGAGCTTACCTCAAAAGGCCACGGCCGCGCATCATCGGCGGCAGGTCGGCATCGGTGATCCTGCCGTCGCCGTCAACATCGAGATCGGCGAAGCGCTCCTTGGCGAAGCGGTTGAACTCGTCCTTGGTGACCTTGCCGTCGCTATCGCCGTCAAAGCGGCGGAAAAAGCGCTTGGAGGCGGAGGCGATGCGTTCGGCGGCAGCCGGCTCCAGGTCCTTGGCATCGATGAAGCCGTCCCCGTTCTTGTCGAGGCGGTCGAACGCCCGATCGGCGCGGCCAATCAGCCGCCTCAGGTTGAACCGTCCGCGATCGCTCTCGCCCCTGCCGGGCTCCTCGGCGCCTTTGCCGGCGTCCTTGCCGGGTTCCTGGGCGGCTTGCTTGCCGTCCTGGCCGTCTCGCTGCCCGTCCCTGGCGTGATCCCTCCACTCGCGGAAGCGTTCACGCAATCCGGGGCGGCCGTCGCCATCGAGGTCGCGCATGGCGAAGCGGTCCTTGCGCGCCTTGGCAAACTCGTCCTTGCTGATGCGGCCGTCGTGGTCGGCGTCGAACCGCTTGATGAAGCGCTTGACCCAGTAGTCGGCACTCTCCTTGGCGAAAGCCTCGAACTCCGCGCGATCGACCACGCCGTCGTTGTTCTTGTCGAGGCGAGCAAACGTCGGGTCGCGGCGGGCAAGGAACTCTTCGAGCGTGATCACGCCGTCCTTGTTGGAGTCCATCTCCTTGAGGCGCTCGCCGAAACGCACCGTCGAGCCGCCAAACAGGTCTCCGCCGCGCTCGCCCAGCATCGGGCCGAACATCGGGCCGCCGGGGCCGCCCCGCATCGGCCCGCCGGCGCGGAAGTGGGGGGCCGAGATGGCTGCTACGCTTCCTGCCGCCAGCAGAATGCCTGCGATCAGCACGACTTTCCTGGACATCGTTCTTGCCACTCCTGGGCTGGTGGGATCGACGGGGTCCGGCGCTCTCGATCCATTGCCCCGAAGAACGGCGGTGCGCGGCCCTTTCCGTCGGCCTGCTCAGGTCACGAGCGCCTCGAAAAGGCCCGCAACCTCGCCTTCCCGGGCCGCAAGCTCTGCCTCCAGGTGCCGGAAATCGGGAGCTTCCCCGGCGCGTGCCAATAGGGCCTTGAGGCCCTCGGGGGCCTTGGCCGGCTCGAACGGGCCGTCGAGGCACAGCCGCAGCACCTGGGTAAGGTTATTGAGCAGCCGGGCAGCCGGCAGCAGCGCCTCGGCCGCGGCGGCCGGTAGCAAACCCGCAGCACTCAGACCTGCAGGCCGCCACGGTGCTCTGGCCGAGCACGTCTGGGTTGCGCGGCGGCGTTCACGAGTTGCAGGTACTGGGCGATGAACTCCAGATCGACCAGGCCGCCGCGCACCTGCTTCAGCTCCCAGATGTCGTCGGTGCCCTTCTCCTTGGCGATGCGCGGCGCGCATGTCGCGCACGTCGGCGGCGACCTTGGCGCGGTCGCGCGGCTGCCAGGAGGCGTCGCGGATCGCCGCCTCGACGCGCCGCCCTGCAGCGCCGGCGGCCCGGCGACGACGCGGGCGCGCGTCAGCGCCAGATGCTCCCACGTCCAGGCCTCCTTGGCCTGATAATGCGATGAAGCTCGACAGCTGCGTGGCGACCGGACCCTGCTGGCCCGACGGCCGCAGGCGCATGTCGACCTCGTAGAGCGTGCCCTCCGCGGTCGGCGACGACAGCGCGCTGATGAGGCGCTGCGTCAGCCGCGTGTAGTACTGCGTCGGCGCCAGCGGGCGCGCGCCGCTCGACTGCGTCGCGTCCGGATCGAAGTCGTAGACGAGGATGAGGTCGAGGTCGGAGGCCGCCGTCATCTCGCGCCCGCCGAGCTTGCCCATGGCGATGACGGCGGCGGCGCCGCCCGGCACGCGCCCGTGCGCGCGCTCGAGCTCGCGCTCGGTCGCGGCCTGCAGGTGCCCGATGAGGCGCTCGGCCAGCAGCGCGTAGGCGCCGCCGGCCTGATTGGCCTTGATGGCGCCGGAGAGCACGCGGATGCCGATCAGGAACTGCTGCTCGCTGCCGAACACGCGCGCGCGGTCGAGCACGTATTGCATGTCGTGCTCGCCCGCGCCCGATCTCGGCGGCGATCAGGCGATCGAGCTCCTGCCCGGTCGGGCAGCTGCCGAGCATGCCGGGATCGAGCACGGCATCGAGCACGCCGGCGGCGCGCACAGGATGCGCGCGAGCCGCGGCGCCGTGCCCATGATGTCGGCGAGCAGCCGCAGCAGGCTCGGGTTGGCGCGCAACAGCGAGAACAGCTGCACGCCCGCCGGCAGCTCGGACAGGAAGCGGTCGAAGCTCGATGAAGCGCGCGGTCGGGATCGGCGGTATCGGCGAGCGCCGCGATCAGCGCGGCTGCACCTCGGTCAGGAGCTCGCGCGCGCGCGCCGTGCGCACCGCCGGATAGCGGCCGTGGTGCCAGCCGCGCACCAGCGCCAGCACCTCGCGCGGGCTGCGTGTAGCCCATCTGCTTCAGCGCCGCGACCGTGCCGGGATCGTCCTGCCTCGCCGGCAAACACCATGTTGACGCCCTCCGGCGTCAGCTCGGGGCTGTCCTCGAACAGGCGCCGCGTAGTGGCGCTGCACGCGTCTCCAGCCGCTGAGTCAAGCGCGCGCGCGAAAGGCCGCGGCGTCGGCATAGCCGCAGAAGCGAGCGCAAAGCTCGACAGCCGTGCGGGGTCCTCGGGCACCTCCTGCGTCTGCTCGTCGGCGACCATCTGCAGCCGGTGCTCGACCGCGCGCAGGAAGAGGTAGGCCTCGCCGAGCTCGTCGCGCGACCGCGTCCTTGATCCAGCCGCGCGCCGCCAGGCGCGTGAGCGCCTCGAGCGTCTGCGGCGCGCGCAGGTCCGCGCTGGCGGCCGCCGGCGATCAGCTGCTGCGTCTGCACGAAGAACTCGATCTCGCGGATGCCGCCGCGCCCGAGCTTGATGTTGTGGCCCGCCACCGCGATCGTGCCGAAGCCGCGGTGGGCGTGGATCTGCCGCTTCATGGCGTGGATGTCGGCGATGGCCGCATAGTCGAGGTACTTGCGCCAGATGAAGGGCGCAAGATCCTGCAGGAGCGCGCGCCCCGCCTCGAGATCGCCGGCCACGGGCGCGCGCCTTGATGAGGGCGGCGCGCTCCCAGTTCTGGCCGAAGCTCTCGTAGTAGATCGAGCGCTGCCTCCGTCGACAGCGCGAGCTGGGTGGCGCCGGGATCGGGGCGCAGGCGCAGGTCGGTGCGGAACACGTAGCCGTCGCCCGGTGCGCTCCTCCAGGAGCTGCACGAGGTCGCGCGTCAGGCGCACGAAGAACTCTGCGGCTCGACCCCGGCGCGCAGACGGATACGATCGAGGTCGTAGAAGACGATGAGGTCGATGTCGCTCGAGTAGTTGAGCTCGTCCGCGCCGCACTTGCCCATGGCGAGCACGATGTAGCCGTGCGGGCCCTTCGCCCTGCCCAGCCGCCGGCGCTGCGCCGCCTGGCGGAACAGGAACGGCACGGCGCGCCAACGCCGCGTCCGCAGCTTCGGTCAGCGCCGCGGTGACGGCCAGCACGCGCCACACGCCGGCAAGGTCGCAGAGCGCGGTCAGCAGCGCGACATCGGTCTTGAACAGACGCGCAGCGCGCGCATGGCGTCGGCGGTCGTCTCGGCCGTTGCGAGGGCGTCGGCAACCTTGCGGCAAAGCTCGTCGAAGCGTTCCTCGGGGGCGGCCGACAGCATTGCCAACAGCCGTGCGGGGTGGCGCTCGATGAGCATGGCGAGATAGGGCGAGGCACCAAGCGTTCCGGCAAGCAGGTCGCGCACGGGTGGCAGAGCGATGAGGGGGCCGAGGGCGCCAAGCTCGGGCTCCTGGCCACAGCGGAGGTCGAGGTCGCCCAGCACGCGCTCGGCGCGCTCGCGGTCGTGGACGACGGGTGCGGCGGCGATGCGAGAATGGAGAGGCGCGCTGGTCACTTTCAAGAACCACGTTGCATGTCGCGCAGCGTGACAGGTGTCACGAGAACCTGCGAGTTGGCGGCAAGACCGACCACAAAATCGACAGCATCGCAACGGCCGGGCCGACCGGCTTGGAGCCTACTCGGCGGCGATCTTGCCGGAAGCGGCCGCTGTGCGAGCGATGGCAGCGATGGTGTCGCGAAGCGCCTGTCCCTCCGGGTCCTTGCTGGCGGCCAGGCGCGCCTGCAGCACGGCGTCGGCGAAGTGCGCGCGGGGCAGCGCGCCTGCCAGCATCGGCTCCACAACGCCCTCCATGATCGCCGTCCAGTTGGCGAGTCCGCGCTTGTAGGTGTCGGCGTAGCCTCGCACCAGGGCAGCGGTCGCCACGACCTCGCGCGCGGCCCCGGCATCGAGGGCCAAGGTGCGAGCGACGAGGCCGAGCCAACGCTCCACCCATGCCTCCTCCTCGGCAAAGCGCAGCGTGCGCGGCCGCCAACGCCTCAGACCCGCCAGCACTTTGAGGCGCAGGAAGCCCGAGAGGCGCGTGGTCGTGACTTTGAGAGGCCAGGCGCGATCATGGCGGATGCGTGCCAGCGCCCAGCGGCCGAGCCGCGGCGGCAGAAGGCCGAACACCTCCTCCGGCCCCGGCTTCAGGTATTCCGTCACGTCGACGATGTCGCCCGCCTGCGCCTTGGCCTCCCGCGCGACGCGGGCTAGGCGGGCCTCACGCAGCTTCAGCTGGGCGACGCGGATCACGTCCTCCACGCTCATGCGCAAAGCGAGCTGGCGGGCGAGCTCGCCGATGAAGGCGCCATCCGCCCCCGGCGCGGCCGACAAAGCGGCTGACGCGCTCGAGGTAGCGCCCGGCGTAGGCGTGATCCTGGTAGTCGGCGAGGCGCTTGACGCCTTCGGCGAGGACGGCGTGGGCTTCGGCCGGGAAGGCCGCGACCGATCTCGGTGGGCAGAGCCCTTGCCGACGACGCGGCTCCATGCGCGCGGAGCTGCGTCTGCGCCACGAGCCTCTGCCCGCCCGTCGGGACCGCGGCCTGCAACCCCGCCTCGAAGCCGCGCAGGTTGGCGTCCACCGCCTTGCCCTCGGCGCGGATGGCGGCTCGGAAGGCCTCGGCCGCAATGGGCAGCACGCCGGAGGCGGCAACGGCGCCCAGCAGCACGGCATTGAGCGGGCTCCTGCGCTCGACGCGCGACGGCGGCGAAATCGGCGATCGTGGCGCGGTGCGAGAAGCGCCGCGCCAGCTCCAGCATGCGCGCCTCGTCGAGCCGGCCGTCGCCCATGGCCGCCTTCTCGTCGATGGTGAAGACGCGCGCCGAGGAGGCGATCAGCACCGTGCGGTCCGGCGTGACGAAGCCGGCGGCGATGGCGCGCGTCGCCTCCAGCAGCTCGCTCGCCACCACCAGGTCGACCTCGCCGGGCGCCGCGTTGAGCGCCAGCATCGGGCGCTCGGCCGCCGAGCGGTGGCGCTCGCCGGCGTCGGGCACGAGCTCGAGATAGTAGGTGGTGGCCCCCGTGCGCTGGGCGACGCCCGGGATGGAGGTGCCCTGCACGAAATGCCCGGCAGCGATGGACGCACCGTGCAGCCAGGATGCCAGCACACCGCCGCCCTCGCCGCCGAGCGCGGCGATCAGGACCTTGATGGGCTTGGCTTCCGCCATGACCTCACTCCGCCGGTGCCAGAGCATGGCGCGCGCGCCGCGCCCGCCGCCCAGGAGGCGGATCAGGGCCGCCGACAGCCGCGCGCGTGATGCGGTCCCAGCAGCGTCGGGTTCTGGATGATGTCGATCTGGGCGAAGGAGGGGCACAGCTGTGCCGCGTGCGCGACCTCTCCGCACAGGCCGCAGCCGACGCAGTCGTTGTTGACGTGGGCGATCGGGTCGGTGCGCAGCGGGTCCTCGTTGGGCTTGATGGTGAGCGAGGGACAGCCCGACAGGCGGATGCAGGAATGATCGCCGGTGCACACCTCCGGGTCGACCCAGAAGCGCGTGCGCACCACGCGTTTGCCCGCCGCCACCAGCGCTTGCGAGCTCCGGGCGGATGCGGCGCTGCCGAGCCAGCTGGCACTCGCCGTCGGCGATGATGACCTTGAGGCCCTTGTGTCCCGTGCGCAGGGCCTCGCGCAGGGTGTTGCACCACGCCTGCCACGCCATAGGTGCGCACGCGCCTGATCCACGGCACGCCCAGGCTCTTCAGCGCCGCCTCGATGTCGAGGCCCTTGCCGCGGCCGTCCTGCTCCTCCTTGGAGGAGAGGATGTCCTGCTGGCCGGTGGCGCTGGAATAGCCGTTGTTCATGACGACCAGCACGCTGTCGTCCTTGTTGAACACGGCGCCGGCGACGCCGGTGATGAGGCCGTTGTGCCAGAAGCCGCCGTCGCCCATGACGCTGATCGGCCGGTTGGCCTGCGTGCCGGACACCGCCGCAGCCGAGGCGAGCGACATGCCGTAGCCCAGGATCGAGTTGCCCTGGTTGAAGGGCGCGAAGGTCGCAAACGAGTGGCAGCCGATGTCGGCCGAGACGTGCACCGGCCCCATCTCGCGGCGCAGCAGCTTCATGGCCGAGAACACGGGCCGCTCCGGGCAGCCGGTGCAGAAGGTCGGCGGCCGCGGCGGCAACGGCGCGCCCAGCGCCTTGTCGACCTCGGCCCGCTGCGCCTCGACCTTGGCGATCCACTGGTCGAGCGCTGGCGTGATGCGCCCGTAGCGGGCGCAGAAAGCCGACAGCCCCTTGCCGACGACGAGCGGCGTGTACTCGCCCGCCATGGGCAGCACGTCCTTGCCGTGCAGCGCGCGTGTTGAGGTCGGCCTTGCGCAGGATCTGGCCGATCGCCTGCTCGAGGAAGTCGGGCGCGCCCTCCTCGATGACGAGCACCGCCTTCTTGCCGGCGCAGAAGTCGACGATCTCCTCGGGCACCAGCGGATGCACGACGTTGAGCACCAGGGTCGGCAACGCCACTGCGCCGTCGACGTCGCTCAAGCCGGCCAGCGCCAGCCGGCCGTTGAGCACGTTGAAAAGGCCGCCCTGCACGATGATGCCGATGTCGCCGTCGGCCGGGCCGAAGCGCTCGTTGAGCGCATTGCTCGACGATGAAGCGCCGCGCCGCCGGCAGCCGCCGCGCCACCTTGTCGGCTTCCTGGCGGAAGGTGGCCGGCGGATGCGCCAGCCGGTCGTAGTTGAAGCCGGCCGGCTCGAGGCGGTGCTTGGCCGAGTGGCGCGGCCGCCACGTTGTCCTTGGCGAGGAAGCTGCCGAACATGTGGCAGGCGCGGATGCGCAGCTCCAGTATGACCGGCGTGTTGGAGGCTTCCGACAGCTCGAAGCCCTTCTCGACCGCGCGCACCAGCGTTGGCAGATCGGGACGCGGGTCGATCAGCCACAGCGAGGATTTCATCGCGAAGGCGTGCGTGCGCTCCTGGATGACGCTGGCGCCCTCGCCGTAGTCCTCGCCGACGATGATGAGCGCGCCGCCCATGCACGCCCGGAGAGGCGAGGTTGGACAGCGCGTCGGCGGCGACGTTGGTGCCGACGATCGACTTCCAGGTGACCGCCCCGCGCAGGGGATAGTTGATGGAGGCGCCGAGCATGGCGGCGGCGGCGGCCTCGTTGGTGCAGGTCTCCAGATGAATGCCGAGATCGCCGAGCAGGCTCCTCCGACTGCACCAGCACGTCGAGCAGGTGGCTCACCGGCGCGCCCTGGTAGCCGCCGACATAGGCGACGCCCGACTGCAGCAGCGCCTTGGTGACGGCCAGGATGCCCTCGCCGTAGAAGGTGTCGCCGGCGCCGAGCCGCAGGCTCTCGATCTCCTTGTGGAACGAGACTTCAGCCATCGCTGCCAGCTCCTGGCTTGTCATTCCGGCGCTTGTCGCCGGGATCCACCATGACGGTCGCGCCGGCTGCACGTTGAGAGATGGATCCCGGGCACGAGTTCCGGGATGACAACGGCAGCCGTCAGCTCCGACCAGAGCATCAGCCGAGCTCCGCCATGACCTTGCGCAGGGTGCGCAGCAGTCGAGCGCTTGTCGCGCGCGCCGACGATGCGGTCGAGGTTGCGATCGTGGCGGGCGGCGCATTCGGTCAGGCCGCCGCAGCATCGCCTCGTCCGGAGGGAGTCAGCGAGAGGTGATAGCTGCGCCGATCGTTCTCGAGCCGCTGACGCGGCGATCAGGCCGCGGCGCTTGAGATCGCGCAGCGCCGGCGTGAGCGTGGACTTGTCCCGGCCGGCGGCGCGGCTGAGCACCGTCTGGCTGATGCCGGGGTTGCGGCCGATCAGCGTCAGCAGGGCGAAGCGGCCGGGCGGCAGGTCCACCTCGCCGACCTCGCGCGGCGAACGCCTGGAAGGAGGCGATCTGCGCCATGCGCAGATGAAAGCCGATCCACTCCGCCAGCGGTCCGTAGTCGATGCCCTCGACGAGCGCGCCTGAACCGCCGCGCTCGCGCGCGGCCACGCCAGCGGGTTTGCGACCCAACGTAAGCGATTGCACCACCTCTGCCATCCTCGCTACGGCCAGAGGCTATTCGCCCGCGCGCCCCGCCTAGCATATCCGAAGTGTAGCCGAACCAAACGTCAAGCCGCGCCAGGTAGTTTTATATCCGACTAAGTTCCCTTTACAAGTTACCTGATATCGGGCTCAATTGCGCGCATACAAACAAGGCCGGGTTACCGACCCAACCAGAGGGAGCTCGAGGAGGAGACGATGCGCACGCGCATGACTGGAACCGCATTCGCTCTGCTGGCAGGCGTTGCGGCTACGACGGTGTTGAACGCGGCGCCGGCGGCGGCGCAGGACAAGACCTTCGAGCTCAAGCTGTCGCACTGGGTGCCGCCATCGCATCCGCTGCAGAAGGCCCTCGAGGACTGGGGCAGCTCGGTCGAGAAGGCCTCCGGCGGCACTATCAAGTACAAGGTGTATCCCGTCTCAGCAGCTCGGCAAGGCCTTCGACCACTACGACATGGCGCGCGACGGTATCGCCGACGTCACCTACATCAGCCCCGGCTACCAGCCCGGGCGCTTCCCGATCATCGACGCCGGCAACCTTCCGTTCATGATGTCCAACGCCAAGGGCGGCTCGCAGGCGCTCGACGACTGGTACCGCAAATATGCCGGCACCGAGATGAAGGACGTCAAGTTCTGCCTCGGCCTTCGTGCACGACTACGGGTCGTTCCACTCCAAGACCAAGAAGATCGTGGTGCCCGGCGACATCAAGGGCATGAAGATCCGTCCGGCGCACGCCATCATAGCCACGCTCGTGACCCAACTCGGCGGCACCAACGTCAACGCCTCAGCGCCTGAGGTGCGCGACGTCATCGAGAAGGGCGTGGCCGACGCGGTCACCTTCCCCTGGGGCTCGATCGTGCTGTTCGGCATCGACAAGGTGACGAAGTACCACATGAATGTGCCGCTCTACACCACGAGCTTCGCGTGGGTGATGAACAAGGCGAAATACGAGAGCATGTCGGCCGGCGCAGAAAAAGGTGATCGACGACCATTGCAACAACGAGTGGGCGCTGCGCGTCGCGGCACCCTGGGCCGACTTCGAGCGGGCAGGCGTCGCCAAGCTCAAGGCCGAGCCCGGACACGAGGTCTATACCATCACCGACGCGCAGCTCGCCGAGTGGAAGAAGGCGGCCGAGCCGGTGGTGAAGGCGTGGGGGAACAGCGTGCGCAAGGGCGGCGGCGACCCCGATGCCATCCTCAAGGACTTGAAGACGACGCTGGCGAAATACAACGCGGCCTATTGATCTCCGTGCCGGTTGGCACGCGCAATGGCAGCGGCCAATGTCGTGCAAAGGCAGGCGGCGGCGCTAGTTCGCCGCCGTTGCCGCGAGCGGGTCAGGCATAGTCAGCCGAGGTGGTGGGAGACCCGTGCGCAGCTACATGGATCGCTTCATCGACGCGCATCGAGCTCACCGCGGCCGCCTTCATCGGCATCGTCGCGGCCGATGTCTTCATCACGGTCCTGCTGCGGTTCTTTTTCAACTACGCCATTCCCGACAGCTACGACTTCGGCCAATTGCTGCTGGGCATCCTGATCTTCTGGGGCATCGCCGCGACCTCCTACCGCGGTGCGCACATCACGGTAGATCTCGTCTGGGCCAACGTTGGCCCCAAGTGGCAGCGCGCCATCGACGTGTTCGCGACCTTGGTGCTGCTGTTCGTGGTCGTGGTGCAGACCTACACGCTGTTCGACAAGGTCATGAGCACACGCGATGCCAACGTTCTCACCTTCACACTGCGGCTGCAGACGTGGCCATTCTTCGCGGTCGCGTGGCTGGGTGACGTGTCGGCGGTGCTTCTGATTGCCGTGCGCGCCTATCGTCTGATCTTCAACCCGAGAGGCGATCGCCCGCGCGGGCAGCATGGTCAAGCCGGTCGAGTGAGGCGGAGATGAGCTCCGACCTGGTCGCCATCGTCGCGTTTCGTCGCACTGTTCTTGCTGATGCTGCTGCGCGTGCCGGTCGGGATGGCCATGGGGCTCGTCGGCGTGGCCGGGTTCGGGTACCTGAACGGCAGCGGGCCGGCGCTCAAGATCGTCGGCCACACCTCCATGCGCACGGTGACCGACTGGAATTTCGCGGTCGTGCCATTGTTCCTGCTGATGGGCTCGTTCGCCACCACGTCGGGCATGAGCCGCGAGCTCTTCCGCGCCGCCAACGCCTTCCTCGGGCACCTGAGAGGCGGACTTGGCATCGCCACGATCGCGGCGTGCGGCGGGTTTGCGGCCATCTGCGGCTCGTCGGTGGCCACAGCCGCCACCTTCTCGCGCGTCGCCTACCCGGAGATGCGCCGCTACGGCTATCCGCAGAGCTTTGCCACCGGCGTGATCGCCGCCGGCGGGACGCTCGGCATCATGATCCCACCCTCGACCGTGCTTGCGGTCTACGGTCTGATCACCGAGCAGGACATCGGCAAGCTGTTCATCGCCGGCGTGGTGCCCGGCCTGATCGCAATCTTGATGTACATGGCGACCATCACCATCGTCGGCCATGCCCGTCCGGGCTATCTGCCCGCGGGCGCCCGCACCTCCTGGCGCGAGCGGCTGGAGGCCATGCGCGATGTGTGGGCAACGCTGCTGCTGTTCGTGTTCGTCATCGGCGGAATCTACGGCGGGGTGTTCACCCCCACGGAGGCCGCCGGCATGGGCGCGGCCGGCGCCTTCCTGATCGGCGTCGCGCGGCGGCGGCTGCCGTGGCCGGACATCGTGCGCTCGCTCTTGGAGGCGACGCGCACCACGGCCGCGGTCTTCACCGTGCTGATCGGCGCCATCCTGTTCGGCTATTTCCTCACCGTCACGCAGACGCCGCAGAAGGTGACGGAGTTCCTGACCGGCCTCGGGCTTGGCCGCTACGGCGTGCTGGCGCTGATCATGATCATGTACCTGGCGCTCGGCTGCCTGATGGACGCGCTGGCCATGATCATTCTCACGGTCCCCATCGTCTTTCCGGTCATCAAGCAGCTGGGGTTCGACCCGATCTGGTTCGGCGTCATCATCGTCATGACGGTGGAGCTCGGACTAATCCACCCGCCGGTCGGCATGAACATTTTCGTTATCAAGAGCGTCGTCGAGGATGCCAAGATCTCCACCATCTTCTATGGGGTGCTGCCGTTCATCGTCACGGATATCCTGCGCTTGATCCTGCTGATCGCATTTCCCATCATCGCGCTGTGGCTGCCGTCGAAGATGTGAGCGCGCGACGGGCGGCGGAAGGCGACAGCGCTCGAGAAGGTTGGGTGGCGATGAGGAGAGCGAGCGTGGCGCTCAAGCGCAAAGTGCCGGGGGAGACGGGCACCCACCGCGTCGACTTCGACGAGTTGCCGACCTATATCGGCTACCAGGTGCGGCGCACGCAGGCCAAAATCTTCGCCGAGTTCGAGAGTGCACTTTCGAGCCTCGATTTCACGCCGGGCTCCTTCGGCGTGCTGACCCTCATCCGGGCCAACCCGGGCATCACCCAGGTCGCGCTCGCCGCCGCCTTCGGGATCGACAAGTCGACCCTGAGCCCGGTGATCGTTCGACTGGAAAGGCGCGGCCTCGTCCGGCGCGAGGTGTTGGCAAGCGATCGGCGTTGCCATGCGCTGCATCTCGAGCCGTCGGCCGAGCCGGTGTTCCTGGCGGCGCGCGAGAGGTTTCGCAGGCTCGAGGCCGAGGTGGCGGAGCGGCTCAGCAAGGCCGAGCAACGCGAGCTCTCCCGGTTGCTTGCCAAGCTGCGGGGCGGAGGCACCGGCGAGCGCGACTGATGGGCCCCGCCCACCCGGCAAGTCGACTTCGCGCCCGTCAGCGGCGCTGATCCTTGGACAGGTTGACGATCTGGACCCGGCGGTTCTCGGCAGCTTGCGGATCCTTTGGGTTCTTCAGGAACTGGAAGCCGTACCCCTTGGCAACGAGCTTGCCGGCATCGATGTGGAATTTGCCGATCAGGAACTGACGCACGGACTCAGCGCGCCTTTGCGAAAGCATCTGGTTGTACTGTGCGCCACCCTTGGCGTCGGTGTGCCCAGCGATCAGGAAGGCATCGTCGGCGAGCCGGGCATCGGAGAGCGCGCGGCCGAGCGCGCTCAGAACCTCGTGAGCCTTGGGTGTGATGTTTGCCGACCTGTAGTCGAAGAGGATCTCGAGATCGATGCTCGGGATCTGCTTGGCCTCGGCGCGCCTGACGGCTTCGTCGGGCTTGATCTCGGCGGGTTTTAACTTGCGCGGCGGAGCCGGCGCCGGGGACGACGGCAAAGCCACCTTGGGCGGAACGGCTGGCGGCGGCTGACTTGCGCCGGGTGCCTCCGCTCGAGGCGGCGGTTCTAGCGCGGTAGCCGCTGGCTCCGGCGGAACTCCAGCACCCTCGGTCGCCGCCGGCGCGGGTGCCCCAGCCGGCTTGCGTGCCGCGCCTCTCAGCTTGTCGACAAGGTCCTCGACCGCCTTTTTCTCGCTTTGGGACTGTACTCGCCCGAGCACATCCTTGAGGGTGGGCTTCTCCTCGGCAAGCGCCGGGCCGGTCGTCGCGGCGCCGCCCAAGGCGAGCCCCAGCAGGGGCAGCACGAACACCAGGCGCCGCAGCAATCCGGCACGAAGCGCTGAGGTCTCGTATTGGCGTCGTCGCATTCCTGCGCTCCAGGCCTCTCGCGGGCCACGCCGAGGTCACAAGGGTTCGAAAACGGCTCGCGCCACTCTACGTGCCGCAGCGTTTCAGGTCATTGGGCGCGCGCTGCCACATCATTGTTTGGCCCAGCATCTTCATTCCGAGGTAGCCGACGACCTTGAGCGACTTGGGGTTCACGAGGGTCAGCTCGACACTGTACTTGGTGTTCAGGTCTTTCTCAGGGTCGATGATCCAGCCGTTGTCCCACCTTCCGCTCTCGACCGGCTCGACGCCACCGAATATCTGTAGTCCGCAGCCCTTCTTGTGGTTGGGATTCCTTACCCATACAAGGCGGCCGCACAGCTTGCCGCCGCAATCGGTTATCTCCACGGCCCCGCGCCCGGTGTGATCGTACCAGAGACCGACGGGGTCGGCGGCCGAAGCGGCACCGGCGAACATGGCAGCACAAGCGAAGGCGGCAACCTGCAGCATCTTGTGGAATCGCATCGCTGTCTCCCTGGAATTGGACGACATCCCGCGGCCGCCGACAAATTGCGCCGCAATGTGGCGTTTTCCAGGATCGGGACGCAGCGATCTTCAGTGCGAGGGCCCCGACATTGGGGCCGGCCTCGGCCCCTTGCGCGCGCGCGCCCTGCCGACGATGCGGCCGTCCTCGATCCGGATCAGCCGATCGGCATAGGCCAGGGTGCGGTGGTCGTGGGTGACGACCATGATCGCTCGGCTCTTGTCCTTCGCGACCTGGGAGAGCAGCGCCATCACGCCCTTGCCGTTCTCGCTGTCGAGGGCAGCGGTGGGCTCGTCCGCCAGAATCACGGACGGCGAGCCGGCCAACGCCCGGGCGATTGCCACGCGCTGCTTCTCGCCGCCGCTGAGCTTGCTCGGCATCGCATTGGCGCGATGCGAAAGCCCCACCTGCCGCAGGGCCTCGGCGGCCAGTGCCGGTGCCCGGGAGAGGCCGCTGCCGCGCAGGTCGAGCGCCAGCATGACGTTCTCCGTGGCGGTGAGCGTCGGCACCAGATTGTAGGACTGGAAGACGAAGCCGACGTGCTGCCGGCGCAGGTCGGCGAGGCCCTCGGCGCTCAGCCCGCTGGCCTCGTTGTCGGGCAACGCGCAGGCTGCCGGAGTTCGGGGTCAGGATGCAGCCCAGGATCGACAGCAAGGTGGTCTTGCCGCTGCCCGAGGGTCCCATGAGCAGCGTCAGCTCGCCCGGCATGAGGTCGAGACTGACGCCCTTCAAGGCCTGCACCTTGGCGGCACCTTCGCCCAGGTACTTGACGATGCCCTTGGCTTCGAGCATGGGTTCTTGTGCCATGTTATCCCCCTAGCGGCTGAAGACGACGGCCGGATCGATGCGGATCACCTTGAAGATCGCGCACACCGCCGCGAAGATGCACATGCCGACCGTCAATGCGAACAGCAGCATCGCGAGGTTGGGCGTCATGACGATCAGCAGCGATGGGTCGCCGCGCGATGCCCAAATCACCACCAGGCTCAGCGCTATTCCCAGCACGTAGCCGATCAGAGCGCTCAGGGTGGCCTGCATGAGGATAACCTTGATGATGTAGCTGGCAGGGGCACCGAGCGCGCGCAGCGTGGCGAACTCGTTGAGGTGGTCCTTGGTGCTGGAATAGAGCGTCTGGGCCACGATGACTACGCCGACGATCAAGCCGAGAGCCGCGCCGGTGATCAGCGCCGCGCCGGCGCCGGTCTCGAACAGCCAACGGTCGAGGCTGCGCTTGCGGAATTCCTGCAAGGTGAGCACCTCCGCGTCCGGCAACCGCTGGGTCAACGCCTTGCGGGTTTCCTCGATGTCGTGGCCGGGCATCACCTTCACGACCGAGTAGGACGACTGGTCGGAAGCGATGCCGAGCAGCGCGCGCGCCTGGTTGATGGTGGTGAACACGTAGGGCAGCGTGGTGAAGGAGCGGATGTTGTCGGTGACGGCCGTGACCGTCACCGCCATGCCGTTGATCTCGGCGTGGTCGCCCAGCTTGCTGGATGCCGAGCTCGTGGAAATAGGTTCGGTCGACGGCTACCGCTTCGGGCGCCGATAGCGCCTCGATGCTGCCCTCGACGATGTCCCATGGCAGGGCCTTGTTGGTGGTGGTCTCGGATCCGACCAGCAGCGCAGCCGTTATGCCGCCGGCCGGCCGGCGCCAGGCGACGAAGTTGACCGCGAGCTCCTCGACGCTGGCGACACCCGGAGTGGAAAGAACGCCGTATTTTTCATGACCCTCCAGATAGTTCGGATCGTCGAAGCTCTTGGTCGCGTAGGGAACCACCCACAGATCGCCCTTGGTCTGGTCGAGCATGGCCGCGATCCGCACCTCCGAGCCGATGTAGAGGCCGAACTGCACGGCAATGAGGACGACCGAAAATACGATGCCCACCAGCGTCACGATCAGGCTCATGCGATCGTGGAACAGGTTGCGGTAGGCGAGCTTGGTCACCATCGGAATCGGCGTGCGACCGGGGGCGGCTTGGGCTTGTCCGGCCATGGCGCTGCTGACTACCTGTTGCATGGGGCTTACGTCCTCGAAGCGTGCTCTTGCGCGTGGCAGACGGGCGCGTAACAGCCGGCCAGCGAAAGTCGGGCCGACACGATGTCGGCCCGACTATAACCGCGATTGCTCAGTTGGTGCAGGGCACAGGCAGCATTTCGCCGAGATTGGGGAAATACTTCTTGCAGGCCCCGACACTGCTGGCGCTGGGCTGGGCAGGTGACGGGTCGCCTTTCTCGGCTGTCTTGACGGGCGTCAGCGCGGGCGCAGCCTTGGGCTCGGCCGGCTCGCCCTGGTCGGCGTATCCGCCGAGCTCCTTCTGCCCGTTCTGCTGACCTACCGTGGGTCCGGGCGCGCCCGCAAATGCCGGAACGGTATGGCAATCGACGGGGGCGGGGGCTTCCGGCGCATTCGTGAGCCAGGTGCCTTCGGAGGGAAGCCAGCGGTAGCTGCCGTAGAACCACGAGCCGCCGCGGAAGGTCCAGGGGTACTTGCCCGCCCAGCAATGGTTCGCACCGTCGTGCCAGACACCGCTCGAGGGGTCGTAGACTCGGCCCATTCCGTCGGCATAGCGCACCACTGCGGCGCTCTGCGGAATCACCGGCTGAACCGGCACCGGCCGCACCACCCTGTAGGGCTGGGGGTCGAGTGGCGTCACGATTATGCGACGATGATGGAAGCGACGATGATGATGGAAGAGGCCATTGCCGCTACGGCGGAAGAGCCGCAGCCCACCCGATCGATGTGAGCCACCGAAGTGGAAGCCCTTGCCACCGTGAAAGCCGGCTTGCGCAGTCGGCACAAACGCGGTCACGGCTGTGGCGATGACCGCTGCGCCGGCCGCGATCAGAAACTTGCTCATGGTCTTCTCCGTTCGACTCGTGGAGACGTTGCTCATGCCGGCAACATGGTCGAAGGAGCAGGCGCGCGCTGTTTCGCGCGAAACACTTGGTGATAGAAGCTTTCGGGGCGTCCGGCGAGCGGCTAACTGCTGGGCCTACTTCAGCACGACGAGGGCATCGGCGGCGAGCCACGCCGCGGCCGGCGGAGCGCACGAACACCGGATTGATGTCGAGCTCCGCCAGTCTGGGCCCAAGCGCCACTGCCATGCCCGACACGGCGACCAGCGCTTCCGCCAGCGCCTCCTTGTCGGCATCCGGCCTGCCGCGGTAGCCCTCGAACAGTTTGGCGCCGCGCAGCTCCCCGATCATCTCGCGGGCCGTCTCCAGATCGAAAGGCGCGACGCGATAGACGACATCCTTGAGCACCTCGGCCAGCACACCGCCGAGCCCGAGTGCCACCACCGGGCCGAAGCTCGCGTCGTTGATGACGCCGATCAGCGCCTCGAGGCCCTGTGCCATCTCCGAGACCAGCACGCCGTCGATCTTGGCCTTGGGCACAGCCTTGCGTGCATTGTCCGACACCGACTGGGCCGCTTGACCCAGAGCCTCCTTGGTCACGCCGAGCTTGACGCCTCCGGCCTCGGTTTTGTGCGGTACGTCACGCGAGACGACCTTGACCGCGAAGGGCCCTGCCAGGGCGTGCGCGGCCTCACCCACGTCGCGGCCCGCTGGCACGAACACTTCGTTGACCACCGGCACGCCGAACGCGCGCAGCACCGCCTTGCTCTCGGCCTCATTGAGCGTCACCGCGCCGGCCGGCAAGTCCAGACCTTTGGGCCTCGGCGCAGGCGGGGCCTTGCGCGGCAGCAGGCGTCGTTGGTCGGCGGCAAAGCGTGCAAGGATGGCGGCCGCGCGCGCCAGACGCACGGGCGTGGTCGTGAACGGCACGCCGGCGGCCGCCAGCGCCTTTGCCGCATCCTCGGATTTGGCCTGCCGGCCCGACCACTGCACGCTCACCGGCTTGTCGGTCTTGGCCGCCGCCGCGGCGATGACCTGGCAGGCGTGCGCCGCGCTCGGGCCCGAGATCGAGGCGATCAGCACGACCAGCTGGTCGAGGCCCGGGTCGCTGAGCACGACGTCGAGCGTGCGGGCAAAGAGCGTCTCGTCATTGAAGAGCGCGGCGGTGATGTCCGCCGGGTTCTGCGGCGAGCCGAATGCCGGGATCATCTCCCGCAGGCGCGCCAGCGTTTGCGGGGCGAACGGCGGCAGCGTCAGGCCGCCACGCACGGCGGCATCCGCGAACACCACGCCCGACCCGCCGGAGATCGAGAGAACACCGACCGTATTGCCCTTCGGCAGGCGGCCCTGGCCGAACAGCTTGGCGAGGTCGACGATGGGTTCCACGTCGTCGACCTCGATCAAGCCCGCTTGGCGCATCGCCGCGCGGTAGAGGTCGTAGGTGCCCGTCATGTTGGCGGTATGGGAGGCGGCGGCCTTGACGCCGGCGTCGGTGGTGCCGGCCTTCCAGATCAGCACCGGCTTGCCCATCTCGAGCGACTTGCGCCCGAGGTCGAGGAGAGGCCGCGCGTCGGGCGTGCCCTCCATGTATGCGAAGGCCAGCGACGTGCCGGGATCGTCGAGGAACGCCGACAGCAGCTCGGGCATGGCGATGTCCACCTCGTTGCCCGAGGAGACGGTGTAGCGGAAGCCAACGCCCTGCGCCTCGGCAAGGTTGACGACGGCATAGCCGAAGCCTCCCGATTGGAACGCGCACGAGACCGTGCCCGGGCGGAAATCAGTCTCGTCGGCGACGCTGCCGAAAGCAGCCCACACGCGCGCCTGGATGGAGAGCATGCCCTGGCAGTTGGGGCCGACTATGCGGACGCCGCTCTCGGCGACGGCCGTCTTCAACTCGGCCTCGAGCTTGCGTCCTTCCGCTCCGGTCTCGCGAAAACCAGCGGTGAGCACCACGGCAAAAGGGATCTTCGCCTTGCCGCAGTCACGAATGGCCTTGGCGACACCGGGCGCGGGCACGGCGACGATGGCCAGGTCGCAAGGCTCCCTCAGCGCCAGCACGTCCGGGTAGCAGGTCAGCCCGTGCAGCTCGGGGTACTTGGGGTTGATCGGGAAGATGCCGCCCGCGTAGCCCGCCTTCTTGAGCGCCTTGATGGGGTGGCCGCCAATGCGGCCGAGATCGGCCGAGGCGCCGATGACGGCAATACCCCGGGGATGAAAGAGACGCTCGAAGCTCAAGGCGACCTCCCGTAGAGCCCTTTTCTCAAGGCAATATCAAATCCCCGTCACCATCGTCCAATTTTCTTCGCAAGGCAGAGTTGCCTCCCGTGCCGTCGTGGGGGGCGGTGGCCCATCAGCACGGCCGGCACTATGGGCCGATATGCAGGGAGGCAATGAACCGGTCGACGTCGGCTGCCCGCGCCGAGCCCGAAGGGCCCGCATAGGTGAGCGTGAAGATCCGGCGTCCCTTCATGACCGAAAATGAGCGGATGGCGTGGTTTCCGCGCTCGCCGACCGCATCCACGGCGGTAGACGCCTTGAAGGGTGACCCAGCCGATGCTCGCCCATTTGCCGCCCTCCATGTTCTTGGCAGCATTGTCGAGGCCACCCTGCAGGTTGGTGCGCTGGTTGGAGACTTTGACGTCCTCGGGGTAGACCGCGGTTTGGGCCACCCAGCTGACATCGGCCTGCTCGAGCAGATACTGATGCAGGGTGTAGCTGGAGCCGGCGGCAGAGAGCATCTCGCGGGTCGTGTAGCTGGGTGCGGCGGGCATTTCGGCCCTGAAGCTGCTGTCGGGGCCGGTCAGGGTGTGCCAGCTCGCGGCAGGGGTGACCGCAGAGGCTGCAGAAGACGGCGTGTCGGGGCTCGCCTGCGCCAACTGCGGGTGGTCCCGGCCGCGTGGCTGTGCCTGCTCGGCGACGGTGTCGGCTGCGGCAAAGAGGGCCATCGCGCCGAACACGGCCGCCGACACAGGCAATTTCCACGGGGTCATTGTTGCTCCGATTTTTTCGCTGAGGCGCCGCTGAACTGCCGTCAGGAGGGAAGAAGACAAAGGCGGCACTATGGGGCCTCTCCCGCGGCGAATTGCATCAGAACCTTCCTTCGCCGACGAGGTCTACGGCTGAGCGTACCCTGCCGAGCGCCGCGCGCAGCTCCTCGCGTGCCTTCTTGGTCAAGTGCGCGACATCGACATTGGGCGAGAGCCGGATGCCGGCTTCCGCATCGGCCAGCTGCTGGCGCAGGACCGTCGCGAGCAGCACCCGATGCGCCTCAATGATGGCTTCAATTTCACTCGCAGCGCCCACGCCCGCCGCTGCGACGCCCCGGAACCGCTCCCGCGTCGAGCGCGCGCGCACATCGTGGCGGATCGAGAGCGCACGCGCCGCCGTGAAGAGCGGCAGCAGGCCCGTCTTCTTCAGGTCGATGCGCCCCTTCATGTCGGTGCGAATCTTGCCGAGCATCGTAAAGGGCGGGCGCCATTCGCGGGCCAGCTCGCTCAGGAGATTGATGAAGGGCGGGTTCTGGTGTCCGGCATCGTAAGCATAGTTCCAGATCGCGTCACCGAGCGCGAGCGTGCCGTGCACCGGCACGCCGTCGAAGAAGATGTCGACATTGAGCAGGTCCTGCGGCCGCTGGCGGCGCACCCAGCCAGCGATCGTATCCTTCCAGCGGCCGACGCTCATGCGCCACTGGGCGTTGCGCGCCATCACCCCGCCCTTGCAGAACGGCACGCCCGCCGCGTCGAGGATGGCGGCGATCTCCACTCCCAGCGCTTCGAACCACTGGTCCTCGGCGGCACCGGGCGCACCCGTCGCATAGACGATGGCATTGTCCTGGTCAGCGGCAAGCAGCGATTCACCGCGACCGGCGGAGCCAAGCACAAGGACGGCATAGGGAACCGGCGCGGGCCCTTTGCCTGCGTCTGCCAGGCGCGCTTCGGCTAGCTCTGCGGCGCGCCGAGTGAGCACGCAGATCTCGGCGCTGATGACGCCTGCGATGTTCAAGCGGATCGACCTCATCGGCCAGCAGGCTGGTGGCGAGCAGGGACAGCTTGGACCAGGACTGAGCCAGCGCCGCAACGTCGCTCGCACTGTCGATCTCGTCGCCGAGAATGATCGTGGTGGTGGCGCGGTGGCGCAGCAGGTTGCGCGTGGTCACAGCGCCGGTGAGCTTGCCCTGGCCGTTGCGCACGGCGAGGTGACGGAAGCCCAGTCGCTCCATGCGGCCGATGGCACGATAGAGAAAGTCGTCCTCCAGCACCGACTGCAGGGGCTTCTTGGCGATGCTGCCGAGCAGCAGATCAGGCCCGCGGCGCCGCTGGTGTCGATTGCGCGCAGCAGGTCGCGCTCGGTGACGATGCCATCGGGGCCGTCGTCCGAGACCACGAACACCGAGCTGATCTTCCTGTCGATGATGAGGCGGAGGGTGTCGCGGACCGTGGCGTCGGCCGGCGCGGTCGCCGGCGGGGCGCTCATCACGTCGCGCACGCGATGGCGGTAGACGAAACTGTCGACGCGGGCGATAGGGGCGCGCGAATCGCTGGCGGCGAGCTCCATCTCGAGGCCCGGGCCGGGCATCGATTGGGCGCGCTGCTCCACCATCTGGCGCGTTGCGGCCTCGGCCTCGGCAAGCGTACGGATGCCGCGCTGGCGCAACAGCGGCACCAGGCCCCGGAACAGGCGTGCGGTGGCCATGGCATCGCCGATCGCCGTATGCCGCCCCGTGATCTCGATGGAAAGCCATTCACACAGCCGGTCGAGGTCGTAGCGGGCGAGCGTCGGCTGTGCCAGCTCGGCGAGATCGCGCACGTCGAGGGTGCGCGGCCGGTGCCACGTGCGGCCCGACAGAGCGTATTCGCGCTGCAGGACGGCGATGTCGTAAGCGATCGTATGTCCGATGAGAACCGACGAGCCGATGAATGCCTCGAGCTCCGGCGCCATCGCGCTGAAGCTCGGCGCGCTGCGAACATGCTCGTCCTTGATGCCGTGGATGGCGCTCGCCATGGCGGGGATCGGCACCCCAGGATCGACCAGCCGCTCGAACGTGTCGGCTTCCTCGAGGCTGCCGCCGCCGAGACGCACCGCGCCGATCTGCACAAGGCGCGCCGTGCGGGCATCTAGCCCAGTCGTCTCCGTGTCCACGACGACGCCGTCGAGCGCCAGCAGCGGGGTCGACGATATGTTGCGGTATTCGGCGCTGGGTTGCGTCAAAACCATCGGCATTCAGCCTCGGATGCAAGTGTCGGCCTGCCGGTTCACCCGGGGTCCGGCGGGAGAGGCGCTAGAGCAGGATCGCTATGGCTTGCGTGTCGAGCTGCTGCGTCACCTCATCATGAATGTCGCAAAGTGTCATCTTCAGATAGCCTGTCGAGTGGTGAAACTCGCTCCCGCGCGGCTTGCGATGGGTGGGCATCAGATCAAAGACGGTCCTGTCTGGACTTGCGCGATCGCCATTGGGTTGTGGACAACGGCGCTGGTCTTCTCCTATCTCGGCATGTGACCTCGCCGGGCGGCCGCCGGTGATGGTGCTCGACGAAATCGCATCGGCCGTCGGCAACGGGTGAGCATTCGGATATGCCAGGCCAAAGTCTACTCGCTCACTGGTACTACCACGTGCCCGACCTGATCCTTGCGGCGTTGATCTGGCTGCTGATCGGCCGGCTCGCCCTCACGCTCCTGCCGAGCCTGGGGGACGGCAACGTCGCGGCGCGCTTCCTCGCAGCCGCAACCGGGCCCGTCGTCAAGGTCACCGGCGCCGTCACGCCGCGGCTGGTGCCTGCCGCGGTCGTCATCCTCTTCGCCGCCGCTTGGCTGCTGGCGGCGCGCATTGCCCTGTTCCTCGCCGTGTCGGCGACGGGCGTGCGCCTGTCCATGAGCTAAGCCCCATGCAGACGCCAAGCCGCCTCCAGAGGTTCCTCCGGCGTGACGGCCTGCTCCTCGGCACGGTCGCCCTGGCCGCCATCAACGGCCTGCCGCTGACGCCGCTCTATGATTCCATCTCCTACATTCTCTATCTATTCACCCGCGGCTCCGCCGTCCTCGACCAAGACCTCCTGCAATATCTGGCCTCCCTGCTGATCGCCGTGCTCACTCTGATGATTGCGGGCCTTCCCGCCGCGCTATACGAGCGCCTGCGCGGCCTCCAACACAGCACGCCGGCTTCGCTCGCCATCTGGTTGGTGGCAACCGGCTTGCTTGCCCTGCCGGCACTGGCGAACCTGCTCGAACTGCGGTGAGGGCCGGGCCACGGCAAATTCGAAAGTGGTGCCTATTTCCCTCGGAACAGGCCGGCAAGGATGCCGCCTTTCTTCGCCGGCTCGGCGGCGGCCGCGACCATTTCGGGCGGCGGCGTGCCGTAGGGCGCGGTCCCCTTGCCTTTGCCTACCGTGATCGCGCCCGGATCACCGCCGACGCGCCCGGCCCGCTTGTCCGCCTCCAATTCGCGCGCGAGGCTGAAATCGAAGTGGATGCTGGGCACGCCCTTGACCGGAGAGGCCGGATCTTCGTCCTTGACCTCGGCGACGAGATCGCCCGAGGCGCCGAACACCACGTCGTCCTCGAGGTGGCTGTCGCCGGCCAGGTACAGCGCTGTTACGAGTTCGCGATAGCCCGGCGCGCTGATCAAGAAGTGGATATGCGCCGGACGCATGCCGTGCCGCTTCTGCGACATCACCATCTGCCCCACCGGACCGTCGAGCGGGATGAAATAGCCGAGCGGGCGAACCGTGCGGATCAGGTAGTTGCCCTTCTCGTCGGTCTGGAAGATGCCGCGGCAGTCGATCTCCTCGATGCCATTCTGGATGTCGTAGCGGCCATCGGCGGCCGTCTGCCACACGGTCACCTGCGCGCCGGGGAGCGGCGCACCCTTTGCGTTGGTGACGCGGCCGTAGAGCACGACCTCGGTGCCCTCCGTCTTCTTGGCGATCTGGGCGCCATGCGCGAAGCGCGGCGTGTTCTCGCGGAAGAAGGGGCCGAGCAGGCTCGCCCCCGTCGCCTCCTCCATCTTGGTCTTGTCGTGCATGATGTTGACGAGCGCGGAGAGCCCCATGGTATCCGACAGCAGGATGAACTCCTGCCGGGCGGGCGTGCACATCTGCCCGACCTTGGTCATGAACTCGATGCCCTTGATCCATTCGGCGGGCGTGAGCTTCACGTCGCGGGCGAAGGCGTGGAGGTGGCGCACGGCCGCCTCCATGATCTCCTTCATGCGCGGGTCCGGCGTGGTCGCCATCTGCTCGATCACGACATCGGTGATATTTTCCGGCGTGTATTCGCGCATGGGGCTCCTCCCTAGGCGTCAGTCGAGACCGAGCGCCGACATCGGTCGATGCTCGGCTATTCCGCGCAATATTGCGGGCAGCGTCCGCCAACGTCCGGGCCCTGTCAAGCAACCCCCGGGACGGCAGAGCCGGCGTCCTCTGCGTTAGCCTCGCTCGGGCAGCTCGCCGGGACGAAGCTTGCGGGCAAGCGCATCGAGCACGCCGTTCACCACCTTCGGCTCGTCACCCTCGAAGAAGGCGTGCGCCACCTCGATGTATTCGCTGATGATGACCCTTGCGGGGACGTCGGCGAGCTCGGTCAGCTCGAAGGTCGCCGCGCGCAGGATGGCCCGCACGATCGAATCGATGCGCGTCAGTCGCCAGCCCTGGGCCAGCTGCTGGTCGACCATCGGGTCGATCTCGCGCTGGCACTTGACGACGCCTCTGAGCAGGTCGGCGAAATGCTCCGGGTCGACCTCCGCCGTCGCGCCGTTGTCGAGATCGCTGCCGAGCCGATGCGCCTTGAACTCCTCGATCACAGCGGCAAGGTCGGTCTCGGCAAGGTCCATCTGGTAGAGCGCCTGCACGGCGGCGAGCCGCGCCTGGCTGCGCGCCAGCGCTGCGCTCTTGGCCCCGCCCTTGCGCGCCGCGCTCATTCGAGGTCCTCGTCGGCGAACACGCGCTCCAGCGCAATCACGGCAAGGCATGCGCGCACCGCGACGCCGCCCTTGCCCTCGCGGCCGCCTTGCGCACGGGCCAGCGCCTGCGCCTCGGTGTCGACCGTCAAGATCGCGTTGCCGAGCGGGATGGTGTTGCGCACCGCTACTTCCATCAGCCAATGATTGGCGTTGTTGCAGACGATATCGTAGTGCGAGGTCTCGCCGCGGATGACGCAGCCGAGCACCACGCAGCCGTCGAAGCGCGCGTTGGCCTCGTCCGTCCCGATCAGCCCGGCCTTGACCGCCTGCGCGAGCGCCTGCGGGATCTCGAGCGCACCAGGCACGGTAATGCGCTCGTAGGTGGCTTGCCTTGCCTCCAGCTCCGCGATGGCGCCCGCCGCCAACTCCTTCGATATCGCCTCGTAGTAGGGGGCCTCGATGATCAGGATGTGCGCGCCCTGGCCACCCGCTTCTTCGCGCTTTCGCGCCTCTGGCGATCGTTGTGCCCTGCCGGCCATGGCCTCAGCTGATCCGGCGCTGGCCGACGATGCGCAGCCCGAACGCCTCGACGCCGACATAGCGCGACGGCGGCGCATTGGTGAGAAGGATCATATCGGAGACGCCCAACGAGCGCAGGATCTGTGAGCCAACACCGATCTCGACCAGCCGCCGCTCTGCCGTGACCTTTCTCCTTGGGCGCTTGCTTTCCGCGTTCTGGGCAACCCACGCCGACACCGATTTGGGCCGCAAGTCGCGGATCAGAACGATCACGCCCCGCCCCTCTTCGGCGATCATCTGCATGGCCTTCTCGATCAGCGAGTCGCGCGGACCTTCTGCGCCGACGCCCAGGAGGTCGGTGAGGACGTTCACGGCATGCACGCGCACCAGCACCGGGCCCGGCACACCAAGGTCGCCCTTGACGAAGGCGAGGTGCTCGACGGGCTCGGCTGCGGTCTCGAAGACATGCAGATCGAAGTTGCCGCCGTGCGCGCTGTGCACCGTCGTCTTCGCCACCTCCTTGACGATCTTGTCGTGCCGCAGGCGGTAGCCGATCAGGTCCTCGATGGTGCCGATCTTGAGGCCGTGGCGCTGAGCGAAGGCGACGAGGTCGGGCATACGCGCCATGGTGCCGTCGTCGTTCATGATCTCGCAGATGACGCCGGCCGGATATAGGCCCGCCAACCGGGCGAGATCGACGCTGGCCTCCGTATGCCCAGCCCGCACCAGCACGCCGCCCTCGCGCGCGATCAGCGGGAACACGTGGCCAGGCGAGACGATGTCGTTGAAGTCCCTGGTGGGGTCGATCGCCGTGGCGATGGTGCGAGCACGGTCGTGGGCGGAGATGCCCGTGGCGATGCCCTCGCGTGCCTCGATCGACACCGTGAACGCCGTGCGGTTGCGCGCTTCGTTTTGGCGCGCCATGAACTCCAGCCGCAGCTGAGCGGCGCGCTGCGCAGTCAGCGACAGGCAGATCAGGCCGCGGCCGTGCTTGGCCATGAAGTTGATGTTGTCGGGCGTGGCCATCTGCGCGGGTATGACGAGGTCGCCCTCGTTCTCGCGGTCCTCCGCGTCGACCAGGATGATCATGCGCCCATTGCGCAGATCCTCGATGATCTCGTCGATCGGCGAGAGGAAGCCTTTGCCTTCCGAGTAGGTGACCGTCTTCAAAGCGTCCTTCACGTTTTGCGCTCCATGGCCCGCGCCACGTAGCGGGCAAGCACGTCGATTTCCAGATTGACCCTGTCGCCCGGCTTTTTCGCGCCCCACGTCGTGTGGGTCAAGGTGTGGGGGATGAGGTTGATGCCGAAGCGGTCTTGATCCACGTCATTGACAGTGAGCGAGATGCCGTCGAGCGCGACCGAGCCCTTGGAGGCGATATAGCGGGCAAGGTCGTCGGGCGACTCCAGGGTGAAGCGGCGCGATTCGCCATCGGGACGAATATCGAGGATGCGGGCGACGCCGTCGATGTGACCGGTGACGATGTGGCCGCCGAGCTCGTCGCCGGCCCTGAGCGAGCGCTCCAGGTTGATGCGCCGGCCGGGCCGCCAGTCGCCCAGCGTGGTCTTGCTCTGCGTCTCGTTGGAGACGTCCACCTGGAAGTGGCAGCCATCTCCCGCGGGGACGACGGCGGTCGCAGTCAGGCAGGCGCCGTCACAGGCGATCGATGCACCAATGGCGATGCTGTCGGCCTTGTAGCCGCAGCGGATCGTGAGACGCCCGCCCAAGCGCTCGGCGAGATCGCCGATGTCGGTGATGATGCCTGTGAACACGACGGCAGTTTACCATGGCGGCCCACGCAGCGCACATTGTCATCGCTGATGGGTTGCAGCATCGAGCGTGATGGAAGTGTCGGACCGCAAGCACGCTACAGTCGCCGCTCTCCCCTTGGGCCCGGCAGCGAGGGGCCCGGCAGCGAGTCGGGGGCAAGCGGCGGGGCCTTGCGGTCGGGCGGCGCATTGGCCGGGCGTTCCGGGTCGCCCGGCTCCGAGCCGCGGCGCACGCGACCCTCGGCGCCGTAGCGCACCGGCGGCACGTACATGCGAGCGGCCGAGCACAGTTTGGCCTGGTTCTCGTTGCGTCCACAGGCACGGAAGTCGCCGCCCTTGTCGAAGCAGACGCGCACCTCCTTGAGCCGGTTGCCGGCGCCGCCGCACTGCACCACGATCATGTCGGGCTGGAGTCCCGGGTTTGCGGCCATGAAATCCTGCATCAGCTCGGTGGGGCTCACCGTCACGCGTGGATCGGTGAGGCTGACAAAGCGGGGCGGGATCTTGACCCGGTCGTGCAGCCGGCGCGCGAGATCGAAATAGCCGTCGACACCGAGCCCCGAGCAGGTGCCGTGCCGGCGATACTCGTGGAACACCAGCTTCTCGCTCGGCATGATGTCGAGCATGCGCCGGGCCACCGGGCGGGGCACGTAGCCCCGGTCGGCGCTGCGGCAGTCCTGCGGCCAGCCGCGCTCGTTCTGCGGCCACAAGCCGTGCAGCACGAAGGCAAAGGGACGCGGACGGCTCGGGCTGCATTGCGGGTCGCCGCGCGCTTCGCCCACATCGGCACAATAGGTCGGGCTCCAGGACAGCGAGAGCAGGTAATAGTCGAACACGCCCGGCTCGTGCTCGTGCGCCCTGGGGCCGCCGCGGTCGTAGTCGCGGCTGTAGGCGTCGGGCCGCTCGCGGTAGGGGGGCGCGCTGGGCGAGCGCGTCGCCAGTTGCAACGATCGGCGTGGCAACAACAATTGTTAGGCTTAGGGCAAGCCCTCCAAAGGCTAGGCGCGAGAGCCGTGTCCGGATTCGCAAGGCAAGGTTCCTTGGCATCGCAGCCCCCGACAGCCATCCGCGCATTCGCGCAGCCCGGAACAAATGAAGAACTAGCCAGCGCCAGGAGTCAAGCCCCCGCTGCACGACGGGGTCCCGGCAGCACTCCACAACAGCCCTCGGTCCAACGCTTGGTCCGACCCCTTCCGCGGCAGCTCTCGATCTCATGCAGCCCTATGGCGCGCGCAGCAAGGTCGGTCGAGACCCAAACCGAACTTGGCGATGCCGGATCTTTGCGTCGCAGCAATCACCTCAGCGCTTCGAGTGAGTAATGATACTCTGGTCCCGTTGGTCTCGATGAGGTGGTTGAATGAGGCGGCGAGAGTTCATCCCACTTGTTGGTGGCGTAGCGATCACGTGGCCACATGCGGCCGTCGGACAGCAGAAATCCGTGGGCCTGCCGAGGATCGGCATACTAACGGCATATCAGGAGGGTGATACGGCGCAGCCGCTGAAGCCGCAGCCGCTTGCCATTGCATTGGCGCTGCTGCTCGCCGACATCGTCGCTGTGCTGCTGCTCCAGAGCGGCGGCCTCTTCTTCGGCCGACGCGCGCAACGTGCCGTGGCCGTGGCCGCTTTCATTGTCGCAGGGTCCCTGCTCCTGGCCGGCGCCGCGTTCGCACAAACGGTGGCACCAACCCCACTGGGCACTCGCACCGACGACGCCCACGCCGTCCAGGCCACGGCGAAGATCACCTTCGGCTATGTTCTCTCTGGCGATGCGGCCGCCGACAAGGTGAGCCGCCAGGGCCTGATCGGCCTCAACACGTTCCTGGTCCTTCACACAACTGTGCAGCCGGGTGATCCATTCGCCGTCAATATCGTCACCGACAAGATCGCCTTCTTTCCGCTCCTCTACTGGCCAGTGCTGAGCAATGCGCGGCCGCTCCCCGAGGCGACGCTGACCAAGATCGATGCCTACATGAAGCAAGGCGGCATGATCGTTTTCGACACCAAGGACTTTGGCCAGGGCATTCCCACGGGGCGCAGCATGCGCGGGAAGGTGGCACCTCCCTGCAGCGCCTGCTCGGCAGCCTCGATATCCCGCGCCTGGAACCCGTGCCCGAGCACCATGTGCTGACCAAGTCCTTCTACCTCTTGCGCAGCTTCCCTGGGCGCTGGGACGGCGGGCAGCTGTGGGTTGAGGCCGAGGTGGCGCGCGACAGCAACCAGGGCCAGCATCCCAGGCGTGTCGATGGGGTGAGCTCGATCCTGATCACCTCCAACGACCTCGCCGCCGCCTGGGCGCTCGACGACAGCAACCGGCCACTCTATTCCGTCGTTCCCGGCGGCGAACAGCAACGCGAGATGGCCTTCCGCACCGGCGTCAACATCGTCATGTATGCATTGACCGGCAACTACAAGGCCGATCTGGTTCACATGCCGGCACTGCTGGAGAGGCTTGGGCAGTGACTACGCTCCTGAGCGAGCTGGGGAAAGCGACGCAATCTTGGAAGAGGCGTGTGTCTGCCGTCGTCGCGACTCGGGCCCGATTGAGCCGGACAACATCCCAGCCCGCCCGGCGTGCTCCCCACTGGACAGGCGCAGGCCCGCATCGGTAAAGCGCGCCTGCCCGACACATGCCCACGGCGAGGTGATGCTTTCTCGGCATGCTAGTTCTTGCAATGCGGCGGCGACATTCGATATGTTGGTGTGCCGAGGCAAATCCTGCTCGGCCAACTCACACGGCCAGCTTGTCGAGGATGCG
>CAVTVO010000038.1:0-19065 GCA_963738065.1 uncultured Alphaproteobacteria bacterium
ATTTCAGCGGTAGTTCGGCGGCAGCGTTCTGGCGAGCGGTCAGTTCAGCATCGGTCGCCAGCCACACGGCAAGGATGCTGTCGAAAGGCGCCTTGATGGGCAGGCCACCGAACTTTATCCCGTCAGTAAAATGGAAAATTGTCGCGCCCGTAGCGCGAACCACCTCCGACCAGGCAGTGGTCGTCCGGTTCATCAGGAGCGCCGCCATCAGCTCGATCCGGCCGCTGGCCAGCTCGCGGGGAATTTTTTCGGCAAGAGAGCGCATCGACTTGCGGTCGTAGTTTGGTTGCAGCCAGACGATGCCGAACCAATCGTGCAGGAAGCCATTCTGCCGTAAGCATCCGGCCGGGACCGCAGGGTAGTTCCGGCTGATCAGGCGGCCTGCGGCCGCATCTGCGTGCGTGCTGCTTGCCAGTTCCACGGCAGTAGCTCGGCAAGCCGGCTCTGCGGCATGCCTGCGATGCGGGCGAGCACGTCGGCCAACCATGCCAGCGGATCGACATTGTTGAGCTTCGCCGAGGCAATCAGCGTGGTCATGGCCGCGGCCCGGGCCGCGCCGCGTTCGGAACCGGCGAAGAGCCACGACTTCCTTCCGAGGGCAAAACCGCGCAGGGCCCGCTCAGCGGCGTTGTTCGTTAGGCAAATGCGGCCGTCGGCCAGGAAGGGGGTAGATCGCTGCCAGCGCCTGAGCAGATAGTCGATCGGCTTGGCGACGGAGGCCGAGCGCGACAGACGCGACCGCTCCTCACGCAGCCAGGTTTCCAGCGCCTCCACAAGTGGCCGGCTCTGTTGCTGCCGGACACGCAGACGCTCTTCGGCACTCAGGCCATTGATGGCGCGCTCGATGTCGAACAGCGCGTCGATGCGCTTGACCGCCTCCAGCGCCACCGGCGAGATCGCCGGCGCCTTCTTACCGCGCCGAGCATTGGCGGCGATATCGGCCAGCTCGAAGAACTGACGTCTGGCGTGGCTCCAGCAGAGTGCTGGTGTGATCGCACCCGGGGAGCGTGACGGATCGTAGAGCGCATTGTAGCCGCTGTAGGCGTCGGCCTGCAGGATGCCGGTGAAGCCGCGAAGATGGCGCTCGGGGTGTTCTTGCCTGCGATCGCGCGAGGCGTAGTAGAGGGCTGCCGGCGGTGCGCGACCGCCGAATGGCCGGTCGTCGCGGACATAGGTCCAGATGTGGCCTGTGACGGTCTTGACCTTGGCCAGGATCGGCACCGTGGTGTCGTCGCCATGCAGGCGCTCGGCGCCCAGGACGTGGGCCTCGATCGACTTATGCAGCGGCTGCAGGGCCGAGGTACAAGCGCCGACCTGGTCGGCCAGCGTCGACACGCTCAGATCGATGCCCTCCCGGCCGTAGCGCTCGCTCTGACGGTTCAGCGGCTGGTGCTGGCCGAACTTCTCGAACAGGATCATGGCCAGCAGGTTCGGGCCGGCGAAGCCCCGTGGCGTCACATGGAAGGGTGCCGGCGGCTGCGTGATCTTCTCGCAGTCACGGCACGAGAACTTCTCGCGCACCGTCTGCACCACCTTCCATCGACGCGGGATCACTTCCAGCGTCTCGGTGATGTCCTCGCCCAGCTTCGACAGCTTGGTCGATCCGCAGCATGGACACAGCTGCGGCGCGGCGATGACGACGCGCTCGCGCGGCAGGTGCTCGGGGAACGGCTTGCGCGACGGGCGCTTGCGCTCGACCGATCGGACGCCTCCCGCCCGCGCCGCCGCCTTCTGCGCTGCCAGCTCGTCCTCGGTCGCTGCGGCCTCGAGGTCCTCCAGCTGCAGTTCCATCTGCTCCAGGAGGCGCGCCTTGCGCTCCGAGCGGGTGCCGTAGAGTGAGCGCCGCAGCTTCTCGATTTCCAGCTTGAGATGCGCGATCAGCGCATCGCGGTTCGAAAGATCGGCCTTGGCGGTCGCCGCTTCCCCCTGTGCCGATGCCGCAACGGCCTCGGCCTGCACACGCGCGGCGCGTTCCGCGAGGATCATCGCGTGGGCGGCGGCGAGATCGGATGGCAGCGATTGAGGTGTGGTCGTCACACGGCGAAGGAATCATATTCGCCGCCAACCGCAAAGACCAAACCTCACCCCACCGAGGTCGGACGCCAAGTTTCCTGCGGATGTCGCCAATCGATCCCGGACAGGAGATAACCGAGCTGTGCCGGCGAGATCGTTACGGCGCCGTCGGCCTGGCTCGGCCACAGGAAGCGACCGCGCTCCAGCCGCTTCGTGAACAGGCACGCGCCCTGGCCGTCGTGCCAGATCACCTTCAAAAGATTGCCTCTGCGGCCCCGGAAGCAAAACAGATGCCCGCTCAGCGGATCGCCACGCAGCACCTCCTGCACCTGCAAGGCCAACGACGGGAAGCCCCTGCGCATGTCGGTGTGACCGGTCGCCAGCCACACGCGCACACCGGGCGGGAACGCAATCATGCGCGCCTCAGCGCGGCGACGATGCGCGCGACCAGAGCAGCATCGGCGGAGCCTTCGACACGCACACGGTCGCCGCTCTTGAACTCGATCTCGATCGTTGCCGATCCTCGAGGGACTTTCCGTCGCCGTGCCGGTCGCACCTCCTCTCCGGGCTCCGCAGGTGTCTGTTCCTCCATCACATTGACCGGTGCGAATGCAAGCGCCGGCACAGCGGTCGGCTCAGGTCGATTGTCGCTGACCAGTCCCTTGGACAGCGCCTGGCGCCGCCACGCGAACAGCTGGCTCGCGTTGATGCCACGGACCCGCGCAACCTGCGACACCGAGTGGCCGGGACGGCATGCCTCTTCGACAAGCTGAAGCTTCTCTTCCTCGCTCCATCGTCGTCGGCGCTCAGATCCCGTGATGATCTCAACCCGCCCGCTCATCGCCCTTGCACCTAGTCGTACGACTAGGCGTATGACTAGGCGTTAGCGGCGTTCGAGCACAAGGCGGCCCTCGCCGTAGGAATACATTCTGCCATCGATTGTAGAAGGTACCGCATTCGACTGTTGGGCCGGTCTCAGGCGAGAACGGGTCAAGGTCAATTCTGCCGCGTAGTCGCCAGCAGGGACGCCAGTGCGTCTGCGGCGTCGAGAGAACGACTTCGGGTGTCGTGAACGCCGCGATCCGGCGCGCTTCGGCTGCCAGCGTTTGTGCGCTCCAGGCCCAATCCGCGTTGTAGAGATGACGACCAGAAGGCTGGCCAAGGGCGAGGGCCGTGGGGATGCCCACGGCGATGCAACAGCGAGAGTAGTTGGCGACGTTGCCATCTCCCTGCTGAAGCGTGCAGCAGGTTCGCACGCTGATGCCGGTTGCGGCGGATAGATGATCCAGGGTCATTCCACGGGCGCGCATGGCGGCTTTGAGGCGCTGACCGGCAGCAACGGATGGCGGAGCACCCGAGGGCAACCGAGGTAGTTCAAGCGCGGGCTGTTTGGTCGGCTTGGCGGTGCGTTGCAGGGCCTTCGTGCGCTTGCTCGTTACAGGCTGCTCACCACGCGCCAGCGCTAGCAACGTCATGCCCAATGCCTTGGCCATTGGCACGGCCACGGCGTTGCCGATCGCCTCGTAGCGGCGGTCGCGCCTGTCCACGAACTTGTAGTCGTCGGGGAAGCCCTGAAGCCTGGCGTACTCCTCAACAGAAAGAGGACGATCCTCGGTCGGATGCCCCAGGACCGTCGTTTGCTGGACCGGACCGGATGCCACCAACGTCGGTGCAGGCTCGTTCCGGCTCAGCCGCCGATATGCACCTGTCTTGCCACCATCGCTGGCTTCGAACCCTGGAAACGTGCCAGGTGGTAGACTGCGCCAGTCTCCGCCCTCGGGTACTTGGAGCATGATGGCGCGCATCTTGGTACTGTAGGGCTTGAAGGTGTGATGCGTAATGCTCGCCGTAGCTTCAGCGAACGTCTTCCACCGGTAGGCCGGGTCGGGATGTGAGCCCGAGTGAGTGGGTGACGGCAACCACGGCTTGATCGCCGGGTCACAGGAGCCAATGATGATCAGTCGCCTGCGATGCTGAGCTGCCCCGAAGTCCACGGCGTCGAGCATGCCATACGCCGTGACGTACCCGGCCTCGTGGAAGGCATCGAGCACGGCGTCGAGGCCGCGACCTTTGAGGCCCTCCACGTTCTCAAACAAGAAGAAGCGCGGCTGGAGTTCGTTGACCCACCGTGCGAACTCAAAGACCAGGGAACCACGTGTGCCGTTGAGTCCCGTCTTCGGGCCTGCGTTCGAGAAGTCCTGGCACGGTGGGCCGCCCACTAATACGTCAGGGCTGCCGAGATCGGCCGCTGTCACGCTGCGGATGTCACGCTCAAGGACCGTGCGCCCATTGGCACGCAACGTGGCCGCCGCATGCTTGTCGTTCTCGACGCAAACGGCGCACGTGAGCCCAGCCTGTTCCAGCCCGAGGTCAAGTCCGCCAGCGCCACTGAAGAGTGAAACGAACCGCAAGCCCATGGACTTGCTGGGCGAGACGTGCGGTTGTGGTTCGGGTATGGCGGTGAGCTGGAGCACCGCCAGTGTATGCTTGCGCTGGCCGCCAGAAATCCAGCTTGATCTCGCTCCACAAGCCCGCTACACACGCACTGAGATGCCTGTGACAAGTGCCTAGAAATACAAGGTTTTTTTGCGTAGGTGCCCGCTCCTGCAGCCGGCACCAGCACTTAGCTGTCCAGCCCGGACACATAGGTGACGGTTTGTTCCTAAGACATAGGTAAGAACCTCGTGTCGAACGGGTTGTCGAGGGGCTGCAAAGTCCTCTGTTCGAGATCGATGTATCCAAGATCGCAGGTGATAAAGGAGACGAGCCAGATGGCGTCGTCGACCTCCTTCAAGCCGATGCGCTGTCCCGCGAGGACGATTGAGATGTTGATCTTCTTTTTGTGCATGCAGATGCGGCCGCAGGCTGTGACGAGGACGTCGCGGTCGTGGTGTCACTGTGTGGGATCTTCACCCCTCGTATTGCCGATCGACGTGCCAGGCGCTGGCCGGTTCACAACTGACAACGATCGTGAACTGGTCGCGCTGCGCGTCTATCATGGTGCGCAGCCACGATCGAAGCACGATCGCTTCTGACGACCACTTTCGACGTTAGGCGGATAGTGTGGAGGGTGGCGGCCGCCTCGTTGGCCGATCTTTGTCGGCAGCCAGGATGCCGTCGATGATGGCGATGAACGCACCCAGCTTCGGCTTCACCGGCGGCCTCGCGCGCCGGTAGCCTGGCGGCACCGAGAACCGCATCATCTTGGCAACCGTCCTGGGATCGATCCCGAACCGCCGCGCCGCCGCACGCTCGCTCAATCCCTCGATCCGGACCGCGTACCTAGAGGGAGCGCTCACCAAGGCGGGATTGCTGAGCGCAAAGCGATGATCGACCGTGACCACGACCTGCCGATCACCAAGCAGGCGGAGGTTCTGCGCATCAGCCGTGGCAGTGTGTACTATCTGCCGCGGCCGGTGTCGGCCGCCGACCTCGCGCTGATGCGGCGGCTCGACGAACTGCATCTGGAGTTTCCTTTCGCCGGGAGCCGGATGCTGCGCGGTCTAGTGGCTGCCGAGGGATGCAGGATCGGCCGTCGGCATGTGAAGACGCTGATGCGGCGGATGGGGATAGAGGCGCTCTATCGTCGTCCGCGCACCACCAAGCCCGAACCAGGCCACAAGATCTACCCGTATCTGCTGCGCGGCCTGGAGATCACGCGGCCAACCAGGTGTGGGCGATGGACATCACGTATATCCCGATGGCGCGCGGCTTCGTCTATCTGGCCGTGGTGCTCGACTGGTTCAGTCGCCGCGTGCTGGCGTGGCGGCTGTCGATCACGATGGAAGCCTCGTTCTGCGTCGAGACGCTGGAGGATGCTCTGGCGCGTCACGGCAAGCCGGAGGTCTTCAACACCGATCAGGGCTCACAGTTCACGGGCACGGCCTTCACCGGCGTGCTCGCCGACAACGACGTCGCGATCAGCATGGACGGCAAGGGAGCCTGGCGCGACAACGTGTTCGTCGAGCGGCTGTGGCGCAGCATCAAATACGAGGAGGTGTACCTGCGGGCCTACGACGGCGTCGGCGAGGCACGCAGCTCGATCGGCCGCTATCTCGACTTCTACAATCGCCGCCGGCCGCATTCGAGCCTTGACGGCGCGACACCCGATCAAGCCCACTTCACCCCGCTGCCCTTCCGCATGGCAGCCTAACCCCGGCAGAGGCTCCACTTATCGAAGCGGAAAATCTGTTCAGACAACCGGGACCACCTCTGCTCTCGCTCCTCTTGGAAAGCTCCGGTGGATGCTCTACATCTCCCGCGCCGGCCAGCGTCAGATCTGCTGGCGCCCGGAAAATTGAGGCTATGCAGGGGCTGGTCGAAAAGTTCCAATTCCTAAGACATTGAAACCAAAGGGAATTGGGGGATAGTTCAACGGCAGAACAGCGGACTCTGACTCCGTTAATCTAGGTTCGAAATCCTAGTCCCCCAGCCAACCTGAATGATCCGCCGGATTCCGGCCCTGATCCGCACTCGCCTGGGCGACAAGCGCCGTCGTTTCCGCAAGCAGGTCAAAGGGTTGCCGGAAGGTGGCGCGAAGCTCCCCACCGCTCCATGTGCAGTTCGAAACAACGAAATTCAGAAGACGACGTTTTTCGAGTGGGTCTTCCTTCGCAAACAAAGCGTGGGCGTTGCGGGCCATCTCCAGAAGGCCGACGCCTTCTTGGAGATAGGACTGGTCGGCTTGCTGGTGCCGGGCGATCTCCCGCAGGCAGCGGTCCTGCTGCGCGCGGAAATCGGTGGTGAGCTTGTCGAAGAAGTAGGTATCGATCCTGCCATCCAGCTTGTCGATGTACATGGCGTGAGCCCGGGCCTGCAGGCGATCATATTCAGCCTGGAGGCGGGCGAGCGCCGCAGCATGCTCGGCGGCCTGGTCGTCATGGCTCTCCTTCAGGGCCGTGAAACGAGCCGAAGCACCTCCTCGCTGAAGTGCAGGCGGCTGAGCAGCGCCGAAAACTGCTCGGAGAGGACCTCCTCGCGGACGTAGGGCTCGGGGCATTTCCCCTTGTATCCGGTGCAGTGGTAATAGACGTACCGGCCCTTCTTCAACTCGCCTACCAGGGCGCAACCGCAATGGCCGCAGGTGACGAGCGTAGCGAACGCGAATTCGTGCTTGAAGCGCCGGGTTTTGCGTTTTTGGCGGCCGGCGATCACGTCCTGGACGCGCTCGTAGAGATCGACGCAGATCAGCGGCTGGTGCTTGCCCTTGTAGGCTTGCCCTTCCAGAGGAACTCGCCGGTATAGATGCGGTTGCGCAGCACCGTATGCACGGCGCTCATGGGCACTGAGGAGCCAGTACGGCGGTAGATGAGGCCTTCCGCCCGCGCCTTCTCCGCGATCTCCTGCATGGAGAACGTGCCCGTCACGTACCAATTGAACATCTTGGTGATGATGGGGGCGACGGCCGGGATCGGCCGCGATGATGCGCTTGCCCTCGGGCCCCAGAACGTTGCGATAGCCGAGAGGAGCCTTGGTCGGCCAGATGCCCTGCTCGGCCTTCTCCAGCTGCCCTTGCGCGCCTCTTCCGAGAGATTATCGATATAGTTCTTGGCCATCAGCACCTTGATGCCGTGTACGAACTTCTCCGAGGAGCGGGAATCCCGCGAGAGGACAATTCCCTCCTTGATGAGGTGGATTTCGATGTCGAGCTCGTCGAGGGTCACCCAGTCCTTGAGGTTGCGGTAGAGCCGGTCGGTCTTCTCGACGAGGACGGTGCGGATCGAAGCGTGTTTCTTTAGATACTGCACCAGTTCGCCGAAGCTGGCGCGGCCGGTCTCCTTGGCCGTCTCCACGTCGACGAATTCTCTCTCGATCAGGAGATTGTGCTCGCGGGCATAGGATTGAAGCAGCTTCTGCTGGGCTGCGATGGAGAAGCCTTCCTTCTCCTGCTCCTTGGAAGAAACGCGGGCGTAGCTGAGAGCCTTGTTGCTTTTGGGCGCTTCAGGACAGCTCTTGCCGTTCTTGCTTTTCATGGCGGCCTCCACCGTTAGCCTGATTGAACCAAGCCGGTTCGGCGGATGCAAACCAATTCGGCACTATGCAGAGATTTCGTCTGAGGACGGTGTTTTCTTGCGCGTCCGTGTGCGCCTTGAAGGCGACTCTGTGGAACCGGACACCGGCGTCGAGGAAGCCCTCGCACGCTCCTTCTCCCTGCGCGTCCAGTCGCGCAAGACGCTGAAGAAGCCAACAAGATTGTGGGCGATCTCCCGGGCATCCTCGCGGGTAAGCGTGCGGTCGACATAGTACTGCTGCCAGAACTCCCGCGTGGCATCCAGGTAATCACAGAGACCCACAATCAGGGTTCGGGGTCAGCGTCATCGGTCGTGCGGGCGCGTGGGGGCATGGGGATGTGCTCTCCCCTTCGCAGGTACGCCGAGGCGTGGGGCGTGGCAACCACGGGGCTGCCAAGCAGTGCGGGCGATTGCAATGCGGTGTCATGGATTCCTCCATGCGCGGATTCCGGAACGTCTGGCTTCACTTCCTAATCTTCTTTCCGGGGTGCGCATGCACACCGACTAGCCCCGCGGCAATGAGCGGGGGGTGGCCGTCAAGGCCGGAAAGCGCGGAGTGGTGCGGGCAGCCGCGAAGCGGCAACCCGGTCCGTGCTTTCCGCTCGCCTTGGCCTTGACGGCTGGGGGGCCGCAGGCCCCCGAACAAAACCAATGGAAGTCAGCCGAAGGCTGTCCTTGTATCTTGCGCGAGGGATCGTGACCGGAGGCCGAGACGCCAACGGCGGCTCGGTCCTGCCGCAAGGCGGCAGGATAGAGCCCGGTCCTTCCCCTTCGGGAAGGACGCGCCCTCACCTTGGACGAAAGCTCGAAGCCTGCGGGCGACGTGACCGACCCGACACGGATGTCGGCGCTGCCGAAAGCTCGGTCATGCACTCCGCGCACCACGACGGAAAGCACGGTCTCAGGCTCGGCCAGCAGCAGCTTACTCTGGGGCTGCCCATCCTGATCACGCCAAAACAACCGGCTGCGATAGGGCTTGGTAGGTTTGAACCCCTCGGCGGGTTCGAAAGCTTCCACGCTGAAGCGGAAGCGGGGTTGGTCGCGATCCCATCCTCGCTCAACACGCGAAACCCGTGCTTCTCGGCGAAAGCGGCCAACGCTTCCTCTGTCAGCACGCTTTCGCGGTCGACGAGAACGATACGCGCTTGAAACGGACGTCGGTCTGCAATTTGGCCTGTGCCGCCGCATCGAACGGCTCGATCAGGGCAATGTGTTCAATCGGTATCAATCGCTTCCCAACGGTTACAGTCGCGCTCATGGCAATCTCCTTTTTGTTATTGACATGCGCATCCGATACCTTGCCGCGCTCGCGCCTACAATCCGTGAGCTTTGTTGAAAACAAATTTGTGGAAGACAGCATGCGATGCTGTCCGCTACCCAGGTAGGAGACGTGAGCAAGAGACCTACGACGCGAAAGGAAGGAAGAATGACAGCCCCTACCCCCGGCGTGGCCGACACTCCGGCGACGCGGGAAGCCCTGCGATCATTGCGCAGCGTTGGCGCATCAGCAGGCGCGGACGTAACCGTGCCAATCGCTGGTGACATTCTCTATGGAGCTGAGGAGATCGCAGTGTTCCTGTTCGGCGAACGCAAGCATCGACGCAGGGTCTACAACCTCGTTGATGGGAACGGCCTACCGGTGTTCCGCATTGGCGTGAACATTTGCGCACGCAAGAGCGTCCTGTTGGAATGGATCATGAAGCAAGAGCGCGGCAACATGCACGACGACCCTTCGGCCAACGTCGATTGATGAAGCGACCGACTGCCATTCCTTCGATGGCCGTTCAGCACGCTGACGGCAAGTGCCACGTCATATCAGAGACTTAGCGGGTAACATTGCAATGCCATGTTGCCGTAGTTGCTCTAGTGCCCACTGACTATAATGAAGCATGAAGAGCGATTCGCCTGGACCTGGGCATACCAAGCAGTTCAAGCCGTCAAGCTTTATGCGAGAGCGGCGACCGCACTTGTATTCGGATTTAAAGACCGCCACACGCCGGATCGTTACACGCTCCGTTCTGTCACATCATCTCGAAACGCTGACTAGTCAGAAGGACGAAGCGACGTTTGAGGTGTTCGCACGACGCCTCGCTGAGAAGTTCATCTCACCCAATTTGCGTCCCCAAACCGGACCGACAGGTGGTGGAGATGGCAAGACAGATGCCGAGACCTATCCTGTGGCCAATGCCATTGCTTTGCGATGGTACGTTCCCGACGTTGCTGGCGCACACGAACGCTGGGCCTTCGCCTTCAGCGCGAAGGGGGATTGGCGCGGGAAGGTACGATCTGATGTCGCGAGCATCGTTGAGGCCAACCGGGGTTATCCACGCATCTACTTCGTGACCAATCAGTACGTGGCCGCAAAGGATAGCGCAGCGGTACAGGATGCTCTTCTTGTAAGCGCCGGAGCAAAAATCCCTCGGTGAAGCGGCCGATTCGGTCGGTTGCGCCGGAGTAAAAATCCGGCAGCTGGAAGCCCTGTGCCGCGTCGGCAGAGGGCGGGGGGATGAAGGACGTGGAACTTTACGCGAAGGTCAGGTACGCGGTCCGGATCGAGGGATTGAGCGAGCGGGCGGCAGCCCGGCGGTTCGGGATCGATCCCAGAACTGTTGCGAAGATGGTGGCATTCTCGGTGCCGCCGGGCTACCGGCGCACGAGGCCGCCGGTGCGGCCGAAGCTGGATGCGGTCATCACCATCATCGATGGCATCCTGGCCCAGGACAAAGGCCGGCCGAAGAAGCAGCAGCACACGGCCAAGCGGATCTTCGAGCGGCTCAGGGATGAGCACGGCTTCACCGGCGGCATCACCATCGTGAAGGACTACGTGGCGGGCTGGCGGCAGCGGGCCCAGGAGATGTTCGTGCCGCTGGTGCATCCTCCGGGGCACGCCCAGGCAGACTTCGGCGAGGCGATCGGCATCATCGGTGGCGTCGAACGCAAGATCCATTTCTTCGCGTTCGACCTACCGCACTCCGACGCCTGCTTTGTGGTGGCCTATCCGGCTGAGAGGGCGGAAGCCTTCTGCGACGGCCACGTCCAAGCCTTCACGTTCTTCGGCGGCGTGCCGAAGTCGATCCTCTACGACAACACCAAGATCGCGGTTGCCCGCATCCTGGGTGACGGCAAACGGCTACGGACACGTGTGTTCAGTGAGTTGCAATCGCATTACCTGTTCCAGGATCGGTTCGGTCGACCGGGCAAGGGCAACGACAAGGGCAAGGTCGAGGGGCTTGTCGGCTTCGCGCGGCGCAACTTCCTGGTGCCGATCCCGGTGTTCGACAGCTTCGCTGTCTTGAACGAGCATCTGCTCGCGTGCTGCCGCAAGCGCATGAGCGATCGCCTGCGCGGCCACTCCGAGACCATCGGCGAACGGTTGCAGCGCGATCTGTCCGCTCTGCAGAAGCCGCTGCCCCCACCGTACGATGCCTGCGAGAAGGTGCCCGCAACCGTCTCCTCGCTGTCGCTGGTGCGCTACCGGCGCAACGACTACTCAGTGCCGACCAGCTTTGGGTACCGCGAGGTGCTTGTGCGCGGGTACGTGCACGAGGTGGTGATCGCTTGCGGGACGGAGATCATCGCCCGACATCCCCGCTCCTACGAGCGTGAGGACTTCGTGTTCGATCCGCTGCACTACCTGGCGCTGATCGAGCAGAAGATCAACGCGCTGGACCAGGCCGCACCGCTGGCCGGCTGGCAGCTGCCCGAGGAGTTCGCAACGTTGCGCCGTCTCCTGGAGGCCCGCATGGGCAAACCAGGCAAACGCGAGTTCGTTCAGGTGCTGCGCCTGATGGAGGCGTTCAGAATCAATGACGTGACCGCCGCCGTCGGCGAGGCGATTGCGCGAGGCGCGATCGGCTTTGATGCCATCAAGCACCTCGTGCTGTGCCGCATCGAGCGGCGCCCGCCGCGCCTCGACATGGCAATCTATCCGTATCTGCCCAGGGCAACAGTGACGACGACTTCGGCGCGCTCGTATATGGAGCTGCTGGCGGGAGCGGCATCATGAACGACACGCCGCAAGTTCTGCTGGCCTACCACCTCAAGGCGCTGAAGCTGCCGACCTTCCTGCGCGAGTACGACAAGGTCGCCCGGCAATGTGCCGCCGAAGGCGTCGACTATATCCGCTTCCTGCTGCGACTGGCCGAGCAGGAGCTGATCGATCGCGAGCGGCGCATGGTCGAGCGCCGCATCAAGGCAGCGAAGTTCCCGACCGTGAAGAGCCTCGACAGCTTCGACTTCGCGGCGCTGCCGTCCTTGAACAAGTCGCTGGTGATGGAGCTGGCGCGCTGCGAGTACGTCGAGCGCCGCGAGAACATCATCGCGCTCGGCAACTCCGGCACCGGCAAGAGCCACATTGCGCTGGGGCTGGGCCTGGCCGCCTGCCAGAAGGGACTGTCGGTCGGCTTCACGGCCGCCGCTGCCATCGTGCACGAGCTCATGGAAGCCCGCGACGAGAAGCGCCTGCTGCGTCTCCAGCGCCAGCTGGTCGCCTACAAGCTGCTGATCGTCGACGAGCTCGGTTACGTGCCGCTGTCGCAAACGGGCGCCGAGCTGCTGTTTGAGGTGCTCTCCCAGAGATACGAGCGCGGCTCCACCATCGTCACCAGCAACCTGCCCTTCGACGAGTGGACATCCGTGTTCGGCGCCGAGCGCCTGACCGGCGCCCTGCTCGACCGGCTCACCCACCACGTCCACATCCTCGAGATGAACGGCGACAGCTACCGTCTCGCCCACTCCAAGCGCCGATCACGCCGGCATCGAGCAGACGCTACCCCGGATGCCAACCCACCGGATTGAAGCGCGAAAGCAAGAAGGCCCCCGATATCGGGGGCCTTCTTGCTTGCCGTGGTGATGGACTTTTGCTCCGGCCCGCCGACGCAATATCGCTCCGGCGTTGACACCTGATAGGTGATCTTCTTGCAGAAGTCATTGCCCTGCCCGAATTCCTCGCGAACGATCTGGATGATGTCATCCGCATGGCTGTCGGTCTTGGCGAAGATAAGGGTCTTGGGGACTTCTTCGCGCCCCGGGAAAATGTCGGGCAGGTTGTCGCGGAAAGTGCGGATGACCGTACGTATCTGGTCGGGATTGACGACTTAGCGGTCGAGCTGCGTGGCAGCGTATGCTTCTTCTTCATCTTGCCGCTCCCACCGCCTCTTGCGGGTCAGCCGCTCACGCCTCTCGACTTGCTGTTCGGCTTTAAGCTTCGCGCCTTGCCGCGTGATCTCGGTGTCGATGAGATAGATTTCGTTGCCGACATTGACGCCATCAGCGACGGCGCGCTCGTGGTCGTATTCGCTGACGACGTTCTTGCGGAAGAAGCCGTAGGTGCGGTTGTCGGGCGTCGCCGTGAGGCCGATGAGGTAGGCGTCGAAGTATTCGAGCACCTGCCGCCAGAGATTGTAGATCGAGCGGTGGCACTCATCGATGATGATGAAGTCGAAGAACTCCGGCGGGATCTTCTTGTTGTAGACGACGGGCAACGGCTGCCTTGGGCTGCACAAGGCGCTCAGCTGGGTTGTCTTCCTCGGCGATTTCATCCAGCGGTTCGTCCTTCAGAATCGAGTACATGCGCTGGATCGTGCTGATGCAGACCTGGCTGCTGCCCGCGATGAAAGGTGATTTCAGGCGCTGGACGTTGTAAAGCTCCGTAAACTTCCGATTGTCATCGTTGGGCAGGTAGGACATGAACTCCTGCTCGGCCTGTTCGCCAAGGTTCTTCGTATCGACCAGGAACAGGATGCGCTTCGCGTCGGCGTGCTTGAGCAGACGATAGACAGAAGTGATTGCGGTGAAGGTCTTGCCCGAGCCAGTCGCCATCTGGATGAGCGCGCGTGGACGGTCTTCCTTGAAAGGATTGCTCGAGGTTTCGGATCGCTTTGATCTGGCAGTCGCGCAGGCCGGCGGATTGAGCGCCGGGATGTCGTGCAGCCGGGCGCGCAGGGACTCGGGCTTGGACAGCCACTCGGCCATCGTCTCCGGCCGATGGAAGGTGAACACCTCGCGTGAACGTGGCTTGGGGTCGCGGCCGTCGGTGAATCGCGTGATGATGCCCGTGCTTTCATAGACGAAAGGAAGCGGCGCGTTGTTGTTGACCCACTTGAGCTTGGCGGCGGCATAGCCGGCTGATTGTTCTTCGACAGTCGTGATCTTGTGGCCCCAATCCTCGGGTTTGGCCTCGATCACGCCGACGGCTCGCCTGTCGACAAAAAGCACATAGTCGGCCGGACCAACATCGGTCTGATACTCGCGGACAGCGATGCCCTGCCCCACGCTAAAATCGATCGCGTCCTTGTCCTGAACAAACCAACCCGCTTCGACGAGCTTGCCGTCGATTAGGTCACGAGCGATCTGCTCGGGATTTTGATTTGCGGTAGGCATGACAGGCCATCATAGGAAAGCCTGGGATGTGCCCAGCCCAGGCGCAAATAACACTTACACTATTGGTGCGGGCGGTCGGAATCGAACCGACACTCCTTTAGGGGGAACGGGATTTTGAGTCCAGTGAGGCTAGCGCCCATCTTATTGGTCGTGTAGTGGTTTTTTAGCATGGAAGCGGGTATGTGTAAGGGGACTGTGGAAGAGCTTTGGTGACGTCTGCGATGTTGCAGCCAGCCGAGAGTGCTAGTGGGCCCCGGCAAGACGTGGACTTCGACAAGGCTCTAGCGCGCGTTTCTCAACGGGTTTGAGGTCATCGGGGTCGCGACTCAGCGATAGTTGTTGTGCACCAACGACTTCACTGAGAGCGGAGATCGACCCCGATGCGCACAGACTGTAGCCAGGATTCGTTCGATTTCGGAACCGTGGAAGGTCACCGCGTTGTGGGCGCGTTCGACGGCGGCCAGATCACCTCGCACGCCGGCGGGCTGCTGCTCGGGGCCTCCAACGGGGCCATCCGCCTGATCGAACGACTGGCGCGCTGCTTCAAGGATGGCCGCGACCCGGATGCGCTGCTGCACACGGTGCCGGCGCTCATCGGCCAGCGCATCTTCGCCATCGCCCTGGGCTACGAGGACATCAACGATCACGATCACCTGCGGCATGACCCCGTGCTGCAGGTGCTGGCGGGCAAACTCACGTCCAAGCGGTCGAACTGTGCGGCGCTGGCCGGCAAGTCGACGCTCAATCGGTTGGAGCACGCTGCCAAGGTCGGCAGCGATCCTTATCACAAGATCACCTACGACGAGGCGGCGATTGCGGCGCTGTTCGTGACGCTGTGTGTGGAGTTGGTATGCTGAGCGCCCCACGCGCATGATCATCGACCTGGACGCCACGCACGATCCCATCCATGGCGATCAGGAGGGTCGGCACTTCCACGGCTACTATGACTGTTACTGCTATTTGCCGCTCTACATCTTCTGTGGCCGGCACCTGCTCGCCGCCAAGCTGAGGACTGCCGACAAGGATGCCGCCGATGGCGCCAAGGAGGAGATTGCTCGCATCGTCGCGCAAATCCGCGCCCGCTGGCCCGAGATGGAGATTATCCTGCGGGCCGATTTTGGCTTTGCCCGCGACGACCTGATGACGTGGTGCGAGGACAACGGCGTCGACTACATCTTCGGGCTGGCCAGGAACGAGCGCCTGGTGAAGGCGATCCGCCGCCAGCTGGCTCAGGCCCGCCGCGAGAGCCGTCGCACCAGGCATGCCGCACGCCGCTTCAAGATCCTGGAAGGCTGGGAAACGCGGGACAGCTGGTCGCTGCCGCGCCGGGTGATCGCCAAAGCCGAGTGGACGCAAGGCGAGGCCAATCCGCGCTTCCTTGTCACCTCGCTCAACTGGACCGACGACGCGCGCTATCTCTACGAGGACCTCTATTGTGCGCGCGGCGACATGGAGAACCGCATCAAGGAGTGCCAAACCGACATGTTCGCGGGCCGCACCAGCGCCGCCAGCATGCGAGCCAATCAACTGCGCTTATGGTTTGCGGCGTTTGCCTATGTGCTCATCTGCGCGCTGCGCCGCATCGGGCTCGCCGGCACTGCGATGGCGGTGGCGACCTGCGGCACCATCCGGCTAAAGCTCTTGAAGATCGGCGCGCTGGTCACAACCAGCGTGCGGCGCATCAAGATCGCGATGGCCTCGTCGTGTCCCTACCAGGGCATCTTCGCGCACGCCCACCAGCGACTATCTGCGGCTGTGCGCTGACGCCCCGCCCAACCCGACACGCAACAACAGAGGATCAACGCCGACACCTGAACCCGCTCGCAGAGGGCGGCAACAGCTTCGCGCGGCCATGCCGACGAGATCTACGACAGCCTACCGCGACTGCTGTCTGCCCTCATACCCTTGAGAAGGTCGGGCTAGTGCCCTGATACCTGATATATGATGGCAACGGCTCCCCGCGTTAAGCGTGATGATTTCTGGACCTGCCGGAGAACAAGTTATCCACAGAAGATTTCGTCCAACATGATGGCCAACAGCAACCGCAGACAGCCCGTTAGGCCCATGATTTTCCATTGCTCTTGATGAGAATGGACGCCCATCACCCGCTCCAATGACGCTCTTCGCCCACACATGAGTTGGGCTGCGGCAATTTTATCGCCAAAATATAGCAGGGCATCGTTTCGAGAACCCTGCACGACCATGGCACAACACAAACCGCCACTGATTGAACGTGTTGAGCGCGCCCTCGTGCTCTCCTGTCGTATTGATCGAAAAAGCTAGACGGCGATGTGCACGTGCCGCTGTACGAGCGGCTGGAGGCTGAGCTCGAAGCACTTCGCAGTAAGGAAGGCACGAAAGCGTGTGCCCGCCGTCTCCTCGATTCCTACAATCGCTCCGGGTTGAAGTGGCTGGAGAGTCCGGGCCACGGCGCGGAAGTCGGCCCAGTTTCCCAATCGCTTGAAGGGGTCGCAATAGAGTTGTCCGTCAGGCGGTAACCGGCCCGACGGTTACGGCTCACTTGTCGTTGCCAATCCTTCCCGGATCTGATCGAAGAGTACCTTCAATTCCAGGCTTGGCGCGACGCAAAGCGTTCGATACGCCTTGATGAAGCCCAGCCAACCCGGATGATCTGCCGGATTCCGCCCTTGATCTGCGCCCACTTGGGCGACAAGCGCCGTGGTTTCCGCAAGCAGGTCAAAGGGTTGCCGGAAGGTGGCGGAAAGCTCTCCGTCGCGCCACGTGCAGTTCGAAACAACGAAATTCAGAAGACGACGTTTTTCCAGTGGGTCTTCCTTCGCAAACAGGGCGTGAGCGTTGCGGGCCATCTCCAGCAGGCCGACGCCCTCTTCGAGGTAGGACTGGTCCGCCTCCTGATGCCGGGCGATTTCCCTTAGGCAGCGGTCCTGCTGCGCGCGGAAGTCGGCGGTGAGCTTGTCGAAGAAGTAGGTATCAATGCGCCCATCCAGCTTGTCGATGTAAATGGCATGGGCGCGGGCCTGAAGCCGCTTGTACTCGGCCTGAAGGCGGGCGAGCGCCGCGGCGTGTTCGGCGGCTTGGTCGGCATGGCTCTCCCTGAGGGCCGTCGAAACGAGCCGCAGGGCCTCCTCGCTGAAGTGCAGGCAAGCGCAGCACCGCCGAAAACTTCTCCGAGAGCACTTCCTCGCGGACGTAGGGCTCGGGGCATTTCCCCTTGTAGCCGGTGCAATGGTAGTAGACGTACTGGCCCTTCTTGATCTCGCCGACCAGGGCGCAGCCGCAATGGCCGCAGGTGATGAGGGTGGCGAAGGCGAAATCGTGCCTTGAGCGTTTCGTCTTGCGCTTGTTGCGCCCTTCGATCACATCCTGCACGCGCTCGAAGAGGTCGAAAGCAGATCAGCGGCTGATGCTTGCCCTTGTAGCGCTTGCCCTTCCAGTCGAACTCGCCGGTATAGATGCGGTTGCGCAGGACGGTATGCACCGCGCTCATGGGCACGGCAGCGCCAGTGCGGCGGTAGGCGAGGCCTTCGCCCTCGCGCCATTTCGGCGATCTCCTGCATGGAGTAGGTTGCCGGTGGACGTACCAGCCGAACATCTTGGCGATGATGGGGGCAACGGCGGGATCGGGCGCGATGATGCGCTTGCCTTCGGGGCCGAGGACGTTGCGATAGCCAAGCGGAGCCTTGGTTGGCCAGAAACCTTGCGCGGCCTTCTCCCGCTGGCCCTTGCGGGCTTCCTCCGACAGATTGTCGATGTAGTTCTTGGCCATCAGTACCTTGATGCCGTGGACGAACTTCTCCGACGAGCGGGGAATCGCGCGAGAGGACGATTCCCTCCTTGATCAGGTGGATTTCGATGTCGAGCTCGTCAAGCGTCACCCAATCCTTGAGATTGCGGTAGAGCCGGTCGGTCTTCTCGACGAGGACCGTGCGGACGGTATTGGATGCTTCTTGAGGTATTGCACCATCGCCGTTGAAGCTGGCGCGGCCCGTCTCCCTTGGCCGTCTCCACATCGACAAATTCCTTGTCGATGGAGAAGGGTTGCGCTCGCGGGCATGGAACTGAAGTAGCTTCTGCTGCGCGGCGATGGAGAAGCCTTCCTTCTCCTGCTCCTTGGAGGAAACGCGGGCGTAGCTCAGCGCCTTGTTGGTCTTGGTTCCCTCAGGACTGCCTTTGCCGTTCTTGCTTGTCATTGTGGCCTCCACCGTTGGCCAGATTGACCAAGCCGGGCGGGCCGATGCAAACCAATTTCGCGCCGGGTGAAAATTTAATCGGTTGACTGCTCTTTCCTACGCGACCGCCTGCGTCTGAAGGCTTGGACTTAGCGGATGCAGGCGGGAATTCCGCCAGAGCCCTTGCCCGTTCCTTCTCCCGGCGTGTCCAGTCGCGCAGGACGCTGAAGAAGCCGACAAGGTTGTGGGCGATCTCGCGGGCGTCTTCGCGGGTGAGGATGCGGTCGACGTAGTATTGCTGCCAGAATTCGCGCGTGGCTTCGAGGGAGTTCTGGAGAACCGCCGTTGGGCTCGAGGGCGTTCGTTGTGCGGGCGCGAGGACATGGATAGCCCATAGTCGCGCGGGGCGCGCACGACAATCTGCGGGCTGCCACGAGGCGCTGCCATTTGCCTTTCAGTGCCATGGATTTCTCCATGCGCCGACGCCGGAAACTCTGGGTTCACTTTCT
>CAVTVO010000039.1:0-78394 GCA_963738065.1 uncultured Alphaproteobacteria bacterium
CTTGCGGTTGGTGGGCTCCGTCACGCGGTAGTGCACGATGGCGCCGTTGGCGCCTGCGCCCGAGATGGTGTCGAAGCTGATCTCCTTGAGCGCCTGCGTTTCGCTGCGCATCTTCTCGAGCTGCACCGCGCAGCCGATCTCGTCGAGCTTGCCGGCCGGCGCCTCGCGGTCGAGCCAGGCGAGGAAGCGCGCCATGACGGCGCCGTCGCGCTTGTGGGCAAGCTTCGCGCCCCTGATCTCGACTGTGTTCTTCCTGGCCTTGGGCAGCAGGCAGGGATCGGCGGCGCGCGCGATCGGCTTCTCGCCCAGCTTGTGGAAGAACCAGGCGGCGGCGCTGCCGGGATCGAGGCGCACGCGCTTGTGCGACTGCTTGATCTCATCGAGGCGCTCGCCGAGCGCCTTTTGCACGGTGCGCACGGCCTGCTTTGCCGCCTTGGTCCTTGCCCGGGGCTCCATCTTCGCGAATTTTTCCCAGGCGCCTTTGTCGTCGGGAACGAGCCTGGCGAGCTTGGCCAGATGGGCCCTGGCCTCGGGGCTGATCTTGGCGGGATCGACGAAGAGCTCCGACTTGCCACTCGCGGGGACGAGCGCGAACGCCAGCGCGACGGGATTGTGCGCGACGTCGCAGCCGCGGATGTTGAAAAGCCAGGCAACGGAGTCGGGAAGCGTGAGGAGCACGTAATCCTCGCCCGCCTTGCGCATGCCCGCCTGCAGCGTGGCGATCTTCTCCTCCGCCGGGGTGCCCGCGAACCGCGCGGGATGCACGGCCACAGGCTTGCAGGGCGGCGGCGGCCGCTCCTCGCCCCAGACGCTGTCGACGAGGTTGCGCCCCAAAGGTTTGAGCTTGATGCCCTTCGGCTCGAGCTGTTTCTCCAGGTCCTCGATCCATCCAGCGGTGTGGAGCCAGGGATCGTAGCCGACCGTCATGCCGGCTTTGAGATGCTTGGCCAGCCAGTCGCTCGTCTTGGCCTCGGGTACCTGCAGCACTTCCACAATGCGCGTGTCGACCTGCGTCGGCGCCTGCACGATGTAGCGTCCGTCCACGAACAGCACCGCAGCGGAGCGCGCGACCACGGCGAGCCCTGCCGAGCCCGTGAAGCCGGTCAGCCACTTCAGCCGCTCGGCTGAAGCCGGCACGTACTCGCCCTGATGCTCGTCTGCGCGCGGCACGAGCACGGCATCGATGCGGGCCTTGCCCATGGCTTTGCGCAACCGCGCGATGCGATCGGCGCCGGCTTGGCCCGACTGGGCAGCCTCGTAGGTCTGAAACATGAGCGATGTCTTAGGGCGCGGCCTGCGCAGCCGCAATCACATCCGGTGCCGAAAAGCGGCGCAGTCGAGCCCGCACACTGCATCGGGATATGGCATGCGAGACCCGCATTGCTGCGTTGCAGCATAATCTCTTTTGCGATGCAGCAACGGCGAGTACTCGTGATGAAAAGCGGCGCTGCTTGCGGCAGCCGCGCGCAACGGAGAACGATCATGAGCACCACCACTACAACCTTGGATCTCCACGATTCTGTGGGCACGGAGCCGGTAGGCACCGGCTTTTGGAGCAGGGCCTTCCGCCGCTACATGGCCGCCCGGGAAGCCAGCGCCCGCGCCATGGTGGAGGGGCATCTGTCACGCCTCAGCGAGGAATCGCTGGTCGAGCTCGGCTTCGAGCCGGCCGACATCCGCCGCATCCGCTCGCGCGGCGGCCAATCGTCTCTCTATTGGTTCTGAGCAGTCCGAGCCTTGCGGGACCCGATCGCCGCGGGGCTCAGATCGGCAGGGGCAGGTCCCTCGTGGACCTGCCCTTTTGCTTGGCGCCTGCGGCATCGAGCCGCTCGAGGCGGCGGGATGTGTCCCCGCGAAGGTCCCGCATCCCTCAGCCGTTGACGTCGTAGGCGGCGAGCGCCGCCATGTTGACGACGTCGCTGTCCTTGGCGCCGAGCGGGCAGATCTGCACCGAGTGCGTGAGGCCCACCAGCATGGGGCCGATCAGCGTGGCCCCGCCCAGCTCCTTGAGCATCTTGGTCGAGATCGAGGCCGAGTGGAACGCCGGCATGATCAGCACGTTGGCGGTGTCGGAGAGACGGCAGAAGGATACTGCCTCATGGCCTCGCTGGTTGAGCGCCACGTCGGCCGCCATGTCGCCGTCGTACTCGAAGTCGACCTGGCGGCGGTCGAGGATGCGAGACCGCCTCGCGCACGCGGTCGGAGCGCTCGCCGCGCGGCTGGCCGAAGGTGGAGTAGGCGAGGAAGGCAACGCGCGGCTCCATGGCGAGCCGGCGCGCCACGCCCACGGCCTCCTCGGCGATGTCGGCGAGCTGCTCGGCGCCAGGCATGTCGTGCACGGCGACGTCGGCCACCAGCACGGCGCGGCCGCGGATGAGCGCGATCGACACGCCGATCACGCGCCGGCGCGGCCTGGCGTCGAGCACCTTGCGCACGTCCTCGTAGGCCGTGCTCCAGTTGCGGGTGACGCCCGTGACCATGCCGTCGGCGTGGCCCAGCGCCACCATGCAGGCTGCGAACACGTTGCGGTCGTTGTTGACCAGGCGCTGGCAGTCGCGCAGCAGGTAGCCCTTGCGCTGCAGGCGCGTGTAGAGGAACTCGGCATACTCGTGGCGCCGCTCGGCGAGGCTGGTGTCGTGCATCTCGATCATATCGGTCTTCGGGATGCCGGCGGTGGCAAAGGCCTCGCGGATCGGAGCGTGGCGCCCGATCAGGATCGGCCGCCCGAGGCCGGCGTTGTGGAAGGCGTTGGCCGCGCGCGCGATCTGGGGCTGCTCGCCTTCCGCGAAGACGATGCGTTTGGGCGCGTGACGCACCTGGGCGAAGATCGAGTGCAGCCAGCCTGCGACCGGATCTAGCCGGCCCGAGAGCTGGGCGGCGTAGCGCTCCATGTCGACGATCGGCCGGCGCGCGACGCCCGTGTCCATCGCCGCCTTGGCGACCGCAGGCGGCACACAGGTGATGAGGCGAGGGTCGAACGGGGCGGGAATGATGTACTCGGGCCCATAGGTCACCTGCCGGCCGAGAAACGCGGCCGCCACCTGGTCCGGCACGTCGGCGCGGGCGAGTTCGGCCAGCGCCCTGGCGGCGGCAATCTTCATGGCCTCGTTGATGGTGGAGGCCTGCACGTCGAGCGCGCCGCGGAAGATGAAGGGGAAGCCCAGCACGTTGTTGATCTGGTTGGGATAGTCCGAGCGGCCGGTGGCGACGATGGCGTCCGAGCGCACCTCGGCCACGTCCTCGGGCGTGATCTCGGGATCTGGATTGGCCATGGCGAAGATGATGGGCTTAGCCGCCATCGACTTCACCATCTCCTTGCTCACCGTGCCGGCGGCGGAGAGACCGAAGAAGGCATCGGCCCCCTTCAACGCGTCGGCCAGAGACCGTGCCTTGGTCTCGACCGCAAACGCCGACTTCCACTGATTCATGCCCTCCTTGCGCCCGCGGTAGATGACGCCCTTGGTGTCGCAGAGCAGCATGTTGCTCCTGGGCATGCCCATCGCCACCAGCAGGTCCATGCAGGCGATGCTCGCCGCGCCCGCACCGTTGACCACCAGCTTGAAGCCGGCGATGTCGCGCCCGGTCAGCTCGAGCGCATTCAACAGGCCGGCGGCGGCGATGATGGCGGTGCCGTGCTGGTCGTCGTGGAAGACGGGGATGTCGAGCAGCTCCTTGAGCTTCTCCTCGATGATGAAGCAGTCGGGCGCCTTGATGTCCTCGAGGTTGATGCCGCCGAAGCTGGGGCCCAGATAGCGCACGCAGTTGATGACGGCATCGACGTCGGGCGTATCGACGAGGAGATCGATGGCGTCGATATCGGCAAAGCGCTTGAAGAGCGCGCCCTTGCCCTCCATCACGGGCTTCGCCGCCAGCGCGCCGAGGTTGCCCAGCCCCAGGATCGCCGTGCCGTTGGAGACCACCGCCACCATGTTGCCCTTGTTGGTGTAGTCGTAGGCAAGGTTGGGGTCGCGCGCGATGGCGAGCACCGGCACGGCCACGCCCGGCGAATAGGCCAGCGACAGGTCGCGCTGCGTTGTCAGCGGCTTGGTCGGCGTGATCTCGAGCTTGCCGGGCTTGCCCTGGCTGTGGAACTGCAGCGCTTCCTGCTCGGTGAAGTGCGCAGCCGCAAACTTGATGGCCATCGATGGTACGGCTTCCCCCCGCTCATGTGGTGCAAGGAGTCACGATAGGCCCGCAGCGGGGTGCGCACAACTGGTGGTAGTAGGCGTAGCGGGATCTGCTGTGGGCGAGACCCATCACAGCAGATCGATGAACTCCTCGACCGTGAAGCCGGCCTGATCGATGATCGCGCGCAAGGTGCCGCGTGGGACATCCTTGCCGCCATGAACAGGAACTGTCGTTTGGCGAGTGGGGTCGGTCTTGTTTACGAGGCGATGATGACTGCCGCTCGAACGCACGACAACGAAGCCGGCGCGCTCGAGAGCCCGAACAACCTCGCGGGCCTTGAGGGACGGCAGCCGCCGGGCGTTCATGCTGCCACGGTGACACTCACGGAGTGAATCACGACGCCAGCGCGATCCGGGTCGCTGTCGGGAATGTCCTCCCCCCGCTCGGCGCGACTGAGAAGGCAAAGCTCAATGGCATCCTTGGCCATTGCCAGCGCCTCTTGTTCGTCTTCGCCATAGGTGACGATCTCGGGAAGGGCCGGCACGCGCACCGTGAAACCGCCCTCGGGCTCCCGTCGCAACACAATCGTGTAGGTCTTGTCCATTCGATCGGCTCTTGTCGTCCCGGCTTGGGCGTCATGCTACGGGCCGGGCTCGGCCTGTCAACTTTGGCGCGCCATGTCGCGCTTTTCGGGTTGCGTAGATCACGCCGCGGTTTCCATCTACCGCCAGGCGAATACGGGCTGCTCGAGGTCGGCGACGCGGGTGGTGCGGCCGGCGACGAGCTCGCGGAACTGGTAGAGGACGGCGGCGGTGGGAGCGTGCACGCGGTCGCCCTCGATGTGGACACGCACCACGCGGCGGTCGCTCTCGGGGATCGAGACGAAATCCACGGCGTCCTCGCGCGCGATCTGGGCGAGCGCGATGCGGTGCACGGCGGCAACCTCGTCCGGGTTGGGGCGCAGCACGACACCGGGGCCGGCCCATAGCACGACGGGGGTTATGAGATAGCCCGAGCGCGTGGGATAGTCGTCGAGGAGCCCGAGTGCCGCCTCGGGCCCGAGCCGCACGCCCACCTCCTCCTCGAGCTCGCGCAGCACGGCGGCGATCGCCGTCTCGCCCGCATCGCAGCGTCCGCCCGGCAGCGCCCACTGGCCGCTGTGGGAGCGCAATGTGGCCGCGCGCTCCGTAAGCAGGAACGCCGCCGCCCCCGACGCGCCTGCCACCTCCACCAGCGTGATGGCGACGGCGGCCGGCTTCAATCCGAGCGCCGCGACATCCATGGCCAGTCGGGGAAATGCGGCGCAGCGGCGCGCGACCTCGCGTCGGAATGCATCACTAAAGACGTACATGCGGCGGCCCCACCTCTGCAGCTCCTCGACCATCGACTACAACAAGTTGGCTTCCGCCGCATCGCCCTTTGGAGCGGCCGTGACGCAATCCGCTCAGGACACTTCCAGAAGAATTCGGTTGCGCCCATGCTGCGCGCGTCGTACCCGAGTGCCCCAACGTTTCGGGCGGGGTGGAAACGGCGGGAAAGGCCCGGCACCAAGCGCAGATCAAAAGCGCTGCTCGGGGAGAGTGCGGCGATCCTCCGTCATGCGGATCGACCGCGCCAGCTTGGATAGGGAGCGCGGCCGTCTGCTGCGGCCGCTGTCATTTGCATGCCCCGCACGCATTCCCCGCGCCCGCATTCAATTCGCCTGAAGATTGGCGGCAAGACCTATGCGGCCAGCTACGACGTGCAGGACGGCTGCGTGCAGGTGACTCACAAGGGCCGGCGCAGCGTGTGGACGGAGCTGCGCGGCCTGCGCGCGGAAGATGTTGCCAAGATGCTGCTCAAGGAATTGCTCGGAGTGCTGCTGGCCGCCCTTTGCATCAATGCGCTGGCCGCCCAGATGGAGGCGCCGCGGCGATCGCATCCGCGCATCGACGCCGCTCCGCAGATGGAGCGCGCTGCGACTGTCTCCGCCTGAGGCCGGCGCCGAGCAACCATGGCTCGTGCCGCCGCAGGCCCCTACGCCTTGTCGCACCAGAAGAGATACATGCCGGCGAACACGTTGGGATGGGCGTTCTCGAATCTCTCCCAGGTCTCCAGCCGGCCCGGCCAACCCTCGTCGGGATATTTCCTGCGGAACTGATGCAGCCAGTAGGGATCGAGCCAGAAGCCGCGAAAGGCGAGGCCGTTCGCCGCTAGGAAATCCCGGATCTGGGGAAGCGTCAGGTGATGCTCGCTCACGTGGCAGACGAGATCGCGAAACTCGCTCATCGTATAGAAGTCGGTCGACTGCTTGAGCTCGCTGCCCGGCACGCCCGGCGGGCGATCCATCAGCTTGTCGCGGAAGGCGCGCAAATCTGCGCTGCAGCAGCCCGCTCCGGGATAGTCGGGATCACCCCGCAAGGCCGCGAGATTGCGTCGCGCGGTCTTGCTATAGAGGCCGACGAGCATGAGGCCACCGGGCGCCAGGCAATCGGCAAGCCGGCGCCATCCCTCGAAGGGGTCGGCCATGTGGTGCAGCACGCCGACACAGGCAATCATCTTGAAGCGCCCCCGCAAATGCGGCGCAGCGGTCGGCAGGTCGAGGAGATCGGCCCTGAGGAATTCCACGTTGTTTGCACCGAGGCGCTCGGCCATGCGCGTCGCGTAGGCCAGGCTATTGACCGACAGGTCGATTGCCGTCACCCGCGCGTTTGCCAGCGAGAGGGCCGCAACCACGGCCTGCCGGCCGGTGCCGCATCCCGCGACCAGCATGTCGAACGCCTGGTCCAGGAACGCGAGCTGCGCGGGCTTGAAAAACTCACCGAACCTCTTGCGCATCTCGCCGGGCGGGGGCACGTGCGCACTGGTCCAGCGCGGATAGGGATTGTGCTCGTATTGGTGCGCGACTTTGCGCGAGGTCTCGTCCGCGATGTCTCCGAGCGTGCGCACGCTGGCCGCCCGTGCCTGCAAGTCTTCCTGCTCGGCGAGCAATCCCTCGACCGCTTTGCGAAGCTCGAGGGGGTGCAAATCGGCGCAGGCTTGCCTGGCATGGGTCTCAGCCAGCGTCTCGCGCACGTCCTTGTACATGGACAGCACCAGGAGCTCGTGCGCGGCCGCCGGCGTGTCGAACCGCAAGTCGCGGGGAGTGAAGGGCCGGTCGATGGCGGCCGCCTCCTGCGGCGCCACCGACCATATGTGCTCGTTGGCGTGACACTGCAGCATCAGGGCGACGGCGAACTTCGTCAGTGCGGCTTCCTCGAAACGCTGCGGCTCCACCTCGAGCAGCAGGACGCGGCGCAGCGCCGTCAGCAGCCGCTCGAGGTTGGGATGACGCAGCGGCGCCTTGCAGAGCAAGGCCCGCAGGAGGGGGTCTTTCAGCGGGGCCGAAGTCCTCGGCAGCACGAGGCCCCGCGCGGCGCTCAGCCAGCCCTGCTGCTGGGCGACCTCGAGCGGGCGCCGCAGGCAGCCGCGCGTCGCGAGATAGGTGGTGGCCAAATCGCAGATCAGATATCCCGCGGCATTCTCATGATTGAGCGCCGCCCGCAATCCGAGTGCGTTGAGCTTGCCGTTCGGCGGAACGGGACGCCGGCTCAACAGCACCGACAGTTGGTCTGTTGCCGCCGTCAGATTGGGGTCGAGGTGCAGCGCCTCCGTGAGTTGCTCGGCTGCGGCACCGTATTGTGCCAGCTCCTCGAGCACGGATGCCCAGTGCATCCTGTGAAGCGCGTTGCCCTGGTCTGCACGCGCGGCTTCCCCGAGATACCGCTCCGCTGCGACCAGATTGCCGGCACGAAGCGCAGCCGACGCGCGCTCGGCCCAGCTGTTGTTTGCGGCGTCCGGCAGCTTACGCACCCACTTCGGAGCTAAGACGTCGTTCCTCCATTAGCGGCCAACGACGAGCCGGGGAATATCCGCCGCGTCCTCGCGCGCATGTCAGCCATGCGCCCGAATGCGCTGTTATCACGCGAATTCACCGGAGCGTGATTGATTACCAGCAATCCTAGGGAGCTCCCCAGGGGTCATCGGAACGCCGCAACGTTTTTGCTCAAGACCTGGGCAACATCCGCACTCGCCGGTTTCCTCGCGCAGGGCGACAGGCTATCCCTGTCCCGGCTCTACCAACGACGGGGGTGCGGTGGCGCACGAGACAAAAGGCGGCAAGGCACGGGGGGCGAGGCTTGCGACCAAGGCGCCTGCCTCATCCGCGGCGGCGCCGGAGAAGGCTGTGGCCGCGATACCCGCCGGCGTCACGCCCTCGATGGCGCAGTTCCTCGAGATCAAGGCCGCCAATCCCGACTGCCTCCTCTTCTACCGCATGGGCGATTTCTACGAGCTGTTCTTCGAGGACGCGGTGGCCGCGGCGCAGGCGCTCGGCATCGTGCTCACCAAGCGCGGCAAGCATCTGGGCGAGGACATTCCCATGTGCGGCGTGCCGATCCACCGCGCCGACGAATATCTGCAGCGCCTCATCCGCCAGGGCTTCCGCGTCGCCGTATGCGAGCAGCTCGAGGACCCTGCAGAGGCGAGGAAGCGCGGCTCGAAGGCGGTGGTGCGCCGCGACGTGGTGCGCCTCGTCACGCCCGGCACGCTGACCGAGGACAGTCTGCTCGATGCGAAAGCGCGCAACTACCTGACCGCCGTGTTCGCCGGCCCGAAGCCGAGTAGCGGCGCCTCGTCCATGATCGCGCTTGCTTCGCTCGACATCTCGACTGGCGAGTTCGAGGTGGGCGAAGTGGCGGCGGGCGATTTCCCCGGCGAGATCGTGCGGCTCTCCCCCGGCGAGGTGATCGCCGCCGATCGCCTTCTCGCCGACGAGCACCTGCGGCAGTGGATCGGCGTTGCCGGCGCGGCAGCGACACCCGTCCCGGCGGCCTCCTTCGACAGCCTCGCCGGCGAGCGGCTGCTGAAGGAGCAGCTCGGCGTTGCCGATCTTGCCGCCTTTGCCGATTTCTCCAAGGCGGAGCTCGCCGCCGTCGGCGCGCTCCTCAAGTATGTGGAGCTGACCCAGATCGGCAAGCGCCCCTGCCTGCGCCCACCGCGCAGAGCGGGCCCGACCAGTCGGCTCGTTATCGATGCGCCGACCCGGGCCAGCCTCGAGCTGCTGCGCTCGCTCGGCGGCGAGCGGCAGGGCAGCCTGCTCGGCGCCATCGACCGCACCGTAACCGGCCCCGGCGCGCGTGAGCTGGCCGCAAGACTGGCGAGCCCGCTACGTGATCCCGATGCCATCGCCGACCGGCTCGATGCAGTAGGCTTTCTGCGCGAGAGCGAGACCCTGCGGGAGGATGCGCGGGCCCTGCTGCGCACGGCGCCCGACATCGCGCGGGCGATCTCGCGCCTTGCCCTGCAGCGCGGCGAGCCGCGTGATCTGGGTGCCGTGCGCGACGGGCTGGCGGCCGCGGGCGCCTGTGCCCAGCTACTGCACGAAGCCGCCGGCAGCATCGGCCTCCCAAATGCGCTGGGATTGATCGCACGGCACCTGACGGGGTGCTCGGACAGGCTCCATCCCCTGCTTGCCCGCGCGCTGGTCGATGCGCCGCCGCACCTCAAGCGCGACGGCGGCTTCGTGCGCTCGGGGCATTGCCCCGATCTCGACGAGGCGCGCGGCCTGCGCGACGACAGCCGCAAGGTGATGGCGGCACTCGAGACCAAGTACGTCGAGGAGACCGGCCTCAAGTCGCTGAAGGTTCGCCACAACAACATCCTGGGCTACTACGTCGAGGTGCCGGCCGGCGCCTCCAAGCCACTGCTGAGCGAGCCGCTGTCGGCCACCTTCCGCCACCGCCAGACCATGGCCGGGGCGGTGCGCTTCACCACCCCGGAGCTGTTGGAGACGGAGAGCCGCATCGTCACTTCGGCGGAACGCGCGCTCGCGCTCGAGCAGGATGTGTTCTGCGAGCTCGCTGCCGCGATCGGCGCCGAGGAGCAGGCGTTGGGGGCGCTCGCCGCGGCGCTGGCCGAGCTGGACTGCGCGGCGGGCCTGGCCGAGCTCGCCGCCGAGCAGGGCTATGCGCGCCCCGTCCTCGACGACAGCGAGACCTTCGAGATCCGGGGCGGGCGCCATCCCGTGGTGGAGCAGGCCCTCGAGGCCGCCAAGGCCGGCGCCTTCATCGACAACGACTGCGTGCTCGCCGCTGCGCGCCCAACTCGCCAGGCCGGCTTCGACGAGGTGACGGAGGCGCGGCTCTGGCTCGTCACCGGCCCCAACATGGCCGGCAAGTCGACCTTCCTGCGCCAGAACGCACTCATCACCCTGATGGCGCAGATGGGCTCGTTCGTGCCGGCGCGCTCGGCTCACATCGGCGTCGTGGACCGCCTGTTCTCGCGCGTCGGGGCGGCGGACGATCTCGCCCGCGGCCGCTCGACCTTCATGGTCGAGATGGTGGAGACGGCAGCGATCCTCAACCAGGCGACGCCACGCTCGCTCGTGATCCTCGACGAGATCGGGCGTGGCACCGCCACCTTCGACGGCCTCTCGATCGCCTGGGCGGTCGTGGAATATCTGCACGAGGTCTCGAAGTGCCGGGCGCTGTTTGCCACCCATTACCACGAGCTGACCGCGCTCGCGGGCCGCCTGCCCCAGGTCGGCAACGTCACCATGGACGTGCGCGAGTGGCGCGAGGAGATCGTGTTCCTGCACAAGGTCAAGTCCGGCGCGGCCGACCGCAGCTACGGCATCCAGGTGGCCAAGCTCGCCGGCCTGCCCAAGCCGGTGACTGCGCGCGCCGCCGAGGTGCTGACCCTGCTGGAGAAGGCCGATCGCAAGGCGCCAGACGGGGAGGCGCTGCTGAGCGATCTGCCGCTGTTCGCGGCGGCTCGGCCGAAATCGCAAGTGCCGGGCGACGCCGGCCCTTCACCCCTCGAGGCGGCGCTGGCCGCCGTCAACCCCGACGAGCTGACCCCGAAGGCCGCCCTCGAGGCGCTCTACAGATTGAAGGAGCTGGCGGCCAAGGATGGCGGCTGACCAGATGGCCTGTGCGGTCGCCAGGAACGCCCGCGGCCCGCTACTCGCAGATCTTGGTGTTCTTGATGCGCTCGGCCATGTCGACGTGGAAATGGTTGCGGTGCGCGCTGTTGGCCTCCGGGCCGAGAACCGTATTGAAGACCTTGCAGGCCGCGTCGTGGGCGGCGCGGAGGAAATCCATCCGCGCACCGGGATCCGTCATCTCCTTTGGTCCGCCGAGGCGGTTTGGCGGCGCGAACCCCATCAGCGTATCGGCGCCGTGCTGCGGCATCAGCACGGTGATGCCTGGAACATCGATCGACAGGCCCGGGCGCACGATGGTTGCTGCGACGGGTGCCGATTCGAGAGGCCGCCTGACGGGTCTGCTGGCCTGCCGGACGTTGCGCAGCGGCACGATCGTAACGGCTTGCGCCTGGTCCGCCTGCGCTTTTGCTGTTGCCGCCTGCGCCGCGATCTGGCGCTGGGTCGGCCCCCAATCGGCCAGCACCATGGTCTTCTGGCCGCTGGCCGTGACGAAGGAGCTGATGTCGAGCGCGTCCGCCTTGCCGTGCTCACTCAGTCGGCCACCCCTGCGGCCATAGGCGTTGCGGCAGGAATAGGAGCTCATGGTCTCGATGCGGATCACGGGGGCGCCCAGGTGCTTGCGCGCCAGCGGCTGCACGTCGCGCGCGAGCCAGCGGTAGAGGCTTGCAACCATGTCGCACGTGAGGGTTGGGGGCGGGGACAGCGCGACCTCTGGGCTCCTGCCAACGCTGACGAGCTTCACTGGGGCAGCCGCACCGCACTCCGTGCCTTCGCGAATCGGCCCTTCCGGCACGGTCACGACCGGCAGATTCCGGAGCAGGGCTGCGCAGCGGGCCTGCGCAAGCTCGATCTCCTGCTGGGTCCAGGCCGGGGAAGGCGCATCGGCCGCCACGTTCCTCGACAACAGGATCGGCCACTGGGCCGTCGGCGCCGACACCGCGGCGGGGCCGGCCGGTGCGGCGTTCTGCGCAAAAGCACACGGATTGGCGAGCACGCAAAATGCTGCGGCTGCCGCCACGAATTTACCGCTCATTAGGAATTGACCCCTCGAACCCCTCTCCGGACCGCGCGAATAACGCCCCCACTGACGCGACCTGGAGTTCCTGACTCGGAATTGTCATATATAGCGCGAAATTGTGGCCAAGATGAGAATCTGGAAGTTGAACCCAAGCATCCGGAACAACCTGTGGAAGAAGAACACGTGGAAAGTGGGGAAAACTCTGCAGATGCAAGTCGCAGCAGCCATGCCGATACTGGCGAGGACATCCTCCTCGAGGAGGACCACGCCGCCGGGATGGTGACGCTAAGCCGGCCATCCGCCCTCAACGCTTTGACGACTTCCATGCGCGCTGCCATGGCGGACGCGTTTCCCCGCTGGTCACGCGATCCCGAGATCTATGCCGTGGTCATCCGCTCGAGCTCGCCGCGGGCGTTCTGTGCCGGCGGCGACGTGCGGGAGCTGGCGGAATGGGGCAGCAAGCGCAGGCCGGAGGCGATCAAGTCGCTGGCAGCCGAGTATGCGCTCAACTGGCTGCTGGAATGCTTCATGAAGCCCACGGTGTCGCTCATGGACGGGGTCGTGGTGGGCTCGGGCGTCGGCATCTCGCTCTACGGCACGCATCGCGTTGCCGGCGAGCGCTACAGCTTTGCCATGCCCGAGACCGGCATCGGCCTCTTTCCCGATGTTGGGGTGAGCTGGGCCTTTGCCCGCATGCCCGATGCCATCGGCATGTACCTGGGGCTGACGGGCCGCGCCATCGGCCGGGCCGACGCCTATCGTCTGGGGCTGGCGACGCACTGCATCCCCGCATCCCGGTTCGAGGAGATCCGCGCCGGGCTTGCAGACGCCGATCCGGTCGATCCCCTGCTGGACGGCAGGCACGAGGATCCCGGGCGCGGCGAGTTGAGGCATTGAGCGGCCGCTATTGCGCGCTGCTTTTCCGCCGACAGCGTCGAGGCCATCCTCGCCCGCCTCGGCACCGAGCGGGGCGAAGCCTCCGCGTGGGCGCAAGGGGTGATGAGGGAGCTGCGGCAGCGCTCGCCGACCTCGCTCAAGATTGCCCATCGCCACATCCGCGCGGCCCAGCAGCCTCGATTTGCGTGCCACCCTCGCCCAGGATTTCCGGCTCGCCTGTCGCTGCCTCGAGGCGCAGGACTTCTACGAGGGCGTGCGCGCCCAGCTCATCGACCGTGACCGCGCACCCAAGTGGCGGCCGCAGGCGCTGGCCGAGGTCAGCGAGGCCATGGTGGAGGGCTATTTCGCCTCGCTCGGGGCAGACGAGCTCGCCCTGCCCAGCCGGGCCGAGATGCAGGGCGTGGGACGCTAACCTCGCCCTCGTTAACCCATTGCTTTAAGTTAGAATTAGAGGCTTTCGCCTACGCTCCCGCGCTAATCCGGCAAAAAGCAAAAGCCGGAAAGCGTCAAACAGGTCGAGGCCAGAGTCACATGAGTGTTGCGTTGGATATGGCGCGCACGCGCGCAAGCGCAGGCGACGAAAGCTTCCGAGGCGAGTACCTGCGTGCGCTCAGAATGATCGAGCGACTGCACCGGCTGCTGCTCGATGTCATCAAGGACGAGTTCGACCGCGAGGGCGGAGCTGAGATCAACAGCGTTCAGGCCCTGCTGCTCAACAACATGGGCGACGACGAGCTCACCGCCGGCGAGCTCAAGACGCGGGGCTACTACCTGGGCTCCAACGTCTCCTACAACCTCAAGAAGCTCGTCGAGATGGGCTATCTGCACTACAAGCGGTCGGACAAGGACCGCCGCTCGGTGCGCGTGAGCCTGACCCCGAAAGGTATCGAGGCGCGCAAGACCATCCAGAAGCTCTACCAGCGCCAGCTGGGCTCGGTGGAGGCGGTGGGCCAGATCTCGCTCGAGGATTTCAAGAGCCTGAACAAGTCCCTGGTGCGCCTGGAGCGCTTCTGGACCGACCAGATCCGCTATCGCCTGTAGACGCGGCCCGCCGCGCTCGCTTCGCCATCGGGCGCGCACCGGCGCGGCTGGCCGGGCCGAGACGGATGTTGCGCCCTCGCCCGTTCTCCTTCGTGGCGCTGCCCGGCACAAGACATCCCCCGCTGCAGATCCGCGCAGGATCGAGGGGCCTCGCCGACGGTGTCCATACCGCCTAGAATAGGCGGGGTGCGGGGTGCAGGGTGGCGGTCGGGTCGATGAAAGCCGGACGTATCGGTCTCTATGCGGCCGGCGCAGCCATCGGTGCTGGCCTTGCCTATTTGTTGGCGGTGGTGCCGATCGGCGATCCACCGACCACAGACCGCCCCAGACCTGTGGCCAAGAAGGGTGACGGCAAGGGGCGCGCCCCGCCCGCGCCGGTGACCGCTGCGATCGTCGTGACGAGCGACATGCCGGTCATTCTGATGGCGCCCGGCACGGTGGAGCCGTTCGCCAACGTCGCGGTCAAGACCGCGCGTCGACGGCCAGATCATCGAGGTCCTCTTCAAGGAGGGCGATCTCGTCAACCCGGGCGACGTGCTCTTTCGCCTCGACGACCGGCTGATCAAAGCGCAGATCGCGCAGGCCGAGGCCAGCATCGCCAAGGACCAGGCGAGCCTGCAGGACGCCGAGGCGACGCTGGCGCGGCGCGAGGCGCTGATCGAAAGGAAGATCGTCACCGAGGCTTCGCTCGACCAGGCGCGCTATCGCGGTGGAGGGGTTCAAGGCGAGCATCGCCGCCGGTCACGCTCTGTTGGAGTCGCAGAGGACCCAGCTCGACTATCTGACCATCCGCGCGCCGATCACCGGCCGCACCGGCAGCGCTCAGCGCCAAGGTCGGCGCCATGGTGCGCGGCGTCGACGCGGCCGCCGCGCTGGTGACGATCAATCAGACCAAGCCCATCTGGGTGACGTTCGCCCTGCCGCAGGGCGAGCTCGGCGCCCTGCGGCGGGCGCTGGCCGGCAAGGCGCGGGCCGACATCACGCATTCGCGGCGGCAGCAAGCCCACGGTCGTGCAGGGCACGATCGGCTTCGTCGACAACCAGGTCGACAAGCAGACCGGCACGATCATCGCCAGGGTCATTGCCGAGAACGCGGACGAGACGCTGTGGCCGGGCCTGTCCGTGGAGGTCGCCCTCACGGTGGAGGTGAAGCCGGGCATGCTGGCGGTGCCTGCAGCGGCAGTCCTGCCGGCGCAGCAGGGCATGATCACCTGGGTCATCGGACCCGACAACAAGGTGGCGCCGCGCACCGTCACGGTCGAGCGCATCGTCGGCCAGACGGCCTACCTGAGCGAGCGGCGTGCGTGCCGGCGAGCGTGTCGTCACCGATGGCCAGATTCGCCTGGCGCCTGGCGCCACCGTTAACGTCGAGCGAGCCGCGCCGCCCGCCAGCCCGCGCGCCTGCCTCCGAAGAGCGGCGCATGAACGGCAGAGGCTGAGTCACAGGGAAGCAAAGCCATGCGCCTTGTCCGAGCTTTGCATCCGCCGCCCGGTCATGACGACGCTGGTGATGGCGTCGCTGCTGCTGGCGGGCTTCTTCGGCTATCGCCAGCTGCCGATCGCCGCCATTCCCCGCATCGAGGTGCCCACCATCACGGTGAGCGTGCAGTATCCCGGCGCCAGCCCCGATACCATGGCGGTGTCGGTGGCAGCCCCGCTCGAGCGGCAGTTCGCCACCATCGCCGGCATCACGCTCGATCACCTCGCTCAGCACCCAGGGCAGCACGCAGATCACGCTGGAGTTCGACCTCAACCGCAACATCGATGCTGCCGCGCTCGACGTGCAGTCGGCGATCTCGGTGGCGGCAGCGCGCCTGCCCGATGGACCTGCCGGCCCCGCCGGCCTACCGCAAGGTCAACCCCGCCGATACGCCCGTCATCTTCCTGGCGCTGACCTCCGACACCGCGCAGTCCCAGGAGATGAACGAGTTCGCCGACAAGGTGATGAGCCCGAAGCTGTCGACCTTGCCGGGCGTCGCGCAGGTCAACATCCAGGGCGCGCAGAAGCGTGCGGTGCGCATCCGTTACGACCTCGACGCGCTGGCCACGCGCGGCATCTCGGTCGAGGAGATCCGGCAGGCCGTGCCGCGCTGTCCTCGGTGGCGCCGATCGGCAGCATCCGCACCCAGCAGCAGCTCTACATCCTCGAGATCAAGGGCGCGCGAGCCCTACGCGGACTACTTCAAGCCGGCGGTGGTGGCCTGGCGCAACGGCGCGCCGGTGCGGCTGCAGGACATCGCCAAGGTCGACGACTTCGGTCGAGGACGAGGAGGCGCGGACCGAGTTCAACGGCAAGCGCTCGATCATCGTTTCGGTGCAGCGCCAGCCCGACGCCAATACGGTTGCCGTCACCGACGCCATCCACGCATGCGCTGCCCGAGTTCGACCGGCTGCTGCCGCCGACCATCAAGCTCAACGTCCTGAGCGACCGGTCCGAAGTCGATCCGCGACTCCGTGCACGACGTGCAGATCACGCTGATGATGACGGCGGTGCTGGTCATCCTGGTGATCCTGGCGTTCCTGCGCACCTGGCGCGCCACCTTCATCCCCGCCGTTGCCCTGCCGCTGTCGATCATCGGCACGTTCGCCGGCATGGCCATGCTCAACTTCTCGCTCGACAACGTCAGCCTGCTGGCGCTGACGCTGGCGCTGGGCTTCGTCGTCGACGACGCCATCGTCGTGCTCGAGAACATCGTGCGCTACGTCGAGCAGGGCATGAAGCCGTTCGATGCGGCCATCAAGGGCGCCAACGAGATCAGCTTCACGGTTCTGTCGATCACCATCTCGCTGGTCGCCGTCTTCATCCCGATCCTGTTCATGGGCGGCGTCGTCGGGCGCTTCTTCTTCGAGTTCGCCATGACGATCAGCATCGCCATCCTGCTGTCGGGCTTCGTCTCCCTGACCCTGACGCCGATGCTGTGCGTCGCGCCTGCTCAAGCATCATCACGCCGTGGAGGCCAGGCCGAACCTGCTGTCGCGCGTCTTCGAGCGGGGCTACCAGCTGATGGCGAGCGGCTATCGCGTCACGCTCGATGCCTCGCTCAAGGTGCCCTCGCTGATGCTGCTCGTCACGCTCGGCACCGTGGTCGCCACCGTGTGGGCGTTCGGCGTCGGTCAAGAAGGGCTTTCTGCCCACCGAGGACACCAGCATCATCATCGTGCGCACGGAGGCCGCGCCCGACGTCGCCTTCCAGGCCATGCTCGACCGCCAGCGCATCGTCGCCGAGCGCATCCGTGCAGGACCCCGACGTGCTCTACATCAACTCCAACGTCGCGCAGAGCTTCTTCAATCCCACGCTCAATCGCGGCTCGATCTTCGTGCAGCTCAAGGTGCGCAGCGCGCGCAAGGGCAAGGGCACCATCAGCGAGGTGCAGACGCGCATGCGCCGCAGCCTGGCCGGCATCCCCGGCATCCGCGCGTTCCCGGTGCCGCTGCAGAACCTGCGCATCGGCAGCCGCAGCGGCGCGGCCCTCTATCAATACACGCTCACCAGCGTCAACCAGACCGAGCTCTATGACAACGCCCAGCGCCTGATCGACCGCGTCAAGCAGGCGCCGGGCTTCACCGACGTGACCTCGGACCTGACGCTCGGGCGCGCGGCAATTGACGCTCAACATCGATCGCGACGCGCTGGGCCGCGCTACGGGCTGACCATGGACGTCGTGCGCTCGACCCTCTACTCCGCCTTCGGCAACCGCAAGATCGCCACCGTCTACACGCCCTCCAACGACTATGCGGTGATCCTGGAGACCGACAAGCGCGCGCGTGCTCGATCCCGGCGTGCTGTCCAAGGTCTACGTGCGCTCCAACACCGGCCAGCAGGTGCCCCTCGATGCGGTCATGACCGTGAAGCTGGGCCCGGGCCCCGTCTCGGTCGCGCGCCAGAGCCAGCTGCCGGCCGTCACCATCACCTTCAATCTGGCGCCGGGCTTCACGCTGGGCGAGGCGGTGGGCGCCATGCGCGACCTCGAGCGCGAGGTGCGGATGCCCGCGACCATCACCGGCCAGTTCGCCGGCACGGCGCAGGTGTTCGAGAATTCCTTCCGCGACCAGCCGCTGCTGATCGCTGGCCGCCATCCTCACCATCTACATCGTGCTCGGCATCCTCTACGAGAGCTTCATCCACCCGATCACGATCCTGTCGGGCCTGCCCTCGGCCAGCCTCGGCGCGCTCCTCATCCTGCGGCTGTTCGACGTCGAGCTCACCATCATCGCCGTGATCGGCATCATCCTGCTGGTGGGCATCGTCAAGAAGAACGCCATCATGATGGTCGACTTCGCCATCGAGGCGCGAGCACGCGGCGCTGCACCCGTTCGACGCCATCCGCGAGGCGTGCCTGCTGCGCTTCCGGCCCATCATGATGACCACCATGGCGGCGCTGTTCGGCACGCTGCCGATCGCGGTCGGCTTGGGGTCGGGCGCCGAGCTGCGCCAGCCGCTGGGGCTGGCGGTGGTGGGCGGGCTCGCGGTGTCGCAGCTCCTCACGCTTTACATAACCCCTGCCATCTACCTCACGCTCGAGAAGCTCGGCACCCGGCTTGGCGCGGGCCGGCGCGAGCACATCCCGGAGGCGGCAGAGCGGGCGCCCGAGCACAGACCCCTCGCTGCAGAGTAGTTCAGTCGCCCTTCTGCGCCGCCGCCCGATGGCTCTCGACGTCTTCCGGCTCCTCCTTGTCCAGTTGCGTCAGTCCGCTTCTTGCGCGCCCTTCGGCGCGCAGCAGCTCGTCGAGCTTTGCGTGTATGGCTTGGGTATCGCGGTGCTCGGCACGCTGGATGAAGAGCGTCATGCACCAGGTGGCCAGCGTCGCAATACCGTGCCAGCCCAGGCTGCCCGGGTCGTAGACCCACCAGAGCAGGGCGTAGGTCGCCACCGTAACGAAGGCGAGCGGATGGGCGGCGAGGGTGCCGAGCCGGGTGAGCAGTTGCCGCATGATCTGCATTGCGCGAAAACGCGCGCGTTGCGGCAAAGTTCCAGCTCGAGGCTACCGGTGGAGATGCGCCATCCGCCGGCCGAGGCCGCTGATGGTGCACGGCACGCCGGTCGGGACCCACGAGGTGTTGTTGAGCAACAGGTCGCAGCGGGCGAGCTGCACGCCCAGATACGTGTTCATGCAGACCGTGTCGCCGAGCCGGTAGGCGCCGCCCCCAAAGCGGCAGCGGCAGGGAATGGGCTCCCCGGTGGCGCCCGAGATCACGCCATGGAAGGGCGAGGTCGGCCACGCCGGCGGCGGCGCAGTCGTTCCCGCATTACCCGGCGCCGGCTCGACCGCTCGTGTGGGGCCGTGCAGGGCAAGCACGGCCGCTGCCAGAGCGGCGACCCGGGCAAGACGGAGCGTGGCGGCGGCTACCCCATGTAGGCTATCTCCTGGAATGCGCAACCCTAGCATATGTATGTCCGCGCCGGCACGCCCTGGCGGCCAGCGCCCCTCTCCCTTACCGCCACGGCCGCAACGTGCCGAGCGCCGCGGCGAGCTGCACGAACAGGATCGCCAGCAGGATCAGCACCGCGCCGGCCCAGCCTAGCACACTCAGGCGCTCGCCCAGCACCAGGTAGGCGGCGGCGGCTGCAAATATGGTCTCGAGGCTGGCAATGACGGCAGCTTCCGACGGCGGCGTGTGCCGCAGCGCCAGGGTGAGCAGCGTGAAGGTCAGTGCGCTGGAGAGGAGCCCGACGTAGGCGATGTCGACGGCCGCGGCGCGGAGCCCGGCAATCGTCACCACCTCCAGCGGCAGTGCGGCTAAGCCGGCAAGCATGGCCACCCAGGCAAATTGGATGGCGGTGAAGCCGAGCGGGCGGCCGTACTGCGAGGCGCGGCCGGTAATCACGACATGGGCCGCCCAGAATGCGGCCGACAGCGCCACCAGCAAATCGCCGTGCGAGAGGGCCGACAGGCCGCCGCCGCCCAGCAGCCAGGTGCCGAGCGCGGAGAGGCTGACGGCCGGCCACACCGCCGGGTTGGGCCTGCGGCCGTTCCAGCCCCAGGCGATGAACGGCGTGATGACGACGTAAAGCGCGGTGAGGAAGCCCGTGTTGGTGACGGTGGCGGTCCTGAGCCCGGCCTGCTGCAGCCAGGCCGCGACGAAGAAGAACAGGCCGCCCGAGCACGCGATCGAAAGCAGTCCTTTGGGTATCGGCGCGTCGGCGCGCCGATGCTCGCGCCAGGCGAGCGGGGCAAGCGCCAAGGCCGCCAGCGCGCCGCGCGCAGCAATGAAGGCGAGGGGGCCGACATGCGCCATCGCCGACTTCTGGAACAGGAAGGCGAAGCCCCAGATGGCGGCCGCAGCCAGCAAAATGAGATCGGCGTTGAGGCGGCGCATGGCGATCGAGGACTCGGGGCGAAGAGCGCAGACCTTACGTCATTGCGGCGGGGTCTACGCTGCAGGCGGCACATTGCACCCCGCGACACTATGCCTGCCGGCGGCCGCGCAACGCCCGCGCGCTGGACTTTGTTCATGCGTTGCCCTAGGGACGCACGCTCCGCGCCGTTTCCAGCCGCTGCCCTCGTAGCGCTCGCATGGGCGGTGCCATCCTGGAGGCCTTCCATGTCCTTTGCCGGTCCCTGGGCCTACGTCACGCCCATTGTCCTCCTCGTTTGCTCGAACGTGTTCATGACGCTGGCGTGGTACGGCCATCTCAACTTCAAAGCCAGGCCGCTGGTCCTGGTGGTGCTGGTCTCCTGGGGCATTGCCTTCTTCGAGTACTGCCTGGCGGTGCCGGCCAATCGCTATGGCAATGCGGTCTATTCCGCGGCCCAGCTCAAGACCATCCAGGAGGTGGTGACGCTCAGCGTGTTCTGCGGCTTCTCGGTGCTCTACCTCAAGGAGCAGCTCACGTGGAACCACGCCTTCGGCTTCGCGCTCATCGCCGTCGGCGCCGCCTTCGTGTTCTCCGGACGGGCGTGAGGTGCGGCGAGAATTCACCGCGACGACTTTTCATTGGCGCTCGCCGCCGCCCGGGCGGATACCTTGATCACGAGGGAGCCGCAAATCCACGCACCAGGAGAGAGCGCCGTGAGCAACGCGCCGGATGGCCAGCCGCTGAAACCCATGTCCCTGCACGAGTTCAAGTTGCGACGCCGCCCGATGCGCAACGTCAACCGGGAGGTGCGCGAGCTCGCTGAGCAGGCTCGACCGTCTTGCGCTCTGGATCACCAATCACGTCGGCACCATGGGCTTCTTCCTGGTCATCTTCGCCTGGACCGTGTTTTGGTTGGGGTGGAACTTCCTGGCCCCTGCCGCCCTGCAATTCGACCAGCCCATGTCGTTCGTGTTCTGGCTGTTTCTGTCCAACCTTATTCAGATTCTGCTCATGCCTCTCATCATGGTGGGGCAGAACGTCATCGGCCGGCACGCGGAAGCCCGCGCCGAGCACGACTTGGAGATCAACATCAAGGCCGAGCAGGAGATCGAGGTCATTTTGCATCACCTCGAGCATCAGAACGAGATCCTGATGGCGATGCTCGGCAAGCTCGGCGTGGACGTCGGCGAGGCTCTCGCGCGAGCAAGACGCTGACGGCGCGATGACGCAGCAACGCGATCGCTCAGCTGGCGCTATCGCGCCCGCTTGGCCACCCGGTCGATCGCCATCAGCTCGGTGATCAGACCCTCGAAATCCCCGAGCGGCACCATATTGGGGCCATCGGAGGGAGCGCGGTCGGGGTCCTGGTGCGTCTCGATGAAGACACCGGCCACGCCCACCGCCACCGCCGCCCGCGCCAGCGTCGGCACGTAGCGCCGATCGCCGCCGGAGGAGGTGCCCTGGCCTCCGGGCTGCTGCACGGCATGGGTGGCATCGAAGATCACCGGGCAGCCGATGCCCGCCATGATCGGCAGCGCCCGCATGTCGACGACCAGCGTATTGTAGCCGAACGAGGAGCCGCGCTCGGTCACCAGCACGTTGGGGTTGCCGCTCTCGGTGATCTTGGCCACGACATTGGCCATATCCCACGGCGCCAGGAACTGGCCCTTCTTGACCTTCACCACCCGACCGGTCTTGGCCGCCGCCACCAGCAGGTCGGTCTGCCGGCACAGAAAGGCCGGGATCTGCAGCACGTCCACCACCTCGGCGACGCGTGCGCATTGTCCCGCCTCGTGCACGTCCGTCACCACGGGCAGAGCGAGCGTCTCGCGGATCTCGGCGAACACGGCGAGCGCGCCGTCGAGGCCGAGCCCGCGCTTGCCCTTCAGGCTCGTGCGGTTGGCCTTGTCGAAGGAGGTCTTGTAGACGAGGCCGATGCCGATCCTGGCCGCGATCTCCTTCAGCGCGGAAGCCATCTCCAGCGCGTGCGCGCGGCTTTCCATCTGGCAGGGCCCGGCGAACACGGCGATCGGCCGGTCGTTGCCGAAGGTGACGCTGCCGACGGCCACGGCTGCATTGGGTGCGGGTGATTTGCTCATGCCGCCTTATAGCATGTGCATCGCGTTAGGGCGTTTCGCCGCCTAGGCGTCCCTCGCGCCGCATCTGGTCCCACCAGGCCTGGGAGCCAAAGGGCAGCTTTTCCGCGAGCTGCTCGCGGTAGCCGTCGGGGCGCGGCGCGGACGCCGCCGGCGCCGCCTTCTTCGCGGACGCCGTCGCATGCTTGGGCTGCGGCTCGGCGTTGGCCATAGGCGGCGCGCCTGCGACGAGCGAAAGAGCGCCGAGCGCGGCAACGAAGACCCTCATGGCTGTTCCCCAATCGTTGATCGATGCCCGTTCGAGATTCGCGGCGCGCCAGTCTAGGCCGACGCCTTGGGCATGACGAGGATCGCCTCGGTCAACATTTGGCGATCACGCCCCGGCGCGTGCAGACGAGGGGCGCTTGCGCGCCGCCGCAGCGGGTCCTGCCTTCTTCGGCCCCTTGCGCACGGGCTTGGCACCTTTGCTTGCTGTCGCCGCGTAGCGCGGCAAGTGATCGTTCACCTCGAACCACGCCACCTGCTCGGCAACGTGCGCATGACCCGTCGGCGGCCACTGCGCGGGGTCGGCGAGCGTGCCATGGAAGAGATGCACCTCGCCCGGCCAGCGCGAGCCGGCATAGGCCATCGGCGAGCCGCAGTTGGTGCAGAAGTAGCGCTTCACGCCGGGCGAGGATTCGTAGTAGGTCGGCTCGCCCTTCAGGTAGCTGAACTGCTCCAGCCTGACGCCGACATAGGTGGCCACCGCCGACGACACCGCGCGCCGGCAGCTCTCGCAGTGGCAGTGCATCACCCACTTCGGCTCGCCGGTGAACTCGTACTCGATCGCCCGGCACTGGCAATGGCCCTTGGTGACCGTCGGCGCTTTCGCTGCGGTTTTGCCTTTGGCGGCAGAGTTGCCCTTGGTGGTGGCCATGTCCAGCATCCCAAATCTGAAGCGGCGTGGATCGTCGCTCGGGACGACATTATCCGCCCCGGCACCTCTTACGCCAGCCCGGGCATGCCGGTCTCGTTACCAAGCCTCGTTACCAAGTCTCGTCACCAAGCCGGTCTCCTCCGGCTGCAAGCTCGGGAAGTGCTCCGATAGGGCACGGTTGGCGGCGAAAAGTTATGCGGATGGGGCCAAAAGGCGTGTGTTCTTGGCGCTGGATATATGCTAGTCGGCCCTCTTCCACTAGGAGAGGGATAGCCCCATGGCCACCAATTCCGTGCCTGCCAAGGTCGAGACCGTCACCCTGCGCCAGATCGCCGAGACGCTATCGGAGTCCCACGAGCTGCCGAAGAAGCAGGTCATGACCATGCTCGAGGACATGGTCACCACCGTCACCAAGCACTTGAAGCGCGGCGCGCGCATCCGCATCGGCGGGCTCGGCATCCTGCAAGTGCGCAAGCGTCCGGCGCGCATGGGCCGCAACCCCGCGACCGGCGAGGCCATCAAGATCAAGGCCAGCAAGAAAGTTGCCTTCCGCGCCGCCAAGGACCTCAAAGAGTCCGTCTGAGACTTTCGCTCCATGCCCGGCCGAAAGGTCTGGCGACGTCGATGGCCAAGCGGGCCGGTGTCTGATCACGAGGTCGGACACCGGCCCAGGCAGCTCCCTACTTCAACGGCGAGTGCGCCGCCGGCATCATGATGGTGGAGTTGAGCTCCTCCAGGTACGGTGTGCTCTTGCCCAGGAATTCCTGCCAGCCCGGATCCTTCATCGCTCCGGCCCGAGCTGCGGCGCGGGCATTGAGATCGGGATAGGCCCAGATGTGGACGGCCTCGTTGGGCTGTCCGGCCTCCGTGACCCACAGGCCGACGATCTTGGAATACTTCTCGCGCACCGGCAGCACGCCGGCGATCAGCTCCGCCCACGTCCGGCTCATGCCGGGCTTGGTTCGATAGGCACGCAGCTCGTAGACGTTGGGCGTCGTCGCCGGCGCTTTGGGAGCGACCACGGCATTGAGCAGACGCACCTCCTGGCGGATCAGGTTCGGCCGCGTCAGAGTGACGTACTCGCTGGTCCAGCGCTTGTTCTTGGCGAGCTCGCCACGCAGGCGTGCGCGCTCGTTGAGATCGGAGTAGCTCCACAGGTGCATCAGCTGGTTGAGATGCCCGATGTCGCTGACCCAATAGCCCTCGAGCTTGCCGTAGTTGTCGCCGCGGATGTCGCGCCCGACCGTGCCGGCGGTCTTGGCCATCTCCGGCGCCGTGCCCTGCTTTACCGTGTAGGTGCGAAGTTCGTAGATCATGTCCGATCCTCCCCGATGAGCCCTGTGCTCGCGCGTGATGTGGGCAGCCTGGCTAAGTGTGTCCAACCCTATTCAGGCGCCAAGGCCGCGACAAGGGCAGTGGCAGACGGCTTCAGATGGACTGGGCGTCATTTCGGCCGCAGCGCGTCGCGCAGGATGCCCATCACCTCCTTGATCGCGGCGGCACGGGCTGCCTCGTCGGTGCCGACGTGCGCCTCGCCGCTCTTCAACCTGCTCAGCCCCTTGCGCACGCGCACGCGCGAGCTCGGCGCATCGAAGCCGTGATAGGCACCGGGGTACTCGATGAAGCGGAAGCCGGTGCGCTCGGCGAGCTTGCGGCAGGGGCCGGGCTGGGTCCAATCGTCGGCGGAGCCGATCAGGACGGTGAGCGGGATGCTCGGGCGCCAGTCGGCGAGGCGCGCGATCTGGCGGCAGCCGGGATAGAGCGCGATCGCCGTCTTGAACTGCGGCGGCTTGCTCAGGAATCCGGGCCGCAGCGCCCACAGCGTCGCCATGGCGCCGTGCGACCAGCCGATCAGGGCGAGCCGGCTTCTGTCGACGAACGGCTGGGCGGAAAGCCATTCGGCGGCAGCCAGCGCGTCGTCGGCGCGGTCCTTGGGAAAGATGTGGCGCCCGCGGCTGGTGCAGATTTGGCGCACGCCGCGTGCCGTGAAGCTATCGATGAACAGCACGGCGTAACCCGAGCCGAGAAACCGGTCGGCCCAGTCGGCCTCGCGGCTTCTGAGCTTGCCGCGGCTGTCGAGAAGGCCCCCGCAGCCGTGCAGCGCGACGATGGCCGGGAAGGGCCCCCGCCCAGTTGGCCGCAGCAGCTGCGCCGTGAACGGGCCCTTGCCCGCGAGCGGGGAGGTGATGGACACGGTCTCCCGGTCGGCCGCCTCTGCTGCGCCGGTGGCGCAGAGCAACGACGCCACGGCCAGCACAGCCGCGAAGCGCCGAAACACGGATTGCCGCCGCAGCATCGGTGAGCGGCCACGCGTCACGCGCGCAGCGATCCCGGCGTCAGTTCCCAAACAGCCCCGAGAAGAAGTCGTTGCTCGTCTGCTTGTATCGGCGGGACTGGCGAGCCTCACGGTAGTCGCCGCCGCTGCCGGACCCGATGTCGGGCGGCAGCGGCTTGCCGCCGAGCGCCGCCAGCACGCGGTTGTCGTGGCCGTAGGGATCGGCGAAGTAGTTCACGTGACCGTCCTCGCCCGCCACGGCGGTGAAGTACGTTACGTGCACCGGGATCTGGTGCTGCAGCGGCACCTCGGTGTTGTTGCCATTGGCGAGGAGGCCGCGCACCTGCTCGGCCGACCAGCCCTTGTCCTCGGCCAGCAGCAGCTCGGCCAGACGCTCGGGGTTCTGCACGCGCATGCAGCCATGGCTGTAGAGCCGCGTCGGCCGATCAAGCAACTCACGCTGCGGCGTGTCGTGCATGTAGATGTCGTGCTTGTTGGGGAACATGAACTTGACGACGCCCAGGACGTTGTGCGGGCCCGGCGACTGGATGAACGTGAAGCGGCGGATGTCCACCGACCCCCAGTTCACGGACGAGGCATCGACAGGACGGCCGTTGTGGACGACGCGCAGCCTCTGGCGATCCAGAATGGAGGTGTCGGCGCCGAAGAAGAAGAAGCCGCCGCCGCCACCCGACAAGTAGGGCGCAAGCTCCTTGATCTTGATGGAGTCCGGCACGCCCCACTCGGGATGGAACACGATGAACTTCATGGGCGCGGAGAAGACCGCTGTCGGCGTATCGGGCTTGCCGACCACAATCCTGGCCGAGTGGATCATCTGACCCTTCTTGTAGACCCGGGACATGAACTCGGGGATGTTGTCCCACACGTACATCTCGCCCAGGTCCACCGGCAGCCAGCGCCAGCGCTCCATGTTGGCAATCAGCCGCTGCGCCTCGCTGCCGGCAACTGGCGGCTTGGCGGATGCGGCCTTGGCAGAAGGCACCCCGGCGTTCAGTGCCGCGCGCGTGCGCGGCGTCAGCAGGCCGGTGGTCTGGATGTTGTGCTGGCTTTGAAAGGCCTTGAGCGCGCTCTGGACCTCGAGATCGAAAACGTTCTCGGCACCGCGCGGCGCCGGCAGACCGAGGCGGCGGCGCAGCAAGGCAACATGAGCGTGCTTGGACCCGAGCTTGAGCTGCGGCCCGTCGGGCAGATGCACGGCTGTCGGATCGACACTCGGCGCCGGCTCGGCCGCCTTTGCGGACCCGCCGCCACGCACCTTCAGGAGGGCCTGGCGCAGGCGCTGGAACTGCGGGTGATGGGGGTGGAGGCCGCGCAGGTAGTCGCCGGGCTTGTCGGTGGCCGCCACCGCGTCGAGCACCACCTTGGGCTCCAGCACCGGCGGCTTCATGTCGAGGTGCTTGCTGAGCTGGGCAGGATCGATGCGACCGCCGCGGGCATAGCGGGCGTATTTGAGCACGGCTAGTCCGAGCTTGATCTCGGCACCGGCGAGCGCCGCGGGGGCGTCTTCGCCTTGTCGCAGCTGCGGCAGCTCGAAGGCGGAGGCGACGAGACCCCAGTCGTCGGCCTTGGCGATCTCGGCCATGGCGCGGCGCGCCTTTGGTGTGAAGCCCTCCTTGCCGACCCAGAGGAACGGCGCCTCGTTGCGCGCGTAGTAGGCCGCGAGCGCGGCATGGTCGGCGCGATCTGCATTGCCGCCGCGACCGGGCTCTGCAAGCTGCCGGCGCACCTCTGCCAGCACCGGGTCGACGGGCGGTGGGGGCGGCGGCTCCGCCACTGCGGGCGTCACGGGCTCGGCGGCAGGTGCGGGCGAGGTTGCACTTGCAGGCGTTGGCTGGGCGGGGGCCGGCGCGGCGGCGGGTTGTGGGGCCGCCGGGGCCGGCTTGTCGGCGGCGGCAACCGGCTTGTTGGCGGTGGCGTCAGGTGCCGTCTGCGCCCGGGCGGGGCCACAGGCGATCATAGCGAGGCCCAGCACGATCGCTGCGACCCTCGCGGGCACTCGTTTTTCCAGCATCGTCAATCTCTCCAAGATTGGCGCAAACCTAGCTACAGGCGACGCCCATGGCCAGCGAAGGAGCCCCGACTTTCGCTGGATCGTGTCGAAGTCTGGCAACCGGGCAACAGGCGACAGGCTTGCACCCCGCACTGCGGGCCGAGCTCAAGGCATTACGGCCACACAATGTGGCGACTTTGGCGCGCCAAAGTGCCGATGCGATGGTTTTGCGGCCGCGCCTGGGCATGAGACCCCATTACTTGATGGGGGGAGGAAGCGGCTCGGGCCGCGGGCCGAATTTGAAGCTCAGGCGCGCCATGACCATCTGCACGTCGACGCCGGCATCGCTGACTTGGCTGCCGGCCAATCCCGCCGGCGTGGCCGTCTGATCGCGGCCGTCGACGTTGAGTCGCACATAGTCGTACTCCACGCCGAGGATGATGTTGGGCAGCACCGCGTATTCGACGCCGAGACCAGCGGTCCAGCCGCTCTCGCGCTCGCTCGAGGTGGTGGTGACGAGGCCGCTGCTCCTCACGCCCGTCTGGAACTCTACGTCGCCCGAGGCATAGCCGCCCTTGGCGTAGCCGAGCAGGTTGTCCCACGTATAGCCAAGCTTGCCGGTTACTAGAAGAAGGTTGCTGGCACTGCTCGTCAGCGACGTGTTCGCCGCCAGGTTGGATGCCGACGTCTCCGACAGGTCCGCCCAGGCGTAGGCCGCCTCGACCCCAACGACGAGCCTGCCCCACTGCTTCTGCAGCCCGGCCTGGGCGCCGCCCGCGAAAGACACGGCGCTCTGATCAGGGCTATCCAAGGTGCCGGTATAGAACCATTGGGTGCTGGAGGCGGCCACGCCGGCCTGGCCGCCGATGTAGAAGCCGCTCCAGTCGTAGCTGGCCATGGGCGCGTAGGGAGACGCGTATGGCGTGTATCGATCGGCCCTGGCCGGCCCCACATTCACAGCTGCTGCGACCATCAGTGCAGCAGCCCCAAGACCCAGTGCGCGCATGATCGCCCCCTCTTCGGCGGATGTCCCAGACCGGCATCGCTTGATTCGCGTTAACGGGTTGTTGACGACCAGGGCTGCCGCAGTGCGATGGGACGCGATGGATCGGCGGGCGCGGGCGCAGTAGGATCGATGCGGCCGAGGCGAGCCCTCGCTGCGAACATCAAATTGCTGCACCAAGGAGATTGCGATGCGAGCCCTGAGACCGCTGTCGTCTGCCGTGGCGTGCGCGGCCCTGCTGCTGATCGCCTCCCTGCCGGCGTCGGCGCAGTTCGCCGCGCCGAAGGAGGGCACCTGGACCGCGCGCGATTTCCGCTTCCACACCGGCGAGGTGATGCCGCAGTTGCGCGTGCACTACCGCACCGTCGGCGAGCCGACGGGCGAGCCGGTTCTGATCCTGCACGGCACCACCGGCTCCGGCGCCAGCATGCTGTCCCCGGGCTTCGCCGGCCAGCTGTTCGGCCCAGGCGAACCGCTCGACGCCTCCAAGTATTTCATCGTGCTGCCGGACGGGATCGGCCACGGCAAATCCTCCAAGCCCTCCGACGGCATGCGGGCGAAATTTCCCCGCTACAACTACGATGACATGGTGGAGGCGCAGTACCGGCTGGCGACGGAGGGTCTGGGTCTGCGCCACGTGCGGCTCGTGCTCGGCAACTCCATGGGCGGCATGCACACCTGGATCTGGGGTGTCGCGCATCCCGGCTTCATGGACGCGCTGGTGCCGATGGCGGCCCAGCCCACCGAGATGTCGAGCCGCAACTGGATGATGCGCCGCCTCATCATCGACTCGATCCGCAACGATCCCGACTGGAAGGGCGGCGACTACGCCGAGCAGCCCAAGGCGTTCCGCGTCGCCAACGTGTTCTTCGGCATCGCCACCAACGGCGGCACGCTCGCCTATCAGAAGCAAGCGCCGACCCGCGCAGGCCGCCGACCAGCTGCTCGACAAGCGCCTGGCCGCACCGTTCACGGCCGACGCCAACGACATCCTCTACGCCTGGGATTCCTCGCGCGACTACAACCCCTCGCCCAACATCGAGCGCATCGAGGCGGCGCTGCTCGCCGTCAACTCGGCCGACGACGAGCGCAACCCGCCCGAGACCGGGATCATGGAGCGCGAGCTCAAGCGCGTGAAGAACGCCAAGCTCTACCTGATCCCCGCCAGCGAGGACACGCGCGGGCACGGCACCACCGGCATGGCCAAGTTCTGGAAGAAGCAGTTGCAGGAGTTTTTGGCCACCGTACCCAAGCGGGCGATGTGATTCTCCCTCTCCCCGCTCGCGGGGAGAGGGGACGCGGTCCCCTCGGCCAGCCATGCAAACAAAGATGGCGCGGGGCCCGTCGGTCGTGCTCATATTGGGCTCCGCACAAGAACCAGGTCTGCACAAGGGGTGGCAATGACCAAGGGCATTCTCGCGTTCGGCGCCTACATTCCCGTGGCGCCGGCTGCAGCGCAAGGCGATTGCCGACACGCACGGCTGGTTCGCGCCCGGCCTCAAGGGCCAGGCCAAGGGCGAGCGCGCCTTCTGCAACTGGGACGAGGACTGCGTGACGATGGCGGTGGAGGCTGCCCGCGACGCCCTCGTTGGCCGAGACCGCCACAGCATCGCCGCGCTGCGCTTTGCCTCCACGACCTTTCCGTTCCTCGACCGGCTGCACTCGGGCATCGTCGCCGCCGCACTGAGCCTCGATGACGGCGTCTCCACCATCGATGTGGCGGCCACCCAGCGGGCCGGCACCTCGGCGCTGATCGAGGCGCTCGGCAGCGAGGCCGAGACGCTGGTGGTGGCCGCCGAGAAGCGCGGGGCGAAGGCCGCGAGCCCCGTGGAGATGTCGAGCGGCGATGGTGCCGCCGCCATCCTCGTCGGCGAGGGCAAGCCCGTCGCCAGGCTGCTCGCCAAGGCTTCGCGCACGGCCGACTTCGTCGACCACTTCCGCTCCGTCGACAACCAGTTCGACTACCAGTGGGAGGAGCGCTGGATCCGCGACGCGGGCTACATGCCCGTGGTGCCGCCCACCATCAAGCGCTGCCTCGAGGAGGCCAAGGTCGCGGCCAAGGACGTCACCCACTTCTGCATGCCCGCCGACGCTCGCGCGCGTCGCCAGCGGCGTCGCCAAGGCGGCCGGCATCGACGACAAGGCGGTGGCGCGATCCTCTGCACGCCAACTGCGGCGACACCGGCGCGGCGCATGCGCTCGTCCTGCTGGCGGCCACGCTGGAGAAGGCCAAGCCGGGCGACAAGATCCTGGTGGTCGGCTTCGGCCAGGGCGCCGACGCACTGCTGTTCGAGGTGACGCCCGAGATCGCCAAGCGGCCACGGAACCTCGGCGTGTCGGGCCACCTTGCGCGCCGCAAGGAGGAGACGAACTACGGCCGCTTCCTCGCCTTCAACGACCTGATCGAGCTCGAGCGCGGCATGCGCTCGGAGACCGACAAGGGCACGCCGCTGTCGGCCCTGTGGCGCAACCGCGAGACGGTCGACGAGCTTCATCGGCGGCAAGTGCTCCAAGTGCGGCACCTTGCAGTTCCCCAAGACCGACATCTGCGTCAACCCCAACTGCAACGCCATCGGCACGCCAGGAGCCGCACGCGCTTCGCCGGACATGCCGGGCCGAAGTCAAGTCCTATCACTGCCGACCGCCTCACCTACTCGCCCGATCCGCCCGCCTGCTACGGCATGATCGAGTTCGAGGAGGGCGGCCGCGTCATGATCGACTTCACCGACATCGATGCCGACGCGCTGAAAGTCGGCCAGCCCATGCAGATGATGTTCCGCATCAAGGACATCGACACCGCCCGCGGCTTCCGCCGCTACTTCTGGAAGGCCGCGCCCGTCGCGGCCAAGCAAAGCCTAGGAGAGATCAGCTATGGCAAAGGGCATCAAGGACAAGGTCGTCATTCTCGGCATGGGCTGCTCCAAGTTCGGCGAGCGCTGGGACAAGGAGGCCGACAACCTGATGGTGGAGGCCTACACCGAGGCCATCGCCGACGCCGGCATCGACACCAAGCAGATCGATGCCGCCTGGCTCTCCACCGCCATCGAGGAGCAGCATGTCGGCAAGTCGGCGCACGCCGCTGGCCCAGGCGCTGCGGCTGCCATTCATCCCGGTGACGCAGGGTCGAGAACTACTGCGCCAGCGGCACCGAGGCGTTCCGCGGCGCCGTCTATGCCGTCGCCTCGGGCGCCGCCGACATCGCGCTGGCGCTCGGCGTCGAGAAGCTCAAGGACACCGGCTATGGCGGCCTGCCGCAGCGCGGCCGCGGCCCGCTCAACGACATGATCAACCCGAATGCCTCGGCGCCCGGCAGCTTCGCCCAGCTCGCCGCCGCCTACCGCGCCAAGCACAGGCGTCGAGCCCAAAGACCTCAAGCAGGCGATGGCGCACATCTCGGTGAAGAGCCACGACAACGGCGCCAAGAACCCCAAGGCGCACCTGCGCAACAAGATCACCGATCGACACCGTGCTCAACGCGCCGACCGTCGCCGAGCCGCTGGGCCTGTACGACTGCTGCGGCGTGAGCGACGGGGCTGCCTGCGCCATCGTCACCACGCCCGAGATCGCGCGCAGCCTCGGCAAGAAGGACATGATCTCGATCAAGGCCCTGCAGGTCGCCGTATCGAACGGCTCGAGGCCCAGCACAACTCCTGGGACGGCAGCTACTTCCACACCACGCGCGTCGCCTCCAAGCGCGCCTACGCGGAGGCCGGCATCGACAACCCGCGCGAGCAGCTCAGCCTGATCGAGGTGCACGACTGCTTCTCGGTGACCGAGCTCGTCACCATGGAGGACCTGCACATCTCGCCCGAGGGCGGCGCCATCAAGGACGTGCTCGACGGCTTCTACGATGCCGACGGCAAGGTGCCCTGCCAGATCGACGGCGGCCTGAAGTGCTTCGGCCATCCGATCGGCGCCTCGGGCCTGCGCATGATCTACGAGATGTACCTGCAGATGCAGGGCCGCGCCGGCGAGCGCCAGCGCAAGCAGGAGCCGCGCTTCGGCCTCACCCACAACCTCGGCGGCTTCCCGCAGCGCAACGTCGCCGCCATCTCCATCGTCGGCAAGTACGGGGCATAGCCGCGTCGCACATGACGCGCGAATCCCCCTCCCCCTCGTGGGGAGGGGTTAGGGGTGGGGGGAGCCACGACGGTTCTGGAATACCCCTCCCTGTCTCTCGCCCACAAGGGGGAGGGAAGAGTGCAACATGAGGGGAAGTGTTTCGTGGCCAAGAAGTGCGTTGACGGCAAAGTGATCGTCGTGACCGGCGCGGGGCGGGGCATCGGGCGGGAGATCGCCATGCTCGCCGCGTCGGAGGGCGCCAAGGTGGTGGTGAACGACCTCGGCGGCTCGGCCGAGGGCGAGGGCGCCGACGTCAAGGTCGCCGATCAGGTCGTCGCCGAGATCAAGAAGGCCGGCGGCATCGCCGTGCCCAACGGCGACAGCGTCGCCGACCCGCAGGGCGCCGAGCGCATCATCAAGACGGCCATCGACAACTTCGGCCGCATCGACTGCGTGGTCAACAACGCCGGCATCCTGCGCGACCGCATCTTCCACCGCATGAGCGCGGTCGACTGGGACGCCGTCATCAAGGTGCACCTCTACGGCGCGTTCTACGTGTCGAAGGCGGCCGCGCCCTACTTCAAGGACCAGGAGTGGGGCTCCTTCATCCACTTCACCTCGACGTCGGGCCTCGTCGGCAACTTCGGCCAGGCCAACTACGCCGCCGCCAAGCTCGGCATCGTCGGGCTGTCGAAGTCGATCGCGCTCGACATGGCGCGCTTCAACGTGCGCTCCAACTGCGTCTCGCCGTTCGCCTGGTCGCGCCTGATCGGCACCATCCCGACCGACACGCCCGAGGCCAAGGCGCGCGTCGAGCGCATCCAGAACACCATGACGGCCTCCAAGATCGCGCCGATCTGCGTGTTCCTGGCGAGCGATATGGCGAAGGACGTTTCCGGCCAGATCTTCGCCGTGCGCAAGGACGAGATCTTCCTGATGAGCCAGACCGCGCCCATCCGCGTCGCCCACAAGGAGGGCGGCTGGACCCCGCAGCAGATCGGCGAGACCGTGCTGCCGGCCTTCAAGCGCGACTTCTACCCGCTCGACCGCCAGCCAGGACGTCTTCAACTGGGAGCCGCTTTGATCGGGCAACGCATGTACTATCCGGTCTCACCACGACGAAGTTGGTAAGAGCCGTGTGAACGCCACATCAGTGACCGTTAGGATCCGTTAACTTGTGGAACGAATTCATAAGACGACCGTTGTGACAGAGCAAATCACACTATTGCTCCTGAGATGGTCTATGGCTATATCGTCCTCTGCGTGGGGTGCTACGCCTCCTATAAAGGCGCACCAGCCGCCTCCTTGCTGATCGTCGCAGCGTTGCTCACTTTGCCCAATGTCCGTTGGGACAAGATGCAGAGCGCCCTTTCTGTTGAGACACTCGCCAAATCCTTGAACGGATTGGCCTTTGCCCTTATTGCTTATGGACTTGGGCGTGGAATCTCACTCCTCCTGGGCGTGTAGCTTACTGCATCGCGGAGGCGAAAATCTTCGCTATACAAGCCGTTCTGTGACGGGCATACTAGTGTATGGGTGGGATGAGTAAAACTCGCAAAATATTATTTTACTTGTGTCTGAGCCATCTCACCAGCGAGGGGATGGGTCATGCCTTGCAAACCAGATCATTATCAGCTCGCATTGCTCTGGATGATTGAGCAGAGCGCAAATGGAAAATCGTTCATTGCACAACAAGTTGGAAGTGATCTTCTGGCTCTGATAATTATCGCCGTGCTGATGGTCCCTGTCACCGCCCTATTCGGCTACGCTGGCAAGGTTCTGATTCCGAAGTTTGTCAAATGGTACTATGGCAAGACAATTGCGGAGAAGGCGCTGGAGTGGTGGCGCAGAAATGGGTTGGGGTTCCTGGGATTCAAACATTCCACTGCAATCATCTCAATAGCTACGGGTCTAGCCTTCTACTTCCTCATACGAATTGCGGCAAACCTTCCGACCTATTATTGGATTACCATTCCTGCTCTACTCGTCGTTTTCGTTGGAGTAGCTTTCCTTGGATATTTTGTCAGTGGCAACGTCCCAGACGACGACGGCACTCGAAACAAATACTTCAAACGGTTCCATCAACCAACAGTGACGGGACTAGGCTTGGGTGTAGCAACGATTATTCTGGACTTCATCATCCATGCGGCAACTCTCGCTTTGACTTGGATCCAATCCGCGTAGAGCTGGCGGCTGGAACGGTGGACTGGACGCTACCCCTCGATCATCGCCACCAGCGTCTCGAGCCGGTCGGCCTCGGCGGCGGGCTTGTCCCAGCGGATGCGGTGGATGCGGGGAAAGCGCATGGCGACGCCGGACTTGTGGCGGCTCGAGCGCTGCACGGCGTCGAAGGCGACCTCGAACACGAGGCCCGGGGAGACGGCGCGCACCGGGCCGAAGCTCTCGGTCGTGTGGTTGCGCACCCAGCGGTCGATCTGCCAGCAGCTCCTCGTCGGTGAAGCCGAAATAGGCCTTGCCGACCGGCACCAGCTCCGCGGCACCGCCCTCGCCGCTCGCGCCACACCCCGAAGGTGTAGTCGGAATAGTAGGACGAGCGCTTGCCCGAGCCGCGCTGGGCATACATCAGCACGCAATCGAGCGTGAGCGGCGCGCGCTTCCACTTCCACCACAGGCCCTTCGGGCGGCCGGCGACATAGGCGCTGTCGCGGCGCTTGAGCATGATGCCCTCGGTGCCGTTCTCGCGCGTCGCCGCCCACAGCTGGCGCAACGCCTCCTTGCCGCGCGAACGCGATCAGCGGGGAGAGGTCCGTGCGCGGGGGCGCACGCGCGCGTGCCAGGCCTCGAGACGCGCGCGGCGCTCGGTCCACGGCAGCTGGCGCAGGTCCTCGCCGCCGATCATGAGGGCGTCGTAGAGGCGCACGTGCGCCGGGAACTGCTCCATCTGCTTCTTCGATACGGCCTTGCGGTTGAGCCGCTGCTGCAGGTCGTTGAAGGAAGCGACCTCGCCGTGCGCGCAGCACCAGCAGCTCGCCGTCGAGCACGGCATCGAAGTTGAAGCCCGCAAGCACGTCGGGGAAGCTCGGGCCGATGTCGTCGCCGGTGCGGGAGAAGAGATGCGCCTCCCCGGGCTTGGCCACGACCTGCACGCGGATGCCGTCCCATTTCCACTCGGCTGCGAAGTCGGCGAGATGCAGCGCCGCCCAGTCGGTCTCCTCGAGCGCGTGCGACAGCATGAGTGGCCGGAACGCCGGCACGCCGGCAGCCTCCGGCCTGGGACCGCGGCCCTCGACCCATGCGAACAGCGGCTCATAGGGCGGCGTTCAGCGCATGCCAGACCTCCTCGATGTCGCCCACCTCCAGGCCCGCCATCTCGGCCACTGCCGTCTTGGCGAGGCGCGCCGAGACGCCAACGCGCAACGCCCCGGTCAGCAGCTTGAGGAGCGCCCATCGCCCCGTGGGGTCGAGCGCGTCGAGCCAGCTCTCGAGCCGCGGCCCCAGGTCGTTGCGGCCGATCAGCGCGAGCTGCGCCACGATGTCGGCGAGGCGTGGGGATTCTCGCTCCCCGCCTCGCGGGGAGCGTCCCCTCCCCCTTGTGGGGTGAGGGCCAGGGAGGCGGGGATCGCAGAACATCCGTGGTCGGGGTTCCCCCCACCCCTGACCCCTCCCCACAAGGGAAGGGGAGATCCCCCGTGGAGCCCCTCCCACACCAGCGCGATGGTCTCCGCCGTGTCGCCGACGTAGTCGCGCGACAGCCGGAACAGCTCCTCATCCATCCGGCGCGCCATCATGTCCATCAGCGTCCGCCGCAGGGGAAAGGAGAACGGCAGGCCGTCCGTGAGGGCCGCAAGCGCCCAGCCGCGGTCGGGATCGGGCGTCGCGCGGAAATATTCCACCATCAGCCGCAGCTTGGCATTGCGGGACGGGCTGTAGCTCAGGCGGTCGAGCAGGTCGGCGAATGCCTTCATTCGCCGTCCTCGTCCTCATATCCGACCAGGGCCAACGCCCGCCCGCGCTTGCCCATGAGGCCGAGCTGATGCACCAGCGCATCCTCGCGGCCGTGCGTGACCCACACTTCCTCGCCCCCGTCTCGGCAATCGTGGCAATGAGCTCGGGCCAGTCGGCGTGATCGGAGATCACCAGCGGCAGCTCGACGCCATACTGACGGGCGCGCGCCCGCACGCGCATCCAGCCCGACGCGAAGGCCGTGACGGGATCGGCGAGCCTGCGCGTCCAGCGGTCCTTCAGGGCCGACGGCGGGCACAGCACGATCTCGCCGGGAAGCTTCGTCGCCGCATCGCCGACGAGCGCCAGCGACCCGAGATCGACGCCCAGCTCGCCATAGAGATCGCACATGGATTTGAGCGCACCATGCAGCCAGATCGGCCTCGCGTAGCCGGCCCGCCGCAAAAGCGCGATCAGGCGCTGGGTCTTGCCGAGGCCGTAGGCGCCGACGAGATGCGTGCGCTCGGGAAACGACTGCAGCGAGGCGAGCAGGCGCCCGATCTCACGCGCGTCGGGCTCATGGCGGAAGACGGGAAGGGCGAACGTGGCCTCCGTGACGAAGAGGTCGCAGCGCACCAGCTCGAAAGGTGCCGCGGTCGGATCGGCCCGTCGCTTGTAGTCGCCGGAGACGACGGCGCGGCGGCCCTGATGCTCGACCACCACCTGGGCGCTGCCGAGGATGTGGCCCGCGGGCACCAGGCGCACGGTCACGCCGCCCATGCTCAGCGCCTCGCCATAGGAGACCTCTTGGAAGGTCCCCGCCGCGTCCGGCCCGAGCCGGGCCTTCATGATGGCGATGGTCTCGCGCGTGGCCAGCACGGCGCCGTGGCCGGGCCTGGCGTGGTCGGAATGCCCGTGCGTGATGATGGCCCGCTCGACGCGGCGCGTGGGGTCGACGTGAAAGTCGCCGGGCGTGCAGAAAAGGCCCGCGCCGTCGGGCTTGAGCCAGTGTTCGAATGGGACAGCCGGCGGCATTGGAGCTTGCGATAGGCTGAAGGCGGAGAGCAGAATAGGCGAGAGCCTGCCCCACAGATATGGGGTTCCCGGGCCGCCGTTTCAGGAGCCGTCTACGCTGCGTCGGCCGCGCTCGGGTTGGCCGGCTCGTCGATGCCGCCGCGCTCGCGCAGGAAGGCTACGACCTCGCCGGCGGGCATTGGCTGGCTGAAGAGAAAACCCTGCATCTCGGTGCAGCCTTCGGCCCGCACGGTCTCCAGCTGCTCCTTGGTCTCGACGCCCTCGGCCGTGGTCTCCATGCCGAGGCCTCTGGCCATCGCCGTCACCGCCCGCACGATGTTGAGCGAGCCGACGCCCTCGGCGATGTCCTTGATGAAGGAGCGGTCGATCTTGATCTTGTCGAAGGGAAAGCTCTGCAGGTAGCTGAGCGAGGAGTAGCCGGTGCCGAAATCGTCCATGGCGATGCGCACGCCGAGCGCGCGCAGCTGGTAGAGGGTGGAGAGCGTGGCTTCGCTGTCCTGCAGCAGCGTGCTCTCGGTGATCTCGAGCTCGAGCCGGTCGGCGGCCAGGCCCGACGCCGCCAGCGCGCTGACCACCACCTGCGACCAGGCCGGGCGTGCGGAACTGCGCGGGCGACAGGTTGACAGCGACCCTGATGTCGGCGTTCCACGAGGCCGCCGTCTCGCACGCCTGCCGGATGGCCCATTCGCCGAGCGCACCGACGAAGCCAATCTCTTCCGCCAGGGGGATGAAGGCGGACGGCGCCATCAGGCCTCTTTCGGGATGGCGCCAGCGGATCAGCGCCTCGAAGCCGCTGACCTTGTTGCTCGTCAGGTTGACGATGGGCTGATAGTGCAGCTCGAACTGGCCGGCCGGCAGCGCCTTGCGCAGGTCATCCTCGAGGGCGCGCCGCACTTGCATCTGCGCGTCCATCTCGCGCTCGAAGAAGCGGTATGTGCCGCGCCCGTCGCCCTTGGCGCGGTAGAGCGCCAGGTCGGCGTTCCTGATCAGCTGCTCGGGGGTGAGCCCGTCGGAGGGACCGACGGCGATGCCGATGCTGGTGCCGATCACGACCTGATGGCCTTCGACCAGATAGGGCGAGCTTACCGCCTCGATGGCGCGGTGCGCGAGCGAGGTGGCGTCGGCGGGCTGCGAGATTGCCGTCTGGATGATGGCGAACTCGTCCCCGCCCATGCGGGCGATGGTGTCGGTCTCGCGAATGAGCGCGCGCAGGCGATCGGCAACCGTGCGCAGCAGCTTGTCGCCGGCGGGATGGCCGAGACTGTCGTTCACGGTCTTGAAATGGTCGAGATCGATCAGGTGCGTCGCGACGATCTCGCCGCGCTTGCCGCGCCGCAGGGCATCGTCCAGCCGCTCGTTCAGCAGCACGCGGTTGGGCAGCCCGGTCAGCGTGTCGTGCAACGCCATGTGGGCGATGCGGGCCTCCGAGCGGCGCTGCTCGGTGATGTCGTGGTGGGTCGCAACCGTGCCCCCCTCCGCCATCGCCTGCACCGACACGGCGATATACCGTCCGTCGGCCAGCTCGCTCGTATACTGCACCGCGGTGGGGCCGGCCACGCTCTCGCACATGGCCTCGATGAGCTCCTTGGCAGTCCGCCCCGGGAACTCGCCATTGACGATGCGATGCTCGATGATCTTCTGGAGCGGGGTGCCGGGCTCCACCTGCTCGGGGGTGAGGCCGTACATCTCGGCATAGCGCCGATTGCAGACGATGAGGCGTTGCTCGGCGTCATACATGGCCAGCCCGTGCTGCATGTTCTCGAGCGCTGCATCGAGCTGCTCGTTGCGGGCATTGAGCTCCTGCTCGCGCTGCACCAGCAGCTCGTTCTGGCTGGCAAGCCGGGCGCCGAGCTGCTCGCGCTCGGTGACGTCCTCGTGCGTGGAGAGCAGCCCACCATCCGGCATTGGGCGGCGCACGACCGAGACGAAGCGGCCGTCCTCGAGCTTCAAGACCCCCGACGTATGCTTGCCGAAACGTGCAATGCCCATGCGGATGAAGGTCTCCGTGTCCTCCAGCCCGTGGGCGCCGATGGCCGCGCGGGCCGCGAAGACCTCGTGCAGGCTGGTGCCCGGCCGTACCTGCTCGCGCGTGAGCCCGTAGATCTCGGCATAGCGGTCGTTGGCGAACACGATCCGTTGCTCGGCGTCGTAGAGGCACATGCCTTGTGACATGTTGCCAATGGCGGCATCGAAGAGGGCGTTCTGGTCGGCGAGTTCGGCCTCGCGTTGCTGCAGCAGCGCGTTCTGCGTCTTGAGGCGGGCGTTGAGCTGCTCGCGCTCGGTGATATCCTGGATCGTCACCACCCAGCCTGCGTCCCGCCGGGGATGAACGGAGACGGAGAGTATGCGTCCGTCGCCCGGCCGACTGACGAGATGGTTCTCGCCTCCCAAGGCGACGCGCTTTCGCATGTTGCAGACGACGTCGTCCGCGGTCATGCCGGGGTAGAGGCCGCTGGTGATGCGATATTGGATGAGATCCCGCAGCGTCGTGCCGGGTCGCAAGTGCTCGGGTCTCAGCCCGTAGATCTCGGCGTAGCGGTCGTTGGCGAGAACCAGGCGCTCTTGGGCATCGAACATGGCGAGGCCCTGCGCCATATTGGCCAGCGCCGCGTCCAGGTTGGCGTTCTGCGTCTTGAGCTCCGCTTCGTGCCGGCGCAGCAGTACGTTCTGCTCCCCGAGGCGCGCATTGAGGCGCTCGCGCTCGGTGACGTCCTCGTGGATGGCGATCCAGCCGCCGTCGCCGACGGGCTGTCGGGTGATCAAAATGGTGCGGCCGTCATTCAGATGCCGCACCTTCTCCCTCGGCTCGAACAGCGAGGTGTGTCCCTCGCGCCGGTATTCCTCACCATCGGTCTGGGAGTAGACGCCGAGTGCCATCAGGTGCTCGAAGATGTCCTCGATGCGCGTGCCCGGCTCGGAGAGCGCAGCCGGCAGGCTGTACATCTCGATGTAGTGCTTGTTGCAGACCGCCATCCGACGCTGCGCATCGAACATGCACAGGCCGTGCGGCATGTTGGCGAGGGTGGCCTCGAAGCGCTGGTTCTGCGTGCGCAGCTCCTCCTCGCGCTGACGCAGGACCTCGTTGTGGAGCCGCAGCTCCTGCTCGGCCCGACGCCGCTCGCTAAGATCACGAACGGCAAAGACCGCGTCGCCCTGCGCTCCATCGTGCAGTGGCCGGCACACGACCTCCACGGGGATGGGGATGCCGGCAGAGGTCTTGAGAGAAGCCTCGACGGCAACGCTCGACCAGCCGGCGGTCTCGATGGGACCTGTGAGGAGGTCGCCGACCACGGTTCTGCCGAGGAGCTCGGCCGGCGACCGGCGCGTCAGCTTGAGCAGGCGCTGATTGACGTTGACAATCCTGCCGTCCCTGGCGACGACCAGGCCCTCCAACGCGGCGTTGACCAGCTCCTGATTGCGCAACAGCTGCGCGCGCTCGGCCTGGCCCACGACGAGCATCGCGGCCAATACAGCCAGAACGACCATCGTACTCGCGGTGGTGGCGGCGATTGCAAGGGTCGGGCCGTCGAAGCCGGAGCCGCGGATAGGAATGGTAGGATCGGGCACGATCGTCACCGCGCCCATGGCCGTGAAATGCAAACAGGCGATCGCGGCCGTGAGGAGGGTGGGTGCGACCCAGAGCCCATGGCGGCGGTCCAACTCGTGCCAGGCGAGCAGCGACGCCGCGGCGAAGCCGATGCCGATCGCGATTGCCGCGATCACGAGAACAGGGTCCCAGTGGATCGTTCCGGGCACGCGCAGCGCCTGCATGCCCGTGAAGTGCATGAGAGCGATGCCGGCTCCGATGATGGCGCCGCCAGCGGCAACGGTCCCCCGGGTGCCCCGCGTCGACAGGGCAAAGCCCGCCATGGACACAACCACGGCGATCAGCAGGGAGCCGATGGTCAGGCCCGCGTCGTAGCCGGTTGGCGGGCCGGACGTGTAGGCAAGCATCGCCACGAAGTGAGTAGCCCAGGTGCCGGTGCCCGTTGCCAGCGCCGTCAGGAACACCCAGGCCAGGCGCCGCGCACCCTGCCCGCGCGTCGCACAGGCATAGCCGTGGAACGCTATGAGCGAAGTCGCCGCGCAGATGAGGACGGCCAGCAGCACCAGCCGGTGGTCGTGCTCATTGACAATGCAGGAGACGACACGAAGCACGATCTTCCCCGCGTGAGGCGATTGGACCGGGGTAACAAAAGTTATTCAAGGGTACGTTAAGCGTGAAGGTGCAACGAACTGCGGAAAAGCTTGTGCGGTCAGCAATTTCCCCGCGCGGACAGGGCGTTGGGCACACGCATGACGGGCAGAAACGCCGGCTTCGTGCGGATGTGGTACGGGCATGCACCGGACGGCAAGGTTGTCGGCGGGCAATTGTGGGCTCCACCCGCCTACTGGATTTGCTCGGGCGGCAGGCTTAATTGAATGCGATGCCGCTCAAGAACACCCGCGAGGTACCGGTCGGGCCGGCACCGTCGGCAGACCGGGCGCCGGCAAAGACCGGCCCGGCAGTGATCGCGCAATACCTCAAGACGCTGCCCAGCTCACCCGGCGTCTATCGCATGGTCGATGCGGCGGGGACGGTCATCTATGTCGGCAAGGCTCGCAGCCTGAAGGCGCGTGTGACGAGCTATGCCCGTGCCGCCAACCACACCAACCGCATCGCCCGCATGATCTCGGCCACCGCCTCCATGGAGTTCGTGACGGTGCGCACGGAGGCCGAGGCGCTGCTGTTGGAAGCCAACTTGATCAAGCGCTTTCGTCCCCGCTACAACGTGCTGCTGCGCGACGACAAGTCCTTTCCCTACATACTCATCGCCCGCGGACACGCCGCCCCGCAGATCCTCAAGCACCGCGGCGCGCGCAATCGCAAGGGCGACTACTTCGGGCCGTTCGCATCCGCAGGAGCGGTGAACCGCACCATCAACATGCTGGAGCGGGCGTTCCTGCTTCGCTCGTGCTCGGACGCCGTATTCGAGAGCCGCACCCGACCCTGCCTGCTCTACCAGATCAAGCGCTGCTCGGCGCCGTGCACCGGCGAGATCGGCCTCGACGACTACAAGGCGCTGGTGGATGAGGCGACGCGCTTTCTGCGCGGCGAGAGCCAGAACGCGCGCCAGATGTACCAGCGCCTGATGCAGGAGGCGGCCGAAAGCCTCGACTACGAGCAGGCCGCCAAGTATCGCAACCGCCTATGGGCGCTGGCCCACGTCACCGCCGACCAGACCATCAATCCGGAAGGCATCGAGGAGGCGGATGTGTTCGCCGCCGATCAGCAAGGCGGTCACACCTGCATCCAGGTGTTCTTCTTCCGCTCCGGCCAGAACTGGGGCAATCGCGCCTATTTCCCGCGTGCGGACCGCTCGCTCGCCATCGAGGAGGTGCTGGAGAGCTTCATCGCTCAGTTCTACGACGACAAGCCGGTGCCGCGTTGCATATTCCTGAGCCACGCGCTCCCCAACCAAAAGCTTCTGGAGGAGGCGCTATCGAGCAAGGCCGAGCGCAAATGCGATATCCGCGTTCCGCTGCGGGGCTCCAAGACCGGCATCATCGAGCACGCCGTCCGCAACGCGCGCGAGGCCATGGCGCGGCGCTTGGCCGAGACCTCGACGCAGAAGACCCTGCTCGAGGGCCTGAGGGAGCGCTTTGGCCTCCCGCGCGCGCCGCGCCGTGTCGAGGTGTTCGACAACAGCCATATCCAGGGGACCAATGCCGTCGGAGCGATGATTGTGGCCGGCCCCGAGGGGTTCGTGAAAAGCCAGTACCGCAAGTTCAACATCAAGTCGTCCGATCTCGCGCCGGGCGACGACTACGCCATGATGCGCGAGGTGCTGACCCGCCGCTTCAAGCGGCTGGTCCTGGACGAAGCCGAGGCGCCGGGCACTCCAGCCTCGAGCGAGCCGTCGGCGTCGGACTTGCAACCGGAGCCGCCCACCTCCCGCATCGAGCCGCCGCAACCGCCGCCGATCGACCGGCGCGGCGGCAGTGCGTTGGCCTTCGGCGTGCTACGGGCGGACGCGGACGGCGCCATCAAGGGCATCTCCGAGACCGAGCTGGCCCAGCTCGAAGTCGACGTCGAAGAGCCCAACGACGCGGCAAGCGAGGAGTTTCCCGCGCGCCCCGACCTCGTGCTGATCGACGGCGGCCTCGGCCAGCTGGGGGTGGCCCGGGAGGTGTTGGCCTCGCTCCGCATCGATGACATTGCGCTCGTCGGCGTTGCCAAGGGCCCCGACCGCGACGCCGGTCGCGAGCATTTCCACATGCCAGGCCGCGATAGGCCCAAGATGCTCGAGCCGCGCGACCCAGTGCTGTATTTCGTGCAGCGGCTGCGCGACGAGGCGCACCGGTTTGCCATCGGCACCCATCGGGCCAAGCGCAGCAAGGCCATCGGCGCCAATCCGCTCGACGAGATCGCCGGCATCGGTCAAGGGCGCAAGCGCGCCCTCCTCAAGCACTTCGGGTCGGCCAAGGCCGTGTCGCGCGCCAGCGCCCAGGACCTGCAGGCCGTCGACGGCATCAGCGCGCAGATGGCGCAGACGATCTACGACTTCTTCCACGAGCGGCGCGAGTAGCCCGCCCGGTTGCCTGCCTAACTCGTGATCGTTCTGCCCAGCCGCTCCCCATTGACGCTCCCGGCCCTGAAATGCTCTTGTCCGCACATGAAATCAGCCGTCGCCACGCCACCCTCCGCGAGCGCAGCCAGCCTTCCCAATGTGCTGACCTACCTGCGCATTCTGGCAGTGCCGGCGGTGGTCCTGTGCCTGTTCCTGATCAAGGGTGACGCCGGACGCTGGTGGGCGCTCGGGGTCTATGTCGTGGCCTGCCTCACGGACTGGCTGGACGGCTACCTTGCCCGCGTCTGGGACCAGCAATCGATGCTGGGGCGCATGCTCGATCCGATCGCAGACAAGCTGCTGGTCGGCACCACGCTCCTGATGCTGGCCTACGACAACACCATTGACGGGCCGGCTGTCGGAGCCGCCGCCGTGATCCTGTGCCGCGAGATCCTGGTCTCGGGCCTGCGCGAGTTCCTGGCCGAGCTCAACGTGAAAGTGCATGTCACCCACCTCGCCAAGTGGAAGACCACCATGCAGATGATCGCGCTCGGTATCCTGGTGGCGGGTCCGGCTGGCGACAAGATCGTGCCGGGGGTTACGGCGGCTGGGCTGGCGATGCTGTGGGTGGCGGCCCTGCTGACCCTATGGACGGGCTACGACTATCTCAAGGCCGCCGTGCGCACGGCGATGGAGCAATAGGCGGCGGCATGCCCGTCAAGATCCGCTATTTCGCGTGGGTGCGAGAGAAGACCGGCAAGGCCGAGGAGGTGCTCGACCTGCCCGCGGGCGTGACGACGGTGGCCGAGCTGGTGGCTTGGCTCAGAAGCCTGGGCCCCGAGTATGCTGAGGCCTTCGCCCGCCCTGACGTGGTCCGCGCCGCCATCGACCAGGCTCACGTCAAGACGACCGCCAGCCTCACCGGCGCGCACGAGGTCGCTTTCTTTCCGCCGGTGACGGGAGGTTGAGCGTTGAGCGTGCGCGTACAGCGCGAGGACTTCGACATCGGCGCCGAGGTGGGCCGCCTTTGCGCTGGCCGGGTCGACATCGGCGCCATCGTCACCTTCACCGGCACGGTCCGCAATGCCAATGACACCCGGGACATCGCCGGCATGACGCTCGAGCACTACCCCGGCATGACCGAGACCGAGCTTGCCCGCGTGGAGGCGGAGGCTGCCCGCCGCTGGCCGCTACAGGCGAGCCTTATCGTGCACCGCATCGGCGCACTGAAGCCCGGCGACAATATCGTGCTCGTGGTGACCGCCTCGGCGCACCGAGAGGCCGCCTTCGCGGCAGCCGAGTTCCTGATGGACTACCTCAAGACCAGCGCCCCGTTCTGGAAGAAGGAGAGGGGCCTCGACGGCACCGAGCGCTGGGTCGAGGCGCGCCAGAGCGACGACCGCGCCGCCGAGCGCTGGGAGCGCCCATCTCGAGATGCCCGCAAGTAGCGGGGCTGTAACCCACAGAAATTGCTGATTTGGCCGGTCCGTCCCATTGAATTGGCCGGCAATTGAACTGTCCGCGCGGACCCATTCGGTGTAGGCTGCCTGATCGTCTGCCGGCGTTGTGGGCGCAGACGCTTGGGAGACTGCGCGCGCTCTTGCCCGAATATGGGAGAGCGCCGTGGCAATTCTTCGCTCGTCGAGCAGCAGCTCGAACCACATCCTTTCGCATTTGGTGCGTCAAGATTTCCTCCTGCTCGAGCCCCATCTCTCGGCCATCGACCTGCCGGTCAGGAGACCGCTCGCCTTTCGCAAGCGGCGCATCACGGACGTGTATTTCATCGAAGCGGGCATTGCGTCCGTGGTCGCCGACGGTACGGGCAGGCAGATCGAGATCGGCCTCATCGGCCGCGAAGGCATGACCGGCCTCGGCGTGGTGATGGGAGAGGACCGCTCACCCCACGACACCTACATGCAGGTGGCAGGCAGGGGCCAGTGCATCAGCGCCGACCGCCTGCGCGAGGCCGACCAGCAAAGCGCGACGCTGCATCGGTCTTTTTTGCGGTATGTCCACGCCTTTCACGTGCAGACGGCGCAGACGGCGCTCGCCAATGGCCGCAGCAAGATCGAGGAGCGCCTGGCGCGATGGCTGCTGATGGCGCGCGATCGTCTCGACAGCGACGAGCTGCCTCTTACGCACGAGTTCCTGGCGATCATGCTCGGGACCCAGCGACCGGGCGTGACCATCGCTTTGCACGCGCTGGAACGCGGCGGGATCGTCGCCATCGCGCGCGGCAAGGTCACCATTCTCGACCGTGAGGCTCTCCAGGAGAGCTCGAACGGCATTTATGCTCCCCCTGGCCGTTGAGGGCTGGCTTGCAAGCGTTCTTTCGGAATCTGGCACGAACAATGCCCGATCGCGATTGCGCGGGCCCTGGCCTCCCGAGTCTTGGCACAGGCGCGGATGTGGGGCGCTCGCCCAAGTGTACGGAATCGAACTGAGCCATTGACACCCCAAAAAAGGGTTGTACGCTTCCCTATCGTCTGGAAGCATTGGGCGCAGACGACTGAGAGACCGCGTGTGCTCTTGCCCCTTCGGAGGGAAAGGTGCCACGTCCCGGGCCACCAAATTGGCCTTACGGTAGAGGGTCGCGCGCAAAGGCGGAGGCGCTTGCGTGGTGCCGTCGCGCAAGTCAGAGCCTGGCTCCAACCTCCAAATGGCGGCTCCACACGGCTACTGCCGACTCCGCTCAATTCCTGGAGCAAAGCGATGCCGCAAAGCCAGCTCTCGAACCGGCCCATCTATCGGCAATTGCGCGACGTTCTGGCTGAGCGCATCGCCACCGGCGAATGGAAACCGGGCCAGGCCATACCCAATGAGGGCGAGTTGGCGCGCGAGTTCGGCGTGAGCCCGGGGACCATGCGCAAGGCCCTCGGCCTCCTGGAGGACGAGCGCCTCATTACCCGCATACAAGGCCGCGGAACATTCGTGAACGACCACTCCTCCGAAGAGCTGGCCGATCGCTTCTTCAATATCCGCGGGGTTGACGGTCAGTCCATCTCCGGTCGGGTCGAGGTGGTCGGACTTACCGAGGCGGTCGCCAGCGAGGTTGAAAGTCTGCGCCTGGAGCTGCCGGGTGAGCGTCCGGTGTGGCGCCTCCGAAGGGTTCGCTTCTTTCAGGATCGGCCCTTCGTTTACGAGGAGGCCTCCCTGGCCGCTGAGCTGTTCCCGCGGCTCGATGCACAGGCGGAGGGCCGCATTGTCGTCCTGGCCCAGCAGCATGGCCTGCTGCTTGGCGTGGCGCAGGAGCGCGTCTCGATCGGCACGGCCTCCAGGGCCGCACAAGAAGCGCTGCGCCTTGCAGCGGGCTCGCCCGTTGTTGTGCTCGACCGTGTGGTGCGGACGATCGACGGCGTGCCGGTCGAATGGCGGGTTGCGCAATGCGATATCGCCGACAACCACTATCTGGCGCAACTGCACTAGGGCTGCCGGTTGCTACCATCCAACCTGTGGGTGTGGGCCGTACCATTTCGAACGCTCCTGGCGGTTGACAGCGGGCGCGGCGGTCGTAAATTTTTGCGCGCCAGATATTCGGAGAGAGGCGATGCTCGGCGAGCCCCCAGTACACACCTGTGCAATCTGCGGCCTGCGTGTCACGGTGATCGCTGGCGACCACGGGGTCGCCACCACGTACGCGATGGGCGAATGGCAGCAGCGATGCAGATCGGCGCACTTGGAGACGCCGAGCCTGTGCCCCGGTTTCTTGCGGCAAATTGCGCCCGTGCTCTCCGCGTATCGTCCCACGGAGCATGCCGACACGCGTCAGCAGGGGGCCCCTTGAGCGTGGCCTTCGGGGCACAGCTAGCGTGCTAGCTGGCGCATTGCCGCCGCAAAGCGTTGCGGGGGCGCCGGTTCTTCGCGACACTAAGCGTGTGAAGTATGGTGCTCGGGGCTGTCACGATGCGCTATGCACGTGCGTGGAGTTTGGCGCTCGCCGCCTTTGGCGTTGTTGGGTTTGCTGCGGCTGCGGTCTCCCAGCAGCTCCCCGGCACTTCCGACCGCGACTGCCAGGTGATCCGCACCTGCAATTTCGGGCGTGGGGGCGTCTACCGCGGTTGCCTGTCGTCCTACAGCTGCCGGGTGTGCCGCTTCGTGCGCGCGCCCTGTTTTGTCGATGGCTCCCGCCGCGTCTGCCATCGCATGCGTTGCACCTGGGGCTGATGCTGCCGGTCGCAGCGCGCGCTCATTTGCGGGCCAGGCGGACGGTCAACAGGCTCGCCAGAACCGATGACGCCAGCATGAGCGCGAACGCCACGTCGTAGCTGCCGCTCGCATCGAACAGCGCCGCGCCGATCCAGGCGCCTGCCCCGCCACACATATGGTGGATCATGACGATGAGCCCGGTGAGCGCCCCGAGGTTGGCACTGCCGAAGGCCTCGCGAACGAAGATCACCAGCAGCGGCGCCGTAATCAAAAATGTGAACCCGAACATCAGGGCGAAGACGGCAATTGCCAGCGGCGATTGATCGACCATCACCAGGCCGAACGCGCCAATGCGCAGGAGGAAGCTCGCGAGCGCCGGCCGCATCGGCCCGGAGCGGTCGCTCCACGCGCCCGCTGCGATCACGCCGACGAGCCCGACGAGCCCCATCGCGGCCAAGAGCTGGCCGGCGAGCAGCTGGTCGACGCCACGGTCCTGTGCAAACGCGACGATGTGGGTGGAGACGAAGAAGTCGTCGAGACCACACAGCGCATAGATGCCGATCAGCAGCCAGAATTGGCGTGTGGAGGCCGCGGCCGTCACGCTCATGCCCTGGCTCTGGTCGCCGCTCTGGGCAGCACTCCGGCTGCTGGCGGTGCCGTCGCCGGCGGCATGAGCCTTGCGCCGCGCACTGTCGGATGGAACAAACATGAGCACGAGGGGCAGGAGCGCGAGGTGGGCGATGCCGCCCCACGCGAACATGTAGCGCCAGCCGTAGCCTGCCAGGATCAGCGTGAACGCGGCGATGATCACCAGCTGCCCTGCGCTCATGCCGGCGCTGACGATGCCGTTGGCCAGACCCGCCCTGTCGGGAAAGGCGCGAGCGACCATCAGCGACACCGGCGTGATCGAGGCGATGCCGTTGCCGACCGCGAAGACCCCTCCGTAGAGGGCGAAAAGCTGCCAGGGTGCCGTCATCAGACACATCATGCCGAGGCCGGCGGCGCTGACGAGGAGCCCCCAACCCAGCACCGCACGCACGCTGAGCCGGTCCGCCAGCCGTCCCGCCAGGAACATCGAGGCCGAGGCGACGGCGAGATAGACGGCAACGGTAAGGCCAACCACGGTGCGCCCGACGGCGAACTCCTGCGCAATCGGCTTCAGCGCCAGGCTGATGGCAAAGCGCGCCCCGCCGCCCACGAAGAGCACGAGGAAGCCTATGGCCAGGATCGCGGCGCGGGTCATCGAAGGCGGGGGCTGGTAGGGAGGGGCAAGGTCGGGAGAGATCGAGCCGGCACCCTCGCACCAAAACCCGGCCGCGAACAGATGGGGCCGGCGCGTCAGACCCCGTAGCGGTCGTGCCGCCGGTGCAGGGCACCCGTGTGCGCGATCACGCACAGCGTATCGATGTGACGGGGGGCAGGCGGGAAGCGACCGTGGACCAGGTTTGCCCGCCGTCGCCGGAGCCGAACACCTCGCCCGAGGTCGCCCCGAAGTAGAGCCCCAAGGGGCGCTTGCCGTCGGCGCAGAAGGCCTGGCGCAGCACGGTGAGATAGGCGCCCGACTGCGGCAGCCCTTCCTCGAGCGCGCGCCAGGATGTACCCCGATCGCGCGTCTCGTAGACTCGCACCCTGCCGTCCTGGGTCACCCGGTCCATGTCTGCGGCCAGCGGGATGACGAAGGCGCGATCGGGGTCGTTGGCGTCGATCGCGAGCGGAAAGCCGAAATCGGAGCAAAGCCCGCGATCCATGCCGATGTCGGTCCAGCTTTCCCCGGCATCGTCCGAGCGATAGACGCCGCCGTGGAACTGCATGTAGAGCGTGGAGGGTTGGTGCGGCGCCCGCTCGATGTGATGGACGCAGTGCGCGTGCGTGTCGTGGCGGGCGTCTTCCGGCAGATAGCGCGGCACCAGCCCTTTGACGCCGCGCCGCCAGCGCTTGCCGCCGTCGTCTGTCAGCCAGACGCCGCCGGCCGAGATGCTCACGGCCAGACGGTTGGGATCGCCGGGCCAAGGACAGATCGAGTTCAGGCACATGCCCCCGGCGCCGGGGTTCCAATGCTGGCGCTCCGGCACGTCCCAGAGCCCCTGCATCAGTGCCCAGGTCTTGCCGCCGTCGCCGCTGCGGAACAGCGCGGCGGGCGCGACCCCGCACCAGACTTCGCCGTCGGCAATGCCAGGCTCGATCACCCAGATGCGCTCGACGGCAGCGCTGGCGGAAGCCGGAAAGGTGGGGCCCTCGGCCTGCTCCCACTTGGCCGAAGGGTCGTCGGCATAGAAGAGATGCGGACCGAACTGGCCGTGCGTGACGCCGGCAAGGTAACGGCCTGATCGGGGATCGCGCATGGCGAACTCCACGACCTCGCCCGGGAAGGCGCGAGCTGCAATCTCGAACGCTTTGCCGCGCTGCTTGCGCAGCACGAACAGACCTTTCTTGGTCCCGACGAGCAAGTCCGTCATGTCTCATCCTCCGGAAATCGCGGCGACGATGTGCAGCTCGTCGCCAGGGGCCGTTGGGGCATCCAGCGCGATGGCCGCGCCGGCGTGGAATACCTTGACGTGGCGGCGCAGCGCGCCCCGCTCGTCCGTGACCCAGCCGCGCAAAGCCGGGTGGGCGTCCTCGAGCGCCGCGATCGCCGCCGCGACCGTGTCGCCCTCGACCTCGATCGTGCCGAGCCCGCCTACGCGCTCGCGGATCGAGCCGGTCAAGTGCAATCTGGGCATGCGCCGTCGTTCTCGAAGATCGATACGTGGAACTTGGCGGCCTCCTCGGCCTCCGAGTCGAACCACAGGCAGGGGGTGATCTGTCGTGCGATCTGCATGTGTGGCTCATGCAGCCAGTTTGAAGTCGGCGATCTGCGCATCGAACGCGCGCTTGAAGGCCGGTCGCGCCGTGCAGCGCTCCACATATGCGGCAAGGCGCTTGTCGCTGGTGATGATGTCGGTGTGCTTGAGGTTTCTGAGCACAGTGGTCATCATCAGGTCGCCCGCCGTGAAGCGGTCGCCATCGAGATGGGGCTTGTCGCCGAGCGCCTTGGAGAGCGCCGTGAGGCGCCTCTGGGCGAACTCCACTGCGCCCGGCCGCCGCAGCTTGGCCCATTCCTGATCCGCGTGGAAGATATCGATGCGGGCCACCTCCACGACGAAAGGCTCGATGGAATTGAGCGCGGCGATGAGCCATTGCGTGGCGCGTGCGCGAGCCTGCGCTTCCTTCGGCAGCAGCGTCTCGCTGCGCTCGCCGATGTAGAGCACGATGGCGCCCAACTCGAAGAGCGCGAAGCCGTCCTCCTCCAGGATCGGCACCTGGCCGAAGGGCTGCAGGGCGCGATAGTCCGGCTGGTCCTGGTCGCCCTGGCCGAGGAGGCGCGTCCTGTAAGGCAGGCCGGCCTCCTCGAGCGCCCAGCGCGCGCGCAGATCGCGCACCAGACCCTGAGCGAAGTCCGGAACCCATTCGAAGGCAGAGATCGTGATCATCCGATGTGCTCCGTTGGGATATCCGCCGCCAACCCGTGAGCTAGTCCAAGCCTCGGTCCAGCGGCGCATTCATGGGATTGGTCTTTCACTTTCTCTTAGACGGGTGTCATCCAACCGATCCCCGCGCCGCCCGGCTCGCGCAGCATGGCGATCCGCCCGACATTGGGGACATCGAAGATCGGCATCGCCAGCTTGGCGCCTGCCGTCAGGGCCTTGGCGACGCGCGCGTCCACATCGTCGACCGCCAGGAAGGACATCCAGCTCTCGGGCACGTCGTCGAACCGGGGCGACGTCAAGGGGAAGAGCCCGGCGACCGGCTTGCCCCCGGACATGGCGACCCAGTAGGTCAGTCCATCAGGTGTCGACATGGCCTCGAAGGTCCAGCCGATGGTGTCCTCGTAGAACTTCTTGGCGCGCTCGGCGTTTCGGGTCCTGAGCTCGTTCCAATGGAAGGCGCCGTGGGACCAGAGGCGTTGCGCTTGCGGCTCGTTGCGCTTGCGCGGCCGCTTGGCGGTTGCTGCGCGTGCCATGATGTTCTCCTTGCCTGGCTATGAGAGGTAGCGGTCGAGCTTTTCGAGCGTGCCGGTCCAACCGCGGTTGTGGCCGTCGCGCGCCTTCTCGTCGAAGAACTGCTCGTGCTGCAGGGTGAGCATGGTGCCGTCGCCGTCCTTGGCAACGGTCACGGTGACGAGCAACTCGCGCTCGGGCGTGGAATGCCAGGCCCAGGTGAACTGCAGGCGGCTGTTCGGCACCACTTCGCGATAGGTTCCGCCGACCTCGTGCTGCTCGCCGTCCCCGGTCTTGAATCTGAGGCGGTAGCGGCCGCCCACCCGCACGTCCATCTCGGCCTGCACCGAGCCTTGTTCTGCCTCTTTCGGGCCGAACCAGTGGACTATTTTTTTCGGGTCCGCCCACGCGCTGAAGACTTGCGCCGGCGCGGCTTTGAGGCGACGTTTGAGGGTGAGGCTTGGCTTGGTGAGCATGACTCTTTCTCCACGTTCTCCTCGTTCTCCACGAATCGGGCCAACGCATCGAGCCGGTCGGTCCAGAAGCGCTCGTAGCGCGCAAGCCACTGCATGGCCGTTTCCATCGGTGCCGCCCGCAGGCGGCAGTGCACCGTTCGTCCGGTCTTCTCGCGCTCGACGAGGCCGGCGCGGGCCAGCACGTCGAGATGCTTCATCACAGCGGGCAGCGACACCGCAAACGGCGCGGCGATCTGCGTCACTGCCAGCTCCTCCTCGCGCGCGAGGCGATCGAGGATGGCGCGCCGCGTCGGATCGGCGAGCGCGGCGAAGGCGAGATCGAGTTGGATCTGATTATTGTAAACCATGTGGTTAAGTATTTGCGCATGCCCGCCGTCTTGTCAAGGGCCCCTGGCAAGGCGTGGGGTGATTCAAAGAACCGCGGACTTTGTGGGGGCACTGGCGATGCGATCTTCTGCCAGCGCGAGATCTGTCGGCACATCCGCGATGCCAGCGGCCGGGACGACCGTGCCCAAGCCGTCGCGGTCGTTACCGGCCGCATTCTCTGGATGGCCCTGACCGCTCCTGATTCCTGCTGGCATTGAGCGGGCCCCGCGGCTAGATATGTGCCCAAAGCGGGTGTGGCGGAACGGTAGACGCAGTGGATTCAAAATCCACCGTTCGCGAGGACGTGGGGGTTCGAGTCCCTCCACCCGCACCATATCTCGTAAGGGTCCCTCGCAGTCACCCTCGACAGGCGGACATGCAGGCGATGGCGCTATCGCCAAGTGCGCATGGGTCACGACGTCTGGTTTGACAACCCCTCCATCGCCATCAGCTCGGCCATGAATTTGGCGAGGACGGGCGCCCACTTGTCGCCGTCGAGACCGCTCGCCAGATGGCCCAGCTCGCTGTCGAGCGCGAAGTAGCGCGCGTCGATGCCGGCAGCCTGCAGGGCCTGCATCACGCCCGGCACGATCGACGGCGGGAACAGCTTGTCAGTGCGGGAGATGACGTAGAGCACCTTGGCTCGGATGCGATCGAACTGCGGGGTGGTGTCGAACGTCTCCAGCGCCCGCCGCAAGACTACGAGCGCGTTGGCATCGAAATTCTCGGCCCATGGGCGCGCCAACTCCACGATCGCCTGCTCGCGCGCGGCCGGATCGGGGTATCGCCCCGCCAGCTGCTGCTCGGCGCCGTATCCCTTCAGCACGTTGACGCGCCACGCCAGCAGCGTCGGCAGGATGCCGCCGTTGTCGTAGTACCAGCCGCCGTTCCAGTTCGGGTCTTGCGCCAGCTCGTCGATCAGCATTTGCGTTGCCTGCGGCACGCGCAGGTGCTTGGGCGCGCTGACGGCCGAGACGATGCCGTGCATGAAATCGGGAAAGCTGACGGCCCACTGGAAGGCCTGGTAGCCGCCATAGGAGGGGCCGGCGACCGCGATCAGGTGCTTGACGCCCAGGTGGTCGAGCAGCGCCTTCTGGGCGCGCACGGTGTCACCGACGGTATGCCGGGGGAAATCGGGCCCATAGGGCTTCCCCGTCTCGGGGTTGCGGCTCGCGGGGCCCGTCGTGCCGTGCGAGGACCCCAGCATGTTGGAGGAGACGACGAACAGCCGCTCCGTATCGATGGCCTTGCCCGGCCCGATCAGCTTGTCCCAGGTGCCGACGTCGCTGTCGCGCAAGCCCTTGGCCGCGCTGCCCATTCTGTAGCGACCAGCCGCATGGTGGCTCGAGGTGTAGCCGTGGACCGCGAGCACGGCGTTGCGGCCATCGGGAGCGAGCGTCCCATAGGTTTCATAGGCGACGGCGAGCTCCGGCAGCACGACGCCGCTTTCGAGCACAAAGTTGGTCGTTGTGAAGAGCCTGCTCTCAACTGCGTCCAGCATTGCAGTCTCCCGGGAATTAGGCCGCTTCCGCACCGTAGTAGAGCATGGAGACGTGCTCGGCCTCGGCGAAAAACAGCCAGCGCTCGACCATGAGCCCGGCCGCCATCGACAGGACGGCAAGCAGAGGGCCGACGATGCCGAGCCCGGGCAGCCGCGACAGCAGCAGGCCGGCGACGGGCACGGCGAAGGCAAACAGCAGCGCCAGGTTGCGCAGGCGCTTGGCATGCTTGCGCGCCACGCGAAAGCCCATCTCGCGCATGACGAAGTTGGGTTGCGTGTGCGGCGGCTCGAGCGGGCGCACTTTGCCCAGATGCCCAAGGCCCGTCGCGGCCTCGGCGGTGTAGTCGCGCGCCTCGCCGTCGATTCTCAGCCAGTAGAGCCACTTGAGCGCGGCGGCCACGATCAGGGCGATGATGGCGATCCAGGCCGAAGCCCTTGTCGCCTCCCCGAACAGGGCCAGCAGCAAGGTGAGCAGCACGGCGCCGCTGGCAAGGCCCAGCACGATGTAGAGGGGCGCGGTCAGCGGCTGATGCCATTGCCGGATGGTCTTGAGCGAGGCGTAGATCATGCCGGTCGTGTAGAGCGTGGCGATGGAGCAGGCGACCGTGAGCAGCGCCATCAGCGCAAAGAAGCCGCTCGCCGTCTCGAAGAATACCCAGCCGATGCCGAGCAGCCCCGCGGGCACGTAGGTGGCAACCGCTGCCACGCCCTCGCGCGAGAGCCACGACGTGCGCCATTGCGAGAACGCGCGCCACGCGCGCTCGGGCCGGCCGAGGTGCGATGTGGAGGCGAGCAGCCCCGCCGTGAGCAGCACGAAAGCAAGGCCGAACCCGACGAACCCCAGCCAACGCTCGGTCGGCACGATGTCGAGGAGAGCGAAGAGCGCAAGCCACGCCAGCAGCCCGAGCCCGGCGCCGGAGGCCGTCGTGAACGCGATGACGGAGTAGGCTGGATGCATGCTACCGCTGCTTCAAACGCCGTGCGAATCCCCCTCCCCCTCGTGGGGAGGGGTTAGGGGTGGGGGAAATCACAACGGTTCGGGGTGCCCCCCCCTGTCCCTCCCCCACAAGGGGGGAGGGGACCCGCGATTGCCGTGTAGGAAGCGGAACTCGCATTCGGCCAGTGTTCCTTGCGCCTTGCGCAGCAATCATCGCGACAGCATGCGGTCGACCCAGGCGAACAGCCGGTCGGCGGCGCTGCCGCGATCGGCGCTCGCCTGCGACCGGGCGATGATGCCTGCCGGCTCGCGGCGGCGACCGCGTCGCGCCTCGCCCGCGGCGGCAGATATTTGTTGACCGGCTTGTAGCCGAACTCGGGCAGCAGATCGTAACCGCCGCGCTCCTCCACCAGCCGCGAAACGGCGCTGTCGGGATCGCCGAGGTCGCCGAAGTGGCGCGCGCCGGTAGGGCAGGCGCGCACGCAGGCGGGGATGCGGTCCTCCTCCGGCAGGTGCTCGTTGTAGATTCGGTCGACGCACAGCGTGCACTTCTTCATCACGCCGTGGCCGTAGTCGTATTCGCGCGCGCCGTAGGGGCAGGCCCAGGAGCACAGCTTGCAGCCGATGCAGGTGTCGGGATCGACCAGCACGATGCCGTCCTCGACGCGCTTGTAGGAGGCCCCGGTCGGGCAGACGGTGACGCAGGCGGGCTCCTCGCAATGCAGGCACGAACGCGGGAAGTGCACGGTGCGGCTCGTCGCCCCCTCGCCGACGTCATAGGAATGTACGCGGTTGAGCCAGGCGCCATGCGGGTCGGCGCCGTAGGGCTCCTGGTCGGTGAGCGGCGCGGAGTAGCCTTGCGTGTTCCACTCCTTGCAGGACGTGGCGCAGGCCTGGCAGCCGACGCAGGTGTCGAGATCGATGACGAGGCCGAGCTTCTTCTCGGTCGCTGCGGGGAGCGCCGTCATTTGCGGCCTCCGCGTGTCCCTCTCCCCATTCTTCCATGGGGAGAGGGCTAGGGTGAGGGGCAGAAACTCGCGCTGCGGCCTGTGGCTGCCCCTCACCCCGACCCTCTCCCCGTTCTTCACGGGGAGAGGGAGGCGCCCCAGCCCCAGGCGGGACCAGGAACGGCTCGAAGCGGGGCGAGGTCTCGGCCCTCTCATGGGGGGCGGCCTTCTCGATGCGCACCCTGAGATCGTACCAGGCGGCCTGACCCGTAACCGGGTCGCTGTTGGAGAAGCGGTAGCCGCCGGCCTGCTCCGGCAGCAGCTCGGCAATCAGGTGGTTGAGCAGGAAGCCGCGCGTGGCTTCCGGCGCGTCGGGCGCCAGGCCCCAGGCGCCAGAGCGCTTGCCGATGGCGTTCCAGGTCCACACCGTGTCGGCGTTGACGCCTTCCATCAGCTTCACCTGCGCCTTGACCCGGCCGATGTGGCTCACGATCCATACCCAGTCGTCGTCCGCGATGCCGAGCGCCGCCGGCACGGGCTCGGTTCATGAACAGTCGATTGGCGCCGTGGATCTGGCGCAGCCAGGCGTTCTGGGAGCCCCACGAGTGGTACATCGCCATCGGCCGCTGCGTGATGGCGTGCATGGGAAATTGGCTCTCGTCGAGCGCGGCACCCTCGAACGGGGCATACCAGAAGGGGAGCGGATCGAAATATCTCTCGACCCGGTCGCGCTGCGCCTCGGGGGGCACGAGGCTGCCGTGGCCGCGGGCGGCGAGGCGCATCTTCTGCATCGGCTCGCTGTAGAGCTGGAAGATCACCGGCGTCGGGGTGAGCCGCATGCCCTTGTCGAGCGCCCACTCGATGTAATCCTTGTTGACGTGGCGGTAGTAGCGCATGTGCTCGGGCAGATGGTGCAGGTGGAAGCAACCATCGGCAATGTACTGCTCGAGCTGGCGCGGGTTGACGGCGCCGCGGCCGAAGTCGCCGCCGTTCGCCCCGCGATGACCGGCAAGCGGGCCGATGCCGGGCCGCCGCTCGTGATTGACGATGTAGTCGGGGTAGCCGCCGGGAAACTTCGGGCTGCCGTCCTCCTTGACCATGCCGGGCAGCTCGAGGCGGGCGCCCAGGTCGATGAGCACGTCCTGGAAAGGACGCACGTCGCGGTCGGGCACAGCAATGGGCTGGCGGATGGCATCGGCCGGGCCATCGGGCTCGGAGATCGGCCGGTCGAGCAGCGAGATGCAGTCCCAGCGTTCCAGGTAGGTGGTATCGGGCAGGATCAGATCGGCATAGGGCACCATCTCGGAGAAATAGGCGTCCGAGTAGATGATGCGCTTGATCTCGTATTCGCCGGTCGTCGAGGTCCTTGTCGGTCAGGTGCGCCAGCGTCGCCGGCAGGTCCATGGCCGAGTTCCAGCTCATGTTGGCCATGTACATGAAGAGCACGTCGATGGGGTAGGGATCGCCGCGCGCCGCGTTGGCGATCACCATGTGCATCATGCCGTGCGCCGAGAACGGGGCATCCCAGCTGAAGGCCTTGTCGATGCGCTGCGGCGTGCCCTTGGCGTCGACCAGCAGGTCATCGGGGCCGGTGGGGAAGCCGAGATGCGGGCCCGGCAGCACCTTGCCCGGCTGGACGTCGCCGGGCTTGCCGCGCGGCTTGAGGAAGGGTGGCGCGAGCTTGGGATAGGGCGCCTTGTAGCGGAAGCCGCCGGGGCAATCGATCGAGCCGAGCAGGATCTGCAGGATGTGCAGCATCCGGCAGGTGTGGAAGCCGTTGGCATGGGCGGAGATGCCGCGCATGGCGTGCATGCCGACGGGCCGGCCGATCATCTTCTCGTGGCGGCGGCCGAACATGTCGGTCCAGGGGATGTCGAGGGTGATCTCCTCCTTGAAGGCGGCGTGCGCCAGCTCGGCGGCGATGCGGCGCACCGTGGCGGCGGGCACGCCGGTCTCTTTCGCGGTGCGCTCGGGCGAATAGGTGTCGGCGAGAAACCGCTCCGCCAGGAGCTGAAACACCGGCACCGCCTCGCGTCCATCCGCAAGACGGAAGGTGCCGGACATCGAGGGGGCAAGATCGGGCGACAGGCCGCTCACGAGCGTCCCGGTGCGCGTATCGTGCACCAGCGGCTTGCCGTCGGCGTCGCGGGCAAACAGGCCGTCCTCGGCGGCCCCCGGCGCGCGGATCACCAGCCAGGGCGCATTGGTGTATCGGATCAGATAGGGAAGATCGATCTGCCGGGTGGTGAGCAGCTCATGGATAAGAGAGGCGACGAACAGCCCGTCGGTGCCCGGCTTGATGCCGATCCACTCATCGGCAATGGCGCTGTAGCCGGTGCGCACCGGGTTGACCGAGACGAACTTGACGCCGCGCTTCTTGAGCTTGCCGAGCGCGATCTTGATGGGGTTGGAGGCGTGATCCTCGGCCACGCCGAACATCAGGAAATAGCGCGTGAGGTCCCAGTCGGTGTCGCCGAACTCCCAGAACGAGCCGCCGAAGGTGTACATGCCGGCCGCCGCCATGTTGACCGAGCAGAAGCCGCCGTGGGCCGCGAAATTGGGCGTGCCGTACATCATGGCCCACCAGCCAGTCAGTGACTGGCTCTGGTCGCGGCCGGTGAAGAAAGCAAGCTTTCGCGGGTCGGTGTTGCGCACCTCGCCGAGCCAGTCGGTCGCCAACCCCAGGGCCTCGTCCCATGAAATCTCCCGGAAGTCGCCCGAGCCGCGCGGGCCCACGCGCAACAGCGGCGCCTTGAGGCGCGCCGGCGAGTAGTGCTGCATGATGCCGGCCGCGCCCTTGCCGCACAGCACGCCCCGGTTCACGGGGTGGTCGCGATTGCCCTCGATGTAGCGGACCCGGCCATCCTTCAGGAACACGCGAATGCCGCAGCGGCAGGCGCACATGTAGCAGGTGGTGGTCTTGATCTCGTCGGCGGGCGACACCGAGAGGTCGATCTCGGGCTCGCGCAATCTGGAGCGGGACTTCACGCGCGGCTTCTCTTCCTGGGCTTTGCTCGTCGCGCGGCGCCTCGCGGGGCGCGCGACGGGATGGCGGGGATGGGATGTTAGTTCACGCCGGCCGACCGCGCCAGAAGTCTGATGTCGGGGGGCGCATTAACACAGACACATACGCTCGTGCCGGGCAATGCCGCGGCCGGCGCGCAGGGAATCAGACGACCTCGCTGGCGCCCCGAAGACGCACTGAGCCCCCTTTGGTACGGCGCCGCGAGGCCGCCGGCTGGCATCATTCAGCGTGCTCCTTTACCCCGCCGGGCGACCTGCTAGAGTGCACGCAAGCCTAAACCAGAATGACGTCCGACGGCTGAGGGGCTGTAACTGGGCGCGGGAGACGAACGGTGGAGGGCCGGAACGACCAGGATGGCGCAGCCGCGCTGCCCTCCGAGGGGAACGAGTGCGGGAACGGAGACGGCATAGGTCCGCCCGCAGCAGGTGCTGTTGCCCACCCGGGGGAACGCTCGACGGTCGCAGCCACGTCCTCCGAGCCGCGAAAGCCCGCCTATGCCGCGCTCGATCTCGGCACCAACAATTGCCGGCTGCTGGTGGCGCGCCCGTCGCGGCGCGGGTTCAAGGTCATCGACGCCTTCTCGCGCATCATCCGCCTGGGCGAGGGCGTATCCTCGAGCGGCCAGCTGTCGGAGGCGGCCATCGAGCGCACGATCGAGGCGCTGCAGGTGTGCGCGGCCAAGATCAGGCGGCACCAGGTGGTGCGGGCGGGCCTGATCGCCACCGAGGCGTGCCGCCTTGCCGCCAACGCGCCTGAGTTCCTGGCGCGGGCGCACGCCGAAACCGGTCTCGACATCCGCATCGTCGACCGCGAGACGGAGGCCAAGCTTGCCGTCTCCGGCTGCGCGTCGCTGATCGATTTCGGCTGCGACTTCGCGCTCGTGTTCGACATCGGCGGCGGCTCCTCGGAACTCATCTGGCTCGACCTGTCGCGCCGCAGGCATAGATGGCAGAGCTCGCTGGCCGAGCGGCTGGAGGTGCAAGGCTGCATCACCGCCTGGACATCGCTGCCGGTGGGCGTCGTCACGCTGGCGGAGCGGTTCGGTGGCCGGCATGTCAACCAGGACATGTTCGATGCCATGGTCGGCCACGTTGCCCACCTGCTGGCGCCGTTCGAGACCGAGCACGGCCTGCGCCACCGGCTCGGCGGCAGCAACACGCATCTGCTGGGCACCTCCGGCACCGTCACCACCGTGGCCGGGGTCCACTTGGGCCTGCCGCGCTACGAGCGCAACCGCGTCGACGGCTGCTGGCTCGAGATCGGCGAGGTGCGGGCGGTGACGGCAGGGCTGCTCGAGGCCTCATACGAGGAGCGGGTGGCGGAGCCCTGCATCGGCAAGGAGCGGGCCGACCTCGTGCTCGCCGGCTGCGCCATCCTCGAGGCGCTGCTGCAGATGTGGCCGTGCCAGCGGCTCCGCGTGGCAGACCGCGGCTTGCGCGAAGGCATCCTGGCGACGCTGATGGCGGAGGATGGGGTGTACCGCAGCGAGCGCCGCGGCGGCTACTTGCGGCGGTAGAGCGCACGGCATGGCAAATCGCAAGCATCCGGGCGGCGGTGGGGGAGGGCAGCGCCAGCTCAAGGTGCGGCTGAAGACCGCCAAGCAGCGCACGGCCTCCTCCCAGCGCTGGCTCGAGCGGCAGCTCAACGACCCATACGTTGCCGCCGCTAGACGCGAGGGCTACCGCTCGCGCTCCGCCTTCAAGCTGATCGAGATCGACGACAAGCACCACCTGCTGAAGCCCGGAGCGCGCGTGGTCGACCTTGGCGCCGCGCCCGGCGGCTGGTCGCAGGTGGCGGCGGAGCGGGTGCGCTCGGCCGCAGTCCCAAGACAGAACGCCGGCCAAGTCGTCGCCATCGACCTTCTGGAGATGGAGCCGATACCGGGTGTCGAGTTCATCCACCTCGACTTCATGGATGAGGCCGCGCCGGCGAGACTCCGGGGCATGTTGCGCGAGGGCCGGGCCGACATCGTGCTCTCCGACATGGCGGCCCAGGGCACCGGCCACACCCGCACCGACCACCTGCGCATCATGGGCCTTGCCGAGGCGGCCGCCGAGTTCGCCTGCGAGGTGTTGGTGCCAGGCGGGACTTTCCTTTGCAAAGTGCTGCAGGGCGGCACCGAGCGTGCGCTTTTGGAGAAGCTCAAGCGGGCGTTTACCAGCGTCCGTCACCTCAAGCCGCCGGCGAGCCGCGCCCAATCGGCCGAGCTCTACGTGCTCGCCACGGGTTTTCGAGGGTGATTGGAGGGCCTCAATACCCCTCCTTTCCCCGATTCGCCGAGGGTGCTATGAAGCGCCTTGGAACGATTCCATCACAGGGGCGGCTGAGCGCCGCGTGCCAGGGGGAGAGAGCCCGGGCGCGCTCGATTTCGGCCAACCTGAGACACGGAGACCGACGATGGCGCAACGGCCGATCCTGGACGAGTCCACGGTGGCGCTGACCTTCGACGACGTGCTGCTGGCGCCGCGCCCATCGGACGTGCTTCCAGGCCAGGCAGACGTGAGCTCCCGGGTGACCCGCGAGATCGCGGTGAAGATCCCGGTCATCTCCTCGGCCATGGATACGGTAACGGAAGGCCGGCTCGCAATTGCCATGGCGCAGGCCGGCGGCATCGGCGTCATCCACCGCAATTTCACCCCCGAGGCGCAGGCCGAGCAGGTCGCCATGGTCAAGCGCTACGTGGCGGGCATGGTGGTCAACCCCGTCACCATCAACCCGGCCGCCACGCTCGCCGACGCGCTGCGGCTGATGGACGAGCACAAGATCTCCGGCATTCCCGTGGTCGAGCCGGGCAAGAAGGGCAGGCTCGTCGGCATCGTCACCAACCGCGACGTTCGCTTCGCCACCAACATGAAGACCCCGGTGGCCGAGCTGATGACCAAGAAGCTGGTGACGGTGAAGGAGGGTGTGAGCCGCGAGGACGCGCAGCGGCTCCTGCATCACCACCGCATCGAGAAGCTGCTGGTGGTGGACAACGACTTCCGCTGCATCGGTCTTGTCACGGTCAAGGACATCGAGAAGGCCCAGAAATACCCCAATGCCTGCAAGGACGAGCAGGGCCGCCTGCGGGTCGCTGCCGCCACCACGGTCGGCGACGACGGCTTCCAGCGCGCCGAGGCCCTCATCGGCGCCGGCGTCGATCTGGTGGTCGTCGACACCGCGCACGGCCATTCGAGCCAGGTGCTGGAGGTCGTGGCCCGCATCAAGAAGCAGTCGAACCGGGTGCAGGTGATCGCCGGCAACGTGGCGACGGCCGACGGCACCAAGGCCCTCATCGATGCCGGTGCCGACGCCGTCAAGGTCGGCATCGGCCCGGGCTCGATCTGCACCACCCGCATCATCGCCGGCGTCGGCGTGCCGCAGCTCACCGCCATCATGGACGCGGTGGAAGTGGCCAAGAAGCAGGACGTCCCCGTCATCGCCGACGGCGGCATCAAGTTCTCGGGCGACATGGTGAAGGCGCTGGCGGCGGGCGCCGACTGCGTCATGATCGGCGCGCTCTTGGCCGGCACCGACGAGGCGCCGGGCGAGACCTATCTCTACGAGGGGCGCACCTACAAGGCCTATCGCGGCATGGGCTCGGTCGGCGCCATGGCGCGCGGCAGCGCCGACCGCTACTTCCAGCAGGAGGTAAAGGATACCCTCAAGCTGGTTCCGCAAGGCATCGAGGGCCAGGTTCCCTACAAGGGGCCCGTCGACGGCGTGCTGCACCAGCTGGTCGGGGGCCTGCGCGCCGGGATGGGCTACGTCGGCGCCAAGGACCTCAAGGCGCTCAGGGAGCGCGCCCGCTTCATCCGCGTCTCGTCGGCGGCGGTGACCGAGAGCCACACCCATGGCGTCACCACCACCCGCGAGGCGCCAAACTACCCGCGCACCGCCTGAGCCCACTCGAGGTCGATCTGCCCCGTGAACCAGGTTGCCATCCTCTATCCTGTCTTCGTGCAGGTGTTTCTGACCCTGTGCGTGCTGGGGCTGCTGGGGATCGCGCGCACCCGCGCCGTCCGCACCATGGACCGCCAGCGCGGCAACCCGGATCTCGCCCTGGGCCGCGTGCAATGGCCCGACGATGCAATCAAACGCGCCGCCAATTTCCGCAACCAGTTCGAGCTTCCGGTGCTGTTCTACGCCGTCGTGGCGTTCGCCTTGCTGACCAAGGGGGCGGACGGCATCATGGTCGTACTGGCCTGGCTATTCGTGCTCACACGTCTCGTGCATGCCTCCATCCACATCGGCCCCAACAAGGTGCGCTGGCGCACGCCGGCCTTCGCGCTCGGCTTCCTGATCGTGGCCGTGATGTGGATCAAGCTCGCCGTGCACGTGGTGACGGCGGGGGTCGCCTAGCCCCATGCGGCCCGGCGCCCACATCAAGGCCGCCGTCGAGGTTCTGGAGGAGGTCCTGGGCCGGCATCGACCGATCGCCCAGACGCTCGCCGACTGGGGCAAGGCACACCGCTTCGCCGGCTCGGGCGATCGTGCCGCCATCGGCAACCTCGCCTACGACGCCCTCCGCCGCAGGCGGTCGCTGGCCGCGCAAATGGGAAGCGACAGGCCACGTGCCCTCGCCCTTGCCGCCGCGCCGCACGCCCTGGGCCTGTCGATCGATGCTGTCATTGCCGGCGCCGACGGCTCGCCCCATGCGCTGGAGCCGCTGAGCGAGGCGGAGTGGTCCGGCCTCGCAGGCGTGGTGCCGGTCTGTGCGCCGCCATCCGTGCGGGGCGACTTTCCGGACTGGCTCGAGGGCCCCCTTGCCCGCGCCTTCGGCGCGGCCGCCGCCGAGGAGGGGGCCGCCCTGGCGCGACGGGCCCCGGTCGACCTGCGGGTCAACACGCTCAAGGCAGACCGCGACAAGGTCTTGAAGACGCTGGCGCGCTTCGCCCCCGAGCCGACACCGCTGTCGCCGATCGGCGTGCGGCTCCCGGCGCCGGAGGGACCCGGCCGCCAGCCCAACGTCGAGATCGAGGCGGGCCACGGCCGCGGCTGGTACGAGGTGCAGGACGAGGGCTCGCAGATCGCGGCGTTGATGGCCGGCGCCGGTCCCCGTCAGCAGGTGCTTGATATTTGTGCAGGCGCCGGCGGCAAGACGCTGGCCTTTGCCGCCATCATGCGCAACACCGGTCAGGTCTACGCCTACGATGAAGATGCCGCACGCTTGCGCCCCATCTTCGAGCGGCTGAAGCGGGCCGGCGTGCGCAATGCGCAGGTGCTGGCCCCCGGCGATGCCGCGGCCCTTGCGGCGCTGGGCGCGCGTTTCGACGTCGTCTTCATCGATGCACCCTGCACCGGCAGCGGCGCCTGGCGCCGCCGGCCCGACTCCAAGTGGCGACTGAAGCCGGCAAATCTCGCCCAACGCCAGGAGCAGCAGCGCGCCGTGCTCGCGGCGGCCGCGCCACTCGTGAAGCCGGGCGGCCGGCTCGTCTACGTCACCTGCTCGGTCCTGCCGGAGGAGAACAGCGACCAGATCGCCTGGCTGCAGGCGAACCATCCCGGCTTTGCCGCGTTGCCATGGCGCGATTCGTGGATGGCCGGCGTCGGTGAGGAGCCACCCGTCTCCGCGGACGGCAGCGAGGAGACCCTGCTCCTCACCCCGGCGCGTCACGGCAGCGACGGGTTTTTCATCGCCGTGCTGAGACGAACGGAGTGAGTGTGGCCCGCACGTTTCCTTTCGCATCGGCCTTGCGCGAAGCAGACCTCGTCCACAGATAAAAGTTTGACAGGGAATTCCGGCGGACTATTAGGATCGTGTTTTGCTGAGGCCAGAGGGGTCTCGTTGTTGACCGGCCGAGGGTGGGCGGCGATGGCAGAGAGCAGATCGGCCATCGATTGCTGCCGGCGGTAGCGAGGAGGACAGCTGTCCACCATGGTAATGCCTTCCAAGCCGAGGCGTCCCAGACGCCTGGCAGCGCGTTCCTGCCTCGGCCCCGTCGCCGACCTCGAGGCGCACCTCCCCGAGGAGTGGTGGCGGAAACTCTTCAACGCCCTCTACGTCAAGACCGACGGCGACGTCGTCGAGAACGTCGAGAACACGCGCCGCGAAGTCGACTTCATCATCTCCGCGGCCAAGATCCAGCCCCACAGCCACATTCTCGATTTGTGCTGCGGCCAGGGCCGGCATTGCCTGGAGCTCGCCAGGCGCGGCTTCAAGCACGTGATGGGGCTCGACCGCTCGCGCTACCTGGTGCGGCTCGCCAAGAAGCGTGCCCAGGGCGAGGGTCTGCAGGTGCTTTTCAAGGAAGGCGACGCGCGCAACCCGCGGCTGCCCGAGAACAGCATCGATTGCGTCGCCATCATGGGCAACTCGTTCGGCTACTTTTCAAACAAGCAGGACGACGAGAAGGTTCTGACCGCGGTCGGCAAGATCCTGCGCCCCAGCGGCCAGCTCGTGCTCGACATCACCGACGGCGGCCATATGCACGAGAACTTCGAGAAGCGCTCGTGGGAGTGGATCGACGAGCACCACTTCGTGTGCCGCGAGCGCTCGATCAGCCAGGACGGCGAGCGGCTGATCTCGCGCGAGGTGATCGTCCACGACGAGATGGGCGTGATCGCCGACCAGTTCTACGCCGAGCGGCTCTACACGCGCGACAGCATCGCCAAGCTGCTCGAGAAGACCGGCTTCCGCAACGTGCGCCATCACGGTCACGCGGAGGCGCACTCCGATCGCGACCAGGACCTTGGCATGATGGCGCGGCGCATCCTGCTGACCGCCGACGCTCCGCAACTGCCCGCGCGCAAAGGCAGAGGCAAGCTGCAGGCGCTCGACGTCACCATCATCATGGGCGATCCGAGGCTGCCCGATCAGGTCAAGCGCGGCGGGGCGTTCAATCCCGAGGATCTGGAAACGGTGCGCCATTTGCGCGACGCGCTCTCGGAGCTGCCGGCCTACAAGTTCCGCTACCTCAACAACCACGGCACGCTCGAGCGGGACCTGAACGAGCTCAACACCGATCTGGTCTTCAATCTGTGCGACGAGGGCTGGAACAACGATCCCTTCAAGGAGCTGCACGTGCCGGCCCTGCTCGAGGTGCTGGGCCTCGGCTATACCGGCGCGGGCCCCTCGGCGCTGGCGGCCTGCTACGACAAGGGGCTGGTGCGCGCGGTTGCGCAGTCGCTCGACGTGCCGGTGCCGCTCGAGAGCTACGTGCGGCCCGGCGACCAGGGCGCGACGCTGCCCTCGGTGTTCCCCGCCCTGCTCAAGCCCAACCATGGCGATTCCAGCCAAGGCATCACCAAGGACTCCGTCGTCCACAACGAGAAGGGCCTGCTCGACTATCTCGACCGGCTGCGCGCCGACTTTCCCAAGCGCGGCGTGCTGGTGCAGGAGTTCTTGATGGGCGCCGAGTATTCGGTGGGGCTGGTCGGCAATCCCGACCAGGGATTGCGCGCCCTGCCACTGCTGGAGGTCGACTACTCCAGGCTCGACGAGGGCCTGCCGCAGATCCTCGGCTACGAGTTCCAAGTGGGAGCCAGACAGCCCCTACTGGACCCAGATCAAGTATCGCGAGGCGACGCTGGCCGACCAGAAGCAGCAGCAGTTGATCGATCACTCCTCGCGGCTGTTCGAGCGGCTCGGCTGCCGCGACTACGCCCGCTTCGACTTCCGCGCCGACGCCAAGGGCGAGATCAAGCTGCTCGAGGTCAACCCCAACCCCGGCTGGTGCTGGGACGGCAAGCTCAACATCATGGCGGGCTTCCAGGGCATGCGCTATTCCGAGCTGCTTGCCCAGATCCTGCAGGCTGCCGTGGAGCGCGTCGGCGTCGTCGCCAGGCCGGCGCCACAGCATGCAAGCACTGCCGGCAACGGTCACGCCGTAGCGGCGGAGTAGTGTCATCCCGGATAGTTGCTTCGCAACTTCCGGGACCCACGCTCTGCAGAGACGCTCACTGGGAACCGCGGGTCCTGGGTCCCGGACATTTCGCTGCGCGAAATTCCGGGATGACAGCTATTCCAGGTCGCTGGCCTCGCGCTCGTAGGGCCACTCGGCAATGCCGCCCTTCAGAGAAACGGCATTGAGGCCGGCCTGCCGCATCAGGAAGGCTGCGGCGCGGCTGCGCCGGCCGGTGCGGCAGTAGGCGATGTACTCGCGCTTGGGGTCGAGGCCGCGCGAGCGCTCGCGGATCTGGTCGAGCGGCACGAGACGCGCCCCTTTCAGCCGCCACAGCTCCCACTCCTCCTCGTAGCGGCAATCGATGAAGACGGCGCCCTGGAAGTCGACAAGCCGGCGCGCCTCGCCGGCGCTGATCTCGTGCAGCAGCTGGCTCTTGAGCAGCTCGTCGAAAGCTTGCCTGCCGAGCTTGAGCACACGCCCCGGTGTCATCATGCGCACGGTGGCGTTGCGCGGCTCGGCCTTGAGGAGCGCCTCCTCGCCGAAGCTGGCGCCCGGTCCCAAGGTTGCGACCTTGGCGGGGATGCCGCTCGCCTCGCTGCGCCACACCTCTGCTGCGCCCGTCTCCAGGATGTAGAAGTAGTCGCCGGGGCCGCCCTGGGCCACCACCTCCTCGCCGGCTGCAAGCTCGACCTCCTGCATGGCCTCGGCGCACCGCACCAGGTGCTCGAGCGGCATCGCCTTGAAGACCTGCGCACCGACGAGGCTCGAGATGCGGCGGCGCAGGCTCTCATCGAGTCCCGCGAGACTGCCCGTCTCGTGCCGGCCACTCAGGAGGTCGTCGAGCAGGCGCCCGTCGATGACGAGATAGACGGAAGGGCGGCTCAGGGTGAGCCGGGCGTTGGCCGGGATGGTGTAGAGGATGGCAGGGTCGCGCGCGCCCTCCTCCACGCTGAAGGCCGCGATGTGAGCGCCGCCGTCGTGGCTGCCCATGGCAAGGCCGCCCTCGAGCAGCACCACCAGATCGCCCTGACGCGCCTGGACGGTATCGCCGGCCCCGCCCGAGGCCAGGCCCGGATGGGCGATGAGCTCGGCAATGGCCGCATCGGAGAGCTGTGCGAAAAGGCGCGTGCGCTTGAGCTTGGCGATGAAGGGTTCCATGGCCGATTGCATAGCAAAAAGCGGTCTGCCGTCCAATTGGGCGGGAAGCCTGGCCCCGCCGCCTTGACCCTACCTCGGGCCGATGGTCTATCGAGCCATGCTTGTGCAACCCGATTCTCCCGGGCCGCTCATGACCGACACGGTTCTCATCATCGACTTCGGCAGCCAGGTGACGCAGCTGATCGCCCGGCGCGTGCGCGAGCAGGGGGTCTATTCCGAGATCGTGCCCTTCAATCGCGCCGAGGACGCGCTCGCGCGCCTCAGCCCCAAGGCCGTGATCCTATCGGGGGGGCCAGCCAGCGTCACCGAGTTCGGGACGCCGCGGGCGCCGGACTGGGTGTTCAAGGCGGGGCTGCCCGTGCTCGGCATCTGCTACGGCGAGCAGGCCATGGTGGCGCAGATGGGCGGAGGGGTGGAGGGCGGGCATCACCGCGAGTTCGGCCGCGCCGAGCTCGACATCACCTCCGACAGCCCGCTGTTTGAAGGCTTCTGGAAGAAGGGCGACCGCGACACCGTGTGGATGAGCCACGGCGACCGCGTCACCAGGCTGCCCGCCGGCTTCAAGGTGGTGGGCGTCTCCAAGGGCGCCCCGTTCGCGGCCATCGCCGACGAGCAGCGCAAGCTCTATGCCGTGCAGTTCCACCCCGAGGTGGCGCACACCCCGCGCGGGGCCAAGCTGATCGGCAATTTCGTGCGCCGCATTGCCGGGCTGCCCGGCGACTGGAGCATGGCGCACTTCAAGTCGGCCGAGATCGCCAAGATCCGCGCCCAGGTCGGCAAGGGCCGCGTGATCTGCGGCCTCTCGGGCGGGGTCGACAGCGCGGTTGCCGCCGTGCTGATCCACGAAGCTGTCGGCTCCCAGCTCACCTGCATCTTCGTCGATCACGGCCTGTTGCGCCTCGACGAGGCCAAGGAGGTGGTGGGGCTGTTCCGCGGCGCCTTCAACATCCCGCTGGTGCACGTGGACGCGAGCCGGCGCTTCCTCTCCGCGCTCGCCGGCAAGACCGACCCGGAAGCCAAGCGCAAGACCATCGGCGCACTCTTCATCGACGTGTTCGACGAGGAGGCCAAGAAGGTCGGCGGGGCGGAATTCCTGGCCCAGGGCACGCTCTACCCCGACGTGATCGAGAGCGTGTCGTTCACCGGCGGCCCCTCCGTCACCATCAAGTCGCACCACAACGTCGGCGGCCTGCCCGAGCGCATGGACCTGAAGCTGATCGAGCCGCTGCGCGAGCTGTTCAAGGACGAGGTGCGGGCGCTGGGGCGCGAGCTGGGGCTGCCCGAGCACTTCATCTGGCGCCACCCGTTCCCGGGGCCGGGGCTCGCCATCCGCGTCTTGAGCGACGTGACGCCAGAGAAGCTCGACATCCTCCGCAAGGCCGACGCGGTGTTCCTCGACGAGATCCGCAAGGCCGGCCTCTACGACAAGATCTGGCAGGCGTTCGCGGTGCTGCTGCCCGTGCGCACGGTCGGCGTGATGGGCGACGCGCGCACCTACGACAACGTGTGCGCCTTGCGGGCGGTGACCTCGACGGATGGGATGACGGCCGATTTCTACCCGTTCCCCCACGACGTGCTGGGCCGGGCAGCGACCCGCATCATCAACGAGGTCAACGGCATCAACCGCGTCGTCTACGACGTGACCAGCAAGCCGCCCGGCACGATCGAGTGGGAATGACGAGAGCGTTCGCAGCCCCCCAGAGTCACTCACTTGAAGATGCTCTCTACATCGACACAAAATCGGCTGGCCGCGCAGAACGTGTCGTCGATATCGAGGATCTCCTCCGCACCAGGCGTCACGTGCGCGCGGAACTGGTCGACCAGGGCACCGGCGAGCCGTGCCGCATCCGTTTTCCGCGGCGCATTCTCCAGACGCGAGATCGTCGACTGCGAGGCGAGCGGCGCTCCGCTCTCGCGCGCCCGCCCGACGGCGAGCTTCAATAGCGGATCGTGGCGCAGATGGTCGAGGTCATTGCCGTCCTCCAAATCAATTGTGAGCTTCGTGCGCTGAACGGCTGCCAGGTCGAACGGCAGAGGCGCATTGTGAAGCATGGCGGCCGTGGCGTGGCGGTGATACGCGAAGCACCTCGTCTCAACACCGATTTGCTACGCCATCCTCGCCACTTGCGCCACAGTCGCCAGCACCTCTCTCATCCCTGGCGCGTGATCGCGGTTAGGAAGGGTCGGCGGTTTCCCGCTGCCGGCTACCGTCGCGATCTTTGCTGTGCGCCATGCTTTCGGGCGCCGCGATCTGATGGCGGTCTTTGCCTCATGACTTTCCTCTCGGAAATTCGCGGGCTTCTTGTCTCCGAGCAATGGCGAGATGGCCAGAGTACGTGGTGGCCACGCCGCAGCCAATGCCCGTCCGGCGCGTCAGCGATCCGGACGGACGCGGGTCGGGGGCGAAGTTGGGAATACTACCTAGGCTCGTCGAGCCGACCGGTTTGCTTGAGATCGAGGATCATGCGCACCAGGTGCGACAGCGTGCGCGCGCCCATCTTCCGCATTACGGCGGAGCGATGGTGCTCTGCCGTGCGCGTGCTGATTCCCAGCTTGTGAGCGATGAGCTTCGAGGGCAGGCCCTCGATCAAAAGATCCAGCACCTCCTGCTCGCGGGGCGTGAGCTGCCGGTATCTGTTTGCGATCTCCAGGGTCAGCGCCTGCAGATCGGCCAGCTCGCCGAGGTGCTCGAGCGCTTCCTCGACAATGCCGAGCAAGGCCTCCGGATCGAAGGGCTTCTCGACGAAATGGAAGGCGCCGGAGCGCATGGCGGAAACGGCCATCGGCACGTCGCCGTGTCCCGTGATGACGATCAGGGGCATGTTGGCGGCGCTATTCGACAATCGCTCGAGAAGCTCGAGCCCGTGCATGCCCGGCAGTCGCACATCCAGCAGGACGCAGGCGGGCGCCTTGAGGTCCACGGCGTCGAGAAAGGCTTCGGCCGTCGCAAACGACCGCGCCGCAATATTTGCCGTCGACAACAGCAGCGTGAGCAAATCGCGCATAGTCGCGTCGTCGTCGACAATGATCACTTCACGCGGTTTTGCGTCGGGGTCCATCGACATAGAGCTCTACCGAAAAACGCGTGCCGCAAGGCGCGATCCGCTCCCAAGACAGACGCCCTCCATGGTTTTCTACAATCTGACGCGCGAGCGTCAGGCCAAGCCCCATCCCTCTCGGCTTGGTCGTTTCGAACGGCTCGAACAGACGATCGGCGAGCTCGTCCGCCACGCCAGGGCCGTTGTCCTCGACTTCGATGGCAATCCGCTCGACGCGCTGACCTAGGCGAATGACGACATGCCCATCGCTGTCGCTCCTGAGGCACGCGGCCTCGATGGCATTCGAGATCAGATTGAGCAACAGCTGCTCGAGTTGGATCGTATCGGCTCGCACAGTTGGCAGGTGCGGGTGACTGCTTATTTCGATCGCCACCTCGCGCGAGGTTGCATCGCGGCTGACGAGCATCGCAATCCTGGCGACGAGGTGCTGCAAGTTGACATCGGACGTCTCTATGCGACCGGAGGAAACGTAGTCGCGGACGCGTTCGAGGGCTTCCCTGGCGCGTTGCGCCTCGTGTTCGGCTTTCGCCAGCGCCTCCGCGACCGGCCCCAAGTCCCCGTACTTGGCGCGCAACAGCCGGTGCGCGGCGTGGAGATAGTTTGTTGCCGACGACAAAGGCTGGCTGATCTCGTGCGCAAGTGCGGTGCCCATGGCACCAACGGTGGCATGTCGGGCCGCTCGGTCAAGCTCAGCCTGCTGGCTGCGGATGCGTTCCTCCGATAGCCGTCGCTCCGTAACGACGGCGCCCAGCAGGAGGCCCGTAGCGGAAAGCACCAGCATCAGCATTTGAAAGGCGATGAAATCGTAAGCGGCATAGCCGAGCGATGTCGCGATCGTCACCAGCAGGATATGGGTGAAGAGCAGGGCGATCGAAGCTCCCGCATAGCCGGCGCGGATGGCGATCCACACGATGGGAAGAAACAGCAAGTAGAAGAACTGATACTCCTGCGAGCTGACGACGGCGAAGACGAGCCAGAGCGCGAACCCGAGCGCGACCATGAATCCGGCGACGTCGATCACCTGTGACCGCGTCATCGCCCAGGATGAGCGCGTGACGAGCCGAAGGGCCGTCGGTGCTGCCGCCGCTAGCGTTATCATGCCAAGCGTGTCGCCGATCCAGAAGTTTCGCACGGCCACTACAAAGCGCCAAGGCGTCAGCAGATCAGCAGCGTAGAGCACGCCGCAATAGAGCACGGCGATGAACAGCGCCCCGATCGGCACCAGCACGAGCAGCATCACGACATCTGACAGCCCCGGCCAACCCGCGCCGAACCGCGAGGCTTTCCGCAATGCCAGCGCGAGCACCGCAAAGCCCAGGCCCATCACCAGGCTGGTCGCAACCGGGACGATCAGGCCGCGCGGGCCGTTGTAAACGGCGAAATCCGCGACCAGAGAAGCGATGAATATGAAGGGCGCGAAGGCCACGCCCTTGACCAGGAGCATGACCAGGCTCAGCCCGGCGGCCGGTCCCCAAAGAGTTATCCCAAGCGAGTCGAGCTGATAGACGAGCGTCAGTCGCTCGATGGCAACGTAAGCGAGCGTGAAAGCCGAGCCGCTCAGCCAATACTCCAGCACCCAAAGCGGTCCGCTCCCGCGAAAGGAGCGCATCAAACGCGCGCCGCTGCGGGCCGAGACTTTGGTTCGCGTGAGCAACTCAGTCATCCCTGGTGTGACGCCATCACCATTTCGCCGAGGATCCGCTGAAACGAGACATGCACCAATTGGGGCGAGCGCTCGGCGTTTCAGTGCGCGCCCCCTCTTGTCAACGCGCTGTCCCCTGCGTGGGCTAACTCGTCGTCGGCAAGCGCCACGCTGCAATCGGGGTAGCCAAGGGGCGCGGCCCTCCCCTAACGGTACTTCAAAGGGCGTCGAGAGTTCAGCCAATTCACGGCCACTCTTTGCGCCGCTGACGCCGCAGGTGGGCAATAGGTGGTTCTACCAGTCAATCGAGCCGCTGGGACACCCGCAAAAGTCGCTCGGCCTTTCAGTCACTCCCGGCTCGACGCAATTCTGTTGCACCAGCCGAGCCGCTCGATTTTGCGCCGGGAAGTCGTCTAATTCCCGTAGATGATCTTCTTGGCAGCCGGCCACGTGACGCGATAACCGAACTCGATCGCCTTCTCCTCGTCGGGCTCCAGCTTCATCTCCCAGGCCAGCACGCCTCGCTTGTCGTCGAGGTCGCGCTTGGTGGGCGCCGTCTTGCCTAGCAGCTCGATCTTGATGTCGGCATTCTGCGACACCGGCATCTGATCGATGACGGCCACGGCAATGGCGCGCTCGTGCAGGTTCTTGACGGTGATGCGGTAGTTGCGCGTGTCGGTCTTGGAGGTGGTGATGATGCCGGTCTCGGCGCGCTTCTCCTCGGCGATGGCGTGGCGCACGCGCACCGAATCGTCGACGCCGAAGCCCAGCTCGTGCTCCTCGCCGGGCGCCAGCTGCGGCAGCCGCCCATTGCCCACGAAGGTGGAATCACGGAACAGCGAGACCCGTCCGGGCAGGATCGGCGTGCCCCGCGCCATCGCCATCTTGGCGTAGAGATAGGCCTTCTGGTCCCGCTTGGGCACCGTGCGCACGGTCAGGGCCGGGTCGAGCCGGGCCTCGTCGATCTGCACACGCTTGGCCTCGCCCGTTGTCGGAACGGTGACGCGACCGGCAATCGAATAGATAGCCTGGAAGCCCTGCACCTCGACGCCGGCATGCACCTCTTCGGCCTGGACCAGGCCTGGCGCAGCTGTCGCCTTTGCGCGGAGGCGCCCGTTCTGCGGCAGTGCCGCCTCCTCCCGGGCCATGCTGCGCGCGGCCCCGGCAACCGGAGCCGGGCGCGGCGGCGCTTCCGGCGCGTAGTCGACCGTCATAGGGGCGAGCTCGGGCGCGGCGGTGCCGGCACCGGGGCGGGTTGTGGACAGGGCCAAGACGACATTGTCCCAGCTTTCGCCGCTGCGTTGTTGGATGCTGGCGCGACGCACGAGCTGCAGCTTGGGCGCCTGCGCCTTGGTGCCGGTGGAAAGGCGGGCGTCGTAGAAGGGTATCCAGGACGCCGCGCCGACCTGATAGCGGATCGCGAAATCGGCATCGAGTGGCGCGCCGGCCTTGACGAAGACCTTGACCTCGGTGCGCTCGTCCTGAGCCGGAGCCAGCGAAGCGAGCTTGCCCTGCAGGTCCTTGATCTGGCGCTCGACCTCGCGACTCTTTACCTGGGTATCAAGGACCGCCTTCTGCGCCTCGGCGAAGCGCTGGCCGACAAGGCCGATGAGCTGCCCCCAGTCGGGCTGCGGCGCCGGGGCGCCGTTGCCGGGCGCAGGGTGCACCGGCAGCTGCGCCAGGTTGCCAATCAGCGTCTTCTGCGCTTCGGCAGCCTGCACGGCGGCCTGCAGCAGGGCTTTGTCGTCGTTGAGCTTCTCGATGGCCTCCTCGATGCGCTTCCTCTCGGTGGCGGCGACGGCGGCATCCGTGCGCGGCACGAACACGCGACGGCTGTCGACGGAGCCGATCTCGAGCTTGCCGGTGGCTTTGCCCTCGACCCGGATCGAGCTTGCAATGGCACGCGCCGGCAGGTCGGCGAACAGTACGACATGATCGCCCGACTCGAGCCGCACCTTGCCGACGCGCGTGAGCTCGGCGCCGGAGGGGAACACCGTGACGGCATCGATGTGCGAGCTGCCCTTGACATCGGCGGCATACGCGGCACTGGGGACGAAGGCAGACAGCACGAGCACGGCAAGCGCTGATGAGCGCATGGAACGATCCTCCCTTGCGGGCGCGTTCCCTCGCGGCGCCCGTCGAACCCCCGCGGCAGCCTAGCGGTCTTCATGACGCCAGTGTGACGCAAGGGCGCCTGGCAGGCCAAACCACTTGAGCAGCTCGAACCCGACGTCACGAACCTCGAGCAGACTGCCCGCCGCGAAGATCAAAACTCGAGCTGGTTGACGCGCTTGACCTGCGGCAGGGCACGGACCTTGGCCATCACTTCGTTCGACACGGGCTCGTCGATGGCGACAATGCAGATGGCCTCCCCGCCCGGCTTGTCGCGGCCGAGGTTCAAGGTGGCGATATTGAGGCCCGCCTCCCCCATCAACATGCCGAACCGGCCGATGAAGCCGGGCTTGTCGAGATTGCGCACGAACAGCATGCGCGGGGCGATCTCGAACTCCATGTTGATGTCGCGCACCTGGATGATGCGCGGCCGACCGTCCGAGAACACAGTGCCGGCGACCGACCGGTCGTACTCGTCGGTCTTCACTGTCAGCTTGATGTAGCTTCCAAAGGCACCCTCCTGGCCGCGCGTCGTCTCCTCGAGACGGATGCCGCGCTCGCGCGCGTTGGCTGCGGCCGACACCATGTTGACGCCTGACAATGACGGGCGCAGCACGCCGGCGAGGGCCGCCGCGGTCAACGGCTTGGTGTTCAAGTCCGCTACTTCGCCGGAGTATTCGAGCCGCACCCCTTTGATGCTGGTCTCGGTGAGCTGTCCCGCGAACAACCCGAGCTGCTCGGCAAGCTTGACCCAGGGCCTCAGCCGCGGCGCATCCTCGGCGGTGATGTTGGGGAAATTGACGGCGTTGGTGATTGCTCCTTTGAGCAGGTAGTCGGCCATCTGTTCGGCCACTTGCAGGGCCACGTTCTCCTGCGCCTCGGACGTGGCGGCACCCAGGTGCGGAGTGCAGATCACGTTGGAGAGGCCGAACAGCGGGCTCGCCTTGGCGGGCTCAACCTCGAACACGTCGAAGGCGGCGCCGGCGACTTGACCGGTCTTCAGCGCCGCGGCAAGCGCAGCCTCGTCGACCAGCCCGCCGCGCGCGCAGTTGACGATGCGCACGCCCTTCTTGGTCTTCTCGAGAGCAGCGGCATCGATGATGTTCTTGGTCTTGTCGGTGAGCGGCGTGTGCAGCGTGATGAAGTCGGCCCGGCGCAGCAGCTCGTCGAGCTCCACCTTCTCGACGCCCAGCTCCATGGCCCGCTCCGGCGACAGGAAAGGGTCGTAGGCGACGACCCTCATCTTGAGACCGAGGGCACGATCGGCGACGATGGAGCCGATGTTGCCGCAGCCGATGACGCCCAGCGTCTTGGCGTAGAGCTCGACGCCCATGAACTTGGACTTTTCCCATTTGCCGGTCTGCGTCGAGCGGTCGGCCTCCGGGATCTGCCGGGCCAGCGCCATCATCAGGGACAGCGCGTGCTCGGCCGTGGTGATGGAGTTGCCGAAGGGCGTGTTCATGACGATGATGCCCTTGGCGGTGGCGGCCTTGACGTCGATGTTGTCGACGCCGATGCCGGCGCGCCCGACCACCTTGAGCTTGGCCGCGGCCGCGATCACCTTCTCGGTCACCTTGGTGGCCGAGCGCACGGCGAGGCCGTCATAGTCCTTGATGATCTTCTCGAGCTCTTCCTTCGACAACCCCACCTTGACGTCGGTGGCGAGGCCGCGCTCCTTGAAGATGGCGACGGCGGCAGGCGAGAGCTGATCGGCGATGAGAACGCGGGGGGGCATGGATTGTCCGAGGGGGTCAGACCCCTCGCCTCTAACGTGTGTTTGAATACGAGAAGCTTGACGCGAGGGGTCTGACCCCCGCGCGCTAGGCCGCCTGGACGAGGCTGGCCTTGGCCTCGGCGAATCCCCAGTCGAGCCAGGGGGTCAGCGCCGCGACATCGGTCTTCTCGACCGTGGAGCCGCACCAGATGCGCAAGGACGGCGGCGCATCGCGATGGCCGGCGATGTCGCAGGCGGCCTTTTCCTTCTCGAGCGTCGCCTCCAGCCGCTTGACGAAGGCGCGCTGCGCATCGATTGGCAGCTTGCCCACGGCGGGATCGACGATCTTCAGGCACACGGAGGTGTTGGAGCGGGTCGCCGGATCGACCGCGAGGTTCTCGACCCAGGGCGTGCGCTCGGCCCAGTCGAGGAGCACCCGGGCGTTGGCATCGGCACGCGCGCACAGCGCCGGCAGTCCGCCGATGCTCTCGGCCCAGCCGAGCGCATCGAGATAGTCCTCCACGCACAGCATCGACGGCGTATTGATGGTCTCGCCGTCGAACACCTCCTTCATGAACTTGCCGCCCTTGGTGAGGCGGAAGATCTTCGGCAGCGGCCAGGCCGGCGTATGGCTTTCGAGCCGCTCGATGGCGCGCGGTGAGAGGATCAGCATGCCGTGCGCCGCCTCGCCGCCCATCGCCTTCTGCCAGGAGTAGGTGGCGACATCGATCTTGGTGAAGTCGATCGGCTGCGCGAAGATGGCCGAGGTCGCATCCGCGAACGTGAGGCCCTTGCGGTTGGCCGGGATCCAATCGCCGTTCGGCACGCGCACGCCCGAGGTGGTGCCGTTCCAGGTGAAGAGCACGTCGCGGTCGAAGTCGACCTTGGAAAGGTCGGGCAGCCGGCCGTACTCGGCCTCGATGACGCGCAGGTCCGCGAGCTTGAGCTGCTTGGAGACGTCCGTGACCCAGCCCTTGCCGAAGCTCTCCCATGCCAGCGCGTCGATCCCGCGGGCGCCGAGCATGGTCCACATCGCCATCTCGAAGGCGCCGGTGTCGGAGGCCGGCACGATGCCGCACACGTAGCCCGGCGGCAAACCCAGGAGCGCCTTGGTCTTGTCGATGGCGAGCTTGAGACGCGCCTTGCCCTCCTTGGCTCGATGTGAGCGGCCGAGGAACGCGTTGTGGAGCTTGTCGAGGGACCAGCCCGGACGCTTGGCGCAGGGGCCGGAGGAGAAGTGGATGTTGCCCGGCCGCTTGGCCGGCTTGGTCGCCGTGGTCATGAGCCTACCCTTCCAGATAGCTGCCC
>CAVTVO010000040.1:0-82282 GCA_963738065.1 uncultured Alphaproteobacteria bacterium
GCTCAAGGCCGGCGAGCTCTACCTCGTCGACTCCGGCGCGCAGTATCTCGAAGGCACCACCGACATCACCCGCACGGTCGCGATCGGCAAGCCGACGCGGGAGATGCAGGAACGCTTCACGCTGGTGCTGAAGGGGCATATCGCCATCGCCACGGCGCGCTTCCCCAAGGGCACGCGCGGCATCGACCTCGATCCTTTCGCGCGTCGGGCGCATGTGGGCGGCGGGCCTGGACTTCGACCATGGCACAGGCCACGGCGTGGGCAGCTACCTGTCCGTGCACGAGGGGCCGCAGAGCATCTCCAAGCGTGGCATGGTGGCCCTCGAGCCAGGCATGATCATCTCCAACGAGCCCGGCTACTACAAGGAGGGCGCCTACGGCATCCGCATCGAGAACCTGGTGCTGGTGACGGAGCCCGAGAAGGTCGCCGGCGGCGAACGCGAAGTGATGGGCTTCGAGACGCTTGACGCTGGCACCGATCGACCGCCGCCTGGTGCTTGCAGATCTGCTCTCGGCCGAGGAGCTGGCCTGGCTCGATGCCTATCACGCGCGCGTTCGGGAAATCATCGGCCCGGAGCTGGGTCCCGCCGACCGCGCCTGGCTCGAGGCGGCAACCGCACCGGTCGCGCGCTGACGTCACCCGGGTACGATGCGGCCCTCGACGGCTACGAGCTCCAGCCGTGTCGCCAGCGGGCGCGGGCGGTCCAGATGGCGCGCCAGGTGGCGGCCTGGTCGGCGAGCGCGGGCCGCGAGAGCATACGCCCGGCAAGTCCCAGGGCGACGGCGCGGGTCCAGGGCCACAGCGACAGCAGCGCGAGCCCGACCGACTGGGTCCCCGGCGACCAGTGGCGCTTGATCAGCTCGGCCTTGCCGGCCAGCAGCTTGATCATCATCTCGGAGCGCACCTTCTCCGACGCGCCGCCGTAGTGCACGATGGTCGCTTCGGGCGTCACTGCCGGGCGCGCTCCCATCCTCGCCGCGCGCAGGCACAGGTCGGCTTCCTCGCCGTACATGAAGAAGCGCGCGTCGAAGCCGCCGAGCCGGTCCCAGAACGTGCGCTCGATCAACAGGAAGCAGCCCGTCACGATGTCGACCTCGCGCTCGCTCGAGCGGTCCCAGCGGCCGTAGGACTCTGCATTGAAGACTTGGCTCGCGGGAAAGATGCCGCTCAAGCCGCACGTGCGACAGAACACGTTCCACAGCGTCATGCGCCGCCAGCAGGAGGTGGGGTTGAGCGAGCGGTCGGCATAGAGCGTGCGGCCGCCCCAGATCTGCGCCTGCGGGCGCGCCTGGGCGAAGGCCACCAGGCGGTCGACGGCGCCGTCGAGCACGATGGTGTCGGGGTTGAGCAAGAGCAGGTAGCGGCCCCGGGCCTCCTCGGCGGCGATGTTGTTGGCGCGGGCGAAGCCGACGTTGTCACCGCGCGCCATCAGCCGGATGTGGGGAAACTCTGCGGCAATGGCCGCGGCGGAGCCATCGTCGGAGGCGTTGTCGAGCACGATCAGCTCATAGCTTGCCGCTCTGGTCTCGCGCACGACGGAGCGCAGGCACTCGAGGGTGAGCTCGCGCGTGCGATAGCTCACAATGATGATGCTCACCTCGGGCCTGTCGTCGCCGGGAGCGGGAGAAGGCCGGGCCGGAGATGCGACTTCGAGTGGGGCAGCGCTCTTTGCGACGGTCGCGCCGGGCGAGCCGTAGGTGATTTTCCAGAAGCGCGGCATCCACGCCACCTTGCCCGCCCCGCCGCAGGCCTTGAGGCGCCAGTGGGCCGCCCGCTGCGGCCGCGTGCGCGCAGCCAACAGGCTGGCGAGCCCGAAGCCCACGGCTTGTACCAGGCCGATTCCCATCCAAGCCACGCCCTCGAGCTTGCGCCAGACGCCGGCACGGAAGCGCACGAACGAGCGCACCTGGCCGTTGCGGAAGTGGCGGGTGGCCAGCGAGTCGAGCGTCAGCCGGTCGGCCGGCACGTGCTCCTTGGCCCACGCATCGGCCGCCCAGGTGAAGTGTACGCCGCGGTCCACCAGGGCCATCAGAAAGGCCGTGTCCTCGCCGCCGAGGCCGTTGAGCTCGGTGGCGAAGGGCGTGGAGGCAGCAAGACAGGCCGCCTTGTCGAAGAGCGAGTTGCCGGTGCCGAGGTAGGCATGACTTGAAGTGATGTCGGCGCCGTCGGCGACACCGAGGTCGCGCGAGTACATGCGTCCGGCGGCTTGCGGACAGGCAACCGTCGCCGTCTCGAAGACGGGCGCGATGGGGCCGAACACGGCCACCGCGCCGCGCCGGGCATGGGCGAGGAGCGCGGCCGCCCAGCCTGGCTGTGCCTCCTCGTCGTCGTCGAGGAAGGCGATGTAGCGGCCGCGGGCCGCGGCGACACCACGATTGCGGGCCTCGGCGACGCCCGGGGTGGGCGCGTGCACCCAGCGCAGCCGCGGATCGCCATAAGCCGCAACTCTGTCGCGGGCCACACCCTCGGCGGTGTTGTCGACGACCAGGATCTCGCACGCGACGCCAGCGGGAAGGTCCTGCGCAAGCGCACTGGCTATGGCGCCCGCGAGCATGCGGCGTCCGGTAGTCGGTATGACGATGCTGAGCAGCATGTGCCTCACTCGCGGTCGTTCCCGCCCCCTTGTCGAAAAACGAGGCCCAACTCGATCGAGGATGCATCGGTAGTGCCAGAATTCCCGGTGAAGAGGGCCCAATGGCCGTGCGCTAGAGTTAACGGACTTCGGCGCTTTCCGTTGGCGCACGCGGGTGGCCGTGCCATAGGCGCCCCGGAGCTGGCGCGCGGGGAGCTAGAGGGAGCGCGTCCGGCGGCGGCAATTCCATGGACGCGCAGAGGCCCAGATGAACCAAATCCCGAAGGTCGCGATCGGTATTCCCGTCTACAACGGCGAGAACTACCTTCCCGAGACGCTCGATCTCCTGCTGCGGCAGACCTTCCCGGACTTCGAGATCATCATCTCCGACAACTGCTCGACCGACCGCACGGCCGACATCTGCCGCGAATACGCCGAGAAGGACGCGCGCATCCTCTACACCAAGACCGAGCGCAACATCGGCGGCTCGCCCAACTTCAACCGCGTGTTCACCCTCTCGCGCTCGCCCTACTTCACGTGGAAGGCGCACGACGACCGCTCGCACGAGACCTTCATCGAGAGGTGCGTGGAGGTGCTCGATCGCGACCCCGGCGTGGTGCTCGCCCACACCGCCTCCCACACCATCGACGACCGCGGCGAGAAGCTGCCGTTCGATACCCGCATCGGCCGCTACATCTACAACCCCGGCGGCTACGAGGTGCCCCCCGACACGGTGCACCTCGCCGAGGGCGACGACCCCGTAGCGCGCTTCACAGAGCTTCTCGACGAGGACTATTTCGGCATGCACATGTACGGGCTGGTGCGGCGCGAGGCGCTGGCGGCAACCGAGCTGTTCCGCTCCGCCATACCCTGCGAGCGGGTGCTGCTTTCCGAGCTGGCCCTGATGGGCCGCTTCCACACGCTCGAGGACGAGCTCTACGCAAGGCGCGTCCATGCCAAATCGGCCTGCTTCATGACCCAAACCGAGCGCTTCGAATACGAGGACCCCTCCGACAGCCCCTTCCGGCACACCTTTCCGCGCCTGCGCGCCTTCCTCGATTCGCCGCTGCGCTCCAAGTCGATCGGCAACCGCCAGCGCCTCGTCTGCCTGCAGCGGGTCCTCGCGAGTGCGGCCAAGGGCAAGCTCGCACGGCTGAAGCGGCGACTGCCGTTCGCGCGGCCCGCTCCCGCCCGCAAAGCCGTCTACCAGTGAGGGGGCGCCGCCAGGTTAGCCAAGACCGGCGATAGGGTTGGACGGGTCCGGTCGCCGGCATCACTTTCGCATGGCCAGCGGGCGGGCGTACTGGGTCGATAGGCGATCAGATAGCAGGGACACTGCAGGGGGACGACTGACACATGGCGATCGTGATCGAAAACGTCCCGCCTCCCCGCCTGCAGATTTCCATGCAGGCCGTCACGGAGCGGGTGTTCGCCGCGCCGATCCTTCTCTATTTCATCGGCGTCATCATGCCGACGGAGTTCGCCGTCAACCTGTTCGGGCTGGCGCTCATTCCCGTCCGCGTCGTGCTGCTGCTGTTCTTCTTCCCGGCTGTGGCACAACTGGGCAAGATCCGGGACTTCCGCCTGCAGTCCTTCGACTATCTCATTTTGCTGTCGATGGCTTGGCTGCTGCTTGCGCTCAGCGTCAACAACGGCGCGGAGAAAGGCATCAAGTACGGCGGCTCGCTGGTGCTCGAGGCGCTCGGCGGCTACGTGCTCGCCCGCGCCTACGTCCGCAACTACGCCCAGTTCGCCGCCGCGATCGGAACCTATTTCCTGGCCGTGCTGGCGGCGCTGGCGTTCGCCTTCCCCGAGGCGTTCCTGAAGATGAGGTTCATCCACCAGCTCGCGTCCTCGCTCACCGGCAACCCCAATATTGCCTTCACCAGCGAGGCGGGGCGGCTGGGCCTGGAGCGCGCCTTTTCCACCTTCGACCACCCGATTCTCTACGGCGTGTTCTGCGCCACGCTGTTGGGGCCGATCTGGTATCTCAAGGATGGCCACAAGAGCCGTTGGCCGATAGCGGCAATCATCGCCTTCGCCACGCTGTGCTCGGTGTCCTCGGCGTGCCTGCTGGCCTACGCCATGGCAGTGGCATACATCGGCTGGGAGCGCTATACGCGCGGCCTTCCCCACCGCACCGCCCTCACGATTGCCTGCTTCGCAGCCGTCTATGCGGTGCTCGAGCTCGCCTCCAATCGCGCCGCGGTGGAGGTGGTGATCAGCTTCATGGTGCTGGATAGCTGGACCGCCTACTACCGCGTGCTGATCTGGCAGAACGCCTTTGTCGACCTTTCCAACCACCCGCTGTTCGGCGTCGCGCTGGGGTCGTGGACCAAGCTCTCTTGGATGACCAGCTCGGTGGACAGCTTCTGGCTGGTCACGGCCTTGTCGGGAGGACTCCCGACGGTGCTGTTCGTGGCCCTAGCGGCCGCGCTGCTGCTGCACAAGGTGCACCAGCCCACCGGCCTGCGCGAGACGCGCGAGCGCTGGCGGGCGCGCTACGGCTGGACCGCTGCCGTGCTGGCGCTGTGCTTCCAGGCCTTCACGGTGCACTACTGGGGGTCGATGCATTCGCTCTTCTTCTTCCTGCTTGGCATGGGCGCCTGGATGACCGACAGCAAGGCCGGCCTGGTGCGCGCCGACGGCGACAAGCTGGTGACGGCGAGCAAGCCCAAGGTGACGGCCGCTCCGAAGGGATTGATCACGGGCCGCCCTGGACCGGGCCCGCGCGGGCGTGAGCTGGTGCGGCGCTGAACGCGGGTGCCGAAGCCGATATTGGCTTGGGGCAGTACCATAGATATTGACAGCGACCTGCCCTGATCGCCGACGCGGGCAGCCGATCCAGAGGTCGGGGTGCGCAGGCGGCGGCTGCCCGATTGATGTTGCGAGCCGGCGTGCGGTGCAACTAGAATGCACGCCTACTTTGCATTTCGGATTGGTCAATCGCCCTTGCTCAAGGTGTTCTCCCCATGAATAGACCGTGTCCCTTCAATGCGACCAGTAAGATGTTCCAAGGCTCGCCGGCCGAACAGGCCGCGTGCCTGCTGCGCCGGGTGCGCGTGGTCGGCAACGTCGACGATGCGCCGGCGTCTTTGCCCGAGGCGCTGCTGGCGCGCGTTGGCAAGGCCGTGGATTTCTCTCGCACTGATCTCGAGGCCTACCTTTCGAGCAAGGGGGTCGCGACAGCGGACATCGGCGGTGCGCTCGACAAACCCCTGTCCAAGACCTCCGATGGCAAGACAGCGCTCTATTTCATGATCCACGACACCAGCGACGAGATCTCGGGCAACAGCTTTCCAGCCGACATCAATGAGCCGTCCTGGCCCGGAAACAAGCTTGCGTCGCGAAACGTCAATAGCGCCCACATCTTCCTCAATCGCACCGGTCAATCGCGCACAGGTCACGAGTACTCTGTCGGATTCAGGGCAACCAAGTTCGAACAGCCGGCATCACGAGCCGCAAAAGGCTTGTTCCTTCACCACGAGCTCATACAGCCACGCATCAAGGGTGGGTTCGCATTCCATGCGGTGGGACCGGAGCCAGGCTACCCGTCCGTCCAGCTCGAGCGCCTAGCGCATTGCTACCTTGCGGCGTCGCTGCGCCGAGGCTCCTGGTTGATCCCCGCGTTCCATTGCGTGCTCGATCTCGGCATCGCCGACGGCCACGACGATCCGCAGAACTTCGATCTGTTTCAGTGGGCCGGGCTGGTCGAGCGAATTCATGGAGAGGTGAAGGCTCCGCAGCCGCCGGTGGGCCCGATGGGCATGGTCGAGTCGATGGCGGCCACCGTAACGGCCGCGTCAGCACCCGTCCTCGAGGATGCCAGGTCCGTTTCGGACGGCAAGCGCACCGTAAAAGTCCGCCGCGTGAAGGCGACCAAGCCGCTGTTCTTCAAGGCCAAGATGGCGATCGATGCCGACGGAGCGGCCCGCGCCTACCATCCCAAGGACGATCCCGAGGCGCTCGACGTGCTCGCGCACGCAAACAGGTTCTCCAAGAAGTTCATCCAGGGCAAGTCCAAGAACGGTGAGGTGGGATTGGGACCGCGCCCGGGATTCTTCGTGTCGGCCACCTCGCTGCAAAAAGGCGAGGACCACGACGCGGACTCCTACGTCGATGCCGAATTCATCCCCTATATCGTTCTGCCCGACGAGTTCGCCCCGGGTGTGGAGGTCGGCTGCGTGTGCACGATCGTCAATCTCAAAAATGACCGCGTGACACCGGCCATCTTCGCAGACACGAACCCTAACGTCGGCGAGGCATCCGTGCGTGCTGCGATCAATCTGCGCGTGCAGGAGCCTTCGTTCCCCATCACCGAGCTCGCCAAGGGCGGCGGCGACGACGATCCCAACTATGTCTACATCGTATTCCCCGACTCCAAGCTGAAGCCGGCGTCCAGCGCTCCGCATTGGCCTGCCGATGTTATCGCCGCCAAGGCTGACGCCCTATTCGCCGAATGGGGCGGTCTTGCCATGGTGCGCAAGATCTTCGGATAGCCGGCACGGGCGAACGGAGCCGCCAAGTGGGTGCTAGGCCAGCGCCGGCTCGGCGATGCGCACCCGTCTGCACGAGAGGTCGACGCAGTCGTGCGGCTCCTCGCCGCGCACCGCAGCGAAATAGCGCCGCGTCAGGGCCGACACGATCGGCCTCGCGGGGTCGAATGTGAAGCCGTCGATCGATTTGACCGGTGTCAACTCTGCCAAGGTGCCGAGCAGCGCCATCTCGTCGGCGACATAGAGCTCGGTGCGCTCGATCGGGCGGCGCACGAACGCAATTCCCATCGACTTGGCGAACTCCTCGACGATGTCGACGGTGATGCTCTCGAGCGCACCCTCGCTGGCCGGCGGCGTGATCACGACCCCGTCGCGCACCATCAGGATGCAGCAGCCCAACGCTTCCGCCACCCGGCCCGCATCGTTGAGCAGCACCATCTCCGTATAGCCGCGACTCTTGCCCTCGATCTTGCCGAGACGGGCCACCAGATAGTTGGCGGACGTCTTGATGCGCGGGGACAGCGCGAGGTCGGAGGCGCGCCGCCAGGTGCTGACGCCGATGTCGAGCGGGTCGGGAAAGCCCTTTGGCTGGTGGTAGGCGGTGAGCACCAGGTCAGAGACGGTGCCCTCGCCCCAGTGGCCTTCCACGACGTAGAGCGTCGCGCGCACCCAGATGTCGCTGTCGCGCCGGCACAGCTTGGCGACGAGCGCATGGCAATTGGCGTCGAAGTCCTCGAGCGACATGTCGAAGGGGATGTGCAGCAGCCGCGCCGAGCGCTGCAGGCGGCGCCAGTGCCGCTCGACTGCCACCAGGCCGATGCTGCCGTCCTCCTGCCAGTACGCCTTGAGGCCCTCGAATACGTTGAGGCCGCGCACAACCGCTTCGGTGGAGACGTGGAAGCTGGCCTCCTCCCATCGGCGCAGTTTGCCGCCGAAGAACACGTAAGGCGGTTTCTGAAGCTTGATTGCCATGGATCCTCGCTGACGCCCGACGCGCGGGCCGCGCGCCTTTTTTGTGCGCTGCACCCGCTACCCCCACCCTCAAAGCGTGCGCATTCTCCGTCGCAAGCCTTCAACGATCAACGAACGCACCCGCAGATCGCCAATGTTGGTAAACGCGGGGGGCTGGGGGGCGCGCAGCAAGAGCGCTCTTCGGGCGCGCGGCGTTAACCCTACGCACCTACCGCAGTGCACGCTCAGGGCCCGATTGACTAACAATGCGCGCGAGCGGGAAGGGTTCTTCGACGCCGTCGCAGGAGCGGCGCTTCGAGGCATACCGCTTGCAGGGGTTGCATGAGTTTTCGCCAGAGCTGAGCGGGCTTGTCCATTTCGGGACCGGCACGAACGCCAACACGTAGCGCGAAGGAGATCGAGGGATGCGCGTGCTCGTCACGGGTCACAAGGGTTATATCGGCACGGTGATGACGCCGATGCTGCTCAAAGCCGGCCATGAGGTGGTGGGCTACGACAGCGATCTCTATCGGCGTTGCACCTACCCGGCCGGCGGCACCATCGCCGACGTGCCCATGACCGAGAAGGACACCCGCGACATCGAGCTCGAGGACCTGAAGGGCTTCGATGCGGTCGTCTTCCTCGCCGCCCTCTCCAACGATCCGCTCGGCAACCTCAACCCGGGCATGACCTACGAGATCAACCACCAGGCACCGCTGCGCGCCGCCACGCTCGCCAAGAAGGCCGGCGTCAAGCGTTTCCTGTTCGCGTCTTCCTGCAGCAACTACGGCTCGGGCTCGGGCGACGACATGCTCGACGAGACGGCGCCGCTGGCCCCGGTGACGCCCTACGGCGCGGCCAAGGTGAAGGCCGAGATCGACATGGCGGCGCTCGCGGACGAGACCTTCGCGCCGACTTATCTGCGCCCCGCGACCGCCTACGGCGTATCTCCGCGCATGCGCTTCGACATCGTCCTGAACAATCTCGTCGCCTGGGCCGTCACCACGGGCCGCATCCACCTCAAGTCGGACGGCACGCCTTGGCGGCCGATCGTGCATATCGAGGACATCTCGCGCGCCTTCCTGGCGGTGCTCGAGGCACCGATGGAGGCCGTCAACAACGAGGCCTTCAACGTCGGCCAGACCGCTCACAACTATCGCATCCGCGACCTGGCCGAGATCGTCGCCGGCGTGGTGCCTGGCTGCACCATCGACTTCGCCGAGGGCGCCGGACCGGACACGCGCAACTACCGGGTGAGCTGCGAGAAGATCGCCCGCGTGCTGCCGGCCTTCAAGCCGCAGTGGGACGCCAGGAAGGGCGCCGAGCAGCTCTACGCCGCCTACAGCTCGAGCGCGCTCAAGCTCGAGGAGTTCGAGGGACCGCGCTACCAGCGCATCGCCCACATCAAGAAGCTGCTCACCGAAGGCATCATCGACATCGCCCTGCGCGGCGGCGCCAAGGCGCGGCCGGAGCGGGTGGCGGAAGTGGCCTGACTTGTGGGCGCGCGGCTGCCTGATCGAGAGGGTGCGGCCGCGACGACCCGAGGACCAAGGGAGCGTGAGCGCAGCGGCATGGCGGGGCTCAAAGAGCACGCGCGGTCTGGCGTGGTGTGGACGGCGCTGGCGGTTGCCGCCTCGGCGGTGGTGCAGATCCTGCGCATCGTCATCCTGGCGCGGTTCTTCCTGGAGCCCCACGACTTCGGATTGATCGCGCTGGCGATCGCCATCATCTACATCATCGCTGGCGTTGCCGACATCGGCACCACCAGCTCCCTGCTGCACCGCCAGGACGCCACGCAAGACGAGCTGTCGAGCGTGTTCTGGTTCAACGTGGCGCTCGGTCTTGCCTTCTGCGTGCTGACCGTGCTGGCGGCCCCCCTGCTGGCACTGCTGCTGCACGAGCCGGAGGTGACGCCGCTCCTTCGCGCGCTGGCCCTGTGCCTCGCCATCGACGGCTGCGCCGCACCGCTGCTCGTGCTGCTGAGGCGCGATCTCGAGTTCCGCCGCGCCTCGCTGGCGGAGGCCATCTCGGTGCTGGCGGGCTCCGCAGTCACGATCATGCTCGCCATCCTCGGCTACGGGGTATGGGCGCTGGCGATCGGCATGATTGCGCAGACCTTGCTGCGCGCCGTGCTTGTCGTGCTGTGGGGGTGGGCGCGCTTCGCACTGAGCCCGCGGCTGAGCGGGGACGACTTGAAGGGCTTCCTCGCCTTCGGCGCCTTCCAGACGGCGGAGCGGCTGGTCGGGCGCCTGAGCGACCGCATCGGGCAGCTCATTCTCGACGCCATGTCGGGGCCGATGCAGCTCGGCCTCTACTCGGTGGCTTCCAATCTGGCCACCATGCCGATGATGCAGATCCTGCCCATTATCGGCCTCACCGCCACGCCCATCCTGTCCAAGACCCAGTCCGACGCCAAGCGCATGGCTCGCGGCTACTTCATAGCCACCGAGATTTTGATGACGATCATGGCGCCGCTGTTCCTCGGGTTGCTCGTCATCGCCCCACAGCTGGTGCCGTTGCTGCTCGGCGACAAATGGACTGGGAGCGCGACCATCTTCCAGGTCGTGTGCTTCAACACGCTGATCTACTCCTATTACTTCTTCTCGGGATCGCTCATCATCGCCAAGGGGCGCGGCCTGCTGGGCTTCGGGTGGCGCTTGGGCCTGCTGGTGGCGACGATCGCGCCGGCCTATTTGGGTGCCCACTACGGCGACGCGCTAGGATTGGCCGCCGGCATTGCCGCCGTCACCACCCTCGCCATCGTGCCCTACTACCTGTTCGTGCTGCGGCGCCTGCTCGGGCCCTGCCTCGGTGGCCTCGCCCAGGCGCTGGGCGTGCCGCTCGCCATGGGGGGCCTGATGGCCGTCGTCGTCGCCATGCTGGGCACGACCGTCACCGGCTGGAACACGATTGCGGCCCTGGCGCTCGAGATCACCACCGGCATGCTTCTCTATGCGGCGCTGCTCTTGCTGTTCCGGCCGGCCATCGCCCGCGAGATAGTGCTCGTGATCCCGTTCGCGCGCATTCTCGAGATGCTGGCCTTCCTGCGCCGTGCCGCGCCCAGCCGCATTGGCTGACTACTGCGGCTGACTACTGCCCGCCGGCCACCGCGGCGCTGCTCCACACGCGAATGACGCCGTCCGCACCGGCCGAGAGCACGCGCCGGCCGTCGGGCGAGAAGGCGACCGAGTGCACGGGGCCGGCATGGCCGCCGAGAACGCGGGGGGTGGACCGCCGGCTGCGCAGGTCCCACAGCTTCACCTGCCCGTCCTCGCCGGCCGAGGCGAGCAGCCGATTGTTGGGGGCGAACGCCAGCGCGGTAACGCGGCCCTGATGCGCGCGGAGAAAGGAGCGCCGCAGACGCGAGGACGCGGTGGACCACAGCCGCACCGCACCGCCGGCGCTGCCGGCAGCAACGGTGCGGCCACCTGACGACAGCCCGAGCGCGCTCGGGCTCTCGCCCTGGCCGCGCCAGGTGCGGGCGAGGCTGCGGCTGTCTGTTCGCCACAGCTTGATGTTGCGGTCCTGGCCCGCCGCGACGAGCACCGCGGAAGAGCGCGCGCCCGCGACCTGGGCGGCGCCGTCCTGACCTTCGAGCACGGGCGTAGGCCCGATCCGATTGGCGACGTCGAATACACTCACTGCGCCGGCTTCGCTCGAGGCTGCAAACTGGTTGCCGTCCCCGACGAAGGCCAGCGCGGAGACAGGCGCATCCTGGAGCTTGAAGACGCTGAGCTTCTCGGCCCGCTCCAGGTCCCATAAAACGATGGCGCCGCTCTTGTGGCCGGTGAGCGCGCGGTTGGCATCGATGGCGAGCGCGGCGGCGGGGCCCTCGTCGAGCTCGATGGTGCGCACGAGTGTTCCCGACCCCGCGTTCCAAACCTTCAGCGTGCCGTCGGCGCCGGTCGAGACGATCCACCGCCCCTGCTCATCGGTGGCAACCGCCAGCACCGCGCCCTGATGCCCGGGGATGCGTGCGGTCGGCGCGAGATCCGCGGTCTGGCTGGAGACGAGGCCGGCGCCGCGTCCCTCCACCTTTGGCAGCCGGTTCTGATAGGCCACGGCCAGGCTGGCGATGCCGAGCCCGACCAGCAGCTTGTAGGCCAGCGCCCGCCATCGCCGCGACGGCACGCCCCAGCCGCGCACACGCCGCGGCCGGGGTGGCGAGCGGCGCACCAGCACTGCCGGCGCGGGCCGCTCCTCGCTCTTTGCCGCGGGCGTCGCGCTCGCCGGCACGGACGCCGGCGCGGCGCGGCCGGCAAAATCAGGTGGCAAACCCCAGCCGAACCCGAACCTCGAGGCGGGGGGCGGGGCGGAGCCGGCTGGCGCGGGTGCTTTCGCCGGCGCGGGCGCTGCCGACTTGGCGGCCAACTTGGCAACGGGCGCAGCAGCCTTCGCGGCCAGGGCCTGGCGGTTTCGCTTCAGCGCCTCGATGAAGTCGAGCAGCTGTCCCTTGGGCTGCGGCGCATCGGGCGGTGCCGGCACCACGCTCTTTGGGTCGTTGGCGGGCTCGGGGACCGGCACCAGCTCCGGTGTGGGCTTGGCCTCGCCAGTGCGCAGGCGCTGCAGCGCACGCCCGAGACCAAGACGGCCGCCCTCGCGCTTGGGCTCGGGTGCAGCAAGCGCCGCTCGCCAGTCGGCGATCGACTGCGGCCGCTCGCCCACCTCGAGCCGGAGCGCCTTGTCGATCGCCGCCAGGAACGCGGGGCGATAGGAGCTGAGCGCGGCCTCGCGCGCCGGCACGTACTCGTCATTGACCATGCGCGAGGGCGCATCGGGCGGGCGCTTGCCGGAGAGCGCGTGATAGAGCGTGGCGCCCAGCGCGTAGATGTCGGTCCAGGGGCCCTGCTGGCGGCTGGTGGTGGCGTATTGCTCGTAGGGGCTGTAGCCCGACTTCACCAGCGCGCTCACCGTCTTGGAGTGGGAGGCGATGTCGCCACGCGCCGAGCCGAAATCGATCAGCACCGGCGAGCCATCCTTGCGGATGATGATGTTGTCGGGGGCGATGTCGCGGTGCAGGAAGTCGCCCGCATGCACCATCTCCAGCGCATCGAGCAGAGGCCCTGCGATACGGTCGAGCTCGGGCTGGCGCGGTGCGCGCTTTAGTCCTCGCAGCCAGGCCTTGAAGCTGCCGCCCTCCTCGAACTTGAGAACGATGTAGCCGGTGTTGTTGGCGCGGAAGTAGCGGTAGACGCGCACGATGTTGGGGTGCTCGAAGCGGGCCAGCGTCTGGGCCTCCTCGAGGAAGCGCTCGAGGCCCCACTTGTAGTCCTCCGCGCACCCCTGCGAGCGCGGCGAAGCCTCGACTGTGGCGCCGCGCGCGGCGTAGTCGGCCGGGAAGTATTCCTTGATGGTGACGAGGCGGTTGAGCGCGGTCTCCTCGGCCAGGTACGTGATGCCGAAGCCCCCGGCACCCAGCACGCGCTGGATGCGGAAGTCGCCAACCAGCTCCGTGCCGTCCGGCAACGCCATAAGGTTGCTGCTCGGCGCCGGGCTGGGTTGCATCGCCTTTGCCATCGCGGCCTCGCCACGGCCCATGGATACGCGCACGCGGAGACCACTCCCCGCCAACGACCGTCGTGGCCTCCTCGCGTTGCCAACGCGCCACTGCTCCGAACGCCGCCGCGAACGGAACGCTGGGAGAGTGGGGGCAATATTGTGGCGGAAGAATGGGCCTTCGTTGTCGGTGCGCAACCTTTTGCGACCGTGCGGCCCGCCGGCCATGTTCCTGCCCTCATGCTCCGGCACGGATTTGCTCAAAAGGGTTGGAAATGCTGCCAGCGAACATTCCCTCCGTGCTCTTTGCCATCACCCTGGCAGCAGCCTGCCTTGTTGCGTCGGGGCCCATTGCTGCCGCGACCGAGAGCCGCCATTCGCCGAGCCAGCCGGCGCTGCTCGAGGCGAGCGGCTTGCTGCCGCAAAGCCTGGCGGACTTGCCCGATCGGCCGGCGGCTGCCGTTGCTCCGGCAGGTACGCTCTTTGCTGCCGCAGCTGCGCGGGCGCCGCTGCTCGTTGCCGTGCTCTCCGCGGTGTTGATCCTGCCCGTGACGGCGCTCGTCTCCTGGCTCGCGCAAGCGGTGGCCCGCCGCAGGCGGCGGCGCGCAGCAGGGCAAGCGGCGGAGCTGAGGGCGGCAATTGCCGATTCGCTCGGCGAGGTGCCCTCGAGCAGCTCTGTACAAGCTTGGCCGCGCCAGGCCTGGCTCAGCCTCGAGGATGGCCAGGATGATGCCCTGCCAATTGACGGCCACGTCGTCCGCATCGGCCGGCATCAAGACAACGACATCCGCCTGCCCGATGCCTCCGTGCATCGCTATCACGCCGTCATCGAGCACACGCCCGAGGAGGCGTTCGTCATCACCGACTTGAGTGGCGAGGACGGCAACGGCCTGCGCATCAACGGCGAGCGGCTGGCCCGGGCGCAGCTCGCCGACGGCGACGTGATCGAGCTCGGGCAGACGCGGTTGCGGTTCGGAGCTGTGCCAACTCGAGTCGGCACCAGGCCCGTCAACACTCTTGCCAACTGAGGAGAAGACCATGAAAGACGACAAGCGCAGCGCCACGGGGCACGCGACGGCGAACGGCAACGACTCGCTCCCCAACCGCATCCTGGGATCGCTGCGCGATGCCTTGAATGCGGCAAGCCGCGACGACCGATCGGGCGAGATCACCCTAGGCGACAAGGGCCATGCTCTGGGCGCCGTTGCCGCGCCCGAGCCGCGCAACCCGGCGGGTCAGCAGACGTCGGTCTCCGCCCGCGCCCATGAGCCGCCGCCCGCGCAGCCGCCCGTGGGCAGCGCCGCCCATGCCCTGCGCGAGGCCAAGAGCATGGGCCCCGATCCCAAGCACTTCGAGGCGCAGGAGCCTGCCACTCAATCCCTGCGCGCGAGTGCCTCCGCGGCGGCAAGGCCTGCCGTTGCCACCGGCCCGGCGGCCAAGACCCAGGCGGTCCGGGGCCGGCCGAAAGTGGTGCGCAACGCCTTCCACCAGGATCCCGTGGTCGCCTGGCTGGTCGTGGTGGGCGGGCCCGGCCTTGGCGCCTACCGCCCCATCTACGAGGGCAACAACGGCATCGGCCGCGGCAAGAACCAGCGCATCCCCATCGATTTCGGCGACGACACCATCTCCTCGGAGGAGCAGGCCTACATTCGCTACAATTCCATGGACCGGTCGTTCCTGTTCGTGCCCAACTTGTCCAAGACCAACATTGTCGCAATCAATGACAAGAAGCCGACGGGTGCGGTAAAGTTGGAGCTGATGGATGTGATCACGATGGGCCGCACCCAGCTCGCCTTCGTGCCGTTCTGCGGCGAGGAGTTCGACTGGTCGGAGCTGTCCGATTTGAAGGAGTAGCGGTGGCCTTCGAATATGCGAGCCGCGCAACGAAGGGTGCGAGGGGCTACCAGGAGGACGCGGCCGTCGTCCAGGCCGGGGCTGGGGAACAGCTGCCCCCGGCTGCTGGCGGCAACGTAGAGGCGCTCACTGCGGTCCTGGCGGACGGCATGGGTGGGCACGCCGGCGGCGCGCTCGCGAGCTCCACGGCGTGCAATACGTTCCTGCGGGCCTATTTGTCCTCGCCTGGCGATGTGCCGGGCCGGCTCGACGAGTCGCTCAAGCTCGCCAACGAGGCCATCGGCCAATGCGTGGAGGAGAACCCGGCGCTCGACGGCATGGGCTGCACGCTGGTCGGCACGGTGTTCAGGCCGGCCGGCGTGGAGTGGATAAGCGTCGGCGACAGTCCGCTGTTCCTGCTGCGCAAGAGCGAGATCGTGGCGCTCAACGAGGACCATTCGCTGGCGCCCGAGATCGACAAGCTCGCTGCCGCCGGTCGCATGAGCTGGGAGGACGCCAAGTCCGATCCGCGCCGCCACTTCCTGCGCTCGGCGTTGACCGGCGCCGACATGGAGCTGGTCGATCGCTCGCGCCGGCCGCTGCCGCTGGAGCCCGGCGACGTCGTCATTCTTGCCAGCGACGGCATCCACACCCTGAGCGAAGCCGACATCATGCGCGGCGTGCACGAGAATGCGGCGCGCGGCTGTGAGGCCATTGCCGACGCCCTGCTCGCCGCCGTTGAGGCCGCGGGCGATCTCTACCAGGACAACACCACGGTCGTGGTGGTCAAGGTGACGGGGGCGTGACGGGCGTGACCGGGGCACGCGCAGTTGCAAGGCCGGCGCGCGCCGCGCCTGTGCCCGGCAGAGCGGTCCTTGTTTCTCAGTTGGATTTGGCGGACGCGTCTTGGCCGGCTACGGCGCTGGCATAGTAGGCTTTGCCCATCCCCACGACTTTCCCGTTGGCGATGGCGATCGGGTTGCGCGAGGAGATCCAGAACGAGGGGATGTACCAGCTCGTTGTGTAGAAGAAGAACGCCGTCGCCCCCACTCTCTCTATCCGCTGAGGAAAACCGAACTTTGCCTCCACCTCGGCGCGTGTCATCCCGATCTCGACGTTTTCGGTTGCGATTGCCTTGGATTGGGCGGGGCTCATGTGCTTGCTGCAGCCCGCCGACGCCAACGGCAGCACTAGCGCAACGAAGATCCTTGCAGCCCCGCGCACCGCTGCCCCTCCGCTCCTATGGCAACGCCCGAGCCAAGATAGGTATTCGCACCCGCACAGGCTATGGTTGACGCCCCGATCTCCCCAAGCGAAGAGTGCGACAAAGCATGACCGGCAAGCGTGGCATGTGGCGCCTGAGAGACACGAGCTGGGCAGTTCTGGCTCTCGCTGTGGTTCTGGTGCTCGCCGGCGGACCGGCAGCCGCCTGCATGAGCGACCAGTCGCCCCGCGAGATCGCCGAGAGCAAGCTCTCCATCGCCACCAGGAGCGACGCGGCGGGACGCCCGGAGAAACCCTACATCCTGACGCTTCCCAAGCCGGCATGCCTGACGGCGAAGGATCCCGATGACAGCGTCAAGAGCACGCGCACCATTCACATCTTCTCCAGCCAAGACAAGGTTCACGCCCGGATTGGCAAACTCGTCGGCAAGACGGTGCTGGTGCGCGGCCGGCCGTTTCCGGCCCACACCTCCCATCATCACGCCCCCATCGTCATGGACATCAGCGAGATCGACGCGCATTGAGCCTGGGTCGCCCCGGCCGGCTTGGGCTGGAAGCCGTCAGACCACGATGGGCGATGCATCAGCGACGCTGTTTCCGTCCGCCAACCGCCGCTTTGCCCTCACCAGCCGTGATAGAGCATCGCCATGCTGACCGCCTTCGACCTGATCGCAATCCTGCTGGTGCTGACGGCAACGTTCGCCTGGATCAATCATCGCTTCATCCGGCTGCCCCACTCGATCGGTCTGCTCGTGATGGGCCTTGGTGCCTCGCTTGTCCTCATCGGGGTCGAGCTGGCAATCCCCCATGTCCTGCTGTACGAGGATCTCGCGGGGATCATCAGGCAGATCGATTTTCAGGCGACCGTTCTCAACGGCATGCTGGCCTTCCTGCTGTTCGCGGGCGCATTGCACGTCGATCTCGCGCTCCTGCGCGATCGCGCCTGGGCGATCGGCTCGATGGCGATCGTTGGCACGCTGATCTCGACTGCGATCGTCGGTGTTGGCTTTTGGCTCGCGGCGCGAGCCCTCGGGATCGCGTTGCCACTCGCGTGGGCTCTGGTTTTCGGCGCCCTCATCAGCCCTACCGATCCGCTGGCCGTTCTCTCCACACTGAAGGCGGTCGATGTGCCCGAGACGCTCGAGCTCGACATGACCGGCAAGTCGCTCTTCAACGACGGCGTCGGCGTGGTGATCTTCACCGTGCTGGTCGCCGCTGCAGCAAGCGGGCAGGGCGGCGATATCGATCTGCTGCATACTAGCGGCATCTTCTTCATCGAGGCGCTGGGAGGCGCTGTGCTTGGCCTGATGGCCGGCTATCTCGCCTATCGTGCAATGCGGGCGATCGACGACTATCCCATCGAGGTCCTGATCTCGCTTGCGCTGGTGGCCGGCACCTACGCGCTGGCAGGCAAGCTGCACATGAGCGGCCCGATAGCGATGGTGGTCGCGGGGCTTTTGATCGGCAATCGCGGCCCCCATGACGCGCTCAGCGACGAGACCCAGAGGTACCTTTTCGGCTTTTGGACGCTCATCGACGAGATCCTGAATTCGGTGCTCTTTCTTCTCATCGGTCTCGAGGTGCTGGTCCTCCGCCTCGACCCGTCTTTCGGCTGGTTGGCGGCATCTGCCGTGCCCCTCGTCCTCCTCGCCCGTCTGTTTGCTGTCTCGATACCCGTGCTCGCTCTCAGTCCGATCCATGCTTTTGTGAACGGGACGATCCCGGTCCTGACGTGGGGCGGGTTGCGGGGTGGCATTTCCATCGCACTCGCGCTTTCCCTGCCGGAGGTGGCCGAGAAATCTGTGATCCTCTCCGCAACGTACGCGGTCGTCCTCTTCACCATAGTCGTTCAGGGTTTGAGCCTGCGCGCGCTCGTGGAACGCGTCGTCAGGTGATTGGCTGTCAAAGCGTCCATCCCAAGCGATCCTGCTCTGGGGCCGGGCTATTGCCGACGCAGGCGAGCCGGGTCAGCCGATGCGGCTTGCGTGCCGGCCGCGAGCAGGCAATCATGCCGCGACTTCCCCCGTTTGCGCCAATGCTGCGCCGAGGCCGCCGCGACCTTGGCTGCCCTCCGTCAGACCAGACTGGACCCCCGCTGCATGCGTCTTCCTTTCTTCTACGGCTGGCTCGTCGTTGCCGTCGTGTTCGTGACCATGGGCATCGGCGTCAATGCGCGCACGGCCTTCTCGCTGCTGTTTCCCCCGCTGATCGACGAGTTCGGCTGGGAGCGCGGCGTCACGGCGGGCGCCTTCTCGTTCGGCTTCCTGGTGTCGGCGGTGCTGAGCCCGACGATGGGCCGGCTGATGGATCGGGTGGGCCCGCGCGCCGTCAATGAGCTGGGCGTCGTCCTCATGGCGACGGGGCTGCTGCTGGCGCCGCTGACGACCCAGCCATGGCACCTCTACGCCACGCTCGGCGTGCTGGTGGGCGGCGGCAGCGTGTGCCTGGGCTACTCCGGCCAATCGCTGTTCCTGCCCAACTGGTTCGTGCGCCGGCGCGGCCTTGCCATCGGCATCGCCTTTGCCGGCGTCGGCGTCGGCTCGATCACGCTGCTGCCGTGGCTGCAGACGCTCATCCAGGGCGCCGGCTGGCGCACGGCGTGCTGGGCCATGGGCGTGCTGGTGCTGGTCGTGCTGGCGCCCATCAATCTGCTCGTGCGCAAGGCGCCGCAGGACATCGGCCTCGAGCCCGACGGCGGGTCCGTCTCCGACGCCGCGGCCGCCGCGACCACCTCCAATGTGGTGGATGCCGCCTGGGCCGCCGTCGACTGGACGCTTTGGCGCGCCATGGGCACGGCGCGCTTCTGGTGGATCGCGTTCGGCTACTTCTGCGGCCTCTATGCCTGGTACGCGGTGCAGGTGCACCAGACCAAGTACCTGATCGAGATCGGCTTTGCTCCTGCCGTGGCCGCCTGGGCGCTGGGGCTCGTCAGCCTCGCGGGCATCCCCGGCCAGATCGCGCTCGGCCACATCTCCGACCGCATCGGCCGGGAGTGGGTGTGGACCGCCGGGTGTCTGGGATTTGCGGCCTGCTACGTGGCGCTGATCGCCCTTCAATACGATCCGAGCCCGGCCCTGCTCTACATCATGATCGTGACCCAGGGGCTGCTCGGTTACGGCCTCACCTCGGTGTTTGCCGCAATCGTCGCCGAGATCTTCCAGGGCAGGCACTTCGGCACGATCTTCGGCACGCTGATGCTGGCGGCCATCGGCGGCGGCGCGCTGGGCCCCTGGGCCACCGGCGCACTGCACGACGCCTACGGCAACTACGAGATCGCCTTCATGATCGGCTTCGTGCTGAGCATGTTGGCGGTAGCCGCGATCTGGCGCGCCGCCCCGCGCGAGGTGCGCGTCGTCGCCGGCCAGATGCACCGCTTGCCCGCGCCCAGGGCCTGATGGCGGGGTTTGCCGGGGCGGAAATTTGTCCCCGAGCCGACTCTGGGGTGGACACATCGCGAGGATCCCCAATGCCGCGGCGCTACTTCGCGCGTGCAAGCAACAGCACCAGAGGCAGGCTCAGCATTGCGGTCCACGTGCTCAGGTAGAAAACGTCGATGTAGCCGATCATCAGTGCCTGGCGGACAATCTCCTCGTTGAACCGAGCGAGCGTCGGTAGGTGATCGAGCGACGCCCAGCCGGCGAGGTCGGGGTATTGAAAGACCCGGTTGAACTGCGAGACATGATTGACGATGTCGGCGCGTGAGACGCTCGACATGCGTGCAACGATGAACACGGCTACCGCCACACCGATGCTGGACCCGGCGCTGCGCACGAGGTTCCACATGGCGGCCGCTTCGGTGCGGTAGCGCGAATCTAGCGTCGCGAAAGTGACCACGCCCAGGGGCACGACGATGGCTCCTGCGCCAATCCCTTGCACGACGCCTGTCCAGATCACGGCGCTCGCGGGGACGTCGAGTGACCACCCGGACATGAACCAGCTCGAGATCCCAATCGCGCCGAAGCCGCCCGCCAGCGTCAGGCGCGAGTCGATGTGGTTGCCGACCCGCCCCAGGATCAGCATCGCAAGCATCAAGCCGATGCCGCGCGGCGACATGAGAAGGCCCACCGTCACGACCGGATAGCCCTGCAGGATCGCAAGAAGAGGCGGCAGAAGGACCATGGGCGGCAGCGTCAGAACGCCATAGAGGAAGGCGAGGAGAAGGCCGAGCGCGTAGTTGCGATCGAGCATGAGCCGCAGGTTGATGAGCGGGGATTTGCTCGAAAGGCCGTGCACGAGGAAGACGTAGAATCCCAGCACCACCAGGCCAGCCTCGATGCGAACCTCCATCAACTCCAGCCAGTCGAGCCGCTCGCCACGGTCCAGCATCAGCTGCAGCGAGCCCACGGCCACCGCAAGGGCAGCAAAGCTAACCCAATCGAAGCTCGTCGTTTCCTGTGTGCGATCGTCCTGGGGCAGGAAGAACAGGCCGCCGAGATAGGCGAGGATGCCGACCGGCACGCCGACGTAGAACACCCACCGCCAGGTGTATTCCTCCGTCAAATAGCCGCCCACGGTCGGACCGATGACAGGGCCCAGAATGACGCCCAGTCCCCATAGGGCAATGGCCTGATTGTGCTTTTCCTTCGGATAGTTGTCGAGCATGAGCGACTGCGAGAGCGGGATCAGAAAAGCTCCGAAGCAGCCCTGAAAGGCGCGGAACGTTATCTCGGTCGCGAGCGAATTGGCCGCGCCGCAAAGAAGCGAGAAGACGGCGAAGCCCGCGATGGAGGTCAGGAACAAGCGCTTGCGCCCCATCACCGAGCTGAGCCAGCCCGTCGTCGGCAAGGCGATGGCGCTCACGACGATATAGGAGGTCATCACCCAGGCGATCTGGTCCTGGGTAGCCGAGAATGTTCCCTGCATGTGCGGGAGCGCGACGGCAGCGATGGTCCAGTCGATCGAGTAGATCATGCTGGCCAGGATGGCCGTCGCCGTGATCAGCGCACGGTGCTTCGGGATCTCCAAGACTTCGACTGCGGCCATCGTCATCCGTTGAGGCCTGTCCTCTCAGCGCGCGATCCAATCGAAGCAGCAACGTGCGTCGACCTGCATGATGCGCTGACACCGCCGCATCGGCAATGTAAATAGTCCTCACTTGCCCGTGAGGCCGCGGCCGAAAATTTCCGTAGCCCAACAATTCCCCCCCCGCCCTCGACCGCTTGCTCGGCAGCACGGCGCAAGCGAGCAACGAGCGGAGGTGACCTGACGCCAGACCGATGCAGCATCTGGTCGCTTGGGCTCAGGTCGGTCTAGGTTCGGACTGCTGGCTTGCGCCGCGTTGGCCTAGCGCTCACTATGTGGGAACGTTGATGGCGGTCCTTCGCCGGGCAAGCGCAAACGGGGGTTTGGTGGCGGACATCTTCATCAGCTATTCGAAGACGGAACGGCACCTCACGGAGTCCCTGGCCGGGGACTTGGCTGCGGCTGGCTACACTGTTTGGTGGGACACCAACCTCATTACGGGTGACAACTACCAAACCGTTATCGTCAATGAACTGCGCCAAGCCAGAGCAGCTATTGTGATTTGGACGCCTGCATCGACCCAGTCCGAATGGGTCTACTCAGAGGCAAGCCGCGCCAACAGGGAAAAGAAGTTGATTCCCGTGCGCGTCCAGGAGGTCGACCTCTACGATATTCCACCTCCCTTCGACGTCCGCCAAACTGAACTCGTCTCCAACCGGCGCGCCATTTTCGTTGCGCTTCGGCGCATGAACGTTCTCCCCGCGCAGGTCGCTCCTGAGCAAACCGGGGTCGCCGCAGCACCGCCTTTGCCCTTGCCACACGCACCGCGTCGCCGTGCGGCCGAGCCCCGCTCTTCAGAGCCTTCCCCGGCAGCGGCCCCGACGGTCCGCGAGCAGCGGCAAGGACATGCAGACCTACCGCAAGCCACACAAGAGCGCACTGTTGCAGCAGCCAAGAAATCCGTCGAGCATTGGCACAGGACCAGGCGGCTGGCTTTTGGCACCCTGGCCGTGTGGCTGCTGCTCGCACTCGGCATCCACCTGGGCGCCGCTTCGCTGAATGAGCTGAAAGTGCTTGGGTTTCCGCTCGGGTACTACATGGCCGCGCAGGGCTCACTTGTAGGGTGTGTCTGCCTACTTTACTGGTTCGTTCGGCGGCAGAACCTCATTGATCGAGAAGGGGCCTTGGCGGCATGAATATATGAGCCAACAAACTACTCACTATTACGAGACACGCCTTAGATGGGCAATGTGGTCATACCTGATCGGCTTTGTGGTTTGTTTCCTCCTACTAGGCGTTTTTGAGAAGTTGGGAGTTCCCAACAAGCTTGTCGGCTACCTGTTTGTCGTTCTGCCGGTGGCGGGGTACGCCATGATTGGCATTTCCAGCCGGCCAAGTCATTTGTCCGACTACTATGTTGCGGGGCGAAATGTTCCCGCCCTCTACAACGGCATGGCAACGGCTGCCGATTGGATGTCGGCGGCTTCCTTCGTGGGATTGGCGGGTACACTATTCCTGTTGGGTTACGACGGACTCGTCTGGCTACTAGGTTGGACTGCAGGCTTTGTAGTACTTGCCGTTCTAATCGTGCCTTATTTGCGGAAATCCGGAGCCGTCACCGTACCGGAGTTCCTTGCAACACGCTACGAAAGTCAGCCGATCCGGTTGCTTAGCATTGTAGTCGTGATGGCGGCGTCGTTCGCCTATCTGGTAGCGCAGATCTATGGTTGCGGAATAATTGCTTCTCGGTTTCTCGGTCTTCAATTTGAACTCGCGGTTTATGCCAGCCTCACGACCATTCTACTTTGCTGCGTCGTTGGGGGAATGCGAGCTGTGACTTGGACGCAGACGACTCAATGTGTGGTCATGATCGTCGCTTACCTCGCGCCCCTCGTAATTGTTTCGTCGATCCGATATGGTTTCCCTATCCCGTTCTTTGTGTATGGGTTTGCCATCGATGAGATCACGCTGCGCGAGCAGGAGTTGCTGCGTGCGGGCCTGGCAACAGTCTCCAACTTGAAGTCATACACTGCCCCCTTTCAACACTACGATTTCGGCAATTTCTTCGCGATCGCGGTGTGCATGATGTTGGGCACGACGGTCATGCCCCATGTTATCACACGCTATGTAACCACCCCGACTGTACGCGAGGCCCGGACCTCGGTCGTTTGGACATTATTTTTTGTCTTGCTGATATATTGTGCTGTCCCCGCTTATGCAGCCTTCTCGAAGCTGGAGGTTTACTCGAACATCGTTGGAAGGGATTTGACTGCGATTCGTCCCTGGGTGTTCACATGGGGGGAACTTGGACTGATCCGAATTTGCGGGAAAAGTGCGATCAATTTGGACGCCGTGGTCGCGGCATGCAAGTCCATTGCTGGACACCCGGGCGTCGTGCGACTGCAAGATCTTGCGATTAATACGGACGTTGTCGTGCTATCGACGCCGGAAATTTCTGGCCTGCCCTATTTCATGTCGGGCCTGCTCGCTGCCGGTGCGATTGCTGCCGCTCTCTCGACCGCCAACGGCTTGCTCATCACGGTATCGACTGCGCTGTCGCACGACCTCTATTACAAGACAGTCAATCCCATGGCACCCCCAAGGCGGCGGCTGGCGGCGTCCCGAGTTGTCATTGTGCTAATGGCGGTTCTCGCCGCTTGGGTCGCGTCGCGAAAGCCGGGGGACGTTCTGGCGATGGTGGGCTGGGGGTTTTCCTTGGCGGCATCGGGCCTATTCCCTGCGCTCGTGCTCGGTATCTGGTGGAGGAGTACGAACAAAAACGGCGCCGTGGTAGGCATGCTCACCGGGTTCCTTGTCTGCCTCGCATATCCGCTGGTGACGCGCTATTTTCCAGGTTTCGGCGTCAGGTATCTAGGAATGACATCCTTGCTCAATCCAATCACCGGTGGTCACATCGTCGATGTGGCGAGAGCCATGGCAGCCCCCAACGCGATGGAAAGCTGGGTGGCGGCTTGGCACCCGCTGGCCAACAAGGTTGGATGGTTCGGCATCAACAATATTTCAGCTGCAATATTTGGCGTGCCTGCGGGGCTGATCGCAATGATAGTCGCCAGCAGCCTTACGAAACGTCCGCCAGCGTCCGTCCTGGCGTTCGTGGACAGCATTCGCGAGCCGGAAAAGGTCATGCTGCTTGACGAGATGGGTGAGGACAGGGCGCGTCTTTGATCATACGGGCGCAGCTGCCGTGATCTCCGGCAGCGCCGCGACGATAACTGCGGTGGGACGGAAATGTCGTGCAGCCGGCGGCAGCAATGCCCGGCCATGGCCTCAATCATCATCGAGACGACGACACCTCACGCCACCGCGTGGCAAGGCTGGTTGCGTCCAGGCGCCTGCGCAGCTGCTGGCGGACGTCCTGCCAGCGGAACCGCATGGAGTTCATCACGATCTCGGAATCAAGCGCCTTGAACTCCTCCACGACCGGCGCGCGGGCAATCAGATCGGCCGGGCTTCGTCCGAAGGCATTGTCGCCCTCCGCCGCGGTGTGCCAGTCGGTCAGCCGTGCTCGGGCCTGAAACGCCTCGATGGCTGGAACGCCGACGCTTTGCCGGGCTTCGTCCTCGAACGTCGCCTCGACGGCACGGCGAAAGCAATGGTTGGCAAGATCCACCGTCCCAGCACGATCGAGACGGCCGTCCCGATGGACCAGCGCGCAGGAGAACACGGTGAGGTCGGCCAGACATGACGCGAATATCGCCCATTTCGCCTTGTTGATGGACGCCACGTAGACGTCGTCCTGGAACAGCTCGACGTATCTGGTCCCCATGCGCGTGCGCAGGTAGCCGTAGAGCGAGGTCTGGGCGACGTAAGCGGCCCGCATGTGGATGAACTCGACCAGCCGCTCGACCGTGTCGATCGGTCCGCGATCAATTCGCACCTTGATGATTTGCGCGGCATGGTTGCGAAGGATCGAGATCGCGCGCGATAGCCGCGAGAGCATTGTGACCACGGGCTGTCTCCCGAGGGCGGGTTGCGCACCTGTGACCTGCCCAGTCGCTGCGCCGGAAGGAAGTGCCTCGTCAGCACCCAAACCACAACAATTGCTACAAAATCAACGGCAGATCAATCCGTCAAGGTCGCTTCGCGTCGAGGCGGCATCCTGCGTGGCCACTGGTCCGTGAACCCCGAGTTGCGCCGGAACTCATCTTATACAACTTTCTACCAATATCGCTCCGTTGAACTCCTCTTGTAGCCTCCGCAATAGGCAACCGTGTACCTCGCGTCAGCCGAGAGAGGTTGCCTGCGCTGGGACCAATGCGGCAGCGCCGATACATTGGTGGGAGGAAAACGTATGGCAAGCGACATCGATGAAGCACGCCGACGCCACTGGGCGAAGACCTATTGGCTGACGGTCATTGTGCTTATCATTTGGGCGGTGGCCTCGTTCGGTGTGACCTTCATGGCCACCGATCTCAATCAGTTCGTGTTCCTCGGGTTCCCGCTCGGCTTCTACATGGCCGCGCAGGGATCGCTCATCGTGTTCGTCGTCACGATCTTCGTCCAGAACTGGATTCAGGACCGGATCGACAACACGTATGCGCGCCAGTCCGGTGAAACCGAGATGATGGGTTAGGGGGAGCGTGGGGCAATGGCACAAGCAACGCAAGGTGACAGACGGCGTTTCATAGAGGACCTGCCGCGGGTTTATACTCTTTATACTGGCGGGTTCATCGCATTCATCCTGCTGATGGCGCTCCTCGAGCGGTTCGGCCTCTCGGCCAAGGCCATCGGTCTGAGCTTCGTTGGGTTCACGATCCTCATCTATGCCGTGATTGGCTGGCTCGCCCGCACGATGGAGGTCGACGCCTACTACGTGGCGGGCCGGGAAGTGCCCGCTGTCTTCAACGGCATGGCGACTGCGGCCGACTGGATGTCGGGCGCCTCGTTCGTGGCGATGGCAGGCGGCATCTACTTCGGCGGCTATCCCTACCTGGCGTTTGTGGTCGGGTGGACCGGCGGCTATGTGCTCGTCTCCTCGCTGATGGCGCCCTATCTGCGCAAGTTCGGCTGCTATACGGTGCCCGACTTCATCGGCACGCGCTATGGCGGGAATTTTGCGCGTTTCGTGGCCGTCGTCGTGCTGGTGGTGGCCTCGTTCACTTATGTGACGGCTCAGATCAATGCCACGGGCACGATCGCTTCGCGTGCTCTGGGCATTCCGTTCGGAGCGGGCATCTGGTTCGGCCTCGTCGGTATCCTGCTCTGCTCGATGCTCGGCGGCATGCGGGCGGTGACCTGGACGCAGGTGGCCCAGTACATCGTGCTCATCATCGCCTATATCGTCCCGGTGATATGGATGTCGAACAAGCAAGGGTTCGGCATCATTCCGCACTTCTCCTACGGTGAAGCCGTCCACAAGATCGCGGTGTTGGAGAAGACGCTGGGCGTCGGCGTCCTGAAGCCGGTTGGCGCCCATCCGGGCGTGTCCGCGCTGACGAACCTGCACGACAGCCCTGGCGGCTTGCTGGCCGGTTGGAGGTTCGTGGCGCTCGCCTTGTGCATGATGTGCGGCACCGCCTCGTTGCCTCACATCCTCATGCGCTACTTCACGACGCCCTCGGTGCGTGATGCGCGGCGGTCGGTGGCATGGTCGCTGTTCTTCATCTTCCTGCTCTACTTCACCGCACCGGCGCTCGCCACGCTCACCAAGCTGCAGCTGCTGGACCCGGCGCTTGCAACTAGCATCATCGGCAAGAGCATTGCCCATGTGCAGTCGCTGGATTGGGTCAAGAACTGGAGCGCGGTCGGCTATCTCGCGGTCGTCGACAGCAACAAGGACGGCATACTGCAAATCAACGAGTTCTACATGCGGCCAGACATCGTCGTGCTGGCAACGCCTGAGATCGCGGGTTTGCCGTATGTGATTTCCGGCCTGGTCGCCGCCGGCGGCATGGCGGCTGCCATGTCGACCGCCGACGGCCTGCTGCTGGCGATTGCCAACGCCCTCAGCCACGATCTCTACTACAAGATGATCGATCCGAGGGCCGACACCAAGGTCCGGCTGATCGTGGCGCGCGTTCTGCTGATCTTGATCGGTGTTGCAGGTGCAGGCGCGGCCTCGCTGAGGTTGACCGGCATTCTCGGCGCCGTGGCCTGGGCCTTCTGCTTCGCCTGCTCCGGCCTCTTCTTCCCGCTCGTTCTCGGCGTGTGGTGGAAGCGAGCCAACAGGCCGGGCGCGCTGGCCGGCATGATCCTCGGCTTCGCCGCGGGATCGGCCTACCTCTACTACGTCTTCGGCATGGGCGGCGCTCCGCTGTGGGGCATCGACCATCTGCGCTTCGGCGTGGTCGGCATGGCTGTCAGCCTGGTCGCCATGATCGTGGTGACGCTGATGACGGCGCCGCCCGACGAGGAGACGCAGCGGATGGTCGACGAGGTGCGGGTGCCGACCGGCAAGTCGATCCTCGCCCAGACGCACTGACGTCTGGCGGCGGAAGCCCTACAATGCCGGGGGCGGGGCGCAGGCCCCGCCCCCGATGCTTTGTCCGGTCCCGCAGTCGCGGCAGGAGTGCGCGCCGACATGATAGCCGGCATCCCAATCTGGGCGATCGTTCTCGACTACGTGCTCGGCGTGATCATGTGGACGCTCATCGGCCGCTCCGGCATGAACCTGTTCCTGCCGGTCAACTCCAGTTTCTTCTTCATGAAGTTCTTCGTGCGCGCCACGGACCCGCTGCTGCGGCTCTTCCGCCCCATCACGCCGTCCTTCCTCGTGGACCCCATGGTCCCCCTCTACGTGGCGTGGTTCTTCTTCATCGTGCGCTTCTACCTCATGCCCTGGCTGCTCGGGTATTCGGTGATGGGCATGCTGTCCTTTCCCCTGGAGAGCGACATCGCCCGCTTCCTCTATCAGACCAGCAAATAGCCGGCCCGGCCGCGAGGGCCTGTCCTTGGGTGCCCCGGAGGTCTTGCCCGCCACCTTGCCTCGGCTACACGCCGAGGTGATACCCGTTCGCCGGAAACGGCGCTAATCTTGGGTCTCCGGTGGTGCCCAGAGGTGTATCATGCTGGATCGCATCGAGCGGCTGGCCGAGATTTCGGTGGCCCGGGGGTGTGGATTTGCGGCCCTTGCAACGGCGCTGATTTTCGTCGGAACGCTGCCGGCGGGGCTGCCCCTGGCATTCAAGATCGCGGGCGTCGCGGCGTTGGTGACGTGCGCCGTACTGCTGCTCAAGGCCTGGCTCGCCAAGCGGCGACCCTACCAGCGCACCGAGGTCTGGCACATGCTGCGCCTCGACGAGCGCCCGCTGCCGGGCGTGGCTCAGAACATCGTCGCCACCATATTGCGCGGCGTCTTTCTGCGGTTTGCGCAGCAAGCTGCGATTGCTGCGGCTGTGATGCTGGCCATATCGTTGCTCAGCGACGGGTTCCGCCTGGAGCCGTGATCCCTGTCGTGGGGCCGCGCGCTTCACATCACTGCAGCGCGAGGCTCGCGCACGTGGAGGCCAATGGCGGGCGGCGCATCGCCGACGACCGGCTATCTGCGTAGACGCAGGTCGAGACCCTGCGCCTTCCAGGCGGCCTCGATGGCATCGAGGTCGGTGATGCCGGAGGGATTGGCCTTGCTCGGGCCCCAGGCCTTGCGGTTCGCCCACTGCTGGCGCCACAGGCCGAGCAGGCGCCGCAGCTCCGGCAACGGCTGGACGTGGTCGTCGACGCGCAAGTTGAGGTCGGGGAAGTCCTCGGTGGTCGTGAGCAGCATGGCGGCCGATTGCCGGCCGCGCTTGTCGCCGCCGGCGGCCTCGCCCGCCTCCATTGCCGCCATCAGCCGATCGGGTAGATCACGCTCGGCGGCGTCGGCGAAGGCATCGAACGTCGCGCCGACGACTGCGGCGCCAGCCAGCATGTTGCCGGCAACCGAGACGTTGAGCCCGGTGCGTTCCCCGCACCAGGCGACGCAGTGCCGTCCGGTCCACGCCGCCGTCCTCCCCAGACGGTCGACCGCGTGCACCTGGCGCAGGTGCCGGCCCTCGTCGGGAGCGAGCGCGCGCTCGATCGCCGCGGCGGGCTCGATCCCCTGCTGCATCAGGTCGAGCACGGCCGGACCCAGATAGCGGTTGGTGAGGGATTGCGTGGAGACGGCACCGACCCCCGAGCGCACGTGAGGACAGCTTGCGCCAACGGCAAAGGCGCGCGTCGCGATCGCCACGGCGAAGGCGCCCGTCGCCGGCTCGTGCGCGACGATCGACCAGGTCATTTCTTCTCGATGTTCCAGAACACGACGTTGGTCGCGACCAGGACGCCGGTGATGTTCTTGCGGAAGGCCGACGGCTGCAGGTACTGGCCGAGCGGCATGTGGGTCGGGTACTCGGCGTCGCGCAGGGATACCTGCTCGGCGATCGACCTTCTGCTTGGCCGGATCGGACTCCTTGGCGAAGGCGTCGCGCAGCTTCTCGATCTCGGCATCGCAGGGCCAGCCGAACGTCGCCTTGCCGCAGCGAGGCGTTGAGGAAGGCGGTGGACACCGGGTTGAGCACGTCGACGGCGCCCCACGAGGTGAAGAAGGCGTTCCAGCCGCCCTTGCGGGCGGGTCCTTCTTGGCGCGGCGCGACACCAGGGTCTGCCAGTCCATGGGCTGCAGGTCGATCTTGAGGCCCGATCTTCTCCATCTGCGACTTGGCAACCGGTGGCGAGGTTGTGAGAGCCAGGCGAATGTCGGTCGACTGCATGAGCACGACCGGCGTGCCGTCGTAGCCGGCTTCCGCCAGCAGCGCCTTGGCCTTGGCGACGTTGCTGCCGAGCTTGTCGTCCCAGCCCTTGGTGATTCGAGCGGCGAGCCGCAGGGGTAGAGCGACTTGCACTCCTGTAGTATGCCGGGTTGCCGACGTTGGCGTCGAGGAAGTCCTTCTGGCGAAGGGCGTAGAGCCACGGCCTGGCGCACCTTGGCGTTGTCGAACGGCTTGAAGAGCGTGTTGAACCGCAACGCGTACTGGCGGCCCACTCGGTGCGACGACCGTGGTCTTGATGTTCTTGTCCTTGGCCAGCAGCGGCAGCAGATCGTGCGGCGCGACCTCGACCAGGTCGACCTCGCCGTTGAGCAGCGCGTTGACCTGCGGTCTGCGCGTCGGGAATCCAGATCCATTCGACGCGGTCGACCTTCGCCACCTTGCCGCCGGAAAAGCCCGAGGCCGGCTCGGGCCGCGGCTTGTACCTCGGGTTCTTGACGTAGACCGCCTTCTCGCCGGGCTTCCACTCGTCCTTCTTGAAGATGAAGGGGCCGGAGCCGGTGGCGTCGGTGATCTGGGTGTTGGGATCGGTCTCGGCGACGCGCTTGGGCATCATGAAGGGGACGTTGGAGGTGGCCTTGCCGAGCGATGCTCAGCACCAGCCCGTAGGGATGCTTCAGCACCATACTGATGGTCTTGGCGTCGGCGGCGCTCGAGCTCGGCGACCACGCCCATGAGCTTCTGGCCCATGCGATCCTTGGCGCCCCAGCGCTTGATCGAGGCGACGCAGTCCTCGGCCGTGACCGGCGTGCCGTCGTGCCATTCCAGGCCGTCGCGCAGGGTGAAGGTCCAGGTCAGCTTGTCGGGCGCTCACCTCCCACTTGTCGACCATCTGCGGCTTGACCTGGAGGTTGTCGTCGAGCGCGAACAGCGTGTCGTAGACCATCATAGCCGTGGTGGGTGGAGATCAGCGCCGTGGTCCAGATCGGGATCGATGATCTTGAGGTCGGAGTGCAGCGACGACCTTCAAGACGGTTTCCGCGGCCGCCGGCGGGACGATCGCCATGCAGCCCAAGGTCGCAACAGCGAGCGCGCGGCGCCAGGCAGCGGCCCATTTCCTGATACCCATGTCGGAGCTCCGCAATTGCCCGGCGCCGACGCAACGGGCCGGTAGAGGATCGCCGGGAGCATAGGCGTCTCGTTGCGCCCGCACAATCCGGCCGCCGCGGTCGCTCGCTCTGGACCGGCATCGCGCTTCGTGTGATGGAGAGGGCAGCAACATGCTGCCTTGCTGGGCAGGGCTCTGCGGCGGTAGTGGGCTTCTGACGGCAGCGGGAACAATCGGACGCCTTCGATCGGCGTCGGCAGGGGGAAACTCACTCTCGAGATGCGGCGCATCCATTCGCCCATTCTGCTCGCCAACGTCGAGGACGCAAAAGCCAGCGCCTTCGTCTTTCTCTTCACCTGCGACGCGTTCGCCCGCGCCATCGTCATCACGCTGGTGCCGCTGCAGGCCTACGCGCTGCTGGGGGCGGCGCAGGTGGTGAGCGTGGTCTACTTCCTGGTGGCCATTGCGGGCCTCGCCGCGAGCCTCACGGTGCCGGTCGTGCTGCACTGGCTGCGGCGGCGCTGGGTGCTCACGATCGGCGCCGGCGCGCAGATGGGGAGCGTGGTCATGTTCGCGCTGGGCACCAAGGCCTCGCTCGTGGCGGGCCTTGCCCTGCAGGCGCTGGCGATGGCCGTGCTCGACGTGGTCATCAACCTCTACCTGCTCGACCACATCCCGCGCCGGCGGCTCAACCACTTCGAGCCGCGGCGGCTGCTGTTTGCCGGCGGTGCGTTCGCGGCCGGGCCCTGGGTCGGCGTCTACCTCCACCGCAACGTCGCGGAGAACCTCACCTACGTCGTGGCGGGCCTCGCCTCGCTGACGCTGCTCACGTTCTTCTGGACCCTGCGGCTCGCCGACAGCCCGAGCCTGCAGGCGGCGACCTCCCCGCCGCCGAGCCCGCTCAAGTTCGTGCCGCGCTTCGTCTCCCAGCCGCGCTTGGTGCTGGCGTGGTTTCTCGCGCTCGGCCGCAACGGCTGGTGGGTGATGAACTTCATCTACACGCCGATCTACGTGGCGAGCGCCGGCTATCGCCCGGAGGTGGGCGGCGCGCTGGTGTCGCTGGGGCTGGCGCCCATGCTGCTGGTGCGGGTGTGGGGACGCATCGGCGGCATCATCGGCGTGCGCAACCTGCTGGCGATCGGCTATGGCCTCACAGGCCTTCTGAGCCTAGCGGCCGCTGCCACCGCCGCCGCAGGGGTGCCGCCGCTCGCCATGACGTTGATCTGCCTCGCCGCCTTCTCGGCGACCATGATCGACGGGGCCGGCAACGTGCCGTTCCTGCGCGCCGTGCACCACTACGAGCGCGCGGCGATGACCAGCGTGTTCATGACCTTCCGCCACGTCGGCGCGCTGGCCGTGCCGGGCGTGCTTGCGCTGGTGCTGTGGGTGTTGCCGCTGCCCTACGTGTTCGCCGCCGGCGGCCTCATGACGCTCGCCATGGCGGGCCTGTCGCGCTACCTGCCGCGGCGGCTGTAGGTCCAACGGATTGCTTCGCGAACTCCCATCTCCCTTCGAGGGAGGGGAACCGGGCGAGTATGCAGCTACCTCCCCGAAAACGTCGGCTTGCGCTTCGTCAGGAACGCGTCGAGGCCCTCGCGGAAGTCGGCGCTGCCGTAGCACAGCTCGATCAGGTCGCGGTCGTCGATGCCGGCGAACTGGGCGCGCATGCGGCGCACGATCTCCTTGGTGGCGCGCATGGTCAGCGGCGCCTGGGTGGCGATCTGCTCGGCCAGCGCGTGCGCGCGCGCCATCAGCGCCTCGGGGCTATCGAACAGCTCGTTGACGAGGCCGACGGCGAGCGCCTCCTCCGCGCCCATCAGCCGCGTCGACATCACCATGTCGACGGCGCGGCCCACGCCCGTGAGCATGGCGACGCGGGCGATGTTCTTGGCCGAGAGGCAGTTGGCGAGCGTGCGGGCGATGGGAAAGCCGAACTTGAGGCCGCGGGTGGCGAGCCGCAAGTCGCAGCTGGCCGCGATCGCCGCGGCGCCGCCCGTGCAGATGCCGGGGATGGCGGCAATGGTCGGCACCGTGCAGCCCTCGACCTGCTCGAACATGCGCTCCATGCGCGCCTCGTAGGCGACGCCGTCGGCGGGGCCCGGCTTGAAGTCGCGAAACAGCGAGATGTCGGTGCCGGCGCCGAACGCGCGCCCCCCCGCGCCGGTGATGATGATGGCGCGCAGCTTCCCGTCCGCCGGCGCCGTGGCGCAGATCTCGCCCAGCCGGTCGTACATCTCGAAGGTGAGCGCATTGTGCGCCGCCGGCCGGTTGAAGGTGATGACGCCGACGGCCCCCTTCACCTCCCAGATCAGATCGCTGCTGCCACCCTTGCCCTGCATTTGTCCCTCGGCGCTCCCACTGGCGTCATTCCCGCGCAGGCGGGGATCCACGCGACCGTCCGTCAAGCAGCGGGATAATGGCATGGATGCCCGCCTCTGCGGGCATGACGAAAGGTATCAGGCCGCGCCTGGCGGACGATTGGCGAGATCGCGCCCCGAAGGGAACGGCGGCAGCGCCCCGCGGTCTCGCACATAGAGCGCGAATGGCTTCCTCGGCGATCTGGCACAGCGCATCGCACACCACCCGCTCGTCGTACCCGTGGCACCTCATGGTGTCTGCCGCAGCACGCTGAAAGCAGACGCGCGCCGCGTGGCGCTATGGGCCAGAAGCAGACCTTCCAGCTCGTTTGGCCTTTGTAGGCAAGGCCCAGCGTAGTCCATTCGTTCCGGCCGCACTCAAGCTTGTAATCGACCCGTACAACTGCGACGCTCGCAAAAAGGTGCCCAGTCGATCTCTCTACTCTCTCCCACAAGAGGAGAAGGAAGGTGGTGTCACCCGAACTGCGCGATCACGGCCGACCACAGACGCCAGATTTCGGGGGACTTTTCATCGACGGCGGTCTGCACCATGACCAGCTTCGAGGGCGGATCAATGAGGATGCGCTGTCCGAGGTGCCCCAAGAGCGCGAATTGCCGTCTGCTGCCGGGAAACAGGTAGACCTGGTAGCCATACCCGAACCCTCCCTCGGCCTTTGCCAGATACGTCTCGGAGGCGCGCACCGTGGTCGCATCAATCATCCACTGTGCAGGTATGATCTGTTGGCCTTCCCACGCTCCATCGTGGGCCAGCAGACGGGCGAACCGCGCGTAATCGCGCAGTACCGCATTGAAGAACCCGTGCGCTACCTCATGGCCTTCCGCATCAATCAGCCATTTGGCATCCGCTTCCGTGCCGATCGGCTGCCAGACTTTTTCCTGGAGATACCCGCACAATGATTGGCCGGTTGCGTAACGCAGCACGAGACCAAGCACATCCGTCTCGATGCTGGCGTAATGGAATCGCGTTCCCGGCGGCGCGATCCGTTGGTTGAATTGCGCAATGCTGGCAACGGTGCCTCTTTGGGAAAACCAGTGCTTGCGCACCATGTCGCCCCACAGGCGATCGAGGTCGTCTCCGCTGCCTTTCGCTTCGTCGTTCTCTTCACCGAACTTCACGCCAGACGACATGTGCAGCAACGCACGGATCGGCGTTGCACCGTACTCCGTGCCTTTCAAGCCGAGAACATAGGTCTCCGCAGTATCGTCGATCGACTTGATCGCGCCTTCCGCGGTCGCAATCCCTATCAGCATGCCGGTGATCGATTTTGCCATCGACTGCGACATCAGCCGGTCTCGATCGGTGCGGCCGTATTGATATCGCTCAACCAGAATCCGGTCGTCCTTGGCGATCAACAGGCCCGTCACCGGATTACGCGCCAGATAATCCGCAAGCGAAGCGCGGCTTCCCTTGTACTGGTAGCTGACATCAGCCGGCGTTCGCTTAAATGGCCAGGCAGTGGCCGCGCGGTCGACGTGACGCGTCGGGAATATCTCATCGTAATGACTGAATGCGCCGACGCGGTATTTTGGCGAGGCCGGATTGCCGGGCTGGTAGATCCGCCACCGGTCCTTGATCGGGTAGTTCCCGCCCGCGCCGTAAAGTTCGGCGTCCGGGCCATCAGCGAAAAAGGACGGACCGCCACCGGGTTCGGCAGCCCAACTCCATTTCGCCGATGCCGCAACGCAGGTTGCCGCGAATCCGGTCAGGACAGAGCGTCGCGAGAGTACTTTCCCGGCGCCGGTATCGGACTTTGAATGACTTCTCATCGCTCACACCCATCCCGCAGCTGAGCGTACGCAATTTCGCGCCGAGCGACCAAGCATCGGATGTCCGCCTAGGGTCATTCGCGACGAAGCCTACCCGGCGCAAGATCGCTCCGGTCCGCAACCGGACATGCGGGACGAGCATGCGATCCGTCGGCCGAGCAGGGACGATCTGACTAAACCGCCTCGACCTCCGCCTCGCGCGCCCGCTCGCGGCGCTTCCTCTCGTTGGGGTCGAGCCAGCGCTTCCTGCAGGCGGATCGACTTGGGCGTGATCTCGACCAGCTCGTCGTCGTTGATGTAGGAGAGCGCCCGCTCCAGCGTCATGCGCATGCGGCGGCGTCAGGATCATGTTCTCGTCCTTGCCGGCGGCGCGCACGTTGGAGAGCTTCTTGCCCTGGATGACGTTGACGACGAGGTCGTTGTCGCGCGTGTGCTCGCCCACGATCATGCCGGCGTAGACGCGCGTCTGCGGCTCGATCATCATGGCGCCGCGCTCCTGCAGGTAGAACAGCGAGTAGGCGGTGGCCTCGCCGGTGGCGTTGGAGATCAGCACGCCGGTGCGCCGGCCCGGGATCTCGCCCTTGTGGGGCGCATAGCCGTGGAACAGCCGGTTCATGACGGCGGTGCCGCGCGTGTCGGTCAGCAGCTCGCCCTGGTAGCCGATGAGGCCGCGCGTGGGCACGTGGAACACGAGCCGCAGGCGGCCGCCGCCGGAGGGGCGCATCTCCTGCAGGTCGCCGCGCCGCTCGGACAGCTTCTGCACCACCACGCCCGAATGCTCCTCGTCGACGTCGATGATGACCTCCTCGACGGGCTCGAGCTTGCTGGCGCGTGGCGGGATCGGTCTTCATCACCACGCGCGGCCGCGACACGGTGAGCTCGAACCCCTCGCGGCGCATGGTCTCGATCAGGATGCCGAGCTGCAGCTCGCCGCGGCCGGCCACCTCGTAGGCGTCCTTGGTGTCGGCGTCCTCGCTGACGCGGATGGCGACGTTGCGCTCCGCCTCCTTCAGCAGGCGGTCGCGGATCACGCGGCTCTGCACCTTGTCGCCCTCCTGGCCGGCGAAGGGCCCGTCGTTGATGCGGAAATTCATGGCGAGCGTCGGCGGGTCGATCGGCTGGGCCAGGAACGGCGTGTCGACCTCGGGGTCGCACAGCGTGTCGGCGACGGTCGCCTGGGTGATGCCGGCGATAGCGACGATGTCGCCGGCCTCGGCGACGTCGACGGCGGTGCGCTCCAGGCCGCGGAAGGCCAGCACCTTGGTGACGCGCGCGGTCTCGATCAGGACCCCGTCGCGGCTGATCGCCTTGATGGTCTGGTTGGGACGCACGCTGCCCGAGGTGATGCGGCCGGTGAGGATGCGGCCGAGATAGGGGTCGGCCTCCAGCGTGGTGGCCAGCAGGCGGAACGGTCCCTCCTCCACCGTCGGCGGCGGCACGTGCTTGAGCACCAGCTCGAACAGCGCCGTCACGTCCTTCTTGGGGCCCTTGGGATCGGCCGCCATCCAGCCGTCGCGCCCCGAGCCGTAGAGCACGGGGAAATCGAGCTGCGCGTCGGTCGCGTCCAGGTTGGCGAACAGATCGAAGATCTCGTTGAGCACCGCGTCGTGGCGCTCGTCGGGGCGGTCGATCTTGTTGATGACGACGATCGGCCGCAAGCCCTGCCTCAGCGCCTTGGAGACGACGAACTTGGTCTGCGGCAGCGGCCCCTCGCGAGGCGTCGACCAGCACGATGGCGCCGTCGACCATGTTGAGGATGCGCTCCACCTCGCCGCCGAAGTCGGCGTGGCCCGGCGTGTCGACGATGTTGATGCGCGTGTCCTGCCACAGGATCGACGTGCACTTGGCCAGGATGGTGATGCCGCGCTCGCGCTCCAGGTCGTTGCTGTCCATCGCCTGGGCTTCCACCTTCTGGTTCTCGCGGAAGGCGCCGGACTGCTTCAGGAGAGCGTCCACGAGCGTGGTCTTGCCATGGTCGACGTGGGCAATGATCGCAATGTTGCGAAGCTTCATTTACGGTCCTTTAAGAGGTTTGATGCCCTGTCAACGGCAGGGGGAGCGCGGCACGATTTGCTGCCAGCGCGCCAACTTCGTGGTGGGCGGGTAGCATATTCCGCGCTCACCTGCCAGCGCGTCCGCCCCCGGCTCGTCCTTCATATGGGAACTGCCGCGGCCTGGGCAAAGAAAAGCCTGGCTGGAGGCAACCAGAGGCGGTTTGAGAGTAATTCATGTTCGAGCGCGGAAGTCGTGACGGGGCCAGCGGGCCCGTCGCAGTCGAGATCACCCTGGATGGACAGGTGCTGCAGGGCAAGCTGCTCGTGCCCCCGGGCCGAGGTCTGAGCGATCTCCTGAACAGCGCTTCGCCCTTCGTGGAGTTCGAGCCGGTCAGCGGCGACCGCATGTTCATCGCCAAGTCGGCGCTGCAGGCGGTGAAGCCCATGAACGTACCGCCCGTGCCCGATTTGTGGGCGGGCCCCACGCAGGGCGGCAACTTCGATCCTTTCGTGGTGCTCGGCATCAAGCCGGGCTCCACCCGGGAGCAGGCGCGCGAGGCCTACGTCAGGCTCGCCAAGACCTATCACCCCGACAAATACGCCGCCGTCGAGCTGCCGCAGGAGGTGCGCGACTACCTGTCGGTCATGGCGCGGCGGGTCAATGCCGCCCACCAGGCGGTCGAGGCGGCGCAGAGAAAGCAGGCCGCCAAGGAAGAGCCCGTCTACACGCAAACCGGCCGCGCGTGACGGCGCAAGGCCCCCGCACACCTTGCGCAACGCCTGTTGCCTGGCACGCGCCCGCGGCACGTGTCAGTTCAGGATATAGAGAGGGAGCAGGGCGACTGGTGCCTGGCTCGGGTAGTCTTCAGGGGCAAGCTGGCATCAGCGCCCTGCGCCGCCTCGAGGTTCTTGCGAACGGCTCCGGTGAGTAACCCAACCGGCCTCGGATACACAGGGTCCCGGCTGCGGCCAGGCCTCGCTGCGGCCCCCGGCCCGCGCTATCGAGACGCCTCGCGATGGCGCCCCTCGTTGGGCCGGAGTGCCGCGAGTATGACTCCGGCGCGAGCAGCGGGGATTGGCGCGACGTCGGTTGACGGCCCGCAAACGAAAAACAGGACGCCTTAGCGGGTAAGGCGTCCTGATCTGGTGACCCGCTGGTGCGGGGTTGAGCGGGTCGTTTGGATAACGGGCCACACCCAAGTCTATTCTCTGCCGGTAACCACTTTTTTTGTGGAGAGGCCCGAGCCATCGGCGCCCGCCATGCCACGGTGTCGGTCTACGTTACGCGGATGTGCTGGTGCGGATGTGGGCGCCCGTCGCCGTGAGCATGTCGCTCGGTCTCAATTTCTGCCGGTACGACAAAGAGTTGGCCATGCCGCACGCCGCGCTCGGCAATGACATGCTGGGCGAAATGCTCAACCTCGGTCTTTCGCCCCTTCAGCACCGCCACCTCCATGCAGGTCTCGTGATCGAGGGCGACGCGCATGGTGGCGACCGAAAGATCGTGATGTTCCTGAAATGTGTTCACCAGCCGCTTGGGCAGCTCGCGCCGACCCTGCTCGTAGACGTAGACGAGGCTGGCGACGCAATGCGCGGTGGCGCTGCCCGCAGGCTCCGAGCGCGCCATGCCCGCACGCACGAGGTCGCGCATGGCCTCCGACCGGTTCTGGTAGCCGCGCATCGCGATCAGTCTGTCCAATTCCTGAGCAAGCGCTGCATCGATCGTGATGGTGATGCGTTGCATGAAGACCTCACTCCGTCATTTCCGCGCAAGTATGATCTTTTCGTGTCGACATCATACCGATCTCCACGCAGCGTGGGCAACGGGCGAGCGTGTCTCGGCCGCGCTTTGGGGGATGTCATGCGTTTCCGGTTTGCCGCCGCGGGCCTCGCCGGCGTTGCGATCGGCGTCGATTCGGCCGGTGCCCAGCAGGTCCAGCCGCAGCTCCCGCCCATCACGGTGACGGCGCCGCCGACCAAGAAGAAGCCCGCGCCGCCGCGGCAACTCGAGCAACAACCCGCGGCTCCGGCACTGGCTCGACCCGCGGCCGCGCCCCAGCCGTCGAGCGCCAGTGCGACGGCCGTGCAATCGATCGACCCCTCGGCAAGCGAGGTCGGCAAGGCCCAGTCGGCCAGTCAGGGCTTCGTGCCGCGCGCGGACCTGGAGGCGCGCCCCGCCTACCGCACCGGCGAGGTGCTCGAAGCCGTGCCGGGGCTGGTCGTGACGCAACACAGCGGCGAGGGCAAAGCCAACCAGTACTTCCTGCGCGGCTTCAATCTCGACCACGGCACCGATCTGGCCATCACCGTCGATGGCATGCCCGTCAACATGCGCACGCACGGCCACGGCCAGGGCTACGCCGACACCAACTTCATGATCCCCGAGATCATGCGCGGGCTCGCCTACCGCAAAGGGCCCTACTTCGCCAGCGAGGGCGACTTCGCCTCGGCGGGGGCCATCCATCTAGACGCCGTCGACAGGCTCGAGAGGAACTTCGCGCAGGTCGAGATCGGCAGCTTCGGCCACCGCCGCGCCGTGACGGGCATGTCGGCGCCGGTCGGCCTCGACGGCACGGTGCTGGTTGCCGGCGAGATCGTGCGCTTCGACGGCCCCTGGGAGCGCCCCGACGACCTGCGCAAGCTCAACGGCCTGATGCGCTATTCCCGCGGCAGCTATGACAACGGCTTCGCCGTCACCGGCATGGCCTATTCCGGACACTGGTACGCCACCGACCAGGTTCCCCGCCGCGCCATCGACGAGGGCGTCATCGGCCGCTACGGCAACATCGATCCCACCGACGGCGGCCTCTCCCATCGCACCAGCCTCTCCGCGCGTTGGAACGAGACCAGCAGCGAAGCCGCCACCCGCATTTCCGCCTATGCCATCAAGAGCGATCTCGCACTCTTCAACAACTTCACCTACTTCCTCGACAACCCCATCGACGGCGACCAGTTCAAGCAGGCCGACGACCGCTGGGTCGCCGGCGCCAGCGCCAGCCGCACGTATTTCTTTGCCGCCCCCGGTGGCCTGCGCAACGAGGCCACCATCGGCGTGCAGACCCGCTACGATTCGCATCACGGTGGGGCTCTTCAACACCAAGGAACGTGCGCTGCTCTCCACCGTGCGGGAGGACAAGGTGCGCGAGGCCAGCGTCGGCGTGTTCGGCGAGACCACGCTACGCTGGACACCCTGGCTGCGCACCGTCACCGGCCTGCGCGCCGACCTCTACACTGCCGATGTTGCCAGCAATCTCGCGGCCAACTCGGGCAGCGATCTCGACACCATCGTGAGTCCAAAGGCCGGCCTCGTGCTCGGCCCCTGGGCCAGGACCGAGCTCTACCTCAACGCCGGCACCGGCTTTCACAGCAACGACGCGCGCGGCACCGTCACAACGGTTGATCCCACCACGCTGGCGCCGGTGGCGACCACCCCGTTCCTGGTGCGCTCGAAGGGCGCCGAGGTCGGCATACGCACCGAGCCCTCCAAGGGCAACAGCGCCACGCTCTCCACCTTCCTCCTCGATTTCGACTCCGAGAACCTGTTCGTGGGCGATGCCGGCACCACCGAGGCGAGCCGCCCGAGCCGCCGCGTCGGCACCGAGCTCAACCTGCGCCGCCGGCTCAGCTCGTGGCTCACGCTCGATCTCGATGCCGCCTACACCCGCGCCCGTTTCCTCGAGGACGATCCCGAGGCACCCGGGCGCTACATCCCGGGCGCCGTCGAAGGCGTTGTCAGCGCGGCCCTCGACTTCGACAACGTCTGGGGCGGCCTGTTCGGCGGCGTGCGCGTGCGCTACTTCGGGCCGCGGCCCCTGATCGAGGACAACAGCGTGCGCTCCAAGCCCAGCGCCCCCGTGTCCGCGCGCCTAGGCTACAAGTTCGACGACGGCCTGATCGTGCGCCTCGATGCCTTCAACCTGCTCGACCAGAAATCGAACCAGATCGAGTATTTCTATGCCTCGCGCCTCGCCGCCCGAGCCCGCCGCGATCGACGACGTCCACCTCCACCCCATGGAGCCCCGCTCCTTCCGCCTCACCGCCATCAAGCAATTTTGATCGTCACGCGCGTGCGCTTGCGTATGGCACGTCGTCTCGGTATAGAACATAAATAGAACAAACGGACCGTGGATCTCGCTGAATCTCGACCTCGACGATCCCGCGAATTCATGGATTTTCCGTACCTTGCCTCTTAAATTCACGAGTCTCTGTATGAGCTCCAAATCCGCCCCACCCCTCCCCCGGATCTCCGAGCAGATCTGGGACATGAAATACCGCCTCAAGGCGGCGGACGGCAGTGCGCTCGACGGCACACTTGCCGATACCTGGGACCGCGTGGCCAAGGCCGCGCGCCAAAGCCGAGCCAAAGCGCCAGCGCGCGCGCTGGGCCAAGGCGTTCCGCGAGGCGATGGCCGACTTCGCCTTCCTGCCCGCCGGCCGCATCCTCGCCGGCGCCGGAACGGAGCGCGCCGTCACGCTCTTCAATTGCTTCGTCATGGGGAGGATCGAGGACGACCTCACCTCCATTTTCGAGAGCGTCAAGGAAGCCGCGCTCACCATGCAGCAGGGCGGCGGCATCGGGCACGACTTCTCCACGCTCCGTCCGAAGGGCGCGCTGGTGAAGAGCATCGGCGCCGACGCCTCGGGCCCCGTGAGCTTCATGGACGTGTGGGACGCCATGTGCCGCACCATCATGTCGGCCGGCGCCCGCCGCGGCGCCATGATGGCGACCTTGCGCTGCGACCACCCCGACATCGAGGCCTTCATCGACGCCAAGGCCGACCCCGCGCGCTTGCGCAATTTCAATCTCTCCGTGCTGGTGACGGACGCCTTCGTGCGCGCCGTGCGCGAGGACGCGGCCTGGCCGCTCGCCTTCGGCGGCAAGGTCTACAAGACGCTGCCCGCCCGCGCGCTGTGGGACCGCATGATGCGCGCCACCTACGACTACGCCGAGCCCGGCGTCATCTTCATCGACCGCATCAACGCCGCCAACAACCTCTCCTATTGCGAGACCATCAACGCCACCAACCCCTGCGTGCCAGGCGACACGTGGGTGCATACGAGTGACGGCCCGCGCCGGGTGCGCGACCTGGTCGGTCGGCAGTTCCAGGCCAGGGTCGATGGACAAGACTGCGCAACCGGGCTCGAGGGGTTCTTCGCTACCGGGACGAAGCCGCTCCTGCGTGTGAAGACCGTCGAAGGGCATACTCTGCGACTGACGGCGGACCATCGCATCAAGCGCATTGGGCGGCTGACACGCCATTCGGCGGATGCGGAGTGGTGCGCGGCTGGCGAGTTGCGCCGTGGCGATTTGGTGCTCCTCAACGATCATCGCGCCAATCCGTCGTGGCCCGGCGACCTGACTTCCGAGGAGGGCTATCTGCTGGGCCTGCTGGTCGGAGACGGCACGCTCAAGGCCGATGCGGCAATCCTCTCCGTCTGGCGCCCGGCGATTGCCGTCAACGGGACCGAGCGTGCCGGCGTTGATGGAGTCATGGCGGAGGCTCTGCGGGCGGCGCGGACCCTGCCGCACCGGGCTGACTTCACGGGGTGGATAGAGGTTGCCGGCAGAAGCGAGCATCGCCTCAAGCTCGCGGCGCTGAGACAGCTGGCGAGCCGCGTCGGCATGGAGCCGCGCAGCAAGTCCATCACGCCGGCAGTAGAGCAGGGATCGAGCGCGTTCTACCGCGGCTTCCTGCGTGGCTTTTTCGACGCCGACGGCTCGGTGCAGGGAAATCAGCAAAAGGGCGTGAGCGTTCGGCTGGCGCAATCGGACTTGCCGCGGCTGCAGGGGGTGCAACGAATGTTGCTGCGGCTTGGCATTGCTTCGTCTCTCCACGCCGAGCGGAGGCCCGCCTCGGTCCGCAGCCTGCCGGATGGCCGAGGAGGTCGCGCGCGACTATGTGACCAAACCCCAGCACGAGCTCATGATCTCCGGCGAAAGCCTCCTGCAGTTCCGCGATCTGGTGGGCTTTGCCGACTATGAGAAGGCCTCACGTCTCGCTTCTGCGATCGCCAGCTATCGGCGGGCGGTCAATCGCGAGCGCTTTGTCGCCAGAGTTGCCAGCGTGGAGGAAGACGGATTCGACGAGGTCTACGACGTCCAAGTACCGGGCGTGAACGCATTCGACGCCAATGGCTTGGTGGCGCACAACTGCGGTGAGCAGCCGCTGCCGTCCTACGGCGCCTGCCTCCTGGGCTCGATCAATCTGGCCCGCCTGATCGACAAGCCGTTCACGGCCCAGGCGCAGCTCGATACGGCCCGCCTCGAGACGCTCACCGCCACGGCCGTGCGCTTCCTCGACGACGTCATCGACATCTCCAACTATCCGCTCGCCGCCCAGCGCAAGGAAGCCAAGGCCAAGCGCCGCATCGGCCTCGGCGTCACCGGCCTTGCCGACGCGCTGATCCTCTGCGGCGGGCGCTATGGCTCGCCCCAGTCGCTCGCTATGGCGCAGAGCTGGATGGCAGCCATCGAGAGCGCGGCCTACGCGGCCAGCGCCGGGCTCGCGCGCGAGAAGGGCGCCTTCCCCCTCTACGACGCCGAGCGCTTCCTGGCCGCTCCGGGCGTCCAGCGCTTGCCCCAGCACGTGCGGGAGGTCATCGCGAAACACGGCATCCGCAACGGCCTCGTCACCTCGATCGCCCCCACCGGCACCATCTCGCTGCTCGCGGGCAACGTCTCCTCCGGCATCGAGCCCGTGTTCGACTTTCGCTACGAGCGCCGCCTGCTCGAGCGTGACGGCTCGGTGCGCACGGAGGCGGTGGAGGACTATGCGCATGCCCTCTACCGCGCCACCTTCGGCGCCAAGGCACCGCTCACACCCGCCTTCGTCACCGCCGAGCAGCTCTCGCCCGAGGCGCACCTGGAGATGCAGGCCGCGCTTCAGGGGCACGTCGACAGCTCGATCTCCAAGACCATCAACTGCCCGCCGGACATCGCCTTCGACGCCTTCAAGGACATCTACCTGAAGGCCTACGACCTCGGTCTCAAGGGCTGCACCACCTACCGCCCGAACGCGGTGACGGGCTCGGTGCTGAGCCATGCCGCGGCGGCCGCCGCCGCCGAGCCCGGGGAGGCGCCTGCCCCGGCAGCGGCACCTGTTGCCGCGCGCGAGGCGCCCTTGCTCCCGGCCGTTCCGGCGCCATCTCCCGTGCCGGTTGCGGTCGTCGATCGTGCCGGCGACGTCGTCTACATGGCCCGGCCGCTCGAGCGCGAGGGCGTGCTCGCGGGCTTCACCTACAAGCTTCGGTGGCCCGGCTCCGACCACGCCATGTACATCACCATCAACGATATCGAGAGCGGCGGTCCTGCCGCAGGCGGGCACGTAGCAAGGCGCCGGCCGTTCGAGATCTTCATCAACTCCAAGAACCTCGAGCACTATGCCTGGACCGTGGCGCTCACCCGCATGATCAGCGCCATCTTCCGCCGCGGCGGCGACGTGTCTTTCGTTGTGGAGGAGCTCAAGGCCGTGTTCGATCCCCAGGGCGGCCAATGGATGGGCGGGCGCTACGTGCCGAGCCTGCTTGCCGCCATCGGCGGCGTGATCGAGACGCACATGATCCGCACCGGCTTCCTGAGTTCCCCGCAGCAGCCCGACGAGGCGCAGCCCGGCGCCGAGTCCCGGGCTCTGGTCGCCGGCGAACGGCGCGGGGCGCCCAAGGCGGAGGGCGCCAGAGCTAGAGCCTGTCCGCGCTGCGGCTCGCAGTCCTTGCGCCGACAGGAGGGCTGCCTCGTCTGCAGCAACTGCGGCTATTCCAAGTGCAGCTGAGGCGAGCGAACGCGCCGCACAACAACCGGCAGCGCTCGTGCTTGCGTCACGCACTCTCAACGCATCGTGACGCCAGTTGACCTTACAATGCCTTGAAAACACTCATGCGCCGTCACATTTCGGCTTGAAATCGCGCTTACCCAGGTTGGGATAGGCTGACGCAAGAGAGTTCGGGTCACACCATGGCCGGCCGCATCCACAGTCTCGCTTCTCCGCACCGCCACGCCCAGGCGCCCGATCCGATTGCGCTCGGCGTGCCGCAAGACCTGCCGGCGCGCCTGCATTTCTGGCGCGGGGCCTCGCGCACGCGCTACGTCCACACCGTCTACAGCCTGATCGAATGCCCCCCGCTGCCGCGCGCCCTCTACCTCCTGGTGCACCGCAACAAGGACGGCCGTCGCGAGGTGCTGCACATCGCCTGCGGCGAAAGCGGCTCGCCCACGCTCAACCTGGCCCGCGTGCGCCAGCGCGGCGCCCAGCTCGGCGCCAACGAGGTGCACGTCCATTTCCTGGCCGAGACCGAGGCGCAGCGCCGCCTTGTGACCTGCGACCTGCGCGCCGGCCAGTTCGGCGAGCTCTCCGCCGAGCCCGCCCGCGCCTTGCGCCACTGAGCGCGGCGCACCGACCCGCCGCATCGAGACCCCGAAGAACGCCGTCAGGGTGCTGCCTGCGCCGGAAGGATCTTCTTCCAGTGGACGGCCACCTCGTCGACGGCACGCTTGCGCTGTCCCTCCAGCTGCTCGCGCGATATCTCTCCTCGCACATACTGCTTGAGCGTTTCCGCGTAGGAATGCACGTTGCCCGAGATTGGTTCGGTGTGCGAGCTCCCGGTGAAAATGCCGCGAAAGGTTCCCTCGCGAAGCGACGCGTAGACATCGTCCACCATCAAGAACACCTCGTCCTCGGTCTTCAAGCGGTCCGGGGTCGTGCTGGAGAAGAGTCTGGACAGGACGGGCAGCGTGGCGGTCAGGAAATCCCAGTCGACCTTCTGTCGAGCAAGCCGTCGTTCATGCGCCATGCTCTGCTTGTGCACGACCAGGCTGACGATCGCAGTCGCGAACGAGCCGATTGCGGCGCCAACAATGGCTGCCAGGACTTCACTCGAGAGTTCCATTGGTCCCCCAGCGCCTGATGAGGAGCAAACCTGCCGATTCCAAGCCGGCAGACAGTAGTGTCACGTGTCGCCTCCGTCATCGGGCATTGCACGCGCACGGGACTGACTGCGCCCGATCACCTCGCGGTTGATCCTTTGTCGTTGCTGAGCGACCGGCCGATCTGCCAAACTCCCATGCACGAAGCGGTTTCTGCTGCAGGCTGGCCTTGACGGCGGGAAGCCCTGCCAAAAATGAGGCGAGTGACATGCTGGAGTTCTTCTTCGACTGCTCGAGCCCGTGGACCTATCTCGCCTTCCACAACATTCTCCCGCTCGCGCGAGAATTCAACCGGGATATCGAATGGCGTCCGATCCTGGTCGGCGGCATCTTCAATACGATCAATCCAAGCGTCTATCAGTCGCGCGAGAAGCCGGTGCCCGCCAAGGCAAGCTACGCAAGGAAGGACCTTGCGGACTGGGCGCGCGTCGCCGGCCTCGAGATCATCCGGCCCACGATCTTCCCGGTGAACAGCGTGAAGGCGATGCGAGGCTGCATTCTCCTGCAGCCTGACGGCAAGCTCGTCCCCTTCGCGCGCGCCGTGTTCGAGGCCTATTGGGGTGACGACCGGGACATCGCCAACGACGATGTGCTCGCCGACATCTGCCGCAAAGTCGGCGTCGACGCGACGTCTTTCTTTGCCGGCATCGCGCGGCAGGCCATCAAGGACAAGCTGCGGGAGAACACCGAGGAGCTGATGGCGCGTGGCGGGTTTGGATCGCCCACCATCTACCTCGATCGCGACGACATGTACTTCGGCAACGATCGGCTCCCGCTCGTGCGGGCAGCCCTCCAGCGGCGAGCTGCAGCCTGAATTGGGTCGGCACGGAGCGACCGTCGAGCTCACGCGGCCCGGAACGCGAACAGCGGTCCATCCGCGTAGCGCAGCACGACGCATTCCATCGCCGCGTCGAGCGCGGGTTCGCCGACAATGCGGGCCGCGACGCGCAGGCCCTCGCTGAGATCGACAAGCCCGTTGCGGATCGGCGCTTCGCGCGCAAAGGCCGCCGGGGCCGCATGGATGACGGTCTGCGAATAGAGCTTTCCGCGCCCCGATAGCTCGACCCATTCGACCTCGCGTCCCCAATCGTAGGGGCAGAACGGTTTGGGAGGAAATGTCAGCCGGCCCGACGTCTTCCCGCGCGTCGTCGTCAGCCGGCCCGCGGCCAACGCATCCCAGAACGGCTTCGTGAAGGCGCTGACGCGCGGCGGCCAGGGCCGTGTTCCCGGCACGTCGATGAAAGGAAGGCTCATGCGGCGGCCTCGAGGACATGGATCATTGCGGCGTTGTAATTGCCGAGCTCACAGCTGCCGGCGCCGAGCCGGGCGTTGGCGACCTGCCGCATGCCCGCGCGGTGCGTGAGCTGCTCCCATAGCTCGTAGATCGTCAGCAGTCCCGTGATGTAGGCTGGATGCCCGCGTGACAGGCAGCCCCCGGATGTGCAGACGGGAATGCGGCCGCCCAGCGCGGTTTCACCGGCGGCGGCCTGTGCGGCGCCTCTGCCGCGCTGGGCCAGCCCCATCGCCTCCGTCACGAGAACCTGCACGATCGTGCACGGCGCATAGAGCTCCGCAAGATCGAGATCGGCGCACGTGATGCCGGCGTCTCGATAGGCGGCCTCGGCTGCGGTCTGCGCCGAGATGAAGGCCGTCATATCGTTGGGCACCTCGTTGATTTGGTGCGCACCCTCGTGAAAGAATCCGCGTCCGCGCACCAGCGCGTACGGCCGGCCCGTCGCCTTTGCCACGTCCTCGGCGCACACGACCAGGCAAACCGCCCCGTCACCGCGCGGCGGCACCTCGTAGAGGCCGAGCGGCTCCACGATCGGGCGCGCGGCCAGGACCTCCTCCAGCGTCAGCGGCTTCTTGAACTGGGCGATCGGGTTCAGCGAGGCGTGGCGCCGATCCTTGACGGCAACACTCGCCAGCTCCGCCCGCGTGGCGCCATGCTCATGCATGTAGCGCACCGCGTCCATGGCGTACCAGGCAATCGGGGTGAACCCGAAGATGGTGTGGAAGTCGACGTCGCCCGTGGCCCGCATCGTCGACATGGCATGGTCCGCCGAGGCCGCCTGGCTCTCCATGTTGATGCCGAGCGCGAGTGCCACGTCGGCGTGACCCAACTTGACCGCATTGACCGCCTCGTCGAAAGCGAGCCCCCCCGTCATGCCGTTGCCCAGCACCTCCATGATCGTGCCCTTGAGCGGCAATCGCAGGTAGTTGGCCAGGAACGTGGCGAAATACTTCTGCAGGGTGTAGGGCCGGCACATCGCGAATATCAGCGCGTCGACCTCCTCCTTCGGTAGGCCCGCAGCAGCCATCGCGTCGAGCACCAGATGGCGCCAGAATCTCGTGCTCGAGGGCCTGCAGCGGGGCCCCGGCCGCCGTCTGCAGCTTGCCAACGGCACTCGCGGCGCCGCCGATGACCGCGACACGCCGCGTCATGTCGCGACCTCGCGACAGAGGTACATGCTGGAGGCGGTCATCGAGTGGACGGCTTCCCCATGCTGGTTGCGGATTTCCCGCTGGAACGACACGATGCCCTTGTCTCCCTTGTTGGTGCGCCGTTTGTCGGTGACGGTCATGGCCACCTCGAGCGTGTCGCCGTGCTTGACCGGTTTGTGGATCCGCCACGCATCGATCCCCAGCATGGCGACGATCGTCCCGTCGTTGATCCCCGACTGGCACATGAGCCCGCCGGCAATTGCCAGGACGAGAGGGCCGTGCGCGATCGGCTCACCGTAGGGCTGCTCCTTGCAGAACTCCCAATCGACGTGCGGGGCGTTGAAGTCGCCGGATAGGCAGGCGAAGTTGACGATGTCGGTCTGCGTCACCGTTCGGCGCGGCGTGCGGTAGGTCTTGCCGATCTCGAAGTCCTCGAAGTAGAGGCCGCGGGGCTCGCGTTTCTGCATGGCGCACTCTCCAATAGCTTCACAGACCCATGCAGCGCGCGATGACGTTGCGCTGGATCTCGCTGGTGCCGCCGCCGATCATCCCGACACGCGCATCGCGGAACATCATCTGCATGTCCTGGTCCATGATGTAGCCGGCGCCCGCCATGATCTGCATGGCCATGTCCGCCACCTTCCAGTTCACCTCGGTGGCGTAGGCCTTGGCGACGGCATTCTCACAAATGGGGTCGAGCCCGGCGTCGAGCATCTGTGCGACGCGGAACGTCTGGGCGCGGGCGGTCTGCCACATCATCTCCATCTCGGCCAGCTTGTGCGACACGGCCTGGAATTTGCCGATCGGCCGCCCGAACTGCTCGCGCGTCTTGGCGTGCTCCAGCACGTGATCGAGTATCCGGCGCGTGTTGCCGACGCCGTTGGCCGCCAGGTTGAGCCGCTCGACGTTGAGGCACTTCATCAAGCCACGCCAGCCGCTGTTCTCCTCGCCGATGATCCGGTCGGCTGGAACGCGCACGTCCTCGAAGAAGCAGTGGTTGGCCTCGGTGGTGTGCCGGCCCAGCGCGCTCAGGCGGCGAATGGAGACGCCGGGGAGAGACGTATCGACGAGGAACATGCTGATGCCGTCATAGCCGCGTCCAGGCTTCGTCTTGGCAACGACGACGACGTTGTGGGCGACATGGGCCGCGCTGTTGTAGATCTTCTGCCCGTTGAGAACATAGCCATTGCCGCTGCGCACTGCGGCCAGCTCGATGCCGGCAACATCGGAGCCGTGATCCGGCTCGCTCAGGCATAGCGCCAGGCGCATGTCTCCCGAAATGATCTTGGGTAGAACCTCCCGTTTCATGTCCCCTGATCCGTGCAGCGCGACATGCATGCCTGCGTAGATCACGGTGATGCCGTAAGCCTGCGCGATGCCGCCGTAGTGATAGCCGAGCGCCTCGCCCAGCACGGCGAGATCCATATAGCTGCCACCCATGCCGCCGTACTCGGGCGGATACATGAGCCCCATGTAGCCGCCCTCGGCCAGCGCCCGATGCGCCTCGAAGGGATACTCGCCCGCCTTGTCGAGCTCGCGGATCTTGGCGGGAGGCAGCACCCGGCCGAGAAGCCCGAGCACGCTGGCGCGCATCTGCCGCTGCTCCTCGCTGAAGCCGAACGTCGCGTGCGCATCGTTCATGCCATCAAGTCCTTGATGAGTGGTCTGACCTCTGCCGCAAAGCGTTCGAACTGCTCGCTGCGTCGCTCATAGGGACCGACCAGATCGAGGCTCAGATGCCGCACTCCGGCGGCATGGAATTCGCGGATTTTTTCCGCAACCTGGCTTGGCGTGCCGATTGCGCCGTAGCGTTCCGCCGCCGGACGCATGTTCATCGCGTAGCGAACGCTGAGCGAATGGGCCGCCGCATCGAGGGCACGCTCGTAGCTGTCGTCGATGCGCGTGAACATGAGGTGTGCGGTTCCAAAGCGCTCGAACGTGCGGCCGGCCTCTTGCGCCGCCGCTTCGATCGTCACGAGCCCATTGGCAAACATCTGCGGCGAGACGGCATAGGAGAACCAGCCGTCGGCAAGGCGCGCCGCGCGCCGCAATGCCGGCTCGGAACGCCCGCCGCACCAGATCGGGGGACCGCCGGGCTGCCGCGGCGCGGGCGTCATGCGCACGTCCTTGAATTTGTAGAAGCGGCCATCGTGGGAAACGTTCTCGCCGGTCCACAGCTTGCGAATGACCTCGATCCCTTCGCCGAGGCGCGCCCCGCGCTCGCCGATCGGCACGCCACAGCCCTCGTATTCCTTCGGGAATTCCCCGCCGATGCCGACCCCGAAGATGAAACGTCCGCCGGTCAGGTGATCGAGGGTGGCAATCTGCTTGGCGACCGGCGTGGGATGGCGCAGCGGCAGCAGGAAGACGGCAGTGCCGAACATGAGGCGCCGGCTGACCGCGGCGGCCTGCGCAATCTGGGTGATGGGGTCCAGGAAGGGGATCGCGAAGGCGACGTGGTCGCCGCACCAGAACAAGTCGAAGCCGAGCCTGTCGACCTGCTCTACGACATCTACGAGTTCGTCGAGGGTCGGCAGCCACGGTCCGGTTGCGGGCTCCGTGCGCCGCAGCATCGTGTTGACGCCAATCTTCAACGCATCGTCCAGGGGAAGCGCCATTGTCGATCCAATCGATGACTGCAACAAATTCGCTGCGCACCGCGCCCTGGGGCGATTGATCTTCGGGGTGCCTGCCCCGGGGCATGAGCGGCGGCCCGCGAGCGCCCGCAGCCGACCTGAACCTGATGCCCGCCGAGCCGATCATGCATCTTGGAAGGCAGGGGTTTCCGTCGTCCCGCGGGCCGCTCGGAGCATAGATGATCACGCGGCAAGCCAAACGTCGAGCGCGCTCGCAAGGTCGAGCGGAGGTGGCAACCGGGCGCCTGTAGCGGCGCCGGCGTCAACCCTCCAGGCGCTGGCGATAGAGGAAGCGGCGCGGGTCGCCCATGAGCAGATTGCGGCGCGGTGCCGGCTGCCGCCGCGCCACGCCCAGAAGGCCGGCCACGTAGGGGCTCGCGTGGCCCTCAGTGCCGCAGCGCGCCGCATGCGGCCCGATCAGGGTCAGCAGCCGCTCGAGGTCGGGTTCGCGCAATGGCGAGCTCGTGGAGATGCCGCAGCGTGCTGATGAGATAGTCGAGGTTGTTGCCGGACTTGCCGCGCGCGCCGCGGATGAGGCGCGCCTGGGCGACCAGCGGCAATTGCCCCGCATAGCTCGGATGTGCGCGCTCCACGATATAGGCAAGCGCCAGCACCTCGCGTCGCGGCTCGCCCATCAGCTCCACGGGAACATGCGCCTCGCGATAGACGCCGTTGACCTGCTCTCGCGCCCGCAGGTAGCGCACGGTCGCAGCCGCCTCGCTTGCCGCCACGCGATAGGCGATGCCCTCGCAGGCCCCGCCGCGATCGAGCCCCAGCACCAGACCCGGCCGCGCGGGCGTGCCGCGATGAAAGATCGAGTAGATGCAAAAGCAGCGCCGCCAGCCCGTGAGGCGCGCGTGCTGCGCCGCCTCGTAGGCAAACCCTGGCCGCCACATCAGCGACCCATAGCCAAACACCCACAGAGCGTGGTCGGCTGCGCTCATGTCCCGCCGGGCTTCACAGGCCCGTGCCGGCCGAAATCGGGGGCAGCCGTGTCCTGGCCGGCCTGGATGATGCCGCGCCGGGTTGCGCGGGCCTCTACAAACAGCCGGTAAAGCGTATCCGCGTCCCCGAAGCGGATGGCGCGCTGCAGCGCGGTCAGATCCTCGCTGAAGCGGGCGAGCATCTCCAGCACCGCCTCCTTGTTGTTGAGGAACACGTCCCGCCACATGACAGGATCGGAGGCGGCAATGCGCGTGAAGTCGCGAAAGCCGCCGGCCGAGAATTTGATCACCTCGGTGTCGGTGACGCGCTCGAGGTGCCGGGCGGTGTTGACGATGTTGTAGGCGATGAGGTGCGGCACATGACTGGTGATGGCGAGCACGAGGTCGTGGTGGGCCGCATCCATCACCTCGACGTGGGAGCCGCAGGCCCGCCAGAAGGCTGCAAGCTTCTCGACGGCGGATGCGTCCGCCCCTTCCGGAGGCGTGAGCACGCACCAGCGCCCGTCGAACAGCTCCGCGAAGCCCGACTCGGGGCCGGAATGCTCGGTGCCGGCGATGGGGTGGCCCGGAATAAAGTGCACGCCCTTCGGCACGAACGGGCCCACGTCGCGCACCACCGCGCCCTTGACGGAGCCGACGTCGGTGAGGATCGCGCCGGGCTTCAGCTCGGACCCGGCCGCCTTGGCGATCGCCCCGCACGCACCGACCGGCGCGCACAGGATCACCAGGTCGGCGCCCCGCACCGCCTCCGCCGCCGACGCATAGGACGAGGAGATCAGCCCTAGTCGAAGCGCGGTGTCGCGCGTCTTGGGCGTCTGCGCGTGGCCGACGATGGTGCCGGCGAGCCCGCCGCGGCGCATGGCGTGGCTGAGGGAGGAGCCGATCAGTCCGAGGCCGATCAGCGCCACGCGCTCGAACATCGGCGTCGTCATGACCGGCCCAGGAAGCTCGCCAAGGCGGCGACCACCTTGCGGTTGTCGTCCTCGGTGCCGATGGTCATGCGCAGGCAGTTGGGCAGGCCGTAGGCGGCGACGCGGCGCAGGATGATGCCGCGCGCCTTGAGATGCTCGTCGGCCGCGCCGGCATCCTTGGGCGAGGCGAAGTGGATGAGCACGAAGTTGCCGACGCTCGGCGTCACCTCGAGCCCGAGCTTGCCGATCTCGGCCGCCACCCACGGCAGCCACTTGTCGTTGTGGGCGATGCCTTGCTCGATATGCCCCCGATCGGCCAGGGCCGCCACGCCCGCGGCGATCGCAGGCGCATTGACGTTGAAGGGACCGCGCACCCGGTTCAGCACGTCGGCAATGGCCGCGGGGCAGTAGGCCCAGCCGAGCCGCAACGCCGCCAGCCCGTAGATCTTGGAGAAGGTGCGCGTCATCACCGTGTTGTCGGTGGTGGCGACCAGCTCGAGCCCCGCCTCGTAGTCGTTGCGGCGCACGTACTCCGAATAGGCCGCGTCGATCATCAGCACCACGTTACTTGGCAATCCCTTGTGCAGACGCCGCACCTCCTCATTGGGCAGGTAGGTGCCGGTGGGGTTGTTGGGGTTGGCGAGGAACACGATCTTGGTGCGCGGCGTCACGCACGCCAGCATGGCGTCGACGTCGGCCCTGTAGGCCTTCTCCGGCACGGCGATGGGCTTGGCCCCGCTCGCCAGCGTGGCGATCTTGTACATGAGGAAGCCGTGCGCGCTGTAGACGGCCTCATCCCCCGGGCCAAGATAGGCGTGCGCGATCAGGTTGATCAGCTCGTCGGAGCCGTTGCCGCACACGATGCGGTCGCGGTTCAGGCCATACAGCTTGGCGATCGCGTCCCTGAGCGCCGTCACGGCGCCGTCGGGGTAGCGCTCGAGCTCGTCGGCCCCCGCCTTGTAGGCCGCGATCGCCTTGGGGCTCGGCCCCAGCGGCGTCTCGTTGGAGGAAAGCTTGATCGGCTTCACCCCGCCCGGCACGTGGCTTTCGCCCGGCACGTAAGGGTTGATGTCGAGGATGCCCGGCCGCGGCACGGGCGCATTGCTGGCCATAGGTCGTCTCTTGCATGGGGCAGCGCGGGGACCCGCGCAAACGCGCGGCAAAATAGGCGCATCGCCCACGCTTGGCTAGCCGGGTTCGCGCCTCCTACTTCGCCAGCTCGCGCGAGCGCTTGGTGGCGGCCGCCACCGCCTCGGCCATCAGCTTGGCGAGCCCGTCAGGCCGCATCAGCACCTGCAGGGCCGCAAAGGTGGTGCCGCCCTTGGAGGTGACGTTTGCGCGCAAGGTGTCGGCGCCGAGGTCGGAGCGATGCAGCAGCTCGCCCGCGCCCGAGACCGTCCAGCGCGCCAGCTTCTGCGCCAGCTCGGGCGCCAGACCAGCCTTGATGCCGGCCTCCCCGAGGCACTCCGCAAGATAGAAGACGTAGGCCGGCCCCGAGCCCGACACGGCGGTGACTGCGTCGATCAGACCCTCGTCGTCCACCCAGGCGACCTCGCCGATGGCCCGCAGGAGGCCGTCGCAGGCCGCCCGCTGCGTTGGCGTGACGTGGGCGTTGGGGACCGCCACGGTGATCCCGCGGCCGATGGCGGCCGGTGTGTTCGGCATCGAGCGGATCACGGCGGCGTCTTGCGGCAGATGCTTCTCGAAGCCGGCAATCGTGCGCCCGGCCGCGATCGAGAGCACCACGGTGTTCTTGCCGGCGAGCTTGCCCAGCGGCGGGAACACCTCGTCCATCACCTGCGGCTTGACGGCGGCCACGATCACCGCCGGCGGCTCGGAGAGCGGGGGGACCTTGGCCAGCGGAGCAATGCCGTGCTTGGCGAGCAGCTCCCGGGCGCGCGGCGGCGGGTCGGGGTCCTGCACGATGATACGGCTGGGCGCGAGCCCGCCCTCGAGCCAACCCGCCAGCATCGCCGCCCCCATATTGCCGGCGCCGGCCAGAAGGAGCGTTCCGTCGATCTTGAGAGCCATGGGCCAACCTCAGAAACACGCAGACGAAGACAGTCGCAATCCTATGCGGCATCCCACTGAGCCGCCAGCGCATGCTCGCAAAGCGCCCCCGCCGCTGCGCCGGCGTCATCCCGGCGCCGCGAGCGCCCGCCAGGGCGTGAGCGGGAATCGGCCGGGACCCATGCACGGCTCAGCATCCCGCGCTGGGTCAACAAGGTGGACTGGGTCCCGGCCTTCCTCCGCTCACACGCTTCGCGTGCGAACGGCGCCGGGATGACGGTGGTGCCGGCAGAGCCCGCTAGGCCTGCCCCTCGGTCTCGAACATGGTGGACGCCAGCGCCTGGCGGCTGTCCCTGCCGGCCCAGACGACAAACTGGAAGGCCTGATAGTAGCGTTCGCAGGCCTCGAAGGCGGCCTTGAGCAGGGCCTCGCACTGGTGCGGGGTGGCCAGCGCCCCGTTCAGCATCAGGCCCTGGCGGAACATGACGAGGCCTTCCTGCGTCCACAGGTCGAAGTGGCCGAGCCATAGCTGCTCGTTGATCTGGGCGATCAGCCGATAGACCTCGCTGAGCCGGTTGTCCGGCACCTTGGCGTCGAAGGCGCAGGCGATGTGCAGGGTCTCGAGGTCGCCGCGCCAATTGAACGACACGTGATAGTCGCACCACTGGCCGACAACGGTGAGGGTGAGCTCGTCCTCCCCTGTGCGCTCGCCGGCCCAGTCGTTACGCGTGGCGATCTCCTCGACGAGATCGACGGGATTGCTGACACGGCTCGAGCTCGTTTCCACGATCGCCATACGCTCCCTCTGGTTCTGGCCGCCCCGCTAGGGCTGCGGGCGGCGCTTGTTGCTTGGCACGTTCGGCGGCTGGACCAAATCGCTCACGAGGCCACGTAAGCGACGGCTGCCCGCGCTTGCAAGGCGAGGCTGGCATTGTCCACGGCCAAAATGGCCGACAGTGGGCGTAGGTCGTCCGATTGCAGGACAAAGCGCGAAAGCTGGGGATGAGGCGTGAATTGCCTGTGGAGAGAGGGAGCCGCCTGCAGCCGGCGACGGGGTCGTCAGGCTGGTCGCTTGAGCCCGGCGACCTCTGCCTCCAGCGCTGCCACACGCGCAGCTAGCTGCTCGTTCTCCTCGCGCGCCTTGGCCGCCATCTCCTTCGCTGCCTCGAACTCCTCGCGCTGCACCACATCCATGTCGCGCAGGATGCGCTCGCCCTGTGAGCGCATCAGCGTCTCGAGATCGCGACGCACGCCCTGCGCCGCGCCGGCGGCATCTGTCATCAGCCGCGCCAGCTCGTCGAGGAAGCGGTTGTTGGTCTGGGTCATGGCGTCATTGGCCTCCCTGGGCCTTGCTGCCTCGAGCCTCGCTGTCATGAGCGCTTCGGCGATTGCTGCCTACTATGGTGGCGTGCAGTTCCCGCTTCAACCCCGCCGGGGCCGTTCTGCAAGCCTTGACAGGCTGTTGCCGCTGCCGGTAGGTGCCCCAATGACTCCGCTGGCCATCCCCTTCCCCCACATCGACCCGGTCGCTCTGCATCTGGGGCCGCTCGCGGTCAAATGGTATGGCCTTGCCTACATGGCGGGCTTGCTGCTCGGATGGCTCTATGTCAGGCGCCTGCTGAGCCAGGAGAGGTTGTGGCCCGGCAACGCGCCGCCCTTCCCGCCCGACCGCGCCGACGACCTGCTGCTGTTCATGACGCTTGGCGTGCTGGTCGGCGGCCGGCTCGGCAACGTCCTCTTCTATGAGCCCGTCTACTACTTCAACAACCCCTTCGAGATCCCCGCGGTATGGAAAGGGGGCATGGCGTTTCACGGCGGCCTGATCGGCTCGATCGTGGCCATCTTGTGGTTTGCGCGGCGCGCTGGGGCCAATCCGTGGAGCGTGCTCGACGTGTGTGCGGCCGCCGCGCCCATGGGCCTGTTCTTCGGCCGCCTGGCGAACTTCATCAATGCAGAGCTGTGGGGCAGGCCATCGACCGCGTCCTGGGCCATGATATTTCCGGGCGCGGGCTCGATGCCACGGCACCCGAGCCAGCTCTACGAGGCGGGCCTCGAAGGGCTCGCCCTGTTCCTCCTGCTGTGGTGGCTCGCCCATTCGCGCCTGGCGCTGCGCCGCCCAGGCGTGGTGGCCGGCACCTTCCTCGTGGGCTACGCCCTCGCGCGCTCGTTCTGCGAGTTGTTCCGCGAGCCCGATTTCCTGCTCGGCCCCTTGAGCGCGGGCATGCTCTATTCTCTGCCGATGATGCTCGCGGGCGTCTGGATGATCCGCAGGGGCAACAGTCGTAGGACGGCGTCGACCAATGTCCCCCGCTCCGGCTGACGACGAGGGCGCGCCTCTTCTGGAAGCTCTGCGCGAGGCCATCCGACGCGACGGTCCCATGCCCGTCGATCGCTACATGCAGCTGTGCCTCGGTGATCCCGAGCGCGGCTACTGGCGGCGCGGCGCCAGCATCGGTGCGGCCGGCGACTTCATCACTGCGCCCGAGATCAGCCAGGTATTCGGCGAGCTCATCGGAGGATGGTGTGCTGTGGTCTGGCAGGGGATGGGCCGGCCGGCCCCGCTGCGCCTCGTCGAGCTGGGCCCCGGGCGCGGCACGCTGATGCGCGACGGCCTGCGCGCTGCAGAGCGCATGCCGGGGTTCCTCGCGGCGGCGGCGATCCATCTCGTGGAGGTGAGCGAGCCCTTGCGCGCAATACAGCGCCAGACTTTGGCATCATCCCCGCGAAGACGAGGATCCATGCAAGCAGACGGGGTGGAAGCGCGCGTTCCTGCTGCAGGCGGCGTCACCTGGCACGAGAGGCTTGCCGAGGTGCCGGAGGGGCCGGCAATCGTCATCGGCAACGAGTTCCTGGACGCACTGCCGATCCGGCAGCTGGTGTTCGACGCGGGCAGCTGGCGCGAGCGGGTGGTCGCGCTCGACGCGGACGGTGCTCTGTGCTTTGCGGTCGGGGACGAGGTGGGCCTTGCGGGCGAGACGCCACAGTCGCCGCCCCAGCCGGGCGCGATCCTCGAGCTGCGTCCCGGCGAGGACGAGCTGCTGGCCCTGCTCGCCCGACGCCAGTCGCCGCTCGCTGCACTCCTTATTGACTATGGCCCGGGCGAGCCGGTCTACGGGGATTCGCTGCAGGCCGTACGCCGGCACGCCAGCGTCGATGCGCTGAGCGCCCCCGGCCGCGTCGACCTGACGGCCCACGTGCGTTTCGCTTCGCTCGCTGCCAGGGCCCGCAAGACCGGACTTGCGGCCGACGGCCCCATCACCCAGGCCGAGTTCCTGGGCGCGCTCGGTGTTGCCGAGCGCACCGCGCGGCTGATGGCTGCCAACCCCGAACGCGCCGGCGAGATCGAGACCGCCGCGCAGCGTCTGGTCTCGCCGACGGGCATGGGCAGCCTCTTCAAGGTGTTGGCGCTGCGCTCTCCCCACCTTCCACCGCCGCCCCCCTTCATCTAAGACTGCAACCATGCCCAAGCCGCTCACCGCCGATCGCTTGGCCGCAATCTCCGGCATCCGACACGGGTTTTTCACGCGTCGCGGCGGCGTCTCGCAGGGCGGTTACGCCAGCCTCAACTGCGGCCTCGGCTCCAAGGACGATCCCATTGCCGTCACCGAGAACCGCGCGCGTGTCGCCCGCTTCCTCGACGCCCACAGCCTCCTCACCGCGCATCAGATCCACAGCGCCACTGCCGTCGTCGCGGACAAGGCCTGGAGCCTGGCGGAGCGGCCTCGCGCCGATGCCATGGTCACGGCCACGCCGGGGATTGCGCTTGGCGTGCTGACGGCCGACTGCGCGCCCGTGCTGTTTGCCGACCCTCGAGCCCGCGTCGTCGGCGCTGCCCATGCCGGCTGGCGCGGCGCCATCGGCGGGGTGCTCGAGGCTACGCTGGCGGCCATGGAAGGGCTCGGCGCCCGCAGGGACCGCATCGAGGTGGCCGTCGGTCCCTGCATCACCCAGCCGGCCTACGAGGTCGGCCCCGACTTCGAGCAGGAGTTCCTCGCCCGCGATCCCGCCAGCGCCACCTTTTTTGCCCGGGCGCCTGCCCAATCCCGTGCGCGGCCGCATTTCGACCTGCCGGGCTATGTCTTGGATCGCCTCATCCGTGCCGGCCTCGCCCCTGTGCCAGCGAGCCCGTGCACTTATGCTGGAATAGACGACTTCTTCAGCTATCGGCGCTCACAGGCGCGCAATGAGGCCGACTACGGCCGCCAAATCTCTGCCATCGTCTTGACTTAGCGCTTGTTTTCCACAACTTTGATCAATTCAGAGCTGTGCGCATCGGGAATGCACGCGGTTTTCCCCTGTCTGAAACTGGACGCCGAAGGTGTCAGCAATTAGTGAGTCCGCTGGGGTACCGGCCGTAGAATCACCCGCCGCAGGGTTAGTACGTCGGCAGCCGGTTTTCAGCGGGATGTTTTGCAGAAGGGGGGACGTCACTGTGACGACCATGAACGCTGCTGCGGCGCGGCGCCGGCACCCGAGGATGGCCGTTGCCGTCCTCTTGGCCCTCGCGGGGATCGGCCTGGCCGCCTGTGAGTTCGAGCTCGTCGTTGTTCGGTTTGAGCTTTCCGGGCTCTTCGGCGCCGGAGGCTACGGTTGCTGCTCCGCCGCCGTCGCAGCCGCCGCTTGCCAAGGTGGCGGTGGCGCCCATCATCGGCGCGCCCGATGCGATCGCCAAGCAGATCCACCAGGAGTTTGCCGGCGCGGTGGAGCGCCAGCGCGTCACCGTGATCACCAACAAGGAGGAGCGGGCCGACTTCACGCTGCGCGGCTACATCGTCGCGGCCAAGGACAAGTCGGCCACCAAGGTGTCCTACATCTGGGATGTCACCGATCCAACCGGCAAGCGCGTGAATCGCATTACCGGCGAGGAGGTGATCTCCGGCTCCTCCAGCAAGGACCCGTGGGCGGCGCTCACGCCTCAGGTGCTGCAATCGATCGCCGGCAAAGCCGCCGGCCAGTTTGTTGCTTGGCTGCCGAGCCACACCGGGCAGGCCGCAGTCGCCTCCAACACGCCGCTGCCCGCCAGCGTCGGCGCGATGCCAGCTGCCGGACCGGCGCCGGCAGCAGTGCCTGCCAAGCGTCAGGCCGCTGCGCACGCGACTGCCAAGCCGCCTGCCGTGGCGGCGGCGGCTCCCGCGCAGCCCGCCCAGATGACGGGCAGCATCGGTCGCGAAGGACCGGTGATGGCCGTCGTGCCGTCCGTGACCGGCGCTCCCGGCGACGGCAGCAAGTCGCTCACGGCCGCGATCCAGCGCGAGTTGACCAGCAAGGGCGTGTCGATCTCCGACAAGCCAGCTGCTGTCGCCTATAGGGTCGAAGGCAACGTCACCGTTGGCGAAGCCAAGCAGGGCAAGCAGCCGATCCACATCGAATGGCTGGTGCGCGATCCGCAGGGCAAGAAGCTTGGCACGGTGTCGCAGAGGAACGAGATCCCCGAGGGCTCGCTCGACGGCGAGTGGGGCAAGACCGCCGAGCAAGCCGCCGGTGCGGCCGCGCAGGGCATCGTCAAGCTTCTGCCGCAGCACAAGGCCATTAACTGATGTTGAGACTGCCGCGCACCCCGCTGCCTCCCCGATGGGACGCGGCGGGGTGTGTCGTTTGCCCTCACGCCCGGCTGCAGCCCGTTTACAAGGCGCGGGAGCCCTTGCTAGAAGGCCCGCAGATGTGAGCGGAGTGCCGTCGATGCCCTTCGATACGCGAGACGCGAACCGCAAGCGGGAAGCGCCGCGCATCAAGCTCGTGGCCGCCAACAGCAACCGCCCTCTGGCCGAGGCCATCGCCGGCATTCTCAAGCTGCCCCTGACCAAGTCGATCGTGCGGCGCTTCGCGGACATGGAAGTGTTCGTGGAGGTGCAGGAGAACATGCGCGGCGAGGACGTCTACGTCCTGCAGTCGACCTCTTTCCCCGCCAACGACAACCTGATGGAGCTCCTGATCCTGGTCGATGCGCTGAAGCGCTCCATGGCGCGGCGGATCACGGCCGTGATGCCCTACTTCGGGTACGCGCGCCAGGATCGCCGGCCGGGCCCGCGCACGCCCATCTCGGCCAAGCTCGTCGCCAACCTGATCGAGCGCGCCGGCGTCGACCGGGTCATGACGGTCGACTTGCATGCCCTCCAGATCCAGGGCTTCTTCGATATCCCGACCGACAACCTGTTCGCAGCCCCCGTGATGGTGCGCGACATCCAGGAGCGCTACACGCTCTCCAACCTGGTGGTGGTCTCCCCCGACGTTGGTGGCGTGGTGCGCGCGCGCGGGCTCGCCAAGCGCATCGACGTGCCGATCGCCATCTGCGACAAGCGCCGCGAGCGCGCCGGCGAGTCCGAGGTGATGAACGTGATCGGCGATGTCAAAGGCAAGCGCGCCATCCTGATCGACGACATCGTCGATTCGGGCGGAACGCTGGTCAACGCTGCCAACGCACTGCTCGAGCAGGGCGCCACCGAGGTGATGGCCTATATCACGCACGGCGTTCTGTCCGGCGGCGCGGTTGCCAAGATCGCGGGCTCGAGCCTCAAGACGCTGGTGATCACCGACACCATTCAGCCGACCGAGCCCATGAAGGCCGCGGGCAACATCCGCGTGCTCTCGATCGCGCCGCTGATGGCCGAGGCGATCGCCCGCACCGCGCGCGAGGAAAGCGTGTCCAGTCTGTTCTATTGAGCCCTGTCGCATGCGTCTATCGGATGAGAAAGCCCGACGTCTCTCCGCCCTGGTGTGGCGTGAGCGCGTGCGCCGGTGGCTACCGGTAGCGGCCGGCCTGGTGTTCATGGCGGCCGTGTTCGGCTTCGTTCTCGCCAGACAGATCGGGCGTGTTGACCGTACCGTCGCCGTACAGCAGCACGACGGCACGATCACGGGGCACAAAAGCCTAACGAGCGCGCGCGGGGCCTCAATACTGCACGTTCGTCTCGACGACGGACGCAACGTCGACGCTTTCAGCGCTCTCCGGGTCGCGCCGCCGAACGGCTCCCACGTCGTCATAGCCGAGGCGCGCCACGCCTCTGGACGCCTGACCTACGACGTCGTCCGCCTGCTCGATCAGTAGGCCGCGCTCCCGCCCAAATCCGTCCCAGATCCGTTCGAGACCCGGCTCAGCTCCGGGCCTGCCAGGGCGTGAGGCGCACGGCGGCTGCCGTTGCGACCCCGTAAGCCACCATCGACGCGGCAACGAGCGCGAACAGCGTCCACACCGGCGCGCCGCTCACCCCGAGGACCGATCCACCGACTGCGATCACGAGCAGCCGCACCGTCGCCGCCAGCACCGGGCCCAATACCTTGCCGGCGCCCTGCGAAGCGAAATAGAGGACAAGCCCGAGCCCGACGAACAGGAACGCCGGGCCCGCCAGGCGCAGGTAGAGGTTGGCGGCAGCCAGCACGCCGGGGTCGTTGCTGAAGCGGCCAGACCAGACGTGCGGCAGGGTCGCAACCACGAGGCCGATCAGCCCGACTGCGCACGCCGATACGGCCGCACCCGTCCATGCCACCCGGCGCGCGCGGGCAACGTCGCCGGCTCCGATCGCCATGCCGACCATCGGCAGGCAGGCCACGCCGACTGCGAAGGAGATCGGCACCAGCAGGAACTCGAGCCGCGCGCCCATGCCGTAACCGGCCAGCGCCTCCGTGCCGAAGCCCGCAACCAGCCGTGTCAGGATCAGCACCGTCAGCACCGTCTGCAACGGCGAGAAGGCGGCGACCGCCCCGACCTTCAGGATGTCGAGGAACATCTCGCGCCTGAGGCCGACGCCGGCAAACCGGAGCGTGATCCTGGCCATCCCCGAGCGCAGGAACCATAGCAGAGCGAGGGCGCCCAGCGTGTAGCCCACGACCAGCCCGGTGGCCACTCCCGCCAGTCCGAAGCGGGGGATTGGGCCAACACCCAGCCCGAGGCTGCCGCCAAGCGCAATCTGCACGGCCGACGCACCGAGGATCGTGAAAGAGGGCACCTGCATGTTTCCAGTGCCGCGCACGATGGAGGCGAGCGTATTGACGAGCCAGATCACCATCGTTCCGGCAAGGGCGATGCCGGCGTAGACGAGCGCGTGCTCGAGCACCGCGCCCTGCCCGCCCAGCACCGCGAAGATGCTGCGGCCGAAGGCCACGAACAGCACCGAGAAGATCAAGCCTGCCGCGGTCCCGATGGCAAGCGCGTGCAGCGCCAGCGAGGCGGCGCGGGTTTCGTCCCCGGCGCCGAGCGCGCGGCTGATCGCGGAAGATACGCCGCCGCCCATCGCGCCGGCGGAGAGCATCTGCATCAGCATGACCATGGGGAACACGAGAGCGATGGCGGCAAGCTGCGTCGTGCCGAGCATGCCGACATAGATCGTCTCCGCAATCGCCACCGCCGCCATCACCAGCATGGCCGCGAGGTTGGGCAGCGTGAGCCGAAGCAGCGTCGGCAGGATCGGTGCGCTCAAGAGCGGGTTGGCGTGGCGGGGGACCGAGCCGCCCCGTGTAATGACTTGGGTCATGCCCGTTTGTCTCCCTCAGGCCCGCACCCAGGCTCGCACCCAGGCCCGCGCCATGTCCCGCATGCATCCCGCAGCGAGGACAACATGCTAGTCTCAGCTATAGTTCGGCAAGTCACTTGTCAATAAATAGCGACTTGAAAATATGGAGCGGATCGGTTACGTTTGCGTGATGGCAAGCGGATACGGCCAGAGATGCCCGGTGGCGCGGGCGCTCGACGTGATCGGCGAGAAGTGGTCGCTGCTGATTCTGCGCGACCTCGCGCGCAAGGGCCCTCTGCGCTTTCAGACCTTGGAGGCGGGGCTGCCGGGCGTCGCGCCCAATACGCTCTCCGCGCGCCTCAAGTTGCTCGAGGCGCAGGGTGTGATCGCCACCCGCCTCTACGAGACGCATCCACCCCGCTATGAGTACTATCTCACGGAGAAGGGTGAGGCGCTGCGCTCCGTGCTGCGCTCGCTGCGGGAATGGGGCGAGCGCTACGGGTGAGGCTGCCCTATCCCGTCGCTGTCGAGGGGATTGCCGCTAACTTGTGCACAATCGAGGGGATCGCACGCTCGGTCGCGAGCGGCAAATTTGAGATTGTGTAAACGCGGCTTTACGCTGCGCGAGCTTACTAAGAGTTCATTCAGGACCAAGCAGGAGCTTTGCTAGGCTACACTGGCTCTTGCATCTTCTTACGCGAAGCTGACGGCAGTGCTCGATCTCGCTTTGTTGTGGAGCACTCCGGGCGAGCGTGCTAGGGGAACGGCCCATCGCCGCGTTTTTGCGTCCGGGGAAGACCGATGACCGCGATCAAGCCGGCAGCCGGTACACACGTCCGCGCCGAGACCGACACCTTCGGCGCCATCGAGGTGCCGGCCGACAGATACTGGGGCGCACAAGCGCAGCGCTCGCTCGGCAACTTCAAGATCGGCTGGGAGCGGCAGCCGAAGTCGATCGTGCGCGCGCTCGGCATCGTCAAGCGCGCCGCCGCCGAAGTGAACATGAGCCTGGGCCGTCTCGACCCCAAGCTGGGCCAGGCCGTCGTCGCCGCCGCGCAGGAGGTGATCGACGGCAAGCTCGACGAGCATTTCCCGCTGGTGGTGTGGCAGACCGGCTCTGGCACCCAGTCCAACATGAATGCCAACGAGGTGGTCTCCAACCGCGCAATCGAGATGCTGGGCGGCGTCATGGGCTCCAAGAAGCCCGTGCACCCCAACGACCACGTCAACATGAGCCAGTCGTCGAACGACACCTATCCGACGGCCATGCACATTGCCTGCGCGGAGGAGATCCACCACCGCCTGCTGCCTGCCCTGCGCCACCTGCACAAGGCGCTCGACGCCAAGGCCAAGGCGTGGGCGCACATCATCAAGATCGGCCGTACCCACACCCAGGACGCCACGCCCATCACGCTGGGCCAGGAGTTCTCGGGCTACGCGGCGCAGGTGGACAACGGCATCCGGCGCATCCAGTCGACGCTGCCCGACCTCATGCAGCTGGCCCAGGGCGGCACCGCCGTCGGCACCGGCCTCAATGCACCGAAGGGCTTCGCGGAGAAGGTGGCGGCGCGCATCGCCGAGATCACGCGCCTGCCCTTCACCTCTGCGCCCAACAAGTTCGAGGCGCTGGCCGCTCACGACGCCATGGTCATGACCCACGGCGCCATCAACACGGTGGCTGCCTCGCTCTTCAAGATCGCCAACGACATCCGCTTCCTGGGCTCGGGCCCGCGCTCCGGCCTCGGCGAGCTTGCGCTGCCGGAGAACGAGCCCGGCTCCTCCATCATGCCGGGCAAGGTGAACCCCACCCAGTGCGAGGCGTTGACGCAGGTGTGCGTGCAGGTGTTCGGCAACCATGCGGCCGTCACTTTCGCCGGCAGCCAGGGCCACTTCGAGCTCAACGTCTTCAATCCGGTGATGGCCTACAACTTCCTCCAGTCGGTGCAGCTGCTGGGCGACGCCAGCACCAGCTTCACCGACAACTGCGTCGCCGGCATCGAGCCGCGCGAGGACAACATCCGCGCCGCGCTCGACCGCTCATTGATGCTGGTCACCGCGCTCGCTCCGAAAATCGGCTATGACAACGCGGCCAAGATCGCTAAGACCGCGCACAAGAACGGCACCACCCTGCGGCATGAGGCGGTCGGCGGGGGCTATGTCTCGGCGGAGGAATTCGACAGGATCGTCGATCCCAAGAAAATGATCGGACCGGAGGCGTGATGGGCAGCGTCATAAACCTCAACCGTTACCGCAAGGAAAAGCAGGCCGCCGCGCGCGAGCGCCGCGCCAACGAGAAGCGTGTGCGCTTTGGCTTGCCCAAGAGCGAGCGCAGCAAGCATGCGGCCGAGCGCACGCTCGAGGCGCGACGCCTCGATGGCTCGCGGTGCGAGGACCGCGCCGCCGACCGCGACGACTAGAGCAAGATCGTTTCTGATCGAAGCGCTTCGCTTCAATCAGGGAACGTAAATCTTGCTCCAAAACTCAGGCATAGAGCAGGATTCACGCTTCGGCCTCGACGTCTCGGTGGAGGCGAGGCGATTCCATCCGAAGCGATCCTGCTCTGGCAAGAGCGCCGAACGGGCGCCGTCAGACCATTTGACGGCTTGCAATCCCCTTCGCAATCTCATTCAAGTTCCCTGGGGCGGGGGCGCACACGGGGGAAGCCGTCATGGGGCGGCCTGTCAAACGCTCCTTCACCATTGCCGGCCATCGCACCTCGATCTCTCTCGAGACCGAGTTCTGGGAGGCGCTCAAGGTCGCCGCGGCACAGGAGGGTGTCGCCGTCGCCAAGCTGATCGCGCGCATTGATGAAGGGCGCGGTGCCGGCGGCCTCTCGAGCGCGGTCCGCATCTGGGTGCTGCAGTACTATCGCCAAGCCACCACGCGCGGCTGATGCCCCTATTGTGCGCTGGGTTTCAGGCGCGGGATCGACGGCGTGATCGGATCGCTCTCGGTGGCCTCGGCCGCAGGCATCTCGCCCGCGGCGTCGAGCACGGGATAGGCGACCGAGCAGATGTGCGAGTGGATGCGCTTGAGGTCGCGCAACACGTCGAGGTGCAGCGAGGTCGTCTCCACCGTCTCTGGCCGACCTTCGCGCAGCCGCCCGAGATGACGCTCGGCCGCAGCGAGCTCGGCGTTGCGCAGCTCCGTCTTTTCCTGGATCAGCTTGCGTGCATCCCTGACATCGCCCGACATGAACACGCCGAGCGCCAGCCGCAGGCTCTCGAGGATGCGCTTGTGGAAGGCTGCCAGCTCCTCCGCCCCCTCGCTCGAGAACTGGAACATGCGCTTGCTCTTCTTGGCTGCGAGCTCGCTCAGGTTCTTGTCGATGATATCGCCGACATGCTCCAGGTTGATGCAGAACGAGATGATCTCCATGGCGCGATGCGCCTCGCGCTCGTCCAGGCTTCCGCGCGTTAGGCCTGTCACGTACAGCTTGATGGCCTCGTCGAGCTTGTCGACCACGTTGTCCATGCGCGAGACCTCGCGCACCAGGGCGCGGTTGTTGGTCATCAGTGCCGCCATCACCTGCCGCAACATCACCTCGACCATGTCGCCCATGCGCAGGGTCTCGCGTGCGGCATCGGCGAGCGCCAGGGAGGGGGTGGCCAGTGCGCTTTCGTCGAGGTAGCGCGGTGTTGCCGGGTCGGCTGCGTCCTTGCGGGCCGGGAACAGCCTGACGAGCAGCCAGGCGAGCGGATCGAGCAGGCCCAGGAAGGCAGCCGCCAGGACGATGTTGAACGCCACGTGGAACTGGGCCGTCATCTTGGCCATGTCGGGTTGGACGGCGGCGAATGCGGCGGCAATCGGCTGCAGGAAGGGCACGACCAACACGACGCCGACCAGCCGGTTGATCAGGTTGCCGACCGGCAGGCGGTAGCTCGCCGCATCGCCGCGATGGGCACCTTCAAACACCGGGTTGATGGCACTGCCGAGGTTGGCGCCAAGCACCAGCGCGAGAGCGGCGACGGGCGTGACGAAGGTGGAATAGGCGAGCGACATCACGAGCAGCACGATTGCCACGCTCGAATGCGCTGCCCAGGTGAGTGCGGCCGCGAGCAGAATGCACATTACGGGGTCGCCAGTGATGGCCTGCAGCAGTGCCTGGACGGCCGGGGCTTGCTCGGCCGGCGCCAGCGTCCCGAGCAGGATGTGGAGGGCGAGCAGCACCAGCCCGAGGCCGATCGCGACGCGGCCCAGGTCCTTGATGCGGGAGCGGCGGCCGCTACGGAAGGCAATCAGCCCTATCACGAACAGCGCCGGCGCCGCCGCCGTCACGTTGAACGAGAGGAGCTGGACGATCAGCGTGGTCCCGACATTCGCCCCGAGCAGGATCGCCAGCGCAGGCACGAGTCCGACCAGGCCTTGCGTAGTGAACGAGGTTGCCATGAGGGCGGTGGCGGTGCTGCTCTGCAACAGCGTCGTCAAGCCGAGCCCGGCGGCGAAGGCCGCCAGGCGACTCCCGAGCGCTGCCGAAAGCAGGCGGCGCAGGTCGGGGCCGAACGCGCGCAGGATGCCGCTCTGGACCATGTGCAGGCCCCAAAGCAGCAACGCGACGCCACCCATCAGGTCGAGTAGAACCATCGTGCCCATTTGGCCTCTCCGGCCAGGTAACGGAGGCGCACACTACAAGCAAGCGCGCACAGGAGAAAGAAGCGCTTCAGTCCGCTGCCGACCTTCGCTGCGTGGCCGGCACGGCAAGGCTCGGCACAAGCAGCCACTGCGGAAGCGGCGACAGCCCGACACGACAGGCGTCCAGGGGCGAATTCGAGGACCACACGGCACGTGCAGGGCTTCCTGCTGAGCCGCCCGGCCCGCGGCGCCGCGGCTCCCCGGCTAGCCTGGCGCGGCGGCGCGCGGTTGCGGCTCGACGGGTGCGACTGGCACGGGAGCGGGCGCTGGTGCAGGTTCGGGCGTCTGCTCCAACTGGTGGCGCTGGCGCTCGGCCTCCTCGCGTCGCCGCGCCTCGTCGAGCTTGCGCAACCGCTCCAGCTCCTCCACGTCGCGCTCCATGCGTCGCACCGCCAGCTCGCGCTCGAGAGCCTCGGTGGAGATGCGCGGCTCGATGCTACCGATCGACGCTGCCGGACCGCGATAGACCAGCGTCACGGGCGGCAGCGGCGGCTTTTCGCCGGGGGCGGGCGGTTTCTGATTGAGCCGCCACTCGGACTCGAAGGCGAGGCTGCGCAGGTCGAGGCTCGCCGATCCCTCGGCGCGCCCTTCCGGCGTTTCGATGGAGAAGGGCTTCACCGTAAGCTGGCCGTCGGCAATCGCGAGCGCGACCGATCCGGGAAGCGGCAGCTGGCCGGCGGTCAGCCCGGCCGTTATCGCCTCCTTGACCACGGCCGCGAGCTTGTCGGGTTCGGACTTGAGCGCTGCCTCCGCGGCAGCGGTGATGGCGCCCGGCCACAGGGCGGCGAGCTTGCCGTCCCCGAACTCGAGGCTGCCGCTGCCCTGCAGCACCGACAGTACGCTGCGCGGGCTCGTGCCCTTGCCCGAGAACTTGATCTGGCCGCTCATCGTGCCGCTGGATCGCGGCTTGTCGCCGCCGCCGGTCGCAAGAAACTCGAGCGAGGCGCCCGTCAGGCGCACTTGACCGCTCAGCTCCACTCCCGCCGGCACCTTGTCGAAGCGTAGTGTCGCGCTGCAGCGCCCGCCCATGCAGCCGCCCTCGATCCGGCTCGCCTCCACCTTGCCGCGCGCGAGCACGATATCGATGCCGGCATCGGCGAGGCTGATGCCCTCCGCCAGCACCAGGCGCTTGGCCGCCAGGCTGATGCTGCCGTCGTAGGCGTCAAGGATGCTACCTTCAAAGGGCTCGTCCGGCCACGGGCTCTGCTGGCCCGCAACCACCGCCTCCGCGGCTTCGGCCGCCGCGAGCCTGGAATCGAGCAGCGGGCGCAACAATTGCGGAACCGAGAGCTCGTCGGCAACCAGGTGTGCCTCGACGCGTCGGCGCTCGCCGGCTTCGGCGACAGAAAGCTGCCCGGCCAGCCGGCCGCCACCGATGTTGAGCGCGAGCTTGTCCATTGCCACCTTGCCGCTGGTGGCTGCCAGCTGGAGCGATCCCGCAACGGGAACCCCGTCCAGCCAGAGCGGCGACGCCAGCCCGACAAGGGCCGCCATGCGCGCGCCGTCGCGGGCCTTCAGCTCGAGCTCGCCCATCGCCGAATTGCCGGCCTCGGCTGCAACCAGCTGCCCTCGAAAGCGCATATCCAGGTCGCCCGCCTCGACCGTGGCGAGGGATGCGAGGCCCTGGGCCGGCACGCCGCTCGACTTGACCAGCAAGCGCCCCGGCGCCCCGGTGGCGGCCGACGCCTGCGGTCGGCCCGGTAGTAGCAGCGAGGCGATCACCCGCAAGTCGGCCGCCTCCACAAGGCCGGTTACATCGGCGGGACCCGTGCGCCATCCGCCCGCGCCGCCATCCAGGCGCGCGTTCAACTTCATGGCCCCGCCATTGACCTCGCCGTCGACCACCACGTCGGCCGAGGTCGGCGTGCGCGCGGCGAGCGTCATGGTGCCCGCCACCCGCAGTGGCACCATGGCCTGCGCCCGCGCTGCGCTCGGACGGAATGCCGTCGGGATCCCCAACAACTCTGCCAGCGGCGCGATTGCTCGTGCATTCTCGGCGCCGACCACGGCCCGCAGCACGCCCTTGGGTCGCACCGCGACGTTGTCGAGATCGCCCTCCAGTTCGAGACTGAACCCATCGTCGCCGGACACCCGCAGCTGCGGTACCTTGAGGCGGCCGCCCCGCAGCTCCATCTCCAGCATCACGTCGCGGTAGGTGCGCGCGGCGGTGACGAGCTGGCCGGCATTGACGCGGATCAGGGCGTCTGTCTGGATGCCGCGCCAGCCGGGCTTGCCGGTGCCAGAAATCCCCGGACGTCTCCGGTCGCGCGGCAGTGCCGTGCAGGATAGTATCGAGGATGTCGGCGAGGCTCGATCCCGCGGGGATCAAGGAGCGCGTATCGAGGCGCGGGCTGTCGACCCGCAAGGACAGCTCGGGTTTACCCTCCCAGCGATAGTGCGCCGCCCCGCTGATCGCGGTTCCCGACAGGTCGCCGGAAAGCCCGTGCAGCGCCATGCTGCCGGAGGCGATCGACAGGCGCGAGCGGATGCCGAAGGTGCCATCCCCCTTGGCCTCGACCGTGAGGGCGTTGGCCGTCGCCCAGGCGAGAAAACGAGCCAGACTGGTGCCGCGCAGGCTCAGGCTGCCATCGAAGGTCGGAGCCTCCGGCAGGCCGGAGACGACGCCCTTCAGCTCGCCGCGACTGCCCCCGGGCAGGCCGAGCCGCAGATCCTCGACCTGGAGGCGATCCTCCGAGCGCACGAGCGAGAAGCGCAGATCGCTCACCGCCTCGCCGCCGACATTGCCTTGGTCGATGGCGAAGGTCGCACGCGAGTTTCCTTCAGCGGGAAGCAGGTCGCGCATGGCGACCGCAAGTGGCACAATGCTGCCCAGCGGCCCGGTCGTCTCGGTCGCTCCGGCCATGCGGTCGAGATCGAGCCATCGCGACGACAGATGCATCTCCAGGGCCAGAGCCCCGCGCCAGAGCGCCTTCAGGTCGCCGGTGATGAGCTGGGGCCGACCGTTCTGCTCGAAGGAGAGCGACAGGTCCGACAGCGTGGCACCGGCGGGGCTGGCATTGAGATTGGCCTTCAGGTCGAAGGCAGGCTCCAAGTCAGGCTTGCCCGCGCTGCCCTTTCGGGCCTCACGATTCTGGACTTGCGCACCGCCCTGCGGGAGGGCGGACCAAAGCCCGGCGATCGGCAGCCGCGCCGTCAACTCTCCGGCGACGCTGGGCTTTCCCATCGGGTCCGCGACGCGGCCGTCGAGGGTATACGTCGAGCCCGCTTCCGCGCTCCGTAGCGTCGCTTTGAAGCGCACGGCACCATCGGGCTCCGGCTTCGCTGTGGCGATCCTCACCTCGCGCGCGGCGCGTGCCTTGCCGAAGGTGCCGCGGAATCGATAGGGACCATCGAGCGCCGGCGCCGAAAGCTCGCCGTCGATGTGCTCGAAGCGCGTGCGCTCGGCCCCATCAGGGCCATGCAGCGCCAGCACGCCGTCGGCGATCCTCACTGATGACAGCGCCACGCGCGAGGGCAGGTAGGTGGTGTTGCCCAGGAACTGACCAAAACTCTGCCAGTTCCAGCCATCTCTGTCGTTGAGGGCAAACCGTACGATGGGTCGCTGCAGCTCGATCTCGTTGGCCTCTACCAAGCCCCGGAACAACGGCGGGACGGACAGCTTGATGGTGAGGCTCTCGGAGCGGAAAAACGGCTCCTGCAGGTTGACGGAAGTATCGGCAATGCGCACCTTCTCGAAGCGGAAATAGGGCGTCGGCAGGAGATGCAGGTTGACCGCCCCGCCGACCCTGACCTCGCGGCCCATAAGACGCGTGGCCTCCTCCTCGAACACGCCGCGGTAGCCGTTCCAATCGATGAAATACGGCACGGCGAACAGCGCGCCGATGACCGTGATCAGAAAGACGGCCAAGGTGATGAAGAAATTGCTCATGCGCCACGCCTGCCCGTGGGTTGCCGCGCCCCGGCCGGTCCGCCTGCTGGATCGTTCCTGTTGCCAGCGTCCGCTCCCTCGTGCAAACGCATTGAACGGTCCCCTCCGGCGCACCTGGCCGCGTGGATCGGGCCGTCTCGGCGCGGGTGCTGCACGTCCCCGCAATTATCACATAGTTGGGCGCAAGTTTGGACCACGAATTTGCCGGCCGAGAGGTTTCCCCTCGCCTGTGGGCGGCAGGTCATGGCCGATTGCCGGCCCGCGAGCGGTGCTATAGTTGCAGGCAATGAGCGCGAATCAAAAGAGATCAGCCGATTTCCCTACCTTGCCGGCCGAGCCTGCGCGGAAAGGGTCGATCTCGGCGAGGGCGCTAGCTGTGCCCGCCGCCGCTCCTTATATGGCCGACCTCAACCCCGAGCAGCAGGCGGCGGTGGAAGCGCTCGATGGGCCCGTGCTGGTGCTGGCGGGCGCGGGCACCGGCAAGACGCGCGTGCTGACGACGCGCATTGCCCACATCCTGTGCACCGGCCGCGCTCGTGGCTCCGAGATTTTGGCCGTGACCTTCACCAACAAAGCCGCGCGCGAGATGAAGGAGCGCATCGGCACCCTCGTCGGCGGCGCGGTGGAGGGGATGCCGTGGCTCGGCACCTTCCACGCCATCGGCGTCAAGATCCTGCGCCGCCATGCCGAGCTCGTGGGCCTCAAGTCGGGCTTCACCATCCTCGACACGGACGACCAGATCCGCCTCATCAAGCAGGTGATCGAGAGCGAGGGGCTCGACAAGGATCGCTGGCCGGCGCGCCAGCTCGCTGCCCTCGTCGACAGCTGGAAGAACCGCGGCCTCACGCCGGACAAGGTGCCGCGCGGGGAAGCCTTCGCTTTTGCCGAGGGCAAGGGCGCCGCGCTCTACGCGGCCTATCAGAAGCGTCTCAAGGAGCTCAACGCCGTCGACTTCGGCGACCTGCTGCTGGAGGTGCTGCGCCTGTTCCTGCAGAACGCGGATGTGCTCGCCCAGTATCAGCGCCGCTTCCGCTATACCCTGGTCGACGAGTACCAGGACACCAACGTCGCCCAGTACCTGTGGCTGCGGCTGATTGCCGGCGGCTCGCCCAACATCTGCTGCGTGGGCGACGACGACCAGTCGATCTACGGCTGGCGCGGCGCCGAGGTCGACAACATCTTGCGCTTCGAGGCCGACTTTCCCGGCGCCAAGGTGATCCGGCTCGAGCGCAACTACCGTTCCACCGGCCACATTCTGGCGGCTGCCTCCGGCCTCATCGCCCACAACAAGGGCCGGCTCGGCAAGACGCTGTTCACCGACGACGCCATGGGGCATCCCGTCGGCGTGTTCGGCGTATGGGACGACGAGGAGGAAGCACGCACCATCGGCGAGGACATCGAGGCGCTCCACAAGGCCGGCCGGAGCCTCGACGACATCGCCATCCTGGTGCGGGCCTCCTTCCAGATGCGCGCCTTCGAGGACCGCTTCGTCACGCTGGGGCTGCCCTACCGCGTCATCGGCGGCCCGCGCTTCTACGAGCGCCAGGAGATCAAGGACGCCATCGCCTATCTCGAGATCGCGCTCAATCCGGCCAACGATCTGAAATTCGAGCGCATCGTCAATGTGCCCAAGCGCGGCTTGGGCGACACTGCCGTCAAGCGCGTCAACGCGTTGGCCCGCGCGCGCTCCATCTCGCTCTATCAGGCCGCGCGCGAGATCGTCGAGACCGAGGAGCTGACGGGCCGCGCGCGCAAGTCTCTTGCCGACCTTGTCGCCGCCTTCGAGCGCTGGCGCGGCCAGATCGACGCCATGAAGCACACCGAGCTTGCCGAGCTGATCCTCGATGAGTCCGGCTACACGCAGATGTGGCAGAACGACAAGAGCCCGCAGGCTCACTCCCGGCTGGAGAACCTCAAGGAGCTGATTCGCTTCATGCACGAGTTCGAGACGCTGCAGGGCTTCCTGGAGCACGTCTCGCTCGTCATGGACGCCGAGGTGAGCGACGGCGCCGAGCGCGTCTCGCTGATGACTTTGCATGCCGCCAAGGGCCTCGAGTTCGAGGTGGTGTTTCTTCCCGGTTGGGAGGAGGGCCTCTTCCCGCACCAGAGGAGCCTCGATGAGAGCGGCGCGGCGGGCCTCGAGGAGGAGCGCCGGCTGGCGCACGTGGGGCTGACGCGTGCCCGGCGCCAGGCCAAGGTCAGCTTCGCCCAGAACCGGCGCAACCGCGGGCTGTGGCAGGCGGCGGCACCCTCGCGCTTCGTCGACGAGCTGCCCGAGGCCAACGTCGAGGTGATCGAGCCCAAGAGCCCCTACGGAGGGTCGACGGTCGGCGGCGGCGGCCGCTTCAATCCCTACGGCCGCAGCCGCTTCGACGAGCCCGCGGCCGGCTTTCAGAGCGGCTACACCACGCCCGGCTGGCAGCGCGCCAAGGAGCAGTGGTCGCGTCCCGATCGCCCGCGGTCGCAGGGCCCGATGACGGTGGAGGGCGAGCTGGTCGCCGCCTCTTCGGCGGCCGGCTCCGACTATGCGCCCGGCGAGCGGGTCTTCCACGAGAAGTTCGGCTATGGCCGCATCGCCGAGGTCGACGGCAACAAGCTCACCATCGACTTCGACAAGGCCGGCCGCAAGCGGGTGGTCGACAGCTTCGTGGCGCGCTCCGCGGGCTGAGCGGGCAAGGCAGGGCTGCACAGCGACGGCAACGGTCGATCTAGACTGAATTCACCGATTGGGTTCCCGCCCTGCGAACCACAGCTTCGGATCGGCCGCCCGCACGCGCGCTTCCGGCAGGCCGAGTTCCCGGCGGACGATATTGGTGCCCTCGACCAGGGCCACGCACTTGTAGAACGCGATCCGCCGCGACAGGCCCTCGCGGCCAAAGCCGCAATCGGTGCTGATGACCAGCTGCTCCTTGGGGATGTATTCGAGTGCCTTGCGGATCAGCGCGGCGACGTGCTCGGCCGGCTCGACCACTGTGTTGCAATGGTTGACCACGCCGATGCCGATCTTCTTGTCGGTCTTGATGTGCTTGAACAGATGCAGATCCTGCCCGTCCGAGCTCGCGCATTCGATCGTCAATACATCGCAGTTGAGCTGCAGCAGATGCGGCAGAGCGCGTTCGTAGCTCGGCACTTTCCAATGGACGCGCTGCTGGTTCGGATTGCCCCAGCAGGTATGCACCCAGATCTCGGCGTTGACGCCGGTGAGCTGGCGGTTGAAGGCCTCGGTGAGGAACTCGAGATCGGCGTCCGTGCAATCCGGCTGCTGGGCGCGCATGTGGTGCGGCGGTTCCTCCACCTGGATCAAGGGGCAGCCGGCGGCGGCCATGTCGCGGAGCTCCGCGTTCATGATGTCGCAGAGGTCGAGGACCATCGCCTTGTCGTCGTCGTAGAACTCGTTCCACAGCATCGACGCGAGGGCGGGGGCGCAGATGGCGCCGAATTTCACCGGCCGGTCCGTCAAGCGCTGCGCGACTTGCCAGAATGCCGGCGTACTCCAGCGGGCCGCGCGTGAGCTTCTCGCGCACGACGCCGGGCTGATAGGCCTCCTGCACCTCCCACAGGATCTTGCCCGGCCGCAGACCGTGGCGGGACATCCAGCCCCGCGAGGTGTCGCGATGGCCCGCAGACGCCGCCCGAGGCGCTCGATTGGATAGAAGAACCAGGACTTGCCGCCCACGGTCAGATCGAAGCGGCTGTCGCCGTCCGTCACGATATCGAGCCCTGCCGCTTCCTGTTCGGCGATGATGCTGGCGACCGCGTCGAGATACTGTTCGCGGAACAGGGAATCGCCGAGCGCGGATTTGAACGATCGGCCCTCCAGGCTGCGGTCGAACCAAAGCGGCCGCGGATAGGAGCCGGTGACGGTGGTGGGCAGAATCATGTCCCGCGTGACAGTGAGCACAGTGGCCTCCGTGGGTATGGCTGAATGATAACGCAGACGTCTGCCCCTCCGAAAAGGGGCCACCCTCGAGTATGCGCATTGCAGGGAAGCCGGACAGCGTCTCCCGTCGACGTTCCATGAGGTCAGCCTGGCGACTTGGCGTCAAGCCCAGCGAGTGGATGGGCCATCCAGAGACAGAGGCGCCGGCGCACGGTAGCATTGCGCTCTGGAGCGATTGCCATCCCGATCGCCTCGTCTAGTATGAGGCCATGAAGCTCGGGTTCGCATTGCCGACGGCGGGCGAGTGGGCCACGCCGGAAAACCAGATCACGATCGCGCAGCGCGCCGAAGCGCTGGGCTATCATTCGCTGTGGGTGTTCCAGCGTCTCATCTACGCCCTGGAGCCGAAGAACGAGTATCCGCCCGTGCCGGGCAAGGTGTGGCCCAAGGCGTTCGAGCGCACTTTCGATCCGATCGTCACGCTGGCCTATGTGGCGGCGGCGACCAAGCGCATCCGGCTCGGCACCAGCGTGCTGATCATGCCGTTCTATGCGCCCGTCGTGCTCGCCAAGCAGCTGGCCACGCTCGATGTGCTGTGCGGGGGACGTCTCGACGTCGGCCTGGGGCTTGGCTGGTCGGAGGATGAATACGAGGCAGTCGGCGTGCCGTTCAAGGCCCGCGGCCGCCGCGCCGACGAGTTCCTGCGCTGCCTCGATACGATCTGGACCAAGGACGTCGTGGAGTTCCACGGCGAGTTCTATCACGTGCCCCGCTGCAAGGTGGAGCCCAAGCCCGTGCAGAAGCCGCGCCCGCCCATCACCATCGGCGGCTACGGCTCGGTGGTCGTCAAGCGGGCCGTGACGCTGGGCGACGGCTTCAGCGGCGGCAACTTGCCCATGTCTGCGGTGGCCCCGCTGGTGCGCGAGGTGCGGGAGGCGGCGACCGCGATCGGCAGAGACCTGGGCGCGCTGCACATCGTGTGCCGTGGCACCTATCGTGTGCACGACACGCCCCAGGGCAAGGATCGCCGGCCGCTGTGGGGCACGATTGCGGAGATCCGGGAGGATATCGGCCGCTACGCGGAGGCCGGCCTTACGCAGCTGTTCCTTGAAGGCAACTTTGCCCCCGGCGGCGGGCGCCTCGACGAGGCGCTCGACGTGATGGCGCAGCTCGCCCCCCACGGCTGACCAGCCAATTGCGAAGGGTCGTCCCTACGCGCTGCCATACGCAATGGGGCCGCTCGCCCTGGACATGCCTGTTGCCGGGCTCGACAAGTCCGGCCGTAAGGCCCTAGAAGCACGGCACTTCTCTGCCGCAATGGGTCGCCATGCTCAGGACCCACGGCAGATGCTTTTGAAGGCGCCGGAAAGGGGCGATCGGGGAGGGGTGGAGCATGGCATTGGCCAGCGTTTCCGAGGGCGTCGGCACGGGACGGGATCGCCTCGCCGGCGCGCCGGAGGACGAAGCCGCCGCCGGCAGGGTTGCAGTCGTCGACCCGCACTCGCAGGATACGACCGGCCTCGGCCGGGAGAAGTTCCTGCCCGTCACGCGCCATGCTCTGCTGGATCGGTTGACGGCGGCCAACCTCTGGCCGGAGGGCGAGGCCGTCCAGGCCCGCCGCTTCCTGCGCTACCTCGACTATTGGCGCCGCCACGCCTACGCCGCGCGGCTGCTCGAGCTGGAGCAGACCTACGAGCCCTTCAGTCCCGACAGCGACCTCATCAAGACCCGCTCCTTCACGCCGGAGGAGCGCGCCGTCATGCAGAAGCGGCTGGTCGGCCAGGTTGCGGAGCTTCTGGATCAGTCCAACTTCACGCGCGTGGATCCCTCCAACGTCCACTTCATCCTGACCAAGGACTCCGCCTACGGCCTCGACCTGCAGGTCGACCTCAACGCCTTCGAGGAGATCCTGATCTACTACCGCGGCGCCACCACCATCTCCGAGCACCGGCGCGACGTGCGCAAGGCCTACATGCGCTGGAAGGAGGTGAAGATACCCGTGTTCCAGCGCATGTGCCTGCTGTTCAAGCTGAAGCCCTTCGACGTGCGCGTGCGCGAGGTGATGGCCGAGCGCAAGATCGACCACAAGGAAGCGGAGCGGATCGTCCGCCAGCTGCGCGGGTTGCTGCCGGCCACCGTCACCAGCGACTACGTCTACGTCAAGATGTTCAAGAACATGCCGCGCAGCGACGTGGAGATGATCTTTCCCAACACCAAGGTGCGCTTCCGGCTGTTCGACAAGATCAAGTTCGGAGTCACCGCCGGGGGCGGCGTGGGCATGGGCGTGTTCGGCACCGTGAGCAAGATCGCCATGGCCAGCAATCCCTACACGCTGGCGGGAGCTGTCGCCGGGCTCGGCGGCATCGCGCTGCGCCAGGCCACCAACTTCCTCAACCAGCGCACGCGCTACATGGTGGTGCTGGCGCAGAACCTCTACTTCCACGCCATGGCCGATAATCGCGGCGTCATGACGCTGCTGGCCGACAGCGGCGCCGAGGAGGACATCAAGGAGGAGATGCTGCTCTACAGCGTGCTCGCCAAGGAGCCGGTCAACATCCGCGACCTGGGTGCCGTCGACGAGGCGATCGAGAGCTACCTGAAGGAGACGTTCGGCCTGTCCGCAAATTTCGACGTCGAGGATGCGCTGCGGCGCCTCGAGGCGGACGGCGTCGTTACGGAGCTGCCGGATGGCACGCTGCAGGCGCTGCGGCCCCACGAGGCCGCCCTGCACATCGACAAGCTCTGGGATTCTTGCCTCGACAACCTCCCCGACATGGTCCTCGAGGAAGGCCGCGAGGTCGACGCGCCCGCCAGCCACCCGCCGACGCGCTGATCTCCAGCCGCGTTGGCCGCGCTCAGCGCTTCTCCGCCGCCTGGATGCGGTCCGGCAAGTCGAGGCCGACGCCGACGAGGTGGCCGAAGAGCTCGTGCAGCCTGGCCACGTCGGCCGCCGGCAGCGGCGGGCGCAGGATCGAGGCGATGTTGGCCTTGAGGTGGGCGACGTTGCCAGTGCCGAACAGCACCACGTCGATGCCGGGCTGGTGACGCGCGAAGCGATAGGCGGCATCGACCACGCCCTCGGCCCCACCCGCATGCACGAGGAAGCCCAGCGGGTTGTCCTCCTTTGCCAGCGCCGCCGGCACCTTGCCCTCGGCGGCCAGCTCCGCGAACGTCCTCTTCAGCACGTCGGGCTTGGAGAAGATGTTGCGCACGGCGAACATGCACAGCGTGCCGATGCCCTTCGCGCGCGTCCTGGGCAGGATGTGGGCCTTGGCGTTCTGGTGCATCATGCTGAAGCCCAGCATGAACACATCGAACACCCCGGCCTCTACGGCGCGAGCGAGCATGGTGTGCTCGGGGTCGCGCGGGCCCGTCTCGGACACGGCGAGGTGGCGCAGCTTGCCCTGCTCCTTGGCGCGCAGCAGCCCCGGCACGATCTCGGCCATGGCCTTGTCGTAGGAGGCGGGGCCCAGCCCATGCAGGTGAAACACGTCGACATAGTCGGTGCCGAGCTGGCGTAGCGAGTTGTCGAGATTGGCGAGCACGGTTGCGCCGGATGTGGCGTGGCTCTTGGTGGAGATCACCACGCCGTCGCGCGGGCGACCCTTGATGGCCTTGCCGACGATGCCCTCGGTCTCATAGGCGTTGGCCGTGTCGAGGAGGTTGACGCCTAGGTCGAGCGCCTCGCGTACCAGCGCCACCGACTGTGCCTCGGTGAGGCCGGAGCCGAGGCCGATGCGGCTGTTGCCGCCGCAGCCGAGCCCCGCGACGCCGACTTTGAGCCCAGTTTTTCCGAGCGTGGTGTACTGCATCAGGGAGCTCCGAGACGGTGTGCGCGCCGCCAGAACTAAGGGCATCCCGAACAATAACAGCTACGAGTTTCGCGGTTTGATGGTGTAGTTCCATTCAGGATGGAACGTGTCGCCGGTGATGTCGAGGCTCTGCATCTCGACATCGCTGACCTTGATGCCCTTGTGGTAGGTGCGCTCATCGAGCGCGCACTCGACTTTCAATCCAGCTTTGGTCGTGGTGGCGCCAATCAGCTCGACGACGGCGACACGATCCGTCAGCGGCCGGCCGCGCCAGTTCTGCGTGATGTGACAGAACAGGCGGTGCTCTATTCTGTTCCACTTCGACGTGCCCGGCGGGTAGTGGTGGACGTGGAGCACGAGGCCCGTCTCGTCGGCGAGCTTCTGCAGCTCCACCTTCCACAGCCGCACGCGCGCACCGTTCGAGCCGCCGCAGTCGGCCGTGATCGTCAGCTGGCGCGCCTTGGGATAGCGCCGTCGCCCCATGCGCTCGAGCCAGCAGCGGATCGCCTCGACGGCGAACTCGGCCGTGTCGCTGGTGATGCCGACGCTGACGAAGCCGGTGTTGGCCGTCACGTCGTAGACGCCGTACGGCACCACCTTGCCGAGTTGCTTGTCCTCGAAGTCGTGCACGTTCACACGTCGCGGGTCGCCCTTGGGGCGATAGTCCGTGCCTGCGTTCTTGAAGTTGCCGACCAGCTCCTTCTTCTTCGTGTCGACGGAGATCACGGGCTGTCTTGCCGCCTGTGCGGCGACGACCTTGGCGTTGATGTGCTCGAACTGCGCGTTGCGGTCGGGATGTTTCGAGCCCTCGTCGGCCTTGCGGTTGGACTGGCGCGAGAAGCCGAGCTTCACCAACTCCTTGCGCACGGTGTCGGCGCTGATGGGATGGCCCATCGCCGTCAGTGTCGCCGCCAGCTTGTCCATGCTCTTCGACACCCAGATCAGGGGGCGCATGGGATCGCCCAGCGTGGCCGGCTCGACCAGCCGTTTGAGCTCCGGGACCAGCCCTGGATCATTCTCGGCAACCGCCTTGCGCCCACCGCCGCTGCGCCGAACCTGCCCCTTCGCCAGCGGCGCCGCATCGAGATCGTCCTCGCCGCGATTGATCGTCGAACGGGCGAGCCCGGTGATCCTGGACACGATCGCCAGCCCGCCCCAACCGGCCGTTCGCACCTCGCCCGCCGCGAACAAGCGCCGGCCGCGCTCATCGAGCGTCGAGCCGACCGTTTCCCAGCGATAGCGAATGGCGTTCTCGTCGATCACGCGACCGACCTACGCCCGTTCGCGCCGCACGGGAATCCCGCCAGCCTGAGTCACACAGACGCACGCTTGCGGACCACGATTTTGTTATTGTTCGAAATGTCCTAAGCCAACCGGAGGGTTCGAAGCAAGGTCCGCTCGTTTTGGTCGGCAGTGCCCACAGATCTGGCGTGGTCAGTGGGATAGACCCCAACGGGCCGTTGTTGGATGCAAGATAGGGGTTTGCACGCAGCACGCGAGAAACATGATGACAAGTGCCGGGACGCCATGCCGACCCCGAAGTATTCGGCGCAGTGCTGGCCGAACTCCCGGAGGAAGACCAGGCGAGGCCGTCCGGCAGGCGATCGCCGAGGGCGTACCGAAGGCTGTCGCGCTCGCCGATGCCGGCTGATCGAATGGCCCGAGTGCGACGACGCCCCAACCAAGTACTGGCTTTCGACGCTGCCCGCCAGCACACCGATCGCAACTCTCGTCGATACCGCCAAGCTGCGATGGCGCATCGGGCGCGACTTCCAGGACCTGAAGCAGGAGATCGGCCTCGACCACTACGAGGGGCGAGGTGGCGAGGATTCCACCATCACGCGGCGCTCTCGATCGCGGCCTACGGAATCCTCGTCGAGCGAGAGTCCGAATTCCCCCCTCTGTGCCCTCCGCCAAGCGCTCATCGAAGAGCGCCGACGCCGAACGAGAGCTACCGTCCGCGCGGACACGTCATGCCGAAGGCGCGCTACCAGCACGACGCTCCGGCCTGAGCGCCACACTTCCAATTCGATAGCGACCCTGCGAAAGCTCATCGCCGTCGCGCTTGCCAAGCGGTTGCCGCGATGCCCAGTGCATGCGAACGCGCGATGGCTAGAGAACAAGCCTCTTATGACACAGTAAGGCTAGGAGTGTGTCCGAGTAGTGCCGTCGCGGAGGTCGCCGTAGAATCAGGATCTCAAACATCGGAGCGGCATCCCTCTGTGGTGACGCTTATTCAGTCTCGTCAACCTGGGACATCGGACGAGCCGACTATCGCAGGTTCGAAG
>CAVTVO010000041.1:0-13932 GCA_963738065.1 uncultured Alphaproteobacteria bacterium
GGTCGCCAATCCTGACCGGCTCGCTGATCCGCCTCATGCTCGGCGTCTGGGCCGACCAGTACGGCGGCCGCATCGTCTACATTGCCGTCATGCTGTCGGCGGCCGTCGCGACCTGGCTTCTGACCTTCGCGTATGACTACCCGACGTTTTTGCTGGCGGCGCTCGGCGTCGGCATCGCCGGTGGCTCGTTCGCGGTCGGCATCACCTACGTGTCCAAGTGGTATCCGAAGGAGAGGCAAGGCACGGCGCTCGGCATCTTCGGTGCCGGCAACGTCGGTGCGGCCGTCACCAAGTTCGTCGCTCCCTTCATCATGGTAGCCTATGGCTGGAAAGCAGTCGCCGACGTGTGGGCGCTCGCTATCGCGGCCATGGCGGTCGTCTTCTGGCTGATGACCAAGGACGATCCGCAGCTCGAGGCGCGCCGGCGCAGCGGGGCCAAACCCGAATCGCTGCGGGCCATGCTCGAGCCCTTGAAGAACATCCAGGTGTGGCGGTTCTCGCTCTACTATTTCTTCGTGTTCGGCGGCTTCGTGGCGCTGGCGCTGTGGCTGCCGCGGTACCTTATCGGCGTTTACGGCCTCGACATCACGACTGCCGGCATGATCGGTGCCACCTACTCGGTACCGGCAAGCCTGTTCCGCGTCTACGGCGGCGTACTGTCCGACAAATACGGCGCGCGCCGCATCATGTACTGGACGTTCGGCATGTCCGTCGTCTGCTGCTTCGTCCTTTCCTACCCGCCGACCGAGTACGTCGTGCAGGGCATCCGCGGGCCGATGAACTTCCGGCTGGAAACCGGCCTTGTAGCCTTCACCGTGATCGCCTTCGTGCTGGGCTTCTTCATGAGCCTCGGCAAGGCAGCTGTCTACAAGCACATCCCCGTCTACTATCCGCAGCACGTGGGCTCGGTCGGCGGCGTCGTCGGCTTGGTCGGTGGGCTCGGCGGTTTTGTCCTTCCGATCCTGTTCGGTGCGCTCAACGATCTCACGGGCGTGTGGCAGAGCTGCTTCATGGCCATGTTCGCTCTCTCCGCGCTGGCGCTGGTTTGGATGCACCTCTCGATCCGGGCCATGGAGAAGGGCGTCTATGGCGCCGAGCTAAAGAAGCTCCCCGAGTTGCCCGAGATGCAGGAGATCCATGAACCCCAGCATGTCGGCGCGCTTGGGCCGCATCTCATCGAGGACTGGAGGCCGGAGGACAAGGACTTCTGGCAGTCGGCCGGTCGCAAGCTCGCGCGACGCAACCTGCTGATCTCGATCCCGTCGTTGTTGCTCTCGTTCGCCGTGTGGATGGTGTGGTCCGTTGTCGTGGCGAAGCTGCCTGCCATCGGCTTCACGTACACGACCGACCAGCTGTTCTGGCTCGCCGCGCTGCCTGGGCTCTCGGGCGCGACGCTGCGCATCTTCTACTCGTTCATGGTGCCGGTTTTCGGGGGGCGGCTGTGGACCACGCTGACGACGTGGTCGCTGATCGTCCCGGCAATCGGCATCGGCATGGCCGTGCAGAATCCGGCGACGCCCTACTGGCTGTTCCTGGCGCTCGCTCTGCTGTGCGGCTTCGGCGGCGGCAATTTCGCCTCCTCGATGGCGAACATCTCCTTCTTCTTCCCCAAGGCCGAGAAGGGTAACGCGCTGGCGCTCAATGCAGGGCTGGGCAATCTCGGGGTCAGCGTCGTGCAGTTCGTGGTGCCGCTCGTCATCACGGCTGGCGTGTTCGGCTGGCTCGGCGGCGAGCCGATCATGGTCAAGGAGACCGGCCGGACTGTGCCGATGTGGCTGCAGAACGCCGGCTACATCTGGGTGCCGTTCATCGTCGCCAGCGCCTTTGCGGCGTGGTTCGGCATGAACGACATCGCCTCGGCGAAAGCTTCGTTCACCGAGCAGGCGGTGATCTTCGAGCGGAAGCACAACTGGATCATGTGCTGGCTCTACACCGGCACTTTCGGCTCGTTCATAGGTTATTCGGCGGGATTCCCGCTGTTGGCCAAGACGCAGTTTCCCGAGGTCAACGCACTCGCCTACGCGTTCCTCGGCCCGCTGGTTGGCGCGCTTTCCCGCTCGCTCACGGGATGGGTGTCGGACAAGTACGGCGGCGGCCGCGTCACCTTCTGGGTATTCGTCGGCATGGCTGTCGGCGTCGTGGGCGTTCTCTATTTCCTCGGTGCCGGCAGCTGGCCCGGTTTCTTCGCCATGTTCCTGCTGCTGTTTTTCGTCAGCGGCGTGGGCAATGCCTCCACCTTCCAGATGATCCCGGCCATCATGCGCAACGAGATGGATCGGCTCATGCCGGCTGCGGACACCGCCACCCGCACGCGTCAGGGAGACAAGGAAAGCGCGGCGATCATCGGCTTCACCTCGGCCATCGCAGCTTACGGCGCCTTCTTCATCCCGAAGAGCTACGGCACGTCGATCAGCATGACGGGCGGGCCGCAGGCGGCGCTTTGGGGGTTCTTTGTCTTCTACCTCAGCTGCATCGTCATCACCTGGTGGTTCTATACGCGCCGCGGCGGATTGCTGCGCGACCTCGAGCGGGGCGGACCGTCGCCAACCGCCCGCGCGTCCACAGCTCAACCAGCCGAATGATTGGGGACCACAGATGAGCCATTTCCTCGACCGCCTTACGTTCTTCAAGCGCATCGAAGGCGAATTCGCCGACGGTCACGGCATCACCACCAACGAGGACCGTCGCTGGGAGGACGGCTATCGCAAGCGCTGGCAGCACGACAAGATCGTGCGCTCCACGCACGGCGCCAACTGCACGGGCTCGTGCTCCTGGAAGATCTACGTCAAGGGCGGCATCGTCACCTGGGAGACGCAGCAGACCGACTACCCGCGCACGCGTCCCGACCTGCCCAATCACGAGCCGCGCGGCTGTTCCCGCGGCGCCAGCTACAGCTGGTACCTCTATTCCGGCAACCGGGTGAAGTATCCCCTGGTGCGCTCGCGTCTACTGAAGCTGTGGCGCGACGCGCGCGTGCTATCGGACGCCAGTGGCGGCGTGGGCGTCGATCGTCGAAACCCCGGAAAAGCGCGCCGCCTACACCAAGAAGCGCGGGCTCGGCGGCTTCGTGCGCGCGACCTGGGACGAGGTCACCGAGATCATCGCCGCGGCCAACGCCTATACGGCCAAGACCTACGGCCCCGACCGCGTCATCGGCTTCTCGCCGATCCCGGCCATGTCGATGGTGAGCTACGCCGCCGGCTCGCGCTATCTGTCGCTGCTCGGCGGCGTGTGCATGTCGTTCTACGACTGGTATTGCGACCTGCCGCCGGCCTCCCCGCAGACCTGGGGCGAGCAGACCGACGTGCCGGAATCGGCCGACTGGTACAATGCGGGCTTCCTGATCATCTGGGGCTCGAACGTGCCGCAGACGCGCACGCCGGACGCCCATTTCTACACCGAGGTCCGCTACAAGGGCGCCAAGAGCGTCGTCATCTGCCCGGACTATTCGGAAGCCTCGAAGTTCGCCGACCTGTGGATCTCGGTGAAGCAGGGCACCGATGCGGCGCTGGCCATGGCCATGGGCCACGTCATCCTGCGCGAGTTCTATATCGATCGGCAGGCCGAGTATTTCGAGGACTACGCGCGCCAGTACACGGACATGCCGATGCTGGTGCGGCTGGTGAAGCAGGGCGAAAGCCTGGTGCCTGACCGGCTGTCTGCGCGCCTCCGACTTCGCCGACAACCTGGGCGAGACCAACAATCCCGACTGGAAGACAGTCGCCTACGATGAGACTTCCGAGAGCATTGTCGTGCCCCAACGGCTCGGTCGGATTCCGCTGGGGCGAGAAGGGCAAGTGGAACCTGGAGGAGAAGGAGACGGGCAGCCGCGAGACCAACCTGCAGATGAGCTTCGCCAACGACAAGGACGTGCTCGCCGACGTCGCCTTCCCCTACTTCGGCAACCGCGAGCACGACCACTTCGCCGGCACGGACCATCCGAGCGTGCTGGTGCGCAAGGTGCCGGCCAAGCGCGTGCAGCTGAAGGATGGCGAGGCACTGGTCGCCTCGGTGTTCGACCTGTTCGTCGCCAACTACGGCGTCGACCGCGGCTTCGGCGGCGCGCACGTAGCCAAGTCCTATCGACGAGAACGTGCCCTACACGCCGGCATGGGCCGAGAAGATCAGCGGCGTGCCGCGCGATCAGATCATCCAGACCGCCCGCGAGTTCGCCCGCAACGCCGAGAAGACCAAGGGCCGGTCGATGATCATCATCGGCGCGGCCATGAACCATTGGTTCCACTGCGACATGAACTACCGCGGCGTCATCAACATGCTGGTGATGTGCGGCTGCGTCGGCCAGTCGGGCGGCGGGTGGTCGCACTATGTCGGCCAGGAGAAGCTGCAGGCCCGCAGTCGGGCTGGCTGCCGCTCGCCTTCGCGCTCGACTGGAGCCGCCCGCCGCGGCAGCAGAACTCCACGTCGTTCTTCTACGCCCACACCGACCAGTGGCGCTACGAGACGCTCGATGTCGAGCGAGATCGTCTCGCCGACCGCGCCGGCCGGGCCGTGGGACGGCGCGCTGATCGACTACAACGTGCGCGCCGAGCGCATGGGCTGGCTCCCGTCGGCACCGCAGCTCGAGACCAATCCGCTCGAGGTGGCAAAGCAGGCGGCCGCATCAGGCAAGGAAGCTAAGGACTACGTGGCCGGTGCTCTAAAGTCAGGCGAGATCAAGCTCTCCTGCCACGACCCCGACAATCCCAAGAACTGGCCGCGCAACATGTTCGTGTGGCGCTCGAACCTGCTGGGCTCGTCCGGCAAGGGGCACGAGTATTTCCTCAAGCACCTGCTCGGCACATCGCATGGCGTGATGGGCAAGCAGCTGGGCGAGATGGGTGTGCAGAAGCCCACCGATGTCGTCTGGCACGACGAAGCGCCCGAAGGAAAGCTCGACCTGCTCGTCACCCTCGACTTCCGCATGTCGACCACCTGCGTCTACTCCGACATCGTGCTGCCGACCGCCACCTGGTACGAGAAGAACGACCTCAACACCTCGGACATGCATCCCTTCATCCATCCGCTGACCGGCGCGGTGGACCCATCGTGGGAGGCGCGCAGCGACTGGGAGATCTACAAGGCCATCGCCAAGAAATTCTCCGAAGTCGCGCCCGAGGTGCTGGGCGTCGAGAAGGACGTGGTGCTCACGCCGATCCTGCACGACACGCCGGCCGAGATCGCCCAAGCCATCGACGTCAAGGACTGGAAGCGAGGCGAATGCGAGCCGGTAGCCGGCAAGACCATGCCGGCGGTCACGGTAGTCGAGCGCGACTACCCCAACCTCTACAAGCGCTTCACGTCGCTCGGCCCGCTCATGTCGAAGCTCGGCAACGGTGGCAAGGGCATGGCGTGGAACACCGAGCACGAGGTCGATTTCCTCAAACGTCTGAACGGCGTCGTCACGGATGAAGGTCCGACCAAGGGGCTGCCGAAGATCGAGACCGACATCGACGCCGCGGAGGTGATCCTGACGCTGGCGCCGGAGACCAACGGTGAGGTCGCCGTCAAGGCCTGGGCATCGCTGGGCGGCTTCACCGGGCGCGAGCACACGCATCTTGCGGTGCCGAAGGAGGACGAGAAGATCCGCTTCCGTGACGTGGTCGCGCAACCACGAAAGATCATCTCGTCGCCGATCTGGTCCGGGCTGGAGTCGGAGAAGGTCTGCTACAACGCCGGCTACACCAACGTGCACGAGCTGATCCCCTGGCGCACGCTCACGGGCCGCCAGCAGCTCTACCAGGACCATCTGTGGATGCGTGCCTTCGGCGAGGCGCTGTGCGTCTACCGTCCGCCGATCGACACCTGCTCGGTCAAGCCGGTGATCGACAGCAAGCCCAACGGCGAGAAGCAGGTCGTCCTCAACTTCATCACGCCGCACCAGAAGTGGGGCATCCACTCCACCTACACCGACAACCTGCTGATGCTCACCTTGAGCCGTGGCGGGCCGATCGTGTGGATCAGCGAGAAGGACGCCCGCTTCGCCGGCATCGTCGATAACGACTGGATCGAGGCCTACAACTCCAACGGCGCACTGGTTGCCCGTGCCGTCGTCTCCCAGCGCGTGAAGCAGGGCATGTGCATGATGTATCACGCGCAGGAGAAGATCGTGAACGTGCCGGGCTCGGAGATGACGGGCCAACGCGGCGGCATCCACAATTCGGTGACGCGCATCGTGGTAAAGCCGACGCACATGATCGGCGGCTATGCCCAGCAGTCCTACGGCTTCAACTACTACGGCACCATCGGCACCAATCGCGACGAGTTCGTGATCATCCGCAAGATGGCCAAGGTCGACTGGCTCGACCGGCCGGCCGACGATCAGCCGCACCCGCACTCCGCCGCTCCCAGGATCGAGGCCGCTGAATGAAGATCCGCGCGCAAATCGCCATGGTGCTGAACCTCGACAAGTGCATCGGGTGTCACACCTGCTCGGTCACCTGCAAGAACGTTTGGACCAACCGCGAGGGCATGGAATACGCGTGGTTCAACAACGTCGAGACCAAGCCCGGCATCGGCTATCCCAAGGACTGGGAGAACCAGGAGCGCTGGAACGGCGGCTGGGTGCGGAAGCGCAACGGCAAGATTCAGCCCAAGATCGGCGGCAAGTGGCGGGTGCTGGCGAAGATCTTCGCCAACCCCGACCTGCCCGAGATCGACGACTACTACGAGCCCTTCACCTTCGACTACGACCACCTGCAGAAGGCGCCCGAGCTGGAAGCCTTTCCGACCGCGCGCCCGCGCTCGCTGATCACCGGCGAGCGCATGGAGAAGATCGAATGGGGCCCGAACTGGGAGGAGATCCTGGGCGGGGAGTTCGCCAAGCGCTCGCAGGACCACAACTTCGAGGGCATTCAGAAGGAGATCTACGGCCAGTTCGAGAACACCTTCATGATGTACCTGCCGCGGCTGTGCGAGCACTGCCTCAACCCCGCGTGCGTGGCAGCCTGCCCCTCGGGCGCCATCTACAAGCGCGAGGAAGACGGCATCGTCCTGATCGACCAGGACAAGTGCCGCGGCTGGCGCATGTGCGTGTCGGGCTGCCCCTACAAGAAGATCTACTACAACTGGTCGAGCGGCAAATCCGAGAAGTGCATCTTCTGCTACCCGCGCATCGAAGCGGGCCAACCCACCGTCTGCTCGGAGACGTGCGTGGGGCGCATCCGCTACCTGGGCGTCGTGCTTTATGACGCCGACGGCATCGAGAAGGCAGCAAGCGTCAAGGACGAGAAAGACCTCTATCAGGCACAGCTCGACATTTTCCAGGATCCCAACGATCCGGAAGTGATCGCCCAGGCGCGCGCCGACGGCGTGCCGGAAGCGTGGTTGGAAGCCGCCAAGAAGTCGCCGATTTGGAAGATGGCGATGGAATGGAAGGTCGCCTTTCCGCTGCATCCGGAATACCGCACGTTGCCAATGGTCTGGTACGTGCCGCCACTCTCACCGATCCAGTCGGCGGCCGCGGCCGGCAAGATGGGCAGCGATGGAGCGATGCCTGACGTGCGTAGCTTGCGCATCCCGCTCAAGTATCTCGCCAATCTGCTGACCGCCGGCGACGAGCGACCTGTCGCATTGGGTCTGGAGCGGATGCTGGCGATGCGCGCCTACATGCGCGCCAAGACCATCGAGGGTGTGATCGACGAGACCATCGCCGCCAAGGTCGGCCTCGAGGGTCGGCAGATCGAGGACATGTATCAGATCATGGCAATCGCCAACTACGAGGACCGGTTCGTGATCCCGACCGTGCATCGCGAGCTCGGCGAGGACGCCTACGACTTGCGCGGCTCGTGCGGCTTCACGTTCGGCAACGGCTGCTCGGACGGCCGCACCGAGACGGGCCTGTTCGGCGGCACGAAACGCAAAGCCAAAACCCCGATGGAGGTCGCGTAATGCGCAAGACTCTGAAGGTGCTGTCGGCCTTGCTGAGCTATCCCACGGCGGAGCTGCAGGGGGCGATTGCGGAGATGCGGCGAGCCCTCGACGGGGAGGCTCGCCTGCCGCAGCACAACCGCGAGCGCCTCGATCGCATCCTCGAGGAAATCGCCACCGGCGATCTTTACGACCTGCAGGAGCGCTATGTCCTGCTGTTCGACCGCACGCGCTCGCTGTCGCTGCACCTGTTCGAACACGTGCACGGCGAGAGCCGTGACCGCGGCCAGGCCATGGTGGATCTGAAGGCGCTGTATGAGCGACACGGTCTGTATATGAGCTCCACCGAGCTCCCGGACCATCTCCCGCTGTTCCTGGAGTTCCTGTCCGCCATCCCCGAGGCGGAGGCATGTGATCTGCTCGGCGAGACGTCGCACGTGCTGGAAGCGATCCGGCAGCGTCTGAAGAAGCGCAAGTCGACGTATTCGTCAATCTTCTCCTGCGCCCAGGTGCTGGCCGAAGCCAAGCCGCAGACCGAGGTGGTGGCCGCGCTGATGGGCGAGCCGGACGAGGATCCCAACGATCTCGTGGCCCTCGATGCCGCCTGGGAGGAGGAGGAGGTCACCTTCGGTCCCGCCGCCGCAGCAGGCCGCCCAGTGCGGCAAGGACGGTCTCGCCGCCAAGCTGCGCGCCGCTGCGCCGGCCCGCTCCGGGCATGCCGGTGCACGAGCCCAAGCGCCCCGTCGTCACCTACACGCCGTCCAACCGCGCCTGAGGAGGCCCCCATGCGCGACGCCATCAATCATATCGTCTTCGGCTGGTATCCCTACCTGTGCCTGACGGTGTTCCTGCTCGGCAGCCTGCTGCGCTTCGACCGCGAGCAGTACACGTGGAAGACGGGCTCCAGCCAGCTCCTGCGCCGGCGCCAACTGATGTGGGGCTCGAACCTGTTCCACGTCGGCATCCTGGTGATCTTCTTCGGCCACTTCGTCGGCCTGCTGACGCCGATCTGGGTGTTCGACACGATCGGCATCAGCCACGGCTTCAAGCAGCTGATGGCGATCTGGTCGGCGGCATTGCCGGCATCTTCTGCCTGATCGGCATCGCGTTGCTGACGCATCGGCGGCTGTTCGACAGCCGCATCCGCCTGACTTCGTCTTTCGGCGACATAGCCATCCTGCTGATCCTGTTCGCCCAGCTCCTCTTGGGCCTCGCGACCATCCCGGTGTCCATGGGCCACCTCGACGGCCACGAGATGGTGAAGTTCATGAGCTGGGCGCAGGGCGTCCTGCTGTTGCGCAGCGATGCCTGGATGCTGGTGGCCGACGTCAACCCGATCTTCAAGGCGCATCTGTTCCTCGGCATGACCATCTTCCTGGTCTTTCCGTTCACGCGCCTGGTGCACGTGTGGAGCGCGCCGATCTGGTACCTCGGCCGGCGCGGCTATCAGGTCGTGCGCTCGAGCGGCCGGCCGACGGCTGGGCGCGCTCCTCGCGCAACATCCAGCCAGCGGAGTGAGCTCATGAGCTGCTCGGTCAAAGGCGCGCTCACGCAAAATCTGCGCAAGGTCGTGTCCGTCAATGGCGTGACCATCCGTCACGACGAAATCTCGCGCGAGGCGCAGAACTATCCTGCGCCCACGCCGATCGCCGCGTGGACTGCCGCCGCCCGTGCGCTGGCTGTTCGCGAGCTGCTGCTGCAGGAAGCGCGCCGCAGCGGTCTCGAGGCGGAGCCTTTGTCGGATGGCGAGGGGCGCACCGAGACGGACGACGAGGCCGCGATCCGGGCACTTGTCGAGCACGAGGTATCGACGCCGACCCCGGACGAAGCCACGTGCCGGCGCTACTACGAGCAAAACCTCAGGCGCTTCCGTTCGGCGGATCTCTATGAAGCGGCACACATCTTATTCGCCGCGCACCCCGGCGACCGCACGGCATACGCCGCGGCGCGTGCGCAAGCGGAGGCCCTGACGGCCGCGTTGCGCGACGCCCCGCAACGGTTCGCCGAATTCGCACTGGAGCATTCCGCCTGCCCCTCCAAAGCGCTCGGGGGAAATCTGGGCCAGCTGTCTCCTGGTGATACGACGCCGGAGTTCGATGCGGCGCTTGCCGCGATGGTGCCCGGAGAGACGAGCGCGGAGCCCGTCGCTTCTCGGTTTGGCCATCACATCATCCGACTCGATCGCATGATCGAGGGGCGTCATCTGCCGTTCGAGCAGGTCCACGACCGGATCGCCGACTACCTGGCGGACCGCGCCCGGCATACCGCGATCGCCCAGTTCGTGGCGCGCGTCGCGGGGCGCGCCGACGTCCGTGGCGTCGAGCTTCCGACACCGGCCGACCTCAGGGTGAGCTAGGAGCGCGAAATGCTGCTTGGGTCCATCATTGCAAACCTCTCCGACGAGGCCAGCATCTTGGAGACGCTGGCATCTCTCGACGACCTGGTGCTGCTCGCCCGCATGCGCGAGGCAGCTGCCGCCGCTGGCGAACCACTCGGCACTTTCGCAAGTGCTGCCGTCGGAAACTTCGTCTCCCGCGCCGACGATACCGCGTGGCTGTCTCTGATGGCCGTCACGAGCAAGTCCGACGATCCGGGCAAGGCATGCCTGAGATACATCCTGGGGACGGAGCTCCCGACGTCGAAGCCGTCTTGCTCCTGTCAGCATTGACGCGGCGCGAACCCTGAACGGATTACGGACATTGAGCATGACAACGACCGCGGAGCAGGTGCGCAGCTATCGCGGTCCCGCGATCCTCAGCTACGGCTTTCGGCCGTTCTTCCTGCTTGGTGCAATCTGGTCGGCCCTAGCGGTCGCGATCTGGTTGCCGCTGCTCTCGGGGTCGCTGACGCTTCCTATCGCACTGTCGCCGGTTGAATGGCACGTCCACGAACTCCTATATGGCTATCTGCCGGCGATCGCCGCGGGATTCCTGCTGACAGCCGTACCCAATTGGACAGGACGCCTCCCAGTCACGGGCATGCCGCTTCTGGCTTTGCTGCTTGTGTGGGTCGCGGGTCGCTTGGCAATGCTGATTTCAGCTTGGGTCGGCGGTCCAGCCGCGGCCACAATCGATGCACTGTTCCTCGCCACGCTTGCGTGCGTGATTGGCCGAGAAATCATTCATGGAAGCAGCAAGCATAACCTCAAGATTTTGGCGCTGATCGGCCTGCTGCTCGTCGGCAACGTCGTATTCCATCTGGAAAGCATGCGTCCGGGCGGCTCCAACGCCTACGGAATGCGCCTCGGCGTCGGAACGGCTGTCTTGCTCATCACCGTGATCGGCGGGCGCATCATCCCGAGCTTTACACGCAATTGGCTGGCGCGTCGGCCACCTGGTCCGATGCCGACAGCCTTCAATCGCTTCGACGTGATCGCGGTCTCGGGCGGCGCCGCTGCAATCGCGTTGTGGGTCATGGCTCCGGGTCATTACGCAACAGCGGTGCTGGCGCTGATCGCGGCTGTCTTGCACGCGATCAGGCTGGCGCGTTGGGCCGGTTATCGTACGCCGCGCGAGCCGCTCGTCGTCGTGCTGCATGTCGCCTACGCCTTCGTGCCGATTGGGTTCTTGCTCGTGGCGTCCAGCATTGTCTTACCCGCGCTCATAACCCCTACTGGCGCCTTGCATTGTTGGACAGCAGGGGCGATTGGTTTGATGACGCTGGCCGTAATGACGCGGGCTAGTCTGGGACATACCGGTCGATCACTCACGGCGACAGTTCCCATACGGTTTGTTTATCTAGCCGTCGTCATAGCGGCGGCGGCGCGCATCATCGCCGGCTTCGACATTGCGCGAGCGCCGCTTCTCCACCTCGCCGCGTTCGCATGGGTCGCGGCCTTTGGCGGCTTTGCGCTCATCTATTGGCCGCTGCTCGCGCGATGCCGACGGACGCGGTGAGACCCCAATGGTGCCCGGGTCGTTCGAGATCTACTTGGCGTGGTCCGATCGAAGGCTAACTTTCGCCCCGCAGACCACCGCCCTCCAGGCCCTGCAAGCGGCCGGCATCGCGGTTGAGTCGGGCTGCCAGATCGGTGGGTGCGGATTGTGCGCGATCGCATATGTCGAAGGAGACGTCATCCATAACGATACGTGCCTGAATGCAGAAGAACGTGCGCGATACTTCTGTCCATGCGTATCGCGCGCGGCAGCCAAATCGTGTTGGCGCTCTAGGTACAGGTGGCTCCAGCCATTCTAAGTCCGCTCTTGCTCGTTGAGTTGCCGTCTTCATCTCCTCCCACTTGGTCGGCTCCTGGCACGCCCTTGCCGTTCTCGCACCTGCAGCAAGTCTGGCAGAAGCTGGGGGGTCAACTGCCGTGGCGAGGAAAGCCCCTTGAAGCCTGGACGGTCCCTTGTCGCCGGGTCCTGCGCGGCGGCTCCTGGAACAAAAATCCGAGCAAACTTCGCTCGGCCAACCGCAACAGGAACCACAACAACGGCTTCCGTGTCGGGGGCACGCGTTCCGCCAGAGCTGGCGCGATCAATGGTTGCGCCGGGAGTGCATTGAGCGTCCAGCGCTGACCCAGAACAACTCGCTCAGATCGATCAGCTCGTTAGAAAAATAGCGCTTCGCCGCTGCGCCGAAAAGTCTCCGCCGTCATCGCATCAAGCGTGGCCGCTTGAAAGCCTTTGGGCGCGGGTCCTCTTTTTGTTTGGAGTCCGCTTGCCATCCACAACCGGTTGCCCTTCGTCTTGAGACGCTGCATGGCGGTGGTCTGGCCCCCGGTCGGCGCGACTGTCTTATGACCTCGCCTGCCAAACTCCGCCTTCTTAGCCTTTCTTGCGCTCATTCTATGTCTCCACGTGCGCTCCATTGGGGCACTGTCATCTGCGCATCTATCTGAGCTGGGGCTGCTCAAGACGTTCCTGCACGCGCCGGCACGTCAGCGACCAGTCCTTGCTCGGTCATGTGGGTGCCGCGATCCCACATGCTTTCGCAGTCCAATATGGCTGCTTCGAAGGCGCTTTGCTTGGATGGGCCCTCGGCCGCCGGCCGCGAAAGATCAGCAGCCTGCGGCACCGATACCCCAGCAAGTGAAGCGCCCGCACTCAGGCAGCACATCGCCGCCGCGAGTATGATCGCGCGCATTTTCAAAACTGACCCTTTCGTTGGCAGTAGAGCCCTGTCGCGATCTGGAAGGCTGCGAGCCGAGGCGACCGCGGAGGGAGCGGCAACATCGATAGCGTTGATACGGACTGCGTCGTGGGCCTTAGAGAGCAGCGATCTCCTGGGCGTGGCGAATTCTGCCCCAAGGCATGAAGTTGCCCGCGCTCGCCGGGCGGTTGGGAGCCTTGCGGCCCCCAACACTTCAAGCCCAACGGCCTGCGGTCCGCTACATCATTCCGTCCATGCCACCGCCTCGGCCATGATCGGCGTGACCCGCCTCTCTCTTCGGGGCTTCGGCCACACCGGCTTCTGTGGTGATCATCAGGCCGGCGATGGAGGCTGCGTCCTGCAAGGCAATACGGACGACCTTGGCCGGATCGATGATGCCCTTCTCGATCATGTCGCCATACTGATCGGCCTGCGCGTCGTAGCCGAATGATCCCGATCGCTCGTCCATCACCTTGCCGACCACGATCGAGCCTTCAACCCCTGCATTTTCCGCGATCTGGCGGATAGGGGCCTGCAGGGCCTTGCGGACGATGTTGATGCCCGCGTCCTGGTCCTCGTTGTCGCCCTTGACGTTTATCACCTTCGAGGCCTTCAGCAGCATCACGCCACCGCCTGGCACGATGCCTTCCTCGACGGCGGCCCGGGTCGCATTCAGCGCGTCGTCGACCCGATCCTTGCGCTCTTTGACCTCGGTCTCGGTGGCGCCGCCGACCTTGATGACGGCAACGCCGCCAGCGAGTTTTGCCAGTCGCTCCTGGAGCTTCTCTTTATCGTAGTCAGAGGTCGTGTCTTCGATTTGCGCCTTGATCTGGCTGATGCGCGCTTCGATGTCCTTCTTCTTGCCGGAACCATCGATGATGGTGGTGTTGTCCTTGGTAATGGACACCCGCTTGGCCTTGCCCAGCATGGCGAGGGTGACGTTCTCAAGCTTGATGCCGAGATCCTCGGAGATCG
>CAVTVO010000042.1:0-26977 GCA_963738065.1 uncultured Alphaproteobacteria bacterium
AGCCAACCGGAGGGTTCGAAGCAAGGTCCGCTCGTTTTGGTCGGCAGTACCCACAGATCTGGCGTGGTCAGTGGGATAGACCCCACAGGCCGTTGTTGGATGCAAGATAGGGGTTTGCACGCAGCACGCGAGAAACATGGTGACAAGTGCCGGGACGCCATGCCGACCCCGAAGTATTCGGCGCCATGCTGGCCGAACTCCCGGAGGAAGCCAGGCGAGGCCGTCCGGCAGGCGATCGCCGACGGCGTACCGAAGGCTGTCGCGCTCGCCGATGCCGGCTGATCGAATGGCCCGAGGGAGAGGACGCCCCAACCAAGTACTGGCTTTCGACGCTGCCCGCCGGCACATCGATTGCGAACTCTCGTCGATACGGCCAAGCTCCGATGGCGCATCGAGCGCGACTTCCAGGACCTGAAGCAGGAGATCGGCCTCGACCACTACGAGGGCCGAGGTTGGCGAGGATTCCACCATCACGCGGCGCTCTCGATCGCGGCCTACGGATTCCTCATCGCAGAGAGGAGTCCGATTCCCCCCTCAGGTCCCCTCCGCCAAGCGATCTCGCAAGATCCCGCCGCCGAAAAAGCTACCGTCCGCGCGGTGCCGCTCCGGCCTGAACGGCATACACCGAACTCCATCTCGACGATCCGCCGCCTGATCGCCGTCGCGCTTGCCACCCGCCTGCCGCGCTGCCCATGTTGCCTGCAGCCACGAGCTCACCCTCATGCCCGTTCATGACACAGCTATGAGCGCCGGAAGGACAATGCTGGACGACACGAGCATGAACCCGATCGGCACGAAAGCGTAGGCGACATGAAGCACGGCGACGAGCGGCTCATGTAGCGTACGATAGCCAGCCCAACGCGCCAACCGGATCGCGTGCAGGACAGCCGCGATCAGCGCCAGCGTCGCTGTCGCGGAGTGGCTCGGAGCCACAACCCACAGCGCAATTGCAGCGGCCCCGCTGGCGATCGCGATCATGTCGAAGCGATTGAAGGCTGTCGGCGTCGAACCCGGTGGCCGACGCGCCAGCCAGTTGCGGGTAAACTTTGTGATGATGCGCCCGCCGATGAAAGCATGTGCCCGGGCGGCTCCAACGCCTACGGAACGCGCATCGGCATCCAGATGGCCCCAAGCAGGAAGAACGGCCGAAAGCCGTAGCTGAGGATCGCGGGACCGCGATAGTTGCGCACCTGCTCGGAGGTCGTTGCCATACTCAACATCGATCCAGTGCTTGCGCCACGTCAATGCTGACAGGAACAAGACGGCTTCGACGTCGGAATCTCCGTACCGAGGATGTATCGCAGGCATGCCTTGCCCGGATCGCCGGCCTTGCTCGTCACCGCCATCAAAGACAGCCACGCGGTGTCATCTGCGCGCGCGACGAAGCTTCCCACGACCGCACTCGCGAAACTGCCGACAGGTTCGCCAGCTTCGGCGGCCGCCTCGCGCAGGCGTGCGATCAGCACCAGGTCGTCGAGGGACGCGAGCGTCTCCAGGATGCTGGCTTCATCGGCGAGATTGGCAATGATGGATCCAAGCAGCATATCGCGCTTTCCTAGCTCACCCTGAGGTCTGCAGTCGTAGGAAGGTCGACCCCGCTGATCTGCGCACGCGCGGCGAGGCGTGCTATGAACTGAGCGATCGCCGTGTGCCGCGCCCGGTCTACCAGATAGCCGGCGATTCGCTCCCGGACCTGCTCGAACGTCAGCTGGCGACCTTCGATCTTGCGATCCAGGCGGATGATGTGATGGCCGAAGCGGGATGCGACGGGCACTGTGGAAATCTCGCCCGGCGTCATCGTCGAGAGCGCCGCGTCGAATTCCGGGACCGTGTCGCCGGGCGAGAGCTGGCCAAGATTGCCGCCGACCACTCCGGACGGGCAGGCAGAATGGGCCAGGGCCAATTCGGCGAACCGCCCGGGAGCGTCGCGCAGGGCGGCCGCCAACGCCTCCGCATGGGTGCGTGCCACCGTGTATGCGGCACGGTCGCCGGGGTGCGCCGCAACTAGGATATGCGCGGCCTCGTAGAGATCCGCAGAGCGGAAACGTTTCGAATTCTGCTGGTAGTAGCGCCGGCAAGCGGCCTCGTCGGGGGCGGGTGTGGAGACTTCCCGTTCGACCAGAGCTCTGATAGATGCCTCCTCGGCCGTTTCCGTGCGCCCCTCGCCATCGTTCAAAGGCACTGCATCGATAGCGATCCGGCGAGCCTCCTGCAGCAACAGCTCGCGGACGGCGAGGGCGCGCGCGGCAGCCGTCCAGGCCGCGATCGGCGTTGGGGCCGGGTGGTTTTGCGCCTCGCGGGAGATCTCGTCGTGACGAATGACAGCGTCGTTGACCGAGACCACCTTGCGCAGGTTCTGAGCCAGCGCGCCTTTCACAGAGCAGCTCATGGTCACTCCGCCAGTTAGACGTTGCGGCGCGCGGCGACCGGTCCCGCTGGACGGCCGCTGGAGCGGACCACCTGATAGCCGCGCCGGCCGAGGTACCAGATCGGCGCGCTCCACACGTGGATGAGACGCGTGAACGGGAACAGGAGGAAAATTGTCATGCCGAGGAACAGGTGCGCCTTGAAGATCGGATGGGCATCGGCCACCAGCATCCAGGAGTCGACTCGCAGCAGCACGATGCCCTGGGCCCAGTTCATGAACTTCACCATCTCGTGACCGTCCAGATGGCCCATGGAGACAGGAATTGTGGCGAGCCCCAGCAGGAGCTGAGCGAACAGGATCAGCAGGATGGCGATGTCGCCAGGAGCCGATGTGACGCGGATGCGGCTGTCGAACAGCCGCCGGTGCGTCAGCAAGGCGATGCCGACGAGACAGAAGATGCCGGCAATGCCGCCGACCCAGATTGCCATCAGCTGCTTGAAGCCGTGGCTGACGCCGACGAAGTCGAAGATCCAGATCGGCGTCAGCAGGCCGACGAGGTGCCCGAAGAAGATGACGAGGATGCCGACGTGGAACAGGTTCGAGCCCCACATGAGCTGGCGGCGGCGCAAGAGCTGGCTAGATCCGGTCTTCCAGGTGTACTGCTCGCGGTCGAAGCGCAGCAGGCTGCCGAGCAGGAACACGGTCAGGCACAGGTAGGGATACCAGCCGAACACGATGTGATTGATGGCGTCGCGCATGGGGCCTCCTCAGGCGCGTTTGGACGCCGTGTAGGTGACGACGGTCCGCTTGGGCTCCGGCGCCGGCATGCCTGGAGCGGGTCGGCGCACGGCGCGCAGCTTGGCGGCGAGACCGTCCTTGCCGCACTGGGCGGCCGCAGCGGCGGCGGGACCAAAGGTGACCTCCTCCTCTTCCCAGGCGGCATCGAGCGCCGCGAGGTCGTTGGGGTCCTCGTCCCGCTCGTTCAGAAGGGCCACAACCACGTCGGTTTGCGGCTTGGCATCGGCCAACGCCTGAGCACAGGAGAAGACGGAGGAATAGGCCGACTTGCGCTTCTTTAGACGCTGACGGATCGCTTCCAGCACGTGCGATGTCTCTTCCAGCAGCTCCTGCGCCTCGGCCTCCGGGATCTGGGAGAGGAATTCCAGGAACAGCGGCAGGTGATCCGGCAGCTCGACCGAGCTCATGAACAGGCCGTGGCGCTCGTAGAGGGCTTTCAGGTCCACCATTGCCTGGCCGCGATCGCGGCTCTCCCCGTGCACATGTTCGAACAGGTGCAGAGACAGGGAGCGCGTGCGATCGAACAGCAGGACATAGCGCTCCTGCAGGTCGTAAAGATCGCCGGTGGCAATTTCCTCCAGGATGCGATCGATACGGTGGCGGTGCTCCTCCGGCAGACGCCTGTCGGCATCGAGTGCGGCTCGCATCTCCGGGACCGCCGCCTGCAGCTCGGTCGTGGGATAGGTCAGCAGGGCAGAGAGCACCTTCAGGGTCCTGCGCATCACACAACCTCCATGGGGGTCTTGGCTTTGCGGCCACCGAACAGCCCCGTGTCGGTACGGCCGTCCGAGCAGCCGTTGCCGAACGAGAAGCCGCACGAGCCGCGTAGGTCGTAGGCGTCCTCGCCCAGCTCACGATGCACGGTCGGGATCACGAAGCGGTCTTCGTAGTTGGCGATCGCCATGATCTGGTACATGTCCTCGATCTGCTGGCCCTTCAGGCCGACCTTGGCGGCGATGGTCTCGTCGAGCACACCCTCGATGGTCTTGGCCCGCATGTAGGAGCGCATGGCGAGCATGCGCTCCAGCCCGCGCGCGACCGGCTCCTCGTCGCCGGCGGTCAGCAGGTTGGCGAGGTATCTGAGTGGGATTCGCAACGAGCGCACGTCGGGCATGGCGCCTTCGCTGCCCATCTTGCCGGCCTCGGCCGCCGACTGGATAGGCGAGAGCGGCGGCACGTACCACACCATCGGTAGCGTGCGGTATTCGGGATGCAGAGGGAAGGCGACCTTCCATTCCATCGCCATCTTCCAAATCGGCGACTTCTTGGCGGCTTCCAACCACGCCTCCGGTACGCCGTCGGCACGCGCCTGCGTGATCACCTGTGGGTCGTTCGGGTCGAGGAAGATGGAGAGCTGTGCCTCGTAAAGGTCCTGCTCGTCCTTGACGCTCGCTGCCTTCTCGATGCCGTCGGCGTCATAGAGCACGACGCCCAGGTAGCGGATGCGCCCCACGCACGTCTCCGAGCACACCGTGGGCTGCCCGGCTTCGATGCGCGGGTAGCAGAAGATGCACTTCTCCGATTTGCCGCTCGACCAGTTGTAATAGATCTTCTTGTAGGGGCAGCCCGACACGCACATGCGCCAGCCCCGGCACTTGTCCTGGTCGATCAGGACGATGCCGTCCTCCTCGCGCTTGTAGATGGCGCCGGAGGGGCACGCCGCCACGCACGCGGGGTTCAGGCAGTGCTCGCACAGGCGCGGCAGATACATCATGAAGGTGTTCTCGAACTGGCCGTAGATCTCCTTCTGCACGCCCTCGAAGTTGACATCGGCTGAGCGCTTGGCGAATTCGCCGCCCAGGATCTCCTCCCAGTTCGGGCCCCACTCGATCTTCTCCATACGCTCGCCGGTGATGAGCGATCGCGGGCGCGCGGTCGGGAAGGCCTCGAGCTCGGGCGCCTTCTGCAGGTGGTCGTAGTCGAAAGTGAAGGGCTCGTAGTAGTCGTCGATCTCCGGCAGGTCCGGATTGGCGAAGATCTTGGCAAGCACGCGCCACTTGCCGCCGATCTTGGGCTGGAGCTTGCCGTTGCGCTTTCGCACCCAGCCGCCGTTCCAGCGCTCCTGGTTCTCCCATTCCTTGGGGTAGCCGATGCCGGGCTTGGTCTCGACGTTGTTGAACCAGGCGTATTCCATGCCCTCCCGGTTGGTCCAGACGTTCTTGCAGGTGACGGAGCAGGTGTGGCACCCGATGCACTTGTCGAGGTTCAGCACCATGGCGATCTGCGCGCGGATTTTCATTCTGCGGCCTCGATGCTGGGGGCGACGGAAAGGGCTTGCGGTTGATCGGACGTGGGTCGGTCGAGCCAGTCGACCTTGACCATCTTGCGGATGATCACGAACTCGTCGCGGTTGGTGCCGATGGTGCCATAGTAGTTGAAGCCGTAGGATTGCTGGGCGTAGCCGCCGATCATGTGCGTCGGCTTCACGACGATGCGCGTCACCGAATTGTGGATGCCGCCGCGCTGGCCCGTCATCTCGGAGCCCGGCACGTTCACGATCTTCTCCTGCGCGTGGTACATCATGCACATGCCCTGCTTCACGCGCTGCGAGACAACGGCCCGTGCAACCAGCGCGCCGTTGGCGTTGTAGGCCTCGATCCAGTCGTTATCGACGATGCCGGCGAGGCGCGCGTCCTTCTCGCTGATCCACACGATCGGCCCGCCGCGACTCAAGCGTGAGCATTAGAAGGTTGTCGGTGTAGGTGGAGTGGATGCCCCATTTCTGGTGCGGCGTGATGAAGTTGAGGACGATCTGCCTTTCGCCGTTGGGCTTCCTGTCGATCACCGGCTTGACCGAGCGCGTGTCGATCGGCGGGCGGTAGACGCACAGCGCCTCGCCGAAGGCGCGCATCCACAGGTGGTCCTGGTAGAGTTGCTGGCGGCCGGTCAGCGTGCGCCAGGGGATCAGTTCGTGCACGTTGGTGTAGCCGGCGTTGTAGCAGACCTTCTCCGACTCCAGCCCCGACCAGATCGGCGAAGAGATGATCTTGCGCGGCTGGGCCACTACGTCGCGGAAGCGGATCTTCTCGTCCTCCTTGGGCACCGCGAGATGCGTGTGCTCGCGACCCGTGACGCGGCCCAGCGAGGCCCATGCCTTGACGGCGACTTCGCCGTTGGTCTCGGGCGCCAGCGTCAGGATCACCTCGGCCGCGTCGATGTCTGTGTCGATCTTCGGCAGGCCCTTGGTCGCCCCCTCCTCAGTGACGACGCCATTCAAGCGTTTGAGGAACTCGACCTCATGCTCGGTGTTCCAGGCCATACCCTTGCCGCCGTTGCCGAGCTTGGACATGAGAGGGCCCAACGAGGTGAAGCGCTTGTAAAGATTGGGGTAGTCGCGTTCGACCACTGTCACCGCCGGCATGGTCTTGCCGGCAACCGGCTCGCACTCGCCGCGCTTCCAGTCCTTGACCTCCATGGCCTGCGCGATCTCGGCCGGCGTGTCGTGCATGATCGGCGTCAGCACCAGGTCCTTCTCGACGCCCAGAACCTCGGGCGCGACCTGCGAGAACTTCTCGGCGATCGCCTTGTAGATCTCCCAGTCGCTGCGCGCCTCCCACAACGGGTCCACGGCCCCCGTCAGGGGGTGGATGAAGGGGTGCATGTCGGAGGTGTTGAGGTCGTTCTTCTCGTACCAGGTCGCCGTGGGGAGAACGATGTCGGAGTAGACGCAGGTGGTCGACATGCGGAAGTCGAGGGTGACGAGCAGGTCGAGCTTTCCTTCCGGCGCCTCGTCGTGCCAGGCGACGTCGGTGGGCTTCTGCACGCCCATCTCGCCCAGGTGCTTGCCCATCACGCCGTGCGACGTGCCGAGCAGATGCTTGAGGAAATACTCATGGCCCTTGCCGGAGGATCCCAGCAGGTTCGAGCGCCACACGAACATGTTGCGCGGCCAGTTCCTGGGATTGTCCGGATCGTGGCAGGAGAGCTTCAGCTCGCCGGATTTCAGCGCTCCGGCGACGTAATCCTTGGGGTCCTTGCCGGATGCGGCGGTCTGCTTGGCCACCTCGAGCGGATTAGTCTCGAGCTGCGGCGCGGACGGCAGCCAACCCATGCGCTCTGCGCGCACATTGTAGTCGATGAGCGCGCCGTCCCAGGGTCCCGCCGGCGCGGTGGGGGAGATGATCTCGCCGACATCGAGCGTCTCGTAGCGCCACTGATCGGTGTGGGCGTAAAAGAACGAGGTCGAGTTCTGCTGGCGCGGCGGGCGCGACCAATCGAGCGCGAACGCCAGCGGTAGCCAGCCCGACTGGGGCCTGAGCTTCTCCTGGCCCACGTAGTGCGACCAGCCGCCGCCCGACTGGCCGACGCAACCGCACATCACCAGCAAGTTGATGACGCCGCGGTAATTCATGTCGCAGTGGAACCAGTGGTTCATGGCCGCGCCGATGATGATCATCGAGCGGCCCTTGGTCTTCTCGGCGTTGCGGGCGAACTCGCGGGCGGTCTGGATGATCTGGTCGCGCGGCACGCCGGTGATCTTCTCGGCCCACGCGGGCGTGTAGGGCACGTTCTCGTCGTAGGACTTCGCCACGTGCCCACTGCCGAAGCCGCGATCGACGCCGTAGTTGGCCACGAACAGGTCGAACACCGAGGCAACCAGCGCCTCGCCATCCTTGAGCTGGATCCGCTTGGCCGGCACGTTGCGCACCAGCACGCTGGGATGGTCCGTGCCGGCGAAATGGTCGTGCTCGCGGTTGCCGAAGTAGGGGAAGGCGACCGCGGCGAGCTCGTCCTTGTCGCTGGCGAAGCTCATCTGCAGGTTGGTCACGCGGCTGTCCGCGTCCTTCTCCTCCAAATTCCATTTGCCCTTCTCGCCCCACCGGAAGCCGACGGAGCCCTGCGGCACGACGATGCTCTCGGAGGTCTCGTCATAGGCGACGGTCTTCCACTCCGGGTTGTTGGTCTCGCCCAGGTTGTTCGGGAAATCCGAGGCGCGCAGCTGCCGGTCCGGCACGAGGTGGTCGCCCTGCTCCACCAGGCGCACCAGCATCGGCATGTCGGTGTACTGCCGCGCGTAATCCTCGAAATACTCGGCCTGCCGGTCGATGTAGAACTCGCGCACGATGACGTGGCCCATGGCCATCGCCAGCGCCGCGTCGGTGCCCTGCTTCACCGAGATCCACAAGTCTGCGAATTTGGAGGCTTCCGAATAATCCGGACAGATGACGACGCTCTTGGCGCCCTTGTAGCGGACCTCGGTGTAGAAATGGGCGTCGGGCGTGCGCGTCTGCGGCACATTCGAGCCCCAGATGATCAGGAAGCCCGAGTTATACCAGTCGGCCGATTCCGGCACATCGGTCTGCTCGCCCCAGGTCTGCGGGGAGGCCGGCGGTAGGTCGCAATACCAGTCGTAAAACGACATGCACACGCCGCCGAGCAACGACAGATAGCGCGAGCCGGCGGCGTAGCTCACCATCGACATCGCGGGAATGGGCGAAAAGCCGATGACACGGTCGGGGCCGTAGGTCTTCACCGTATAGGCGTTGGCGGCAGCGATGATCTCGGTGACCTCGTCCCAAGTCGCGCGCACGAAGCCGCCGAGGCCGCGCTTCTTGGTGTAGGCAGCGCGCTTTTCAGGATTCTCGACGATCGATGCCCACGCAGCGGCGGGGGTTCGGCTCGTGCGCGCGTCGCGCCACAGCTTGAGCAGGCGCGAGCGCACCAGTGGATACTTCACCCGATTGCCGGAGTAGAGATACCAGCTGTAGCTCGCACCGCGCGAGCAGCCACGCGGCTCGTGGTTTGGCAGATCGGGCCGGGTGCGCGGGTAGTCGGTCTGCTGCGTCTCCCACGTGACGATGCCGCCCTTGACGTAGATCTTCCACGAGCACGAGCCCGTGCAGTTGGCTCCATGCGTGGAGCGCACGATCTTGTCGTGCTGCCAGCGCTTGCGGTAGCCGTCCTCCCACCGGCGGTCCTCGTTGGTCGTGATGCCGTGGCCGTCGGCGAAGTTACCTTCGATGCGCTTGAAGAACGTCAGGCGGTCGAGAAAATGGCTCATCTGTCGTCCCCAATCATTCGGCTGGCTGGGCGGCGGGACCGCGGGATCGCGCCGGCCCGCCGCGCTCGATATCGCGAAGCAACCCGCCCGGCCGTGTGTAGAACCACCAGGTGATGGCGATGCAGGAGAGGTAGAACACCAGGAAAGCCCAGAGCGCGGCTTGAGGACCGCCGGTCCAGCTGATCGAGGTGCCGTAGCTCTTGGGAATGAAGAATGCCCCGTAGGCGGCGACCGCCGACGTGAAGCCGATGATGGCCGCACTCTCCTTCTCGGCCTGCCGCGTACGTGTCGCGCCGTCGGAGCCCGGCATCAGCCGATCTATCTCGCTGCGCATGATGGCGGGGATCATCTGGAAGGTCGAGGCGTTGCCGACGCCCGAGACGAAGAACAGGAGCAGGAACATCGCGAAGAAGGTGGGCCAGCTGCCAATGCTGAGTGCATACAGGACTCCGGCCACGCCAACGGCCATGCCCACGAACACCCAGAACGTGACACGAGCGCCGCCGTATTTGTCGGACACCCATCCGGTGAGCGAGCGTGACAGTGCGCCAACCAGAGGCCCGAGGAAGGCGTAGGCGAGCGCGTCCACCCCTGGGAACTGCGTCTTGGCGAGCAGCGGGAAGCCCGCAGAGTAGCCGATGAACGACCCGAACGTGCCGGTGTAGAGCCAGCACATGATCCAGTTGTGCTTCCTCTGGAAGATGATCGACTGCTCGGCAAAAGAGGCTTTGGCCGAGGCGATGTCGTTCATGCCGAACCAAGCCGCAAACGCGCTGGCGATGATGAACGGCACCCAGATGTAGCCGGCATTCTGCAGCCAGAGCGGGACGTCCTTGCCGGCCTCTTTGGTCATGACGGGCTCGCCGCCCAGCCACCCGAATACGCCGGCGGTAATGGCCAGCGGCACGACGAACTGCACCACGCTGACGCCGAGATTGCCGAGCCCCGCGTTGAGCGCCAGCGCGTTGCCTTTCTCGGCTCTCGGAAAGAAGAAGGAGATATTGGCCATCGACGAGGCGAAGTTGCCCCCGCCGAGGCCGCACAGCAGTGCCAGGGCCAGAAACAACCAGTAGGGCGTGCCCGCGTTCTGCACGGCCATGCCGATGCCGAGCGCGGGGACGATGAGCGACCAAGTGGTGAGCGTGGTCCATAGCCTGCCGCCGAAGATCGGCACCATGAAGGAGTAGAAGATCCTGAGCGTCGCCCCCGACAACCCCGGCAACGCGGCGAGCCAGAACAGCTGGTCGGTCGAATAGCGAAAGCCGATGGCGGGCAGCTTGGCGACAACCACCGACCACACCATCCACACCGCGAACGAGAGCAGCAGGGCGGGAATGGAGCAGAACAGGTTGCGGCGCGCGATGGCACGGCCTTTCGTGCGCCAGAACTCGGCATCCTCCGGCCGCCAGTCGCGCAGCACGGCGCCGGACAGCGCGCCGACTTTGGCGGGTTCGGCGACGGGAGGTGCGTGGAGCGCCGGCTCGTGGACCTCCTGCATCTCGGGAAGCTGCGGCAGCTTCTGGGTCTCGGGCCCCTGCGCCTCGCGCTCCATCTGCCGGATAGCGACGTGCATCCACACCAGCGCGAGCACGGAGATGGCAAACAGCAGCATGAAGCAGCTCTGCCATACGCCGGTGAGGTCGTTGGCGATGCCGAACAGGATCGGCAGCACGAACCCGCCGAGCCCGCCGATCAGGCCGACAATGCCCCCGACCGAGCCGACATGATTGGGATAGTAGACAGGGATGTGCTTGTAGACGGCCGCCTTGCCGAGGCTCATGAAAAAGCCGAGGATGAAGACGAGCACCGTGAACGTGACGATGCTCGTCTGCAACGTAAAGGCGATGGGCCCACCGATTCCAGTCACGATATATTCGGTGGCGGGATAGGACAGGATGAAGGACACGGCGATGGCGACGCCGAAGGTCCAATACATCACGCGACGCGCGCCGTAGACGTCGGAAAGATGCCCGCCGTAGGCGCGGAAGATGCTGGCCGGAACCGAGTAGGCGGCGCCGACCATGCCGGCCGTGGTGATGTCGACCTTGTAGACGCCGATCAGGTAGCGCGGCAGCCACAGGGCGAGCGCAACGAACGCACCGAACACGAAGAAGTAGTAGAGCGAGAACCGCCAGACCTGGATGTTCTTCAACGGTTTTAGCATCGCCCGCAGCGAGTCGGGTTTGGCCCCGCTGCGCCGGCGCGCTTCAAGCTGCGGGTCGTCTTTGGCCATCAACCAGAAGGCGACAGCCATGAGTGCGATCGCAACCGCCCACACGTTGGCGACGGCCTTCCACCCATAAGCCACCATGATGAACGGTGCGACGAACTTGGTGACGGCCGCACCGACGTTGCCGGCGCCGAAGATGCCGAGCGCGGTGCCCTGGCTCTCCCTGGGATACCACTTGGAGACATAGGCGATGCCTACGGCGAAGGAGCCGCCGGCAATGCCCACCCCGAGGGCGGCCAACAGGAACGTCGGGTAGTCATAGGCGAAGGTCAGCAACCAGGTCGCCACCGCTGCCGACAGCATCACGGCCGTGTAGACCTTGCGGCCGCCATGCTGGTCGGCCCAGATGCCGAGCATCAGCCGACTGAGGGAACCCGTCAGGATGGGCGTGCCGACCAGTAAACCGAACTGGGTATCGCTAAGGCCCAGGTCCTTCTTGATCTGGATGCCGATGATCGAAAAGATTGTCCACACCGCAAAGCAGACCGTGAACGCGATGGTGGAAAGCCAAAGGGCACGGTTTTGGTCGCCCCGGCGGATGCCCGCTACGTCGATCATGGGTCGCTTCCCGTCTCATGCTGCCGACGAGATGCTCGGCGGACGGAAGTAATCCTCCTCTAGCGTGGTCCTCATTGACGTGAGTCAACTATTGCTTCGAGAGAATGCGTAGCGGCATCGGCGTTTGATCTAGGATTGTTGTGGGATAGACATTAGGCGATCCGAGAATTGTTTTTCGTCATTCGGCAACTTGATGATTGTCAATTGACGAAGCAGTTCGGGTGGGCGAAGACAAAGCATGAGACTTGCCGAAGCCAAGATCGTCCGTTCCCTGCCGCTGTTCGGCGGCATGCAGGACGCTCACTTTCAGACGCTCGTCGAAGCCGGATACCTGCAGCGGTTTCCGCACGGCGTGGCGCTCGCTCACGAGGGCGAGCGGCCGAATTTTCTACACGTGCTGGTCGAGGGCTCGGTCGAGTTCTATTCGGTTAGCCGCGACCGCCAAACGACACTCTCCTTTTTGAAGCCGCCGGCCGCCTTCATTCTCGCCGCAGTTATCCTCGATCAGCTCTACCTAAAGTCCGCCCGCACGGCCGAAGCCTCCGTCGTGGTGCTCATCCCTACCGATCCTGTGCGCGACATCTTCGACAAAGATCCGGCATTCGCTCGCTCGGTCGTCGCGGAGTTGGCGCAACGCTATCGCGGTTTGGTCAAGGACCTGAAGAACCAGCGCTTGCGCACCGGACTCGAGCGCTTGGCCAACTGGATCCTGGCGCATAACGAGCAACTCGGAGGGCCCGGGACCTTCAAGCTGCCGATCGAAAAGAGGGCGCTCGCCAACCTGCTCGGCATGCGTCCCGAGAACCTGTCACGCAACCTCGGCGACCTTGCGGATCTCGGGGTCGCAGTCGACGGCGCCAAGGTCACGATCCGCGACATGGCCACACTAACGGCGTTTGCAAGACCGGACCCGCTCATCGATAGCCCCACAACTTAGTGCGACCTTTGCCGCGCTAAGCAAGTCACTCCTCCGCCCTCGGTTTCGAAAGCGTTGACCGTAACCGGGCCAAAAGCGGAGCAACTCTTGGACCGCCACAATGTCGGCTAATGTGAAGGTTTGCGGATGCCGGCCATGACGACCATGCCCCACACGCTGACGGCCGGCGTCGGCAAAGCTGCAATGCACGAAGTCGCGGAATGTGGAGCGCCGTCGGTGCAGCGGGCTCTATGGCGATTTAGGCTCGGTCGATGAGACGGTAGAGCGAGCCGGTTGCGGCCAATTGCATGGGTCGTCGAAGACAAGAGAGCCGATTGCGGTGATTGGATGCTTGGAGGACGTGATTGCGCCTCGACACGGTGCGATCAGGCGCGCGTGGGGATCCTCGGCCAAACCAAATGGGTGTCGCCATGCACATTCCGCGCGATGCAGTTTTGCTCCGCATCTTTATTGGCGAGGACGACAAATACCGGAATCTTCCGCTCTATGAAGCCATTGTTTTGAAAGCCAGGGAGATGCATCTGGCGGGCGCGACCGTGTTGCGTGGTCCCATTGGCTACGGCCGGTCGAGCCGGCTGCATACAACAAAAATCCTTCGCTTGTCTGAAGACCTGCCCATGGTGATCGAGATCGTCGATGCGCAGGACAAGATCAATGCATTCGTGCAAGCACTCGAGACGATGATGTCGAGCGGTCTCGTGACCCTCGAAAAGGTTCAGGCCCTGCAGTACGGGGCCGATCGAAACGGTGCAGGGGTACCCAGATGAGGATGTCCCCGCACCGTCCTCGCGGCAACCGGATCAGCATTGTCCCGACGCCCGCAGATCAGATCGCGCGAGCATTGAGCGGCATACCTCTTGACGATATTGATGCTTGACTTGGGCACAGGCTGGCCCTTAGGGCATCCAGAACAATAACAGCTACGAGTTTCGCGATTTGATGGTGTAGTTCCATTCGGGATGGAACGTGTCGCCGGTGATGTCGAGGCTCTGCATCTCGACATCGCTGACCTTGATGCCCTTGTGGTAGGTGCGCTCATCGAGCGCGCACTCGACTTTCAATCCAGCTTTGGTCGTGGTGGCGCCAATCAGCTCGACGACGGCGACACGATCCGTCAGCGGCCGGCCGCGCCAGTTCTGCGTGATGTGACAGAACAGGCGGTGCTCTATTCTGTTCCACTTCGACGTGCCCGGCGGGTAGTGGTGGACGTGGAGCACGAGGCCCGTCTCGTCGGCGAGCTTCTGCAGCTCCACCTTCCACAGCCGCACGCGCGCACCGTTCGAGCCGCCGCAGTCGGCCGTGATCGTCAGCTGGCGCGCCTTGGGATAGCGCCGTCGCCCCATGCGCTCGAGCCAGCAGCGGATCGCCTCGACGGCGAACTCGGCCGTGTCGCTGGTGATGCCGACGCTGACGAAGCCGGTGTTGGCCGTCACGTCGTAGACGCCGTACGGCACCACCTTGCCGAGTTGCTTGTCCTCGAAGTCGTGCACGTTCACACGTCGCGGGTCGCCCTTGGGGCGATAGTCCGTGCCTGCGTTCTTGAAGTTGCCGACCAGCTCCTTCTTCTTCGTGTCGACGGAGATCACGGGCTGTCTTGCCGCCTGTGCGGCGACGACCTTGGCGTTGATGTGCTCGAACTGCGCGTTGCGGTCGGGATGTTTCGAGCCCTCGTCGGCCTTGCGGTTGGACTGGCGCGAGAAGCCGAGCTTCACCAACTCCTTGCGCACGGTGTCGGCGCTGATGGGATGGCCCATCGCCGTCAGTGTCGCCGCCAGCTTGTCCATGCTCTTCGACACCCAGATCAGGGGGCGCATGGGATCGCCCAGCGTGGCCGGCTCGACCAGCCGTTTGAGCTCCGGACCAGCCCTGGATCATTCTCGGCAACCGCCTTGCGCCCACCACCGCTGCGCCGAACCTGCCCCTTCGCCAGCGGCGCCGCATCGAGATCGTCCTCGCCGCGATTGATCGTCGAACGGGCGAGCCCGGTGATCCTGGACACGATCGCCAGCCCGCCCCAACCGGCCGTTCGCACCTCGCCCGCCGCGAACAAGCGCCGGCCGCGCTCATCGAGCGTCGAGCCGACCGTTTCCCAGCGATAGCGAATGGCGTTCTCGTCGATCACGCGACCGACCTACGCCCGTTCGCGCCGCACGGGAATCCCGCCAGCCCTGAAGTCACACAGACGCACGCTTGCGGACCACGATTTTGTTATTGTTCGAAATGTCCTTAGTTCATTGTTGCTGGCAACGCCGGCAGGCGATGGCCACGCTTCTCGTCTTGATCGTAAGCGCTCCAAGAAGTCGGCCCGCAAGCAAGAGAGGCCGTCGGAGACGGCACGGGCAGAGGACGCAAGGTGAGCGCGCGCAAGGCGCCCGGTGACCTCGGCGATCTCGGGCTGCACGCGCTGCCAATGGCCCTCGGCAGGTCGTGTAGTTGTCCAACCTCGCGCTCTCCGCTAAACCTCCGCCGACAATGCGTTGGAGGGGAGCGTCATGCATGGACTGTTCGCGTTCCGCGTAAACTTCGCCATTACATTCCTGGGCGCGTTCTTGTTGATTTTCCTCATCAGACTCACCGCGCTCCTCCCGTCCCAATACTATTTCAGTTTTTCCAAGCTCGTGGCTGGGGACCGAGGCCCATTCATGATCGATCCGCCGAGCGTCACGGGCGCCAAGCTTTGCGAGTTGCTGCGCGCGAACCACATCTCGGCTGAAACATTGCGGTCGACCTCCGTGGATTGCCGTCTCGTGCGCGAGGGGGACAAGAAGCAGGACGGGCCGAGGCTATCGACCGAAGCGATCGATCGGATCTACAGCGTCGCCCTTCAGTCGGACACGGTGGTGCGCGATATCCTCCACCAGCGCCTACGCGCGTTCTCATTCATACCGATCGCCAAGGAGGAACTCGACGAGATCATCAACAGGAGCAATACCATCAACGACGCGTTCGACGGCGTCGACAGCACGTACAGCCGGCAATTGGAAAGCGCCTTCGCTCAGCCGCTCAGCGAGGCTTACCAGAAGCAGCTTCCCAACATAAACCCGGATTTGCCGAGCGAGCCAAAAGAAGCCAAAATGAGAATTTCGGTCGCGAACGCGGAGAAGGTCCGAGCCAGCAATGCAGCGTTCCTGTCGCGGTTCGACGACGCTCGGCATGGTATTTCCCTGAAACCCATCCAGAAGTCGAACGTGGACGAGATCATCAAGACGTCGGGGGGATGGAGCGTTCCGAGCGAGCTTTCCAAATTTTACGTCGATCAGATCGAGACCGCTGCCAAGGCAAAGCTGCGCGACGAATTTGCGGCGCACCAGATCGCGCCGGTGGATCGCAAAGAGGCAAGGCAGCTCATCTTCCGCCAGATATCGTCGGCTGGCCTGAACGACTATCTGATTTCCGTCGGCGTTCGGCTGCTTCCGGTAGTCGTCTTCGGCTTTGTTCTGGGCCTGATGTTTGGGGCCAGCGAGCTTCCGTCGATCGGCCTCGCTGCCGCGTTCACCGCATTCCTGTTGAGCTGGCCGCTGATCCTTATGTGGGACAAGCTTGTTGGCTATCAATGGCAGGCACAGCGGCCGCTCTTCCTGTTCTTCTACGCGGTCTATGTCTTGTCGTTCTTCGTTACGGCGCGGATGAGCGGCCTATGGGGCGCCGGCTTGCGCAACCTCGTGGCGCCGGTATCGGCGGAGGCCTCTGAGAGCGAGAAGGACATGATGACCGTCACCGGCAAGGAGGTGATGATCAACATCCTGGCGGGTATCGCAACCAATGGCCTGCTCTATGCCTGGAACGTGCTGCTGCCCCTGGCCGCCGCGCAAGGGAGCTGATGGGCGATGGTCCCCCAGGTGCCCTCCTGGATCGCGGCGATGACTCTGGGGCTGGGTGTAGCCTTCGCGTGCGCAGCCGGCCTTGCCGGAGCGATGGAATTCTACCACAGGCAGCGTCAGCTCCCTGTTTTCGTGGCTGCCGGGCGCGACCCCGGCGAGGCTGCGCGGCTCATCGTGACACAATCACCCAAGGGTGCCAGTCCCTGCCGCGGCGAAGCCACTAGTCGGGATGGCGCAGCCTTGCTTACCGCATTGGCGTGGGTCGAGGGGTTCGCGCATTCGCCGATCGAGCGATGGCTCGAAGGCCTGATGCTAGGCGCAGCCGATCGCTTGAAGATCGATCCCCCCGATCTCTCATACGGACCGCTGCAGATCCGCGTCAGCACGATGCGCAAGGCCATGCACGGCGGCGCCTATGATCCAAGTTTGTTGCTGCAGACATGCGCCGCCCGCCGCGTCGCGCGCCTGATCATCGAACAGGAGCTCGGCGTCTCGTTGGGCCCCGGCAGCACGCTCACGCGACCCCAGGTGCTGGCGGCCGCCGCCGCCTACAACGGTCAGAGCGCGAGGACGCGGCAGAGTGCCATACACAGGATCGCGAGCCGCGTCTATCAAGAGACGGTCTATCATCTCTTCCAGGAGGCGCGGTTCGGGCAATAGTACACACGCGTGCGTTGACCGAGAGTGTGGACATAAGGCGAGCCTGCGGTAGAGGTCGAATTGCTGCAATGGGCTCCACGTCAGAAGCTGGCACTCTTGCCCGTTGAGGGCGCTATGCCAGTTCGGTAGAATTGGAGAGTATCCTTCCGTTCTGGCAATCCGGCGCTCGAGGAGGTTGTTTCCGCAGACAGCGGTTCGCGACGGCCGGCAGCCAGGCAAATATCGACAGCGGTCGAAGCTATCCAGTGGGGGGCCAGCGATAGATGAACGTTAGATAGAAAAGGGCCAGGTAGGCCGCTAGACCTATCCCCAATGATGCATACAAGAGCCCGTAGGCCTGTGGATGGTTGATGAGCCAGAGCACGACTTTCCCAAGCGTTGTAAGGTCCGTCCTGCTTTGTATTTCGGCCAGTGAAATGGCAATCCCGTCGCCGTAGGCCATTGCGCCCGCCATATAGACGGCCAGCACCGCGAGCGTCGATGAGAAAAAGGCAAAGGCAAGAATGCGTAACATCAGCGGCGCGCGGCTGAGGAAGAAGTAGAGCGCGACGATATATGCCGAGACGATGGCAAAGCTTGCCTGCAGGCCAGCCAGAAACGCTTGGCCTAAGGTCGCAAAGGCAGCGACAACTTCTGCTTCCGACATACGTCCTCCAAAACCCAGGGAAGGCCCCGGCGCGCAATCTTACAGACTGTGCCGCCGAGGCGCTCGACTATGCTCGCCGTCGGCGCCGGTCGCAGAGTGCGGGGGTGCACTTCGCCCAAGCTCACATGATCTTCAGCCACTGAAGAACTTGCATCACGAAGGAGATGATCCCGAGGATTGCCGCCAACGTCTGAAGCACTCCGCCGCCGCCACTCCGCATGGCCACTAGCCGCTCTCGTTCGTGACGGGATTGCGCTCGCCGCACCTGCCTTCGCCGCAGAAAGCGCCTGCCTCCTGATTGCCACGCCGGGCGGGCCCATTGAGCACATTGACCTGACCGGGCGCACGCTGGAGTTGCTGACCGGTGCCGTGGGCGGAGAGGATGGTTGGCTGGCGGCCTATTTCGCCAACTACCAGCGCAACCACGCTCGCTTCAAGGCGAAGTTGGATGCCATCGGCGGGGAGTTGTGGGAACTCTTCGTTCGTGATCTCGACGCCGCGCTGGACGCGCGCGGTGTAGTCAAAGGCGGGCGGCTAGTGCTACTGCCGCAGGGCGCACTTGGCCTGTTGCCGATCGGCCTCGCCCGCAATCCTGAGACCGGAGAGCTCCTGAGCGACTGCTACGAGCTCTCGCTCGCGACCTGCGCTTCACGCCGTTCGAGGGGGCGCTGGTGGCAAGCCTCTTTCCCAAGGAAGCGGTCGCCCAGCTTCATGGCACGCAGAGCGAGATTGTTGCAGCGCACATGGTGATCGTCGTCCCGTTAGGCACGATTGCAACACAGGTGTTGGGCACTGGCACGGAGTCGCCTTGGGGTCAGGACCTGCCGTCGATCGCGTCAGGACGTCGTCTCTTGCTGCAGCGTTGGCTGACGGACCGGGCAGGGGCAGACGTTGGCGGGGTTGCGGCATCCTGCCGAGGCGCGGGCTGGCCCCTACGACTGGCTCAATCGCGACTATTCATTGCCACCGCCGCCCGCCTGCCGGACAAGGTGCTGATCGAGGTGTTCGAAGTGCTTTAGCTCGCGCGGCCGCGCGTCTCGTCATAGACTTGCCGCAGGCTCGGTCTGTGCTCGGTGAGGGCCCAACCAGAAACATGCAAGGGAGGTTTTCCATGGCCAGCAACGCGACCGCCCGCAATTCCCGGATCGACGCGGCCCTGAAGCGCGCCGCCGACGCCGGCGATGTGCCGGGCGTGGTGGCGACGGCGACCGACAGGAGCGCGGTGATCTACGAGGGGGCGTTCGGCAAGCGTGTGCTGGGCGAGAGCGCGGCGATGACGAGCGACACGGTCGGCTGGATCGCCTCGATGACCAAGGCGCTCACGGCCACGGCCGTCATGCAGCTGGTCGAGCAGGGCAAGCTCGATCTCGAGGCTCCGGCCGCCAAGGTCGTGCCGGCGATCGGCGCGGCCCAGGTGCTGGAAGGCTTCGATGCCGGCGGGCAGCCGCGCACGCGCGCACCCAAGCGCGCCATCACGCTGCGGCATCTGCTCACCCACACGGCGGGCTTCGGCTACGAGATCTGGAGCGAGGACATCGCCAAGTACCAGACGGCCAGGAACATCCCCGGCGTCATCACCTGCCAGAACGCGGCGCTCACCACGCCGCTGCTGTTCGACCCGGGCGAGCGGTGGTTCTACGGCATCAATATCGACTGGGCCGGCAAGATGGTGGAGGCCGTGAGCGGCAAGCGGCTCGGCGCCTACCTGCAGCAGAACGTGCTGGCCCCGCTCGGCATGAAGAGCACGGCCTTCAAGATCACGCCCGACATGCGCGGCCGGCTCGCCAAGATCCACCAGCGCGGCGACGGCGACACCCTCGTGCCCGCAGATGGAGCTCGAGATCCCGCAGGAGCCGGAGTTCGACATGGGCGGCGGCGGCCTCTACGGCACGGCCGGCGACTACCTCATGTTCGTGCGCATGATGCTGAACCGCGGCAAGGCCGGCGGCGGCCAGGTCCTCAAACCCGAGACGGTCGATCTGATGTCGAGGAACGCCATGGGCGATGCCCGGGTGTGCCTGCTCAAGACGGCCGTGCCGCCGCTCTCCAACGATGCGGAGTTCTTCCCCGGCGTGGAGAAGACATGGGGGCTGAGCTTCCAGATCAACGCCGCCAAGGCGCCGACTGGGCGTCCCGCCGGCGGCCTGATGTGGGCGGGCCTCGCCAACACCTATTTCTGGATCGACCAGGCGAGCGGCATCGGCGGGGTCTATATCACGCAGCTGCTGCCGTTCGCGGACAAGAAGTCCCTGCCGCTCTACTACGAGTTCGAGAAGGCATTCTACGCATGACCACCCCGCGCGGGCCACGCTTCGACACGCTCTCCCTGCATGCGGGGCAGCGCCCCGACCCCGCCACGGGGTCGCGGGCCGTGCCGATCTATCAAACGACGTCCTTTGTCTTCGAGGACATCGAGCACGCCGCCTCCCTCTTCAACCTGGAGCGGGCCGGGCATATCTACTCGCGCATATCCAATCCCACGGTCGCGGTGCTCGAGGAGCGCATCTCCGCCCTCGAAAACGGCGTCGGCGCGGTGGCCACCGCCAGCGGGCAGGCCGCTCTCCACCTCATCATCGCCACCTTGATGGGTGCTGGCGGGCATATCGTCGCCTCCTCGCGCATCTACGGCGGCTCGCACAACATGTTCACCCACACGCTGCCGCGCTTCGGCATCGCCACGACTCTGGTCGATCCACGCGATCCCGGCAGCTTCGCCAACGCCATAACCGACAAGAACTCGCCTCGTTTTCGCCGAGACCCTGGGCAATCCCGGGCTCGAAGTGCTCGATATCGCCACCATCTCGGCCATCGCCCACAAGCACGGCCTGCCGCTCGCCGTCAATTCCACCTTCGCCACCCCCTATCTCTGCCGGCCTATCGAGCATGGCGCCGACATCGTCATGCATTCCGCCACCAAGTTTCTCGGCGGCCACGGCATCGCCATCGGCGGCCTCGTCGTCGATGGCGGGCGCTTCGACTGGGCGGCCTCGGGCAAGTTCCCCACGCTGAGCGAGCCCTATGCGGGCTATCACGGCATCACCTACGCCGAGGAATTCGGTCCGGCCGCCTTCATCATGCGCGCGCGCACGGAAGGTTTGCGCGATTTCGGCGCCTGCATGAGCCCGGCCAACGCTTTCTACCTGCTGCAGGGCATCGAGACGCTGCCCGTCCGCATGGCCCGCCACGTCGCCAACGCGCAAGTTGTCGCCGAATTTCTCGAAAAGCACGCCGCCGTCGCCTGGGTGAGGTATCCGGGCCTGGAAAGCCACCCCGATTTCGCACTGGCTCGGCGGCAGATGCCGCGCGGGGCGGGTGCCATCTTGAGCTTCGGCATCAAGGGCGGGCGCAAGGCCGGTGCAAAATTGATCGAGCGCCTGAAGGTTTTCTCGCATTTGGCCAACGTCGGGGACGCCAAGAGCCTGGTGATCCACCCGGCCAGCACCACGCATCAGCAGATGAGCCTCGAGGATTTGGCCAAGGCCGGCGTGGGTGAGGAGCTCGTGCGCCTGTCGGTCGGGCTGGAGGATGCCCAGGACCTGACCGACGACCTTGGCCAGGCGCTTTCCGCTTCGCAGAAAGGCTGAAGGCTCATGCAGCTCACCGTCGATGGCCGCAAGGTCTACGCCGCGACCGGCGGACGTCCCTTCGATCCCGCCCGGCCCGCGGTCGTCTTCCTGCACGGTGCCGGCTGCGACCACACGGTGTGGCAGCTGCCGGCGCGCTGGTTTGCCTGGCATGGGTACTCCACGCTCGCCGTCGATCTGCCTGGTCACGGCCGCTCCGAGGGGCCGCCGCTGGCGACGATCCCTGAGCTTGCCCGCTGGACCGGGGGGCTCCTTGCGGCGTCGGGTGCGAAAGCGGCCACGCTGATCGGCCATTCCATGGGTGCGGCGATTGCGCTCGAGGTGGCGGCAATGCTGCCCGGGCGCATTGGCGGTCTCGCCCTCATCAGCACAGCTGCGTCCATCCCCGTGCACAAGGACCTGCTCGCCGCCGCGCGCGAGGATCCCGCGCGCGCCTACCAGATGATGACCACCTGGGCGCACGGCGCGGACGCCAGGCTCGGCGGCAACCCGGCGCCCGGCCTTTGGATGACGGGCGGCACGCTGGCCCTCCTCGCGCGCAACGCACAGGGTGTGCTGCACACCGACCTCGCGGCCTGCGCGGCGTGGACGTCGGGCGCGGAGGCCGCGCGCAAGGTCACGGGTCCGGCGCTCGTGATCATCGCTGCCAACGACATCATGACGCCACCCAAGGCGGGCCAGGAGCTGGCGCGGCAGATCGGCGGCAGCCGCAGCGTCACCATTGCCCACTGCGGGCACATGCTGCTGGCCGAAGCCCCTGACGCCGTTCTCGACGCCCTGATCGGCTTTGCGGCGCCCGCCAAGGCCGCCTAGAGCAGGCAGGCATCTTCTGAAAATATACATCATGTTCAACATCTGAGAGTCCTCATCGAATCCCGCCCTCTCCGCCAACGGCCCCGCTTGCGCAGGCCGTTCATGTTGCGCTGAGTTTGCGGCGGCCCCGAGCGCCGGCGCCCGAAGGGCGCTTGGGAGACTTGCCGTCCATCGACGCGAAAGGTAGGAGGGATCGGGAGCGTCGGCCCTATGACCTACAAGAGCGCTGCAAAACTCTGGACCAAAGCCGCCACCAAATGGGTGTGCATGTGGCTGCCGCTGTGGATGCGCTTCCGGCGCATAGCCGGTGGCTACGAGATCCGCAAATGGTATCGCCGGGTCGTCCGCTGACCCAAGGGTTTGTCGAAAGGGGCGCAGCGGTCACATCATGCCGCGCGCACCTTCGAGCGCCGCGATCGATTGGGCGAACGCATCGAGCGTGGAGGCGACGTCGGCGTCGGTGTGGGCGAGCGAGATGTAATACTTGCTCTCGCCCTTGAGGATGCCGCGCTCGCGCAGCAGGCCGTTGCAGCGCTTCATCTTGGCCTCGTCGCCGAGGCTGGAGCGGTAGTCCTTGACCTCGCGGTCGGTGAAGACGACGTCGAACATGGGGGCGTCACCCACCACGCGCGCCGTCACGCGCGCCTTTTTCAAAATCTCTCCATAACCTTGCATCAGCGCCCGCCCGGTGCTGTGAATGCGCTCATAGGCCCCGGGCCGCCTCAGGATCTCCAGCGTCTTGAGGCCGGCGACGGCTGCGATCGGATTGCCGGAAAGCGTGCCGATCTGAAGCATGAACTTGTCCTCGCCGACCTTTCCCCTGTCGAAGTGGGCCATGATGTCGGCACGGCCGGCGATGGCGGCCAGCGGGAAGCCGCCGCCGATGGCCTTGCCGAGGGTGCAGATATCGGGCGTGACGCCGTAGTAGACCTGGGCGCCGCCGTAGGCGAAGCGAAAGCCGGTCACGACCTCGTCGAATATGAGCAGCAGCCCGTTCTCCTGCGTGATCCTGCGCAGGCCCTCGAGAAAGCCGGGCTTGGGCGGAATCAAGCGCTGGAACGGCTCGACGATGACGCCGGCAAGGTCGGCCTTGTGCTCGCGCACCAGGCTGGCAACGGTCTCCAGGTCGTTGAAGGGCGCGACCAGAACCTCATCGCGCAGGCTCTTGGGGATGCCGGCCAAATCCGGGATTGGCTGCGGGAAATTGCCGGCGCGCTTGGGCGCCAGGCTCATGAGCCCATAGTCGCTCATGCCGTGATAGCCGCCCTCGAATTTCAGGATCTTGTCGCGGCCTTGGTGGGCGCGGGCAAGCCGCATGGCGTAGAGGTCGGCTTCCGAGCCGGTGCTCACGAAGCGGACCTGCTCCGCGCACGGCACGGCCTCCACGATCTCGGCGGCGAGGCGGATGCCGGGCTCGTTGTTGGCAAAGAACGTCGTGCCCTTGGCCGCCTGGGCCTGGATCGCCTCCACGACCTCGGGGTGCGCATGGCCGACGATCATCGGCCCGGAACCCAGCAGGTAGTCGATGTACTCCTTGCCGTTCACGTCCCAGACGTGGCCAGCGAGCCCCCTGGCAACGATGACCTCATGGGTGACGTTGCCGAAGCCGCCGGCCGGCAGCACGCGCCGCGCCGTCTCCAGCAACTCGCGCTCGCTCTCGGCGACCTGTGGTTGAGCGGTCATATTCGTTGCGTCTCCTGCCCTAACACTCAGTCCTTTGCCGCGGCTTTGGCGCGCAGCGTTACCAGATTGGCAATGCCGTAGTCCTCCCGCGCACCTCTCTCCGTGATGTAGCCGTCGACGAGGTCGCGGCCGATAGCGGCTGGATCGCGTTCCGCCACGGGTCCAAAACCGCCCGAGCCCGGCGTGATCATGTCGACGATGGACCCCGCCGGGGCGAGAAATGCGCCCTTGCTCGGCAGATGCCGCACGGCGCCATCCGGGGTTGACAGCGTCACGACCGCCGGAGCACCGGGCTTGCCTCCGAGCAAGCCGAACGGGGGCGACGTCATGCGCTCCATGCACAGCGAGCCTGTCGCATCGGCCCCCGGCAGCAGACGCCACACGCGCCGCGCACCACAGCCGCCGCGATAGCGCCCCGCTCCGCCGGAATCGGGATTGATCTCATAGCGCTCGACGCGCACCGGGAAAGCCATCTCCAGCACCTCGATAGGCGTATTCATCGTGTTGGAGATGCCACTGGCGACAACGTTGATGCCATCCTTGTTGGGGCGCGCGCCAAAGCCGCCCTTGATCGTCTCGTAGGAGACGTAGCGCCGGCCCGAGCGCGGATCGACGCCGCCGAGCGTCAGGATGGCGGAGGTGCCCTGGCTGCAAGCCATCACGTGCTCGGGCCAGAAGCGCACCAGCGCGCCCATCACCATGTCGGCGACGCGGTGGGAGATCTCGTGGTTGGCGTAGACGACAGGCGCGGGGAACTCGGCGTTGACCACCGAGCCCTTGGGCGCCTTCACCTCGATGGTGCGCCAACAGCCGGAGTTGGGCGGGATCAGGCTCGTGGGGTCGACCGCCATCTTGAGGCCGCAGAACACGCCCGACGAGGTCACCGACAGCGGCGCGTTGATCGGGCCCTTCACCTGCGGATCGCTGCCTGCGAAGTCGACCACGAGGCGGTCCCCCATCTTCTTCACGGCCATGCGGATGCAGAACGGCGCATCGCGGCCCGCGGCGTCGTCGGGGATGCCGTCGCCGTCGCAGAAGTCCTCGAAGGTGCCCTCTCCATCCGGCAGGTCGGAAAGCGCGGCGCGCATCAGCCTCTCGGAGTAGTCCATCACCTCGGCCATGTAAGCGACCAGCCGCTCGGCGCCGTAACGCACCGCCAGCGCCTTCAGGCGCTCGGTTGCCCGCAGGGTGGCCGCGAGTTGGGCGCCCAGATCGCCCTTGCGCTCATCGGGGGTGCGCACGTTGGCCAGGATCACTTTCTCGAGGTCGACGTTGGTCGTCCCGCGGCTGAAGAGCCGCAATGGCGGCAGGCGCAGCCCCTCGCCGTAGATCTCGGTGACCGCGCCATAGCTGCCGGGGGTGGCCGAGCCGACGTCGGGCCAGTGCGCGCGCAGGCAAGTGTAGCCGAGCAGGTCGCCTTCGTGAAACGCGGGCCGCACGACGTTGACATCGGGCAGATGGCTGCCGCCGAAGTAGGGATCGTTGTGGATGAAGACGTCGCCGTCGTGGACATGGCTGCCGAATGCCGCGACGACGGCGCTCACCGCATCGGGCATGCTCCCCAGGTGGATCGGCAGATCAGGACCCTGCGCGACCATCCGCCCTCGGCGTTGAACACGCCGCAAGAGTAGTCGCCGGCCAACTTCAGGATCGGCGAGTAGGCCGTCTTGGCAAGGACCACGCGCATCTCCTCGGCGATCTTGTAGAAGCTATTCTTGACGATCTCGAAGGTGGCGGGATCGGCACTGCGCGCTACGTCCTGCATTGAGCTCAGTTCCCGCCCTGGCGACGCACGAGCGTCACGAACCCGTCCTCCGTCATCCTAGCCTGCCACTCCGGCGGGACAAGGATGGTCGATTCCAGCGACTCGATGATGGCCGGCCCCGGCGCCACGAGCCCCGCAGGCATCCGGCGCCGGTCGTAGACGCTGGCCGTCACCGCGCCGGCGCTGCGGAACCACACCTCACGCCTGCTCTTGATGGCATCCGATCCTGCCGGCGCGGTGCGGTCGCGCACCTGCAGCGGCGCGATCTCGCCCACCGCCGTCAGCCGCACGCTCACCAGCTGCACCGGCTCGCCGCGGTTGTCGTGGCCGTAGGTGGCCCTGTGGCGGGCGTGGAAAGTCTCGGCGATCTCCGCCAGCACACCGGCATCGAGCGCGCGCGGCGGCACCGGGATCGACAGCTCGTAGGACTGGCGCTCGTAGCGCGCATCGACCGAGCGCTCGAAGCGCCTGCGCTCGGGCGCAACTGCGGCACGCGAGCATGGCGCCGCCCTCGCGCTCGAGCGCGGCAAAAGCGACTTCAAGGCTCGATGGGTCTGCACTCGTGGTCGTCACATAGACGGTGCGCACATAGTCGCGCTTGAGGTCGGTACCGATCAGGCCGAGAGCCGAGAAGGCGCCGGGGATCGGCGGGCAGACAATCTCGGCGATGCCAAGCTCGGCCGCCAGCGCCACGGCATGGAACGGTCCGGCGCCGCCAAAGGCCGCCAGCACGAACTCGCGCGGATCGTGGCCGCGCTGCACGGAGACGATCTTGAGCGCCTCTGCCATGGCGTGGTTGACGACGTCGATGACGGCCGCCGCCGCCGTGCGCGGGTCCACGCCAAGAGGCTCGGCGAGGCGCTCGGCGATGGCGGTCCCGGCCGCCGCGTGGTCGATGGGCAGGTCGCCGGCCAGCAGCGAGCCCTTGTCGAGATAGCCGAGCAGCAGGTTGCAATCGGTGACGGTGGGCTCGGTGCCGCCGCGCGCATAGCACACCGGGCCCGGATCGGCGCCGGCGCTTTTGGGGCCGACGCGGAGCGAGCCGGCGCGATCCACCCAGGCGATCGACCCGCCGCCCGCCGAAACCTCCGCCAGGTCGATGACGGAGACGCG
>CAVTVO010000043.1:0-46761 GCA_963738065.1 uncultured Alphaproteobacteria bacterium
CTGGCGCCCGAAGGGCGCTTGGGAGACTTGCCGTCCATCGACGCGAAAGGTAGGAGGGATCGGGAGCGTCGGCCCTATGACCTACAAGAGCGCTGCAAAACTCTGGACCAAAGCCGCCACCAAATGGGTGTGCATGTGGCTGCCGCTGTGGATGCGCTTCCGGCGCATAGCCGGTGGCTACGAGATCCGCAAATGGTATCGCCGGGTCGTCCGCTGACCCAAGGGTTTATCGAAAGGGGCGCAGCGGTCACATCATGCCGCGCGCACCTTCGAGCGCCGCGATCGATTGGGCGAACGCGTCGAGCGTGGTGGCGACATCCTCGTCGGTGTGGACGAGCGAAACGTAGTATTTGCTTTCGCCCTTGAGGATGCCGCGCTCCCGCAGCAATGCGTTGCAGCGCTTCATCTTGGCTTCGTCGCCGAGTGCGGAGCGATAGTCGTTGACCTCGCGGTCGGTGAAGACGATGTCGAACATGGGTGCGTCGCCGACCACGCGCGGCTTTGACCCGCGCTTTCTTCAGAATTCGGCCGTATCCCTCCATCAGCGCCCGGCCCGGTCTTGAAGATGTGCTCGTAGGCGCCCGGGGCGCTTGAGGATCTCCAGCGTCTTGAGACCGGCGACGGCCGCGACCGGATTGCCGGACAGCGTGCCGATCTGCAGCATGAACTTGTCCTCCGCCACCTCGCCCCTGTCGAAATGGGCCATGATCTCGGCACGGCCGGCAATGGCGGCCAGAGGGAAGCCGCCGCCGATGGCCTTGCCGAGCGTGCAGATATCGGGCGTGACGCCATAGTATTGCTGGGCGCCGCCGTAGGCAAAGCGGAAGCCGGTCACGACCTCGTCGAAGATGAGGAGCAGGCCGTTCTCCTGCGTGATCTTGCGTAGGCCATCGAGGAAGCCGGGTCGCGGCGGGATCAGGCGCTGGAACGGCTCGACGATGATGCCGGCGAGGTCGTCCTTGTGCTCGCGCACCAGGCTGGCAACGGTCTCCAGGTCGTTGAAGGGCGCGACCAGCACCTCGTCGCGCAGGCTCTTCGGGATGCCGGCGGAATCCGGGATCGGCTGCGGGAAGTTGCCGGCCCGCTTCGGCGCCAGGCTCATGAGGCCATAGTCGCTCATGCCGTGATAGCCGCCCTCGAATTTCAGGATCTTGTCGCGGCCTTGGTGGGCGCGGGCAAGCCGCATGGCGTAGAGCGTCGGCTTCCGAGCCGGTGCTCACGAAGCGGACCTTCTCGGCGCACGGCACGGCCTCCACGATCTCGGCAGCGAGGCGGATGCCGGGCTCGTTGTTGGCAAAGAACGTCGTGCCCTTGGCCGACCTGGGCTGGATCGCCTCGACGACCTCGGGGTGCGCATGGCCGACGATCATCGGGCCGGAACCCAGCAGGTAGTCGACGTACTCCTTGCCGTTCACGTCCCAGACATGTGCCACGAGCCCCCGGCGACGATGACCTCATGGGTGACGTTGCCGAAGCCGCCGGCGGGCAGCACGCGTCGCGCCGTCTCCAGCAACTCGCGCTCGCCCTCGGTGGCCTGTGGTTGACCTGACATTTCCTTGCGTCTCCTGCCCTAACACTCAGTCCTTTGCCGCGGTTTTGGCGCGCAGCGTTACCGGATTGGCAATGCCGTAGTCCTCCCGCGCACCTCTCTCCGTGATGTAGCCGTCGACGAGGTCACGGCCGATGGCGGCTGGATCGCGTTCCGCCACGGGTCCAAAACCGCCCGAGCCCGGCGTGATCATGTCGACGATGGAGCCCGCCGGGGCGAGAAATGCGCCCTTGCTCGGCAGATGCCGCACGGCCCCGTCCGGGGTTGACAGCGTCACGACCGCCGGGGCGCCGGCCTTGCCGCCAAGCAGGCCGAACGGGGGCGACGTCATGCGCTCCATGCACAGCGAGCCCGTAGCATCGGCCCCTGGCAGCAGACGCCACATGCGCCGCGCACCACAGCCGCCGCGATAGCGCCCCGCTCCGCCGGAATCGGGATTGATCTCATAGCGCTCGACGCGCACCGGGAAAGCCATCTCCAGCACCTCGATAGGCGTATTCATGGTGTTGGAGATGCCACTGGCGACAACGTTGATGCCGTCCTTGTTGGGGCGCGCGCCAAAGCCGCCCTTGATCGTCTCGTAGGAGACGTAGCGCCGGCCGGAGCGCGGATCGACGCCGCCGAAGCGTGAGGATCGCCGAGGTGCCCTGGCTGCAGGCCATCACGTGCTCGGGCCAGAAGCGCGCCAGCGCGCCCATCACCATGTCGGCGACGCGGTGCGAGATCTCGTGGTTGGCGTAGACGACGGGCGCGGGAAACTCGGCGTTGACCACCGAGCCCTTCGGCGCCTTCACCTCGATCGTGCGCCAGCAGCCGGAGTTGGGCGGGATCAGGCTCGTGGGGTCGACGGCCATCTTGAGGCCGCAGAACACGCCGGACGCGCGTCACCGACAGCGGCGCGTTGATCGGGCCCTTGACCTGCGGGTCGCTGCCCGCGAAGTCGACCACGAGCCGGTCGCCGCGCTTGCTCACGTGCATGCGGATCCAGAACGGCGCATCGCGCCCCGCGGCGTCGTCGGGGATGCCGTCGCCGTCGCAGAAGTCCTCGAAGGTGCCCTCTCCATCGGGCAGGTCGGCAAGCGCGGCGCGCATCAGCCGCTCGGAGTAGTCCATCACCTCCGCCATGTAGGCGACCAGCCGCTCGGCGCCGTAACGCACCGCCAGCGCCTGCAGGCGCTCGGTTGCCCGCAGGGTGGCCGCGAGCTGGGCGCCGAGGTCGCCCTTGCGCTCGTCGGGGGTGCGCACGTTGGCCAGGATCACTTTCTCGAGGTCGACGTTGGTCGTCCCGCGGCTGACGAGCCGCAATGGCGGCAGGCGCAGCCCCTCGCCGTAGATCTCCGTGACCGCGCCATAGCTGCCGGGCGTGGCGGAGCCGACGTCGGGCCAGTGCGCGCGCAGGCAAGTGTAGCCGAGCAGCCGGCCTTCGTGAAACGCGGGCCGCACGACGTTGACATCGGGCAGATGGCTGCCGCCGAAGTAGGGATCGTTGTGGATGAAGACGTCGCCGTCGTGCACATCGCTGCCGAATGCCGCGACGACGGCGCGCACCGCATCGGGCATGCTCCCCAGGTGGATCGGCAGATCGGGACCCTGCGCCACCATCCAGCCCTCGGCGTTGAACACGCCGCAAGAGTAGTCGCCGGCCGATTTCAGGATCGGCGAGTAGGCGGTCTTGGCAAGGACCACCCGCATCTCCTCGGCGATCTTGTAGAAGCTGTTCTTGACGATCTCGAAGGTCGCGGGATCGGCACTGCGCGCTACGTCCTGCATTGAGCTCAGTTCCCGCCCTGGCGACGCACGAGCGTCACGAACCCGTCCTCCGTCATCCTAGCCTGCCACTCCGGCGGGACAAGGATGGTCGATTCCAGCGACTCGATGATGGCCGGCCCCGGCGCCACGAGCCCCGCAGGCATCCGGCGCCGGTCGTAGACGCTGGCCGTCACCGCGCCGGCGCTGCGGAACCACACCTCACGCCTGCTCTTGATGGCATCCGATCCTGCCGGCGCGGTGCGGTCGCGCACCTGCAGCGGCGCGATCTCGCCCACCGCCGTCAGCCGCACGCTGACCAGCTGCACCGGCTCGCCGCGGTTGTCGTGGCCGTAGGTGGCCCTGTGGCGGGCGTGGAAAGTCTCGGCGATCTCCGCCAGCACGCCGGCATCGAGCGCGCGCGGCGGCACCGGGATCGACAGCTCGTAGGACTGGCGCTCGTAGCGCGCATCGACCGAGCGCTCGAAGCGCCGGCGCTCGGGCGCAACTGCGGCACGGTCGAGCATGGCGCCGCCCTCGCGCTCGAGCGCGGCAAAAGCGGCTTCAAGGCTCGATGGGTCTGCGCTCGTGGTCGTCACATAGACGGTGCGCACATAGTCGCGCTTGAGGTCCGTGCCGATCGAGGCCGAGGGCCGAGAAGGCGCCGGGGATCGGCGGGCAGACAATCTCGGCGATGCCAAGCTCGGCCGCCAGCGCCACGGCATGCAACGGTCCGGCGCCGCCAAAGGCCGCCAGCACGAACTCGCGCGGATCGTGGCCGCGCTGCACGGAGACGATCTTGAGCGCCTCTGCCATGGCGTGATTGACGACGTCGATGACGGCCGCCGCCGCCGTGCGCGGGTCCACGCCAAGAGGCTCGGCGAGGCGCTCGGCGATGGCGGTCCCGGCCGCCGCGTGGTCGATGGGCAGGTCGCCGGCCAGCAGCGAGCCCTTGTCGAGATAGCCGAGCAGCAGGTTGCAATCGGTGACGGTGGGCTCGGTGCCGCCGCGCGCATAGCACACCGGGCCCGGATCGGCGCCGGCGCTCTTGGGGCCGACGCGGAGCGAGCCGGCGCGATCGACCCAGGCGATCGACCCGCCGCCCGCCGAAACCTCCGCCAGGTCGATGACGGAGACGCGGATGGGATGGCCGGTGCCGTGCATCCAGCGGCTGCGGCTCGAGCCGCCGCCGACCTCGTACTCGGGCGTCGTCTCGTATTGGCCGTTGCGGATCAGGCTCGCCTTGGCGGTCGTGCCGCCCATGTCGAAGGAGAGGAGGTTGCCGCGCCCGGTCTGGCGTGCAACGAGCGCCGCCGCAACCACGCCCGCAGCCGGCCCTGAACTCCACGGCCACGGCCGGCATGGCCACCGCCTCGTCAGCCTCCAGGATGCCGCCGTTGGATGCCATCACGTAGAGCGGCGGCAGGCCCTGGCCCCGCGTCGTCTCCTTGAGGCGCGCGAGATAGGAGGCGAGGATCGGCCCTACGTAGGCGCACACTGCCGTCGTGCTGGTGCGTTCGAACTCCTTGATCTCCGGCAGGACCTCCGAGGAGAGATAGACGGGCGTATCCAGCAGCGCCGCCCGCAACCGCGCACCAAGCTGGCGCTCGTGCGCGGGATTGAGGAAGCTGAAAAGCAGAGACACAGCGACCGCCTCCACGCGTTCCGCCCGCAGAGTCGAGATCAGCCCGTCGATCTCGGCTTCGGCGAGCGGCGTGACGATGCTCCCGTCGGCGCCGATGCGCTCGGTGATCTCGAACCGGCGCCGGCGCGGGATCAGGGTGGCGGGCGCGTCCTGGAACAAGTCGTAGAGGTCACCCCGCGCCGAGCGGCGCAGCTCCAGCACGTCGCGGAAGCCGGCCGTGGTGATGAGTGCGGCACGGGCACCGTGCTCCTCCAGGATGGCGTTGGTGACGACCGTGGTGGCGTGCGAGAGCAGCCCTACCTGGGCGGGCGCGATCCGATAGCGCTCCATCGCGCTTGCTAGCGCCGCCAGCACACCTTCAGCGAGGTTGCGCGGTGTGCTCGGCACCTTGGCGACGCCGATTTCGCCCGACACATCGTCGACCAGCGCCACGTCGGTGAACGTACCGCCGATATCGACCCCAACCCGCCAAGCCATGCCGTGCCCATCCGTTGCCTACTGGGCCAGGAGCTTAGGCGGGTTTACATCTCCGCGCCAACACATGGCCGCCCACACCGATTTTGGGGAATCTCTAATTCCAACTCGGGGCACGACACGCTAGCATCTGGCCAATTCAGTTCTGACGCTCAGCCTGAAGGCCCTAGAATCGATCATGAAGATCAAGCGCATCGAACACGTCGCCGTCGCGGTGAAAAGCATCAACGCCATGCGCGACATCCTCGAGAACAAGCTCGGGATCGAGATGGAGTACGAGGAGCATCTGCCCGAGCACAGCACCAGCCTCGCCATGTTTCCAATCGGCGAGACCTACCTCGAGCTGCTGCAGTCCGACAAGCCAGGCACCGGCACCAGCCGATGGATCGCCGAGCACGGCGAGGGCCTGTTCCACATTTGCCTGGAGGTCGAGGACATTGACGGGGCCATGAGCGAGTTGCGTGCCAAAGGCGTCGGCTTTCAAACGGAAAAGCCGATGATCGGCCACGGCAATTGCCGGATCGTCTTCCTCGACCCGAAATCAACCGGCAACCTCGTCATCGAACTGGCAGAGATGCCGAAACATGCCGCCGATGGTGGCAAGCACGCCGCCGAGTAGTCCGCTTGCCGCGCGATCCCTATCGAAGCAGGGCCGCTACGGGACAAGCGCACGCTCAATGGCTTGCTCGTGCCTAGTCCGTCGTGCGCTTGGCCTCCTGGATCGCAGCCCAGACGCGGGCGGGCGTCGCCGGCATCTCGATATGGCGGATGCCCAAGGGCGAAAGCGCGTCGCAGACAGCGTTGATGGTGGCGACCAGGGAGCCCACGGTGCCCGCCTCGCCTACGCCCTTGACGCCCAGCGGATTGACAGCCGTGGGCACCGCGCGCGTCTCAAGGTGCACTGAGGGAATGTCGTCGGCGCGGGGCATCTGGTAGTCCATGAACGAGCCGCTCATGAGCTGGCCGGACTCCGCGTCATAAGTGATGACCTCGCCCAGCGCCTGCCCAACGCCCATGGCGACGCCGCCCTGAATCTGGCCGTGCGCGAGCGTCGCATTGAGAACGTTGCCGATGTCCTCGACGATCGAATAGCGCGCGATCTTGACCACGCCGGTCTCTGGATCGATCTCGACCTCGACCATGTGGCAGCCGTTCGGAAACGTGACGGCGGGCGGCATGAACTCGGCGGTCTGGGCGAGGCCAGCAGGATCCCTGCCTTCCGCGTATCTGGCGACATCCGCTAGTCCGATCGAGTGGTTGGACCCCTTGAGCGGGAAGCGGCCGTCTGCAAAGCCGATGTCGTCTGGCCTGGCCTCCAGCATCTCGGCAGCGAGCGCTCGGCCGGTCGCGATCACCTTCTCGACAGCTCGCTGCGTTGCGACTCCACCAACCGCAATTGCGCCCGAGCCGCCGTTCCCACGCCCATCGGGAAGGTCGTCGGTATCGCCGGCTTGGTAACGGATGGCCTCTCGAGGAAGGCCGAGGTCGCGGGCAACCAGGTCGGTCAGCGTCGTCTCGATACCCTGTCCGGTGGACATCGATCCCGCATAGAGGGTCGCCGTGCCGTCGGGATGAACTTTGAGCTTGGCAAGATCCTTCCGCGGCTTGGTAAAGGGGCCGGCCGCGACCTCAATGGGGTTCGCCATACCCAGCCCGCGCAACATTCCCCGCTTCGCCGACTCTTGCTTGCGCGCCGCGAACCCCACACGGTCGGCGAGCTTGGCAACACCGATCATGTTGCCCTCGAACTCGCCGCAGTCGTACTTGAAGAGGAACCCGGTGTCGTAGGGCATGGCCGAGGGCGGCACCAGGTTGCGCAGGCGCAGCTCGAAGGGATCGAGCCCGAGATCGCGCGCGGCGATGTCGATCAGCCGTTCGATGACGTAGGTCGCCTCGGGTCGGCCAGCGCCGCGATACGGCGCGTTGGTCATGGTGTTGGTGAAGACGCCGGTGATGCCGGCCTCGATGCTCGGGATCCGGTAGACGCCGGCGATGCCGCCGATGTTGTTCAAGAGGAACAGCGACCGGCCCGAGAGGTAGCAGCCGACGTTGACCGTGAATTCCACTTTCAACGCCTTGAAGTAGCCGTCGCCATCCATACTCAATTCGGCGTTGATGGAGATGTCGCGGCCGTGATCGTCGGCGAGGAAGCTTTCGCTGCGCTCCGAGATCCAGCGCACCGGCCGCCCGAGTTTGCGCGCGGCATAGAGCACGAGCACATCCTCGGGGTAAGCGCCGCTCTTCATGCCGAACGAGCCGCCGACGTCCTTGGCCACAACGCGGATTTGCTCAGCCGGGACCTTCAGCAGATTGGCAAGCGCGCTTCTCAAGATATGCGGGCTCTGGTTCGAGGCATGTAGAACGAGACGGCCGGCCTCGTCGACACGGCCGAGCGCGCCCCGTGGCTCGAGGGAGAGCGCCGCAACGCGCGAGACGTGCGAGGAGACACGGGAGACATGGGACGCCCCCATCATGGCGTCGCCCGCATTCCCCCTCTTCCAGACGAACGCGACGTTGTCGGGCACTTCGTCCCAGACCGCCGGTCCGGCGGAGGCGCGAGCCGCTGCCACGGTGGTGACCGCGGGCACGTCCTGCGTCTCGACGACGACGAGCTCCGCTGCGGCCTCGGCTGCGTCCAGAGTCTCCGCGACGACGAACGCAACCGGCTCGCCAACGGCACGGATGCGATCGCGAACGAGTACGGGACGTCGGGCCTGATGCGCCCTCTCGCCATTCGGGCGCTTCAAATCCACGCTGCACGGGAAGTCCGGCACTCCGTCGGCGGCCAGGTCCTTGCCGATGTAGACCGCGAGGACGCCGGGGGAAGCAAGCGCCGCATCGATGTCGATCGACGTGACGCGGGCACTTGCGACTTGCGCCCGGACGACGACGGCGTGTGTTGTCCCCTCGTAGGCGATATCGCCGACATAGAGGCCTTGGCCGGTTACTAGCCGGTTGTCCTCGATGCGTCCTTGGAACTCACCCCACTGACTCAATGCTGCCTCTCCCGATGGCTTCACGACGAGCGATCAAGCCATCCTGCAAATGTCCCGACTAGGCTGACATGCGTACGTGCGTCGCGGCAGTGCTTTATGGCCTTAGCGGCCAGCTGTCGCAGGCCGATGCGCCCGGAGGAAGGTGCGCACGTGGCGCACCGCCAGCGGAATCCGGTCCTTGGGCTCCTTCCAGGGGTAGAGGCTCACTTGAGCGTTCGGCGCCAGCAGCGCCGACTCCATGGCCACCGCGTAGGGGTGCGCCGGGACGTCGTCCGGTAGCACCAGTATGGGCGTCTGGCAGGCGCGCACGAAATCGCGCGTCACGGTGAAGACGAAATCGGCGTTGGCGCGATACATCTTGTTCAGGAACGCGTCGACTGCGGTCATCGTGATGTCGGATCGGCGAGCGCACAGCGCCGGGCCCCAGCCCTTGATGTTGTTCTGGTAGAAAAGGTCGGGCAATTCCGGACGCGAGCCGCTGGGCTGCGCCAGCACCGCAGCAGCGATGCGATCGGGCGCTCGTCGCAACAGGTTCCAGATGAATGGGCCCCCGATGCAGAAGCCCATCACCAGAAACTTGTCTATCCTCAAGTGATCCATCAGGCCGAGCTGATCATCGGCGTACGCGTCCCAGGGACGCTCGATCTCGAGCGGACCGGAGGATTCGCCGCCGTTGGCGTTGCGCAGGTCCATCGCGATGCAGCGGTACTCACCCTTGAACTCCTCGATGGCGTTGAAGGGCGAATTCCCTACGAAGAAGGAGATTGTCGAGTTCAAGCCCCCGCCAGGGATGAGTAGCAAGGGGAAGCCTGAGCCAGCTTCTTCGTAGTGGATGCAGACGGGACCCTTTTCGTAGAACGGCATGGCCTTTCTCCTGTTCCAATGAGGTATCCTGGGCACCTGGGTCTGAACGAGCCGAGCTCGCATGCAAGTGTTGTCGGCGCCGCGGAAGCGGCGGCACGCAGATGCCCATCGGGGTCGACGCGCCGAGGCAAGCCACTTCTTCGGTCAAATGCGATACTGCTAACATAGCGCAGGCGACGTCTGCCGCGGGTGTGGCGCCACAAGGAAGGAGAACGGGAGACATGTCCATCTTGGTGATCGGTGGCGCTGGGTTCATCGGGCGACGCATGATTCCAATCCTAGTGGCGGCGGGCCACCACGTCACCTGCGTGGACATCGACGTCGCCGGCGCAGCAACCGCGTTCGCACGACTTGGCGACAAGGTCAAAGTGGTCCGTGGCGACGTCACCCAGTTCGACGACGTCATCGGCGCGGTCCAGGAAACGCGCCCCGAGCGGCTGATCAATCTCTCCTATTTCATCGGCGAGCTTGCGCCCCACGTTGCCTTCAAGCTCGACGTCCAGGGCATGGACAATTGCTTCGAGGCGGCTCGGCGCTGCGGTGTCAAGCACACGGTGTTCGCCAGCTCGGTTGCCGTTACCGGCCAGCAGGCGCATTTCGGCGAGCGCCTCGTAGACGAGACCGACGAGCGGCGCGGAGAGACACAGTATGCGCTCAACAAGATCATCAACGAGTGGCAGGCCCACGACTACCGCCGCGCCTACGGCATGACGATCACCTGTGTCCGACCGGCCAATGTGACCGGCCCGGACAAGAAATTCGGCTCGATCGACCACGTGAACTGCATGTGCCAGCCGGCTCGCGGCCGGTCCGTCACGTTCCCGCGCGCCGATGCCATGCGCTGCGTGATTCACGTAGAGGACATGGCGGAGGCATTTGCGCGCGTGCTACTGGCTGACAAACCGAAGCACACAACCTACAATTCCGGCGGGGCCACGCTCAGCATCGGTGAATTGGCCGCCCTGGTGCGCGAGTTCTTGCCCGATGCCGATATCCGCTTCGAAGCGGAAACGGGCGGCCGCCCGATCTCGGGCAACTTCCTGATCGACAACCGCCGCCTTATCGAGGAGTTCGGCTTGCAGTACAAACCGCTGCGCCTGCGGGTGAAGGAAGTCATCAATGATATCCGTGCGGGCGAGGGTCTTCCGCTGATCGCCTAGGTTCGCGATCAGCCGGGAAGCGGCTGGTTGCTTCTGCCGCCACCGGCCGCTGCATCTTGGCCCAGCCGTTGGTCGAGTTCGGCAAACCCGCTTAGGACATTTCGAACAATAACAAAATCGTGGTCCGCAAGCGTGCGTCTGTGTGACTCAGGCTGGCGGGATTCCCGTGCGGCGCGAACGGGCGTAGGTCGGTCGCGTGATCGACGAGAACGCCATTCGCTATCGCTGGGAAACGGTCGGCTCGACGCTCGATGAGCGCGGCCGGCGCTTGTTCGCGGCGGGCGAGGTGCGAACGGCCGGTTGGGGCGGGCTGGCGATCGTGTCCAGGATCACCGGGCTCGCCCGTTCGACGATCAATCGCGGCGAGGACGATCTCGATGCGGCGCCGCTGGCGAAGGGGCAGGTTCGGCGCAGCGGTGGTGGGCGCAAGGCGGTTGCCGAGAATGATCCAGGGCTGGTCCCGGAGCTCAAACGGCTGGTCGAGCCGGCCACGCTGGGCGATCCCATGCGCCCCCTGATCTGGGTGTCGAAGAGCATGGACAAGCTGGCGGCGACACTGACGGCGATGGGCCATCCCATCAGCGCCGACACCGTGCGCAAGGAGTTGGTGAAGCTCGGCTTCTCGCGCCAGTCCAACCGCAAGGCCGACGAGGGCTCGAAACATCCCGACCGCAACGCGCAGTTCGAGCACATCAACGCCAAGGTCGTCGCCGCACAGGCGGCAAGACAGCCCGTGATCTCCGTCGACACGAAGAAGAAGGAGCTGGTCGGCAACTTCAAGAACGCAGGCACGGACTATCGCCCCAAGGGCGACCCGCGACGTGTGAACGTGCACGACTTCGAGGACAAGCAACTCGGCAAGGTGGTGCCGTACGGCGTCTACGACGTGACGGCCAACACCGGCTTCGTCAGCGTCGGCATCACCAGCGACACGGCCGAGTTCGCCGTCGAGGCGATCCGCTGCTGGCTCGAGCGCATGGGGCGACGGCGCTATCCCAAGGCGCGCCAGCTGACGATCACGGCCGACTGCGGCGGCTCGAACGGTGCGCGCGTGCGGCTGTGGAAGGTGGAGCTGCAGAAGCTCGCCGACGAGACGGGCCTCGTGCTCCACGTCCACCACTACCCGCCGGGCACGTCGAAGTGGAACAGAATAGAGCACCGCCTGTTCTGTCACATCACGCAGAACTGGCGCGGCCGGCCGCTGACGGATCGTGTCGCCGTCGTCGAGCTGATTGGCGCCACCACGACCAAAGCTGGATTGAAAGTCGAGTGCGCGCTCGATGAGCGCACCTACCACAAGGGCATCAAGGTCAGCGATGTCGAGATGCAGAGCCTCGACATCACCGGCGACACGTTCCATCCCGAATGGAACTACACCATCAAATCGCGAAACTCGTAGCTGTTATTGTTCTGGATGCCCTTAGTGCACCGGGGCGCCGGTTTTCTCGGCCAGCTCTTCTTTCGTGACGCCCGGCGCCAGCTCGAGAACCTTCAGACCGGATTTGGTGACCTCCATCACGCCCAGATCGGTGATGATCAGGTTGACCACGCCGACGCCGGTCAGCGGCAGGTTGCACTTCTCCAGGATCTTCTTGTCGATTCCGCCATCCTTCTTCTTCGCGGTGTGCTCCATGACGACGACGACGCGTTCGACGCCGGCGACGAGGTCCATCGCCCCGCCCATGCCCTTCACCATCTTGCCGGGGATCATCCAGTTGGCGAGGTCGCCGGTCTCCGACACCTGCATGGCGCCGAGGATGGCCAGATTGATGTGGCCGCCGCGGATCATGCCGAAGCTGTCGGCGGAAGAGAAGAAGCTCGAGCCCGGCAGCGTCGTCACCGTCTGCTTGCCGGCATTGATCAGATCGGCATCGACCTCGTTCTCGCTCGGGAAGGGACCAATCCCCAGCAGCCCGTTCTCGGACTGCAGCATCACGGTCATGCCGTCCGGGATGTAGTTGGCGACCAGGGTCGGCAGGCCGATGCCGAGATTGACATAGAAGCCGTCGCGCAATTCCTTAGCGGCGCGCGCGGCCATCTGTTCGCGGGTCCATGCCATTTGGGTTGCTCCTAAATGCGTGAGTGGTAAGACGATCGTGAGTGGTCGAGTGGCGTGCAACTGACTCAGCTCACCAGCTCACGATCTTCTGACAGTGCGCTGCTCGATGCGCTTCTCGGGTGTGGCGTTGAGGATGATGCGCTGGACGAAGATGCCTGGCGTATGGATCTGGTCGGGATCGAGTTGGCCGACCTCGACCAGATCTTCGACCTCGGCGATCGTGATCTTGCCGGCGGTGGCCACGTTCGGATTGAAGTTGCGCGCCGTCATCCGGTAGATGAGGTTGCCGGACTTGTCGCCCTTCCAGGCCTTGACCAGCGCGACGTCGGCCTTGAGCGACCTCTCTTGAATGTATTTCTGCCCGTCGAACTCGGCGACCGGCTTGCCCTCGGCGACCACTGTGCCGAAGCCCGTCTTGGTATAGAAGGCCGGAATGCCGGCGCCGCCAGCGCGCAGCTTCTCGGCCAGCGTTCCCTGCGGCGTGAACTCGAGCTCCAGCTCACCCGCGAGGTACTGGCGCTCGAACTCCTTGTTCTCGCCGACGTAGGACGAGATCATCTTCTTGATCTGGCGCGTTTGCAGCAGCAGGCCGAGGCCGAAGCCGTCGACGCCGGCATTGTTGGATATGGCAGTGAGGTTCTTGGCGCCCGAGTCACGCACCGCTGCGATCAGCGCCTCGGGTATGCCGCACAGCCCGAAGCCGCCGACGGCCAACACCTGCCCGTCCTTGATCACGCCGTCGAGTGCCGCCTTGGCACTGGGAAAGACTTTGTCCACCTCACAACCTCGCTCTTCCTGCCGGCATGGCGCCACGCCTCGTAGCCCTGCGCTTGCTAGGCTTTTTTACAAGCTGAAGTCGATGGATGTCCAAGTCAATGTAAGGCATCCATGGTTGCGGCCTCTGCCTAGAGTTTGGGCGTGTGCTCGGCCGCCAATGGGTCAGCTCGGGTATGCTGCGATAGATATCGACGGCCTCGGGGTTGGCCACGCCAGCGAAATCCGAACGCACCGACCAGAGGTCGCCCGGCTCCAGCCGAGGAGCGATGCACCTCGTCGTAGTCGGCCAAGGACTTGCTGGTGCGGGATGACATGAAGCGCGAGAAGGCTGCGAGTGTCGTTTGATCAGCGCGCGTTTTATCAGGTGTCCACAGAGGCCTTCTCATGCGGCACTTCCTGGAACGAATTGCCGACTTCGGTGGCAACAGTTTGGCTGGCCCTTTTCGTCGCGCCGCGCTATGCAATGTGTCGGGGGGCGCCGAACAAGAGTCGCAGGCATTGGACCATTACAGTCCAGCTTGCGCTCGGCGGCAACGGTTAGTAGAAGCAGGCACGATGCGCACGCTTCGACCACGGTATGGCGCCGGACGCCCTGCCGACGGGAATGGCGGCATCGAGGCCAACCGCAAACAACGAGTCGAGCCGAGCGAAATCCAACGCATGAGACGCAAGAACGTCATTTCGCGCTTCGCAACGCTCGTTCTTGCCACCGCTGCCTGTCTGCTGCTCGCCGTGCTCGTCCCGATTCTCATGGTCCAGCGCGGGACGGAGGAGCCCATCTCGGGGTATGCCGTGATGGCCTCGCCGCGCGACATGCACGTCATCGTGGCACCCATACGCCTGAGCCGTAGTCCAGACCTGACGCTCAACCGCGGCACCCTCTATGCCGACGGCAACGCGGCGGCGGGCACACCCATCTCCCGCTTCGTGCTCGACAGTCCCGTGTTCTATCTCAACGCGTCGGGCATGCGCAGCAGTGCCACGGGCATGGAGGCGAGTTTCGCCGCCGCCGAGGTCGAAGCCGTCGCGCCGTTGCTCGTCGATCAGCTCACGGCGATGGGGTTTGATGCGCTCACTCTGCGGCGCGGCACGCTTTATGTGACGGCTGCCGACGGCACGTGGGAGACGTTCAGCGATATCGAGGCCGAGGTGACAGGACGCCGCAAGGGGCAAGTCGGCGCCCACGGCACCTTCATGGTCCGCGGCCAGCGCCTCGCATTCGATGCGACGCTGGCGCCTGGTGCCGGCAAGCAGGCGACGCGCTGGCCGGCCAAACTCACTCTCAAGGGTGACCTGCTGCAGGCGAGCCTCGATGGACATCTCGACGTTGCCGAGAGCCTTCAGCTCTCAGGCGTTGCCGAGCTGACGACGCCAAACCTGCGCCGGGCGGCGCGCTGGTTTGGCGTGCCGGTTCCCAACGCCGAGGGCCTCAACGCCGCGTCCTTCAAGGGCCAGATCAACTGGTCGCGGCAAGTGGTTGCGCTCGAGGATGCCAGGGTCGCAGTCGACGGCAACGAGGCTGCCGGCGCGCTCGTTCTCAACCTGACGGGTGATCGTCCGCTGATCGACGGCACGCTTGCTTTCAACGGTCTTGACCTGACACCCTACGTCGAGGCGGCGCGCTCGCAGTCGTTCCTGTTCGACCGGCAGACGGCTTCGTGGTCGGCCTTCGACCTGTCCTTTCCTCTGATCAGGTACTTCGACGCCGATCTGCGCATTTCCGCGCCCAAGGTTGTGCTCAAGGGCTACGGGCTCGGCCGCGCCGCCGCCACCATCACCATCCGCTCGGGCAAGCTGCTCGCCGACATCGCCGAGCTTGAGCTCTACTCCGGCAAGATCAGCGCGCAGGTCACGGCCAACACCAACGAGATCGTGCCGCGCTATACGCTGCGCGGGAAGCTCGAGGGGTTCGATGCTGGCAACGCCGGTTCGGCGCTATTCGGGGCGAGCGTGCTCACCGGCCGCTCGACGCTCTCCTTGGATCTGGCCGCGGGGGGACAGACACCGACCGAGATCCTGCGTGGGTTGTCGGGAAAGGCCGCGCTCGCGATGGTCGAGGGCGGTCGTGTCGGGCTCGATATCAAGGCCCTGCGCGCTGCGGCGGCGGTCAAGTCCAACGACGGGCCGGGCTGGGGGCTGCTGGCCAAGGGCCAGACCAGCCTGGAACAGGTCGAGGCCCGTGCCCTCATCCGCGATGGCGTGCTCATCACCGACACTGTGCAAGCTCGCTCCGGTGCCCTGGGTCTCGCCGCCTCCGGCCGGGTGGACCTGGCGGAGCGCACGCTCGACCTTAGCCTGGCCGTCAAGCCCAACCTACCTGCGGACAAGCCGCTCAAGCCTGGCGACATGGCAGGCGCCGAGACCGTGACGTTGCGCGGCTTCTGGCAGGAGCCGTTCGTGCGGCCCCAAGAGGCCGGAGCGGATGCGCCGAGGTAGCGCGCGCGGCCGGGCGCCGAGCGCTCCTACTCGTAGGTCTCGTCGTAGCAGGGGATGACGATCGGGTTCTCGATCAGGCGCACGTCGATCGGCTTAACCGCGATCAGCTTGGGATTGTGCGGCAGCGGGTTGGCCTTGCCGCGTGGCGCGTTCATCCATTGGTCCGGCCCTGGCATCCTGTCGAGCCCGAGCGGATATATCGTGAGCTTGTCGGGCTCGAACTTGAGACGCAGGAAGTTCTTGTAGTTCTTGAGTCGCAGAGCGGCGAAGGCCTCCTCCGAGTGCATGCGCCCGAACACGCCCGTCAGCACCCAGTAGAAGCCCCACAGCGTGCCACCCACCAGGGCGCCGAGCACAACCATCAAAGTGGGGTACGAGATGAACCCGACGAGCTCCCGAACCGGTGTGGGTCGCGGCGGCGCAGCCGACGAATCCGACGGTGCGGCAACGCGCTCGCGCTGCTGGGTCGCCTGCTTGCGCTGCAGCGGCTCAAGGCCTTCCTGGATCACGTCACGCACGATCGGGGTCTGCTCCGCACGCCCCTTGTAGACGGCGTTGAGCCACCGCTCGACCGGTGGCGCGATCTGGTTGTCGATCGAGACGACCAGGAGAGATAGCGTGAACATGGCGGTCACGTGCGCGAGGAAGTGAGCCGTGCCGACGAAGAACTTGGTGAGAACGCGGCGCATTTTCGGGCGTTCGACGGCGTCGACGTACCACAAAAGCGTGGCGTAGAGCCCGCCCAGGAGCACGGCAAGGCTGATCGAGGTGATGATGCCCGACACCAAATAGATCGGCATCGCCCACAGCACGCTCCAGAACGACGTCGTAATGCCGAGGCCGTCGATCTTTCCAGCCGAGATGTTGTACTGCGAGACCAGGTTCTGGAACTGCCAGGTTATGAGCCAGTAGAGCAGGCCGATACCGATGGCGAAGGCTGGGTTGAAGAACGGGAACAGCACGTTGCTGAGGCTCAGCAGATAGCTGCGGCCCTTGCTCGGATAGCACTTCGGCGCCTGCTGCTTGATCGGCGTGCGCTTGCGCAGGCCGAGGCCCTCACGCTGCAGCGGCTCGATGGCGTCCTGGATGTCCTGCGTGGCCTGCTCGACGATCCCCCCCGCCGCCTTGGTGTTGCGCTTGAGGCGGATGTTGTAGTCCCTGGCCTTCCAGCCCTCGCCGGGGCGGCGCGTGGCAGTGGTGTCGTGCGCCTGCCCCTCCTCGTCTTGCGGACGCTCGGGCCAGCGCACCGAGATCGCATTTCTGAGCACGTGAGTGGGATGCAGGAAGGCGCCGCCGCCGCCGGCCGTGATGAAGTGAACGTCGAGCTCGTTGGCGAAATAGCGGTTGTAGTGGTGCCAGTCGCCCGCGATCACGGCGACGACGCGCGCGCCATGCCTGCGGGCAATGGTCGTGATCTTGAAGAAGTTCTCCTCCTCGTCGTCCTGGCCCTGCAGGTCCGCCAACAGCCAATCCGGCTCGGCCAGGCAGATGATCAGGTTGTCCTGGGGCCCCATCTGCTCCGCCACCCGCTCGAAGTAGTTGACCTGCGAGCTGTCGAGATACTTGGAGAACTGGATGTCCGCGCCCCAGATCCACCAGTTGTAGGGCAGGCGCAGCGCCCAGTAGCTGCGGTGCTGCTGGCATTGCCAGCCGCCGATGATGTTGCCCCTGGCGTTGGAGAGCTTGTCGCGCGAGGAGCAGAAGAGGCTGTCGAAGGCCGTGAGGCCGTCGTACCAGTCGTGGTTGCCGGGAATGGCGAACAGCTTGCGATCTGGGTTGTGCACCGAGTAGGCCCAGTTGAAGGGCTCGAGCAGCCGCTTCTTGTATTCATCCCGCGTGGCCTGGGGGTAGCACTGGTCCCCGCCCATGATCAGAACCTCGCCGTGGCGCAGGCTGCCGGCGCCGCGCACATCGAGGCTGTCCTGTGCCAGCAGGTAGGCCATGGTGTAGGTGCAGTCGAAACCGTCGCCGATGTCGGCGATGTAGTCGACCCACAAGGCACCCGTCTCGTCGCAGGCAAGGCACTTGTGCTGCTCGCCGGCGTTGGGATCCCTGTAGTCGTAGCGGCCGATCAGATCCTTGTCATCGGCCGGGTCGGTTACGGCCTGCATGATGCGCTGGTCGGCGTATTGGCCGAACACCGACGAGACGATCGTGCGTATGCCGATGCGCGCCAGGAGACGCGGGTCGTACCACGACACCATCTTCGGCAGGTGCCCCAAACGCAGCTGCCGCAGCGGACTTACCTCGACCATGCACGCCTCCCAGGCGAAACCGTCGCGGGCCCCCTGCCCGCCGACCGATCGCCGCTCCAACCACCTAGAGCAAGATCGCTTCTGATCGAAGCGCTCGGCTTCGATCAGCCAACGTGAACCTTGCTCCAAGGCTAAGGTACAGAGCAGGATTCACGCTTCGGCCTCGACGTCGCGATTGTGGCGAGGCAATTCATTCCGAAGCGATCCTGCTCTAGAATGGCTTGTCAATTCGGCGGAAGAAAGAAGCCCTCGCCAGGCGGTGCGGCAGGGTGTGGCTTGGCGTGGCTGAAATATCTCACCCGGAGATGGCCGGAATCACAAGGCAAAACCGTGCAGGCTCAGGCAAGAGCCTTTGCCCGGTCGCGCAGCAGGAATTTCTGGATCTTGCCGGTGGAGGTCTTGGGCAGCGGCCCGAACACGACCGTGCGCGGCACCTTGAAGTGGGCCATGTTGGCTCGGCAGAAGGCGATGATGTCCTCCGCCGTCACCGGCCCGCCGTCGGGCTTGAGGGTGACGAAGGCGCAGGGGTGCTCGCCCCACTTTTCGTCCGAGCGGGCGACAACGGCTGCCTCCATCACCTGCGGGTGGCGGTACAGCACCTCCTCCACCTCCAGCGAGGAGATGTTCTCGCCGCCCGATATGATGATGTCCTTGGAGCGGTCCTTGACCTCCATGCTGCCGTCGCCATGCCATACGGCTAGGTCGCCGGAGTGGTAGGAGCCGCCTGCAAATGCCTCATCGGTTGCGGCCTCGTTCTTGAGATAGCCCTTCATCAGCGTATTGCCGGCGAGCATGAGCTCGCCGATGGCAGCGCCATCCCTCTGCACGGGCTTCAGCGTCTTGGGGTCGGCCACCATCATGTGCTCGATGACCGGATTGGGGATGCCCTGGCGCGCCATCAGCGCAAAGCGCTCGTCGTCGGGGCGCGCTTGCCATTCCGACATCGGCGCGCAGTAGGTCGATGGGCCGTAGCTCTCGGTGGTGCCGTAGAGGTGCAGCACCTCGAAGCCCATCGCCTCCATGCGCTGGATGACGACGGCGGGAGGCGCCGCGCCGCCGGTCGCGACCTTGGTGCGCAGAGGCAGCGCCCGCTTGGCGTCGGCGGGGGCGTGCACCAGCATGTTGAGGACGATCGGCGCGCCACACATATGGGTGACGCGGTGCTCCGCGATGCCGTCGAAGATGCGCTTGGGCTCCACCTTGCGCAGGCACACGTGGGTGCCCCCGGCGGCCGTGACGGCCCAGGTGAAGGTCCAGCCCGAGCAGTGGAACATCGGCAGCGTCCACAGGTAGCGGCTCTCGTGGTCGAGCTTGAAGGTCAGCGCATTGGCGAGCGCGCCGAGATAGGCGCCGCGGTGGCTGTAGACGGCGCCCTTGGGGTTGCCGGTGGTGCCGGAGGTGTAGAGGAGGCAGATGGAGTCCCACTCGTCCTCGGGGCCGACATAGGCGAACTGCGGATCGCCATCGGCGATGAAGTCCTCGTACTCGATGCCGCCGAACCTCGGCGCGCCCTCGGTCTCGGCATCGGCGATGTCGACGACGATTGGACGCCTGGGACCGAGCTTGTCGAGGGCCGGGGAGATGGTGGCGTGAAATTCGCGATCCGCCAGCAGCAGCTTGGCCTCGCCGTGCTCGAGCACGAAGGCGATCAGAGGCGCATCGAGGCGGATGTTGATCGGGTTAAGCACAGCGCCGATCATGGGTGCCGCAAAGTGGGCCTCCAGCATCGCCGGCACGTTGGCGGCAAGGATCGCCACCGTATCGCCGCGCTTTATGCCGGCCTTGGTGAGCGCGTGCGCAAGCTGCCGGGCGCGGGCATAGAACTGGCGGTAGGTGTAGCGTCGCTCGCCGTGCACGATTGCCGTGCGATCACCGAAGAAATCCGCGGCGCGGGCAAGAAAGCTCACCGGGCTCAACGGCACGAAATTGGCAGAGCGCTTCCTCAATTCCGGACGATCCTGATTGTCCTTGGTCTTCCACCACGACATCGCGTCGCCTTTCCCTGCGCTCGATGTTATCGCTCGCACAAGCCCCTCTCGATCGAGGAGAGGGGAACTCACCCCAGAAGCTAGCCCATCGCCAGCAGGTGGCCGCCGTCGACCGTGACGACGCTGCCGGTCATGAAGCGTCCGGCATCGGAGGCAAGCAGGAGCAGCGGCCCATCCAGCTCCTCGACGGCGCCGGCGCGCGCCATCGGCACGCGTGCCATCATGCGCTTGCCGGCCTCGCTGGCGAGATAGTCCACGTTGAACTCGGTGGCGAAGTAGCCGGGCGCCAGCGCGTTGACCCGGATCCTGTCGCGCGCCAGCTCCAGCGCCATGGACTTGGTGAGGCTGATGACCGCCGCCTTCGTAGCCGAGTAGGTGGACAGCCCCTTGATGACGCCGAAGCCCAGCAGCGAGGCAATGTTGATGATCGAGCCGCCGGTGCGGTTGGCCGCCATGCGCCGCGCCCCCTCCTGGCCGACACGGAACACCCCGTCCAGGTTGACGGACATGACGTTGCGCCACTCCTCCTCCGTGGTCCTGGTGAAGAAGGCGCCGGAGGGGATGCCCGCGTTGTTGACGAGGATGGTGATCGGCCCGAGTGCCGCTTCCGCCTCGGCAAAGGCCTTGGCGACCGATGCGCGGTCGGTGACGTCGACGGCGACCGCCGCGGCCTCTCCACCGCCCCTGCGAATCTCGGAGGCGAGCTCTTCGAGCACCTCGAGCCGCCGCGCGGCAAGCGCCACCCTCGCGCCAGCCGCTGCCAGCACGCGCGCGAAATGGCGGCCGAAGCCGGAGGACGCCCCTGTCACCAGCGCGGCCTTGCCCGCGAGCGAGAGAAGCTCGCCGGGCTTCACCTGTGTGACATGCTCAGGCATTCATTCCGGGCACCTGCCCCAAGAAGTCGCGCTTGCCGAGGTCCACGCCGTTGTGGCGCAGGATGTCGTAGGCCGTGGTCGCGTGAAAGTAGAAATTCGGCAGCACGAAGTGCAGCAGGTACGACTGGCCTTTGAAGGTCCTGGTGGTATCGCGCATCTTCAACGTGATCTCGCGCTCCTCCGCGCCATCGATCTGCGCCGGCTTGAAGCCCTGGACGTAGTTGGAGGTCTTGCTCAGTCGCTCCTTGAACTCGGCGAACGTCTTCTCGTCGTCGGCCCAGGTCGGCACCTCGACGCCCGCCAGCCGGGCTGTGGCGCCCTTGGCGAAGTCGCAGACGATATGCAGCTGGCGCGAGAGGGGGAGCATGTCGGGCGCCAGCCTCGACCCCATCAGCACCGCGAGATCGATCTTCTTGGCGGCGGCATGCGTCTCGGACTTGGTCAGCACGTTGCCGAGCGCCCCCAGGATCTGCGTGAAAACCGGTACCGAAGCCTGATACATCGACAGCGACATGGGCGTGTGGTCCTTCCCAGGGCATCATGGGGTCACACCCCATGGTTCAACGTTGCGGCAAGTGCGAGCGGCGAGCCATGGGGTGTGACCCCAGCACCACCGTCATCGCGAATGATAGCGAGGCGTCGACGCCGAGACAAACGGGCGATTGCGTCACTCGGCGGGAGCCGGGGCGGGAGGCGCGGACGGGGACGGTGCGGCGGAGTGCTCCTCGCCGGGACCCACGAAGCGCGCAAACAGCCGCCAGCTCGTTTTTGAGATGTCGTCCATGACGGCGAATACCGCCGGCACGAACACCAGCGAGAGCAGCGTGGAGGAGATCAGGCCGCCGATCACCGCGATCGCCATCGGCGCGCGGAACTCGCCGCCCGATCCCAGGCCGTAGGCCGAGGGCAACATGCCGCCGACCATGGCGATCGTGGTCATGATGATGGGCCGCGCGCGCTTGCGGCCGGCATCGACGATCGCCTCGGTGCGGGAGATGCCGCGCTTCATCTCCTCGACCGCGAAGTCCACCAGCATGATGGCGTTCTTGGTGACGATGCCCATCAGCATGAGGATGCCGATCACGACCGGCAGGCTGATCGGCTTGGCGGTGATGGCGAGCGCGACGATGGCCCCGCCAATCGACAAGGGCAGCGAGAACAGGATGGTGATCGGCTGCAGGAAGCTGCCGAACAGCAGCACCAGCACGGCATAGACCATCATGATGCCGGCGCCCATGGCCTTGGCGAAGCTCTCGAACACCTCGCCCATCATCTCGGCGTCGCCGAACTGCTTGAGCTCGACACCTGCCGGCAGTGCCTTGGCGGCGGGGAGCGCCATGATCCTCTGCACTGCCTTGCCGAGCGGCACGTCGCCGACGAGGTCGGCGCCGATGACGACGCGGCGCATGCGGTCGTAGCGGTCGATGGCGGTCGGGCCTTGCGACAGCTCGAAGCGAGCGACCGCCGATAGCGGCACGGCGGCACCGGAGCCGGTCGCGACCTTGAGCGATTCCAGCACCTGCCGCTCGCTGCGCGCGCGTTCCTCGAGCTGCACGCGGATCGGCACCTGCCGGTCGCCGACATCGAACTTGGCGAGGTTGGCGCCGATGTCGCCGATGGTGGCGATGCGAACTGCCTCGGAGATGGCCTCGGTGGACACGCCGAGCTCGGCGGCGATGTCGCTGATCGGCACCACGCGCAGCTCCGGCCGGTCCAGCTCGGCCGTGGAGACGACGTTGGCGAGCAGCGGGATGCGCTTGGCCTGGCTGGTAAGCTCGGCTGCCGCGTGGCTGACGATGGCCCCGTCGCGGCCGGAGGCCACGAGCTGGAGCTGGCGCTGGCCGTTGTCCTTCAGGAACCAGAAACGGATGTCGGGCACGCCGGCAAGGCTGCGGCCGATCTCGTCGCGCACCTTGTCCTGACTGAGCCTGCGGCTCTCCTTGGGCACCAGATTGATGATCAGCGTGGCCTTGCGCACCTCCGAGCCCGACCCCATGACGCGGCCGCCGTTGATGAACACGCTTCTGACGTCGGCACGCGCGCGGATATTGCGGGCGATGCTGTCGGTGACGGTGCGGGTATCGCCGATGCGCGAGCCCGGCGGCAGCTCGACGGCGAGCAGGAGGCGGCTCTGGTCGTCGGCGGGCAGGAAGCCGGAGGGGAGCAAATAGAAGCTGCCGATGGAGCCGGCGAAGATCAGGAGCCCCAGGGCCACCGAGGTGTAGCGGTGCACGACCGACCAGCGCACCAGCCGGGTGTAGACCCGGAGCAGCCAGCCGTCCTTGTCGCTGTGGCGGGTGGTGCGCATGAAGTAGGCCGCAAGCAGCGGCGTGATGAGCCGCGCCACCAGCAGCGAGAAGAACACGGCGAACGCCACCACCAGGCCGAACTGCTTGAAGTATTGCCCGGCGATGCCGCCCATGAAGCTCACCGGCACGAACACGGCGATGATGGTGAACGTGATGGCGATGACGGCGAGGCCGATCTCGTCGGCAGCCTCCAGCGCGGCGCGGTAGGCAGATTTGCCCATGCGTATGTGGCGGACGATGTTCTCGATCTCGACGATGGCGTCGTCGACCAGGATGCCGGTAACGATGGTGATGGCGAGCAGACTGACGAGGTTGAGCGAGAAGCCCGCGGCGTCGATGGCCCAGAACGCAGGAACAATGGAGAGCGGCAGCGCGATGGCGGCGATGAGGGTGGCGCGCCAGTCGCGCAAGAAGATGAACACGACGGCGATGGCAAGGATGGCACCCTCGATCAGCGTCTTCATGGTCGAGTGATAGGAGCCGAGCGTGTAGGCGACCATCGAGTCGATCAGCTTGATCTCGACGTTGGGGTAGGCCTTCTCGAGGCTCTCGACCTTCTTGGCGACGTCGGCGGCAACCACCACGTCGCTCTGACCCTTGCCGCGGGAGATGGCGAACGCCACCACGGGCCTGCCGTCTAGGGCGGCGAAGGTGCGCGGCTCTGCCGTGGCGTCCGTCACGGTGCCGAGCTGGTCGAGGCGTACCTTGCGGCCCCTGGGCAGCACGATCATGGTGCCGGCGAGATCCTCCACCGTCTGCTTGCCGGCGAGCGTGCGGATGGCCTGCTCGCGCCCGCCGATCTCGCCGCGGCCACCGGCCAGGTCGACGTTGGTGGCTCTGAGCTGCTTGTTGACGTCGCCTGCCGTGATGCCGTAGGCGAGCAGTCGGTCCGGGTCGAGCGCAATGCGGATCTCGCGGTCAACGCCGCCGAAGCGCTCGATCTGGGAGACGCCCTTGACGCCCTGCAGTGCCCGCACAATCACGTCGTCGACGAACCACGACAGCTCCTCGGGCGTCATGGCCGGGGCACGGGCCGAGTACGTGACGATCGGCAGGCCCTCGATCTCGATGCGGGTGACGATCGGCTCGTCGATGGTGCGGGGCAGCTCGGCGCGGATGCGCGAGATCGCGTCCTTGACGTCGTTGAGGGCCCGGTCCTGGTTGATCTCGAGGCGGAACTCGATGGTCGTGACGGAAGAGCCTTCCGTCACCGCCGAGGTCTGGTGCTTGACGCCGTTGACGCCGGCGATCGCGTCCTCGATCTTCTTGGTGACCTGCACCTCGAGCTCGGAGGGGGCCGCGCCCGACTGGTACACGCGCACCTGCACGATCGGCACGTCGATGTTGGGAAAGCGCGTGACGGCGAGCTGGCCGAAGCTCGTGTAGCCGAGCGCGATCAGCACCATGAACAGGACGAGCGACGGCACCGGCTGGCGGATCGACCAGGCCGAGATGTTCCAGCTCATCAGTTGGCCTCGCTGAGCTTGGCCTTGCCGACTAGGGGACGTACGGCATCGCCGTCGCGCAGGAAGGTGCCCGAGCGCGCCACCACCATCTCGCCTTCGCTCAGGCCCTCGCGCACCTCCGCCAGCGCGCCGGCGGCGAGCCCGATCTTGACGGGTCGCGTCTCGACGCGCTGATCGCGCACGACCTGCACCGAGGCACCCTCGGGCGCGTAGAGGACGGCGGAGGACGGCACGGCAAGGCCGCGGCTGGTGGCGGTCTCGATGGTGCCGCGGGCGAAAGCGCCGACCCGGAGCGCGGGGTTGTCGCCGAGGTAGATGCGCACGCGCCCGAGCCGCGTGGCCTTGTCGACCTCGGGGGAGACGATGCGCACGGTGCCGGCGATCTCGCCGACGCCGGCCACCTCGACACGGGCGCGCTGACCGATCCGCACGCTTGCAATGCGAGTCTCGGTGACCTCGGCGTCGAGCTCGACCTCGCCCTTGGCGACGATGCGGAACATCGGCTCGGCGGCACCCATGGCATAGCCGCCGATGCGCGCCATGCGGCGGCTGACGATGCCGTCGGCCGGCGCCACCACCTCCGTGCGCCCGCGCCGCCAGTTGAGCTCGCGACGCTGCGCCTCGATTTGCGCCTTCTCGGCCTCGGCCGCTTTCAGGCCCGTCGCGGGCCGCGGCGAGCTGGGCTTCGCTCGTGCGCGCGGCCTGATCGCGGGTGTCATAGGCGCTCTCGGCCATGACGCCCGAGGCGCGCAGCGGCTTGGCGCGCTCGAACGCGTTGCGCGCCTCCACGACCCTCGCCTCGGCCTGGACGATGGTGCTCTTGGCCTGGGCGATGGCCGCCGTGGAGCGGGCAAGGGCGGCGTCATTCTGGGCGAGCTGGGCATCGAGGGTTTCGGCGACGAGGCGGGCGAGCACGTCGCCCTTCTTCACGCGCATGCCCTCGTCCGCCAGCACCTCGGTGATGCGCAGGCCTTCGACCTCGGGGCCGACCAGGATCTCCTCGCGTGCCACCAGCGAGCCGGTGGCGAGCACGGTCGCCGTAAAGTCGGCCGGGGCGACGCGGGCGACGGTCACGGCGGCAGCCAGCACAAGCGCGTTGTCGTGGGGCACCTCCCTGGCGCTCGTATGCGATGGGCCCGATGGCCGCGGCAGCGACTTCCCGACCAGGGTGAGCGAGATCATCAGGAAGCAGAGCACGAGCACTCCGCCAATCAGCAGCTTTCTCATGATCGATCCCTACGATGCGGCCTGGTTCTTGTCGGGGACGGAAGCGGGCAAGATCTGCGGCACCGGGTTGAGCAGGGTCCGGACCAGCTGGAGGACGGCTGGCATCACGGTGGCCGGATCGAAGCCAGGGTCCACGGCGCGGTGCCAGAACATCCCGTCCGCCACCACCATGAAGGCTTTCGTGACCGTAGGAATGGGCAGCGTCGGCGCGATGCGACCCTCATCCTGCATCCGCTGAAACAGCTTCTCGAAGCTTTCGGAGATGTAGCGGTCGACGCGCTGGGAGATTTCGCCGACACGGGGATTGCGGGTCGATTCGAGCCCGATCTCGATGCACATCCGGTGGCTGTCGGCCGGCTCTTCCAGGAAATACTGCTGGGCCAGCGTTCGCAGGGCTTCAAGGAAGTCAGGGGCGGAGGCGAGCGCCTCGAACCGCTCGGCGAACTCGGCGCGGTCGCGCTCGGAGATGCCGGCGATCAGCGCCTCCTTGCTGTCGAACCAGACGTAGAGGGCGCCTGGGCTGACGCCGGCTTCGCGGCAGATGTCGTGCATGGTGGTGCGGTGGAAGCCGGTGCGGGCAAAGCAGTGCTCGGCCGCGTCGAGGATGCGCTCGCGCCGTTGCTGCTGAACCTCGGGCTTGAGCTTGGGCATTGGCCCCGTCCCTCTTGCGCGATCACCGGGAGCTATTCCCGGATGTCCCCGGCGGCGTGGGCGACTCCATCGCCAAGTCTTGCACTGCAGCCTGCAGTGCACAAAACAAAACGAATGGCCGTTTTATTTGAAAAGATGCCGGCGAAGTCAAGGCGGCGGCAAGGAATTGTGGAGCCCGGCGCATCACAAGCACGTGAGCAAGACGGCCCAGGCAGCATCTATTCGGCTCGTGGCGGCATCAGCGCCCTGCACCGCAGCATGTACGTTGGCAATAGGCAAACCCTCGCGGCACGAAGGCTGCGGACCGTCTGGCGCCGGTGTCGGGCTTACCCTCATGGCCGCACCGGCTGGAGGGCTCTATCACATAAGGCTCGCCGGAGTGGGCGCCGGTCAGGGGGCGATGTCGCGCACCTTCGGGCGGTCGGACAGGGCAGAGAGCCACGCCCGCACGCTCGCCACGCTCTCAAAGTCCGCGACCGATCTGTCGAAATGCTCGCCGGCGACCCTTAGACCGACGCCGCCCATCTCGACGGCGGCCGCCAGCGCGGGTTCGTCACCCCAGTCGTCACCGATCATGATGGGGAGGCGTCCCCGGAATTGCGGCAGCCGCATCAGCCAGGCGAGAGCGCTGCCCTTCGAGCAGCCGCGCGGCAGGATCTCCAGAACCATGCGGCCGGGGCGCAATTCGAACTCCCGCCAGCGCACGACAATGTGCTCGAGCGCCGCCTCCAGGGTTGCCCGTGCCTCGGGGGCATTGCGATAGTGGACGGCAAGGCCCGCCCCCTTCTGCTCCAGCATGACGCCAGGCGAAATTTCGGTAAGGCGACTGACCTCTCGCACCAGCTCGGCCGGAACCGTCGGCGTCAGCATGCTCAGCCCGGCGCCGGCAACGGACCGCACCTCGGTCCCGTGCACGCCCGAGGTGACGAGCTTGAGGGGCGCAAACAGCTGATCGGCGGCCGAAACGCGCCGCCCCGTTATCAGGGCCACCGCACCCGAAAATAGCTCCTCGACGCGCGCCAGCGTCCGCACCAACCCGGGCGGCGTCGACACTGCATCGGGAGTAGGCGCAACCTCGAGCAGCGTACCGTCGATGTCGATGAACAACGCCCACCGGTCAGGATCGCCGATGAGCCCCCCGGCTCGCATCATCTTGTCAGCCTGCAAATGGTGCATCTCGAGATCAAGCATGGGCCAACAATGCGGATTTCCTAGGTCCCCCGGGATTGGTGCGACCATGTGCGCACGGCGAGCGCAGGCTTGGACTGCGGGAGACGCCGCTCGATCTCCTCGCGTGGCAACAGGCCACTCTGCGTGTCGACGTGGCCGACGACGGAGGCGGCATTGACGGCAGCCGCGCGCAAGGCCTCCTGCGGAGCGCAGCCGAGGGCGATCCAAGCGGTGAAGGTCGCGTTGAAGGCATCCCCTGCGCCGGCCGTGCCGGCGACGCGGCTTTCCAGGATCGGGCAATAGTGGATTGCCTCGGCCGTGCCGAGGAAGGCGCCATGGCGCCCGTCGGTGACGACAGTGTACCTGGGCCCCATCTCCGCAAGGGCGGCAAAGAACGCCATCACGCTCATGTCATGGCCCCCCGCGGCGAAGCCGCGGGCGAGCAATCGCGGGGGCTGCTCGCCGGGCTCGAGCGGCAAGGCGCCACGCCCCTCGCCAAACCGCGCCACCAGCCCGGGCACAAGCACGTCCGCCTCTGACCCGTTCAGGGCCAGAATGTCGATGTGGGCAAGCATGTCCAGAAATGCCCCGCCGCGCGAGGAGAGCTGGCGTACCCGCGGATTGGTGGCAACCAGCGCACCCTGCGCCTTGGCACGCTTGACGATGGCGGGGAAGGCGTCGGCCGATTCGTTGCTGAGCGAGGAGATGTAGACGACGTCCACGGCGAACGCATCGGCAACGAGATCGGTCTCGTCCAGCAGCGTGTTTGCCCCGCGGAAGGTGAAGATGGCGGCGTTGCGGTCGTGGGAGGAGACGAGCACCGACGCGCCCGTCGGGGCACGGCTGTCGCGCATGGCCCAGCGCGTCGATACGCCCTCCTCGGCGAGGCGCGCGAGCACAACCTCGGCCCGCTGATCCTTGCCGAGCTTGACCAGCGTCGACACATCGAGGCCCAGCCGCGCCATGGCCACGGCGGAATTGACGGCGCCGCCGCCAACGTGGGTCGAGATCTCCGAGGCCTCGGTCTTGCGCCCCTCCTCGAGCAGCAGGAACGAGCTGTCGGCATTCAGCATCGTCATGCGCTCGATGCGATCGCTGGCGATGATGGCGATCGTGTCGATCATGGCGCCGCCGACCGTCAATGCCTTCATGCCGGCCTCTCGGTCTCGGCACGCCATTGCGCATCGGGCTCAGGGACGAGAGCGGCGTCCTGTGCCCGGCCGGTTGTCGATATCGTCGTGTTGGCGGTCATGCTCAATGCAATGCTTGTGATCCAGGCTTCGTTGTTGCCACCTTGAGACGCGCCAGCGCGCTCTGGAGGGGCTTGGAGGCTTGCAGGCCTGGCGGTCCCTCGCCCGTGCGGGCTCTTTCGAGCGCCGCAAGGTAGGTATGACACCAAGACGCAATGTCGTTCTTCTCCACCGCCGCCATCAAGGCCCGATAGCGCTCGCGCCGCTCCGGCAGGTCCATCTCCAGGGCCTGACGGATGACGTCGGCGGTGGCGTCTATACTATAGGGATTGACGATCAGGGCTGCGTCCAAGTCCTCCGCGGCACCCGCGAAGCGTGACAGCATCAGCACGCCCGGATCGTCTGGATCCTGAGCGGCCACGTACTCCTTGGCGACGAGGTTCATGCCGTCGCGCAGCGGCGTGACCATGGCAATGCGCGAGGAGCGATAGATGCCGGCCAGCCGGCGCCGCGGCGTGGAGCGGTGAATGTAGTGGATCGGCACCCAGTCGAGCTCACCGAAACGGCCGTTGATCGATCCCGCAAGGCTCTCGAGCTGCTGGCGAATGTCGGAGTAGGCCTCGACGTTCTCGCGCGTCGGCGGGGCAATCTGGGTGAGCACCACCTGGCGCCTATATTGCGGATACCTCTCGAGAAACTGTCCGAACGCCTTGAACTTCTGCGGCAGGCCCTTGGTGTAGTCGAGACGGTCGACACCGATGATGCGACTCATGCCGCGACCCTGGGCCAGCCCGCCGCCGTGCTTGGCCTCGGCAAAATCGGCGACGTCAATCCCGACCGGGAAGCTCGCAATCCGCACGAGGCGCTCGAACAGCCGGACGCGGCCGTCGGGGACGATCCTGCCGAACGCGGCATTGGACATGTAGTCGATCAGGTTCGAGACGTCGGCCTTGGTCTGCAATCCGATCAGATCGTAGGCGGACAGGCCCTTCGCCAGCTCTTCATGCTCGGGGATGGCCATGAAGGTCTGCCACGGCGGAAAAGGGATGTGCAGATAGAACCCAATCGGGTTGCGAATGCCCAGCTTCCTGAGCTCGGTCGCGAGCGGTATAAGGTGATAGTCGTGCACCCAGATGATGTCGTCGTCGCGCAACATCGACCGCAACAAGGCGGCCATCCGGCGATTCACGCCGATGTATTGCTCGAAATAGCCTGCCTCGAACTGTGCAAGGTTCAGGCGGTTGTGAAACACGGGCCAGAGCACCGAGTTGGCGTAGCCGAGATAATAGCGCTCGTACTCGGAGGGACTGAGCGGAACAGAGGCTATGCGCCCTTTGTGTTGGACCGTGTCCGTGCCGTGTTCGCTGATCTCGCCGTTCCATCCGAACCAGAGCGATGGGCGCGAGCGGATGATATCGGCGAGCGCCACGGCGACCCCTCCTGCCTGGGCAGCCTTGCGCAGGTCGAGGACACGGTTGGAGACAAGCACGATGCGGCCCATTGCCGAGCCCTTTTCTTGTTCAAGCACAGCCAAGGGTCCCCTCTCCCATGTGGGTCAAACGCCCAAAAACCAAGTGGGTTCCGAGCGGAAGCGTTGCTTTGTCGACAACTGAACAAGGAAAGCTCGGCCCAGCGCTGCGCGGACCGATGCGATCTGAAAAGGGGCGAGGGGAAATGGCCGCCTCGGGGGGATCAGCGGCCGCATCGATGCCGTACGCCGGGGGCACGTTCTTGGCCAGACCAATCCCGAGCGTGCAAACCATCCTATCGATGGTCCCCTCGTGTCATTTCGTCTTCGATGGTCACCCCATGACCGTGCGGTGCCGCGGGCGGGCGGCGTTCACTTCGTCACTTGCTTGTGCATTGTACAATCAAACGGACGGCTGCTGGCAAGGTGATTTGGGCCGCGCATCAGTCGGTCAACTGAGCGCGCGTCTCTCAACGACCCAAATATCCATAGCCTTCGTTAACCGAACATGACACCGGAAAGGGCCCGGCTCCTATACCGGCCGCACGAGCTGCCCGTTGGCCTTGCGCCACGCGTCGACCCCGCCGTGGATGTGGCAGGCGCTCGTGAGGCCCGCATCTTGGGCGGCCTGCACGGCCATGGCCGAGCGTTCGCCGAAGGCACAATAGAAGACGAGCCGCTTGCCCGTCGCGCCGGCCAGCTCGTTGAGCATGCCGCCGGGGCGGATGTTCTCCTGCAGATCGGGGTAGGGCGCGTGTAGCGAGCCCGCGATCACCCCGTGCTTCTCGCGCTCGGTGCGCTCCCTGAGATCGATCAGAGACACGCCGGATTTGCCCACCAGCGCCATCGCCTGCGCCGGCGTCAGCGCCCAGCCCTTCCTGGCGATCTCGTCCTGGGCCAAGCCCTGGCGCATGTTGGCGGGCACCGCCACGTCCATCATCTTCGGGTTGGCAAGCTTGAGCTTGCTCATCAGGTCGACGTACTCGTCGACCGACTTCACCTGCAGACGCGGATTGCTGCGCTTCTCCTCGCCGATGGTGGAGACCGTGTCGCCCTTGTAGTCGTGGGCGGGAAAGACCAGCGTCTCCTCGGGCAGCCTGAGCAGCTTGCCGAACAGGGATTCATACTGCGCCTTGGCGCTGCCGTTCTGGAAGTCGGTTCGGCCCGTGCCGCGGATCAGCAGCGTGTCGCCGGTGAATACGCGGTCGCCCATCAGATAGCTGTAGGAGTCGTCGGTGTGGCCCGGCGTGTAAAGGACATCGAGCGCCAGGCCCTCGATGGTCAGCCGGTCGCCCTCGGTGACGCGCATGGACACCACGTCGACCTTGGCGTGCTCGCCCATCACGGTGATGCAGTGGGTGCGGTCGCGCAGCGCGCCGAGCCCGGTGATGTGGTCGGCGTGGATGTGCGTATCGACGGCCTTGACGAGCTTGAGGTCGAGCTCTTTGACGAGCTGCAGGTAGCGGTCGACCTTCTCGAGCACGGGATCAATGATCAGCGCCTCCCCGCCGCGCCGGCTGGCCAGCAGGTAGCTGTAGGTCGAGGAGACGCTGTCGAACAGCTGGCGGAAAATCATATCAGCCTCCGCGGGCAACACGTTGCAATTATTCTACCACGTACGTCCGGCGCAGTCAGCTCTTGCTGCTTTGATCGCCTCCTCTGTGATAGTGACGACGTCGCCACTTCCCGAGGTCGCAGCATGGACGAGACGACAATCGATCGCGAGGCGCATCGATGGGCGCAACGCATCTATGATGCTTGCGATACCGCGGCGACTTGGAGAACCCCAAGGAGTTGTTCGAAAGGTTGGGCAGGAGCAACTACTAGCGAACTGGTCGGCGGACCGGCGCCTCGCGCCGACAGCAAGGCCGATCAACCATCATCTCAGGGAGCGGATGTAGGCTACCACGTCGTTGATCTCGCCCAACCCCAACGGGATCGCCGGCATCGGATGGCGTGGCGTCGTGACGAGGGCCTGGAGCCTCTCGGCAGTCATGTTGGGGCGGCCTGCAATTGCTCTGAAGCTCGGCACCGGCGTTCCCCGAATTGTGCCTCCCTGCCCGCCGTCCATCGCATGACAGCCCGCGCACGAGCGTTCGGCGGTCTCGCGCCCTCGGGTCACAGCCGATGCCGTCTGACCTAGTGCAGCCGTTCCCCACATGAACAATGACATGGTTGCGCAGGACCAGTGCAGCAGCGTCCGACTGGAAATCATCCAACATCCCTCCTTTGTCTGCGGCTCACGCACGCCGGCGTCGGGGCGCCGGCCTACTGGCCATGCCGTCAGCGCGGATCGGCAGTGTCGGAGCCGCGCTCGCGCGGACCCGAACTGTAAGCGCGATTGCCCCTTCGTGAGGATCGGAAGTTGGCCACGCGCTCGGCCTGCTCGGCGAGCACGCGTGCGTTGTCCTCGTTGGCCGTGCCGGCGGGCTGGCCATTGACCCTTATCCTCGGGTTGGACCACACGGGCAGACGCGGGCAGCCACCGCAACTGTCCTTGTAGCTCATGATATCGCGCCATTTCGTCCCGTTCACGTAGCCGTGGCCGTATGGGAATGGCGTCAGCGTTCTGTCGACCTTCAGCTCGTGGCGCGCACCGATGATATGCCCGATCTCATGTGCGAGCGAGTAGGTCAGCGCCGCGCATTGATGATTCACCACCGCGAACGCTTCATCGGCGTCGGCATAGACACGCGTTGCCAGTCCGCACCCGGCGGGATCGTCGACGATCAGCACGGCAACGTCGGCGTCATACTTGTCGCGCAGGCCGTGGATCTCATCCATGTATCCGTCGCCCCTGTCGGCAAACCGCCAGACATGATCGAAGTACGCGCCCTCCTCGACGTAGTCGGTCTCGTAGGCATGCACGAGCCTGAGCTTGATTTGCGCGAGGTTGCTGTTGCGAAAAGACTGGTTGGCTTCCTCGATGGCGAGATCCACCAACTCGTGCGCGATATCCGCGTAGTTGCGCGCAGCCTTTTTGGTGTACGCTACGATGATATTGATGACGACGTCCCTGGCCGGTGCCGCACCACCCGGAGGTGCGATGTCCGGGAGCACCTTCATGACGGGCGGCTGCATCGCTATCGCGGGCCTCAGCATGCTCGCGTCGCCATGCTCCACCAACGGGTCATCATGCAGGCTCGGGTGATCGGCGCGCATGCGCTGGGACATCGGCGCATGCTCCGGCGGCATCCTGTCCTGGCTCATCTCGACGATTGCGTGCATTTGTCCGCGCAGGCACCTGATCGAGTATATCCGCCCCTTGTAGTGTATGGTGCCGGCCATCCTGACGCCCGGCCACCACATGAGCATTGCCGGTTCGCCGGTGCCCTCCACGTTGCCCCTCCAAACAAGCTTGTCGGAGCCTACGGTGACCGACGTGCGCACGATCGTGACAGCCGTCTTGTCGTTCAGGTTGATCTTGATGGACGGCGAGCCGCGGGCCGGCGCAGGGAGGTCGGCCTGCCTCGTCAGCGCATATTCCACCTGTGCGGCCTTGGGCATTGCGATCATGGCAACAGCCATTGCGGCCCTGGAGGACATGGCTCGGTCCATTATCGCCTGCTGCTCTGCGGTCATGCCCCGCATGCCATGCCGCGCCATGCCCATGGCTCGTCGGCGGAAGATGTAGTTCCAGTCCGAGTTCGAGCCGGCTGACACTCGCGCCGTGCCGCGCCGCCATCTTGCGCACGTCCGAGACGTTCTCAGGAAGCACCAACCATATCTCGGCCTTGCTGAGCCTCAGCACCTGTACGGGCGCATCTGGGGCGCGCTTCCTGATCGCCTCGTAGGCAGGCGCGCCTGCGGCCGGCAATCCCGACATGATCAGTGGGACGCGGTCCTGCGGCGCCTGCGACAGGCTTGGCTCTGCGGCAAGACAGAACAGGCCGGCAACCACCGCAACCCTGGAGATGAAACCCAAGCACCGCATGATCGATTGCTCCTCGCCATCCAAACGCGCCGCGCTTGAACACGCCATTGAGGGTTCGACCAGTGGATCCACCGTCGCGCATTGCGCAAGATCAAAGGTCTTTTCAGTCAGCGGCCGTTCGGGGCCCGGCAACTGTCGATTTCTCCAACAAGGAGGCCCGCCATGAACGAAATCGATGCCAACAGCTCGAGAATGCGAAGTGCCGTCCGCCCTGGACGAAGTGAAGCCGGGAGGACCCAGCCTGCCGCCGCGGCGTGGCCATGTCTGGCCGTCTCGTTTGGTTCCCAACCGGCCGTCTGCTACTCTTTTCTGACCTTGAATTCGATCCGCCGGTTCTTGCTCCTGTTGGCCTCCGTGTCATTTGGCGCATCTGGGCGAGTGTCGCCGTACCCCGCCGCATGAATTCGTTGAGCGGCGACGCCCTTGCCCGTCAGGTAGTCGACCACAGACCTCGCCCGCTGCTCGGAGAGCTGCTGATTGGAGAGCTGGGTGCCGACGCTGTCGGTATGCCCTTCGACGTCGATCTTGACCGTGGGACAGCGGTTGGCGATGTCGACAACGCTGTTGAGGAGCGGTGCGCTTTCCTGGTCGAGGTCGGCGCTTCCGGTCTTGAAGTAGATGGCACCCGTCTTCGAGATCACGGCGAACCGGGTCTCGCAGGCTTCGGCCGTGATGGCGCCGGATGCTTGCTCGGCCCTGGACTTCTCCCTGGCTGCCCGGGCCGACTCGAGCTCGGGTTTGAGGCTGCCAGTCCCAAACACCAGATCGAAGGTTATCGACGCGGCCGAGGCGATGGGTATGCCGCCGACCGCTTCGGCGAGCTTGGCAATGCCTCCGTTGAGCCCGAAGGTCTCCGCGGTAACGATGATTGGCTGGATGGTCGCGACCGAGACTGCGGTGTCGCTGATGCGGGTGACCCAGACAATGGTCTTGAGCTCCTTCACAACTCCATGCATGCCGACCGTGAGGGTGAGCGGATAGGACAGGCGGGTCTCGGTCGCAAGGGCCTTCAGCTTTGCCTTGTCGAGCTTGGCGCTGATCTCCGCGTAGGGAAACTTGTAGGTCTCGAACAGCAGAAAGCGCATGCGCACGTTGCGCACGTCGACGCCCGTGTCGATCGAATTCAGCTCGATCTTGACGCTCACGTCGGCGTTCTTGCTGACGCTGCCTTCCACGGCCGTGAATTGATGGGTTTCGAAGACAGCATTGTTCTTCACGGTCTGCATGTAGACGTTGGAAAGGCGCGGATTGAGGACCCATTCCTGGTTGAGGAATTCCTGGGCGTCCGCGCTGCGGGACCCCATCGCCGCAGCGAACAGCGCAAGCGCGAGAAAAACGCGCATCATGGTCGTGTACATGCCGATCTCTCCAGCAGCCGTGACCCCAAGCTTGTGGGTTCTCACTTACATCCGCTCTTGGCCCAACGCATCAGTGCCAGCTTGAAGCTGCCGCCGTAGGGATGGGGATGACGCAGAACGAACTTCGCATCCTTCGCATAGGTCTTGCCCTGGTCGCACAACCGAACCTGATTCCACTTGTGGCAGGAACTGCAGTTCTTCTTCCAAATCGCCTCGTCGAGATCTTTGATGGGCGGGAAGAGGGGAGTGTTGTCGATCAGCTCCTTGATCGATTTTCCGTTGACCGGAAAGGGTCCAAAGGGCACGGCTTGACTGAAGCGCAAGACATCCTCGGGACGAACTGCAGCCGATCCCGGTGCGGGGGGGGCGGGAGCTGAACTGGGAGGCGCAGGCGCAGCGCCAGCTGCCGGCGCTCTCCTCCTGCTGACGCTCGCGGCCTCCGCCGACGATAGCTGCTTCATGGCACGTAGCGTCGACCAACCGTCGACCGACTTGGTTCCACTGGAGCCCTCGAGCTTGTAGGAGATGTAGCCCCAGTCGTCGCCAGCGGCTTTATCCTGCCGCGTGACGCAGGCAATCTCGCCATCGTAGAGCACATCGATGTAGATGTGGCCGCCCGCCTCTTTGCTGACATTGAGGAAGCTCGTATCCACCTTGTAGAAACGACACGCAGGCTCCTGGGCCGCTGCCGGGGCGGATAGGAGCGCCAGACAGAAGACCATGCGCCTGATCATCGCCATCTCCCATTCAACATGCGCGCGCTGCGGCTTGGACTTCGGTCTCACTCGCATCCGCTCTTGGCCCAACGCAACAGGGCGACCTTGAAGCTGCCACCGTAGGGATGCGGTTGCCGCAAGACGTACCTGGCCACCTTCACATAGGTCTTACCCTGGTCGCACAACCGCGCTTTGTCCCATTTGTGGCAGGAGCTGCAGGTTTTCTTCCAGAGCAACTCATCGAGGCCTTCGATCGGCGGGAACAGCGGCATGCCTTCGATCAGCTGTTTGATCGAATGGCCGTTCACGGGATAGGGCCCGGATTGGATCGGCTGGTCGAAGCGCAGGGCCCCCTCGGCCTCGGCGTCGTTGGCTATTTGCCCAGCATCGCCGCCGGGTAGCGCGCCGGGCTTGTGGGCGTTCCAGCGTCGGTACTCGAAGCCGCCGTAGGCGCCGGCCAGCAATACCAGCACAATGGCGGCGAGGCTCCAAGTTCGCGAGCCCCGACCGGCGGCGGCGATCTTCTGCCCGGCAGCCGCAAGCTTATGCGTCTTTGGATGCTCGCCGCGAGGCTGCGCGAGCCGAACCTTTGGCTGCGGCTTTGGCCCCAGCAACATTGGTCGGAGCTCTGCCACCGACTGCGGCCGTTGCGATTGTCTGACTTTGAGGCAAGCGTCGATGGCAGCGAGGAAGCTGGACCGGTAGGGCCCCTTCGAGCCCAGCGCCACCGGAGCCATGCGATCCTGGTCGAAGCGCAGGGTCGCCTCCTCCGGCGCCTTGCCGGTGACGGCGCGGTAGAGCGTGCCGCCGAGCGCGTAGAGGTCGGTCCATGGGCCCTGCAGGCGACCGTCCGACGTGTATTGCTCGTGCGGGCTATAGCCGGCCTTGACGATGCCGGTAAGCGAGCGGCTCACCTCGGCCACCGCCCGGCGCGCGGAACCGAAGTCGAGCAGCACGGGGGTGCCGTCGCCGCGCACGATGATGTTGTCGGGGGCAATGTCGCGGTGCAGGAAGTCGGCCGCGTGCATCATCTCCAGCGCGTCCAGCAGCGGGTGGAGAATGGCGTCCAGCTCGTCCTGCGTCGGCGGGCGCTTGAGGTTCTTGAGCCAGGCCTCGAAGCTATCTCCCTTCTCCAGGCGCATCACCATGTAGGCCGTGTCGTGGGCCTCGAACACACGGGTAACGCGCACGATGCTAGGGTGCTCGAAGCGCGCCAGCGTGCGCGCCTCCTGCAGGAAGGTGGTGCGGCCCCACTCGAAGGTCTGCTTGTGGCGCTCCGACTTCGGCCGCACGCTCATGGTGAAGTCCCGGTCGCCGAAATCGACCGGATAGTACTCCTTGATCGCCACCATGGTGCCGAGGTTGATGTCCTCGGCCTCGTAGGTAACGCCGAACCCGCCGGAGCCCACCACGCGCAATATGCGGTAGCTGCCGGCGAGAACGGCGTTCGTAGGTAAAACCAAACGACTTTCCACGACGCTCCTTCCACTAACCTTCGAGGTTGGGCTCGTTTGTTGTCAATGTCGCAAGATTGGCGGCAGCGCGCAATCGATAAGGTCCTGTCCGAAGCGCCGATCTTCTTCGTCCGATCTGTGCATCGGCGCCAGTGACCGACCACGCTACACCGCGTGCAGCACCAATCACTCCAGAGCTGCTCGACAACTCCTCGGCTCCTCTGAAAACCCGCAAGTACAGGCTTCCACAGACGACAACCTCACGCGAAAAGGCAGCGCCCAGTATCGCGGCAACCATGCACTCCGACATCGAAACTGCAATGCGGTTCCACATGCGCGGGATTTTCAGCAGCCTGTTAGACTAGTCCTCCGCCCTGTTGCGGCGGCGGGCACATGATCTCAACTGCGGGATAGGCAGACGCAACTCAGCCCTTCTTCTCCCATCTGCCCTCCGGCGACTGCTGCCAGTAGGTGACATCGGCGCCGCCGGCCTTGGCGGCTTTCCACTGGGCGCGCGCGGTCTCCACCGCCCCGGAATCGCGGCCATCGAAGAGGTAGACGATGCGCGCATAGCCCGAGAGGCCGCCCCCCTCCGCGCCGTCGACCAGGAAGCGCACGTTGGCACCGTTCGGGTTGTCCTCGCCCGTCGTCAGGAACACCGGCTGCGCCTCGGGATTGCCATCGCGCTTGGTGCCGTGCGGCAGGAAACTGTCCTCGCGGTAGGTCCACAGCAGCGTGTCGAGCGCCTCGACACGCTCCTCCGATCCCGCTTGCACGACCGCGCGCCAGCCCCGCTCCAGCGTCTTCTCCACGAGGCTCGGCAGCACGCGCTCCAGCGGTTGGTGCTCGAGGTGATAGAAAAGGACTTCGGTCATCGCTACCCCGCCTGGCGGGCAATCGGCCGGCCCGCTCGTCAGCGCCAATGTCGCAGGCGGGTGACGCTGTCAAGCGCCGGGCGCCACGGAGCGGGCCCGGCCGCTCAGGTGCGAACGCTCGGCCGGTAGCGCTGCTCGGGCAGCCCGTAGGTCCAGGCCACGGCCTCGCGCGCCGAGCGCATGTTGGCCGGCACTTGCAGAAAGTAGTGCTTGAGCGTGCCGTCGGATTCGGGTGTTCCGTTGATCACCTCTACCGCCGCCCAGGCTTCCCAACGCCATCTCTGCCGCCAGAGTATGCCGACATCGTCCTGCGCGATGCGATAGGCTCCACCCTCCCTGATGAAGCGCTCGGGCGTCATGATCTCGATCATGCAGCGGCGCACCTGTGGGTCTTGGGCGGCGCCGATGGTGCGCACGTTGACGAGCTCGGGGCGCTCGATGATCCAGGACGGCACCAGCACGCCCTTCCACGCATAGGCCGACCACCCATCCGGATAAGTGACTGCCGGTCCGTCGGCGCAATGCAGCCGGCCGCGCGCGTCCTGGCGGATGGCCTGAGGCCGCTCGGACAGCCAGCACACCTCTCGATGCGGCAGCATCCACGACGCGTGCTTGGCGATCTGCCAGAGGCCGGCCAGCGATGCTGTCTGGCGCGTGAGGTTGCAGATGTCGTGGAAGTACTCCAGCGCCCCCAGCAGGGGAGCGGAGAGAAACGCAAAGGCGCACGAGGCAAAGCTCATGCGGCCCAAGCGCTGCGGCGCCAGCAGGCCGGCAAACAGCTCGCGCAGCTGCGGTCTCACCCGCTCGCAGCCGCGCAGCACGGCCTCCTCGATGCTGGTGCAATAGGGTGGCACGCGGGTGAGGCGTGGCTCGCCGACGAGCGCCACCCTGACTGCGAGTCCGACAGCACGGTCGACGGCGCCTTCGGCCCTGCGGCAGATGTTGTCGACAACAAGCGCGCGCACGTTGTCGCCGGCACCGCCGCGAAGGCGCGACCACGACGTGGCGATCTCGAGTGGACCGTTGCGCCACAGGATCTGGCGTGGCGGGGGCAGGCCCGCCACCGCATAGGCTTTCTCGACGCCCGCCTCCGTCGCAGCGCGGTCGCTTGGCGCCGTCGAGCCTCGAAATTCGCTCCAGCTTCGGCCGTACTCAGCGAGCTTGGCGCGCTGCAGATCGGAGAGGCTCGCGATCTCAATCAGAGACAAGCACTGCGTCCTTCGGCTCGAGCTCGCGCTGCCGCCTGACCCGGTAGGTGCCCTCGCCAAGGCTCACGGGAGCGTGCTCCTGGTGCTGGATCAGCGCCGAGCCGCCCTCGACCTTGACGTGGCCGACATAGAGGCCGGCGGGGATCTCGCGGGCGAGAGCGTCGTCGCGGAACATCGTCACGCGATCGAAGATGGCATGGCGGTGTCCGGTGTGCTCACCTTCCGCGAGCACCATGGCCCCAGTCGCATCCGGCGTCAGAATGGTGCCGGACGGCTCTACATCAGTGACCCTCTCGATAAGCAAATCGCCTTGCGCGAACATCTCGTTCATGGATCGCTCCTGTTGTGGCGTGTCCTGCGACACGCTGCTGTGCCAAACCAAAGCGCGACGGTTCTGGTTCCAGGCAATGCAAGGACGGCGTCGTTGCCGCAAATCGCACGGGCTCTGCCGCAGGCGTCGCTGGAGCAGCTCGTCTCAGCCCACGCTCGTGAAAGCCCATCCGGCGAATTTGTCTTCTTTGTGGTGTAAGCGCAGACCGCGTGCGAATGCTGACATGCGGCCAAAACATCGCGATGGCATTATCGAGCAGACTCTCCGGCGAAATCGTGTGCGTCTTGCACGAGGTGATGCCGAACGCATGGGCATGCATCGGCGGCGCATGAAGTTGCTGACGCTCACCTGACCGGATTGCGAGCGACCTGATCGACCGATTGCTCAATCTGCGAGCTTCACGATGAGGGCCTACGCGTCAGGTCCAGTCGGCGGGTTGCGGCGGGCACGCCTCCAGCAGCGAAGGCTGCGCTCGGTGACACGATTGTGAGATCCCCCGGGCGAACCCTTGGCAGCACCCGCCATCGGCTCGTCTCTCCAGCGGTACCGCGACCGGCGATGGTGCGCCGCGACGAGAGCGCTCCATTCGTTGCATTGACCTTGCTGATTCTCGCCCTTAGACCGCAAGTGTGGAGCGGCAAGCCGTGCTTGCTGCACTCGCGAAGCAACGAGGGAGCACCGGCCGCCCATCGCCGCCGAACACTTGGGGGAACAGCTGTGAAAGTACGTGTTGCCGGCCTTCTTGCGGGGCTTGCCTACTTCGCTGTCGGCGTCGCAGCGGCCGGGGATGCGCCAGGCTTCAAGATCCTCAAGCTCGAGGGCAACGCCGTGCACTGGCAGGGCACGGCTGGGGGTCAGGGCCGCGTCATCACCTATGCCGTCGTGACGGAGGACATGGCGTTTGAAGGCGCCCGCAACTGCCGCAAGATCACCCGCCTCGACCGTCTGCTGTCGGCGTCGCAGATTTCACCCGAAGCGGCCCACGCCGAGATCGAGGCGGCGTTTGCCATGTGGCAGGCAGTCGCCAACATCAGTTTCCGCGAGGCCGCAGACCCCAAGCATGCCGACATCCTGATCGGTGCGCAGCTCGAGCCGCTCGGCTGGGCGTTTGCCGACGTCTTCTACGATGCGGCGTCGCGCGACCCAGTGAAGCCGATCTCGCGCTCGCTGATCTGCCTCAACCCCGATCGGACGTGGAAGGTGGGCTTCGACGGCGACCTCCAGCGCTATGATATCCGCTATACGCTCACCCACGAGATCGGCCACGCGATCGGCCTCGACCACCCCGCAGGTGGCGGCGAGATCATGGGCTATCGCTACGAGGAAGCCTTCCGCAAGCTGCAGCCTGGCGACATCGCCGGTGCCGTGCAACTCTACGGCGAACGCGTGACCGACAGGGTCGCCACCCAATCCGAACCGTCCACCACCAAGCGCGTGCGGCGGCTGTCCCCGGCACGTCTCTACGCCAAGCGTTGGGGTACGCGCGCCTTCACGGCCCATTCGCGGTGAAAATCGGTGGGGCTGACACGGTTGGGCCGCATCTGGAACCTTCGAACGCCCAATCCGTTCAATTGCCGAAACCCATCGCTTCGAAAGTGGTCCGCGCCGACACGGGCGGGACAAAAGGGGGCCCGCGCTAGGATGGGATCCCGCGGGCCCTTAATCCTTCTTGCGCGAGCCGGCCGTGAGGAACATCTCTCACGCCGTGGCTAGTCGAGGCTGCTCGGGTCGGCCGCGGACGTCGAAGAACAGTGCCTGGCTTACGATCGCCTTCACGTTCTCGGGATGGAAGGGCTTGGTGATGAGAAACGTGGGCTCTGGGCGCGTCCCCGTCAGCAGTCGCTCGGGGTAGGCAGTTACGAAGATCACCGGGACGGAGTAGGTCTGCAGGACTTCGTTGACGGCATCGAGCCCCGAGCTGCCGTCGGCCAGATGGATGTCGGCGAGAATGAGGCCCGGCCTCGCGCGCTTGACGGCCTCGACTGCCTGCCGCTCGGTGCGGGCAATCTTCACGACGCGGTGGCCAAGTGCGGTGAGGAGGTGCTCGAGATCGAGCGCGATCAAGGGCTCGTCCTCGATGATGACTACGTCGGTGGCAAGCTGCCGGGCGATCTCGCGGCCGGCCTCGTCGATCAGGGCGCGCAACTCGTCCGCGTCGACCTCCATGACCGTCGCTGCATCCTCCAAGGAGAACTCCTCTGCGGCTACGAGCAGAAACGCCTGCCGCGCCGGCGGCGCCAAGCTGGCGAGATTGCGCTGCGCCGCGTCGAGTCGGTTCACCTGGCCTTCGTCGCCACCTCGCTGCTTGTTCAGCGTGATGGAGTTCAGCATCCTCAGGAACGCTTGGTAGAGGGCCACCCGCGGGGCAACATCGCCAGAAATGACGGAAGGGTCAGCCAGCAGCGCCTCCAGCGTCTGGGCGACATAGGCATCCCCACTCTTCTGCCCGCCGGTCACGGCCCGGGCAAAGCGTCGCAGATACGGCAACTGGGCCACGACTTTCTCCGCAAGCGACATGACCGATCTCCCTCCCGCGTCCTCGGCAGCCAATAGGCAGCCCCGGCATCGAAGCTATAAACTCCAGGCAGCGCTCACGGTTCCATGGCGATGGAACAATCGGGTTCCTTTGGCGTTATCATGGCGTGTGCGAGGCACGCGGCCTCACGGCGGGAAATGATCAATATCGGCGAGGGGAAGAAGGTGACAGAGGAGGGGCAAGAAATGGCGGGCAAGGACCGCTCCACTCAATACACGGCGCCTGGGGCCGTTGAAGAGGTCGTCGAAAAGGCCGTCGAACAGACGAGCGGTGGCCCGCAATCGCGGCCAAGACAGAGCACCGACAACGAGGAATGGCGGCTTCTCGGTCGTGGGGAGGAGCCCAGGGAGCCTAGAAAGCAACAATCCATGGCTTCTCAGTCGCCTTCCCGCGATCTTGAACCGCCCCGTGCGATGCTGGATCGTTCACTACAAGCTCAGCTCGGACGGCAGCTGCGGGCCATATTTGCCGATATTGCGAGCGAGCCGGTGCCTGACCGGTTTATCAGGCTGCTGGAGGAGCTTGAGGCGAGGGAGAAACGACGGTGAACGCCGACTCTGTCCCGCTAAAGCAGGCCTTGCTGGGCCTGATCCCCAATCTGCGCGCGTTCGCCGTGTCGCTTTGCGGCGACATTGAGCGTGCCGACGACTTGGTGCAGGAGACCCTGCTCAAGGCCTGGGATCATCTAGAGAGCTTCCAGGAAGGCACCAACCTACGCGCCTGGCTGTTCACCATTCTGCGCAATACATACTTCTCCGAGTGCCGTCGGCGCCGGCGCGAAGTGGAGGACCGGGACGGCAAAAAGGCGGGCGACCTCGCGGTCCATCCGGGTCAGCAGGGGCACCTCGACATGCAGGACTTCCGCAGGGCGCTCGACGTGCTGCCGCCCGACCAGCGTGAGGCACTGGTGCTGGTCGGGGCTGCGGGCTTCTCCTACGAGGAGGCGGCGGCGATCTCGGGCTGTGCCGTCGGCACCATCAAGAGCCGTGTCAACCGGGCGCGCTCCAAGCTCATCGACCTGATGGGTGTGGCAAAGCCGAGCGAGTTTGGGCCGGATTCCGCGACCGAGGCCATCGTCGCGCGGACCGCCGGCGGCGCTGGCCAGAGGCATTTGTAAGCTGATCGGTGTCCTGGCGGCTCCATAGGCCAAGGCCTCTTTCCTCGACATGGGCGACGGTCGCTTCTGACCAGGCGGGAACCAGTCGGGCTGCGCGCGGCCTTCCGGCTCGGGATCCCTCAAGTATTTCGGACGATGCCGGCCTCCTGGCAGCATGAAGGACCGACTTTCGCTTTTCGCTGATGTCATGTTCCTTTCCTCGAAGTTAATCTGCAGAATACAATTTTAGTAAAACTAGAATATAAGTAGATGTAAAAAACTATATACTGGCCCTTATCTTTCATCAGCTAGCAAGAATTGCGAGCTAATGCTGTCGACCTCAAGAATAAAAATCGGGTCAACGGGGGTTTGATACCCCGCGTCATCCGGGCAGCGAGGTCGTGACATGCTCAAACGCGGATCTGTAGCGCCTGGCGCGGTGTGCGTCGGCAAACCAACGGGGTTCCTGCGGCGACTATTCCGCGACCGCTCCGGCAACGTCAGTATGTTGTTCGGGCTGGCCCTGATACCTCTGGCGGCGGTGATAGGCCTCGCAGTCGACTATGGCCGAGTGTATGCCGTGCGCTCACAAACCCAGGGGGCCCTCGACGCCGCCGCTCTTGCCGCCGGCCGTGTCGCCCAGGTCGAGAAGACCAATGTCGCCCAGAAGACCGCGGATGCTGCGGCCGCCTATTTCAATCAGACCAAGCCGACCGGGGTCGTCAGCACGGCGCTGCAGTACTCGCCCAATACCGATCAAACCCAGTTCATGGTAACGGCCACCTCCTGGGTCAAGACGCCGTTCCTCGGCGTCCTTCACATCCTGTTCGGAAAAGGCAGCGCCTCGGACGCTCCTCCAGCCTGCCAAGGCAACTACTACGGGTGTGTCAAGCTGACGACGACGGCCACTGCGGCCCCTGTCCGAGCGCGGCCTGCAGCGGCAACAATGCGGGCGGCAGCAACCTCGAGATCTCCTTGATGCTCGATGTCACGGGCTCCATGTGCACTCCCTGCTCGAAGATCGATGCAGTCAAATCGGCGGCAAAGGACCTGATCGACATCGTAGTCTGGAACGACCAGAGCGAGTACACGTCGCGAGTTGCACTGGCTCCGTTCGCGGACGCGGTGAATGTCGGCACGACCTTGGCGCCATTGGTCCGCAATACGACAACCGGCTCGTCGAGCAGCCCGTCGACTTACACCACCACCGCGACGCTGAATGACACGACGAACCAGCCGACGAAGAGCTGGATCAAGTTCAATAGCGTCAACGGCAGCAGCAGCAACGGCTGCACCACCAGCGGCACGGACAACTGCCTCTGGCAAATCCACTCCAAGTGCGTGACGGAGCGCGTCGGTGTGCATGCCTATGATGACACAGCGCCGAACACGTCCACGTCCAACACACTCGTTGGCAAAGGCTACTTCAGCAACACCTCAACGTCAGGCTGCACCGTCGCCAACTACAGCGACAACGAGGTCAACCTGATCATGCCGCTGACCAAGGACACGACGGCGCTCAAGGCTCGCATCGACAAGCTCAGCACCGGCGGCTCGACGGCCGGCCACCTGGGCACCGCGTGGGCGTGGTATCTACTGTCGCCCAACTGGAACACAGTGCTGCAGACCGCCTTTGCGACGGCCGGCGCAGCTGGGCCTTACAGCGACCTGTCAGTGACCAACTCCAAGGGTATGCCCAAGCTGCGCAAGATCGCCGTGCTGATGACGGACGGTGACTACAACATCAACTATTGCAAGGGCGTCGAGGCGAAGAATTCGGATCAGACCCCCGACATCAACTGCAACTCGGAGAACGGGAAGTCCCAGGCTCAGGCCACCAGCCTCTGCACGGCCATCAAGAATTCCAAGATCGAGGTCTACACGGTCGGCTTTCAAGTGAGCTCAGCGGCTAAGACATTCTTACCGGCTGCGCCACCGACGCCGCCCACTACTACGACGCCACAACCGAGGTCGCTCTGCAGCAGGCCTTCCGCGACATCGCGCTCAAGATCGCGACGCTGCGGCTGACCAACTAGCAGGAAGCGGCCACCGAGAGGAGGAAGGGGCGCCCGCAGATGGCGCCCCTTTCGTCTCAGCTCTCCTCGCCGAAGCCTGCCTCCACGAGCGCTACCAGTGCCTCGATCGCCTCCGGTGCCTCCGGTCCCTCCGCCTCGAGCACGATCACCGCGCCGGGGCCGGCCGCCAGCATCATGAGCCCCATGATCGACGTGCCGCCCACCGACTGACCGTCGCGCATGACCTTGATGGTGGCATCGAAACGTTCCGCGCACTTGACGAACTTGGCGGAGGCGCGCGCGTGCAGACCTTTGCGGTTGCGGATCGTCACTTCCGCGCACGGCCTGTCCTTGTTCAACACGGGCACGCTCGACTCCCCGCCGCTCAGGACTTGCCGGCCAGGACCTGACCAGCGACGCTGATATACTTGCGTCCCGCTTCCTTGGCGGCATTCACGGCCTCGGCCAGCGTCGCCTCCGCGCGTACGCTGGCGAGCTTGATCAGCATGGGCAGGTTGATGCCGGCCAGCACCTCGGCGCCGGTCTCGGCCATCACCGAGATGGCGAGATTGGAGGGCGTGCCGCCGAACATGTCCGTGAGTACGATCACACCGTTACCGGCATCGACACGGCGCACCGCCTCGATCAGCCCCGTGCGCCGGGCTTCCACGTCGTCATCCGGCCCGATAGGGAGAGCTTCCAGCCGCTCCTGTGGCCCCACGACGGTCGAGCGCGGCGCGAAACCGCTGCAAGGCCCCCATGAGCGACAATGACGACGCCGATCATCTTCAGCTGAGCATCCTTCTCGGGGATGGGGGCAGCCGAGCCCCTATCCCAAGTTGTGGTAGCCCTGTCCGAGGCGGGCATGATGATTGAGCCGGCCCGGGCGATGCAAGCGGAAAGAGGCGGCTATCCGTAACGGATCAGGTGTGT
>CAVTVO010000044.1:0-125135 GCA_963738065.1 uncultured Alphaproteobacteria bacterium
CGCTGGAGGAGGTGAAGACCAGCTTCTCCACGCCATTGAGGCAGCAGGCCTCGATCACGTTCTGAGTGCCGCGCAGTCACGTCGAGCCCCATCAGGCGCCGAATGATCGTGATCGACATGAGGGCGGCCAGATGCAGGACGCCGTCCACACCCTTGGTCGCCGCGATCACCTGTGGCAACCGCATCCGTCGCCCTGCACGGTCTTCAGCCGGCTGTCGCCTTCCAGGTGCTTGAGGTTGTCGGCCGAGCCCTGGAAGAAGCTGTCGAGGACGGTGACCTCGGCGGCACCCTCGCGCAGGAACAGCTCCGCGCTTGCCGATCCGACCAGGCTGGCGCCGCCCACGATCAGAAAGCGGCCCTCCTTGATGGGCAAGGAACGGCTCTTGGGCGCTGTGGATGGTGCGGGCATGGCGACTACCGGATCTGGGTTGGGAATGGCGCCAACAATGACGCGCCGGCGCCCCCACTACAAGTGTGGCCGCACGCGTAGCTGTTGCCAGCGCATGGGTCTGCCGACACAATCACACCCTTCCACCGGAGGCTACCGTGGCTCAAGCAAAAGCTGCCCTCGTCATCGGCGCCGGCGACGCCACCGGCGGCGCCATTGCCCGCCGGTTCGCGCGCGAGGGCTTCACCGCATGCGTCACCCGCCGCAATGCCGATAGGCTGGCTCCCCTCGTGGCCCGCATCGAGAGCGAGGGCGGCAAGGCGCGCTGCTTTCGGCTCCGACGCCCGCAAGGAGGAGGAGATGGCAGCGCTCGTGGCCACGATCGAGCGCGAGGTCGGCCCGATCGAGGTCGCGACCTTCAACATCGGTGCCAACGTGCGCTTTCCCATTCGCGGACCACCTCCCGTGTCTACACCAAGGTGTGGGAGATGGGCTGCTTTGCAGGCTTTCTGATGGGCCGCGAGGTGGCCAAGGTCATGGGCCCGCGCGGGCGCGGCACGATCCTGTTCACGGGTGCGACGGCGAGCGTGCGTGGCAGTGCCGGCTTCTCCGCGTTCTCAGGTGCCAAGCATGCCCTGCGCGCGCTGGCCCAGAGCATGGCGCGGGAGCTGGGGCCCGAGGGCATTCACGTCGCGCACGTCGTCATCGACGGCGCCATCGACACCGAGTTCATCCGCAGCAACTTCCCCGAGCGTGCGGCCCTGAAGGGGCAAGACGGCATCCTCGACCCCGAGGCGATCGCCGAGGTCTACTGGCAGCTGCATACCCAGACGCGCAGCGCCTGGACCCACGAGATGGACCTGCGGCCGTGGATGGAGCGGTGGTGATGCATCTGGCCGAGCTGGTGAGGGGCGACTGCAGCAAGGCCCCCTCATCCGCCCCTTCGGGGCACCTTCTCCCCGAGGGGAGAAGGGCCGCAAATGCATACGGTGAGGAGGAACCCATGACGCCCAAGGTGGAATTTCATTTCGACTTCGGGAGCCCCAATGCCTACTTCGTGCACAAGCTGATCCCCGAGGTCGAGAAGCGCACCGGCGCGAGCTTCGCCTACGTGCCGATCCTGCTCGGCGGCGTGTTCAAGCTCACCAACAACGTGGCGCCGATGGTTGCTTTCAAGGGCGTGAAGAACAAGCTGGAGTACCAGCGCCTGGAGACCCAGCGCTTCGTGAAGAAGCATGGGCTAACCCGCTTCAAGATGAACCCGCACTTTCCCGTCAACACGGTGCAGATCATGCGCGGGGCCGTGGCCGCCGAGATGGACGGGCAGCTCGCCAAGTATGTCGATGCCGTCTTCGGCCTCATGTGGGAGGAGGGTAAGAAGATGGACGATGCGGAGGTGATCCGCGCCGCCCTCGACGCTGCCGGTCTCGACGGCGCGCGCACCCTCGCCCGCATCCAGGAGCAGGAGGTGAAGGATCGCCTGCTCAGGAACACGGAAGGCTCGGTCGCCCGCGGCACCTTCGGCACGCCGACCTTCTTCGTTGGCGATGAGATGTTCTTTGGCAAGGACCGCCTGTGCGACGTCGAGGAGGAAATAGCGGCACAGGCGCGCAAGTAGCTTGGTCCCAGTGGATGGAACTTCCGCCACCTTCCGGCGTTGATGCACCAGCTTCGCTCGAGTTCAATCTGCACGTTTTGGGACGAGTGTCATGCTGGAACTCAACAACCGAATTTCACGCATCGAGATCTGTTCGGAGCAGCTCCGCATTCACCTGCGATCGATCGACCGGACTTCGATTGAAGCCGATGAGGTCCGCTCCGAGCTGCTCATGCTGCTGCAGGACCTGGTGCGCCTGAAGCGCGAGCGGCTGCGGCTCAAGAGTTCCCCTGGCACGGGAATGGCGGCGTAGCTCGATGCGCGAAAGCTTGGGCGGCCGCCATTACATGGCGTCGTAGTCGATCACCAACCGCTCCGATTTCGGGACTGCCTGGCAGGAGAGGATGAACCCGCGCTCGATCTCCCACGGCTCGGGCTGTAGTGACGAGCATCTCCGCCTTGCCCTCCACCACTCTGGCGCGACAGGTACAGCACATGCCGCCCCTGCATGAGTAGGGTACGCGGATGCCTGCCGCGAGCGCGGCGTCCACGACCTGGCCACCGGCGGCACCGTGAAGCGGTGGCGGATGCCATCGAGGATCGCGACCGCCTCGGTCCCGACGGCCGACGAGGCCGCATCGGGCCGGGCCTGCGCTGCGACGGCAGATGGGGTCCCCTTCGCGCGGTAGGCGCCGCCGCCGCCGGGGGCGAAGAACTCGTGGTGCACCTTCTCGCGCGGCACGCCGAGTTCCAAGAGCGTGTTGCGCACCTCCTTGATCATGGAGCCCGGCCGCACAAGAAGAAATGCGCGACCCCGCCGGGTTTGAACAGCGTTGCCGCAAATGCCTTGACCTTGTCGCCGCTCATGCGGCCCTCGAGCAGCGGCGCGCTCGACTCCTCGTTGCGCGAGAGCACGTAGAGCAGGGTGAAGCGGCCGAGATGGCGGTCCTTCAGGTCCTCCAGCTGCTGGCGGAACATGATGCTCTCGGGTCCGCGGCTGCCGTAGACGAGCGTGATGCTGGTTTCGGGCTCCGTGGCCAGCGCGTGCTCGACCATGGCGAGGATCGGTGTAATGCCGGCGCCGGCGGCGAAGGCCACGAGGTGGCGCATGCTGCCGCCGCTCGGTGGCAGCACGAAGCGTCCCGCCGGCGGCATCGCATCGAGCGTGGCGCCGACACGCAGCTCTTCGTTGGCCCAGTTGGAGAAAACACCACCCACCAGCCTCTTGATGGCAATGCGCAGGGCCGGCGCGCCGGGTGCGCAGCAGATCGAGTAGGTGCGGCGCTGCTCCGCCCCATCGATATTTGCGCGCACGGGCAGGTGCTGGCCCGGCTTGAAGCGGAAAGCCTCGGCCAGCGCGGGCGGCACCTCAAGGTTGAGCACGACCGCGTCGGCCGTCTGCGCGCCACCTCGGCGATCTTCAGCGGCTCGTAGTCGCGCATCGCGTCCTAGACCGTATGTCCCTTCCTCGATGAGGCAACTCGCCCTCGATGTGCATTCGAGGGTTGCCCGGATAGGCCGGGTAGAGCCTCACACGAGGAGGGCGAGTCGTGGGGCATCATAGCGAAGCTTTCATCGGGATCGATACGGCGAAGTTGCGCAATGCGGTTGCCATTGCGGAGTCTGGCCGCGAAGGGTGATGTGCGTTATCTCGGCGAGGTGGACACGAGCGATGCGGCAACGCGCAAGCTGGTGGCTAGGCTTGCGGCCAAGTACAGCAAGCTGACGTTCTGCTACGAGGCGGGCCCAACCGGCTACGGCCTCCACCGGCTGATCGAGAGCCTCGGTCATACGTGCCTCGTCGTGGCGCCGTCGCTCATTCCGAAGAAGGCCGGCGATCGGGTGAAGACCAATCGGCGCGATGCCGAGGGTCTGGCCGAGCTCCTGCGAGCGGGCGAGCTGACGAGCGTCTGGGTTCCCGACGAGCGGCACGAAGCCATGCGGGAGCTGACGCGGACACGCGATGCGAGCCGGCAGGATCTCACGCGCAAGCGCCAGCAGGTCTCGTCGATGCTGTTGCGGCTGGGGCGCCACTATCCGGGCATCAAGACGTGGGGCGCGAGGCACAGGGCCTGGCTTGCCAATCAGAAGTTCGTCCATGCCGAGCAGCGCCTGGCCATCGAGGAGTTGCTGCTGGCGGAGCGGCAGGCCGGCGAGCGCATCGCCCGGCTCGAGCAAGCGATCCGTACAGCGGTGGCGGACTGGTCGCTGGCACCGTTGGTTCCGGCGCTGCAGGCGATGCGTGGCATCGATCTCGTCTCGGCTGTCACGATCCTGGCGGAGATCGGCGATCTGTCGCGCTTCGAGAACCCGCGCCAGTTGATGGCGTATCTGGGTCTCGTGCCGTCGGAGCGATCGACCGGCGAGAGCGCCAAGCGCGGATCGATCACCAAGGCTGGCAATGGTCGGGCGCGGCGTGTGCTGGTGGAGGCTGCCTGGGCCTATCGTCATCCGCCGCGCGTCGGCTACGAGAAGCAGGCACAGGTCGCCGCTGCGCCGCGCCGGGCCCGCGAGATCGCCTGGAAAGCCCAGGTCCGGCTCTGTAAGCGGTTCCCACGCGGTCGCGCAAAAGGAAGAAATCGACGGTGGTCGCAACCGCGATCGCGCGTGAGCTCGCGGCCTTCATCTGGGTCATCTATCGTGCGGTGGCTGCCTCGCGGCCGGCGCGCACGTCGTGAGCCGAACGTGAACGGCAAATCGCGATACTGAAAGCCAGCAGAGGATCGCGGCCGGCGATTGATCCGGCCTGACCGGGCATTCGTGCAACGGGGGCGAAGCCACGGCAGGGGAGCCCTCGCGAACACTACGTGGCCGATCCACGCGATCGACGCCGGCATCTAGACCGAGGCAGCCCCGGACGAACAAACGGACATGCGGTATCCAACCCGCGCATCAGAGCTCGACCACCGACGTCTTCGGGCTTCGTCTCCGCCTCTGCACGATCCATTCAATCCGCCAAACGCCGAGCTGCCAAGCACGGCGTCGACAACCCGTGCGCGCAGTGCTTGACTTGGGACATCAGAGTGTTCCTATTCCGGCGGCTGGTGCCGGAGAAGCTGGTCGCCGCCACCAGGTTGGCAAGCTCACCTTCTTCGGCGAGCATGCCCACTGGCCGTGCGACAGCCTTCGCAGCGTTCCTGAGTACCGCCCAAGAAAACGCGGTGGTTCGTCGACTCCAAGCAACTTTCGCCGGCCCAAAGGCATGCCCGTCTACCTCTCCCGCCATACCCACCGTGTCGCCGTCTCGAACCGGAGGCTGACCCCAGCCGATGCCGCCAGCGTCACGCTAAAGGTCGAGAACTACCGCATTGAACGACCTGGCCGATATGCGACGACGACGCTGAACACGGCCGAGCTCATCCGCCGATGCCTGCTGCAGGTCGTGTCCGGCCGACAATGCGTGGGGGCGCTTTGCGGATGTCCTTCGTCGAGCAGAGCGACAAGGTGTTATGCAGCGATCCCTGCGCGATTCCAGCCGCGGCCGCCCTCGCCGAAGATCTCGAAACCCGGGGCGTGACGGCCACGAAGTCCTCGAGCTTGATGAAACCGCGCTTGGGATGCAGCAGCGTGGTCTCGACCGAAATCACATGCCGGCCTCGAGGGGAGCCCCCCGGCATCGTAGGCGTCATAGCCCATCCTGGCTTGAGCCTCGGCGCCTCGTGGCTGACCAGGCCCATGCCGTCGCGAGGAAGTACACGTGCTCGGCGTGTTTTGACTTGGCCACCAGAGGGTCGCCCACGCCGTAGATCACCGAGGCCGGGGCGCCGGCCTTGATCGGCTTCATGGCGGCGCGCTGGATCATCTCGATCTCGCCGAGCATGTCCTCGAGCTCGGCATCCGGCTCACCCAGGATGGCCATGGGCGGAGGTCGCCGATAGCCGTGGTAGTTGGCACCAAAGATCGAGGGACATCGTGTCCCCCTTCTGGAGCTGATAGTCCGACGGCGCGCGGTGAGGCTGTTGCCGGTGATGACCAGCAAGTATTCGAAGGTGAGCCCGCGGTTCACTTCCTCCCTCCGCAGCGTCTCGTACAGCTCGCGCTTGCTCATGCCGGGGGCCGGCCTTGGCCATCGTCGCCTTCATCGAGTCGACGACGAGTTCGGAGGCCTTGCGCAGCAGGGCAAGCTCGTCGGGCCGCTTCTTGGCGCGCAGCCGCTCCAGCACGAACAGGCCGTCCTTGACCTCGCTGTCGGCGAGCGCGCCGCGCAGGGCGTTGTAGGCATCGACGGGCAAGAATGCCGTCTCGACGCCGATGTGGCGCGCCTTCACGCCGGAGCGGCGCACGTGCTCGACGGCCTTCTGCATGGCGTCGACGGAGCCCGCGCTGCCGGTGTTGCTCTCGGGCGTCCAGAACGGGTTCACCTCCTTCTGGTGGGTTTCCAGGCGATGGCCAAAGTAGGCAGCCTTCTCGGGCGCACCCTTGGGGTAGACCAGGATCGGCAGGTAGCGGCTGATGCCCATGGCGTCCATGTAGTCGAAGAAGATCGAGCGGTGGCCGCCGAGCAGGTACTGGATGCTGTGCTTGGAGTTGACCAGGAGGACATCGATGCCGGCCTGGTCCATGAGCCGGTCGAGCTGCTTGGTGTCGAAGGGGATGGCGGGCTTGGGGGTGTCGAGCATGGGTCGGGCTCCTCGAGGAAGGGTGCGGGCTCGATGAATCGCGCAAGGACAATAGCAGCCTGTCAGCCGCCGCGTAAGCGCTGACACACCCGTTTCGGCAGCGCGAAATCCTACGCCTCCACGTGCGCCTTCAGCCGAGCCAGAGCATCGTCCCATTGCCTCGATACCTGTTCCAGATACCGGCGCACCTCGTCGATGGGGTGCGTTTCCAGCTCGAACAGGCTTTCGCGACCGCTGCGCACGCTGCGCACCACGCCCGCATTGGCGAGCACCTGCAGGTGCTTCGTTACCGCCTGCCGGGTCAGGTTGGTTCCTGCGGTGAGGCGGGAGATGGACTGCGGCTCGCCGTGGACGAGCTTGGCCAGCATGGAGAGGCGCGTGGCGTCGCCAAGGGCGGCAAACACCGACGCCCGCGCCTTCAGCGTCTCGAGGTCGCTATGGTGCTTGTTCGACATGGGCAGCGATGTTCCTGATCTGCTGGCTCCAGCCGCCCTCGTTCCTGGGGAAGGCTTCGAGGCGGCGTTTGCTCGGCAGCTTGTCGAAGCCAAATTCCACCACGCGCAGCAAGGTGCCGGTTGGGATCTTCTCGAGCGTGAATTCCACGAGGGTCGGCGGCTCCTTGGAATAGTCCTCGTTCGGGTCGATCGCAAAGGGGTGCCACGTGAACGAGAACAGCCGCTCCGGCTCCATCTTCTGCACCACGGCCTCCCAGCGCAGGTGCTCTTTGCCCGGATACGCGATCTGTCCGCGCGAAACCTGCCCCGGCATGAACGGGCCGTCCAGGCGCACGCGGAACCACGTGCCGAACTCGCGATGGTCGGTCAGCGCCCGCCAGACGCGCGACACCGGGGCCTTGAGCTCGATGGTCTTCTCGATGCGGTCGGTCGATGTCATTGGCAACCTCCTGGTTGCCTGTCGCAATAGTCGATCGATCCGAGAAAGGCAACTTTTTTATTGCGCTTTGGTGAGGCGTTCAGCCGCCCGATGTGTCCCCGTCAGCGACCGACTCGCCAACCTACGTCGGCGGAGAACTCCTCGAAGAAGGCATCGTCATAGGCCCTCTCGGGGTCTGCCCGAACGAGCTCGTCGAGCCGATGGGCGTCATGGCCGACGAGGATACGCCAGCGGTCCGCCTTGACACCGTCGAGGATGACCTTGGCGGCGGCCGAGGCGGTCATGGGAGCATCCTCCAGGAAGCGGCGCGCGCGCTCGGCAGCCCGCTTCTGGATGTCGGCATCCGACGCCTGCGACACGTCCCGCCCCGTCGCGGACAGGCGCGCGCGGGCCTGTGTGACCTCGTCTGCGCTCATCACCTCGGAGTCGCCGCCGAACTGGATCTTGCGCGAGTTGGAGACAATCGAGGTGCCGATATGCCCCGGCATGACGACGGAGCACTTGATGTGGGGGGCATTCACTTTGAGGTCGTTGATGAGCGCCTCGGTGAAGCCCCTCACCGCGAACTTTGCCGCCGAGTAGGCGGTGTGCGACACGCCGGGTCCCAGCGATGCCCAAAACCCGTTGACGCTGCTCGTATTGACGATGCGCGCCTCTTCCGCCGCCATCAGCATCGGCAGGAAGGCGCGCGTGCACAGATAGACGCCGCCCCAGCAGATGTTGAACGTGCGCTCCCACTGCTCGCGGCTGTTGGAGAACAAGCTGCCGCCGCCGCCGATGCCGGCATTGTTGAAAAGCAGGTGCAGCTTGTCGGTGCCGTGCTCGGCGGCAACGGCATCGCGGAAACGCAAGACCTGTGCTTCATCGGAAACGTCGGCCAGGTGCGCGGTGATGTGCGTCCCTTGCGCGACGCGATCGCTCGCGCAGAACTGGCGCGTCTGTGCCATTGTCTGCGGCGCCACATCGCACATCGCCACGTTGCAGCCTTCGGCCGCGAGCTGGCGCACGAGCTCCCGGCCCATCCCAGAGCCGCCGCCCGTGACCACGGCGAGCTTGCCGGCAAATTCCTGCATGCAACGCCCCGACCCTATTTCCGCGCGGCCACCTGCGCGGCCAGCATACGCTTCGTGGCGTCCGTGTCGACCAACGGGTAGGTATCGAAGTGGGCCGGGATGATGTCCGCCCACTCGTTCAAGATGCGGTGCAGCGCCTCGTTGCTCTCGACGTCGAGGATGGCGACTGCGCCCCGGCCGACCCTGGCATGGATCTGCCGACATTGGCCGCTCGCCTGATAAGCCGCCATCCACGGCCAAAACGATTGACGCTGATGCGCTACCTCCGAAGGCTTCTCCGGGCGCGGGGTGGAAACGACGAGAAAGAGCATGGGATTCACTCCGGGGATCGGGTCTGACCCCAGGAGGATGTCACCAGGGTCCCCGCCGATGCCAGCACAAACCGCTCAGCCAGCCGACCGCGACGGTGCGAGCCGGTCGAGCCGGAGCCGGTGGCGCGTATCGCTCAGCAGCAACGTGCCGCCAAGGGCCGCGGCAAGCGCGCCGAGACCGGATGCCCCGGTGAGCACGAGCATGATCATGATCTGGTACTTGGCAGCCTCGGCCGGGTCGGCGCCGGCCAGGATCTGGCCGGTCATCATGCCGGGCAGCGTGACGATGCCGGCCACGCTCATGGTGTTGAGGAGCGGAGTGATCGCGACGCGGACGGCGCGTCGCAACACGGTGGCAAAGGCCTGGAGCCGCGTGGCCCCGAGCGCCAGGCGCGCCTCAATCGCCGCCCGCTCGCGCTCGGCACCCTCGGTCAGCGTCTGCAGCGCCAGGCTGACGCTGGTGAGCGTGCTGCCCAGCACCATGCCCAGGATCGGCAGGATGTAGCGCGGCGCGTACCACGGCTCGGGGCCGATCACCACGCCGACCGCGTAGAGGGTGGCGAGGCCGCCAACCACGAGCAGCGTCATGTTGCCGAGGCCATAGGCCCACCAGCGGTCGACGAAGCGCCGCTCCTGGCGCTGCGTGAGCTCGTAGCCGGCGACCAGCACCATCACCAGGACGATGAGCAGGGTCCACAGCGGCGAGGTCTGTGCGAATACGATCTTCAGGATGAAGCCGACCGCAGCGAGCTGCACGGCCATGCGCGCCGCGGCGACCGCGAGGCTCACTTCCAGCCGCAGACCGAAGGCAAGCGAGATGGCCCCATTGATGACGAGCAGCAGGGCAGCCAGCCCCAGGTCGAGCGCGGACAGCTCCACCGTCCTCATGCAGCTGCACTCTGCGGATCGACTGCCTTCGAGGCGTCCGCCAGCAGCAGCCGCGCATGCGCCAGACGCGCAATCTGCTGGGCGTCATGGCTGACCAGCACGACGATGCGCCCCGCCAGCATCTGGAACTTGATTAGCTCCTCGGCGAGCGCTGCCGTCTGCGGGTCGAGCGCGGAGGTCGGCTCATCGAGCAGCAGCACGCGGGGCTCGTCCGCCAGGGCCCTGACGAGCCCCAGGCGCTGGCGCTCGCCGGTCGACAGCAGCGATATGGGCCGGTCCAGCAACGCGGGCTCGAGCGCCAGGGCCGAGAGCAGCCGATCGAGCCTGGCCGAGGCCGGAAAATGCTGGCGCGGGGTATCGCCCCACCATGCCGGCTCGGCCGAGACGTAGCGCACACGGCGGCGCCACTCGGCGGCCGACACCTCGCGCCGCTCCACACCCTCGAGCGTGACGTAGCCCTCGGCGGCATCGAGATCGGCGATGGCGCGCAGGAGCCTGGTCTTGCCGGAGCCGGAGGGGCCCTCGACAGCAAGGCACTCCTGCGCCGGCACCTCGAAGGAGAGGGGGGGCAGCCCGTGCACCTGCAGATGGTCGATCCTCAGCATGCCGTCCCCTTAGGACACCCCGACCAATAGTTGAATCGCGCTCCGTGTGCATGCGTCCGTGTGACTCAGGCTGGCGGGATTCCGGCCAGTCGCGAACAGACGTAAGTCGATCACAGGATCGACGAGGGCGCAATTCGTCATCGCTGGGTGACGGTCGGCTCGAAGCTCGATGAGCGCGGGCGACGGTTGTTCGCGGCAGCCGAGGTGCAGGCGGCCGGCTACGGCGGCTTGGCCATCGTCTCCAGGATCACCGGCGTCGGCGCTCCCCATCAATCGCGGTGAGGGCAACCTCGACGGCGAGCCTCTGTCGAAGGGCCGCAAGGCAAAAAGTCCGAGATGGCCCCGCTCGACATCACCGGCGATCCGTTCCATCCTGAATGGAACTACGCCATCAAACTGCGCCGGGCCGCGAAACTGTAGCGCTTGTTGTTCGGAACTGACTTAGCTCGGGCGCCACGTGCCGAGTGAAGAGCTCGACCGAGCACAGGGACTCCGAGAGCTCCGTGTCTCCGAACGCGAAACGGCACACCAGATAGTTGACCTTCGCATCCTCGATCTGGCGCATCAAGACGTCGCGGACCTTGGCAGGCGCCCCGGCGACGCCGAATCCGAGCCGTTCCACTTCGTCGAAATTGTCGGGATAGAACGCGTTGATCGGCCGGGTGCCGTGCTTGTCCCAGAGCTGCATGAAGCTCCTGTGCCAGCGTCGGTGCGCGCGCCGCGCGATAGCCAACGCCGCATCGTCGGTCTCGGCTACGACGATCGTGCGCGTCATGCCAATGAGCGGCAGCTCGCCCGCATCGTTGCCTGCCTCCGACCAGGCCCGGCGATAGCCGTCCGTGACCTGGCGCACCAGCGCGATCGGGCCGTTGCAGACGACGTTGACGCGATTGGCGACGACCCACGGCAAGCCCTCCGGCCTCGCCAGGCCATACCAGAGCGGCGGATGCGGACGCTGCACCGGCTCGAGCTCGACCGGCACGTCGCGGAAGGTGTAGTGCTCGCCCGAAAAGCTCAGCGCCTTAGTTGCAAGGGCACGCAGGATCACGCTCAGCGCCTCGATGTAGATGGCTTGCGCCTTGGCGGGGTCGACGCCGTAGTAGGCCACCTCGTGCGGGGATACGCCGCGACCGACGCCAAGCTCGAGCCTGCCGCCGCTCATGTGGTCGAGCATACAGATCTCCTCTGCGACCCGCAGAGGATGGTGAAGAGAGAGGGTGTAGACGAGTGGGCCGAACCGCAGCCGCCGGGTGCGCTGGGCGATTGCTGCGAGGAACACGCTGGGCGAAGGTGCCAGGCCGAGGGGTGTGGCGTGGTGCTCGGCCAGGTGATAGCTGCGCAACCCGAGCCGATCGTACGCCTCGATCAGCCGCAGCCGGTTCTCGTAGTGCTGCCCAAGCGGGGCTGAGCCGCGGTCGAGATGATCGAACACGCCGAATTGCACGCGTCCTGTGTCGGCTCGCGTCACGTGTAGGTACGCTCGTCGGCGATCACTTTGCCGTCGTTGGGCAACGTCCCGGGCGCGACCAGCTCCACCTCGCCCTTGAGCTTGGTGACGGCCTGCAGGGTCTCGGCGAGCCTGGCCTCGAGCCCAGCGTCGGGGATCGCCGACTCGGCCCGCAAAGTCATGATGTCCTGCTCGCCGGACCGCGCCACCACCAGCCGCACCCGCCCCAGGTCGGCATGGCGCTTGGCCACCTCCGCGACCTGCTCGGGGTGCGACGAACATGCCCTTGACCTTGGTGGTCTGGTCGGCGCGGCCGAGCCAGCCCTTGATGCGCATGTTGGTGCGCCCGCACGGGCTGATGCCCGGCAGCACGGCGGAGAGATCGCCGGTGCCGAAACGGATCATCGGATAGTCGCGGTTGAAGGTGGTGACGACAATCTCGCCCACATCGCCCGCCGGCACCGGATCGCCGGTGCCGGGCCGCACGATCTCCACGATCACGCCCTCGTCGATGATCATGCCCTCGAGCGCTTCGCTCTCATAGGCGATGATGCCGACGTCGGCCGTCGCATAGGTCTGGTAGGTGGCGATCCCACGCTCCTTGTATTCCGCCCTCAGCGAGGGGAAGAGCGCGGCGCCGCCGACCAGCGCCTTCTTGAACGAGGAGGCGTCCTTGCCGGCCTCCTTGGCCTTGTCGAGCAGGATCTTCAGGTAGTCGGGCACGCCTACGAAGAACGTCGGCTTGACGTATTGAATGATGTCGAGCTGCTGCTCGGTCTGGCCTGGGCCGGCGGCGATGACGGCGCAGCCGAGCGCGCGCGCGCCCGCGTCCAGGATCCACGCGCCGGGTGTGAGGTGATAGGCAAAGGTGTTGTGGACGATGTCGCCCTTGCGCATGCCGGCGGCATAGAGGGCACGCGCCGTGCGCCACCAGTCCTCGCCGAAGCCCTCGGGCTCGAAGATGGGCCCGGGCGACATGAAGATGCGGGCGAGCGCGCCGACGGCCGAGGTTGTGAAGCCGCCATAGGGTGGGTTCTTGGCCTGCAGCTCCTTGAGCGAGGATTTGCGCAGCACCGGCAGCTTTGCCAGCGCCGCGCGCGAGGTGACGGCGCCGGCGTGCGTGTCCTTGAGCTGACCGGCCCACCCCGGTGCTTTCTCCATGGCGTGGCGGATGAGATCGGGCAGCAGGTTGAACTGCGCGAGCTCCCGCTGAGCCGGGTCGCGCGTCTCGAGCTGGTCGTAATGTCTCTCACTCACTGGGCGTCCTCCGTCATCCCGGGCCTTGTGCCCGGGATCCATCGATCCGCGGGCGCCAGAGCAACCTGTGAGATGGATCCCGGTGACAAGCACCGGGATGACATCATGCCAGCCAGCGCTTGCGCCGCTTGTAGGACTTCACGTCGCGAAAGCTCTTGCGATCGCTGCCGCCGACGCCGAGGTAGAATTCCTTCACGTCCTCGTTCTCGCGCAGCGACTTGGAATCGCCGTCCATCACCACCCGGCCGTTCTCGAGGATGTAGCCGTAGGTCGCATACTTGAGCGCCATGTTGGTGTTCTGCTCCGCCAGCAGGACCGAGACGCCCTGCTCGACGTTGAGCCGCTTCACGATCTCGAAAATCTCCTCGACGAGCTGCGGGGCGAGCCCCATGGACGGCTCGTCCAGCAGCACCATCTTGGGTCTCGACATCAGCGCGCGGCCGATCGCCACCATCTGCTGCTCGCCGCCCGAGATGTAGCCCGCCAGCGACAGGCGCCGCTCCTTGAGGCGCGGGAAAATAGCCGTAGACCATCTCCATGTCGGCCGCGACGGCTCCGCGCCCGTCGCGGCGCGTGAACGAGCCCGTCTGCAGGTTCTCCTCCACGGTGAGGTGGCCGAAGCAGTGGCGTCCCTCCATCACCTGGATGCAGCCGCGCCGAACCAGATCGTTGGGCGTGAGGCCGTCCACCCGCTCGCCGCGGAAGTCGATCGAGCCCTTGGTGACCTCGCCGCGCTCGGAGCGCAGCAGGTTGGAGATCGACTTCAGCGTGGTCGATTTGCCCGCGCCGTTTGCACCGAGGAGGGCGACGATGCCGCCCGGCTGGCACCTCGAGCGAGACGCCCTTGAGCACCAGGATGACGTGGTCGTAGATGACCTCGACGTTCTTCAGCGCCAGCATGGGCTGGGCGGCGCTCTCCGAGGCAGTGGGTGCAGGCCTCGACAAGGCGTCGGTCACGGATGTCGGCTCCCTGGCCAATCTGCTGGCGGGAGGCGGCCTGTGCCGCCTCCCGGCGTCGTCCATCGGAGAACGTCAGTCCCGCTCAGCTCTGCTTGGAGCAGTCGCGCGGGGTGATGTTCTTCTCCTTGGCGTACTTGGCAGCCGCTGCCTTGACCATCGGTTCCAGCAGCTTCTCGTCGGCGGTGTAGAAGTCGGAGATGATCTTCCACGCCTTGCCGTCCCACTGCTGGATGCGGGCCTGGTCGGCGCCCTGATGGTCTGCGCAGGAGAACTTGATCGGCTTCAGCATCCCCTCGAAGCCGAGCTGCTTGATGCGGTCGGCCGTGAGGTTCAGGTTCTCGAAGCCCCAGCGCACCTGCTCGCCGGTGAGCGGCTTCTTGCCGAACTTGCCCTGCGCCGTGCGGATCGCCTCCACGCCGAGCATGGAGTTGATGAGGCCGCGGTTGTAGAGCACCTGGGCGAAGTCGTCCTTGGAAACCGACTTGCCCTTGGAGAGGACGAACTTCTCGCAGGTCCTCGTGCACCTTGAACTTGCCGGTCGGGTGCTGAAGCATCAGCGCCTTGTAGCCCTTGGCCTGATCGCCTGCCGGCGTCACGTCCGGTTCGGCGCCCGACCACCACACGCCGATCATATGGTCGCGCGGGTAGGCGACAGCGGCGGCCTCCTTGATGGCCGTGGAGTTCATCACGCCCCAGCCCCACAGCAGCACGTAGTCGGGCTTGTCCTGGCGAATGGCGAGCCACTGCGACTTCTGCTCGACGCCGGGATGCGTCACGGGGATTGCCTTGAACGTGAAGCCATTGAGCTTGGCGCGGGCTTCGAGCGCAGGGATGGGCTCTTTGCCGTAGGGGCTGTCGTGATAGACGAGGCTGATCTTCTTGCCCTTGAGCTTGTCCATGCCGCCGAGCTCTTTGGCGATGTGCTGGATGGCGATGTCGGCGGCCGTCCAGTAGCTGCCGAGCGCAATGAAGTTCCACATGAAGACGGAGCCGTCACGGCTCTCCGAACGCCCATAGCCGGTGGTCAGCAGCGGGATCTTGTCGCCGGGCACCTTCTCGGTGAGCGCGAAGGTGATGCCGGTCGACAGCGGGGAGAAATAGCCGGCTCCGGTCGGGCCTTTGCCCTTCAGGCGCTCGTAGCACTCCACACCCTTGTCGGTGGCGTAGCCGGTCTCGCACTCCTCAGACACGATCTTGACGCCGTTGATGCCGCCGTCGCGCTCATTGATGAGCGTCCAGTAGTCGGCAACGCCGTCGGCGAACGGAATGCCATTGGGTGCGTAGGGTCCCGTGCGATAGACCAGCGCCGGCAGAAACTGCTCGTTCTGCGCCGATGCCGGCGCCAGTCAGCGCCGTCGCTCCGATGGCGGCTGCTGTCAAGACCAGAATTTTTCGGATCATCATTCTTCCTCCATTGCTTCCGGCCACAGCCGGCGGGCTTCTGATGCGAGCCTTTTTTGTCGTTCGATGCCAGGCGCGCCGCTCCACACTGCGCGTCGGCATTCGAGTGCCCCAGCCTAAGCCCTCAATAGGGGTAAGGCCAGAGCCTCAGCTTCTCCTTGGCGACGGACCACAGCCGGGCAAACCCCAGCGGTTCGACGATCAACAGGTAGCAGATGAGCGAGCCGGTGATGATGAGCACCAGCAACGACACGGTCTCTACCGTAACGGGGATGCCGAGCGCGTGCGGCACCTGATCGAGCATGATGGGAAGGATCAGGATGAAGGCGGTGCCGAGGAACGAGCCCAGGATCGACCCCAGTCCGCCGATGATCACCATGAACAGGAGCTGGAAGGAGCGATCGATGTTGAACGCCAGCGGCTCCCACGATCCCAGGTAGATGAAGGCCCACAGCGCGCCGGCTATGCCGATGATGAACGAGGAGACCGCAAACGCCGTCAGCTTGGCGTAGAGCGGCCGGATGCCCATCAGCTCGGCGGCGATGTCCATATCGCGGATGGCCATCCACTGGCGGCCGATGTTGCCCCGCACCAGATTCTTGGCGATGAGGGCGAAGACGGTAACGAAGGTGAGACAGAGCAGGTAGCGCTCGATCGATGTGTCGATCTGGAGCCCGAAGAAGTTGAGATCGGGTGCCGAGATCGAGCCCGAGGGCGTGTAGTTGGTGAACCATTTCACGCGGATGAACACCCAGTCGAAGAAGAACTGTGCCGCCAGGGTCGCGACCGCGAGATAGAGACCCTTGATACGCAGGCTCGGGATGCCAAACAGGATTCCCACGAACGCCGACATCAGGCCGCCAAGCAGGATGGCGGGCAGCAGGTGCATCGGGGGAAGGGAAATCTCCGTGCCGAGCCAGGCGAGAGGCAGATGCACGCCGGTCGCGAACTTGTAGGCGCAATAGGCGCCGATCGCCATGAACGCGCCGCTGCCGAGCGAGATCTGCCCGCAATAGCCCATCAGGATATTGAGACCGATGGTGGCGAGCGCCAGGATCAGGAACGGGATCAGGATGGCGCGCAGGAGATAGTCGCTGCCGAGCGGCCAGATATGAAGCCGCGCCAGCAGCGGCACGCCGACGAACGCAAACAGAATGAAAAGGGCGAGCGCGATCCGGTCCTGGCGGATCGGGAAGATCGCCATGTCGGCGGCATAGCTCGACTTGAACTGGCCGGCTTCGCGATAGAGCACGCAGGCCCTCCTCAGATCCGCTCGATCAGGCGTTCGCCGAACAGGCCCTGCGGCCGCGCGAGCAGCACGATCAAGGCCAGCACGTAGGCAAACCAGTACTCGATGCCGCCGCCGATGTGCGGCCCGAGATAGACCTCGGCGAGCTTCTCGCCGGCCCCCACGATCAGGCCGCCGACAATGGCGCCGGGCACGGAGGTGAAGCCGCCGATGATGAGCACGGGAAGCGCCTTGAGCGCGAGGAAGGTGATGGAGAACTGCACGCCGAGCTTGGTGCCCCAAACCGTGGCCGCCACCAGCGCAACCAGACCCGCCACCAGCCACACCACGAACCAGATCCAGCTGATGGGGATGCCGACCGATTGCGCCGCGGCGTGATCGTCCGCCACCGCGCGCAGTGCCCGACCGGTCTTCGTGTTCTGGAAGAAAACGGCGAGCCCCGCCACCAGAATGCCGGCGATCAGGCCGCCCCAAACGTCGAGCTTGTTGATCAGAATGCCGCCCGGAAAGAGCTTGTCGCCGATGATCCAGGCGTCTGTCGGGAACAGCGGCAAAGGATAGACGTCGGAGCCGAAGATCATCTGCGAGGCGCCTTCCAGAATGAAGGTGGCGCCAATCGTCGACATGAACAGCGTCAGTCCATCCTGGTTGACCAGCGGCCGCAGCAGGAACCCCTCGATCACCCATGCGGTGATGCCCATGACGAGCGCCGCAAACAACAGCGCCAGCATGATCGCGGCCCAGTTCGGAACCCCGTGTTTGGCGAGGAAGTCGAGGCTGCGCACCATCGCGAGCCCCGCCAGCAGCACCATGGCGCCTTGCGCAAAATTGAAGACGCCCGATGCCTTGAAGATCAGCACGAAGCCGAGCGCCACGAGCGAGTAGAGCACACCCGACAGCAGGCCACTGAGGAGAACTTCGAGAATCTGGCCGGTAAGCTCCACGCGACGATTTCCCTAGTGAGCAAGGCCCAGATAGGCCTCGATGACGGCCTGGTTGCTCTGCACCTCGGCCGGTGTGCCGTCGGCGATCTTTGCTCCGTAGTTCAGCACCACCACGCGGTCGGAGAGATCCATCACCACGCTCATATCGTGCTCGATCAGCGCGATGGTGGTGTCGAAGGTGTCCTTTACGGTCAGGATGAAGCGGCTCATGTCCTGCTTCTCCTCGAGGTTCATGCCGGCCATCGGCTCGTCCAGCAGCAGGAGCTCCGGCTCCATGGCAAGCGCGCGACCAAGCTCGACTCGCTTCTGCAATCCGTAGGGCAGCCGGCCGACGGGCACCTTGCGGATGTGAGGGATCTCGAGAAAGTCGATGATGTGCTCCACCACCGCGCGGTGCTCGATCTCCTCGCTTCTGCGCGGGGCCCCAATGCGCCATGTGAGACAGGAGCCCGCGGCGCATCTTGAGCGTGCGGCCCGTCATGATGTTGTCGAGCGTCGACATGCCCTTGAACAGGGCCACGTTCTGGAACGTGCGGGCGATGCCCTGGCTGGCGGCGAGGTAGGGCCGCATATCGTGCCGGCGCTTGCCTTTGAAGGTGATGACGCCTTCCTGCGGGTGATAGAAGCCGTTGATGACGTTGAGCATCGACGTCTTGCCGGCGCCGTTGGGGCCGATGATGGCGCGGATCTCGCCCTTGCGGATGTCGAAGGAAACGTCGCGCAGCGCCCGCACGCCGCCAAACGAGAGCGAGACGTTCTCCAGCGAGAGCAGCACGTCGCCGGCGGCAATCGCGGCTGCGCCCTTGGTGACCGGTTTCGGCTTGACGTCGGCCTTCATTCGGCCGCCTCCCGCATGGGCGCGGCGGCGCGCGCCGGGTAGGTCGGCATGTCGACGATGCGCACGTCGCCCTCCGCCACGCCCTTGCGGCCGTCCTCGAAGGTCACCTCGGTGGCCACGTGGCATTCCTTGGAGCCGTCGTAGAGCGCCTTGATCAGCGGCGCATAGCGCTCGGCGATGAAGGAGCGGCGCACCTTCTGCGTGCGGGTCAGCTCGCCGTCGTCGGCGTCGAGCTCCTTGTGCAGGATGAGGAAGCGCCGGATCTGCGAGGCCGCCATCTGCGGCTCCTCGGCGAGCGACCTGTTGAGCTCGTCGACGCGTTTGGCGACGATGTCGTAGACCTGCGGATGAGCGGCCAGCTCCTGATAGCTGGCGTAGGAGACGTTGTTGCGCTCCGCCCAGTTGCCGACCGAGGTCAGATCGATGTTGACGAGCATCGTCACGTAGTCGCGCCCCTGGCCGAAGGCGACCGCCTCCCGCACCTCGGGATAGAATTTGATCCGGTTCTCGAGATACTTCGGCGCGAACAGGGCGCCGTTGTTGAGCCGGCCCACGTCCTTGGCGCGATCGATGATCTTGAGATGCCCGCGATGGTCGAAGAAGCCGGCATCGCCCGTATGCACCCAGCCATCGGGCGTCTTGGCGGCGTCGGTTGCCTCATCGTTCTTGTAGTACTTGAGGAACACCCCGGGGCTCTTGAACAGCACCTCGCCGTTGTCGGCGATCTTGATGGCGACATCGGGCGCCGGCTTGCCGACAGTGTCGGGATAGACCTCTCCGTCTGGCTGCATGGTGACGTAGACGCTGGCCTCGGTCTGTCCGTAGAGCTGCTTCAGATTGATGCCGAGCGAGCGGTAGAAGCTGGAACAGCTCCGGGCCGATGGCCTCGCCGGCCGTGTAGGCCACGCGCGTCCTCGAGAAGCCCATGCGGTTGCGAGTGGGGCATAGACGAGAAAGTCGCCCAGCCAGTAGAGCAGGCGGTCCTTGGCGCCGACCGGCTTGCCGTTGAGGATCGGCTCGCCGTAGCGCCGGGCCACGCTCAGAAAATAGTCGAACATCCGCTTCTTGAGGCGGCCCGCGTCCTCCATGCGCACCATGATCTGGGTGAGCAGGTTCTCGAACACGCGCGGCGGCGCGAAGAAGTAGGTGGGGCCGATCTCGCGCCGGTCCTCGATCACCGTCTCCGGGCTCTCCGGGCAGCACACGCACATGGCCGCGGCGTAGGCCTGGCCGTAGGAGAAGATGTGGTCGCCCACCCAGGCCATCGGCAGGTAGGCGAGCAGGATGTCGTCGGCGCCGAAGCCATCGAACTTGTTGCCGTTCTGGGCCGACACGACGATGTTCTCCTGCGTCAGCATCACGCCCTTGGGGCGGCCGGTGGTGCCCGAGGTGTAGAGCATGACGCTGACGTCGCTGCCCTTGCCCTTGGCGATCTCATCGAGCCACCAGCCCTCGGCGCCGGCGTTGGCCCGCATCTCCTCCCGGCCCAGATTGCTGGACGTGCTCGAAGGAGTGCAGGCTGCCGGGGTCGTAGCCCGTGAGGCCCCGCTCCTCGTCGTAGATGATGCGCTTGAGCTTGGGCAGCCGATCGGCGATGGAGATGAGCTTGTCGACCTGCTCCTGGTCCTGGACGATGGCGATCTTCACCTCGGCGTGCTCGAGCACGTAGGCCATCTCGTCAGCCACCGCATCCTGGTAGACGGGGACGGGGATGCCGCCGAGGCTCTGCACCGCGGCGAAGCTGGCGTAGAGACGGGGGCGGTTGTCGCCGATGATGGCGACGGTGTCGCCGCGCTCGAGACCGAGTTTCCTGAGGCCGATCGCGAGGGAGCGCACCTCGCCCAGCAGCTGGGCCCACGTCCACGTCTGCCAGATGCCGAGATCCTTGTGGCGCATGGCCGGACGGGCCGCATGCTGCGCGGCGTTGCGCAGGAGGAGCTTTGGCAACGTGTCGAGCGGCGCTGCAGTTGCGCCGGGTACGGCCAGGGGATCCTTCACGTCCTTCTCTTTCCTCCCGGCCTGCCCGCTCCCGACAGGTCACCGGATTGTGCTTTGGGGCCAAATACGTGCCTGACTAGGCTTCTTAGCCTCGCCGTTCCCGTCTGACAATCGGACAGCACGAGCGGCAGCTTGGCACCCGCCCCATTTGTCCTAGGGCAAGAGCCTGCGCGCGGCCATCTAGCCTTTTGGTGCAGACGCGTCCGGTTCGTGCTCGGTGGGCTCGGCGTTGCAGGCGCAAGGCTGCGCGCCCGGCTCGCTTGCGGGCCCTGCCGGCCGCGTGCTAGCGCATCGAGCAACGGCAAGCGCATTATTCTGGAGAGAGCCCATGATCGAGTACGGGCATTTCATCGGCGGCAAGGCGGTCAAGGGCACGAGCGGGCGTACCGCCGACGTGTTCCAGCCCATGACGGGCGAGGTGCGGGCGCGCGTTGCGCTGGCATCCAAGGCCGAGGTGGCCGCCGCGGTGGAGAATGCCAAGGCAGCGCAGCCGGGCTGGGCCGCCACCAACCCGCAGCGGCGCGCCCGCGTGCTGATGAAGTTCCTGGAGCTTGCCAACCGCGACTACGACAAGCTCGCCGATTGTCTCGCGCGCGAGCACGGCAAGACCGTCGCCGACGCCAAGGGTGACGTGCAACGCGGGCTGGAGGTGGTGGAGTTCGCCTGCGGCATCCCCCATCTCATGAAGGGCGAGTACACCGAAGGCGCCGGCCCCGGCATCGACATCTACTCCATGCGCCAGCCGCTCGGCGTGGTCGCGGGCATCACGCCCTTCAACTTCCCGGCCATGATCCCGCTGTGGAAGTGCGCTCCCGCCATCGCCTGCGGCAACGCCTTCATCCTCAAGCCCTCGGAGCGCGACCCTGGCGTGCCGATGATGCTCGCCGAGCTGATGATCGAGGCCGGGCTGCCGGCCGGGCATCCTCAACGTCGTCAACGGCGACAAGGAAGCGGTCGACGCCATCCTCGATCACCCGGACATCAGGCCGTCGGCTTCGTCGGCTCGACGCCGATCGCCGAGTACATCTATGCGCGCGGCTGCGCGGCGGGCAAGCGCGTGCAGTGCTTCGGCGGCGCCAAGAACCACATGATCGTCATGCCCGACGCCGACATGGACCAGGCGGTCGATGCGCTGATCGGCGCCGGCTACGGCTCGGCCGGCGAGCGCTGCATGGCGGTGTCGGTGGCGGTGCCGGTCGGCAAGAAGGCGGCCGACGTGCTGGTCGAGAAGCTGATCCCGCGCGTCGAGAGCCTGAAGATCGGCCCCTCCACGTCGACGGATGCCGACTTCGGCCCGCTGGTGACGGCGGCGCACCTCAAGAAGGTCAAGGACTACGTCGACGTCGGCATCAAGGAAGGCGCCAAGCTCAGGGTCGACGGCCGCGACTTCAAGATGCAGGGCTACGAGAAGGGCTTCTACATGGGCGGCTGCCTGTTCGACGAGGTCAAGCCCGACATGCGCATCTACAAGGAGGAGATCTTCGGCCCCGTGCTGTCGGTGGTGCGCGCCAAGACCTACGAGGAGGGCCTCAAGCTCGCCAACGACCACGAGTACGGCAACGGCGTCGCCATCTTCACCCGCGACGGCGATGCGGCGCGCGACTTCGCGGCCAAGGTCAACGTCGGCATGGTCGGCATCAACGTGCCGATCCCGGTGCCGCTCGCCTACTACACCTTCGGCGGCTGGAAGCGCTCGGCCTTCGGCGACCTCAACCAGCACGGGCCCGATAGCGTGCGCTTCTACACCAAGACCAAGACCGTGACCTCGCGCTGGCCTCCGGCGTCAAGGAAGGCGCGGAGTTCGTCATCCCGACGATGAAGTAGAGGTTGACGCTCGTTGACCGGGATAGGTTTCCAAGCCTAGGTTCCTTCGCATGGACTGACAGCAAGATCATCACCGTGGAGCCCGGCAAGCGCAGCGGCAAGCCGTGCATCCGCGGTATGCGCGTCACCGTGTCAGATGTGCTGGGCTATCTCGCGGCGGGGATGAGCGAGGACGAAATCCTGCGTGATTTCCCCTATCTGACACGGGAAGATATCCGCGCGTGTCTCGCCTTTGCGGCCGAGCGTGAGCGCCGCTTGATGACCGCCTGACGACCGTGCGGCTCCTCTTTGACGCCAACCTTTGCCAAAGCTTGTCTCTTCAGCGACGTTTTTCCGGGCTCGGCCCACGTTTCGGAAGTTGGCGGATTGTCCGGGGATGACCTACAGATTTGGGCCTACGCACGGGACAACGGCCTCACGATCGTCTCCAAGGATAGTGACTTCCACAACATGCAGCTTCTTGCATGGCTCGCCGCCAAAGGTGATCTGGTTGCGCGTCGGCAATTGCTCGACAGGCGCGATCGAGCGTGTCTTGCGCGACCACGTCAGCGATGTGACGGCGTTCGAGCAAAGTGAGGATGCCGCCTTTCTGATCCTCGATGGCTCGACCTGAACCCATGTCCCAGACACTCAGAGGCGCCGACATCATCGCCCGTACGCTCGATGCGGCGGGACTCACGACCGTCTTCACGCTGTCGGGCAACCACATCATGCCGCTGTTCGATGCGGCGATCGGCACGCGCCTGAAGCTGATCCACGTGCGTCACGAGGCGGCCGCCGTGCACATGGCGGACGCCTGGGGGCGGCTGACGGGGCAATGCGGGATCGTCTGGGTCAGCGGCGGGGCCGGCTTCGCCAACGCGGCTGCCGGGCTGTGCACGGCAATGGCAGCCGAGTCGCCGCTGGTGCTGCTGTCCGGGCATGCCGGGCTGAAGGAGGTCGGCCGCGGCGGCTTCCAGGAGCTGCGCCAGGCGGAGATGGCAGCGCCCGTCGCCAAGGCCTCGTGGACCGCGGGCTCGGCAGCGGAGCTCGGACATGAGTTGGCCAAAGCCGTGCGCATCGCGCTGTCGGGGCGACGTGGGCCGGTGCACCTGAGCCTTCCCTTCGACTTGCTGGATGAGAAAGTCGAGGACAGCCCGGCGCTGTACCCGCTGCCAAAGGCGTTCGAACTGCCGACGCAGGCTCTCGACGATGGCGCGGCCACCGCGATCCTGGCTGCGCTCGCCGGGGCGAAGCGACCGTTGATCCTGGTCGGGCCGCAACTGTGCCATTCCGGCGACCTGGCTCTGCCGGCCGCGCTCGAGGCGGCAACAGGCGTGCCGGTGGTGGCGATGGAGAGCCCGCGCGGCCTCAACGAGCCGCGGCTCGGCGCCTTTGCCGAGGTGTTGCGTCAGGCCGATCTCGTCGTCCTGCTCGGCAAGGCGCTCGACTTCACGCTGCGCTTTGGCGACGCCCCCTTCGTCGATCCTGCCTGCCGCTTCGTCGTCATCGACCCTGAGGTCCAGCTGATCGATCGGCGTTGCGCGCGACAAGGGCGAGCGGCTGGCGCTGAGCGCCGTCGCCGATGCGAGCGCTGCCGCGCGCGCGCTCATCACCCGCGCCACGCGCCGGCGACAAGCGTCACGCGGACTGGGCCGGCGAGGTCCGCGCAGCCATCGCCTACCGGCCGCCAGCCTGGGCCACGCTTGGCGCGCGCGAGGCCGGCAAGGTGCATCCCGTGGAACTCTGCCGCGCGCTCTCGGCACTGCTCGACAAGCACCACGGTGCCATCCTGGTCTGCGACGGCGGCGAGATCGGGCAGTGGCCGCAGGCCATGCTCGCGCCCGCCCGCCGGGTCATCAATGGTCCCGCCGGCTCCATCGGCGCGTCGATTCCGTTTGCCATCGCCGCCCGCGCCGCCAACCCTTCGACGCCCGTGGTTGCCGTGATGGGCGACGGCACGTTCGGGTTCCACATGGCCGAGTTCGACACGGCGGTGCGCTGCGGCCTGCCGTTCGTCGCCGTGGTCGGCAACGATGCCACCTGGAACGCGGAGCATCAGATCCAGCTGCGCGAGTACGGCCGCGAGCGTGCGCACGGCTGCGAGCTGCTGCCTAGCCGCTACGATCTTGTTGTGCAGGCGCTGGGCGGGTATGGCGAGCTTGTCACAGCCGTGGGCGACCTCGGGCCGGCGCTGGAGCGGGCACTTGCCAGCGGCAAGCCCGCCTGCATCAACGTGATGATCGAGCGCGTGCCGGCGCCCGTGATGCGGCGCGCTTGAAGGAGCGCTTCGTTGACATTCCGCTCGAGCGACCCTGTTCGCTGCGCCGAGGCCATCATCGATCGCGCCGGGCGCGATATCGCGCTTGCCATGCCGATCGGCATTGGCAAGCCGGTGCTGCTCGCCAACGCGCTCTATGATCTCGCCGAGGCCGACCGCAGCCTGCGCCTGCGCATCTTCACCGGGCTCACGTTGGTGCGGCCGGCGTACCGCACCTCGCTCGAGCGACGCTTCGTTGCCCCCCTGCTCGACCGCCAGTTCGCGAGCTATCCCGACATGGCCTATATCGCGCCCCTGCGCGGCGGCGGTCTGCCGCCCAACATCGAGGTCACCGAGTTCTTCCTGCAGGCCGGCGCCTGGATGGGCAATGCCCGCGTGCAGCAGAGCTACACGAGCCTCAACTACTCGCAGGTCGCGCGGCACCTCGAACGCATCGGCGCCAACGTCTTCGCTCAGCTGGTGGCTCCCAATGCCAGCGGAGAGCCGCGCATCAGCCTCAGCTCCAACACCGACATAACCCTGGACATGCGCGACTACGTGACCGCGCAGCGCCTCGCCGGCAAGCCACTCGCGCTCGCTGTCGAGCTCAATGCCAACCTGCCCTACATGCCGGGTGAGGCCGAGTTCGATCTGAGCGAGGTCGACGTGGTGCTGGAGGCGGACGCGCCGCACTACGATCTGTTTGCCCCGCCCAAGGAGCCGGTGACGCTTACGGACTACGCCATGGCGCTGCACGCGGCGACCCTGGTGAAGGATGGCGGCACGCTGCAGATCGGCATCGGCTCCTTCTCGGATGCGCTGACCCACGCGCTGATCCTGCGCCACACCAGGAACCGCGAGTTCCGGGACCTTCTCGATGCGCTGGGCACGCCGCTGACGAGGGATGCGCAGCTCGCGCCTTTTTCAGCGGGCCTCTACGGCTGCACCGAGATGCTGGTCGACGGATTCCTGGCCCTGATGCGGGCTGGCATTCTCTGCCGCCGCGTCGCCGGGGTGGGGGGACGAGAGGCCGTCCTGCATGCGGGGTTCTTCGTCGGTTGCCGGGAATTCTACCGGGAGCTGCGGGAGATGCCGCGCGAAGCGCTCGATCTCATCGCCATGACGGGCATTGCCTTCACCAACACGCTGGCGGGCGACGAGGCTACGAAACGCGCGCAGCGGCGCGATGCCCGGTTCATCAACACGGCGATGGTGGCCACGCTGCTGGGCGCCGTATCCTCCGATCAGCTCGAGGACGGTCGCGTCATCAGTGGCGCTGGCGGCCAGCATGATCTTGTCGCCATGGCCCACGCGCTCCAAGACGCCCGCTCCATCATCGGCCTGCGCAGCACGCGGCGACAGGACCGCCGCACGGTGTCCAACATCGTCTGGCGCTATGGCAACACGACGGTGCCGCGCACGCTACGCGACATCCTCGTCACCGAATACGGGATCGCCGACCTGCGCGGCAGATCCGATCGCGATGTCATCGTCGCGATGGCGAGCGTCGCCGACAGCGCCTTCCAGCCAACGCTCATCAAGGCTGCACAAGCTGCCGGCAAGCTAGAGAGCTCGTTCCGGCTGGCGCACTCGGCCGCAGGCAACAGGCCGGAGCGAATCCGCGCCGCACTGGCCGGCCCGCACGCGGACGGGACATTGCCCGCGTTTCCGCTGGGAACGGAGATGACGGAGGTCGAGCAGCAGCTGGCCGGTCGGCTGACCCTGCTCAAGTCGGCCGGCTACGCGGATCTCGTGCGCATGCTATGGGCGGGCTTGGCGCCGGGGCCGATCACGCCTGCGGAAAGGGCGGCAGTCGAGCGGATGTCGCTTGCGGGAGCCGCGGGCCTGCGCGAGCGGACGATGCGCGCTCTGGTATTGGGCGCGCTGCGCCAAGGATGAAACGTTGGCCGGTCAGGCCGCGACAGGCTGCGCTGGCGCACTCGGCAGCACCGCGTCGAGCGCCACGGTCACGCCGTTCCGACCGGCGTTCTTGGTGAGGTAGAGGGCGCCGTCGGCGAGCTCGAGCAGGGCGAAGGGGTCGCGGCCGATCGTGGGCGACCATTCCGCCACGCCGATGCTGATGGTCGATCCCACCGCGACACCATTGCGCGACAGTGTGTTCTTGCGCACTGCCACAACGAGCCGGTCGGCGATCTTTGCAGCCTGCGCGCCGTTCGTCTCGGGCATCAGCACGCAGAACTCGTCGCCGCCGATGCGGGCGAACAGGTCTTGAGCCCGCAGATGCGCTCTGGCTATGCCGGCAAACAGCCTGAGGAACTCGTCGCCTGCCGCGTGGCCGTGCCCGTCGTTGATGGCTTTGAAGCGATCGACGTCGATTACCATCACGGAGAAGCGGCGATCGCTGCGGGTCGAGCGGATGCATTCGGCCTCGCAGGCGGCGATGAGGCGCCGGCGGTTTGCCGCACCCGTCAGGTCGTCGATGCCGGCGAGCTGCGCCATTTCCGTGTGCAGGCGGTCCATCGTCATGAGCAGGAAGCCGAACTGGCACACGAGCGCGCCGAACACGGCGACCAGGAAAATCAGGGCCGCCTGCTTCGGGTTGGACAGGGCCAGCGTCATCTCGTTGTCGACGGCGAAAATCGCCAGCACCGTGCGCGCGGCGTTGAGCAGGAGCAGGACGCTGCAGGCGCCCGCCGCCATCAGGCTGCCGGCCGTCGCGGTGCCGTTGCGGCGGTCCAAGATGTCGACCACCACCCAGCCGATGATGATGGACTGGGCAGCCGAGAAGATCATGACCCGAAGGCCCATGTTGTCGCGCCAGTATGTGGCCAGGATCAACGCCACGAGCGCCCAGCCCGTAATGGCGATGATGGTCATCCAGGGGGTGCTCTTGCCGCGGAAGTGACGGACGCCGGCCCAGCCGAGGCCCGAGCCGAGCAGGATCATGACGTGGCCTGCGATCTTCGGCACCATCGGGTCGATGTTGCCCTGCCACAGCGAGAGGGCAGACCCGGTCCCTGCCACCAGTGTGCCGGCGAACCAGAAGCGGGCGGCATAGAGGGTCGGGAAGGTGCGGGCCACAACCAGCCACACCAGGCTCGCGGCCAGGCAAGCGGCAGTGATGGCCAGGTAAAGCGTAAAGATGTCGACTTCCGGCATGGCTGCAGCTGCTCCCCGGCCCGCGTGCGGCGCGGTGTGGGAAGAAGTTAGCGCGTTAGGTTTACCGTCGCGGTAACGACGCGCCTGGCACCCGCGAACGCGTGGTGCCATCACAACTTGCGGTTAACGCCCGCTTGCAGTCTGCCCCGTAAGCTTACTCGGATTGACAGGCGCCCTGACTTGCGGCGCATGCTCGGGCATGAACTACCGTCACGCCTATCACGCGGGAAACTTTGCCGACGTTCTCAAGCATGCCGTGCTTGCCTTGGTGATAGAGCATCTCAAGCGCAAGGAGGCGCCGTTCCGCGTCATCGATACGCACGCCGGAGCCGGCAGGTATGCCCTGAGCTCGGTCGAGGCGGGCAAGACGGGCGAGTGGCTGGGCGGCATCGCTCGCCTCATTGGCCCCGATGCGCCACCTTTGCCGGGCGACGTGGCGCGCCGCCTGCACCCCTACCTCGACGCTGTCGGGATGGAGAACGCCGGCGCTGGGCTCAGTGTCTACCCAGGCAGCCCGGCAATCGCCCTGCGGCTGATGCGGGCGCAAGACGCGCTGATTGCCAACGAGCTGCATCCCGAGGATCGGGCGTCGCTCAGGCAGGCGCTCGGTGCCGATCGCAGAGCGAAGGTGATGGCGCTCGACGGCTGGGTTGCTCTCAAGTCGCTGCTGCCACCCAGAGAGCGGCGAGGGGTGGTGCTGATCGATCCCCCGTTCGAGGAGCCCGACGAACTCGACCGCATGGCCAGCGGCCTCGCGCACGGGTTGCAGCGGTTCGCCACCGGAACTTATTTAGCTTGGTACCCGATCAAAGACCCCAAGCAGGTCGCCCGCTTTCACACCCGCCTGGCAGAGCTGGGAGACGTGAAGCTCCTGCGTGCAGAGCTGATGATCCAGCGTCCCGTCGATCCCGAGCGGCTCAGCGGTTGCGGGCTCGTCATCGCCAATCCGCCCTACACCTTGGAGGAGAATATGGCAGCAATACTGCCCGATCTCAGCCGCCGGCTGGCGGCAGTCAAAGCTGGCGGGAGCTACCGTCTAGGTTGGCTCAATTCGGCGCTGCCGAAAGCCGCGCAAGGGGCGACCGAGGCAAAGCGGCGTACGCGTAGCAGGGGGTAGCTTGACAGCGCTAATTTGCCTTGCGCAGGTGCAGGCAATCACCGATACTCCGCGCCAGTTCGGGCGGCCCATCGATCGACCCGGCGGAGACTGCTGAGCCTGTTCCGAGATGATCTGCGCAGACGCGTCATCGTTCTCTCGCGCCTCACGTTCCCCGACATCGGACGAGACTGCCTACGCTTCACCCGCGCTTGCTCGTCAGGGGCTCGCGCGACCTACGATCTTTGACCGGGGAAATGGAGACCTCGCATGCGGCAGACTGGAACTGTAAAGTTCTTCAACCAGACGAAAGGTTTCGGCTTCATCACGCCGGACCAGGGGGGCAAGGACGTCTTCGTGCATATCACCGCCGTGGAGCGCTCGAATATCGGCACGCTCGATGAGGGAATGCGCGTCTCCTTCGAGACCGAGCCGGACAAGCGCGGCAAGGGCCCGAAGGCCGTGAACCTGCAGCTGGCGAGCTAACCCACCAGCCGTCACCGCCCTGCCACGGCAGGGCAAAAATCGCTTCGCCCCCACCCCAAAGTGTGGGCGGAGACAGTGTGCAAAGACAGCGATCTCGGGCAGTCTCGCCCCCGGTCGCTGTCTTTTTGTTTTGGAGGGTTCAGACCATGAGCAGGATCATGCGTGGGATAGTGCCGGCGCTCGCATTCGCCGGTGCGATGTTGGTGGCAGGGGCGGCAGCCGAGGCCGCATGCGTCAAGAAGGCCGGCACCGGAACCGGCAGCACGAAAGACTCGGCAATGTTCCAGGCTTGGGAGGCCGTGCTGCAGGCGACCGATTGGGGTTCCTGGGCTGGCTTCATGACGTCCGGCATGAAGGTCGGCTCGGCGCCCGGGTACAGGGTGAGCGGCCTGATCTCGCGCTGTGGCAAGGGCGGAATGCTGGGCCAGCAGTGCACCGTGCAGGCCACCTTGTGCAAGTGAGCGCAGGCTCGCCACGCAGCATCATGTCCAGGTGCGAGCTACGCGGGTGCCGGGCGTGCAGGAGCCCGGCGGCGCGTTCAGGGTTTGGTTGTCTTCGTGCGCTAGGCTCGAGCCAGGTTGAGACAAGACTTAACGCTTCCAGAGCAGGATCACAGTAATGAGAAGGCTTACCCTGGCACTTGCGCTCGGCACCCTGGCGCTGGTGGGACTTGCAACTGAAGGCGCAGCCGCCGAGGGCCGCGCCGGCCGCAAATACGTTGCCACGGAGGCGGCCTATCAGCCGACCGACGGGCGCTATACGCGCAGGCGCCGGGTCGTGGCGCGGGCCTACCGGGGCCGCCGGATCGGCTTCTACTCGTATACCTACCGCGACGTGATCAACACCTACGGCATGTCCCGGGCCAAATACGGCAGCATCAACAGTTATCGCGACCCCTTCGTCGACCGGCAGACTGTGAATGGGCCGTTCGACCATGGCTTCTTCTTCGACTCGGCCATAGCCCCGCGCGGAGGCGATGCGCCCTACCTGCACTGACCGGTTTGCCGCGGGGCGAGCCTGTGCGTCGGCCGGGGCCTCGCTCTAGGCAGAGACCGTGCCTTCCGGCTATAAAATGGAGTCCGGGGGCGCCCACTCAGCGAGGGAGGCCGTTCATGGGTTGCAGATCAAGAGCTGCCGTCATTGGTGCGGTCGTGGCTGCCGCCATTTGCCTTGGAGCGACGGCGGCCGACGCCAAGTGCCAGAAGCTCTCCTTCCTGGTCAATGACTACGGCAAGGATGGTCCCACGCGGGATGCCAAGAGCCTGCTCGACAAATACATCGTCGACTGGACCAAGGAAAAAGGCATCAAGACCTACTCCGTCGGCAAGAAGGACGTGCAGTGCGAGCTGTTCTTGAACTTCATCGTGTTTGACGAACACACCTGCACGGCAAGCGCCCAAGTCTGTTGGGCAGAGGGCGCGCCAGGGACACCGGCGGTCCCAGCAGCCCCCAGGACACGAATGCCCGCCCCCGTCGCCAAGCCGCCTTCGGCCAAGAAGGTGCAGGCCCCCGGGTAGGCCGGACACCTCCCGGCAGGTTCTCCGCCGACGGCACGTTTCGCGATTGCGCGCAATAGCGTCAGGCGGCCTCACACTTGCTCGCCATGAAACGCTGCAGCCCCTTCGCGGTGACGGAAAGGGGCTGCGCGATCGTCTTCGAGCGGCGTGTGCAAGCCGCACCCGAGTGCGGGTGCGGCGAGTGTGCTGGACTACTTCGCCTTCTCGTAGGGGTAGATGATGGTCCCCGTCTTGAGATCGGCCGGCGTCAGCACGGTCTGATAGTCCATGCCCCGCCATGTCTCTAGGCCGGCGCCGTGCTTGATGCCGTGGTACTGCACCTGCATCATGCGGCCCTTGGCCCACTCGCCGTCCTTGGCGAAGGCGATGTCGCCCATGATGGTCTTGAACGTCGTCTTGTGCATGTACTCGGCGAGGGTATCGTCCTTGAGGCTCTTGGTCGCCTGTACGGCGTCGCCCAGGACCTGGATGTAGGCATAGCCCCAGCCGCCCAGATAGTAGCCGAGCGGATCGACGCCTTCGGCACCGGCGCGCGCCTGATACTTCTTGAGGAACTCGGCGGTGCTGGGCAGCATCATTTCCTTCGACGGCACCCAGGTCTCGTAGTTGACGAAGCCGTTGAGCAGCGGTCCGAGCTGGTTCTTGAACACGGTCGCCTGCAGGCCGACCATCGCGCCGCCGATCATTTTCGGCTTGAAGCCGATCTCGTTGACGGCCTTGACCATGCCGACGGAGTCGAGCGGATAGGAGCAGACGCAGACGACGTCGGGATTGGTCGCCTGGATGGCCCGCACGATCGGCGAGAAGTCGGTCGTCGCCGGCGGATAGGTCTTGTCATAGACGACCTTGAAGCCGTGCTTCTTGACGTTCTCACGCGCGCCCTCGCAGGCGTTGCGCGAAAACTCGGCGTCGGCGGCCACCAGGGCGACCGTAGTCGGCTTGGGATTTTGCGCGGCGGCCGTGTCGAAGAAGCCCTCGGTGAAGGACGCCTTCGTGTTTGGCCCTGTCGGCAGCATCATGAAGAACTTCGGGTATTTGAACTCGGTGTTCACGGCGAGACCGAACAGGGCAATGAACACCTTGCCCTTCTGCATGACGACGGGCATGGCCGGCGCGATCATGTTGGTGGCGTACGGGCCGACGACGAGATCCACCTTGTCCACGTCGATGAGCTTGGTGTAGATGCCGGGCACGGTCGAGGGGTTGGTCTGGTCGTCGTAGTAGACCAGCTCAACCTGGCGCCCGAGCAGCCCGCCCTTGGCGTTGATCTCCTCCTTCCAGATCTTCATGCCGAGCAGCGCCTGCTTGCCGTTGGCAGCCAGCGGTCCGGTCAGCGCCATCGAGAAGCCGATCTTGATGGGCTGCTGGGCCAGGGCCGGTGCGGCAAGGAAGCTGAAGAGAACGGCGGCGAGAAGGGCAAGGCTTGCCGTCGCGCCAAAGGTCCAATGCAATGCTCTTTGTCTAAGCATGTGTGTTCCTCCCGGTTCGAACACGTTTTGTACGGCAGTCTACGCATTGGCATGCACACAAGCCAAGGGGTGTAATGCAGCAGGACCTGCCGCTCTGCGGGCGCCGAGCCTCGCATCGGCGCCACGGCCGGCGAGACCTCGCGATTGACCCGGATTTGACCAGCTGCCGGCTGAGGACTAGCTTTCCGCGCGGTGGGCTTCCGCGCACTCGCGCGGCAGGGGGTTTGCGTCGACGGCTCGGCGAACGGACATGCGCGCGCATTCGCCTTTGCTGGATCGGGTCCGGCCCTTCCTCAGAAACAACACCTTCTTCGGTGGGTTGCCGGATGCGGCGCTCGACGCCTTGATAGGGCGCGGGCACACCAAAAGATATCCGCGGGGAAGCGTCATCTACCGTCGCGGGGAGAGCGGCGACAGCATGATGGTGCTGCTGTCGGGCCGTATCAAGATCACCAACATCAATGCGGATGCGAAAGAGGTGGTCCTGAACTTTCTGGGCGAAGGGGACATCAACGGAGAGATCGCGGCCCTCGACGGCAACGAGCGCACGGCCGACGCCGTTGCGCTGGAGGATTGCGAGGTCTTCACTGTCTTTGCCCGCGATCTGGTGCCGACATTGATCGAGCATCCGCAGGCGATGCTGGAGATCATCCAGATACTCTGCCAAAAGCTTCGCGCAGCCTCGGCGATCATCGAGGACAACACGCTGGAGATGCGGGGGCGGACCGCCAAGGGCCTGCTCCGGTTGTGCGAGCCAGCACGGGCGCACCGGCAAGGATGGCATCCGCCTTCAGCTGTCCTTGTCGCAAAGGGAGCTTGGAGCCTATCTCGGCATCTCGCGCGCCAACGTCAGCCGGCAGCTCGGCCAGCTCAAGGACGCGAACGTGATCAGGATCGCCGGGGCCCAGATCACGATCGTCGACGAAGCGGGGCTGACCGCAATCGCCGCTGCCTCTGCCAAGGATTGACCGGAGGAAAAAATAGCCTTGGGCTGCAGTGTGAATATACATGGGCTACTGCGCCCAAGGCTTTACGCCGTACGATCCGGCCTTGAACGCTCCGCCGCAATTGCGTCGCGTCAAAATCACGTTCCGGCGTCATTTTTTGGAGTTACAGCACCAACGCACCACCCTCCAAAAACGCATCGATCTGGCACCCTATCCGCTCGCCCCCATTGGTCATTGCCTGGGAGCGATAGTGCGACGGCCGGAGGTCTCCTGCTGTGCCCTGTAGCACAAGGAGCAACATTTTCTTCAGGGGTTCGACAATCGTGGGCCGTTACATCCGATTCGCCCGGCGGTTGCGGTCCGAGCGCTGGCGGTTCGCTCCTGCTGCGGCGATGCCCCTCAGCCGACGACGGGCATCGCGGGGCGAGGCATTGGCAATCTCCTCGAGAAGCGCCGCAGCCTCGCGCAGATCGGTGGATGCGACCGAGCCGCGGAATTTGCCTTTGACATCCCTTAGCAGGCCGCGGGCGTTTGCCAATTGCCCACGCTCAATGAGATGGCGGGCGAAGCTGATGGCCGTGCGCAGCTCCCAGCCAGTCGTTCCCAGGGCCCGCGCCGACGTCAGAGAGCTCGCAAAGAAGCGTGCCGCCTCGGCGGGGTCGGGATCGGGTGACAAGGACGCGAGCACACCGCTGACGCGGAGGATCTCGGGCTCGAACCATCGCTCCCCAGTCCGCTCCATCAGTGCCAGCGCGGAACGGGCGAGCGCGCGTGCCTCCGCTACCTGACCCGTGCGCCCGAACTCGGTGGCCAAGAAGATCTGATAGAGGGGTGCCTGGAGAAAGCAGTTGTTGTCGAGCAGCTTGTCGAGCAGGCCCGACAGCCCTCCAAGCGCCGAGGGGTCTCTTGCGGCCAGCGAGGGGATCGCCCAGAGCGGGCCGAAGATGCCGAATACGGGGAGCCCGTGATCCTTGGCCAGCGCGACGCCCTCCTCGATGCACGCGAGGTTGGCGGCATGGTCGTGCTCATAGAGGTTGGCGGACGATCCCAGCGTCAGGGCAAACGCCACCATGAAGGGATGGCCGAGCTCCCGCGCGAGCTGTTGGGCGGCTTGGCAGGCCGCCTTCGCTTCCTGGGGATTGCCCAATAGCCATTCGATGTGGCCGAGGTAGACGAGGGCGACGACTTTGGGGTCGTGCTGGCATATGTGCACGAGGTCTCCGTGAGCACGCCGGTCGTAGCGCTCGCAGACGAGGCGCGCCGCCGCCCTTGCCTGCGGCAGGCGCCCGAGGAAGAAGTTGGCCAGCACGGCCGTCGTGTTGGCCATCAAGAGGGCTTCCTCGTCCCCCGTATCCTCGGCCAGGCCGATGAACTCGTTGGCGAGGCCGAGCGCCTTGTCCAGCTGGCTGCTCACGAGCGTGGCAATCGTGACGCCCCACAGGACGATCGCCTTCTCGCGTACGGTACCGTAGCTGCGGCAAAGCTCCAGCGCCCGCGTGAAGGGCTGGTCGACTTGCGGGCCGCCCCACCCCGCCATGGCGGTATAGGCCATGGCCAGATGGGCCTGCAGCACGAGCTCCAACTGAAAGCGCTGCTCTGCGTCCGGCAGCTTCGGCAGCAGCTCCACGCCTTCCCACAGGTTGGCGACCGCTTCCTTGTTTGCCGACCGGGCCAGGGCCTCCTTGCCCGCGCCGAGCCAGGCGTCGACGGCCTCGGCGACCAGGCCAGCGCGCGAGAAGTGGTAGCCGAGCACGGCGAGCCGGCCGCCACCGCTGCCGGCATCGACTTGCCCGAGCCAAGCAGCGGCGCGTGCGTGAAGCTCGCCCCGCGTCTCCTTGAGGAGGGAGGCGTATGCCGCTTCCTGGATCAGCGCATGCTTGAAGAGGAAGACCGTGCCGGGCGCGTTGCGGCGCCGGGTGAGGAGGCCCGCCTTCTCGAGATCCTGCAGGGCGGCGGCAAGCGTGCGCTTTGGCACATCGGCGATGTGATGCAGGCCGGCGAAGTCGAACTGGCGACCAAAGATCGAGGCCTTCTGGGCGATTCGCTTGGCCGGACCGAGGCGGTCGAGCCGCTCCATCAGCGGATCGTGCAGGCTCGCGGGCACGATCGGCTCCTTGAGGCGTGCGCTCGCCATGCGGCGGCCGGAGGCGTCCTCCCGCGCCGCAGCCTCCAGCACCGAGCGGGTGCACGCCTCGATGTACAGCGGCACCCCATCTGCGCGGTCGAGGATGCTGCGCACCACGCCTCTGGGCAGGCTCAACGTCGCCGGCGATGGCCTGCACCATCTTCTCGCATTCCTTGGGCTCGAGCCTGGCGAGCGGCACCGGCAGGACCTTGCGCTCCTCCAGCCAATAGGGGTCGCCCTGGTCGCGGTGGCTGAAGATCAGCAAGAGGCGCTCGCGGTCCACCCTGGCCAACAGGCGCTCGAGAAGATCGACGCTGGTCGGGTCGATCCACTGCACGTCCTCGACGATGATCAGGACCGGCCGCCGCCGCGAGAGGCTCACCACCACGTCGCCGATCACCTGCAGCGCGCGCTCGCGCTCCTTCGGCGAGCGCAGGTCCGCCGGCGTATAGCCGTCGCAAGACGGGATCGAGTGCAGCGCGCCGTAGTAGGGGATGGGCGTGTGCGTGTCGGCGGTTGCGGCCGCAAGGAGAGCGTGGAGCTTGGCCACCATTTCCTGCGGGCTGTCGTCTGCCTCCAGACCCGCCTGATGGCGATCGCGCTCGATCATGGGCGCGAGCGGAGTATTGGTCTGCAGCGGCGAGCATTGGAAGTGCAGCGTCTCCTTTTCGACGCCGGCTAGCGCCGTCCGCAGGGCCTGGATCAGGCGCGATTTGCCGATGCCCGAGCCTCCGGAGATCACCACCGCGTTGCCCGAGCCCGCGACCGCCCGCTGCCACAGGTCCACGAGCCTGGCGCATTCCGCCGCCCGGCCGATCATCGGCGTCAGCGGTGCCGTCCTCGATTTCTCGAACCGGCTTTCGTTGTGGGCGGCGCCGTCGACCCGCCACACCACGATCGGCTTTTTCACACCCTTGATCTCCTGCTCGCCCAAGCGCGAGCAGCGGAAGGCGCGACTGACCAGTGCGTGGGTCGCGGGTCCGATGATGACGCCATTGGGGGGAGCGGCGGCTTGCAGCTTGGCCGCGATGTTGGCGGAAGTGCCGAACACGTCCCTGCGCTCGACGCCGGCGTCCCCGGTCAGGCTTCCCACCACCACCAGCCCGGTGTTGACGGCAATGCGCACGCCGAGCTTGATCATGCCCAGCTCCGAGGTCGAAAACTCGTGCTTGCGCATCGCGCCGGCAATGCCCAGCGCGGCATTGACCGCACGCTCGGGATCATCTGCGTGCGCTTGCGGCAGGCCGAAATAGGCGAGCAGGCCGTCGCCGACGGTCCTGGCTATCACGCCGCCGTATTTCTGGATCTGCCGATCGCAGATGTCGCGATACTCGCGCAGGAGCGCGAAAAACTCCTCGGGGTCCAGGCGCTCGCTCAGCGAGGTCGATTCGACGATGTCGATGAATACGACCGTCAGCTGACGGCGCTCAGGAGGAGCAGGCGGCGGCGGGGCCTGCGCCGGTGGGGCCTGCGCCGGTGGGCTCTGCTTGGGCATGGCGGGCGTCGCCTGCTACGCTACTTCGACGTCCGACCATCATAGAGCATCAGAGGCCGTTCAGGCGATGGCGCACTTGCATGGAGGCCCGATATACCGCAAGGCGCATGCGATTGAGGCCTCCCAGGGGCCGATGCAGCGGGTGGCAGTTCCAAGGGTTGAACGAAAGGCTCTCGCAGGCGCATTCCTCGTTGGCCACGTCGAACCACTGCATCGGGATCTCGATGCGCCCAAGCGACACCCCTCGATCTGCCGATTGGCGCCAGCGCAGGCTGGCGTCCTCCACGTCGTCGGGCTTGGCCGCATTCCGGAACTGTACGGCAAAATCGAACGCCACGATCTTGCCCTCGCCGTGTTTGGTGGGATTTAGCGCCTCGCGCAGCGCCTCGCGCAGGAAATTGTCGTCTTGCGTACGACTACCTGTGCGCAAAGGCTGATCCCCTGAGATCGGTGTCACCATGTAGCGCACGACCCTGGACTCCCCGAAGAGGTAGGGGGTCATGCTGTGGTAGTCCGCCGCGAGCGGGTTTGAGACCTTGCGCCTAGCCGTGGCCCAGAAGGCGCGCAACAACCGCCACGGCCGCAGCAGGAAGAAGAGGCCAAACTCGGCCATCCCGCGCAGGCGGGCAAGATGCGTGTCGTGTGGGGACGACAGCATCGACATGAACGCGGTGTAGTCGGCGACGCCGCGGCAAAAGAACACCGGATGGCTCGTCATCAGAAAGTCCTGCTCGCCGGCGCGATGCTGCGGGACCACCTCGGCCAGCAGGTTGGGGCCTTGCAGATTTCGCAACTTCACGGCCATGCCGCGGCCATCGCACTTTCTGTCGGCCTGCGGCGCCCCCATGGCATTGGAGAAGCGCACGACCGCCGAATAGACGGCGCCCGGCTGGAATACGCCGACGGCAAGATCCGACGGCAGGTCTGGCCGGACCACGAACCGGGCCTGGACGCAGCCATGGTGCTTGGCATGCTGATCGCGCATGGCCTTGGCCGCGCCATTGCCTTTCTTGGCATCGCAATAGGCGCCGACTACGGCAGCGGCCGCGATGCGGGCGACGCGCTGGATGGCGGTGGCTTCACCCGGCGAGGACTTCTCGAATTGCGTCAACTCGGGCCGGTCGGGTTGGCTGGGAAGATCGAGCAGCGCCTGGTAATAGGCCGGCCGCAGTGTGGGGTCGGGCTCCGCCGGTTGCGCGCCCGTCAGCAGGACGCGGCCTCTGCTTTCCACGGCGGCGGACAAGCCGGACCAGACCGTCGCGAGCCAGAAGCCGAAGCGCCGATACCAGCCGAGCCAACGCAGAACGCGCACCTTGAACGACTCGTGAACTCCCGCAGGGTCGGGAGGGCGCTCGTCGAGCAGGCGCACAGGCTCGGCTGCCGGCTCGACAGTCATCACACGTCAACCCTCTCGGAGGCGAGCAGGCGCAGACCGGTCATGCTGGGCACGAAGAAGTAGTCGCCGCCCTTGGTGGAGACGAAACGAGGAATGCCCGAGCACAGGTAGGGAATGCGACCCGTACGCTCGTCGCCCGGTATCATCATCCGACCCCCTGCGTTGGTCGCGCGCCCGTTGCCGCGCGCGTCGACCATGCGGCCATCGTCCAAGCGTGAGCCGGCGATGGGGTCGGCATCGTCGCCCTGGAGGAACTCGTCGCCATAGTTGATCCACTGCCTCTGCACGAACTCGAACTGACGCTCGATGCTGGAGTTGAAGGCGAGAAACATGATGCCGCGGCTGGCCTTGTCGTCGGCAGAATCCTTCGGCAGGAAGTCGCCGTAGGTGATGCCGCGCCGGATCATCCTGCGGCGGCTGATGATGTGCCCGGAAAACCCGAGCGAGTCGCGCGGGTTGGCGCGCCTGACGTGGGCGCCAAGGGGGCAGCGCGCGCCTGTGACATCGCCAGCGTAGGTGAAGGCGTTGGTTTGGTGGTTTGCCCTGTCGTTTTCGGGGAAGAGATCAACGGGCGTTCCGTCGCGCCAGCGGCCCATCATCTTCGCCGCCAGGTAGTTCTTGGGGTCGACCCCCTGAGGCAGCCAGCGGCCGATGGCGCTCTGCATGTCGGCCGCTTCCCGCGTCAGATAGCTCCTGAAGGCGGCAACGTCCTGGTGCAGCTTGCGCAGCACCAGGAAAGTGCCGTTGTGCACCAGGAGCGGCGGTCGCGGCATCGGCGCGACCTCGCCCCCCTCACCGCGGTGGCCAAGCAGGAACTCGCCCACCGGCACCTCGCGGAACTTGCCCTTGGCATCGATGTTGCCAGTGCTGGTCGCCTCGCCCGGCACGCCCTCGATGTCGGGATTGCTGATCCCATCGAGGAAGCCGAAGTGCTCGACGCGGGGCCTGTCGTCGACGGTCAAGACCGCGGCGTCCTGAGCGGGCGGCAATTCTCTGACGCCGGTTGGCAATGTCTGGCGCAACTGCTGGCAATGGGCGTCGAGACGCGGGAGCGAACTACTGTAGCACATGAGCAGGAGGTGCACCTCGTCGCTGCGCCACGGCTGGTCCCACTGCCCGGGGGCGCTTTCGTCGACGTCGCCCAGCTGAGACGCGCGCAGACGCATGCCCTGCCGGAACTCGTGCGGGAAGCTTCCCAGCATCTCGCTCGGAAGGTCGAGGGCGCGCAGACCGCCCATGGTAATGCCGACGTTGGTTGTCGCTCGCGGCCGCTCGCGCCACTCGGCTGGGGTGATCGCGTGCGTTACGAGGAGCGCATTCAGGAACTCCTTCGCTTCCTTGGCCGCTGTGATCTTGAAGTAGAGGAAACGGGCGTGCGGGAAGGAGCGATAGCCGCGCAGGATGTTGCCCTGGATGTCTTTGAGGTCGAACATGCCGATATCAACTCACATGCTGCCCGGGGGCGGCGTCGGTTCGCTTGTCAAGGCCTGCATCATGGCCTCGAAGCGATCCTTGAGGCCCTCCCTGGGCAGACGCTGGTTGTCCTCTACGAACTGCGCAAACCGCCGCTTGTACATGAGGGCGCGCAGGATCTTCCTCACGTCGTCCTTGGGGCGGTCGGCAAAGAAGAGGTCGGTATAGAGCTGGCAGCGCTCGAAATAGGCGATCAGGCGATCGCGGCTGCCCGTGCCCGGGTAGGCCACGCAATGGCGCCAGATCTCATCGACGATGCCGCCGAGGTGGATCATGGCGCCGACCAAGGGATCCACGCTCTCGCCGTCGAAATCGCACATGAAGAGCAGATAGCGGGATTTCAAGCGGTCGCGCCTTGCCGGCATCCCCTGGTAGATGAGATTGTCGATGATGGCGAAGCGGGCCATGTGCAGGAAGGGGATTTGCGACAGAGGCGAGCCGTAGGGTTGATCGCGGTCCAATTTCCGCAGGCCGTCGCGCAAGGCAACGTAGTGGCTGTCCCCTCCTCGGTGGTCTCCCTTTATGGGAAAGAGGGTGGTCAGCGCATATTTCGCATCGTAGACGTTGGCCATGGGCCACTCCAGACAGGCACAGGCGCGGCTTATCGCTCGGGAAATGTGCCGAAGGTTCCAAGCATATTCTGCGTGCGCATGAGCAGGCGGTTGTATTCGGTGTCGAATTGCGCCGGCGTGAGGTTTCTCGAGGCCTCTGCGAATTTCGTCAGCTCATCGTAGACATCGACCGCGGCGCGGACGTCGCGCACGGAGGCGCCGGGATAGGCGCTGTAGGCATGATCGGACTCGATCTGGTTGTGGATGATGTAGCTCTTCAGCCGCGAGACGGGGCGCGCAAAGGGATAGCCCACGCTCCAGAACCAGACGGCGTCGAGGGGCTCGTAGAGCACGTCGGCGAAGGCATCGATATAGGGGCCCCAGGGACCGTTGAAGGTGCTCAGGAAGAACAGGTAGTCGTAGTTGAGGTTCTCAACCGGCTGCTCGGGGTCGAGGTGCGGGAATTGACTGCGCTTGACCACGACCCAATGCACGAAGGGAAGGAACGACAGCTCCTTGGCAGTAATCTGAGTCCATTTTAGGGTGTCGAGAAGCTTGAGCAGGCCCTTCACGATCACCGTTCCCACCCGCCCCATGGGGGTGATCACGTTGAATGTGACGGCCTTGCCCAGCCCATATTTGTTGCGCGCAAAATTGGACATAACCCCCGAAACCCAAAATTCCTAGCGGCCTTCATGCGCGGCCGAAAAATTAGCCAAGACAACCTTCTGTCCGCTCACGTTGAAACGCGTGGTGCACACTGAGAATGCCTCGGAACCAGCCAACTTGCAAGACGATGCGATTGCCAGCAGAGCTGCCGCGGCGGGGCAGGACCCGGAGGGACGGGCGCTCTGACGGTCATGTCCCGAGGCCACGCGGGCGTTGGCGCGAGCCTCCGATGCGCACGGCTACGGCCAGTCGCGCCAGCATCCCCATCGTGCCTCCTGGCGCCGCTGGTGTTGGGTCTGGCCGAGGCGCGCCAGAGGTGTCTCTCCATCGGTCGACCAGCCAGAACACGAGATCAACCAGCCGACCGCCGTGATAGGCGCGATGGGCTGTGTCCGGCGGCCCTTGGAACAGCTCAAACCTTGGATGGTCGGTCATGGCATCGAGCCCATGTCGGCAGTTGGCGCGGGGCGCGCTGGTGTCGAGCAGACAATCCGTGGGTCGCGCGCCACGCGCGATGCTGCACGGCACAACGGAGAGGATTTTCAGCTGTCGTGCCGCGCGCGCAAATCCCCTTGAATTGCCGCGCGGACCGCCGCAAATAGCTGGCAGGAGGCGCGACCACGCCATGCGGCTTGATGCCAACGTGAGCATTGCCATCGCCGTCAACGGCGAGGCCACCAAAACCAGCGCTGCGACACTTGCCGAGCTTGTCGCCGAGCTGGGTTTCGCCGAGGGCAGTGTGGCGACGGCGCTCAATGGCGACTTCGTGCCGAGGGCTGCGCGGGCTGCAACCAAACTCTCCTCCGACGACAAGGTCGAGGTCGTGGCGCCGCGGCAAGGCGGCTGACCCGGCATGCCACCCGGGGCGCGACAACCGAGCGAACGGCCTTCGCAAGGTATCAACGCAAGCTGGTGCCACCGCTTGTGACCAGGTGGGCCATCCCCTTGCCAGTGCTCGGGCGGCCTCCCCCCGTTTTTGCCACTTTGTCCGGCTAGACAATCGGCCGGAGGCGGGGGTGTCAGAAAAGAGCTGCAAAGACCGGAATGACCGCCGTCAGGGGCAAGCAAAATCTCGCACTGGGGCATGACAATCCAGCCCGCCGCCGCGAACGGCGACTGCAGGCGTTCCACCCTGCCTACCGCCGGTTCGTCGCCGAGCTCACGGCCTGCGCGGGCGAGCTGGAGGATTTGGCCGACAGCTTCCCGGCGCTGCTGTTTGGCCTGGTGAGCGGATATGCGACGGCCGAGGCGCGCGAGCGCTGCTTCGAGCTTGTCGCCCGGGGCGCCCCGTTGCGCGAGGCAGCCGATGCCCTGAGGTTGCCGTGGTGGTTGCGCCGCTTGCCCGCGGAGGCGTTCATGTCGCCGCTCCCTGCTTTTCCCTTCGACGAGGAATTCGCTTTACGCATCGCAAACCTCATCCCACGCGACGCGGGTACGGCCCCCGCCTGGCTGTCGCGCGTGAGCTATGCCTTCGAGGCAGCGGGAGGGGACTATGCGCTTTGGATCGCGCGTCAGTCCGACCTCGCCGGTCCACCAGAGGAGCTTTTCAAGTTCATGGCGGCCTGGGTCTGGTTCAGCGGCAAGCCCGGACTTGTGGGACACAGGCTGCTGCGCCGGCCTTGGACCGCGGACATGAGCTTCAAGCGCGCCCGCGAGGAGCTGGCCGCGTGGCGCCAGCGGCTGCGGCTGGTCGAATGCCTCGGACCCGGCATCGAGCGAACCTGGCTGGCCGACGGGCCCGCAGCGGGCTTCAATTTCGTGGCGCTGCGCACCGTCGATGACTTCATCGCCGAATCCGAGGCCCTGGAGAACTGCCTCGACCAGTATGCCGACCAGCTGCACACCGGGCTGACGGCGGTTTTCTCCATCCGCAAAGGCACGCGCCGCGTCGCCTGCGTCGAGATCGGACTGCACGACGAGGAGGTGACCATGCCCACCATCGTGCAGCTGCGCGCCGCCCGCAACCGGCGGGCGCCGCCGGAGGTCTGGCAGGCTACTTTCAGCTGGCTCGGCAGCCAGCGCCTCGAGCCGCTCTCGCCGCTGCGCCATGCGCCCAAGCCCTTGAAGCGCATCGAGGCACGCCGGGAGCTGTGGAAGCCCTACCTGGAGATGCTGTCGGCGACGCGTCACGAAGCCGAGTTCCGGCGTGCGGTGCTGCAGACGGCCTTGCCCTCATCAGGCCGGCCGCGCCGTGGCGCGCCACGACGCGCTCGGACGGCTACCGACCCCCAACCCGTGCTCGCCGACCGCGCTCGCCGACACCGCCGCGCTGATGCCGCAGATCGCATCGGCTGCGCGCGAACACTCCTGAAGGCTTCGACGTCGCCACCCCGACGCAACCCGGCGGGCCTCTCGCCTCGCGCGCCCTTCCCGTCTATCTTCCTGCGTAGCGGGCCGGCCGATCTCAACAAGCCAAAAGCGCCAATTCGCCGGTGCCCTCTCGGGAGGAGAAACGCCATGACGCCTGCTTTGCGAAGACTGTCGGCGGCTGCACTGCTGGCGCCGCTAGCGAGCGGGGCCGCGCTGGCCCAGACGGTCGAGCTGCGCTACGCCACCAGCGCGCCACCCAAGACGGTGTGGGAGATGCAGGTCGTGCGCTTCCAGAACCAGATCGCGACCGCGAGCAAGGGCAGCCTCAAGATCAACGCCTTCCTCAACTCGCAGCTGGGCTCCGAGCAAGATACCGTGCAGCAGGTGGCGCGCGGGCGCATCGACATGGGCGGCTATTCCGTCACCGCGGGCTCGCTGCTGGTGCCCGAGATCTCGCTGCTCAATATTCCTTTCCTGTTCAAGGACCAGAAGGAGCAGGACTGCGTCACCGACAACCACCTCACCAAGCTCACCCAGGAGCTGTTCCTCAAGAAGGGCGTGGTGATGATCGGCTGGAGCGAGGTCGGCGTCGCCGACATCATCGGCAAGAAGCCCTACATCTCGCCCGACGAGCTCAAGGGTCTCAAGGCGCGCTCCGCCCCCAACAAGGTGGCGGGCTTCATGTGGAGCCAGTTCGGCGCCAACCCCAACCCGCTGCCTGTGACGGAATGGAACTCGGCCTTCCAGACCGGTCTCATCGATGTCGCGGACTCCGCACCCACCTTCTACTTCTTCTCGGGGCTCGCCAAGCTGGCGCCCGTCGTCACCATGACTCAGCACCAGGACCAGGGTGGCGTCGTGATCATGAACAAGGAGGCTTTCGACAAGCTGTCGGCGGAGCACAAGACGGTGCTCATGGGAACGTCCGCCACGACGCCCGCCTCCCAGCTGCGCGCCGAGGTGCGCGGCTTCGAGAGCAAGATCCGCGAGATGCACAAGGCTTCGGGGGGCACCATCGTCGCCCTGACGCCCGAGCAGCGTGCGGTGTGGCGCAAGGGCATCGAGGCAGCCTGGCCCAAGATGGTCGAGGCGGTCGGCGGCGACGCCAGCGCCTATTGGAAGGCGATCCAGGCCGGCATCCGCGCCTGTTCCCCGTAACTCATCTCGTTCCGCAGCACCATTGGAGCGGGAGGGCGCATGGACTGGCATTCGTTGCAGCACAGTGTGACCATCATGCTGCGACGGCTGCGGCAGGAGGCGCTCGAGCACCTGGAGCGGCTGCGGCGGGCGTCGGGGCCGGCACGAGAAAGGCTCCAGCACTCCTCGGAGCAAGCCTGGGCGCGGCTGCGCGCGAGGCTGCCGCAGCGATTGCCGGGCTGGTGGCCAAGCGCGGCCGTCCCGCCAGGCGTGCGCAGGCTGGTCGAGTTCTGGCACACGGGGGAGTGCTGGCTGGCCGTCGCAGCCTTCGGGTTCATTGCCGCTATCCTGCTGCTTGATGTCATCGGCCGCGAGGTGGTGGGCCCGGTGTTGCGCTTCGTCGGACTAGAGCCCGGCGCCACCGGCATCTTCGCGGCGCAGAAGCTCTCGGTGTTCGCGCTGGTGATCGGCAGCTTCGCCGGCATCGGCATCGCCACGGCCACGGGCAGCCACATCGTGCCGCGCTTCGCGCACGGATTGGTTCCCCAGGAGTGGGGCCCGGTCATGGACCGGCTCGCCGATGCGCTGACCGGCCTCTTCCTCGTTGCCGTCGCCTGGTTCGGCGTCAAATTTGTCGGCTCCTCCCTCAAGACCGATTTACGGGCGCCCGTGCTCGACTGGCCCGTCTGGCCGGTGCAGCTCTTTATTCCGTTGGGTTTCTTGTCCGCGGCGGGGCGCTATTTCCTCTACGCCATCTGGCCGGTCCTCAAGCCGCAGCCGCCCGAGTTCCAGGAATAGAGAGCTTCGGAAATGGTGGAGCTCCGGGGATGAAGGCGCTGGGGCTCGTCGGCACGGTGCTGGGCCTCCTCGTGCTGCGCCAGCCGCTGCTGGTGGTGCTGCTCGCTGCTGCGGGCTGCGTGCACCTGCTGTGGGGGCGCGGCCATCTCGAAGACATCATCGAGGACATGTGGGTGGGAACTCGACAAGGAGGTGATCCTGTCGATCCCGCTCTTCATCCTGTGCGGCAACGTGATGACGCGCGGTTCGATCGCGCAGCGGCTGATCCGCATCCTGTCGGCGCTGACGCGGCCGGTTCCCGGCGGGCTGGCGGTTGCCACCATCCTCTCCTGCGCCGTGTTCGCGGCCATCTCCGGGTCGTCGATCGTGACCATGCTGGCAATCGGCACGGTGATGTTTCCAGCCATGCGCAGAGCCGGCTACGACACCAGGTTCGCGCTCGGCGCCATCATGTCGGGGGGCACGCTCGGCATCATCATCCCGCCCTCGATACCCATGATCATCTACGGGCTGGTGACGGAGACCTCGGTAACCGACTTGTTCGCAGCGGGCTTCGGCCCGGGCATCCTCCTCACCCTGGTGCTGTCGGCCTACGCGGTCTGGTTCAACTGGAACCTGGCGACGGCTCGGTTCGACCTCGCCGAGTTCAGGCTTGCATTCCAAGAGGGGATCTGGGCGGCGATGATGCCGGTGATCCTGCTCGGCGGCATCTATTCGGGCTACTTCACGGCCACGGAGGCGGCGGCGGTGGCGCTCGCCTATTCGCTGCTGATCGAGATCTTCGTGCACAAGGAGCTGAGAGCCGCCGACTTCTACAACGTCGTGCTCGAGGCGTCCAAGCTCGGCGGCTCGCTCTTCCCGCTGATCGCCGTGGCGCTCAGTCTCAATATCATGCTGACCGAGCACCGCGTGCCCCAGGGCCTCGTCGGCATCATGCAAGACTACATCGCCAGCCCAGTCATGTTCATGCTGCTGGTGAACATCCTGCTGCTGCTGGTGGGGTGCCTCATGACGACCGGCGAGGCCATCCTGGTGCTGGCACCCCTGCTGGCGCCGCTGGCCCAATCCTACGGCTTCAACAAGGTGCTGTTCGGCCTGGTCATGATCCTCAACCTGGAGATCGGCTACCTGACGCCGCCCGTGGGCCTCAACCTGATCGTGGCCATGAGCGCCTTCAAGCAGACCTTCGGCGTGCTGTGCCAGGCCGCCATCCCGTTCATTGCCCTGATGCTCGCGTGCCTCATCATCGTCATCTGGCAGCCCTGGATCGCCATGTTGTTCGTGACGGGGAAGTTCTAGGGGGGCCGGCTGCGGACGTGAAAACGCTATAGGGCCACTTCGACCAAATAGGGCCCCTGCGAACGCAGGCCAGCGCCCAACCCCTTGATCAACTGCTCGCACGTCTTGGCCCGTGACGCCTCCACACCCATTCCCCGAGCCAGCGAAACCCAATCGAGGTCGGGCCGTCCGATCGACAGCATATCGACGGCGCGCGGGCCCGGGTTTCTCACTCCCACATTGGTCAGCTCGCCGCGCAGGATGGCGTAGCTGCCGTTGGCGAAAATCAGCGTCGTCACGGCCAAGCCTTCCCGAGCCATGGTCCATAGCGACTGCAGCGTGTACATGGCGCTGCCGTCGCCTACGAGTGCGATGACCTTCCGGTCGGGGCAGGCGATCGCGGCTCCGACGGCAACGGGCGTGGCGTAGCCGATGGAGCCGCCTCTGTTGTTGATCCAGTCGTGGGGCGGGGCGCCGGCGGTCTCGGGGAAGAACTCGCGTCCCGTGGTCACGCTCTCGTCGACCACGATCGCGTTGTCCGGCAGCATGGCGCCAAGGATGGAGGCAATGGCGGCGGGCGTGATCGTGCCGGCCGGGAGCGCAGGCCGCCGCGGCGCGGCAACGCCGGCGGGCGCCACCTTCACGGCGTCAAGCTCGATCGCCAGGGCCTCCAGGGCCGCCTCGATATCGTCTTCGATGCCGGCCAGCTTGGTGGATCTGGCGTCTTGCGGCATGAGCAGGCTCGGCTTGTCGGGATAGGCAAAGAACGCGACGGGCTCGCGCGCGCCAACGAGCACCAAGTCGCCCGCCGCGCGCATCACGCCTAGCGCCTTCTCGACAACGTAGGGGATGCGCTCGACCTGGACACGGCCTGCTCCCCGCTCGAGCCTCGTATTGGCGCCTTCCGTCAAGATCCCACATCCGGTCTTGGCGGCGATCCGTCCCGCCAGCTCCAGGCAGCGGTGCCGCAAAGCGTCGCCACCCATCAGCAGGGTCGCTCTTTCGCTGCCGCGCAGCAGGGCAGCAGCAGCCTTGACGGCTTCGTCCGCCACCTTCGGAGACGCCGCTCGAGGCGCCGCCTCGCCAATGCCATCGGCGGGACCCCAGGCCGTATCGGCTGGCAGGATCAGGGTGGCGATCTGGCCTGGTCGTTGTCGCGCCGCCTCGATCGCCAGTGCGCCGTCAGCTGCGATCGTGCGCGAGTTGGGCGAAGTCTTGACCCAATGCGACATGGGCGCTGCCACGCCCTCTATGTCCGCGGTCAGCGGGGCGTCATAGGCGATATGATAGGTGGCATGCTCGCCGACGATATTGACGATGCCCGAGTTCGCCTTCTTGGCGTTGTGCAGGTTGGCGAGCCCGTTGGCGAGGCCGGGGCCCAGGTGCAGCAGGGTCGAGGCGGGCCGCCCGAGCATGCGGTAGTAGCCGTCGGCCGCGCCGGTCACGACGCCCTCGAAGAGGCCCAGCACGCAACGCATGCCGGGGACCTTGTCCAAGGCCGCGACGAAGTGCATCTCCGACGTGCCGGGATTGGTGAAGCACACATTCACTCCTCCCGCGAGCAGCGTACGCACCAGGCTTTCTGCACCATTCATCTGGTCAACCATTTGGGCTGAAGCTCCCCCTTTGAAGCGAATGTCGGCGACAACCTGGGTCCGCCGCTGTCGCTCGAGGCTAGAGCAGGATCGCTTCGGAGGGAAACACCTCACCTCAACCAAGACGTCGAGGCCGAAGCGTGAATCCTGCTCCATTCCCAAGCTTTAGAGCAGAGATTCACGTTCCCAGATCGAAGCGAAGCGCTTCGATCAGAAACGATCTTGCTCTAGTCTGAAACGCCGGGACGTTCCAATCCCGCAATGCTCAGGCGCGCCGGCCGAAGGAATGAGCCAAGCCTACACCCAACCCATCAGCTCGCGCTCGACCACGGCCGCGATCACGCGCATGCCGGCGTCGCTGTCGTTGAGACAGGGGACGTAGGTGAACCGCTCCCCACCGTTGGCGAGGAACACGGCGCGGTTCTCCATGTCGAGCTCCTCCAGCGTCTCCAGGCAGTCGGCGGAGAAGCCGGGGGCGACAACGGCAGAGGCGCTTGACGCCCGACTTGGCCAGGCGCTCCACCTCCTCGATGGTGTAGGGCTGCAACCACGGCTCGCTGCCGAAGCGCGACTGGAAGGTGGTGTGCCAGCGGCTCGCGTCCCACCCGAGGGTCTCGCGCACGAGCCGCGAGGTCTTCTGACACTGGCAGTGGTAGGGATCGCCGGCCTCCAAATAGCGCTGAGGCATGCCGTGAAAAGACACGATCAGCGCCTCTGGCCCGAAGTCGAGGCCGGCGAGATGGGCGCGGATGGAGCCGGCGACCGCATCGATATAGGCCGGATCGTCGTAGTAGGCCGGCGCCACCCGCACCGCCGGCTGCCAGCGCAGCCGGGTCAGCGCACGGAAGGCCTCGTCGCAGGCGGTGGCGGTGGTCGCGGCGGCATACTGCGGGTAGAGCGGCACCAGGAGCAGGCGATCGCACCCCCGCCGCTGAAGGGCCTCGATGCGGGAGGCGGTTGCAGGTTTGGCATAGCGCATGGCCCAGTCGACGATGATGCGATCGTTCCTCATGAGGGTCGCGAGCTTCTCCGCCTGCGAACGCGTGATGGTCTTGAGCGGGCCCTCATCGCGCTCATTGTTCCAGATCTTGGCGTAGTCGCGCCCCTTGCGGCCCGGGCGCACGGTGAGGATGATCAGGTTGAGGATCGGCCACCACTTCCAGCGCGGCAGCTCGATCACGCGCGGGTCGGAGAGAAACTCCTTGAGGTAGCGGCGCATCGGCCAATAGCTGGTGGCGTCCGGCGTGCCGAGGTTGAGGAGCAGCACGCCGATGCGGCCTGCCTCGACCGGCGGATGGCCGGCCGGCAGGCTGCTCTGGCCCCTCTCACCGGCGCAAGCCGGCATCGCTCTCTCGCGCCGATCCGGGCCGGCCGACGCCTTCATAGGTGAAGCCAAGCTTGGACATGTCCTCGGGCCGGTAGATGTTGCGCAGGTCGATGAGCACCGGGCGCTTGAGCAGCGACCGCACCCGCACCAGATCGAGGGCGCGGAAAGCGTCCCATTCCGTAACGATGACCAAGGCGTCGGCCCCGTCGATGCAGCCGTAGGCGGTGTCGGCGTACTCGACGTCCTCCAGCACGGTACGGGCCTGCTTCATGCCTTCGGGATCGTAGGCGCGCACCTTGGCGCCCGCGTCCTGCAGGGCAGTGATGAGCGCGATCGAGGGAGCGTCGCGCATGTCATCGGTGTTGGGCTTGAAGGTGAGCCCGAGCACGGCGATGGTCGAGCCACGCACGCTGCCACCGCAGGCGGCGATGACCTTGCGCCCCATGGCGCGCTTGCGATGGTCGTTGACGGAGGCCACCGTCTCGACGATGCGGCAGGGCGTGCCGAAGTCGCGGGCGGTCTGCATCAGGGCCAGGGCGTCCTTGGGAAAGCAGGAGCCGCCGAAGCCGGGGCCGGCATTGAGGAATTTGCCGCCGATGCGATTGTCGAGGCCGATGCCGCGGGCCACGTCCTGGACGTCGGCTCCGGCCCGCTCGCACAGGTCCGCGATCTCGTTGATGAAGGTGATCTTGGTGGCGAGGAAGGCGTTGGCCGCATACTTGGTGAGCTCGGCCGTGCGCCGGCTGGTGAAGACGAGCGGCTCGCGGTTGAGATAGAGCGGGCGGTAGACGTCGGCCATCACCTTGCGGGCGCGCTCGTCCTCGGTGCCGACCACGATGCGGTCGGGCCGCTTGAAGTCGCCGATGGCGGCACCCTCGCGCAGGAATTCGGGGTTGGAGACGACCGCGAAGTCGGCGCCGGGTCGTGCCTCGGCGATGATCCGCGCCACCTCGTCGCCGGTGCCCACAGGCACGGTCGACTTGGTGACGATCACCTTGTAGCCGTCGAGGGTGGCGGCGATCTCGCGGGCGGCCTTGAAGACGTAGGAGAGGTCGGCGTGTCCATCGCCGCGCCGCGATGGCGTGCCCACCGCGATGAAGATGGCCTCGGCCGCCCTGGCCGGCTCCTCCAGGCCGGTCGAGAAGAACAGCCGCTCCTCGCGCACGTTCTTGGCGACGAGCTCGGCCAGCCCCGGCTCGAAGATCGGCATCTCGCCCCGGGACAGCGCGGCGATCTTGGCGGGGTCCTTGTCGACGCACGTTACGACGTGGCCGAAGTCGGCGAAGCACGCGCCCGACACGAGGCCGACGTAACCGGAACCGATCATTGCTATACGCATGGCTGGCTCATTTTCACAGGTGGGCTCGTAGGTGCTCGGCAGCCTGTAGGTACTGGCGCTGCTCCTGTCGTCGGCCGGCCGGCCGATGCGTTAACAATTCGCCTCTTGGCGAGCACAGAGCGAGCCCGTTCCGAGACAGAAGAGGTCGCTCCTGCGCCCTATCAAGCAAAGATTGCGCCGCTCGGGTGAATTCGCTGGCGCAACAATACCTGCGCTCTAGGGTTGCCGGCGCACTACGTATCCCAAATCCGCCCTCCGCGCAGCTTATGGCGCGGGACGTGTTCACAAACAAGGCGCGCGGGCAAGGCACGCGGGCAAGGCACACGGGGTGGCAAAGCTTACCTTGGCCTGTAGCGCCGGCGCGTGCGTACCGGGTCGACCGTCTTGGCTGGGGCGCCCCCTGGTGCCGGCTTGCGCTGTACGGGACCCGTGCTCGCCGGGTCCTCTGCGGGAGCCAGTGCGGCGAGGCAGGCCGCTGAGGTCCAGTAGAGCTTGACGTGCGCCTTCAGGTCTTCCGGCCGCGCGGCGAGGAGCCGGTCTCCGCGCGGCTTGGCTGCCGCCCTGAGCTCACCCTGGCACACCCGGCAGAGCTGGGAGAGGGCGGCAAGCTCGCGCGGCTCGATGCGCGGGGTCGCCTGCTCGCCGGCGAACGCCAACAGCACCGAGTAGTCGTGGTCCTCGCCCAGCAGCCGCGACAGCTCCTTGGCCTCGCCCGCGCGCGCCGACATGGCCTCCGGCCAGCCACGGGACAGGAGCAGCATGTGGCGCCAGTGCTGCTGCACCTTCTTGCGCCAGACGTGGAAGGACTCGTCGCTGGGCTCGGCGTAGGCGTGGCGGAAGGCCTTGCGGGCCTTGCGATAGGTGGTCTCGAGCCCCCCGAGGAGGTGATCGAGGTCGATGGTGCTTGCGGCCCGGCCAGCGAACAATCGTCTTGAAAGCGCAAGCCGGGCAAGCGCTTGACGCCTGCCGTCATCGCCGGTGCGCCGACTGTCGGCCTTGCCGTGTGCCAGCAGCTTGCGAAGGCGGTCGGCTCCTCCGCCCGGCAAAGGACCGAACCGGGCCTCGAGCCGGCCAAGCGTCTGCTGCATGACGAAGAGGTCGCGCGCGCCTGAAAGCAGGCGGCCAGTGCCCGACAGGCGATCAGCCTCACGGCGGTAGGCGGCCTGCGTAAGCCCGGGGCGGATCAGGCGCAGCAGTGCGCGCAATCGTTTCAGGCAGCGCCGGGCGTCGTGGATGGCGGCTGGTATGTCGTCCTTGCTGGCAAGCTTGGCCGTGGCTATGTCGATCTGCTCTAGTCCAACGCGCCGGACGCCTTCGGCAATAGGCTCTTGCAGCTTGAACCTAAAGGTCATGCTTCAACCAGCGGTGGGGGAATGCCGGGCGGTCTCCCCTTCCAATTCAACATGACAGACTGTCACAATCCACAGGCCTGTGGATGCGGTGGCCCGCTACCGTATCGCGCGGGAGTGACCTCGCATGCGCTCGGCCCAGGCGAGCCACTGGCGCACGCGCGCTGGCGGATCGGGGTGGGTAAAGAAATCTGTGATCACCGCCACACTGTCAGCGCCCGCCGCCAGGACGCCGTCGGCCCGCTCCGGCGTGATGCCGCCGATCGCGACGAGCGGCAGGGCGCCGATGCGCTCTTTCCAGTCGGTGACGCGGGCTAGTCCCTGCGGCGCCCATTTCATCACCTTGAGGCGGGTCTCGTAGATGGGTCCCAGAGCGACATAGTCCGGCCTGGCAGCAAGAGCGATGGCGAGCTCATCGTGGCTATGGCTGGAGATGCCGAGGCGAATGGCCTTGGCCTTGATCGCCGCCACGTCGGCTCCGGATAGGTCCTCCTGCCCCAGATGGACGTAGTCGGCACCGAGCCGGATCGCCTCCTGCCAGTAGTCGTTGACGATGAGCTGGCAGCCATAGCGGGCGCACACCTCGAGACTGCCGCCGATCTCGCGGGCGATGCAATCGGACCCAACATCTTTGAGGCGCAGCTGGATCGTCTTGACCCCGAGGGGAACCAGGCGCTCGAGCCAGCCAAGATCCGGCACGATCGGGTAGAAGACGTCGAGGGCAGCTGTTGTCCCCGCCATCACTTGCGGTCCAGGTCGAAGAACGGCGTGCCCGCCACCGGCGTCGACGGCGCGGCCATATCCCGCACTTCCATGAGGCCTGCCTCGTAGGCCGTGCGGCCGGCTTCGATCGCCGCCGCGAACGCCCGTGCCATGCGCACGGGGTCCGCGGCAGACGCGACCGCCGTGTTGAGAAGCACGGCATCGAAGCCCATCTCCATGGCTTGTGCCGCCTGCGAGGGCGCGCCGATGCCGGCATCGATGATCAGGGGCAAGTTCGGAAAATACTGCCTAAGCGACTTCAGCGCGTAGGGGTTGGCAAGTCCGCGCCCCGTACCGATCGGCGCGCCCCACGGCATCAGCACCTCGCAGCCCGCCTCGAGCAGGCGCTCGGCCGCCACCAGGTCCTCGGTCGTGTAGGGCAGCACCTTGAAGCCGTCCTTGGTCAGCGCCGTTGCCGCCTCGACCAGTCCGAACAGATCGGGCTGCAGCGTGTCGTCGTTGCCGATCACCTCGAGCTTGAGCCAATCCGTGGCGAACAGCTCGCGCGCCATCTGCGCCGTGGTGATGGCCTCCTTGGGGGTGCGGCAGCCGGCGGTGTTGGGCAACACGCGCACGCCCAGCTCCTTGATCAGCTCGAAGAAGCGCGCCCCGGTGTTTCCCCTCGCCTGCTCGCGGCGCACAGACACCGTGACGACGGCAGCGCGCGAGGCCTTGACCGCATTGCTCATGGCGTGCGGCGAGGGGTATCGGGCGGTGCCGAGCAGCAGCCGTGAGGACAGCTCGGTCCCGTAAACTCTGAGTGGGGTCGTTGCGGTGGTTTGACGATCGATCAGGTTCATTGTCTTCTGCCTGCCCGCAGAGCGTGGGGCGCGCACGAAATGACGATGCTATTTCATAGCGGGCCTCGCGGCCGCTATCCAGCCGTCTCTAAGGTCGCCACGCCCAGAAGGGTCCGATGCCGGGCCGAGTGAAGCCCCGCCAAGGGGGCCTCATTGCAGGGCGGCGAGCGCCTCGCCGAAGCCTGCGAGCGAGATGGGGATGCCGATGCCGGCTTCCTCGCTCTGGAAGATGATGAACACCGCAGTCTTGCCGGTTTTCAGCTGCTCGATCAGCGCCGGTTCGGCGACGACCTGGGCGTAGCAGGCAAAGCTGTGGCAGCGCACGAAGGGGGCGTGGCCCACGTCCTTGTCGTCGATCTTGAGCCCGAGGCCCGGCGGCAGCAGCACGCCCAGCGGGGCGAACACGCGCAGCACGCGACGGCCGTCCGAGAACTTCTGGAAGTAGACCGTGAGGCCGATGTTGTTGCGATCCTCGGCGGTGACGCTCTGCACCATCGCGCAGATCTCGTGCTTGGCACCGGGCGGGGGCGGCTTGCAGACCACCTGCCAATCCCCGTGCTGGGCTCTCACCGTCCCACCCTCCGGCCCAGGTGCCTGCGCCTGCGCCAGTGCCGGTGCCGCTGCACCGAGCATGGCTAACAAGCCGAAGGTTGCAGGCCACCCCCCTTGCCGCATGGCAGAGGCAAAACGAAAGGCGCGATTGGCCTCAATGAGCAAGCTCAGCACCTTTGCCGGATAGCAGCCCTCGGGAGCCATGCTAGCGTGAGTCGAGGGGCATCGCAGCGGGCTCTCCCGCACGAGCGGTCCGTGGATGGCAAGCTTTGCTCTCGCCGAGGATTCCGGCCAAAATGGGACCCTGCAAGGCCTGCGCGTCCGGTTGGACCGCGAAATCGGCGAGCAGGGTCGGGCGCCTGGTCCCGACGAGCAATGACGTGCAGGCAGGAATGAGAAGGATTGGATGCCGACAGAGCTCAGGCTGATCGCTGCGACAGGCCCAACCTCGCGTGGAAATGCCGCAGCGGGGCGGCCTTGAGTCTCCGTCGCGGCGTGTGCTTGGTGACAGCGCGAGCGGTTCCCAGGCAAGAGTTCGGCGGTGCGGCGTTGCCGATGTGGCGGGGATAGCGGGCCGCGGCGTAATGTGCAGCCTGAGAAGGATCGTGCCGGAGCCGCGACGGAGAGCGCGCCGGACGGACAGCGCGGCGGCAATTTGGGAGCGACCTTGATGATCGACCGGAGCCTGAGGGAGAGGATGCTTCCAGTGCTCCTCGGCGCCATGGGTGTGGTTGTGGCGGCCGGCCCGGCAGCCGCCCGCCCAGGCCAGCCCTCACCTGGGCAGATCACCTTCCAGGACGCGGTCACGCCGGTTGCCCTCGACATCCATTGGCTGCACGACTACGTCAACGCCATCATTTTCGCCATCACGGCGTTCGTGCTGGGGCTGATGCTCTACGTCATGTGGCGCTTCAGCGAGAAGCGCAATCCGGTGCCGTCCCGCACCACGCACAACACGACCATCGAGGTGCTGTGGACCGTGATCCCGGTGTTCGTGCTGGTTGCGATCGCCATTCCCTCCTTCAAGCTCCTTTATTTCCAATACTCCTACCCGCCGCCCGACCTCGTCGTGAAGGCCACCGGTCACGCCTGGAACTGGACGCATGAGTTTCCCGACCAGGGCATCAGCGTCGATTCGGTGATCCTGCGCGACGCGGAGCGCGCAGAAGTCATCAAGTCGGGTATGCCGGCCGACCAGGTGCCGCGCAATCTGGCCGTCGACAACGAGGTGCTGGTGCCCGTCAACAAGGTGGTGCACCTGCTCGCCACATCGACGGACGTGATCCACAGCTGGGCCATTCCCTCGTTCGGGTCGAAAGTGGACGCCGTACCCGGGCGTATCACCGCGACCTGGTTCAAAGTCACGCAGGAGGGCATCTACTTCGGCCAGTGCTCCGAATTGTGCGGCAAGGACCACGCGTTCATGCCGATCGCAATCCGCGTGGTGAAGGAGCAGGTGTTCAAGGACTGGGCGGCAGCGCTCAAGGCCAGGGACAGAAAGAAGGCCAAGGAGATCATCCGCAACGCCGCAAACGCCCTTGCTGCGGCGACCAAGGTGGCCGACACCGGTCAGACCAAATAGTCGTAGTGGGGTCGCGCGGGGAGATCTGCGCGAGGGGCGAAGCGAATTCGAAGCTAGACACGCGAAGGTAGGCACATGGCGACCAATGCTCACGCCGATCACGGTCACGAGCACAGCCCCTACGGCATGGGACGCTGGCTCAATTCGACCAACCACAAAGACATCGGCACGATGTATCTGCTCTTTGCCATCACGGCGGGGCTGATCGGCGGCGCCCTGTCGGTGGGGATGCGAATGGAGTTGCAGGAGCCGGGCCTGCAATACTTCGCCAATGGTCACGCCTACAACGTGTTCGTGACCGGCCACGGCCTCATCATGGTGTTCTTCACGGTGATGCCGGCGATGATCGGCGGCTTCGGCAACTGGTTCGTGCCGCTGATGATCGGTGCGCCGGACATGGCTTTTCCGCGCATGAACAACATCTCGTTCTGGTTGTTGCCGGCCTCGTTCGCGCTCCTCGTCACATCGATGTTCGTGGAGGGCGAGCCCAGCAGCCCCGGCGTCGGCGCCGGCTGGACCATCTATGCCCCGCTCTCCACCCAGGGCCATCCCGGCCCCGCCATGGACTTCGCGATTCTTTCGCTGCATCTGGCCGGCGCGTCGTCGATCCTGGGCGCCATCAACTTCATCACCACCATCTTCAACATGCGCGCGCCCGGCATGACGCTGCACAAGATGCCATTGTTCGTGTGGTCGATCCTGGTGACGGCCTTCCTGCTGCTGCTGTCGCTGCCGGTGCTCGCGGGCGCCATCACCATGCTGCTGACCGACCGCAACTTCGGCACCACTTTCTTCAATCCCGCGGGCGGCGGCGATCCGCTGCTGTACCAGCACCTGTTCTGGTTCTTCGGCCACCCGGAGGTCTACATTCTGATCCTGCCGGGCTTCGGCATGATCAGCCAGGTCGTGTCGACCTTCTCCAAGAAGCCGGTGTTTGGCTATCTCGGCATGGCCTACGCGATGGTGGCGATCGGCTTCGTCGGCTTCATCGTCTGGGCACACCATATGTATGTGTCGGGCATGGGGGTCGATGCCCAGGCCTATTTCGTGTTCGCCACCATGGTGATCGCCGTGCCCACAGGGGTGAAGATCTTCTCCTGGATCGCCACCATGTGGGGCGGCTCGATCCAGTTCCGTGTGCCGATGCTATGGGCGCTGGGGTTCATCTTTCTGTTCACGGTCGGCGGCGTCACGGGCGTGATGCTCGCCAACGCCGGCGTCGACCGGGCGCTGCACGACACCTACTATGTGGTCGCCCACTTCCACTATGTGCTGTCGCTGGGCGCGGTCTTCTCCATCTTCGCGGGCTGGTACTACTGGTTTCCGAAGATGTCCGGCTACATGTACAACGAAGCGTTGGGTAAATTGCACTTCTGGCTCACCTTCATCGGCGCCAATGTGCTGTTCTTCCCGCAGCATTTTCTCGGTCTCGCCGGCATGCCGCGCCGCTACGCGGACTATCCAGATGCCTTCGCCTATTGGAATTGGTGGTCCTCGGTGGGCTCCTACATCACGGCAACGGGCACCCTCGTGTTCGTCATCGGCATGCTCTACGCGTATTTCGGCATGCGCCAGAAGGCCGCCAACAATCCCTGGGGCGCCGGCGCCACCACGCTCGAGTGGACTTTGCCCTCGCCGCCGGCCTTCCACTCGTACGAAACGCTGCCGACCTTCAAGGAGACCGTGCATCACTGAGGTGAAGCGCGGAGGCTGGACGATGGGCGGCAATGGCTGAGCTGGGCATCGAGGCGGGAACGATACGGCCCGCACCTGTCGCGGAAGGCAGCATCGGCGACTTCCTCGCCCTGATGAAGCCGCGCGTGATGTCGCTCGTCGTCTTCACGGCGCTGGTCGGCATGATCTTGGCGCCCGAGCACCCCCATCCCGTGCTTTGCGCCATCGCGCTCATCTGCATCGCGGTCGGTGCCGGGGCCTCCGGCGCGCTCAACATGTGGTACGACGCCGACATCGACGCCCTGATGCAACGTACGGCGGCGCGGCCGATCCCGCGCGGTCGGGTCACCGCCGACGAGGCCCTCACCTTCGGCACCATCCTGGCCATCGGCTCCGTCGGCACCCTGGGCGTGATCGTCAATTGGACGGCGGGCGCACTGCTCGCGTTCACGATCGCCTTCTACGTGCTGGTCTACACCATGTGGCTGAAGCGGCGCACGCCGCACAATATCGTCATCGGCGGAGCCGCCGGCGCCTTCCCCCCGATGATCGGCTGGGCAGCGGCGACGGGTTCGGTCGGCATCGAGAGCTTGCTGCTGTTCCTGATCATCTTCATGTGGACCCCGCCGCATTTCTGGGCGCTGGCCCTCTATCGCGCCCGCGACTACGAGCGGGCCGGCGTGCCGATGCTGCCCGTCGTTGCCGGTCTGGAGGAGACGCGCAAGCAGATCGTGATCTACGCGGCGCTGCTGGTGCCGCTGGCTTTGATGCCGGCGTTCATCGGCTTGGCCGGCGGGCTCTATGCCCTGGCAGCGATCGTGCTGGGCACGATCTTCCTGGGGCTGGCGCTGTCGGTCTACCGCAACTGCGAGGGGCGCCAGGCCGACCGCGCGGCGCGGCAGCTCTTCGCCTTCTCCATCCTCTATCTCTTCGGGCTGTTTGCCGTGCTTCTGGTCGAACGAGGCATCGATCGATTGCTCGATTGATCGGAGCTCCACGGCGTGGCGGACAATGGGGAGCGAGAACGGGAGCGGCGGCGCAGGATGAGGTCGATTGCCATCGCGCTCGCGCTGGGTGCGCTGGTAATCTTGTTTTACGTGGCGACGCTGGTGCGGCTTGGCGGCAATGTGCTGAACAGGCCGCTCTAGCCGATCCGGGGAATGACCGATCCGGGAAGGTCGACGCAGGATGGCCGACGCAAGATTGGGGCGAGCATGACCCACGAGGATCGCACGCAGACTATCGGCCGCCGCCACCGGACGGTGGCGCTGTGGTGCGCGCTCGTCGCTGTGGGCATGGTGGGGGCCGCCTACGCGGCCGTCCCGCTTTATCGCCTGTTCTGCCAGGCCACGGGCTATGACGGCACCCCGCGCACGGCCACTGCGCCCTCGACCCGAGTGCTCGACCAGACGCTGAATATCCGCTTCGACGCCAATGTCGCGCCTGGACTTCCCTGGCGCTTCGAGCCGGTGCGCACCAAGATGTCGGTGAAGATCGGCGAGACCGCGCTGGCAGTCTTCCGGGCCACCAATCTGTCCGATCGTCCGATTCGGGGAACGGCGACATTCAACGTCCTGCCGGAGCAGACCGCCGTCTTCTTCAACAAGCTGCAATGCTTCTGCTTCACCGAGCAGCTTCTGCAGCCGGGCGAGACCGCGGAACTGCCGGTCACCTTCTTCATCGACCCCCAGATCACGCAGGACAAGGAAGCGCGCACCGCGACCGAGATTACGCTGTCGTATACCTTCTTTCCCGTCGCCCCGAAGCCTGGGCTCGCCGAGAGGCCACCCAGCAGGATACCTGCGGCACCGGCAACAGTGCCGCGCAGCGGCCAGGCAGGATAGGAACAGGTTGGCGAGAGGGGCCGCGCGCCTCCGTCTCGGCAGAAGGGACTAGGGACCAAGGAGCAGGAAGCATGGCCGATACGCACGCCAAGCACCACGACTACCATCTGGTGAACCCCAGTCCTTGGCCGGCCGTGGGCGCCACTGCCGCCTTCCTCACGGCTGTCGGCCTCATCATCTGGATGCGTTCGATGGGCGGTGGCCACGGGCTCTTCGGACTGAGTGGCCCCTCGGTGTTCTTCCTGGGCGTGTTCGGTCTGCTCTTCACGATGTTCATGTGGTGGCGCGACGTCATCAAGGAGGCGCACGGCGGCGATCACACCCCGGTCGTGCAGCTGCACCTGCGCTACGGCATGATCCTGTTCATCGCCTCGGAGGTGATGTTCTTCGTGGCCTGGTTCTGGGCCTACTTCGACGCCGCCCTGTTCCCCGCCGGCATTTACCCCCTTGATTTCACGGCGCCCGGCGGCGCGGTGGACACCGGCAACGAGATCATCGGCATGGTGGAGCGCAACACGCTGACGGGAGGCCATTGGCCGCCCAAGCTCAGCGATACCTTCCACGGCACCTTCGATCCCTGGGGCCTGCCGCTCGTCAACACGCTGATCCTTCTGACCTCGGGCACGACGGTGACCTGGGCACACCACGCGCTGCTCGAGAACAATCGCAAGGGCTTGGTTTGGGGGCTCGTGATCACCATCGTTCTCGGCGTCCTCTTCACCACCTGCCAAGCCTACGAGTACATGCATGCGGGCTTCAAGTATGCCGGCAACATCTATGGTGCCACCTTCTTCATGGCGACCGGTTTTCATGGGGCGCACGTCATCATCGGCACGGCGTTTCTGACGGTATGCCTGTTGCGGGCGCTCGCTGGCCACTTCACGCCCAAGCAGCATTTCGGCTTCGAGGCGGCAGCCTGGTATTGGCACTTCGTCGACGTGGTCTGGCTGTTCCTGTTCATGTGCATTTACGTCTGGGGCGCGGGAACGCCGGCCCCGCACGGAGGATAGGGTTTCAGCCGGGGCCGCACGGGCGCCGACCCGATAACCGACGCGTCGTGGCCGGGAGGCGGGTAGTTCCCGGCTTTCACCGGGGTCGACCCCGAAGTTCGCGCGTCGGCACCGGCGTGGAGTACGCCGCATGGCCCAAGACATGCCCACCACCTCCGTGGCTGCTGCCGGCCTTGCGGCGCGCTGTCCGCGCTGCGGCAAGGGTGCCCTGTTCCGGCGCGGCTTGGTGCTGCGCGAAAAGTGCGAGCGCTGCGGTCTCAGCTATGCGTTCGCCGATTCGGGCGACGGCCCTGCCGTGTTCGCGATCTTCATCCTGGGGGCTCTGGTGCTCGGCGGCGCGCTCGTCGTCGAGTTCAAGCTGCAGCCGCCGGTGTGGGTGCATATCGTGCTGTGGGGGATCGCGACGCCGGTGCGTGGCGTTCTTCCTGCTGCGCGTCCTCAAGGCGACGCTGATTGCGCTGCAGTACAAGCACAAGGCCGAGCAGAGCCGCTTCGGGTCGGACTGAGATCGAGCCATGCTGATACGTTTCAGACGGGCCGGCCTGGTCTGGCCGACGGCGTTCAGCGTTGTCGGCGTTGTCGTGTTGGCCGGGCTCGGCACATGGCAGATGCAGCGCAAGCAGTGGAAGGAGGGGCTGATCGCCAAGATCGCGGCGCGCGTCGGCGCCACGCCGATACCGCTTGCCGAGGCGCTGCGCACGTGGAGGCAGGATGGCGAGGTGGAATATCGCCACGTCGTCGCCCGAGGCCGCTTCCACCACGACAAGGAGCGCTACCTCTATGCACCGGCCACGTCGGGGCTCGGCTGGCATGTCTACACGCCGCTGGAGGTCGCGCCGCAGCAGTTCGTGTGGATCAACCGCGGCTTCGTGGCCGATGCGCGCAAGGCGCCCCAGACCCGCATGGCCGGCCAGCTGCCGGGCGAGGTCGAGGTGCGCGGCTTGGTGCGCACGCCGGCCCACAAGGGGTTCTTCACGCCCGCGAACGATGTCGCGCACAATCTGTGGTATTGGCCCGACAGCGCTGCGATGACCGAGTCGGCCTTCGCGGGAGAGCGAATGGAAGCCGCGCCATTCGTCATCGATGCCGATGCCCTGCCGGCCATGCCCGGCGGGTTGCCGCAGGGCGGCGTGACGCGAATCGAACTGCCCAACCGCCATCTGGAATATGCGCTCACCTGGTACGGCCTGGGGCTGACGCTGATCGGCGTCTATGTGGCCTTCGCGGCCGGCCGGCTGCGGCAGACCCGCGTTCCCTGACAGCTCGTATCCATCTGAAATATAATAGTATTATTTCGAAGGGCCGGGCTTGCCCGCATATTTCGCCGGCTGTTTCCGAGCGATGTCTTGTTAGGCCCGCGTCAGCGGCCTAGGGTGCCGACGTCCCTCGCCCTCCAGAACGAAAGTCTCGAGCCCCCTTGCGGTACGTCAGCACCAGAGGCGAAGCGCCGGAGCTGTCCTTCGAGGATGCGTTGCTGGCGGGCCTCGCGCGCGACGGCGGCCTCTACATGCCCATGTCGTGGCCACGGCTTTCTCCCGAGACGATTGCCGCGTTCGCCGGCATGCCGTTTGCCGAGGTGGCCGTGGCGCTGCTCGAGCCGTTCGTGGGTGGCGCAATCCCGCGATCGGAACTGATCGCGCTCGCGCGCGATGCCTATGCCCGCTTCGGCCACCCCGCCGTCACCCCGCTGGTTCAGATCGACCGCAGCCTGTGGGTGCTCGAGCTGTTCCACGGGCCCACGCTGGCCTTCAAGGACGTGGCCATGCAGCTGCTCGCCCGGCTGATGGATCGCGTCCTCTCGGTCCGCGGCGCGCGCGTCACCGTCGTGGCGGCGACATCCGGGGATACCGGCGGCGCAGCAATCGAGGCTTTTCGCGGGTCGGAGCGGGTCGATGCGGTCGTGCTGTTCCCGCGGGGGCGCATCTCCGAGGTGCAGCGGCGCATGATGACGACCGCGCGCGAGCCCAATGTGCATGGCGTGGCCATCGAGGGCACGTTCGACGACTGCCAGGCTTTGGTGAAGGCGATGTTCAGCGACCTCCCCTTCCGGGATCGCCTGCAGCTGGCGGCCGTAAACTCGATCAACTGGGGGCGCATCATTGCCCAGCTGACCTATTACTTCGCTGCCTGCGCGGCGCTCGGCGGCCCGCATCGGTCGATGCTGTTCTCGGTACCCACCGGCAATTTCGGCGACGTGTTCGCCGGCTACTGCGCCAAGGCCATGGGATTGCCTGCCGAGCGGCTGGTGATTGCGACCAACGAGAACGACATCCTCTACCGGGCCTGGAGCACCGGCATGTACACGCTCGCGGATGTGGTTGCGACCACGTCTCCGTCCATGGACATCCAGATCTCCTCCAATTTCGAGCGCTTCCTGTTCGAGGCCTCCGCGCGCGACGCTGCCTTCGTGCGCGCCAAGATGAGTGGCCTGCGGCAGAGCCGGTCGATCGGCCTGGGCGAAGCGATGGTGCCCTACCGCGAAAGCTTCATCGCCGAGCGCGTCGACCAGGCCGCCGTCGCCGACTGCATCCGCACCGTGAAGGCGCAGAGCGGCTATCTGCTCGACCCGCACAGCGCCTGCGCCGTCGTCGCTGCCCGCAAGACGCTGACCTCGCAGTCCCGGCACATCCCCCACATTGCGCTCGCTACCGCCCATCCCGCCAAATTTCCCGACGCCATCGAGGCCATCACCGGGGAGCGCCCAAGTCTGCCCCCTCGCCTCGCCTCGCTCATGTCGGACCCCGAAAGGATCACAGTGCTGCCCAACGATCTCAAGTCGGTGGAACGCTTCGTGGAGGAGCGCGCGCGCGTCGGACAGGGAGCGGCCGCATGACGTCCGAGACGACCCGGCTGCCGAGCGGGCTGCGCGTGGTCTCCCACCACATGCCGCATGTCGAGACGGTCTCGCTGGGGGTGTGGGTGTCGGCGGGCGCGCGGCACGAGCGCGAGACCGAGCACGGCATCTCGCATCTGCTCGAGCACATGGCCTTCAAGGGCACGGAGCGGCGCAGTGCCAGCGACATCGCCGAGGAGATCGAGGCAGTCGGCGGCGAGCTCAACGCCGCGACCAGTCTGGAGACCACCGCCTACTTCGCCCGCACCCTCAAGGCCGACCTCGCACTCGCGCTCGACATCCTGGCCGACATCCTGCAAATCCCGCGCTACGCCCAGGACGAGCTCGAGCGCGAGCGCGAGGTGATCCTGCAGGAGATTGCCGCCACGCGCGACAGCCCCGACGAGATCGCCTATGAGCTGCTGCAGGATGCGGCCTTCCCCGAGCAGGCGATCGGCCGTCCCATCCTGGGCACCACCAAGAGCGTCAAGAGCTTCGGCGCAGACGACCTGCGTACGTTTCTCAAGGCCAATTACGGTGCGGCCCGCATGGTGCTGTCGGCGGCTGGCAACGTCGACCATGCCGAGCTCGTCCGCCACGCTGAGGCCCAATTCGGCGACCTCAATGGCGGCGTGGGGGGCCGAGTTCGAGCCTGCGCGCTATGTCGGCGGCACACGCACGTCGGCAAAGCCGTTCGAGCAAAGCCATCTGGTCATGGCGTTCGGCGGGCCCTCCTATCGGGCCAGGGAATTCTATACGGCCCAGGTGTTCTCGGGGCTGTTCGGCGGGGGCATGTCGTCGCGGTTGTTCCAGGAAGTGCGGGAGCGCCGCGGCCTCTGCTATGCGATCTATTCGAGTTGCTGGGCGCTGGCCGACACGGGGCTGTTTGCAATCCACGCGGCGACGGGGGCGGAGGTGATGGAGAAGCTGATCGACGTCGTCGGCGCGGAGTTGGTGCGCGCCGCTTCCGAGAAGCCGACCCAGGCCGAGCTCGCCCGTTCCAAGGCGCAGTTGAAGGCCGGCCTGCTGATGGGCCTGGAGAGCTCCTCGGCCAGGGCCGAGCAGATGGCGCGCCAGCTCCTGCTGTTCGACCGACTGATTGATCCTCCAGAGCTCGTCGAGCGCATCGATGCCGTGACCGCCGAAGCCGTGCAGGAGTTGGCGGCCAGCCTGGTGACGGGATCGCCAGCCTCGGTTGCCGTCGTGGGCGCAGGGCGCAAGGGCCAGTCCTTCGCTCAGATGGCAGCCGAGCGGGTTGCCAGGGCATAGCGAGCCTCTAGAGAGCACATGCGGGAGAAGGTGGCGGGCAGAGCGACGGACGGAGGGGGACCGCGATGGCGTTCCTGAGATCATCGGGCATAGACGCCGAGGCAGAGATTCACGGCCAGGGGGTATTCCTGCGCCACCCCGCGATGGGCGACTATCCGGCCTGGGCCCAGCTCAGGGCCATGAGCCGGCACCACCTCACGGTCTGGGAGCCGCAATGGTCGCGTGACGAGCTGACGCGCTCTGCGTTCCGACGCCGGCTGCGCCAGTATCAGCGCGAGCTGCGCGATGATCAGGGCTACGCCTTCCTCATCTTCCGGCAGGCGGACGGGGCGCTGGTCGGCGGCCTCAGCATCAGCAACGTGAGGCGCGGCGTCGCTCAGGCTGCATCGATCGGATACTGGATCGGGGCGTCCTACGTACGCCGCGGCCACATGAGCGATGCCGTCAAGGCCTGCGTGCCGTTCGCGTTCACGACGCTTGGGCTGCATCGGCTGGAGGCGGCCTGCCTGCCGCACAACGTTCCCTCGCAGCGCGTGCTCGAGAAGGCAGGCTTCCGGCGCGAGGGCATGGCGCGTCGCTATCTCAAGATCAATGGCGTGTGGCAGGACCACGATCTGTTCGCCCTGCTGCAAGACGATGCACGCGCGTAGGACGACGAGGCGTTGATGCCGAGGGGCGGCAGGATCGGAGCGGGGGCTGCCGGCGCCGATGAGCGCCGAGCTGGGTGCGCGCTCGCGCTCGCCGTACTGCTGTTTGTCGCGTCGCTGTTCGCCCATGTCCCGGCTGCCCACGCCCTCAAGGCGATCACGATCAACAACGATCTCGACCGCATCGAGATCACGGCGCTGGGCGAGGCCTATGAAGGGCGCGGCGACGCCTTGCAGATCGAGACGGCTCCCGGTGCGGACGGCGTCCGGGGTCGAATGTCGGTGCAGGCGCTGACGCCAGGCACCAATCCCGCCTGGTTCGTGTTCGCCCTCACCAACGCCACCGACAAGGCCCTGGAGCGCTGGCTCGTCGCCGATCGATACGGCACCGTCGGCTCCGGAGTGGTGTGGCCGGACCTCGACTCGCGGCGCGTGGATGCGGTCACGCCGTCGGTCGGCTATGTTCCGGAGCGCATCAAGAACGATCGCGCCGATGTGTTCCGCCTGACCTTGGAGCCTGGGCAGACCATCACCTTCGTGGCCGAGCTCGCCTCCGAGCGCTTTGCGCGCCTGTTCCTTTGGAAGGCCATCGAGTACGAGCAGAAGAGCCGGGACCGCCAGCTCTTCAACGGTATCATGCTGGGTATCACGGGCCTGCTCGCCATCTTCCTCACCGCCGTCTTCGCCGCCAACCACAAGGCGATCTTCCCGACGGCGGCGATCTTCACTTGGTGCGTGCTGGCCTATCTGTGCGTGGACTTCGGCTTCTGGCACAAGCTCTTCAACGTGCGGCCCGAGGAGAATGCGCAATACCGCGCTGCCGCCGAGGCCGCCATGGCGGCCACGCTGCTGATCTTCCTCTACACCTTCCTGCGGCTCGGCGTGTGGCACGGCTTCGTGCGCATGCTGCTGGGGCTGTGGGTGACGGCGCAGCTCGTCCTCGTCGCCGTGGCGTTTCTCGATCCACGGCTCGCAGCCACCTTCGCGCGCCTTTCCAGCGTCGCGATCGCCAGCGTCGGCGCAGGCCTAACCTTGTTCCTGGCGATGCGCGGACAGGATCGCGCGCTGTCGCTGGTGCCGACCTGGATGCTGCTGCTGGTGTGGCTGTTCGGCGCCGGCGTCACCTTCACGGGCCGGTTGTCAGGCGACATTGTCGTGTTCGGGCTCACCGCCGGCCTGGTGCTGATCGTGGTGCTGATCGGCTTTACCGTCACCCAATATGCCTTCCGCTCTTTCGAGCCGCTCTACGGCGCCCAGCCCGGCGAGCAGCAGCTGAGATCCTTGGCCGTCGACGGCGCGGGCGCGGCGGTGTGGGAGTGGCACGTGCGTCGCGACGAGATCAAGGTGAGCCCGGTGGTGGAGGCGATGCTGGGCCTCAAGGCCGGCGAGCTCTCGACCAAGGTGGACGAGTTCACCAAGCACATGCATCCCGCCGACCGCGAGCGCTTCAAGCTGCTGCTGTCGTCGGTGAAGGAGCGCTCGGGCGGGGAGATGCGCATCGAGTTTCGCATGCGCCACGTGGACAACTCCTACCGCTGGTTCGAGCTCGAGGCCGCCAGCGTTCCGGCTTCCGACCGGCGCAACCTGCGCTGCGTCGGGCTCGTGCGCGAGATCACCGATTCCAAGCGTGCCCAGGAGCGCCTCCTGCACGATGCGGTGCACGATAGCCTTTCGGGTCTGCCCAATCGCGAGCTGTTTCTCGACCGCCTCGCGATCGCGGCCAAGCGCGCCACGCTCGAGCCGCTGGTGCGGCCGGCGCTGCTGTTCATCGACATCGACAAGTTCAAGACCGTCAACAGTGCCTTCGGCCTCGTCGTCGGCGACAGCCTGCTGCTGACCATCGCGAGGCGGCTCGCCCGCAACCTGGGGCCGCAGGATACGCTGGGGCGGGTCGGCGGCGACCAGTTCGCCCTGCTGCTGCTCAGCCAGTCGGATGCGCGCGAGCTTGCCATGCTGGCCGAGCAGGTGCGCCGTTCGCTGCGTGCGCCCATCAGCATCGCCGGCCAGGAGATCGTGCTGACGGCCTCGATCGGCATTGCCCTCTACGACGGACCCGACGAGGACCCCGCCGAGCTGCTGCGCGAGGCCGAGATCGCAATGTACCGGGCCAAGCGCACCGGCCCCGACCGGATCGAGATCTTCAATTCCGGCATGCGTACCGAGAAGGGCGGTCGGTTGGCGCTCGAGAGCGACCTTCGGCGGGCAATCGAGAAGAAGCAGCTGCGGCTCGTCTATCAGCCGATCTTCTATCTGCCCACCGAGTCGCTTGCCGGTTTCGAGGCGCTGCTGCGCTGGGAGCATCCCGACCCTCGGCACCCTCAATCCCACCGACTTCGTGCCGGTGGCGGAGGAGTCCGACCTCATCGTCAAGCTCGGATCCTACGTGCTGGGCGCCGCCGTGCGCGAGGCGGTGCGCTGGCAAAAGGAGCTGCCGCGCTCCGATGCGCCCGTGTTCGTCGCGGTCAATGTGTCGAGCCGGCAGCTGTTCAGGCCCGAGCTGATCAGGGAGGTGCGCCACATCCTCGGCCGTGCGGTGATCCCGAAGGGCTCGCTGCGGCTCGAGATCACCGAATCGCTGGTCATGGAGAACCCGGAGAAGGCTACCGCCGTGCTGCGACAGCTCGCGGAAGCCGGAGCGGGCCTGGCGCTCGACGACTTCGGCACTGGCTATTCCTCGCTCTCCTACCTCAACCAGTTCACCTTCGACACCATCAAGATCGACCGCTCGTTCCTGCACGCCGGCGGCGAGAACGGCACTGGGTCGGTGATCCTGCGCTCGGTGGCGGCGCTTGCGCATGAGCTTGGCAAGAAGGTCGTGATCGAGGGGGTCGAGACCGAGGACGACGTGAGCCTCCTGCGCTCGATCGGCTGCGAGTATGGGCAGGGCTTCTACTACGGCGAGCCGATGTCGGAGCGCGAGGTGCTGCAGCTCCTCAGGGTGGTGCGTCGCGCCGAGCGGAGCATGAGCCGCAAGGGCGGGCTCCTGCGCAAGCGGTCGAGGCCGGGAGAATCCCCGTCCCTGCCTCCACAAGCAGCCGGACCGGTTCCCGCCGCAAGCGAGCCGCCCCGGTCGATGCCACCGCTGCAGTCGACGCCCCCTGCCGCCGGCGCGCAGCCGGTGCCGCCCGCCCAGCAATCGCCGCCCGTTCCCGATGGCAGGGCATCCGGGCAACCGGAAGCGTTGCGCCCTCCGGGCGGGCCCCCGCCGCTTCCCGCAGCGCGAGTGGCTGACAACGTCGACAGCGATGGAGCGCGCTTCGGCAACCTGCCGCCAACGCCGCTGCGCCCGGCGCCAACGCCGGAGCAGGTGCCGGATTGGCCGGCGGAAGCCGTCGCGGTGAACGGCCTGGATGGTCGCCCGGCGCCGGCTGCCCATGGTCTGCCACCGCGCATCAAGACCGGGCCGCCGCCGTTGCCGCAGGCCGCGCCAATGCAGCCGCCGCCCCAGCGCCGCAGCGGCCCGCCGCCCGCGAACCTCGCCACGCTGCCTCCCGCCATTGCCGAGAGCCTGGCCAGGCTCGCGGCCGGGCGCCACGGCGGACCATGACGAGGTCCAGACTGCCGGCTCGGGTGTGGCGGATCAGAACCCGACGGGGCGCAAATAGGCGCCGCTGCGATTGCAGGAACCAGCGCCGAAATCAGGCGTGGCCCGCCTCGCTCACGAGATGGGAGGGATCGACGCCGATCTTCGACAATGCCAGCTCGTACTTCTGGTCGAGGTCGCGATTGAACAACAGGTCGGCATCCGCCGGGCAATGTAGCCAGCCGTTGGCCTGAATCTCGCTCTCGAGCTGGCCGGCGCGCCAGCCGGCATACCCCAGCGCGAGGATGGCTCTGTCCGGGCCCTTGCCGCCGGCGATAGCCTTGAGGATGTCGACGGTGGCCGTGAGCGATACGCCGCTATCGATCGGCAACGTCGAGTCGGCCACGTAGTAGTCCGAGCTGTGCAACACGAAGCCGCGACCCGTCTCGACCGGGCCGCCGACGTGGACGTCCATATCGATCAGGCCTTCCTCCTCCAGGTCGATGTTACCGGGCATGATGCCCAGCTGCTTCAGCAACTCGTTGAAGCTGATGTGGGGCGCGCGCTGGTTGACAATGAGGCCCATCGCGCCCTCGGCCGAGTGCGCGCACAGGTAGATCACCGACCGCGCGAAGCGCTTGTCGCTCATGACCGGCATGGCGACCAACAGCTGCCCGTCAAGATAGCCGGTGGTGCCGCCCTTGCGTTTCCGCGCCGACCGCATCGGACAAGACTAGCGCCGGAATGTGGCGCCTGGAAGGGGTCCAGCAAGCCCAGGCCATGCATGATCGAGCAGTGTTGAATTGCATTGTGCACGGGCTGCCATAGGTTGCGGCACGCGATGAGGCATTCATGAGCACCGTCTGTAGAGCCGCCTGTACGCTTGCCGCCGCGGTCATCGTTGCGAGCGCGGCGATGGCGCAAGGCGCGGTTGGTCTTGCCTCGCCGTGGGTCGAGCTCAACTCGGCGCGCGTGCGCCTGCTCGCTGGTCCCTCCGCCGCAAAGCCCGGCACGTCCTATCTGGCGGGCGTGGAGATCGCGCTGGCGGAGGGATGGAAGACCTACTGGCGCACGCCAGGCGACGCTGGCGTGCCTCCGGCTTTCGACTGGTCTGGCTCGAGCAATGTCTCGGCCATCGCCGTGCGCTATCCGGCACCGTCGCGGCTGCCCGAGCCCGGCGCCGAGACGCTGGGCTACAAGGGCACGGTGATCCTCCCGGTCGAGGTGGTGCCGAAGGACGCAACCAAGCCCGTTGCGCTCGAGCTTGCAGCGAGCTTCGGCGTCTGTCGTGAAATCTGCATCCCCGCCGAGGCGAAGCTGTCGCTGACCCTGCCTCCCTCGGCACTGAAGGGCGATCCCGCTCCGGCACTGCTGGCCGCGCTTCGGCGCGTGCCAATGCCTGCCGACGCAAGACGCGGCGGTGGTGTGCAGCTCGAGCGCGTGACGGCGAGCCTCGAGGGAGAGCATCCGCATCTCCTCATCGAAGCGCGCTTTCCGCCGGGCAGCCGCGGGGCGGATGTATTCGTGGAAGCGCCCGATGGCCTCTACGTTCCGCAGCCCAGGCGCGTGGCCGATGGCGCCGAAGGGCTGCTGCGCTTCGAGGTCGACCTGTCACGGGGCGACAACGCGCGCGCGCTCAAAGGCAAGACCCTGACGCTGACGCTCGTCAGCGACGCCGGCTCGACCGAGACGACATGGACGGTGCCGTAGCCGGCTGCGTTGTCAGTGCCGGAAGTGGCGCACGCCCGTGAAGACCATGGCAAGGCCCTTGTCATCGGCGGCGGCGATCACCTCATCGTCGCGCACCGATCCGCCGGGTTGAATCACGGCCGTGGCGCCCGCCTTCGCCGCCGCCAGCAGCCCATCTGCGAACGGGAAGAAAGCGTCGGAGGCCACCACCGATCCCCTCGCGAGAGGCTCGGCCTCGCCGGCGGCCTTGGCGGCGTCCTGCGACTTGAGGGCGGCGATGCGGGCGCTGTCGACGCGGCTCATCTGGCCCGCGCCGATGCCGACCGTGGCGCCATCCTTGGCGTAGACGATGGCGTTCGACTTGACGTGCTTGGCCACCCTGAAGGCGAACTTCAGGTCGGCCAGCTCCTGCGGCGTCGGCTGGCGCTTGGTCACGACCTTCAGCTCCATGTCGTCGACCACGGCGTTGTCGCGCGACTGCACGAGGAAGCCGCTCGACAGCGAGCGGAACGTCAGACCCGGTGCGCGCGGATCCGGCAAACTGCCCGTGGTCAGCAGGCGTAGGTTCTTCTTCTTGGCAAAGATCGCCTTGGCCTCGTCGGTGGCGTCCGGGGCGATCACGATTTCGGTCAGGATGGCGGTGATCTCGTGCGCCGTCTCCGCGTCGATCGGGCCATTCAGCGCGATGATGCCGCCGAACGGGCTCACCGGATCGCAGCGGAAAGCCCTGGCGTAGGCCTCGGCCAGCGTCTTGCCGAGGGCGACGCCGCACGGGTTGGCGTGCTTGATGATCGCAACGGCCGGAGACATCTTGGGATCGAATTCGGCGATCAGCTCGACGGCCGCATCGGCATCGCCCAGATTGTTGTAGGAGAGCTCTTTGCCCTGGTGCTGCACGGCCGTGGCCACGCCGGGGCGGCGCGCACCCGTCGCGTAGAAGGCCGCCCACTGGTGCGGGTTCTCGCCATAGCGCAGCGTCTGGGCCAAGGTGCCGGCAAAGCTGCGCCAACGCGGCGCCCGCTCGCCCAGCGCATCGGCAAACCAGCCGCTGATCGCCGCATCGTAGGCGGCCGTGCGCGCGTAGGCCTTGGCGGCGAGCGCCTTGCGCAGCGCGAGGCTGGTCGCACCATCGTTCTTGGCCATGTCGGCGAGCACCCGGGCGTAGTCCTCGGGCTCCACGACGACCGCTCACGGCCGCGTGGTTCTTCGCCGCGGCGCGGATCATGGCCGGGCCGCCGATGTCGATGTTCTCGACGCATTCATCGTAGGGCGCGCCCTTCGCGACGGTTGCCTCGAAGGGATAGAGATTGACCACCAGCAGGTCGATCGGCGCGATGCCGTGGGCGGCTGCGGCCCGGTCATGCTCGGCGTTGCCGCGGACGGCAAGCAGGCCCCCGTGCACCTTGGGGTGCAGCGTCTTGAGCCGGCCGTCCATCATCTCGGGAAAGCCCGTGTGCTCGGCAATGTCCCTGACGGGGATGCCGCCGCCTTTCAGCGCCTTGGCCGTGCCGCCGGTCGACAGGATCTCCACGCCCTGAGCCGTCAGAGCCCGGGCGAGGTCCAGCAGTCCCGTCTTGTCGGACACGGAGATCAGCGCGCGCCTGATCCTGCCTGCAGTCGCCTGGTCGGTCATGGATGCCGCTTTCTTCGCGTTGCGGCCGCCGCGTTAGCACGGATCGCGGCCAAGCAACAGGCGTGCCCGAACCTCCCAAGCGCCCACGCGGTCTAGAGCAAGAACCTTCAGGCCTCGACGTCTCGGTTCAGGTGAGGTGGTTCCATCCGAAGCGATCCTGCGCTAGCGTCGCGGCGGCTCGAAGCCGGCGACGGTCTCGGCCAGCCGTTCTGCGAGGCGTTTGGCCACCCGGTCCTTTTTGCGCGCTCGGGGATCTCCGCTGCCCGCCTTGATGCGCTCGAGCACCCAGGCCACCTCGGTTTCCCCGCAGCACTGCGCCCGCAGCACGACTTGCGTTGATGGCCACGCTGCCAGCGTGTCGGCGAAATGCGCGCTCTCCTCGATGGTTACCGCGGCGCCAGTTGCGGTGAGCCGCCAAAGTTCGCCGCCGCCGAGCAACAGCTCCGCGGTTTCGGGCGAAGATCCAACGCGCGCCTGCGCTTCGGGGTGCAAGTGAAAATGGATGGCGAGGGGAACATCCCACGCGAATCGCACGACCCCTTTTGCCGCACTGAGACGGTCGCGCCCCGTGAGCCGTGTCCCGGCCGCATCGACCTCGATCGTGCGCGAGTGGACGAGGCCGAAGCGCTCGACGTAGCCGTCGTGCGCGGCCTCGATCTCGATCCCGCCATCGTCCTTCTCGCGCAGCTCGCAAGTGACGCGATCGGGGTGCGCGAGGGGTGGGCTGCCGATTGCCCGCTCCAGCCGAGCATCACGCATGAGACGGGCGGAGGATTGCTCGCCCAGGCAGAGCGTGTTGTGGCTGGCGGTGGCACGCGCGACGGCGCGGTGCGACGCCTCGGGCGCGCCCGGCGCGCCGGCGTTGACGAGGAGCAGCTCGCGACCCGTGCTCAGCTCGAAGGACAGGCAGCCTGCGCAGGTGGCGCCCGCCAGCTCCAAGGCCGGGGCGGAGCCGGCATCGACGATGACCACGAGCGGGCCGCGGGCGAGGCGGACGTAGCCGTCTCGGACCGCCGTCCCCGACCGGCCGTCATCGTCGTAGGCCAGCACGGTGACGAGCACGTCCCGCTCGGTTGCGCCCATGCCGTTGAAGCGCGCGAGCCTGCCGTCGCCGAGGCGCAAATGGCGAAGCATTGCCGTCATGCGACCGATGGCTGCCAGCAGCCTCGGCTCGGGGGTCTTGCCGCGCGCGGCAAAGCATTGCCGCAGGGGCAGGAGGTCGAGCAGCAGCTCCATGAGAAGCGAGGGATTGCGGCTGGCGTGCCCACCCCCGGCCAGCACCTGGCGCTCCAGCTCGGCGCCCAGCAGCCTTTGCGACTGCTCCAGCTGACGATCATGGTCGCAGATGCACAGGTCGGCGAAAACGAGGCCGATCAGGGCGAGGAGGCGCGGATAGCCGTCCGGCGCGTTGCGCCACGAGGCGGAGAGGAAGGTCACCTGATCGGCGAGGCTCCTCATGACGGCGCCGTAGCGGCGGTGATCGGCGCCATCGAGCAGAAGGCTCGCGTGCGACAGCCAGGAGATGACCCGGCGAGCGACGACTTGCGGCTCCCAGCAGGGGCCGGCACGACGTCGGCAGTGCCGCATCCATTCGCCGAGCAGCTGCGGAGCGAGCGCTCTCGCCTCGTCGGACTGCGCTTGATCGAGGTGGCGCAGCCAGCCGAAGCCGTACAGCTCGCGCGTCCAGCTCGGGCTCGGCGGCCGCACGGTGAAGGGAGAGTGGCCATCGAGCCCGGCGACGCCACCGGCAAGCCCGAAGCTGCCCGAGGCCAGCTCGTCCGCGAAGGTGGGGTCCGGTGCGCGCAGGTCGGGCGGCGCTAGCAGCAGCTCGTCGGCCGACGGGGAGCGATACCGCCAGCGCAGCAGCCGCGAGCGGCGCACGCGTGCGAATGCCCCGCGCCCGGCCCGCTCCACGGCAAGGAGGGCAAGACCGACCTGCTCGCGGGCCCTGACTTTGGACCTGCCGGTCGGCGCCGGCGCACCGGCAGGGGCCACGCCGCTCGGGCCCGGTCCAGGGAGGTTCTCCATGCTGCTCGCTTAGCCTGGCCCATCGGCTCCGCCAAGCCATCGGCGTCACGCACCAGGGGATGACTTGTGGACAAGCCGCCTCGCCGACCCATCAGGCGAGCCGGCGCAGCCGCGCCACGTAAAATCCGTCCATGCCGGAAAGCTCCGGCGTGGGCTGCTCCATGTGGAAGCATAGCGTGCGCAGCTCGCCGGCGGCGCTGATCCATTCAGGCTCCGCGGCGACCTCGGCTGCTGCAATCGGCAAGCGCGCAAAATCGGCGTGAGCTGCGAGGAATGTGGCAATCTGCAGCTCGCCCTCTTCCGGCTCGAGGGAGCACGTGGCGTAAACGAGAAGCCCGCCCGGTCGCACCAGTGTCGCCGCGTGTGCCAGCATCGGTCCCTGCAAGCGGGCCATGCGTTCCACGTCCTCCGGCCGCTTCAGGCGCAGGATGTCGGGATGCCGCCGGATCGTGCCTGTCGCCGAGCACGGGGCATCGAGCAGCACCACGTCGAAGGTGCGACCGGGCGACCAGCTTGCCGCATCGGCCTCGATCACCTCGGCGGCAAGCCGCAGACGCACGAGGTTTTCGCGCAGGCGGTCGAGCCGGCCCGGCGCAACGTCGACGGCGGTGACAATGGCCCCGGCAGCCGCGAGCGCGGCCGTCTTGCCGCCGGGGGCGGCGCAGAGATCTGCGACCGACTGCCCGCCCACGTCTCCGGCCGCACGCGCCACCAGCGCGGCGGCCGCATCCTGCACCCACCAGGCGCCCTCGGCGTAGCCCGGCAGGTCCTCGATGCGGCCATGCGGGACGAGCCGAATAGAGCCGGTGGATAGCAGCCCTCCCTCCAACCGTGTGGCCCAGGCCGCCATCTCGGCTGCGTCCTGCGGCTTCAGGGAGATGTCGAGCGCTGCCTCGCGTAGGGCAGCCTCCGCGATGCGTCGCGTCGTTTCGGCACCATAGACCGCCGCCCAGCGTTGCCAGAGCCAGTCGGGGATGTTGAGCCGGACACCGTCTTGCCCCGCAAGAAGCTCCGCCCCGCGTTCGGCCACCCGACGCAGCACGGCATTGACGAGCTTGGCGAAGCGGTGCGCCCCCCGGTCGCGCCGCGCCGTCTCCACCGCCAGATCGACGACGGCATGAGCGGGCATGCCGAGGCAGATGAGTTGGGCCGCGCCAGTGAGGAGGATCGGCCACAGTCGGCCCTTCTCGCGCGGCAGCGGTCGCTCGAGAAAGTTGCCCAGCACGAACTCCAGCTCGCCCTGCCGTCGCAGCGCGGTGGCCGCGACCGCACGCGCCAGCGCCCGGTCGCGCGCGTCCAGGGCGGCAACCTCGGGACGCGCCGAGGCCTCCGCCAGCGCCTGCTCGAGGGGACGCTTGTAGATGAGGACGCCAGCCAGGTAGCGGATGGCCAGCTCGCGGGCGGCCAGCCCTGCCGGCTCCTTGCGTGCTGCTCGCTTGACCTTCCCTGTGGGCACCTGCGCTGGTCCAAATTGCCGGTCGATCCCCCGACTTAGCCGATGTAGCCGGCCCACGTCAGCTGCCGCATGCAACCGACGGATATGCGCGGTCGCGGCGTTGCCTCCATCGGGAGCTTCCTAGGCCCAATTCGGGAGGCGAAACATGCGAAGCGTCGCGCTTGCGGCACTGAGCTGTGCGCTGGCGGCGGCAGCTACGGCCGCCGCGAAGACCGGCCTGACAGGCAAGGAAGCCGCCCACGTCGATTGGAGCGTGAAGAACTGTGCGGCCACGAGCACCGACAAGGAGCACAGGCTGGTCGACCTGGCCAACGCCAAGGGGCACGATCAGTTCGTGGCCCGGTGGATGGCGGAGAGCAACAAGCTGGCGGCAGCAGCTGACACCGCCGCCAAGCGCAATAGCCTGTGCTCCGACATCAAGGGCTGGTACGGCCCGCAAGGCAGCCGTATCGCCGGCCTGATCACCTGGAAGAGGAACGCAGCACCGAGCAACTCGCAGGTGAGGTCCACCGGCGAAGCCGGCGGCCGAAGAAGGGGCCGCAAGCGACAGTGAGCATGCGGCTGTCACGCGCCTTCCCGGGGTAGCCGCCCGGTCAGCCCCGCGTCACGATCAGCGATTTGGTGAAACCCAGAAAGCGCTCGCGCGCCAGCACCCCGTCCGGGAACAGCTCACGCATCTCGGGCACGGTGAGAAGTCTGACCTCATCGAGTTGCGCGTCGACCTCCGCCTGGTCGGGCCGGGCGATCCAGCCCCACGGCGACAGCCAGCGCAAGAGCTTGCGATAGATGGGCTTGGGCAGCCAGTGAATGAAGAGGCACAGGAAATGCGGCTCCGCCCAGAACCACTTGTTGGGCGTCTGCACATAGTATCGCGGCGCTATCCGCCGCACCTCGCGTGCAAAGGCCTTCTGGTTCTCGAACGTGCCGAGGTGCTCGATGACCGAGTTCGAATAGGCGACGTCGAAGGAGTTGTCGGGAAACCCGAGGGCCGTGCCGTTACCTCTGCGGAAGACGAACTGGTCGCGCTCGTATTCCTGGCCGCTGATATTCACCAGCAGCACCTTCGGCTTCGTATCGATCAGATGCCAGTTCGCTTCGGTGCCGCCGATATCGATGATGCACGTGTCGGCGTCGAGCGCGTAGGCGCGCTCGAACTGGCGCATACGCCTTGCGCGAAACCGGGCGCTGATCGGCGCCCACAGCCAAGCCGTCGGACTGGGCGGCGGGGAAGGCGGTGAGTTGAGCGCGTGTTCGTGGAGCACAGACGACACCTTGCCTTCCCCTCAAGCGAGCCGATCGCCGAAGTAGAGCACCCTGCCCGTCACGGCGGTGCCGTCGTCGTGCAGGCGGATTGCCTCGTCGGGAAGGTGCTGCAAGTCGGAGCCACGCAGGTAGTCGCGCATGGTCGTCCCGGTGCAGCGCGAATCGCGGTTGGGGGCTCCGCGTCGCTCCATCACGTCGTCGAGTTGGACGGTGCGGAAATCTATGCTGTAGCGCGCGGTGTCCGTCGTGTTCGGGACGGTCTCGTGCAGCTGAGCGCCGGAGAACAATATGATCCCGCCGGGCGGCGGCAGGTAGCGCAAGGTGATCGGCTGGAGCTCCTGTTGAGCTTTCGGCTGCTCACGCGTGTCGCTCTTCACGTGCTGTGCGGCGCTGGCGCGGTTCTTGGTGTTCCATTCGTAGTAGTTGTAGATCTCCGAATTGTTCTTGATCGGCTCGCTGAAATAGCGCGGATAGAATCCCATGGCGTTGTCGGGCTCGAGCGCGTAGATCGGCAGCCACCAGTTGAGCTGGCACATGGGCGCCGAATACCAGGTGTCGCGGTGGGGATGAAATGCATAGGCGATCCCCGACGACAGGAAGTGTGAGGGATAGGCCGAGCGCAACCGGGGAACGTCGAAGTAGAGCCTGTCGAGATCGACGCCGTGCTCTCGCATGAGCGCCGGGATGATCTCCTTGCACGCGGGATGGTGAATGAACTTCGGCTTGAGCACCGACAGGATGCCGGCAACCTCCTCCGGCGTCTTGTGCCTGTGGACCGTTCGCGGGTCCAACGGGGCAAAGGCCTCCTCCAGCAGCCGCCGGGCGAGGTCGATGAGGGCCTGAGAGGCCGAAGTCGCCGAGAAGATGAAGACATCGCCGGCATAGAGCCGCTGACGCCGATCCCCATCGGACAATTGCGAATCGAAATATACCGCCGACATAGCCCCACCCTCCCGCTGCATTCCCACCGGAGCGACAGCATCCGCGCGCAACCTGTCAGCAAACTGTCAGTGCGAGCGCCGCCTTGGGCGCACGCAGGTGCTGCATCCGATGCGGAGGAAACGCAGAAGCTACGGCGTTAACCATTGCTCGCGAGCAAAATCACGGCGTTCTCGCCATCGCTCTGGGCGAGAGCGTGGCGCCGCCGATGGCAATGCCGGCCCCTTTTGGGGAGGCCGCTAAGTGAAAGTTACCTTACCCCCAGGGCCCGCGCGGGCGGGACGGGGAGGCGCCCCAGGGACCGGAGGACGTTCTCGGTCGCTCGCCGCGCCCCGTCGCCCCCAACTCCCGGGCGAGCCTCTCGAGCTCGGCGATGCGGTTGTCGGTGTTGGGGTGGGTCGAGAACAGATTGTCCATGCCCTCGCCGGTCAGCGGGTTGATGATGAAGAGGTGGGCGGTGGCCGGCGCCGCCTCGGCCGGCTCGTTGCGGATCTGATGGGCGTAGCCCTCGATCTTGCGGAGCGCGGAGGCGAGCGCCAGGGGGTTGCCGCTGATCATCCCACCGAGCCGATCGGCCTGGTACTCGCGCGAGCGGCTGATTGCCATCTGCACCAACATGGCGGCAAGTGGCGCTACGATCATGGCGACGAGCGCGCCGACCCAGCCGATGCCGCCGCCGTTGTTGTCGCGGTGCCCGCCGAACAGCGCACCAAACTGAAGGTACTGCGCCAGCATGGAGATGGCGCCGCCGATGGTGGCTGCCACCGCCATGGTCAGGGTGTCGTAGTTCTTCACGTGGCTGAGCTCGTGTGCCATCACGCCCGCGACCTCTTCAGGCGAGAGCATCTCGAGCAGTCCGGTCGAAGCGCACACGGCAGCATGTGCGGGGTTGCGGCCGGTGGCGAAGGCGTTGGGCTGCGGGTTGTTCATGACGTAGACGCGCGGCATCGGCAGCTCGGCCCGGGCCGCCAGCTCCTGCACGATCCGGTAGTAGTCGCCGCCCGAGCGCGCATCGACCTCCTCGGCGCCATACATGCCGAGCACCATCTTGTCGGAGCCCCAGAAACTGAAGAGGTTCATGCCCGCGGCGATGACGAGGGCGACAACCATGCCGGTTGTCCCGCCGATCAGACCACCCAGGGCCACGAAGATGCCCGTCAGGACCGCCAGTAGAAGCCCGGTCTTGGCGTAGTTCATCGGCATTTGTCTGGTCCTCGCGGCGTTTCCCGGCTCGCAGTCAACGGATCGCCCGATTATATGGTATTGGAGAGGGCACACAGCCAGTGGCCCGACAAGCTCCAGGTTGCAGATGGCCGATCACACTCAAGAGCGACAGCCAGATGCGAGCGAGGCGGCCGGCGCACCCGAGTCGCCCCGGGCTCTGACCCCCGAAGCCAAGCGCGCGCTGGCCGAAGCCGAGGAGCGCCGCCGGCTAGCCGACGCGCGCCGGGCCGCCAGTCCTCCATCGAAGGAAATCGGTGGCCGCGAGGGTCCCGATCCCACCCGCTACGGCGACTGGGAAAAGAACGGCATCGCGTCGGACTTCTGATCGGCGCTTTTTCTCGCACCCGGGTCTCGAAGGCCTCCTGCCGCCGCCCTTTTCGGCCGTCTCTCCGGCACTCCCATTGCAACACCGCCTCCCAGCGATGGGGCGTTGTTTCAGGGAGGCACACTTGTTTGGGATTGCGCCAAGACGGCTGGCAGCTCTCGCCGGCGACGAGCGCGGCACGGTCGCGATGATCTTTGCGCTCAGCCTGTTCGCGCTCGTCATGATGCTGGGCCTTGCCGTGGACATCGGCCGTGCCGTTCACACCAAGACCAAGCTCACCGCTGCGCTCGATGCGGCCGCGTTGGCCACAGCCAAGAGCATGCACGAGAAGAATATGAGTACGGGTGAGCTGGCCGCGCTCGCCCAGCGCTTCTTCGAGTCCAATCTCGGCAGCGCCGGAAAGCCGAACTTCGGCAAGGTGACGGAATTCGACGCCAAGATCGACAGGCCGACGAGCACCGTGACCGTCTCGGCCACCGCCAACGTGCCGACGCTGTTTGCGCGCGTCGGCGGATTCGACGAGATCCGCCTTCCCACGACCGCAGCGGCGGCCTTCGATCCCAAGGACATCGAGCTCGGTTTGTCGCTCGACGTGACGGGCTCGATGTGCAGCCCCTGCAGCAAGATCGACGATCTGCAGGTCGCCGCCCGCGACATGGTCGATATCCTGTTGCCGCGGGACAAGTCCACGACCAACAAGGTGCGGATTGCGCTTGCGCCCTTTGCGGCCGGCGTCAACGCCGGGGCCTATGCCATTCCCGCCACCAGCAAGCGCGGGCTCGACACCTGCGCCTTCGAGCGCGACGGCGCCGACCAGGCGACCGACGAGCCCCCAGGCGGCGGGCGCTATCTCAAAATCGCCGGCGATCCCGGCGTTGCCCCCACGCGCAACAATTGCCCATCGGGAGCGGAGGTTGCCGCGCTGAGCGATGATCCCGACGGCATCAAGCGGGCGATCGATCGGCTGCGGGCCGGCGGCAGCACCGCAGGGCACCTCGGCACCGCATGGGCCTGGTATCTGATCTCGCCCAAGTGGGCCGCACTCTGGCCGTCCGCGAGCCGCCCCGTCGACTACGGCGATGGGAGGACGCTCAAGGCAGTCGTCCTCATGACCGACGGCGTCTACAACACCTTCGGCGGCACCTGCGACCGTAGCTGCACCAACACCTCCTCGCAGGCGCGCCAGTCGCAGGACGTCGCGGAACGGTTGTGCCGCAACATGAAGGCTCTCAACGTCAAGGTGTACTCGATCGGTTTCAGGCTCGACGATCCGATTGCCGAGACCGTGTTGCGTGACTGCGCCACATCCGGAGTGACTTTCTACCGCGCCGAGAGCGGGGAGGAGTTGCGCAAGGCCTTCCGCAGCATCGCCGAGGACCTGCTGCGGCTCAGACTGTCGAAATAAGCCGACCTGGGTTCCGGAGAGAAAACAACGAGATAGATCTCGTGCGGGTGGGCGTGGCGCGCAAGCCGGCGCCTGCGCTCGTGCAACCTTTCACGAAAGCTTCCACAGACGATGTGCGCGCCTTTGCGCGAGGCTTGGCCTTGCGCACCTGCGTCTCTATAGATCGAGACATGCAGAGGCCCGCCGCAGCCGTGATGCCGAGACGCCGCTCGCGTGTGCCGAGGATCATCCTGCTCGTTGTGGCGTTGGGCGGCCTCGCCGCGCTGTTCCGTTTCGGTCTCGTGCCTTGGGTGCTCAATCCGTTCCCGGCGGTCGATCTCAGCCGGCCGAACCTCTGGTTCGTGGATTGGCGGTTGGCGGCGATCAAATACAACCCGGATCTTTGCCGCCGCATCCTGGTCGCACCCTATATCGAGGCCCGGCCCATCCCCGACAGCCCGATCCACAACGGCTGCGGCTGGGTCAACGCGGTGCGCATGTCGGGTGCAGGCGGCGTGCGCGCCGGCTTCGACAAGGTCACCTGCGAGGCGGCCGCCGCGCTTGCGCTGTGGCTCCAGTACGATCTGCAGCAGGTCGCGCAGGAGCAGCTGGGCCAGCACGTTGTCGCGGTGCAGAGCTTCGGCACCTATTCCTGCCGCGACATCATCGGCAATCCCATATGGAAGGGCTGGCGCAGTCAGCATGCGACCGCCAACGCCATCGATATCGGCGGCTTCACGCTGGGCGACGGACGCCGCATCTCCGTGAAGGGCTCCTGGCATGGCAGCGGTGCGGAGGCCCGCTTCTTGCGGGCTGCGCACGACAGCGCCTGCAACTATTTCCATGTCGTGCTGGGCCCGGACTTCAACGCCGCCCACCACGACCATTTCCACCTGGACCGCGGACCCTTGCTGCGCTGCAAGTGACGACCATAGGTTGTGATTGCGCCTGCAGAGCTTCACCGTCGGACGCGACGCATTTATTTGCGCGCGCGCTCCCGTTCTGCGCCGCTTGGCGGAGGCGATGGCAGCACTCGGCGGCCAAAATACCCGGCGCTCTCAGCCATGCTCTGCGCGTCATCCACGTCGCCGAGGGTTGCCACGTAGCCGACGCTGCGCCCGGCGAGGTTTGTGAGCGTGTCGGCGAGTGCGTGCGGGCCGGACCAGCGCACGCCGCCAAACGGCCGCAGCACGCGCGGCCGTCGCTTGAGGCCGACGAGCCAATAGCCGCCGTCCCTGGCTGGCCCGAGCACGGCATCGTGCAGGCCCAGCTGGCGGAAGGCTTGGGCAATGTGCGCTTGCCTGATGCCGGGGATGTCCGTGCCGACGATCACTACGGGGCCGGGTGGCAAACGATCGACAATGCGCTGCATGCGGGCGCCGAGATCGCCGGGGCCTTGGGCCATGCGCGCGAGGCTATCGGGCCAGGCCCGGCTCGCGACCGAGTAGTCGGGGGAGGCGGCGATGATCGTCTGCCAACGCGGGTCGCGGCCGGCGCGCTGCAGCAGCGCCGCGCTCGCCTGCCGCGCAAAGCGCATCGCGCCGGCAACGCCGATCTCGCGTGCCAGGCGCGTCTTGACCGCGCCCGCCACCGGCACCTTGGCCATCACAACCAGCCGACAGCGAAAAGGCGCCGCACGTCGGCGCGGCGCCTTCGTCTTTGCGTCGAGGTCCACTCATGGTCCCCGCTCGGCTCCCTCAGACCTTGACAGGAATGAAGGCGTAGCCCTTGCCGTCCTTCTTGATCTTGCCGGCACCCGGCATGCCGAAATGATATCCGGTGACGGTGACGCCGTCGGCAACCACGCGATCGTACATCTTGCGGCGATTCTTCTCGGCCGTGTCGGGATCGACGTCGAACACGACGTGCCACTCGGGGTGCTTCACAAACAGCGACGGGATGTTGGAGACGTCGCCGAGCACGATGAGTTGGCTGCGGCCCGAGCTCACGAGATAGCTCGTGTGTCCCGGCGTGTGCCCGTAGCTGGCGATGGCGCGCACGCCCGGGGTGACTTCCTTGTCGCCGGTGAACTGCTTGATGTTCTTCCAGGTCGGGAACACGGCCTGGATACGCTTTGCCGGCGGGGCTGCCGTGGTCGGCGTGGTCCAATACTTGTACTCGACCTCCGGCACTATGATTTCGGCGTTGGGGAAGATCGCCGCGTTGGTTTCCTTCGCCATCAGGCCGTTGACATGGTCGGCGTGGAAGTGCGTGATCACGACGGTCTTGACCTGGGCGGGGTCGAGGCCCGCCTTCTTCCAGATGTCGTTCTTGGTGATGTAGCCCGCGGTCGGTGCAAGCTGGGCGCCGGTGCCGGAGTCGAACAGCACCACCTTGCCCTTCATCTTGACGGCAGTGACGGTGAAGGTGATGGGCACCGTCGCATCGTTGAGTCCCCCCGCCTTCAGCGCCGCCTTGGTGTCGTCGACACTCGCATTCTTGATGAATTTGTCGTCGTGCGCCTTCTCCCAGATGCCGTCGTTCATCTGGATCACTTCGATGTCGCCGACCTTGAACTTGAAGATGTCTTGCGGGGCCTTCTGCGCGAACGCCGGCGTGAAGAACTGGAGCGGCCCGTCTAGCCCAAACGCTGCGGCCGCCGCCGCTGTCGAGATCACGAACCCTCGTCGTGAGATGCTCTGCATGTCGCCACCTCCCTGGACTGGTATGCAGTAGACCAACGTCTCCATACCCTTAGACGACGGCCAGTTGCAAGCTAGAGCACCGTGCGTTAAGTCGGAATTGGGATTCCGCAAATCAGCGAACTGTGATTCACCGTGTTGGGAGGTGGATCATGGGGCGAAGCTAATCACTGGACTTGCAGCTGGCGGGTGGTGGCGCGTGTCGCGAGTGGCCAATCGCGGCGCGGTGCGGCCGAGGCTCTCGAGGTCAGCCCGTCGTTCTCGGTGAAGCTGGTGGCGCGCCATGGTTGCACAGGCTCGCTTGCGCCGCAGCGGCAGGGCCGTCCGCCAGGCACCGGCAAGCTCGCGCGGTATCGTGATTTCCTGATCGGACGCGTGAAGGAGAAGCCCGACATCACGATGGCGGAGCTCGCCGCCGAACTGGAGGCTCGTCACGGTCTCGCGGCCGACCCGGCATCGCTGTCGCGATTCCTGTGCAAGGCCGGGTTCAGCTATAAAAAAACGCTGCTGGCCACGGAGCGCGCACGCTCTGACGTCGCCAAGGCGCGCGACAGCTGGATCCACAGGCGCCAGCCGATCATGCGGGTCATGCCGCATCGCCTCGTGTTTATCGACGAGACGTCGACGACCACCAAGCTGACCCGACTGCGGGGAGGGGCCATCAAGGGCGAGCGCTTGCCCGGCGCGGCTCCGTTCGGCCACTGGCAGAGCCAGACCTTCATTGCCGCGCTGCGCTGCCATGGGCTCACCGCTCCATGGCTCATCGAGGGCGCAATGGATCGAGCCGCCTTCGACGTCTACGTCGAGACGCAGCTCGCCCCCACCTTGCAGGTCGGCGATGTCGTCATTCTCGACAATCTGAAGGTCCACGAGTCGGCCAAGGCCGCTGCCGCGCTGAAGGCGCGTGGCGCCTGGCTCCTGTTCCTGCCCGCCTACTCCCCCGACCTCAATCCGATCGAGATGGCGTTCGCCAAGCTCAAGGCGCACCTGCGTGCCGCCGGCGCCAGAACCTATGACGCGCTCTGGCGGGCCGTCGGCGTAGCATGCTGAGCCTCAGCAGCTATGGGAGGTCCCACCAATAAAATCCGAGACTTAGCGCGCGACGCTACCGATAAAGTCTCAAAATAGTCTCGGGATTTCGGCGCCGTCTTGTGGAGCAAGTTCGCGCGATATGGGCCGAGCACTTTCGGGACGATGAGCAGCGCAACGATCGCCCTCGATCACGGACGCGCGGGCGTGGAGTGGTGCCGGCGGCGCAACAGAGCGTCAGCTATCCGGCCAAGTTGCTCCGTAATTTATTCCGTACACGACCGGTGAATGAGTGCCACGGGCAGACTCACGCGGCGCAGCAAGCGACGTGGACTGGTTGCCATCCTGACACGGGTGGCGTTACCGGCGTCGACAAGACGATGTCGAGGTTGCTTGGTCGACGGGAACTGATGCCAACGGGCGCGGATTGTGTGCGCCGAAGGGACAGCGCGCCTAGGGCGACTACGGCAGGGACCAGCTGCCTTGATCCAGAACCCAAGCGCGCCGCCTGCGGCTCAATCTTGCTCTGACGCAGCGCCAGGCGCTTGAGGTAATGACGGATCACCTCGGACCATCGCATCGCCCATCCCAGCTACCCGCAGCTGGGTGAAAGAGTGGGCAATTTTCAACAAGAGGATTCCTGATTACGCATAATCCTCCGCCAACTTCAGGAGGCGGTACGGCATTGGCAGAGTTCGCGCGGCGACCCAGCCGAGGCTGGGTATCATGGCGGGGAGATCGTAGCGGCGGTTGAAGCGGTATTCGAACTCGGCGAGGCGGCGCGGCGCATGCTTCTTGTTCACGGAGCGGAACGTGGCGGCGATGGCGCTCTTGATGTTGCCGAGCACCGTGTTGACGGCTTTGAATGCAGGGTGACGAGCGGCCTTGCGGCCGGAGCCAGTGACGATCGGCTCGTGCAGGCAACCCGCGTCGGCGACGCCGTTGAAGCAGCCGAGCCCGTCGGTGACGACCCGCGCACCGTGCTTCACGATCCGCCCGGTGATCTTCTTGATGTTCTTCTTCGTGAACCGCTGTAAGCGCCGCAGCTTCACACGATGGGCCTTGCCGTCCTCTGTGGTCTCCACAGCGGCGATGAACGGCGTCTTGCCGGGGCTGCCGCGCCCTCGTTTTCCCCCGTTGCGCTCGCCGCTGAGGTAGGCGTCGTCCATCTCGACACGGCCGCCGAGCGGCTTGCCCCGATTGCGCTCCAGCATCACCTGTCGGAGCTTGTGGTGCATCTTCCAGGCCGTGTTGTAGTTGACGTCGAGGCGCCGCGACAACTCGAGCGCGGAGATGCCCTGCTTGGTCTGCGTCATGTGCAACATGGCGCGGAACCACACCATCAGATCGAGCTTGGTGGCCGCGAAGATCGTGCCCGCTGTCAGCGACGTCTGGGTGCGGCAGGCATTGCACTGCCACAGCGCCCGCCTCTCCAGCTCGCAGTGCGCGACGCCTCCACACGCGGGACACTCGAAGCCCTCTGGCTGTCAAACGGCGCGCAACGTGGACCCGATCGGCGTCCAATCTTGACCCCTCGTATTGCCTCACGGGGGAATGTTACCGGAGGCAGCCGGGGGCAATCGCTGAAGGTGCGGTTGGAGTGACGCGGGTGTTGGCGGGCCGGAGGGAGGGCGTAGCCCGACCGCAGGGCCGCCAACACCCGCGTTGGGCATTTTTGCATCGCCCCCTTCGGCTGCGGTCTCGGCGATCACTTTCTGCGCAGCCTTGCGCCTGAGCGCCTTGAGCAGCCGTTGCACGATCGAATGCTGCTTGTCGCCGAAGGCGTCCGGATCGATCGCAGCCAGCCGGCGCACGATCGCCAGCGCGGTGATCTGCGGCTCGGCCGCGAGCCAGTGCTCGATAGTGGCCAGATGCGGGTCCAGCTTCGAGGGCATGCGCATGCGCGTCTTGTACTTGCGTTTCACACGCCGGTGCGTCGCGCGAACCTCGCCAGTGTTTGCATGCGTTGCGAGCGCGCGTGCGAAGGCGAGCGGGTCTGCCGGGCCGGCATCGGCTGCCGCGGCAAGCCCCCGCCTGGCGATGCGCTCGCCGAGCTCGTCCTGGCACCGACGGATTTCGGCGAGCAGCGCCACCGGATCGAGACTGCGATAGGTCTCGCGCAGCCGCCGCTTGATGGCATTCGACAGCTTGGGATGGGTCAGCGCCCGCCCATAGGGCGTCGCCGGAGCATGATAGCGCTTGATCACCTTTGCGCCCTCGCGCCGCTTCTCCTTGAGCTTGAACGACGGCTGGAAGAAATTGACGTGCAGGCGCGCCGCCGCGTAGAGGCGCCCCATCACGCGAGCCGTCTCGATGCCGTCGAAGCGGCCGTAGCCGACCAGCCGGCGCACGACGGCGCCGTTCTTCTGCTCGACGAACGCCTGGTCGTTCTTCTTGTAGGCGCGCGAGCGCGTCACCTCGATCCTCTGCGCACGGCACCAGGGCACCACGACATCATTCATGAAGGCGCTGTCGCTGTCGAAGTCGGCACCGCACATGAGCCACGGGAACAGGCTCTGAGCCCGCGTCATCGCTTCGACAACCAGGCTGCCGTCACGCGCCACCAGCGGCAGACATTCGGTCCAACCGGTCGCAATGTCCGTCAGGGTGAGCGTCTGGATGAACGAGCCCGCCACCGACGTGCCGCCGTGCGCCACCATGTCGATCTCGCAGAAGCCGGGCGGCGGGTCGTTCCAATCGTTGAAGGTGCGGATCGGCACCTCGCGACGGATCGCGGAGTAGAACCCGACGCGCCGCCGCCGGCCGCCCGCTGCCGCGACCTTCACGTCAACCAGCATCCGATCGATGGTCGCAGCACTCGCCGACAGCACCAGCGCGCGCTCACTGCGCGACAGCGTCAGCCGGCCGTGCCGCTCCAGCGCCGGCAGCAGCGCAGGGATCATCACCTCGAGCCGCTTGCCGCACACCCGATCGGACGCTTCCCACAGCGCCGTCACCGCGTCCCGGATCGCGGCGTTGTATCGTCGCTTGCGCGGCACGGTCTCGGCCGCCTGCGTTGGCAGCTTCGCTCGCAGCGCCCGCACCGCATGCTTGCGATGCCAGCCCGTCACAGCCGTAAGCTCGTCGAGAATCCGACCCTTCTCACGTCGCCCCGCCGACCGGTAGCGCTCCGCCACCGCCGACACCACCTCGCGCCGTGCGCCCATGCTGATGTTCCCCGCCATGCACGCCAGCGATCCGATTCGCTAGCGCCGCCCCAGTCATGACAGGACTTCTCCGGTAACATTCTCGATGAGGCAATGCGTCCCCCTTCCCTTCCCGCACCGCCTCCAGGATCTGCGCCTTGGTGACGCGGGCAAGATAGTTGCCGGCCGTGGTGGTCCATCCGGCGGCGCGCAGGTCGAGCGCGAGCGCTGCCGCGAGTTGGCCGGCATGGCGGAGCGCGCCGGGGCGTTTGTGGTGCGGATCGCGCACGGCGTTCACCGTGCGGCCGACGCAATGCGCGAACAGGCTGGCGCGGTCCGCCGGGTTGAGCGCCGCGAGCGCTGTCCAAAGGTGCGACGGCTCCTCGGGTAGCTGCGCTTGCCAGGCTTCATGGCGCACTTCCATCGCCCTGGCGGCGGCGAACTCGGCAAGGCCGCCGGTGCCGGAGGGAAGGTGGTCCCTGGCGCTGATCTGCAGGCAGCTCTCGGAGGGAAGTCGTGTAGAACTGGTCGAGACACATGGCGTGCAGCGCCGCCAGGAACGCGGTGTCGAAATCCCCGGCAAGCGCATCGCGGAGCGCCACGGTGCGGAAGAGGGTGAGGTCCTGCAGCAGCCGGTCGGGCAGCGCGGCGGCGGCGTCGCCTGGCGCGTCCCCGTCCTCGGGGGAGGATGTGAGCGCTCCGCCGTCCTCATCGCGGTCTTGGCCGCCGACCCCGTCATCGGCGCCGGCATCCTCGGGACGCAGGAAGCCGTATTGGACGCGCAGCCGTCCCTCCTCGCTGACGCCGAGGAGAACGCCGGCGCGGGCGATGTCCTCCGGCGCGAATTGCGGCGGGCGGGTGTCGAGCTCCGCGAGCGCTCTCTCGATCTTGTCGAGGCGCGCGCGTACCTTCTTCGGCATGTCATCATCCGAAAGCCCTTCGATAAGGGCATCATGCTCGTCGGCGAGATCGCTGTAGCGCTCCTGCTCTTCGTCCGAGAGCGCGTTGGCGATGGGCTGCAGACGTGCCAGACCTGCCTTGTGATCGAAGGACGGCTCCAGCGCCGCCTCGGCCCATTTCCTGCCTTGAGCGAGAAGGCGCGTCCGTTCGGCGGCGAGCTTGTCGCCGGCGAGGCGCATCAGCAACTCGGGGTCCTGCAGCCAGCCGCCATCATCCTCCTCGAACAGGTCGCGCATGATGCTGCCGCCCGCCGCCACATAGGCATCGAGCCCGACGAAGCGCACGCGGGGATCGCTTGCCTCGACGCAGGCCTCGGTGAGCAGGCGGCGGATGTTCCAGGCGTTCGGGCTGATTTCGCGGCGCTCGATCGCTTCCAGGACCTGCTCCTGGCGGGCATGGTCGCCGCTGACGCAGAAGGCCATGAGCTGCTCGAGATTGAGCGCGTCGGCGGCGTAGGCATCGAGCAGCTTAGGCGCCGCGGCGGCAAGCTTCAGGCGCTGGCGCACCACCGCCGGCGTGACGCCGAACGCGGCGGCGACGTCGTCCTCGCTCTGTCCCTTGGCCTTCAGCGCCGCGAAGGCGCGGAACTGGTCAAGTGGATGCAGTGCCTCGCGGTCGCTGTTCTCGGCGAGGCTGTCATCTTCGGCGATGCCATCCGTCTTGACGATGCAGGGGACGGGAGCGTCTTTGGGCAGCCGCTTTTGCTTGACGAGTAGCTGCAGCGCGCGCAGGCGCCGGCCGCCGGCCTGCACCTCGTACGTGCCGGTTTCCTTGCCTTTGCCGTCGAGCACGGGGCGCACGCTCAGGGATTGCAACAGCGAGCGCCGGGCGATGCTGTCCGCGAGCGCTTCCATCGAGACGCCGGCCTTGAGCTGGCGCACGTTGCGCTGGCTCAAGATGAGCTTGTCGAGCGGGATGCTGGTGGGCTGGATGAGAGAAAGCTTGGCTTTGGCGGCCATAGGAGACGCTCCGTAGGTAAGAAGGACGGCTCCAGGCGGGAGACTCTCTCTTCAGCCTTCGGCCGTCACCCAGCCCGCGCTCTTCTCTTCCTCTTATGGATGGTGTGTGGAGTGGGGATGTTGGGGTGGAGAGTCGTTAGCGTGCGGGTTTTTTGGGTTTGCGCTTGGCGGTGCGCTGAGCCCGTCTTATGGCATCAACGTCTACAAGGTCCTGCGGCCGCGCCGCGGCGATCTTGGCGGCGATCAGGTCGGCCTTGGAGATGAAATTGGCTCTGAGCCCGGTGTGGGCATCGACGATGAGGCGCACGCGGCGCTTCCACGCGCGGTCGAATTCGACGCCCTTGATCTCCGGAAGAATGTCAATCATGACCGGCGGATTGCCAATACGAAAGAATTTTCCTTTCGCGATGAGATCAGCCGGCTTGACGGTCGCGACCGGGGCCTGGAATGCTTGCAGCGCCGCATGGATGGCACTGGCGTTTTTCGCGTCGGGACGGATCAGTATGTCGAGGTCCTTGGTGGCGCGCGGCTCGGCATGATAGGAGACGGCCCAGCCGCCGACGACGAGATATTTGACGCGCTTAGCGTTTAAGATGGACAAGAGTTCTTTGAAGTCTTGAAACATTCAGAGGCTTCGCTTTCAGGCCATAGATTGCCATGTTGATCTCGGCGACCGCCTCCAGGCGCTTATAGGCGGGCTGCTGCTGCCAATAGGCAAGCTGATCGTCTTTCATGGCGTCGAGACTTTGGTATTGCCTCAACTGCATGGTTTTGCGCGGGGATTTCACGGCGTATGTCCAATCAGTTAGGCGATCAGGGTATCGAACTCGCTCATGCACGCCTAGCGCTTCGATGTGGCCACGGCGTCGCCGGATCGGGCTGCGGCAATCGCACGCTCGGCTTCGGCGGCGATGGCGTAGCTATCGGTGCCGAGGGTCGGGACCTCGAAACGCGGGGCGGTATTGAGAGCCGCGAGCGCTCTCTGGAGTGCGGTCAGGAGATCGGGGGCCGGTGAGGCGTCGGTGCCGGGGAGATCGACGAGGCGGCCCGCGGTGGTTGCGGCGTCGATGTAAGCGGAGATCGGACCTTTCGTGGTCCAACGGCGGTCGCGCTCGATGCCAAGGCCCCCGAGGCCGTGGATGGAGGCGAGCTCGCACAATCGCACCGTGCCGAATTCGGGGAAACCCATGCCGAGATCGCAAAGACCCCAGGCGATGTCCGGATCGTCAGCGTCGAGCTCGGTGAGGAGCCAGGTATGCCCGCCGGCGGGATAAAACAGCTTCACGACCGGCCAGAAATCGATCTCCTGCGCGGTTCCTCGCACAGTGGCCTGGCGGCGGCCGTTATCGAGAAGCGTGCGGGTTTGGTCTTGGGTCAGTAGTTTCATGAGGCGTCTCCAGGCTGGATCGACGGCGGGGCGGGACCTTCTCTCCCGGCCCTTGCCGTCAGCCTTCCCCGCCCTCCTCTTTCTCGTGGGGGCGCAAAGAGGATCAGCCTCGACATGGCGAGGGAAAGCTCCGGCCGGCCGTGGTGGCGGCGCCGGAGCGGAAAACGCGTTGGTCAGGCGCCGCGCTTGCGAAAGTCGAACAGGCGGATGCCGAGCTTGCGCCCCTTGTCGGCGAGATTGTCGGTGATGCCGGAGCCAGGGAACACCACGACGCCGATCGGCAGCACCTCCAGCATCCGGTCGTTGCGCTTGAAGGGCGCCGACTTGCCTTCGCGGTTCCAGTCGGGCTTGAAGGCGATCTGTGTCACCTTGCGAGCGCTCGCCCAGCAGGCGGCGATGCGCTCGGCGCCGCGGTCGGTGCCGCCGTGGATGAGCACCATGTTCGGATGCTTGGCGAGCACCTTGTCGAGCGCGTCCCAGATGCGGTCGTGGTCGTTGCAGGCGATGCCGCCGGCGAAGGCGACCTTGGGGCCGCAGGGCAGATGCACCTCGGTCTCGGCGCGGCGCTTGGCGGCGATGAAGTCGCGGCTGTCGATGACGGCGGCGGTGAGGTGCTTGTGGTTGACCATGGAGCCCGAGCGGGGCCGCCAGGTGGAGCCGCTGTGGGCTCGTAATGGTCGGCGGCGCGGTCGCGGAGCATCTCGAAAGCGCTGCGGCGCTCCAGGATCGTCAAGCCCTCGGCGATCAGGCGCTCAAGCTCGACGGAGCGGATTTCCGAGCCGTCCTGCTCGGCTTGCGAGCCGCGCTGGCGATCTTCGTTGGCGTCAAGCTGGCGCTGCACGCGCTGGGCCTTGCGATGGAACAGATCGGTGAGCGACCAGAGAAGATCTGCAAGATCGGGCTCGAGCCTCGTGTCCGCGAGCGGCTCGGCAAGCGCGTCGAACATACCGGCGACGACGGCCTCGAGTGCGTCGGCCTCCGGCAGCGGACGCGGATCGGGATCGTCCTCATGCGGGTGATAGCCGGCAAGCTGAAGCTGCTCGAGCGCGCGGGCGGTGGCGCAGCCGTCGGCGGGATCGGCATCGGAAGGGTGAAGCGGACGGGAGTGACGTGCCATGGCAAGGTCTCCGGTTGAGGGTTCGCGGCCGCGAGGCAAGCGGCCTTTCCGGCGATCCTCTTGCCGGAGACGGGGACGGGGCAGCACCGCCGCTTCAGGCGGCGGCCGGAACGACAGTGGAGGACGGCGAGCGCGGCTTTCTTGCTTCGCGAGGAATGGCGGCGCGCGTCAAGCGCCGCCAGGGAAGAAAGCCGAGCGCAGCCGTTGGTCCCGGCCCCGGCTCTGGCCCAATCGCCACACGGATAAGGCCGCGGCTCGCGGCTGGCCCTCCGGAGAGTGCCGGGTGCGGGCGGCGCTCAGCTTTTCCGGGGCAGAAGCGAGCAAGGTCGTCGTGGCGGAGCTGGGCGGCGAGATCGGCGCGAAGGCGGTCGGGGATGAAAACACGCAGATCGGCGTTCCAGTCGTCGCCGCGCGGGACAAGGAAATGCGCTTCGATGTGATCGGCGCCGGCGCGCATGGTCAGGCGATCGCACGCCCGGCGGCCGGCGGCGTCATTGTCGACGGCCACGTAGAGACGGCGCAGCCTTGGCCGGGAAATCCAGGACGGCAAGATGGGCGGCGGAGAGGGCGGCGACCATGGGGATCTGCGGCATGAGCGGTCTTTAGCGAGAGCATCGTCTCGATGCCTTCCGCGGCTGTAAGCACGTCGATTGGGCGGGGGCAGGCTGGGCGATTGCGGGTTGCCCGCCGAACCCGCAGAAGCGGGCGAAGACGGGAAGCGGACGGCGTTGCCGAGGAGATCGCCCATGGCCCGGCGCGGGTCGGTCGATCGACGCCTTGGCCGTCGCCGGTCGCGCGCTAGGAAGGTGCGATGGACGCCGGTGATATAGCCGGCGAGGTCGGTGACAGCGGCGATCAGCGCGGGCCAGGCCTGCAGCGGCGCGGCGATGGTCCGCGATGAGTCGCAGTTGCGGATGAAAGCGCAAGGCCGCAAGGCGGCGCATGGAAGAACGATGCCGCGCTGAGCGCAGATACGCTCTCGGCCAGCGAGCCCTGGACCGGTCGCGCCGACCGCAAAGAGTCGGCGGGCCGCGCCGGCGGCCGATCGGGCGGCGGCTGGGTCGCGCGTGTCGGTGCGCTGGGCTCGCATGAGAAAGATGGGCGGCTTCTGCCAGCGTGTCAAGCGCGGCGCGGAATTGAGCCGCGGTTGACGCGCGATGAGATCGAGAAGATCGCCATGCTCGCCGGTGGCAGCGTCGGTCCATTTGCCGGCGGCGCGCGGCCCGCGAGACGGTCCCGCGAGCCGCACGAACAGGCTGCGGCCGGAATGGTTGAAGACGTCTCCCACACACCAGTAGCGGCCGCAGCGCCGGCCCCGCGGAGATTGCCTTCAGGGACCCCCTTCGGCCTGCTCGGCAAGCCGGGCGGCCAGATGCGCGGCATCGTGCTTCATGGCGCTGCCCCGATGGCGATTTCGGCTGCCGCGGATGTGGAGATGACGGCGGCCGGCGTTTGGAGTGGGCCTCGGCGGGCTCGCCCTTGAGATAGTTGACGGCCTCCGCCGCGCGGGCGGCGGCGGTGAAGATGGCGCGATCATTGCGCTTCAAAAGCGTAGCCAGTGCGCGAGGTATTGCGCGTGGTCGGGCCGTGGCTCTTGCGTGATGCCGAGCTCGGCGCACAGGAATGCTTCGCCAATGGAAGCCACCAGTTCCTCGGCGACATAGGCCTGGTCGGCGAAGCGCTTGCCGAGCTCGCGCTTGAGCCGGTGCGGCGCGGCCGTCCAGTGGATGTTATGCCGATATCGGCATAACGATCATTGGGTCGGCGCGCCGCACCGCCTCAACCGGGAGTTCGGCAAGCGCTTCGGCGATGACGCCTATTGCTTCGAGGAAGCCTGCGCCGAGATCGGCGCCGCCTTCCTCTGCGCCCGGCTCGGCATCGCCATCGAACCGCACCCCGATCACGCCCGCTACATCCACCATTGGCTCGAGGTCATGAAGGCCCAGCCGCGCGCCATTTTTGCCGCCGCCGCCAAGGCGCAGGAGGCCGTCACCTATCTCGACGGCTTGCAGTCCGCCACCGCCCACAGCTTCGCAGCCTGAACACCACGGAGGTTCCCATGCTACGCAAACTGCATCACATCCCGCTCTCAGAGCTTACCGTCTCCAAGCTCAACGTCCGCCGCCACGGCGCCAAGGAGATCGACAGCCTCGCCGCCTCGATTGCGGCGCTGGGCATCATCCAGCCGCTGCTGGTGCGCAGGGACGGCGACGGCTACGAGATCGTGGCTGGACGGCGGCGCTACCTCGCCGCGAAGAAGCTCGACGCCGATGGCACACCGGATGCCGACAAGCTGCCGTGCGTTCTGCTGGAGGCCGACGACGATGCCACGGCCATCGAGGCGTCGCTGGCCGAGAACGTCGAGCGCCTGCCGATGGACGACCTGGAGCAGTACGAGGCGTTCGCCGCACTGCGCAAGAAGGGTCTGGGCGAGATCGACATCGCCGTGCACTTTGGCATTTCGGAGCAGATCGTCAGGCGGCGGCTGGCCATCGCCAACCTGCATCCCGACATCCGCCGCCTATATCGTGCCGGCGACATCGACACGCAGACCTTGCAGCTGCTGACGCTCGCCACCAAGGAGCGGCAGAAGGCATGGCTGGCGCTGAACAACGATCCCGAGCAGGAGCCGCCACCGCCCTGGCAGCTCAAGGCCTGGCTGCTGGGCGGCGCCGAGATCGCGACCACGGCCGCGCTGTTCGACGAGGCGACATATCAGGGCGGTATCGCCGCCGACCTGTTCGGCGAGCAGCGGTATTTCACCGACCCCGACGAGTTCTGGCGCCTGCAGAATGCCGCCATCGCCGAGCGCCGCGAGCAGCTGCTCAAATCCGGCTGGGCCGAGGTGCACATCGTCGAGCCCGACCGGCGCTTTCAGCCCTGGGACTACGAGAACGTGGCCAAGGCTGACGGCGGCGGTGCCTACATCGTGGTGGAGCCGGATGGGCATGTCATCGTGCACAAAGGGCTCAAGCCGCGCGGCGAGTTGAAGCGAGCAAAGCGAAAGCCGGCCGAGGACGACAGCGCGGAAGGCGCAACCGCCGCGATCGAGCGCCCCGAAATGAGCGGACCGCTGGCGAGCTACGTCGATCTCGTGCGCCACAGCGCCGTGCGCCTCGCCGTCGCCGACGCGCCCGACATCGCTCTGCGCCTGATGCTGGCGCACGCCATCGGTGGCGGGCGCTGGTGGAAGGTGGAGGCCGAGCCGCAGCGGCCCGAGACCCCCGCCATCGGCGAGGCGGTGGCAGCGCTGGCCAGTGAGGGCGCTTTCGCAAAGAAGCGCGCGAAAGCGGCCAAGCTGCTGCGCGCGGAGGCGGACGGCGCACCGATCGTCGCCCACGACGCCAGCGGCACCCGCACGGCCGAGGTCTTCGCGCGGCTCTCGGAGATGACCGACGCCCAGGTGCTGCACGTGCTCGCCGTGGTGATGGCCGAGACCCTGGCGGCGGGCGCGGACCTGATCGACACCCTGGGCCAGCGGCTGAAGGTCGATTGCCTCCAGCACTGGCAGCCCGATGACGTGTTCTTTGCTCTGGTCAAGGACCGCGAGGCCGTGAGCGGCATGCTGACCGAAGTGATCGGCGAGACGGCCGCCAGCAGCTACCTGACCGAGCCAGGGACGAAGAAGAAGACCATCATCCGCAAGGCGCTCGCCGGTGACGGGCGCAGCAAGGTCGAGGGCTGGACGCCCCGCTATATGGCGTTTCCCCGGGCGCAATACACCAAGCGCCCGCTGGCGGCGGCAGCCAATGCGGCGGCGTGATCGGGCAAGCCGGCGGCCACGCGCGACATCGCCGTGGCCGCAAACCGCTCTTGCATTTCCTCGGACATGGCCGAATGCTATCGACTGCACGTTCGTCCTGAAATTGCAGCGCTTGAGAAACGCGGCACCAAAAAAGGTGCCGTAGAATATCCGACCCGAAACGCTTGCCGCGAGTTTGCCGCAAACCCACTCCCTTTTTTCACGATCCTTCACGATCCTGCACAATTTACCCGATTGAATGATGCGTTGATTTGGACGCACCCTTTTGACGCGATGTTTCTTCGCGCGAAAGGCCAGCGATCGTGTCGTCCCTCCGTTCCTCCATCCGTCAAGGTCTGTTGGCCATCGCCGTCACGCTGGCTTGTCTCATCGCCGCGACGCAATGGGCGGCGGCGATGCTCGGCTACCAGGCGGCGCTCGGGGCACCCTGGATCGATCTCTCGGGCTTCAAGCTCTACGCGCCGTGGAAACTGTTCGCCTGGTGGCTGGCGTTCGACGGCCAGGCACCCGGCGTGTTTGCGCGTGCCGGCGCCGTTGCGGCATTCGGGGGAATTGCCGCCGGCCTGGTCGCGTTCGGGGGAGCCGCCTGGCGGGCCGGCCGCAAGCAACAAGCCACAACCTACGGCTCGGCCCGCTGGGCGGACGCTTCCGATGTCGACAAGGCAGGGCTGCTGGGCGATCGCGGCATCGTCCTCGGTCTCTATCGGAACCGCTATCTGCGCCACGATGGCCCCGAGCATGTGTTGGCGGTCGCGCCGACGCGGTCGGGCAAGGGCGTCGGCCTGGTGGTGCCCACCCTGCTGACCTGGCCCGGCTCGGCCATCGTGCACGACATCAAGGGCGAGAACTGGGTGCTCACCGCCGGCTGGCGCGCCCAGTTCTCCCATTGCCTGCTGTTCGATCCGACCAATCCCCTCTCCGCCCGCTTCAATCCGCTGCTCGAGGTGCGCAAGGGCGCGCAGGAGGTGCGCGACGTGCAGAACATCGCCGACATCCTGGTCGATCCGGAAGGGGCCAAGGAACGGCGCGATCACTGGGAGAAGACGGCGCACGCGCTGCTGACCGGCGCCATCCTGCACGTGCTCTACGCCGAAGAGGAGAAGACGCTGGCGCGCGTCGCCACCTTCCTCGCCGACCCGTCGCGCTCGATCCTGCGCACGCTCAGGATCATGCTGACCACCAATCACCTCGGCACCGACGACGCGCCGCAGGCGCATCCGGTGGTCGCCTCCATCGCCCGCGAGCTGCTGAACAAGTCCGACAACGAGCGCTCGGGCGTGGTGTCGACCGCCATGAGCTTCCTCGGCCTCTATCGCGATCCGTTGATCGCCGCCAACACGGCGCGCTCCGATTGGCGCATCGCCGATCTCATGCAGGCGGATCGGCCCGTCTCGCTCTACCTGGTGGTGCCGCCGTCCGACATCTCCCGCACCAAGCCGCTGGTGCGGCTGATCCTCAACCAGATCGCCCGGCGGCTGACCGAGACGCTGCCGACGAGCGGACGCGGCGTCGCGCCGGCGGCTGCTGCTGATGCTGGACGAGTTCCCGGCGCTGGGCCGTCTCGACTTCTTCGAGACATCGCTGGCGTTCATGGCGGGCTATGGCGTGCGCGCCTTCCTGGTGGCGCAGTCGCTGCACCAGATCGACCGGGCCTACGGGCACAACCATGCCATCCTCGACAACTGCCACGTGCGTGTCGCCTTCGCGCCCAACGACGAGCGCACGGCCAAGCGCCTGTCCGACGCGCTCGGTACCGCCACCGAGCTGCGCGCGCAGAAGAACCTGTCCGGCAAGCGCCTCTCGGCCTGGCTGTCGCACACGTCGATATCGGAGCAGGAGACGCCGCGCCCGCTGCTGACCGCCGGCGAGGTGCTGCAGCTCCCGCAAGACGACGCGCTGGTGCTGGTGTCGGGCGTGCCGCCGATCCGCGCGGGCAAGCTCAAATACTACACCGACCGCAACTTCCTCGACCGCCAATTGCCGTCTCCAAGACTGGCCGCCGGCGGCTTTGCCGACGTGCCGCCGCCGCGCAGCGACAATTGGCTGGGGCAGACGCGCGGCACCCACGAGCGCCTGGAGAAGGCGTGGTCGGAGATGGTGAGCAGTAACGGCCGAGCGCCGGATACGGGGCCCGCTCTCGATATCGGCCACGAGCTGCCGCAGCGGCCGGACCATGACCCGGGATCGCGTGGCGACGATCTTCCCGAGCATTCCGAGGGCCCGAAGCCGCCGCAGCCCGACGACGATGACGACGAAATCCCGCGCTGAGGACGTAAACGACAATGACCAGTGACGCCAAGGCCGCGCCGAAAAAGAGCCCTTGGGGATCGAAGAAGCGCTACTCGATCCTTCTGCCGGAGGAGCTGGCCGAGCGCTTCGAGCGGGTCGCCAAGCTGCGCAACGGTGCCAAGTCGGCGCTCGTCGAGGAGGCGCTCGACCGCCGCCTGAACCCCGAGAAGTACCCGCTGATCGACGACGTGCTGCTGCGCCGTCTGGACGAGCAGGCGGCAAGCCTCGCCACGCTCAAGCGCGATGCCGCCATCAACACCGAGATGATCTCGCTGTTCGTGCGCTATTTCCTCACCATCACCCCGCCGCTGGCCGACAGCGAGCAGCAGCCGGCTCGGGCACTGGGCCGACGGCGCTTCGAGTGGTTCGTTGCCCAGATCGGCAGCCGCCTCGCCTCCGATCGCCGCCTCGTCTCCGACGTGCTGGAGTTCGATCGCCGTCCACAACCCGGACCTGTTCGCAACGGCAATCGACGACGCGCCATTCAAACCGCATCCCGCCAAGAGCCCTCAGAGACCGACCGTCGTCAGCCTCAAGACCAACGGCCAGAAGCCCGCCGGCCGGATCGACGGAGGCGCACCATGGCTGATCTCTTCTCCCTCGCAGCCGCCGAGGAGGCGCAAGGGCGTCGTCGGCAGATGCTGCGCACGGCGTTCGGGCCCACCATCGCCGCCGCGCTGGCCGATCCAACCGTGATCGAGGTGATGGTCAATCCCGACGGCAGGCTGTGGATCGAGCGGGCCACGGTCTGGACGCCAGGACACCGGCGAGCGCATCGGCAGCGCCGAGGCCGAGCGCATCATCCGCCTGGTCGCCGCGCACGTGCGCCGCGAGGTCACCGACAAGGCGCCGATCGTCTCGGCCGAGCTGCCCGAGACGGGCGAGCGCTTCGAGGGCGTCATGCCGCCGGTCGCGCCGGCGCCGTGCTTTGCCGTGCGCAAGCCGGCCGACGTGCTCTATCGGCTCGGCGACTACGTCGCAGCGCGCATCATGTCGGTGCGGCAGGCCGAGGTGCTGGCGATCGCGGTGCGCGAGCGCAAGAACATCCTGGTGGTGGGCGGCACCTCGTCGGGCAAGACGACCCTGGTCAACGCGCTGCTGGCGGAGATTGCCGATCTTGGCGAGCGCGTCGTCATCCTGGAGGACACGCGCGAGCTCAAATGCGCGGCGGCCGATTGCGTGGCGCTGCGCACCAAACCCGGCGTGGCGACGCTGGCCGACCTCGTGCGCTCGACGCTGCGGCTGCGGCCCGACCGGATCATCGTCGGCGAGGTGCGCGGGCCCGGAAGCCCTCGACATGCTGAAGGCCTGGAACACCGGCCATCCCGGCGGCATCACCACCGTGCACGCCAACTCGGCGCCGGCCGGGCTCCTGCGCCTGGAGCAGCTCATCCAGGAGGCCGTCGTCACCGTGCCGCGCGACCTGATCGTGCAGGCCATCGACATCGTCGTCTTCCTCGACGGCCGCGGCGCCAACCGCCGGCTCGAGACGGTGCTGGAGGTGGCAAGTCTCGATGCCGACGGCGACTACATGCTGAAACCCCTCGGGCGGCCGAGCCTTCACACCGTTTGAATGGAGCAGATCCCATGTGGCACCGCCGCCTTCTGCCGATCCAGTCCAGCTACGTCATTGCGCCGTTGGTCGGAGGCCTGGTCGCTCTCATGGCGGACAGTGCCGCCCACGCTGCCGGGTCGGGCATGCCCTGGGAAGCGCCGCTCCAGCGCATCCTGGAGTCGATCGAGGGACCGGTCGCCAAGGTGGTTGCGGTCGTCATCATCATCGTGACGGGGCTCAGCCTCGCTTTCGGCGACATGGGCGGTGGTCTGCGCCGGCTGATCCAGATCGTGTTCGGCCTCTCCATCGCCTTCGCCGCCACCTCGTTCTTCCTGTCGTTCTTCTCTTTCGCCGGCGGCGCACTGATCAACTGACCACGGAGTGAAACATCCATGCTCGGCCAACCATCGTCCGTCCCCGGCTTCGAAGTCGCGCTGCATCGCGTCGCTGACCGAGCCGATCCTGCTCGCCGGCGCGCCGCGCAGCTTCGCCATCCTCAACGGGACGCTCGCAGCGTCGATCGGGCTGGGCCTTCGCCTCTGGTTCGCCGGCCTGCTGATCTGGCTCGCCGGCCATGCCATCGCCGTGTGGGTCACGCGCAAGGACCCCGCCTTCCTCACCGTCCTGTCCCGCCATGCCCGTCACAAGGGAGCACTCGCATGCTGAACCTCGCCGAGTACCGCAAGAAGACCACCAGCGCTCGCCGACTACCTGCCTTGGGCCTGCCTGGTCGGACCCGGCATCGTGCTCAACAAGGACGGCTCGTTCCAGCGCACGCTGCGCTACCGCGGCCCCGACCTCGACAGCGCCACCGAGGCCGAGCTGGTCTCCATCACGCGCGCGGCTGAACAACATCCTGAAGCGCTTCGGCGCGGGCTGGGCGCTGTTCTTCGAGGCCGAGCGCGTGCCGGCCAACCAGTATCCCGGGGCGCGCTTCGCCGATCCGGCCTCGTGGCTGGTCGATCAGGAGCGCTACGCCGCCTTCAGCGCCGACGGCGCCCACCACGAGAGCCGGTACTTCCTCACCTTCCTCTATCTGCCGCCGCCCGAGCACGAAGGTCGGGCCGAGCGCTTCCTCTACGAGCGCACGCGACGAGACGGCCATCGAGGTCGAGCCGCAGGCCCAGCTCGAATGGTTCGTGACCGAGACCGACCGCGCCTTGCAGATGCTCGGCTCGATCCTGCCGGAGGCCGAAGCGCTCGATGATGCCGAGACGCTGACCTACCTGCACGGCACCATCTCCGACCAAGCGCCAGCCGGTCGCCGTGCCGGCCATCCCGACGCATCTCGATGCCATCCTGTGCGACACGCCGTTGCTCGGCGGCGTCGAGCCGAAGCTCGGCGATCAGCATCTGCGCGTGCTGACCGTGCTGGGGTTCCCCAATGCGACGACGCCGGGCTTCTCGATGCCCTGAACGATCTGGGCTTCGCCTACCGCTGGACCACGCGCTGGATCGCCCTCGACAAGACCGAGGCCACACGAGCATCTGACGCGCCTGCGCCGCCAGTGGTTCGCCAAGCGCAAGTCGGTCGGCGCCATCCTGCGCGAGGTGATGTTCAACCGCGAGACGGCGCTGGTCGATCCCGACGCCGACAACAAGGCGACCGATGCCGACGAGGCGCTGCAGGAGCTGGGCGCCGACGACGTCGCCTTCGGCTATCTCACCACGGCGATCGTTGTCGTGCGATGCCGATGCCAAGCAGGCCAACGAGAAGCTGCTGGCGGTCGAGCGCATCATCAACGGCCGCGGCTTCGTCACCATCCGCGAGACCTTGAACGCGGTCGAGGCCTGGCTCGGCAGTCTGCCCGGCAACCCCTATGCCAACGTGCGCCAGCCGATCGTGCACACCTTGAACCTCGCTCACATGATGCCGGTGTCGGCCGTGTGGGCGGGGCCTGAGATGAACCGGCATCTCAATGCGCCGCCGCTGATGATGACGGAGACGCGCGGCAGCACGCCGTTCCGCCTCGATCTGCATGTCGGCGACGTCGGCCACACGCTGATCGTCGGCCCGACCGGCGCCGGCAAGTCGGTGCTGCTGGCGCTGCTGGCCCTGCAGTTCCGCCGCTTCATCGGCGCCCAGGTCGTCATGTTCGACCGCGGCCGCTCGGCCCGCGCCGCCGCGCTGGCCATGGGCGGCGAGAGCATCGAGCTCGGGCTCGAAGGCACCCTGTCGCTGCAGCCGCTCGCGCGCATCGACGAGCCGGGCGAGATCGCCTTCGCCCTGCAGTGGGTGACGGCGCTGCTGACAGCCGAGGGCGTGCGCGTCACGCCCGACGTCAAGGACGCGGTGTGGACGGCGCTGCAGAGCCTGGCCTCGGCGCCGAAGGCGGAGCGCACGCTCACCGGCCTCGCCGTGCTGATCCAGTCGAACGCGCTGGTGGCGGCGCTCGCGCCCTACACGCTGGAAGGCGCCTACGGCCGCCTGCTCGACGGGTCGCGGAGCAGCTGGCAGCAAGCGACGTGCTGCACTTCGAGATGGAAGCAGCTGATGCAGCACAAGGCGCTGATCGCGCCGGTGCTGACCTATCTCTTCCATCGGCTGGAGGCGCGCTTCGACGGCCGGCCGACGCTGCTGATCCTCGACGAGGCCTGGACCTTCCTCGACGACGCGCTGTTTGCCGCCCGCATCCGCGAGTGGCTGAAGACGCTGCGCAAGAAGAACGTCGCCGTCGTGTTCGCCACCCAGTCGCTGGCCGACATCGAGCGCTCGACCATCGCCCCGGCGCTGATCGAGAGCTGCCCGACGCGCATCTTCCTGCCCAACGACCGCGCGCTGGAGCCGCAGGCACGCGCCGTCTACGAGCGCTTCGGCCTCAATGCGCGCCAGATCGAGATCCTCAGCATCGCCGCGCCCAAGCGCGACTACTACGCCCAGACCGCGCGCGGCAACCGCCTGTTCGAGCTGGGGCTCGGTCCCGTCGCGCTGGCGCTGTGCGGCAGCCTCCTCGCCCGACGATCAGCGCCTCATCGATCGCTGCCTGGCCGACGGTGCACGCGCGACAGGCTTCGCGGCGCGGTTCCTGAGTGCCAAGGGATTGGCCTGGGCGGCCGAGCTGATCGAGCGCTCGGCCGCAGCCAGGCAACGCCGCCACCGATCCCGCAATCCTCCATCCCGATCGATCCGGCCGAAGGTGCGCCAGCGGCATCCGCCGCACGCCAGACCGGCAAGACACCTTCGCCGAAGGCAGCGGCGCGGGCCGTCGAACCCCGCACCGACGCCGCGCCGCTGCCTGGCCTTCCCGGCGGACCGCCCATGCCGGAGCGGCTGTCGCCCTTCCGCGTCGCGCCAGCCAAACCGAAGAGGAGCGGCCGATGAGACCCCGTCGCCAAACCGTCGATTGCCGTGCCGATCATGCGTCGGCGTGCTGGCGAGTTGCGTGCCGCGGTCGGCCGCGCAGCTGACCGTGTTCGATCCCGGCCAACTACCAGGAGAACCTGCTCTCCGCCGCCCGCGCGCTGGAGCAGATCAACAACCAGGTGCGCCAGCTGCAGAACCAGGCGCAGATGATCCTGCGCATGGACCAGAACCTGCAGCGGCTGGGATCGACGCATCAGCCCGATCTGCAGCGCACGCTCGGCGACATCCAGACCCAGCTCCGCGCCGGCGAGGGCATCGCGCTCGCGCCTGCAGGCAACGCAAAGCGGCTACGAGCAGCCTGTTCCCGCGACAGGTCTCCACGGCGCTCTCGACCGACGACGTGCTGCGCAACGCCAAGAGCCGATGGGACGAGGAGTACGCCGCGCTTCAGACGCGCCGCCCTCCTGCAAGGCCAGATCGCCGACAGCATCGACGCCGATATGCGCCTGCTCGGCGATGCCATGGCCCGCTCGCGCAATGCCGCCGGCGCCCTGGAAGTGGCGCAAGCCGGCAACGAGCTCACCGGCTTGAGCGTCAAGCAGTCGCTCGCAGCTGCAAAGCCTGCTCGCCGCCCAGCACCGCGCCGAAACCCTCGCCAAAGCCCGCGACCTCGCCACCGAGGACGAAGCCCGCCAGCGCTTCAAGTCCTTCGTCGGCACGGGCTCCGCCTACACAGCAAGCCGATGAGGCCATCATGACCACGAGAGCATCCCACGATGTTGACACGGTCGCTACGCGAGCGGGCATGCCGCACGCACCATGCTCGTGCAGGAGGCGCGTGTCCCGAGACGGCGAGGACACCCCCGAGCCCGACCGCTTTTTGAAATTTCAAAAGGCGGGGGTTCGGGAGGTGCTCTCCCGGCTGGGGTGCGGGCGTCATGTCGGCACGACATGCGTGCGAGCGATGGCCCCGCTCGCGCAGCGACCATCCAGCCACCAACAACGCGCCAAGCGACGACGACGATAACCGGCCTCTGATTCTCTATCGCTGAAAGAACACGCGGCGACCCGGTTGCCGCGGACGGGGAAGCTTTGCCTGCCGCATGAGGGAACATGGACGACCTCACCATCATCGACCGCTTCACCGAGACCTTCAGCCGCTACATCGATTGCGGCTTCGGGCTGCTGGCGGGCGACGTGGCGTTCCTGACCAGCGTGCTGGTGGCGATCGACATCACGCTGGCGGGCTTGTTCTGGGCGTTGATGGGCGAGGACAACGTCCCGGCGCAGCTGATCCGCAAGGTGCTCTACGTCGGCTTCTTCGCGCTGCTGCTCAACAACTTCAAGGGCCTGGCCGACATCATCTTCCAGTCGTTCGCGGGGCTCGGGCTGAAGGCATCGGGCGCGTCGCTGACGGCGGCGGACCTGATGCGGCCGGGGTTCGTGGCATCGACCGGGTTCACGGCGTCGCGGCCGCTGCTGGAGAAGGCCGGCGAGCTGATCGGCATCACCTCGTTCTTCACCAACTTCGTGACCATCGTCGTGCTGATGCTGGCCTGGCTGATCGTGCTGCTGGCCTTCTTCGTGCTGTCGCGTCCAGCTCTTCATCACCATCATCGAGTTCAAGCTCACGGTGCTGGCCGGCTTCGTGCTGGTGCCGTTCGCGCTGTTCGGACAGACGGCGTTCCTGGCCGAGCGCGTGCTCGGCAACGTCATCACCTCCGGCATCAAGCTGATGGTGCTGGCGATCGTGGTCGGCATCGGCTCGCACGCTGTTCGGCACGCTGATCCGACCCAGCGGGCGAGATCACGCTGACGCAGGCCGCCTCGACCATTCTGGCCGCCATCGCCGTGTTCGGACTGGCCGTGTTCGTGCCCGGCCATCGCCGCCGGGCTCGTGTCCGGTGCACCGCAGCTCGGGGCCGGCGCGGCCGTCGCCACCACGGCGGCGCTCGGCGGCACGGCCATTGCCGGCGGCATGCTGGCGGCCGGCGCCGCCCGGCTTGCCGGCGAGTGCCGCGGGCGGAAGCATCAGGGCCGCCGCTTCGCTCACCGGCCGGGTCGGTGCCGCCTACGAGGCGGGCGGTGCCGCGCGGCGTCGCGCGCACGACCGTGACGTGCGCCGGCCTCGCGCATGATCGCGATCGAGCACGGCGCCCGTGCGCGACGCCTACCGGCAAGGCGCCGCGCAGGGCTATCGCGATGCGCAGGCCGGCATCCGATCCGGGCGATCCGGCGCCGCGGCGCCGATGCCCTGGCCGGCGGCGCGACGCCGCCGGATGCACCGGCCTGGGCGCAGAGCCTGGCGCGCCGGCAGCGCACCACCCAGGCCGGCCTGGTCGCCGCGCAGGCGCTGCGCGAGGGCGACCGCCCCGCCGGCGGCGCCGGCCCCGACCTCAAGGACAAGAGCTGAGGGAGAGACGACATGATGACTTCAAGCGCTCGACCTTGCGCTACGGCGAGACGCCCGAGCCGGTGACGCCCTACCAGAAGGCGGCCCAGGTCTGGGACGAGCGCATCGGCAGCGCGCGCGTGCAGGCGCACAACTGGCGGCTGATGGCGCTCGGCTGCCTGGTGCTGTCGCTGATCCTGGCGGCGATCCTGCTCTGGATCGGCCGATCAGGCTCGGCCACGCCCTACATCGTCGAGGTCGACCCGACGGGGCGGGGCGCGCGCGGTCGGACCCGCGGCCGAGACCTACAAGCCGAGCGACGCGCAGATCGCCTTCCACCTGGCGCGCTTCGTCGACAACGTGCGCTCGCTGTCGATCGATCCCGTGGTGGTGCGCCAGAACTGGCTCAAGGCCTACGACTTCGTCACCGACCGGGCGGCGGTGACGCTCAACGAGTACGCCCGCGACAACGACCCTTTCGCCAAGGTCGGCCGCGAGACCGTCGCCGTCGAGGTGACCAGCGTGGTGCGCGCGTCGGACACCTCGTTCCAGGTGCGCTGGCTGGAGCGGATCTTCGAGGGCGGCGCCCTCAAGGACACCAAGCGCCTCACCGGCCTCTTCTCCATCGTCATCACGCCGCCGCGCACCGTCGAGGCCGGTGCGCAAGAACCCGCTCGGCATCTACGTGCACGCCTTCAACTGGTCGCAGGACGTCAACCGCGGGAGAGCCGAAATGAGCACGCTCTCGCATGGCATCGCGTCCGCCTCTGTGCTGGCCATTGGTCGCTCGGCGCGTGCGCCACCACGCGTCGCAGGTGCCGGAGATCCCGATCCTCGACAGCCCCGCCTTCAAGGCGGCCAAGCGCGAGCCGGAGCCGAAGCGACCCGTCGAGTACGTCGAGGTGCCGAAGCCGCTGCCGCTGCCCGGACAGCTGAAGCCGGTCGGCGAAGGCGGCCGAGAAGACAGAAGGACGAGCGCTCGCCGAAGGAGCGCGTCGCGGGCGCCAACGCCGCCGCCCGCATCGAGCCCGGTCAAGGACGGCTACATCAACGCCATCCAGGTCTATCCCTACACCAAGGGCGCGCTCTACCAGCTCTACGCCGCCGTCAACCAGGTCACCGACATCGCGCTGGAGCCGGGCGAGAAGCTCGTCTCGGTGTCGGCCGGCGACACGGTGCGCTGGGTGGTCGGCGACACCACCAGCGGCGAGGGCAAGGACGCACAGCGTCCACATCCTGGTCAAGCCGATCGGCGCCGACCTCGAGACCAACCTCGTCATCACCACCGACCGGCGCACCTATCATCTGGAGATGCGGTCCTCGCAATCGACCTACATGGCGTCGGTGTCGTGGACCTATCCGGCGTCCGAGCTGATATCGCTCAGGAAGCAGCGCACGGAGGCCGAAGCGGCGGCAGCTGCCGTCGCCGATACCGGCGTCAACCTCGAGCAGCTGCGCTTCCGCTATCGCATCGAGGGCGACGCGCCCTGGAAGCCGCGCCAGGTGTTCGACGACGGCGCCAAGGTCTACATCCAGTTCCCGTCGGGCCTGGCGCAGAGCGAGGCGCCGCCGCTGTTCGTCATCGGTCCGGACGGCAAGCCGGCGCTGGTCAACTATCGCGTGCGCGGCACCACCTACATCGTCGATCGGCTGTTCGCCGCCGCCGAGCTGCGGCTCGGCACCGCGCCGCAGCGTGTCGTGCGCATCGTCCGCACCGATGCCGTCTGGCGGGAGACGCAGCAATGACGACGGCCGACCCAAACGATCCGGCCCGGCAGACGGCAAGGTGGCGCCCGAGACGCTGGAGCTGCGGGCCGGCCGCAGCCGGTCACCCGCATCAACCGCAAGGTGCTGATCGGTGGCGCGGCGTCGTCTTGCTGTTTCATCTCCGGCATCGTGCTGGTGGCGCTGAAGCCGCCGAGCCTGCGCATCGCCAATCCGCAGGAGCTGTTCAACGTCGACCACAAGCCGATCACCGACGGCCTATCCAAGCTGCCCGCGACCTATGACGGCGTGCGGCCCGACAAGAAGGCCGACGCCGGCAAAGTGCCACGGCCTGGCACCGGGCGTGCCCGGCTGACGGAGCCCGTCCAGCGATCCCGTCGCCGAAGCCGAGCGGGTCGAGAAGGCCCGGCTGGCCCGCATGGCCGGCCAGGCGCGCGAAAGCCAAGTGTTCTTCCGCCTGCAGCTGAAGGCCGCGCCGCGCGAGGCGGTCGCGGCCGAAGCCCGGCCCTGATCCTATCCCGCGGCCGAGCCCGAAAGCGGCCGAAGGCGATCTGACGACGATCTCGGCCTTGCGCGCGGCCGAGCGAGCCCGCGCGCTGGCGGCCGGCGATATCGATCTGCTGGCCAACGACACGACCGAGCAGACCCGCAAGCTCTCCTTCCTGAAAGCGGGGCCCGAGAAGGAGATCTACAATCCGCACGGCCTGCAGAAGCCGGCGTCGCCGTACCAGCTGATGGCCGGCACCATCATCGCCGCCAGCCTGGTCAGCGGCCTGAATTCGGACCTGCCGGGCTTCGTCATCGCCCAGGTGACCGAGAACGTCTACGACAGCGTCTCCGGCCGATTCTGCTGATCCCGCAGGGCTCCCGTCTCGTCGGCAAGTACGACAACGTCGTCGCCTTCGGCCAGGAGCGCGCGCTGGTCGTCTGGCAGCGCATCATCCTGCCGGACGGCAGCTCGATGGTGATCGACAACCTGCCGGCCACCGACACCGGCGGCTACGCCGGCCTCGCCGACGAGGTCGATCTGCACACCTGGAAGCTGCTGAAGGGCGTGGCGCTGGCGACCGTGCTCGGCGTCGGCAGCCAGCTCGCCTTCGGCTCGTCGGACAGCGATCTCGTCAAGGCGCTGCAGCAGTCGACGCAATCGACCACCAACCGCGCCGGCCAGCGCCTGGTCGAGCGCAATCTCAATGTGCAGCCGACCATCACCGTGCGTCCCGGCTGGCCGCTGCGCGTGATCGTGCACAAGGACCTCGTGCTGCGCCCCTACCGCGGACACGGCATCGAAGTGAAGGTGAGCAAGGAGGACTGTCGACATGCCCGTGATCGGAACCTTCTCGGCCGTCAAGGACGGCTACGCCGGCACCATCCGCACCCTCACCATGAGCGCGAAGGTGCGCATCATCGCCAACGACCGCAAGGAGGGCGAGGCGGCGCCCGACTTCCGCATCATGGCCGGTGCCGCCGAGATCGGCGCCGCCTGGCGCAAGACCAAGCAGGGCACCGAGGAGACCTACCTGCGCGTCAAGCTGGATGATCCCACGCTTCCCCAGCCCATTTGGGGCGCGCTGCTCGAGGCGACCGAGGATGGCGTCGCGCGGCTGATCTGGCGACGCGAAAGAAAAGAGGAGAGTTGAAGCGTGTGCCTGCCGCCAAGACGCGGGCGAACCGCGCCGCAATCTCGCAGCCGCAGCCAACCAACGCCCGAGAACTCACGAGTAGCCCCGTTTGCCGGAGTCCTTCATGTCACGAGCGCGTCTCATCGTCTGTGTGCTCCTCCCCTTCGCCGCCGGCTACTACCTCTCGTACCTGTTCCGCACCATCAACGCGCTGATCGCGGGCGACCTGACAGCTGAGCTCAACCTGACGGCCGCCGATCTCGGATTCTTGACCTCCATCTACTTCCTGGTGTTCGCCGCCGCGCAGTTGCCGTTCGGTGCCCTGCTCGATCGGCATGGCCCAAAGATCATTCAAAGTGCTCTGCTGCTTCTGGCCAGCGCGGGCGCGCTCCTCTTCGCTCTCGCCGACGGCTTGCTCGGCCTGGTGGTCGGCCGCGCGCTGCTGGGTCTCGGCGTGGCCTTGGCGCTGATGGCCGGATTCAAGGCCATCGTGCTCTGGTTTCCGCCGGGGCGCGTTGCCCTCGCCAACGGCTGGTTGGTGATGCTGGGCGCGCTCGGCGCCGTCACGGCCACTGCGCCTGCCGAGCTCGTGGTGAACGCGATCGGCTGGCGCGGGCTGTTCGCTGTGCTGGCGGGCTTGTCGGCGCTGGCGGCGCTGCTGGTTCTGTTCGCCGTGCCCGAGCGGGGCTCCGGCGGCTCGGCCAAGAGCGCCGTGCCGGCCACGAGCCTTTGGGCGATCTACCGGGATCGACGCTTCTGGCGCATTGCTCCGCTGTCCGCGATCGGCATCGGCACGTCCTGGTCGCTGCAAGGCCTGTGGGCCGCCCCTTGGCTTCGTGACGTCGACGGCCTCGATCGCGCGGCCGTGGTCCAGCATCTGAGCGTGATGGCGGTAGCCGTCTGCGCCAGCGCGCTCTTTCTCGGCATGGTGGCGGATCGGCTTCGTCGCTCGGGTGTCAAGACGGAGCTGGTGCTCGCATCGACGCTGATGGCTGTCCATGGCGGCTCAGGCGGCATTGTTGTTGCGACTGGCCAGTGCCGTCATTTCTGGTGTGGGCGGTCATCGCGGCGGCAGGGGCCGCGACCGTTCTGAGCTTCGCGATCCTCGGCGAGTACTTTCCGAAGGAAATGTCCGGACGCGCCAACGCGGCCCTCAACCTGCTGCATGTCGGCGGCGCGTTCGTTCTCCAGTCGCGCGACCGGCCTCATCATCGAGCAGTGGCCCGAGGCACGCGGCACCTATCCAGGAGAGGCGCACCAGGCGGCCATGGCCACCACGTTGATATTGCAGCTGGCAGCGCTGGCTTGGTTCGCTATGCCGCAGCGCTTGCCCGTACCGGCAATGGCGCGTGCCGCTGGCCGATCTCTCGTGCCGGCCGGCGCACGGCCAGCGATACTGGCGACCCGCTACACAACCGCCGCGGCGGCGTGGACACAGCATCTGGATCTTGCGCGCAGGCAAGCCACGAGCTGGCGTTTGGCCGCAGTCGGGTCGGCAATGCTTTGCCTCGGCCTGGCAGCAGCACTTTCCATGACGATCAGCCGGCCGGCAGTTGCAGTCCACATCTTCGAGGCCGCTGGGTCGGGACGCAACCTGGCCGAGCACCCGCGCTCGAGCGTTGCGCTGATCGAATGATCCTGCGCCTCGCTGCTACGGAAGGTCCGCCATGGCGAGCGCCGAACCTTCCATCGGCATTGGTGCGGCCAGAGCCGATCGTCAGACCGATGCCAGTCATGCTGGCAGGCAGCGTGAGGCCACGATGATGAATCGAAGCAGAGCTCCGGGGTCTACGCATGGCGTCGAGGAGCCCCACACCAAGCGCTAGCGAGTTTTCCGTGTGGACGGTCGAGAAGTTGCGCTTCGCCGACACGGATCGGAACGGTCATATCACCAACACCGTGTTTGCCGTCTGTTGCCAGAACGCGCGCATGGAGCTTCTCTGCGATCCGAAGAGAGTGCCGATCCCACGCAATACCCAGTTCGTCATCGCCAGGCTGGTGCTGGAGTTTCGCGCGGAGATGCATTGGCCCGGTTCGGTCACGGTTGGGACACGCGTCGAGCGGGTCGGACGGTCATCCGTCACACTCGCGCAAGGCCTCTTCATGGAGGAGCGCTGCGTTGCCATCGCCGAGTTCGTCGTTGCGCTGATGGACGCGACGACACGCCGATCGATGCGGCTTCCATGCGAAACGGCGGAAGCGCTGCGCTGCCTGGGATGGCCGAGCAAACAAGCAATCATGATGAAGTCATTTCAGCACCACGGCGGATGAGATCCCACGTTATGTCAGCCATCGTAAGACACCTGGACACCGTACGATCGCGTTCCATTCCTCACATCGTCGGCATTGCCGAGAAACGTAGCCGGGTTCCTCCATCGTCGTCGCCTGTGGCATGTCAATGATCCTCGAGCCTCACTACAGCCTCACTCACGCCATCGAAAAATTCTTTCCGAACGGCCCGATCACGATCAACACTCTGCGCAAAGCGATCCGTGATGGGGAGTTGCAGGCGACCAAGCCGCAGGGCAAGCTGCTGGTCACGGAGTTGTGGCTATCGGATTGGCTCAGTCGATGTCGCGTCACCAAAAACCTCCCCGTCTCTGGCTCAAGCCCGCCGAGCCCGCCCACGCACGACGCCCGGCGCGGGCAGCCGTTTGGTGCATCGTTGACGGTTCGAAACGAGAGAGCACTGGATGCGGCGAACGCGACATTGAGCAGGCTCAGCGCAAGCTCGCCGACTACATCAGGGGAAAGTTCGAGCCGCCGACGGGAAAAGGGGCGCAACTCCTAGTCGTTGAGGCAATCGCGGCCTACCTGGAGCACCATGTCGAGCAGCTTTCATCCAAGCAATCACGGGAGTTTGGACGCGCCACGTGTGCGCCATTGCTGAAGTGGTGGAGCGGCAGGACACTGGCGCAGGTCAACGGCATGAACTGTCGCGCCTACGTGCGCTGGCGAACGGCGCAAAACCGTAAGCAGCATCCGAAATCCAAGAAACCTCCGGTTAAAGTGAGCGATCAGACCGCGCGCCACGATCTCAAGAGCCTGCGGGCTGCGTTACGCTTCTACAAGCGGGAGGTGGACGGCGAATTGGTGGTCCCGACCGTCACACTTCCCTCAAAGGCCCCACCGCGAACCGACTATTTCCTGACTAGAGACGAACTGGCGGCACGGCTTAGGGTCGCCCGGCGCAGCCCGCAAGCCCGTCACGTCGCGCGCATACTTCTGATCGGCTGGTACACCGGGACTCGCCCCGGCGCCATCCTGGCCCTGAGATGGCTGCCGTCTCCATCTGCAGGTTGGCTCGATCTCAGAACTGGTGTCCTGCATCGCCGTGGCGGCCAGGCGCGGATTACTAACAAGCGTCAGCCGCCGGCTAAGATCCACGCACGACTTCTGCCCCACCTTCGTCGTTGGCATCGCCTTGACACCAAGTTCCGAGCCAGCCATCACCAACGTCATCCACTATCAGGGCGAGTCCGGTCGGCAAGCTGCGCAGGAGCTGGGACACGGTTGCGAGGGAGGCCGGCAGCGCGCGCAAGGACGGGCCACATATCCTCAGGCACTCGTGCTGCACCTGGCTTATGCAGGCTGGCGTCGACGTATACGAAGCCGCCGGCTACACGGGCGTGTCGGTCAAGGTCCTGCTTGAGACCTACGGTCACCACCACCCGGCTTTTCAGGAGAATGCAGCGACAGCCACGGGCAAGCGCCCAAAAGTTCCGACAAAGAAGCCTGTCAGCGCCGCTGGGGGTACGGGCCGCGCCGGATAGTAAGAACGCTCGTCGCCCAATTCGTCGATAAGTTAGCGGCCGGACGGCACTGCTACGCACTCCAATGTCGTCTCTCGCGGCAGCCAACCTTACCAGCCTGCGGCTGAGGAAGGATTTTGTGGCCTTCGCACACGGTGCCGAACATTAGAAAGGAGTTGCCATCCAGGGACGGAAAATGACTTGCACAACACGTTCCGTGAGCACGGCGAGCGACCCGAGACATAGGTGAGGAAGGTACGGACACATGAACGTACGGACATATGAATAACATTCTCGCCGTCTTTCCCAGGAGGTGGGCGCTGTGTCCTGGAAGTGTTCGGTCATAGATCAGCGATTGGGATTTGTCGCCCGCCTCCTCGAGGGCGGGGCCCATGTTGGCTGACCAACCAGAATAAGACAGCGAACCACTATGAGCTTGTAGTTGCAGTGTAATTTTTTGCGTCCTCCGCTTGGTAGCTGCGCTAATGGTTCGTAGCGGACGATTGCAATGCACGATTGAGTATCTCACGTGACTCTGCTCCGTCCCCAACGGCAGAAGCAAGCTTCGTTGATCGCCTCACCTGCAGAAGGGAGGCGTTGCGGATCCGCCGTCGGCCGCGCTAGGTTCGCCCCGCGAAAACGCTGGCGAGATGCTGCGCGGCGATCTCTCACAAGGGCGCCATCGGTGAATTGGAAGGCGGGGTGCATGAGTTTCGAGATCGAGAGAAAATTCCTGGTGCGGCAGGACGATTGGCGCAGGATTGCAGCCGGCTCGTCGCGCATCAGGCAGGCCTATTTGACGTCAAATGACAAGGCTTCGATCCGCGTCCGCATCAAGGACGAGAAACTGGCCACTCTGACCATCAAGTCGCGCGGCGCGGAGATGCGCCGGCTTGAGCTCGAGTACGCTATCCCGGTTTTGGAAGCTGCGGCCATGATTCCGCTGCGGCGCGGGGCGGTGATCGAGAAGGTGCGCTACGATATCCCCTGGCGTGATCTCGCCTGGGAAGTCGACGTGTTTTCGGGCGAGAACGCAGGCCTAGTGATCGCCGAGATCGAATTGCGTCACGAAGCGCAGCAATTCGAGCTTCCCCCCTGGATCGGCGAGGAGATCACCGGCCAAGCCCAGTACTACAATGGTTCCCTCGCGCAGCAGCCATTCTGCAGTTGGTCGAGGGACCTCGTCAGGTTGGCTAGAGCGTTTTCAACTTGATGTGAATTGGATCGGCAAAAGGGGGGGCCCTCGGCCGCGCAAACTCAGATTTGGGTGGCTAGCGGCGGAGAAGCACCATGGCGAAGGGGTACTCGAAGGACTTGCGCGAGCGCGCGGTGGCGATGGTCGAGGAGGGCGACAGCCGTCGAGAGGTTGCGCGCGTGCTCGACCTCGCCCCGTCGACGGCCGTGCGCTGGATCACGACGGGCACGGTCGAGGCCAAGCCCGGCACCGGTCACAGCCGCTTGCCGCTCGGTTTCACACGCGATGGCTGCTCGATCTCGTCGCGAAAGAGCCCGATCTGACGCTTGAGGAAATCCGAGACAGGCTCGCGCGCGAAAAGAAGCTCGCCGTTGCCGTGAGTTCGGTCTCGCGCTTCTTCGACCGCCACGAGATCACGTTCAAAAAAAGTCCTGCACGCGGCCGAGCAGGACCGGCCTGACGTCGCTGCCGCGCGCGATGCGCTCAGAGCCTCGCGTCTGGTCTTCATCGACGAGACCGCTGTGACGACGAAGATGATGCGCCTCTACGGCCGCGCGCCGCTCGGCGAGCGTTTGGTCGCGAAGGTTCCGCACGGGCACTGGAAGACGCTAACGCTGGTCTCCGCGTCCAGTGTCGATAGGGTGACAACGCCTTATGTGATCGACGGCGCGATGGATGGCCCCACCTTCCTCGCCTACATCGAGCAGGGTGCTGGTGCCGGCCCTGAAGAAACGCGATATCGTCTTCATGGACAACGTGCGCATGCACAAGGTCGCCGCAGTCCGCGAAGCGATCGAGGGTGCTGGCGCCGAGCTGCGGTATCTGCCGGCATACTCGCCCGACCTGAACCCCATCGAGAACGTCTACGCCAAGCTCAAGTCGGATCTGCCCAAGGGCGCCGCACGGACCGTCGACAACCTTGCGAAGCTCGTCGGTCGCAGCCTGAAAGCGATTGCACCGTCCGCTTGCGCTGGTTACTTCCGACACGCAGGTTACAATGCGTGATCCATATCAGGTGGAATTCTGCTCTAGTCGTTCGGTGATCAGCGCGCCGGCCCTCCTGGCCTACGAAACACAAGCGGCCTCGATGCTGATGTGCGTCCAAACTTGGCGATCAGTTCAGATGCTGTGACTGCAATTGTGGTTGCGGGGGCCGGCAACAGCCAGTGCAGCTCCCTCGGATGCGGTTTCCGGCATGATCGTGGCCATGCTCCCAGGAAAATCCGAAGATAGCATGCAAATTTGAATGCGCTCGGCTAGGCGGCGGCATGACGCGGGTCGGCGGACGCTGACGCAATAATCTCAGTCCTGGACACACCGGGAAACAAGAGCGGTCAGTGCCAATCTCGTCGCGCGCCGCACGTTCGGTGTCAGACCACAGCGGTCATCGTCGGTCATAGATCCGAAGCTGTGTTGCCTTTAACAGACTGATGCGGCGCAGCGACCAGTTTCAGCAGATGATGAGACTTGCGAGCGCATAGGCGCCCCGAGCCGGCCAGAGCGAATGGCCCGATCGCAATCAGTTCATGTGCCAGCCATGGCTGACGATGATCGACTTGCCAGTCAAAGCATTGGTCTTGAAGGCGGCCAGCAACAGCGCGATCTCGGCGATGTCCTCGACCATCGTGAACTGTTTGTCGACGGTCTCGCCGAGCATAACCTCCTTCACGACGCGCTCCTCGGTGATGCCGAGCTCTTTGGCTTGCTCGGGGATCTGCTTCTGCACGAGGGGTGTCATTACGAAGCCAGGGCAAATGACGTTGGCACGCACATTGTGCTTGGCTCCCTCCTTCGCCATCGTGCGCGCAAGTCCCAAAATGCCGTGTTTGGCTGCCACATAGGCGGACTTGAGCGCTGAGGCCTCATGGCTGTGCACCGAGCCCATGTAGATCAGTGCGCCGGAATTTTGCTTATACATGTATTTGACGCAGGCCTTCGTGGTCAGGAACGCGCCGTCGAGATGGATGGCTAACATCTTCTTCCAGTCTGCAAACGGGAATTCCTCGATCGGGTGCACGATCTGGACGCCGGCATTCGAGACAAGGACATCGATGGAACCAAAGGCCGCCGCGGCCTGATCTACGCCCGCGTTTACCTCTACCTCGTTCGACACATCCATGCGAATTCCGATTGCGGTTTTCTTATCGCCCAGTTCGGTTGCCGCCTGACGCGGCTTTGGTCGGATCGAGATCGGCGATGACGACGCGGCCGCCGGCCTCCACATAGCGTTTCGCAATCGCGTGACCGATGCCGCTTGCAGCGCCGGTGATCAGAGCAACTTTGCCGTTGAGCTTCATGATGCTTACTCCTTGAAGGGGCCGAGAGTGGATCGATCCGTCTCTCAACGCGGACTTGTGAAGCGGAGCACACGCCGCCGCCATTGCATCGCTAGCGCTTGGAGGGAGAGAGATAGCTTCGATGCACGGCACCTGAGCTTCACCGCGAAGGGGACGATGAGCACCAACTGGGCGATGCCACTCCGGAGCTTGAGGGGTAGTTCTCTTGCCTGCCCATCGGTAGATCCACCTGGTTGGATGCGGAACCAGGCCACGTAGAGCGCGGGTAGGAACACCAGCGTAAGCAGCGTTGCCACAACCAGTCCGCCCATCACCGCGTAGGCCATCGGTCCCCAGAAAACGGTGGGTGCGATAGGGATCATGCCGAGGATTGCGGCGGCGGCGGTCAGCAGGATTGGACGCAGCCGATGCTGGGTGGCGGCGATGACCGCATCCCAGGCGGGCTTGCCATTCGCAATTTCTGTATCGATCTGGTCGATCAGGATCACCGAGTTGCGGATCACCATGCCGACCAATGAGACGATGCCGAGGATGGCGACGAAGCCCATCGGCGCGCCCGAGATCAGCAGCGCCGCGGCAACTCCGATGAGTGCCAGTGGCGCGGTCGCGAGCACAAGAAACAGACGCTGAAAGCTCTGCAGCTGCACCATGAGGATGGTGATCATGACCAGCAGCATGAGTGGAAATACGGCGAACACGCTGGCCTGGGCCTTGGCGCTGTCCTCGACCGTGCCACCAATGACCACGTTGTAGCCGGGTGGCAATTTTGCCTTGAACTGTTGCATCTGGTCAGCGAGTGAGCGCACCACGGTCGCCGCCTCGACGCCGGGAGCGGTATCTGCCTGGACGGTAACAGTCGGAAGGCGCTGCCTGCGCCAGATCAGTGGCGGCTCGAGCGCATAAGAAAGCTTTGCCACCTGTTCCAGCGGAACCGACCTGCCGCCAGGGATGTCGAGCATCAGGCTGCGCAAGGTTTCGAGCTTCGCGCGTTCCTCCGGGATCGCACGGGCGACGATATCGACGAGGTAGATGCTGTCGCGCAGCTGCGTCACGCTTGTGCCAGACAAGACAGCGTTGATGGTCTGACTCAAAGCTTGCGAGCTGATGCCGAGCGCGCGCGCGCGATCTTGATCCACTTCTACGCGGACAACCTTCGAGGGCTCGTTCCAGTCAAAATTGACGTTGCGCGCGTTCGGGGTGTTGCCGAGCACCGACGCGAACTCGATGGGCCAGCTCGCGCACTTTCGTCGGATCTGGTCCGCTGATGCGGAATTTCAGCGGCCAACCGACTGGCGGTCCAAGCTCGAGCGGGCTCACGCGCGGCGAGCACCTGCTGGAACTCAGGCCGTTGTAGCGCAGCGAGAATGCGTTGCTGCACGCCGGCGCGGACTTTGAAATCCTTGGTGACTACGACTGCCTGCGCGAAGAAGTCGTTCGCGAGCTGCTGGTCGAGCGGCAGGTAGAAGCGGATGGCGCCGCTGCCGACATAAAACGACCAGCGCTCGATTTCAGGGTCAGTCTTCAGGATCGCCTCGAGATCATCGACGACTTTGCGAGTGGCATTGATCGAAGACGCCTTGCGGCAAGGTGACATCGACGAGGAGCTCGGGGCGATCGGAGCTCGGGAAGAACTGCTGCTGCACGAACTGCATGCCGACGAGCGCACGCAATGAACAAGCCTACCGTCGCAGCGATGACGGCGTACTTCATGCGCAGGAGCCGATCGAGCACCGTCTGGAAAGCGCGCGCAAAGCGCGATGGCTCATGACCATGGCCCTTCAGCTTGTCGGGCAGAATGAATACGCCCACAAGCGGCGTGAACAGCACCGCGACGAACCAAGAGGCAATGAGGGCGACCGCCACAACCGCGAACAGCGTGAAGGTGTACTCACCCGCGCCACTTGCCGCGAACCCGACCGGAATGAAGCCGGCGACGGTCACGAGCGTTCCCGTAAGCATCGGGAAGGCGGTGGAGGTGTAGGCGAAGGTCGCGGCAGAGACCTTGTCGTAACCCTCCTCGAGCTTCGTGATCATGGTCTCGACCGCGATCATGGCATCGTCGACCAGAAGCCCCAAGCCGATGATGAGCGCGCCAAGCGAGATGCGCTGCAGGCTGATGCCTGTCAGCTTCATGACCACGAAGGTGATGGCGAGGACCAACGGGATGGCGATGGCGACTACGATGCCGGGACGCCAGCCGAGCGCCAGAAAGCTCACGCCCAGCACGATGGCGATGGCTTCGATCAGCGTCTTCACGAACTCGCCGACAGCCTCTTCGACGACGTGCGGCTGGTCTGCGACGAGATGCGCCTCGATGCCCACGGGCAAGGTCGCCGGTCAGTTTGGCGAGCCGCTCTTTCATGTGCTCGCCGAAGGTGAGCACATTGCCGTTCTTGGCCATGGAGATGCCAAGGCCGATCGCCGGCCTGCCGTTGAATCGGAACATTGGCTGCTGCGGGTCGACGTAGGCGCGGCGGACTTTGGCGATATCGCTCAGGCGAAAGAAGCGGCCGTTGGCGCGGAAATTGATCGCGTTGAGGTTTTCTTCCGACGTGAACTGGCCAGAAACGCGGATGGCGATCTTTTCAGCTCCTGCGTCGACGGTGCCGCTCGGCTGGATGGCGTTCTGTGCCTGCAGCGTCGTTATGAGGCTGGAAATGTCGAGCCCCATGGCGGCGAGCTGTTGTGTGGAGAACTCGAGGTAAATCTTCTCGTCCTGCGTGCCGATGAGGTCGATCTTGGCAACGTCCGGAACGCTGAGCATCTCGCCGCGCAAGCGCTCGGCGTGGTCGCGCAACTCGCGGTGCGAAAAACCGTCCGCGGTCAGGGCGAAAATGAGAGCATAGGTGTCGCCGAACTCGTCATTGAAGAACGGACCTTGCACGCCCTGCGGTAAGGTCTGCTTGATGTCGCCGACCTTCTTGCGGGCCTGATACCACAGATCAGGCACGTCGGACGCACGGACAGAATCCTTGAGCGTCACGAACACCACGGATTCACCGGGCTTGCTGTAGCTCTTCAGATAATCGAGGTTCGGCAACTCCTCGAGCTTCTTTTCGATGCGGTCGGTGACCTGCTGCACGATTTCGAGCGTCGTGGCGCCTGGCCACACTGTCTTGACCACCATGGTCTTGATGGTGAATGGCGGGTCCTCCTCGCGGCCGAGTTTGCGATACTGCATGAGGCCGGCGAGCGCGACGACCAGCATGAGGTAGACGACGAGGCTCTTGTGCTCGAGCGCCCACCGGGACAGGTTGAGGTTCTTCATTTGCTGATACTCCCGCTCATCAAGGTTTGGGCAACTCGGACCTTCTGACCTTGCGTCAGCGTGTTGGCGCCGGCCGTGACAACGACATCTCCCTTCGCGAGCCCGTCAGCGATGACGACGCGATCGGTCTCGTAGCGAGCGACGGTAACCGGCCTCAGTGCGACACTGCCGGAGCGCTCGTCGACGACCCATACGGCGGGGGCGCCGTTCTGCTCGAAGAGAGCTGACAGAGGGAGCGCGACTACGGGACCAGAATTTGCGCTCCAGCGCCCGCCGATACTCATGCCGAAGCGGAGCTGCGGCGGCGGATTCTTGAGCGTTACTTTGACCGTATAGGTGCGTGTCGCGGAGTCAGCGATCGGAGAGATCTCGCGTGCTACCCCTTCGGTCTTCAGTTCCGGATTGGACAGCGGCCAGACGATGACTTCCGCATGCTCGCTGGTCGGGTGCTGACCCGTGAAAGCGGTCTCGGCGATGCTGAAGACGGCATCCTTGTCGCCCGGTCGCGCGAGCTTCACCACCATCTGCCCGGCATTGACGTTCTGACCCGGCTCGGCGCCGACCGCGGTGATGACACCGTCGAAGTCAGCCTTGAGCTCGGTGTAGCGAAGCTGATCGCGAGCCAGATCGAGATTGGCCTTGGCAGAGGCGAGCCTGGCCTCGGCGGAGCGCAAATTGCGCAGTGCTGTGTCGTAGGTCGCTTGTGGCGTAAAGCCATCCTTCAAGAGCTTCGCCTTGCGTGCCTCGTTCCCCTGTGTTTCGGCCACTTCGGCCTCAGCCGAGGCGACCTCCGCTTCAGCAGAGCGCAGGCGGTTTTGAAAGTCCTGCGTGTCGAGCGCCGCTAGCGTCTCACCTTGTCTGACGCTTGCTCCGACATCAACGCGCCGAGCGAGTACCTTCCCAGCTACTCGAAATGACAAATCGCTCTCATATCGCGGTTTAACTTCGCCTACGACCTGGCGATCGGCGTCGATGCGTGTGGGCTCGACGACAACCGTCCGTGCCGACCGCACGTCCGGAATTGCCGGTTCGGCTTTGCAGCCTGCGAGAGCCACAAGAAGCGCGAGAGGAATGGTTATACGTCGCATGCTGTTCTCCAGGGACCTGCGGACCTCATGTTGACAATGACCACTTATGGCCGCAAGTGGGCGTTGTCAACATAAGTGCGTCACGAGTGCGTGAGGGGCAAGCCGGCAGCCAAGACGCGAACTCCCTGCTGCACAACGACCGTGAAGGCCGCGGCAATGGTGGCGATCAGGATCAGGGTGACGCGTGACTGTCGCGAATGCTTTGCGCCTGGTGACAACTTCATACCAGTTGACCGCCGCCATCGTGGTGCCCAGCACGAGCCCCTTGTTGAAACGGTATTTCTGGAATGAAAGCGCAGCCTGAACCGAGAGCGTGACGATCGCTGCGGTCACCACGGAGATCAAGTCTGCATGTGTCGTCTGGCGTAGCATCGTGTGCTCCTGCCGTGTGAGCGTGCCGGCTCACAGTCGCGAGAGGCCGATGCTCACGCCCGAAAGGCCGCCACCGCTCGTCGAGATGGAAACCGATTGCGTCGAGCCGGCCTGGACAATCGTCATTGAACCGTTGATCGCGCCCGAGATCTGCAGGCTGATGCGGCCAGAGCTGACCACGCCTGCGGCCGCACCGGCCGCATTGAAACTGCGCTCTTCCCACTTGCCGGAGATTTTGCCGTTACGCGTGGTGCAGGTTCGATCGGATCTCGGTCTTGTAGGACGTACTCGCGCACCGGATGGCGAGACCTAGCCCTGCGCCTGCGTCCCTGCTGACGTAATAGGCCGTGCACGCGAGGGCTTCGCTATTGCCGCCTTCGAACGTCACCTTGCCCTTGCCTGACCAAGTGCCAGACGAGCTGCTCGAACGGGCCTCTCGGCACTCGCAGGACCGGCTCCACGAGCTGGCGCCCACTGCAAAGGCGAGAAGCAGGGGCGCGCCATACCGAAGCATGCGCTTGGGGGCTCCGAACGCGGCGACCGGACTGGGAACACTGGCGATTGTGGCGGCTGCTTTCTTCATCTCACTCTCCGGTCGCTTGAATGATGTTGACAGCGACCACTTAAGACCTAAGTAGGCGCTGTCAACATGAGGAGCTGTCACAAATGCGTGACCATGTTGACAATGACCACTTTGGCTACCTACCTGGAGGAACCATGAGCAAAACCAACGTCACTGCCGGGGAGCGGCCCTACCATCACGGTGACCTCCAGCGGGCCATCGTGACCGCGGCACTCGAAGTCCTTAGCGAGACGCAAAGCACCGAGTTTTCGCTAAGGGAGCTTGCACGCCGTGCGGGCGTTACTCACAACGCGCCCTACAAGCACTTCGCTGACAAGCGCGAATTGCTGGCTGCCGTATCGGCGGTGGGATTCGATCTTCTGGCAAAACGCCTAGCCGGAGCCATGCAGGGACAGACCAATCCCCGGGCACGCCTATTCGCTATCGCGCGCGATTACGTGCGTCATGGCGTGGAGAACCCGGCTCTCTACCGATTGATGTTTGGCGGCTACCTCACTGGCCCGGACGAGGGGCGCCCTGCCATCGAAATCGCCGCCGCTGAGAAGACGAAGGGTCTCCTCGCGGATGCGATCGCTCAAGGCGCCCTGGGGCGCCCGCTTTCGAAGACGCCGCGAAACGAGCGAAAGATCGCCGCGGGCATCCTGATCTTCTGGTCGCTCATGCACGGGCTCACTTTGCTGCTGGTCGACCGGTTGGTCGGACCAAGCCGAAAGACAGATGAACTGAGCGAGAGCGTGCTGCAGGGCATGCTTGAAGGGTTAGCTAAGAGAATTCCCGCTCTACCTGCCGGTGTGTGGGTCGGTCCGCGAGAGCCTGCGAAATAAACGCCGCCGAATGTCGTGAAAGAGGAAATGTCATGCAGCAGCGAGTGAATTTACCAGATCCCTCTCGATCTCTCGAGAAGCGGCGCGTCGCGCTCGCCCTGCAAGGCGGCGGCTCGCATGGCGCATTCACGTGGGGCGTGCTTGACCGCCTATTGGCGGAGCCAAGCTTAGAAATCGTGGGCGTCAGCGGCACCAGCGCCGGGGCCATGAATGCGGGGATTCTGGCCGATGGTTTGCGTCGCGGCGGAGCCTCGCAGGCGCAGCTGGCTCTACATCGCTATTGGGAGGATGTCGGCCGCTTGCCAGGATACGCGAGCCTGTGGCCAGTTGCGCAGCGCACGTGGCACCTCGACGACAATCCTATTTACCTCTGGGCCGACATGCTGACGCGGGTCTGGTCGCCATACCAGATTAATTGCTCCAACTACCACCCGCTCCGGGAGCTGTTGCAGCGCATCGACTTCGAAGGGTTGCGCGATGATGGGCGCGCACCGCGCGTCTTCATCTGCGCCACGAACGTTCGCACCGGACTCCGCCGCGTGTTCCACAACGCCGAACTATCAGTTGACGTACTGCTCGGCTCGGCGTGCCTACCGCAAGCGTATCAGGCGGTCCAGATCGGGGACGACTTCTATTGGGACGGCGGCTACACCGGAAACCCGGCGCTCGCCCCCCTCTATCTTGGCACGAGCGCCACCGATCTGATCGTGGTTGGCATCAACCCGATGGAGCGCGCGACCGTCCCGCAGACGGCGCGTGGCATCATCGACCGCGTCGACGAGATCAGCTTCAACTCAACGTTCATGCTGGAGCTAGGGGCGATCGCCTTCGTCGAGCACTTGCTAAAGTCGGCGGCAGTCCAGGCCCCACCGCAACTCCTCAACGTGCATGGCATCGGCGACGAGGCGCTAAATTCGTTCGGCGCGTCGAGCAAGATGAACAACGAATGGCGGTTTCTGCAGCATCTGAAGGAGATCGGATGGCAGGCCGCCGATCGCTGGCTCGCGGTGAACCTTTCCGCGGTCGGGAAGCGCTCCACAGTTGATCTTACAGGCCTTCTTCCGAAGAAGGACGGCTCCCTTTCGGTGCCGTCGGTCATCAAGCAAGAGCAGCTTCTCACAACCAATGCCGAAGCCAGGAGTGCCTGACATGAAGATCAATGACGTGCGCCGCACAGCCTACGCGATGCCCCTGACCAATCCCGCGTTTCCGCGGGGGCCCTATCGGTTTTTCGACCGCGAGTACCTGATTGTCACCTACAGGACAGATGAAGATGCTCTACGCGCCGTGGTTCCCGAGCCGCTCGAGGTCGTCGAGCCGATCGTGAAGTACGAGTTCATCCGAATGCCGAACTCGACCGGCTTCGGCGACTATACGGAATCGGGGCAGGTGATCCCCGTCCGCTTTCGCGGTGAACACGGCGTTTATGTGCATTCGATGTATCTTGATGACGATGCGGCGATTGTTGGCGGTCGCGAACTGTGGGGTTTTCCCAAGAAGCTGGCCAAGCCCGAGATCACCCATGAAGGCGAAGTGATCGTCGGCACGCTACATTATGGGAAAGTCCTCTGCGCTACCGCGACGATGGGCTACAAGCACCGCCCCGCAGACCGCGAGAGCGTTCTCGCGACAATGCAGCAGCCGAACTTCCTCCTGAAGGTCATCCCGCACGTTGACGGCGGCCCCCGCATCTGTGAGCTCGTGCGCTACCACTTGGAAGAAATAAACATCAAGGAAGCCTGGCACGCACCGGCCGATCTGCAGCTCTTTCGACACGTCGTGGCCGATGTCGCTCGCTTGCCCGTGCTTGAGGTCATTTCAGGCAGCCACTTCGTCGCCGACCTGATGTTGGGTTACGGGGAAGTCATGTTCGACTATATGGATGAGCCTCGCGATTTCTATCGCGAGTCGGATCATTGCAAAGCCGATACACGACCCAACGCGCCTGCACTCTGATAACGGTTTTTCAACACGCTCTTCAAAAACAAAGCACAGTGAGACGGACCATGACCCACACAAAATTTATGTCAGGTCGAAGCAAAACAGGACAACTCTCCAGCTTGAACCTGAACGCCGTGACGCGATTGGCGATCGAACTCGTCATCGTGGCGCTAATCATCATTGGCCTGACCAACCCAAGCGGCGCGCAGATGAACAGGAGTGCCAAGACTGAGAGCACTCCTTCCTCCCCTGAGCAGCAGGTCAGTAGCGCTGCACTATTTGGTAACGCTGCACTATTTGGCCGATGCCTGCAGGACTGGGACGCCGGAACCCACATGACCAAAAAGGAATGGTCTGGCGCATGCTAGCGTCTGCTGATCGAACGTCGGGACTATCTTCCCAAACAGCGGCAATAATTTACGCCGGTTGGACAAGTGATAACGGTACTACGAGCGTCGAGGACTGCTTTGGTTATCTTGCCCAGTTGCGCCGACGGCAGGTTTCGGGAGCGACACCCATAGGATCAAAGGCCTAGGGGTGAGTTTGTGCCATGAGGCTTGGTCGGGGCTGAATATGCGTTGCCTTTATCGACGACCGCATCAAACGTATCTCTTCAGGAGAGGCAGCGCGTGATCCACAACGGCGCGTCCCTCGGCAATCGTCTCAGCTGCCCGGTTAAACTCCATCAGTCCGATATGTTTCAATCTTGGCACGAGCATCACGTGCGGTGGCTCCCCGGCTAGGCGCGCGCGCGTAATCTGATCTTGCATGACGTTGATCGAGGTCATGAGTACCTCGAAATAGCCCAGAGAAGTTGGCGCGGCGGATACCAGCTTGGGGAGGATTGCCGATGCTTGCTCCCGCCATGCCGGCGGCACCTGGTCGACAAGACGCCTGACAAATTCCGGCGGTGCGCCGCTGGTGCTGCCCGCTTTGCGTTCCTGGTTGTCCCTTATATGGCGCCCGATGAGATCGCCGTTGAGATTTATTGCGATCACCACGTCGGCCCCAAGCGCACGGCAGACAGAGACGGGTACAGGATTGACCAGACCTCCGTCCACGAGCCAGCGATCTGCATGCCGAGCTGGACTGAGTATGCCTGGTATGGAGATTGAGGCGCGGACAGCCTCGTCAATCGGCCCTTGCCGAAGCCAGATTTCGCGCCCGCTTTCGAGATCAGTTGCCACCGCCGCGAAGGGCTTGCTGTAGCTCGCGATTGGAGCCGAAATCTTCAGCTTGCGCAGGAAAGCAACGATCTGCTGACCGGCTATCAGCCCCCCGCCGGACAGCCGCACATCGAGCATGCGCGCTACTCTGCGGCCAAGTGAGCGATTGCGCGAAGTCCTTCAGAGCCGGTAGCTCGCCGGCTACGTACGCGGCGCCGACCAGAGCTCCAACCGAGCATCCGCATACGATGTTTGGCTCTATGCCCGCCTCGGCTAGCGCCTCGATAACGCCGATGTGCGACCAGCCGCGGGC
>CAVTVO010000045.1:0-13088 GCA_963738065.1 uncultured Alphaproteobacteria bacterium
ACGCCCTCCCTCCGGCCCGCCAACACCCGCGCCACTCCATCAGCACCGATCCTCCCGGGCTACCTCCGGTAACATTCCCCCGTGAGGCAATACGGGGGGTCCAAGTTGAGTGCTGTTTGACATCTAAGGGTTGCCGATTTGATACAGCTCGGGCAGGCATTCGAGCACTTTGAGAACTTACCTTTAGGGGCGACGAAGCAACGACACACTCATTCGGTGACTGCTCGATAGAGCTCGGTGCCGCTGGTCGCGGCACGCAATTTCCTTAGTACTTCTCGATCCCTCAGCTTGCGCGCGACAGCGGCAAGTGCATTGAGCTGATCGAGCTGCGACGCTGCCGGCAGCACGAGCAGGAACACAATGTCGACGGGCTGGCCGTCGATGGCGTCGAATTCGATCGGTTGCTTGAGGCGGACCATGAGCCCGAATGCCTTGTTCACTTCGCGGAAACGGGCATGCGGAATGGAGACGCCGCCGCCGATGCCCGTGGAGCCAAGCTCGTCGCGCTTCTCGATTTCGCTCGCTACAGCGTCGGCCGATAGGTCGAGGGCGGATGCGGCGCGGGCGGCCAAGTCTTTCAGCAGCTAGCCTTGTCGTCGGCACGAACGTCGAGCGCCACGTCGGACGCTGCCAGGAAGTCTTTGATTTTCATTGCCTTGGTCACGCTGAGCTGGACTGCTCCAGAGACTTAATCCGACGCCGGTGTGAAGGTTCCACTAGTCGGGCGCCCGCAGGCGATAGCCGATGCCGATCTCGGTCATGATGTACTGCGGGCGCTCGGGATCGGCCTCGATCTTCTGGCGCAGCTGCCGCACGTAGACGCGCAGGTATTGCGGGTCGGTCGGCTCGTCCCACAGCTCCTGCATCAGGAACCTGTGGGTCAGCACCTTGCCGGCGTGCTGCACGAGCAGGCGCAGCAGGTCGTACTCCTTGGGCGACAGCTTCACCTCCTTGTCGCCCAGCTTGACGATCCGGCGCACGAGGTCGACGCTCAAGTCGCCGACGTGGAACACCGGCCGCTCGCCGTGCACCTGTAGCTGGTGGCGCATGGCCGCGCGCATGCGCGCGAACAGCTCGTCCATGCCGAACGGCTTGGTCACATAGTCATCGGCGCCGAGGTCGAGGGCCGCGACCTTGCCGGCCTCGTCGCCGCGGCTGGAGAGCACAACGATGGGTAGGTCCTCCTGGCGGCTCCGAATGCGTCTCAACAGGTCCAGGCCGTCGATGTCGGGCAGGCCGAGATCGAGGATGACGAGGGCCGGCTTCTTGGCGAGCAATTCAAGGGCAGCCTTTCCGTTCGGCGCCTCCAGCACCTCATAACCCTGGGAGCTCAGCCCCATGCGCAGCAGCTTGCGAATGGGCGGCTCATCGTCGACCACCAGGATTTTCAACGAGGCCGTGCTCATGCCGCAACTGTCCCTTGCTCTGCCGGATTCGCGACCGGTAGGCTGATGGTGAATACCGCGCCTGCACGGTCATTGCGGTTCGCCGCCGTAATGGTCCCATGCAGGGCCTCGACGAAGCCGCGCGAGATCGCAAGGCCCAATCCGGTGCCGGCGCGGACCTGATCGCCCTTCCGGGCCCGGTAGAACTTGTCGAAAATGCGCTCGAGATCGGCCGCCGGAATGCCGTCGCCCTCGTCGAGGACCTGCAGCTTGACGCTGTCCTGCTCGCGCCAGCTCTGAATGCGCACCGTCGTCTCCGATGGGGCATACTTCGCGGCATTGTCCAGGAGATTGAACAAGACCTGCTCGAACAGCACCGCGTCTACATTCACCATGGGCAGGTCGGGGCCGATCTCCACCTCGACACGGTGCCTGGCCAGAATCTTGCTCGCGCGCTGCAGCGCGCTGCCGACGATCTCGCCGATGTCCTGGAGCGCGGCGTTCGGTACGACGGCGCCGGACTCGAGCTTGGTCATGTCGAGCAGATTGGCAATGAAGCGATTCAGGCGCTCCGATTCATCGATGATGGTGGTGAGGAGATCAGCCTTGGCATTGTCGTCGAAGGACTTGGACAGATCGCGCAAAGCCCCCGCCGAGCCAAGGATTGCCGCCAGCGGGGTCTTGAGATCGTGCGAGATCGAGGTCAGCAGCGCCGAGCGCAAGCGGTCGGTCTCGGCCACCCGCCGTACCTGCTCGATGTCTTCGACCAGATGGACGCGCTCGATCGCCAATGCGCCCTGGTCGCTGAGTGCATCCACAAGTCGCCGCTGCTCGGCGCGCAGGAGGGGACCCGGTTCATCGCGGCAGATACCGAGGATGCCGATCTGGCCACGACCGGTGCGCATGGGAAAGAACAGCCACTTGGCCCCAGGCAGGGCATCGGAGTCGCGGCCTGCCGGACGGTTCTTCTCCCAGGCCCATTTGGCTGCCGCGAGATCGGCTTCATCGAGCGTGTCCTCGGGCGGGTAGCCTGCCTTGAGCGCGATCGAGCCATTGTCGGGCAGCAGCAAGACGACCCGCACTTTCAGCATCGCCGCGATCTGATGCGCCGTGGCCCACAGCACGTCGTCTATGGTCCCGGCACCGGCCAGCTTGCGACTGAACGCATAGAGGGATTCGGTCGTGCGGCTCCTTTCCATGGCGCCGATGAGCTGCACGCGTGCTCGCGCGGCGACATTGGAAACAATCACCGCCACCACCGCGAAGAACACGACGGCGATGACGTCCTTGGCGTCGGAGATGTTGAAGGTGTGGTAGGGCTCGGTGAAGAAGTAGTTATAGGCAAGCGCTGAGACGACGCTCGCCAGCAGGGAGGGCCAGAGGCCCAGGCGCACCGCCACGCCGACCACGGCCGTCAGGAACACGAGGCCGATGTTCTCGAGGCCGATCCACGGCCAGAGTATCTCCCCGACACCAACCGACACGGCGACGGCCAGTAGCGCCAGCGCATATGGACGTGTGTCAAAGGGCTCCGGTCGAACGGCGGTGCTCACCGACTTCTTCGAGATCGGCTCACCGGCAACCTCGTTGCCGGCGATGACGTGAACACTGATGTCGCCGGCGCGCCGCACCAGATCGTGCACGACGGAGCCGTGCAGGATCTCGAACCAGCGGGAACGGGTGGACTTGCCGATGATGATGTGGGTGACATTGTTCTTGTGCGCGTAGTCCAGCACGTCGTCGGCGATCCGGCGCGCCTTGGCGGAGAGCGTGATGACTTCTCCATCGAGCCGCTCGGCCAGCCGCAAGACATCGGCTATGCGGTTCCTCTCTTCCTCGCTGAACTGCAGGCTGCGCCGTGTCTCGACGTAGAGCGCGGTCCAGGGCGCGTGCAGGCGATCGGCGAGCCGCTTGGTATGGCGCACGAGCCCTGCAGAGCGCGGGTCCTCGCTGATGCAGACGAGGATGCGGTCGCCCGCCGCCCACGGCCCGGAAATCGCGCGCGCCTGCATCTGCTCCAGCAACTGCTCGTCGACGCGCTCGGCCGTCCGGCGCAGGGCGAGCTCGCGCAGCGCCGTGAGGTTCGCAGGCGAGAAGTAGTGTTTGAGCGCGCGCTCGGCCTGCTTTGGGACGTAGACTTTGCCCTCCTTGAGCCGCTGAATCAGCTCGTCCGGGGTCAGATCGACAAGCTTGATGGCCTCGGCACGATCCAGGATGGCGTCGGGCACGACCTCGCGCACGCGCACGCGCGTGATCTGCGCCACCACGTCGTTCAGGCTCTCGATGTGCTGGATGTTGACCGTGGTGTAGACATCGATGCCGGCGTGGAGCAGCTCCTCGACGTCCTGGTAGCGCTTCGGGTGCCGGCTGCCGGGAATGTTCGTATGCGCCAGCTCATCGACCAGGATTAGGCTTGGTCGCCGTTTGAGCGCGGCGTCGATATCGAATTCGTTCAGGAGCCGATTGACGTAGACCGTCGGCTTGCGGGCAATGACCTCGAAGCCCTCCAGCAGCGCTTCCGTCTCTTTGCGTCCGTGCGTCTCGACCACGCCGACGACGACATCCGTGCCCTCCTTCAGCTTGGCGCGGGCCGCCTGCAGCATCTCGTAGGTCTTGCCGACGCCAGGTGCGGCGCCGACGAAGATCTTGAGAAGCCCGGCGCGGCCTTTCTGCTCGCGCCGGGCTTCAGCGAGCAGGGCTTCCGGCGAGGGTCGCTGTTCGGATTCGCTGTGCTGATCTGCCATGGAACATCAGGTTCGACAGAGGGCGGCCGCCAGCCTCACTTTGCTTGACGGTCCAGCGCCATATTGAGCGCCAGCACGTTCACGCGTGGTTCGCCGAGGAAACCGAGGGTGCGGCCCTCGACGTGCTGGCCGACGAGCTCGCGCAGGCGGTCTTCCGGCATATTGCGCGCCTTCGCAACACGCGGCACCTGGAAAAACGCGGCGTCCGGCGAGATGTGCGGGTCGAGTCCGCTGCCGGATGCGGTCACCAGGTCGGTCGGCACCTTGGCGTTAGGGTTTTGCGCCCTTGCGGGTCTCAACGTCGCTCTTCATGCGCTCGATCAGGGCCTTGCTGGTCGGTCCAAGGTTGGAGCCGCTGGAGTTGGCAGCATTGTAGGGTGCATCAACCGTCTTGGACGGGTCCTTGGGGTCCGGAGCGCTCGTCGCAGACGGACGACCTTGAAAGTACTTGTCGTCGGCGAAGACCTGGCCGATCAGCGAAGAGCCGACCACCTTACCATCCGCGACCACGAGACTGCCATTGGCCTGCTGCGGGAACATCACCTGGGCGATGCCGGTGACGGCGAGCGGATAGATGAGGCCGGTGATGATCGTGAACAGCACGATCATCGTTAGGGCGGGGCGAAGCTCTCTCATGATAATTGCTCCTCAAGCGAGGTGAAGGGCCGTGACGATGACGTCGATCGCCTTGATGCCGATGAAGGGGATGATGATGCCGCCGAGGCCATAGACCAGCAGGTTGCGCCGCAACAGCGGACCGGCGCCGATCGGGCGGTAGGCGACGCCCTTCAGGGCCAGGGGGATCAATGCGATGATGATCAGCGCATTGAAGATGATCGCGGAGAGGATGGCGCTCTGCGGCGTCGCCAGCCCCATGATGTTGAGCGCCTGCAGCTGCGGATAGAAGGCGAGGAACATCGCCGGGATGATGGCGAAGTACTTGGCCACGTCGTTGGCGATCGAGAACGTGGTGAGCGCACCGCGCGTCATCAGCAGCTGCTTGCCGATCTCCACCACCTCGATCAGCTTGGTCGGATTGGAGTCGAGGTCGACCATGTTGCCGGCTTCGCGCGCCGCCTGCGTGCCGGTGTTCATGGCAACCCCGACGTCGGCCTGAGCGAGCGCGGGCGCATCGTTGGTGCCGTCGCCGCACATGGCCACCAGCTTGCCCTTGGCCTGCTCGTCGCGGATGAGCCTCAACTTGTCCTCCGGCGTCGCCTGCGCCAGGAAATCATCGACGCCGGCCTCGGCAGCGATTGCGGCGGCGGTCGTCGGGTTGTCGCCGGTGATCATGATGGTGCGGATGCCCATCCGCCGCAGCTCCGCGAACCGCTCGCGGATGCCGCCCTTGACGATGTCCTTCAGATGGATGACGCCGAGCAGCTTGCCGTCGCGCGCCACCGCCAGCGGCGTGCCGCCGGACTTGGCGATCGTGTCTGCCATGGCCTGGAGTTCTCGCGCGGTCTCGGCGCTTACGCCGGGCTTCAGCGCGACGGCGGCGGCGCCGCGGGCCGCGGTTGCAGGGCCGCCATTGAGATAGTTCAGGATCGCATCGACCGCGCCTTTGCGGATCGAGGTCGTGCCGAACTCGACGCCGCTCATGCGGGTCTGGGCTGAGAAGGGGATGAGCTTGGCGTTGAGCTCGCTCATCTCGCGGCCGCGAATGCCATACTTCTCCTTGGCGAGCACGACGATGGAGCGCCCCTCCGGGCGTCTCGTCGGCGAGCGAGGCCAGCTGCGCCGCATCGGCCAGCTCCTGCTCGCTCGCGCTGCGCAGGGGCTTGAACTCGGTCGCCTGCCGGTTGCCGAGCGTGATGGTGCCGGTCTTGTCGAGCAGGAGGGTGTCCACATCGCCGGCCGCCTCGACGGCACGGCCGGACATGGCGAGCACATTGAAGCGCACCAGGCGGTCCATGCCGGCGATGCCGATGGCCGACAAGCAGCGCGCCGATGGTGGTCGGGATCAGGGTCACGAACAGCGCCACCACGATCACAACCGATATCGGTCCGCCAGCGTAGATGGCAAAGCTCGGGATCGTCGCGGTGGCGAACACGAAGATGATGGTCATGCCGATGAGCAGGATATTGAGCGCGATCTCGTTGGGGGTCTTCTGGCGCTCGGCGCCCTCGACCAGGCCGATCATGCGGTCGAGGAAGGTCGATCCGGGCGCGGCGGTGATGCGCACGCGAATCCAGTCCGAGATGCACTTGCGTGCCGCCCGTGACCGCCGAGCGGTCGCCGCCGGACTCGCGGATCACAGGCGCCGACTCTCCGGTGATCGCTGCCTCGTTGACGGAGGCGACGCCCTCGATCACCTCGCCATCGGAGGGGATGATGTCGCCGGCTTCGACCAGCACGATGTCGCCAACCTTGAGGCTGGTGCCCGGGACGAGCTTGTAGTCCTTGGCGTTCGCCGCGCCAGCAGCTTGGCCTGCGTCTCGGTCCGCTGTCCGCCGCAGCGAGTCTGCCTGCGCCTTGCCGCGGCCCTCGGCTACCGCTTCCGAGAAGTTGGCAAACAGCACGGTGATCCACAGCCACAGCACGATCTGGAAGGTGAAGGCGAGATTGGCCCCGCCCGTAAAGAGGTCACGCAGCAGGATCACGGTCGTCAGCGCGGCCACGATCTCGACCACGAACATCACCGGGTTCTTGATCAAAGCGCGAGGATCGAGCTTGGCGAACGCCGCGCCGATCGCCGGGACGATGATCTTGGGATCGGCCAGTGCGGTCACGGGCGTCCGCTTGCGAAGCATCGAGCTTTCCATGGATATGAACTCCGATAAGGATCCGGTCAGAACACCATCTTGGCCTGCATGGCGAAGTGCTCGGCGATAGGTCCGAGCGCCAGCGCCGGGAAGAAGGTGAGGCCGCCGATGATGAGGATCACGCCTACGAGGAGGCCGACGAACAGGGGCCCATGCGTCGGGAACGTGCCCACCGAGGCCGGCACGATCTTCTTGGCTACCAGCGAGCCCGCCACCGCCATCATCGGAATGATGACGAAGTAGCGGCCGACCAGCATCGAAAGGCCACCGGTGGTGTTGTACCAGAGCGTGTTGCCGGTGAAGCCCGCGAACGCCGAGCCGTTGTTGGCCGTCTGCGACGTGAACAGATACAGCACCTCGCTGAACCCATGCGGGCCCGCGTCCTGGATGCTGGAGAGGCCGAACGGCACCACGACCGAGATCGCGGTGAAGCCCAGCATCATCAGCGGAAGGACCAGGATGGCGAGCATGGCCATCTTGACCTCTTTGGCCTCGATCTTCTTGCCGAGGTATTCCGGCGTGCGCCCGACCATCAGGCCTGCGACGAACACCGCAACGATGACCATGAGCAGCATGCCGTAGAGGCCTGAGCCGACGCCGCCGTAGATGATCTCGCCCAGCTGCATCATGATGATCGCCATCATGCCGCCGAGCGGCGTGAAGCTGTCGTGCATCGAGTTGACCGAGCCGTTGGACGCCGCCGTGGTGGCAACCTCCCACAGGCTCGAGTTGGCAATGCCGAAGCGGACCTCCTTGCCTTCCATGTTGGCCGGATCGAGCCCGAGCGCGGAGAAGAGCGGGTTACCGGCGGACTCCGCCCAATAGGAGATCGCGACGAAGGCCAGGAAGATCACCGACATGGCGGCGTAAAGCGCCCAGCCCTGCCGCTCGTCCTTGACCATGCGGCCGAAGGTGTGCGTCAGCGCCGCCGAGATCAGCAGGATGTAGAGCACCTGGAGGAAGTTGCTGAGCGGCGTCGGGTTCTCGTACGGCACCGACGAGTTGGCGTTCCAGAAGCCGCCGCCGTTGGTGCCGAGCTGCTTGATGGCGATCTGCGAGGCCGCCGGGCCCTGGCTCAGGGTCTGCTTGGCGCCCTCGAGCGTGGTTGCATCGACATAGGCACCCAGGTTCTGCGGCACGCCTTGCCAGACGAGGAACAGCGCTGCGACGATTGAGAGCGGCAGAAGAACGTAGAGCGTCGTCCGCGTGAGATCGACCCAAAAGTTGCCGACCGTATTCCCCGATGCCCGGGCAAACCCGCGGATCAGAGCGATCAGCAACGCGATGCCGGTTGCAGCCGACACGAAGTTCTGCGTGGTGAGCGCCGCCATCTGCGTGAGATAGCTCATGGTGCTCTCGCCGCCGTAGTTCTGCCAGTTGGTGTTGGTGGCGAAGCTGACCGCGGTGTTGAAGGCGAGGTCAGAGGGAACAGCGGACTGATCCGCTGGATTGAAGGGCAGGAAGGCCTGCAGGCGCTGGATGGCGTACACGAGCAGGAAGCCCGCGGCGTTGAACAGCAGCATGGCAATGGTGTAGGTCGTCCAATGCTGCTCGCGCGTCTCGTTCACGCCGGAGGCGCGATAGAGGAAAGCCTCCACGGGCCGAAGCACGGGCGACAGGAACGTGCGCTCGCCCTCGAACACGCGGGCCATGAAACGGCCGAGCGGAACGACGAGGGCAGTAAGGACCGCGAAATAGATCGCGATCTGAATCCAGCCATTGATGGTCATGACGCGCCTCTTTCAGAACCGCTCGGGCCGCAGCAGGGCATAGACGAGGTAGACGAGGAGCGCCGCGGTCACGAGGCCTCCGAGCACATATTCGACAAGCATGGGGTTCTCCTCATAACCGCTCGCAGCCGGCCACGTACGCCAGGGCAATGGCGAAGAAGCCAAGCCCGACGGCCAGCAGGATCACGTCCAACATGGGTTGCTCCCTGTGATCAGCACATTACGCCCGGCAGTCGATCGACTTCGCGGGCGCACGACGTTGATCTGTCTCAACGGGCGAAAACGCTTCGCCGCAGTAACGCGGCGCATACTTGTCCACGACCGCATATGAAATCGAGATGGCCCGGAGGGGCTCCGGCATAGGAATTCCATAGGAAAAAGAGCCTGCGGATATAGGTTTCGCGTCAATGGTCGCGCGATTCCAACGCGTTGGCGCGTTGACCGTCGCCACACCGGAGAGCTGTGGGACGGCGCCCTGACAGAGCGCGTGTTCAGGCGGGATGTGCTTTATGGCGCCCCTATACCGAGCAACCTTTTTCCATCTGGATTCCACACGTAAGCGCGCCGACTTACGTAACGCGGCCGCACATCGCGGCTGGCATCAACGAATGGAGATCCGGTCATGTTCACGATGGCCCTTGGCCTGGGAGGACAGGCCCAACACAAAGAGCCGGTGTCGACAAAAAGCGTGCGCGTTGGTGCGCTGCTCGGCGCCCTCGTCCTCACGAGCATTGCGGTCAATGCGCTGATAGTCGTTGCCGACAGCACTGTTCGGAAGCGGTCTTCCGCCTCGGACGATTGCTCGGCGATCACCGAGAGGGCCGAACGGCTGACCTGCTTCGACAATCTTGCGCGGCCGGCCTGCACCTCATCCCTTCAAGGGCGCCAACGCGCCCGCACTCAGCGGCTCCCTCTAACAACCGGGTGTAATGCCCAGCCGACGGCGCGCCCTTCGTGCATCACTCCTGCACGAGGGGCGGCGGTCGGCTTTCCGCCGCTTATTTTGCACTTATGCGAAAGCGGTTCCGTCCCTCTCGATTTTATATGCCGTCATGGTGATCTTACGGGCCTCGAACGCCAACGATCCGCGCAGAGGAGTTGGAAGATGTTGCCCTTCGTCGCATCACAAGCGGTTGCCCTAAGTCAGGCGAAGCGAGAAGCAAGCAAGGCCGGCCGGCGAACGGCCAAGGGCGCCGCGCCCCGCACCGGCAAAGGCTTCTTCTCAATGTTGTTCGACGCACTGGTCGAATCTCGCAAGCGTCAGGCGGCAATGGAGATACAGCGGCAACGTCGCCTGCGCGGTGAGGCGCGCAAGAAATGAGCTCAGCAGAGACAAGGCCACAGCGCGGCAACCCGTCGGGTGGAGAACACATCCGGCATCCGCACTTTCTGGTCGGCAGAAACCACTGCGGACAGTGGGTGGTTCGCGACCAACAAGCGCGTTGCGGCGGTGGCCTGCTTCAACAGCCGTGCCGAGGCTCTGCGGTTTGCGTTTCGCGAAAGAGGCGAGGCTGCTGGTGCCGTCGTGCTCGTGCCCGATGTCCTCGAACTCTTTGACATGCCAGCCAGTGGCATCGGGACCCCAGTCATCGCTCCAAATCTGGGTGGTGGAGCACGCGGGCAAATCCTTGAGGAGGTCTAGTCCATGACACGACTATGCGCACAGGGCGACATTCTGATCGAGCGCGTCGACGATGCGCCCGTGCTCCGGCCGAGTCATTCAATCCATCGATAGTGGGTCAGCGATCGTCGCTGCAGGCGAGGCGACCGGGCACCATCACCGGATCTTTGGTTCGGTCACACTGTATCGCGACGACGCTCTCGCACGCGAGATTCCCGCCGGCCTTTACGTTGGGCATCTTCAGGTGAAGGGATCGGCCGCACGGCTGGAACACGAGGAGCACGCGCCGATATCGCTGGAGCAGGGCACCTATCGTGTGCGCCGGCAGCGCCAGTTGGAGCCGACCGACGTGGGCATGCATGAAGAGTTCAGCACCCTCGGAGATTGACGCCATGCGCGACACCTCACCCATCGATGCCCTCAAGGAGTATCTCGACCGCTGGGCGGCCGCGCACTTGTCCTGCGAGCCGGCCGACCGCCGGACGGCGGAGGAGGGCGTGCGCGAAGCCTACGCATCGGCCGGCCTGGCGCCGCCGCGGCGCATCGTTTGGTGCGGCGGGCCGCTGGAGATCGCCCAGCACCTGGCCGCTGCCTCGCCAGATGACCTGATCGGAGCCAACGTGAAGGCGGAGATCTTCGATCAGGTGCGCAACCGGGTCGGCACCTTCGCGGAGGTCTTCTGGAAGGAGGTGGTGGTGGCAGCAACCGAGCTGAGCGATCACAAGTCGCTGGGCGCAGCGATTGACGACTACAACAGGTGCAAGGCTGTAAGCGCGGCCATCAATCGCGTCGTGCGCAATGCTGCCGACGACTCCCTTTCCGGGCTCAGGCTCCGGGCCCGACATGTCGCACGCAGGCTGCGCGGGCAGCCTCGCCTCCTGCCGCGATGTCGGATTCGATGGGGTGGCCATGGGGCCTCACGATGTTGCTTCGCTCGGAGTCTACGAATACCTCCACGACGTCCTCGGCTGGCAGGAGCCGACGCAGCCGATGCGCGGCCTGTGGAAGATCGCCAAGAGCGCAGGGTGGATTGTCCCGCATGAGCACGTGTGTTGGATTTCCGAGCGCCCCCGAAGTCTCCGCACCGACGCCAGGGCGCGGCTGCATTGCGCCGATGGTCCCGCTCTGCAATATCCGCGACGGCTGGTCTGCCTACCATCTGGAAGGGCGTCCAGGTGCCCGCGTGGACGATCGAGCATCCCGAACGGATCACGCGCTCTGACCTTGCCAACACCTTCGAGCCGGTCCTGCGCAATTGCCTGATCGAGATCATGACACCGGAGCGCTTCGTCAAGAGCGGCGGGCCAGCCCGCGTCTCGGAAGACGACACGGGCGTACTTGTGGCGCAAGCTTTGGGGCTTTCGCGGCGTGACGGTCGGGTCGTGGACCGCCGTCGAGGTCGTGAACGGCACGGCTGAGGGCGACGGCTCACGCAAGCGCTATTTCCTGCGCGTTCCCTCGCGTATGCGCACGCGCCCGTGAAGCGGTTGCCTGGACATATGGTCTGACGGCCGAGCAATACGCCGGCCTGAGATCTGAGAACGTAGCGGGCCCGGAATGTGAGGCCGCTCTTCTTTATGCGCCGCTTATGACAAAGCGCCTCGACCCGCATGGAGAAGATATGGCCGCCGCAATACATCTCATCCAACCGGACTCAGTCACCTGGAGAAACGTGCCATGTCCACTCTTGCCGAGCGCGCAGCCACCGTTCCTCGATGGAGCAACTTGCCGCTCACCCGCGCCAGCAAGTCCTACTTCCTGCTCGGTCAGAACGCGCGCGGATCGTGGGTCATTCGCGAGAACACAGGCAAGAAGGCCGGCGTATTCGCCTCGCGCGAAGCGGCCCTGCGGTTTGCGCGCCTGGAAAGCCCCGACGAGCACTTCGCCGATCGTCCACGTGAACGAGGGACTGGAGTTCGACTATGCGGCTCAGCATCTATGACCAGTTCACCGTCGGCGTGGTGCGACCCAGCGGAGGCTGGTCCAAGGGTCGCCCCATCGCCTTCATCGAGGAAGAGGACAAGTGCGTTCCTCTGTTCGATTTGCTCATCCCGAACGGGCTCGATGATGAAGAGCTCGCTCGCTACGTGAGCGGGAAATTCAGCGCCTTCGCGCAACCGGGCAAGCGCATAGAGGCTCTGAAGGGGACGCCGACCTGCGAGCTCCACAATCGAGACAATCAGACGACGGGGCGTTGCACCGCTACACGCATTTTCCGGCGTGCAACGTTGAGGGTGGTCAGTCCCGGCGGTGCGCTCACCGCTGGGACTGGCCCTACCGTCGAGTTTCCGCGCAGGCCTCAGGTTCATTGATCTTGCTTCACCAGGAGCCCAGATCGAGTGAACAAGGCACTGGCGTTTTCGGAGGTGCGCATGGCAAGCGAGTTCGGCAAGCGCCGGAACGAGATCATGTCGTTTCTCAAGGCTCTCAACGAGCGCGAGAAGCTCGTTGTCCTTGCCTATCTCAGCAATGATGCGGCAATCGGTGCTTGCGTCCCCAATCTGGCAGGGAGCATTCTGGAAATGCATCGCCGCTACCACAGGCTGGAGCTGCTCAAGCTCGCCGAGACGGAACGCCCGACCCTCGATCTTGGATTCCTTGCCCGGCGCAAGGGCTGCAGGTTGGAACGAGCGGCCGGTCTGCCTGGTCGTTGGCGCATTCGCCGCCTTCACGGGAACGTCGCCCGGCACCTGGATCAGAACGCGCTTACACTTCACAAGCATTGGAGGCGCTTCGCGCCCTTCCCGACGAGAGGAACCTCTGCCAAAGCCTGAAAGGCGTGCCCCAGCACAACTTCCCAGGCGCTTGGCTAGCAGGTGGCACCTGGCGCCGCGGCTCGCGA
>CAVTVO010000046.1:0-9085 GCA_963738065.1 uncultured Alphaproteobacteria bacterium
CGCGACTACGAAGGCACCATGTCCACGCTCTGCGCGGGCTGCGGCCACGATTCCATCACGGCGGCGCTGATCGAGGCCTGCTTCGAGATGGACCTGCCGGCCCACCGCGTCGCCAAGGTGTCGGGCATCGGCTGCTCCTCCAAGGCGCCCACATATTTCATGAATCGCAGCCACGGCTTCAATTCGGTGCATGGCCGCATGCCGTCGGTCACCACCGGCGCGGCCATCGCCAACCGCGACCTCGTCTACATCGGCGTATCGGGAGACGGCGACACGGCCTCCATCGGGCTAGGCCAGTTTTGCCACGCCGTGCGCCGGCGGGTGAACATGACCTACATCGTCATGAACAACGGCTGCTACGGCCTCACCAAGGGTCAGTTCTCCGCCACCAACGACAAGGCCTCGCCGTCCAAGAAGGGCGAGTCCAACCCATTCGACGCCATCGACCTGTGCCAGATGGCGATCCAGCTCGGCGCCGGCTTCGTTGCCCGCTCGTTCTCTGGCGACAAGACCCAGCTCATCCCCCTCATCAAGGCGGCGATCAGCTACAACGGCTTTGCCTTCCTCGACGTCATCAGCCCGTGCGTGACCTTCAACAACCACCCGGCCTCGACCAAGAGCTACGACTACGTGCGGGCCCACAACATGGCGTCCGAAAACAAGCTCGACTATGTCGAGCCCAAGGAGGAAATCACGGTCGACTATGCCGAGGGGGGCTCGGCCACCATTGCCCTGCACGACGGCTCCCATTTGCTGCTGCACAAGCTCAGCAAGCAGCATGATCCACGCGATGCCGACGCCGCCATCGTCGCCATCCGCTCCAATGCCGCCAAGGGCGTGGTTGCGACGGGGTTGCTCTACATCAACGAGCAGCAGCAGGACATGCACGACATTCTGGCGACCGACGCCCGCCCGCTCAATGCGCTGCCGATGGCGGAGCTGTGCCCCGGCTCCAAGGCGCTCGCGGGGATCAACGCGCGCCTGAGCTGAGGCTCGCCTCAAGCCGCACGGCCGAGCATCTCCTGCGCGGCCAGCGCCGCCACGATCTCGGCGTGCGGCTGCGCCCTGCCGAACAGGTAGCCCTGGCCTTCCTTGCAGCCTTCCGCCCTGAGGCATGCGAGCTCCGTCTCGGTCTCGATGCCCTCCGCCGTGATCGTGACGCAAGGCGCCGGTCGATTGCCAACATCCGGCCGTCGGGCGCGAGCCTGGCGGAGATGCATTCTTGCACGGACGGCTCGCCTCGGCTCACCGGAGCACGCTGGGGTAATCCTGCACGCTGCGTATGCAGGCAGCCTTCCACTCGGCCTTGGTCATGTGGGTCCCCGGGTCCCAGAAGCCCATACAGTCGGCCAACGTCTTGCCCCCGCCGCCTGGTGCGCTCGGCGCCGATTTCGCTGGGACTCGCCGAGGAGCTGCCCGGCGACAGCGCGAGGCCGGGCTGGGCGACGCTGGAGGTGGCGAACTGCGTCGGAAGCTGCGGGGACAGCGGCGCGACAGGCGGGAGCTCGGGCAGCGGGTCTCCGATCGCCGAGGGTGGCGTAGGGGTCTCCGGAGGGGCGGGCGGCCCGGATGCGCCATCGGTAGTGACGATCTGTGGGGACGACGGGCGCGTCGCAGTCACCGCCTTGGACCCGGTGGCCATGGACGGCAGGCTGTGCCCAGGGTGGGCTCTGGTGGCGCTGTAGCCCGGCGCGGCCATTGCTGGCTGGGCAGGGCCCATGGGCCTCGGTAGCGAAAGTGCACGAGGCAGAGGCCCACCGGTCGGCAACGCGGTGGGGTGCCAGCTCGGTAGGGCAGTCCTGGGTCCGTGCGAGACGACAATGTGGCTTCTCGGCGCGGCCGAGCGGGCCATGCCGCCGTGGCCTCCACCGCGAGCCTGAGCTGTGCCGGACAGAAGCGCGAAAACCAAGACTGCGGCGGCGGCCAGCGGCCAGGGGGTGGAGGAAAAGAGCGTGCGGGATTTGGACATGAGTGCACCGTCCGTCTCCGGCAGTGCCCCACCTCCTCAACGTACGTGGGTCGCAAATCCATCGCCTGCCGCGTCAACAGGCCGCTACCGCTGCCCGCCGTCGAAGCAAATCAGTTGCCGATACCCAACATGAGACCCGGTCCGCCGCCGCCTTCATAGGATCGCGCATAGCGTGGTTCCGATGGCTCGCGTGCCTCCCTGACGACCCGGGCTCTCGGGGGCCGGGCGGACGTGACCGGCCGTCGCCTATCGACCTTGGGCGCGGTCTCCGGGGCGCACGGCTCCCACCGCGCGCTCTCGACGTCCTTCAGCCAGGATTTGAAGTCACCGACGGTGGCCTTGGCGAGCTTGATCTGGGGCGCCTTGGCCTTGCCGCTCTTGCTGGCGTTGTCGACGAAGCGGTCCACGCCCCCCTGCGCGTCATCGGCGCGCCCGGTAATGTTGCCGGCGTAGCACTGGTTGTGCTTCAACGTCTCCTGCACACGCTTCACGAATGCGCTGCGGTCCTCGTCCGACGGAAGGGCCGCGAGCCGCCGGCGTTCGTCCTGTTGGCGCTGCTCCTCGGCGCGGCGAGTTTCCGCCTCGAGAGCGGCAATGCGAATTTCCTCCTGGCGCTTCTGCTCGGCGGCGGCAGCAGCCTCCGCCTGGCGACGTGCTTCGGCCGCAGCGGCGTCAGCGATCTCCTGGCGGCGCTGCGCATCTTCCTGGCGCCGGAGCTGCTCGGCAACGTCCGTCGCCGGGCTCTGGCGCGCCTCGGCAACATTGGCCGGCTTGTACACCAATCCGGCGCAGACGCCGGCCACCACCACCGCCGCTGCAGCGACGGCCGGCCAGCGCCGCGCCACCTTGCGCACCGTCGCCTGCGAGAACCTGGGCAGCGAGAGCGCACGCACGCGTGGTGTCTCGGCAAATTTCGGCCGCGATACGCGCCCCAACAGCATCGGCCGCAGCTGCGCCACCGATTGGGGGCGCTCGGAGTGCCGGACCTTGAGGCAGGCATCGATCGCCGCGAGAAACTCGCGGCGGTATTCGCCGTTCGCCATCTCGGTCGCCGGGACCATGTGGTCGTCGTCGAAACGCAGCGTGGCCTCGTCCGGCGCCTTGCCGGTGACGGCGCGGTAGAGCGTGCCGCCCACCGCATAGAGGTCGGACCACGGCCCCTGCAGGCGGGCATCGGAGGAGTACTGCTCGGGCGGGGAGTAGCCGGCCTTGATGATGCCGGTGAGGAGCGAGCGGCTCATCTCGGAGACGGAACGCCGCGCGGCGCCGAAGTCGAGCAGCACGGGCGTGCCGTCGCCGCGCACGATGATGTTGTCGGGGGCGATGTCGCGGTGCAGGAAGTCCGTGCCGTGCATCATCTCCAGCGCGTCGAGCAGCGGCACCAGGATTGCGTCAAGCTCCTCCTGAGCCGGCGGCCGGCCGAGGTTGCGAAGCCAGTCCTCGAAGCTCAGGCCGGCCTCGAAGCGCATCACCATGTAGGCGGTGGCATGGGCCTCGAACACGCGCGTGACGCGCACGATGCTAGGGTGCTCGAAGCGCGCCAGCGTGCGCGCCTCCTGCAGGAAGTTGGAGCGGCCCCAGTCGAAGGTCTGCTTGTGGCGCTCCGATTTCGGCCGCACGCTCATGGTGCCGTCACGCTCGCCGAAGTCGAAGGGGTAGTACTCCTTGATCGCCACCATGGTGCCGAGGTTCATGTCCTCGGCCTCGTAGGTGATGCCGAAACCACCCGAGCCGACGACACGCAGGATGCGATAGCCGCCGTCGAGAATGGTGTTCACAGGCAGGACCAGGCGGCTATCCACGACACTCCCCTCCGGCAGAGGTTCGATGCAGAAAATGCGATCTCTAAGCTGCGCCGCGCAAAATCGGGCTCGCGCCATAGGATGGGTCATCCGCCGGGGGCGTCTGTTCCCCGGGGAACAAGCCGCGAAGATTCTGGCCGCGCCCGCTCGAGGCGCGGCGGGGGCGGCGCCGGCGCGAATGAGGCGAGAGCATTGATTTCACTATGAAATCTTTCCGAGAATTGGGATGGCCGCGTGAAACGCGCCGAGTTGGGAGCGGCGACCGGCTCGCCGCCGAGACCCGTAGCTCGCTGCTGCGCTACGTGGATGAGGGTAGCGGGCCTATTGAAGCTCCGGCACCACCCACAGCGGCGGCTCGCCGCGGTGCATGCGCTGGATGTTGTCGAAGGCGTTGCGGAAGCGGGCGGCGTGGTTGTCCCAGGTCGGCCCGGCGAAGTGCGCCGTCAGCACCACGTTGTCGAGCTTGAGCAGCGGGTTGTCGGCGGGCGGCGGCTCGCGGTCGAACACGTCGAGCCCGGCGCCGAACAGCTTGCCCGCGCTCAACGCCCGCGTGAGCGCGGGCTCGTCCACCACCGGGCCGCGCGAGGTGTTGACCAGGATGGCAGAGGGCTTCATCAGCGCGATCTCGCCCGCGCCGATCATGCCGCGCGTGGATTTGTTCAACGGCACGTGCAGGGAGACGACGTCGGAGGTGCGCAGCAGCTCGCGCAGCAGCCCGAAGCGCACACCGAGCGCGTCGGCCTCGGCCTCGCTCAGGCGCGCGATGTCGTAGTACTGCACGCGCATGCCGAAGGCGCGGGCGAGGCGGGCCACCTTCTTGCCGATGGTGCCGAGGCCGACGATGCCTAGCGTCTTGTCGTGAAGCTCATACATGCGCGGCGCCGGGCCGTTGCCGCGCCAGCGCCCGCCCGCCACGCTTGCGTGCTGCCACACCACCTTGCGCGACACGGTGAGCATCAGCATCAGGGCGTGCTCTGCCACCGAGATGGCGTTGGCCCCGCCGTTGTTGGCAACGGGAACCTTGGCGCGGCGCGCCGCCTCCAGGTCGACGGCGTCGTAGCCGGCGCTCAGGAGCTGCACGAGCTTGAGGCGCGGCGCAGCGCGATAGAAGGCATCCTCCATGCGCACGTTGGGATAGCAGACCATGTATTCGGCCTCCGGCAGCGCGGCCGCGAAGTCGGGGCTCGCAGTCTGCGGCATGACCAGCTCGAACCCTGATGGCGCCATCTCGCGGGCGATCTCGGCGACGTCGGCCGACGGCGGCACGAGGACGATCCTGGGACTCATTTGCTTTCCCTCCGTGGCTATGCTTGCCGTACGCACGGGCATTGCGAAAAGGCGGTAGCCACGTGGCGGACCTTCAGGATAGGCTCGACCACCATCCAATCACAATGGCTCGGGCTCTTCGCGCGATGCGGGAGAGCATTGCACGGGTCGTATTGCCCAGGGAGGAGTGCGCCCATGTCGGTCCGGATCGGTCTGGGCAACATCACCATCCATCGCGTCGTCGAGCAGGAGGTCTGCGACCAATTCGAGGCGCTGAAATTCTTCAGGCCGTTCACCGAGGCGCAGCTTGCCGAGAACCGTGCGTGGCTGCAGCCCAAGTATCTCGACGCCAACGACCGGCTCAAGCTGTGCATCCAGAGCTACCTGGTGCAGACGCCGCACCACAACATCCTGGTCGACACCTGCGTGGGCAACCACAAGCCGCGCCCGACACGCCCGTTCTGGCACATGATGAAGTCCGACCAGTACGAGAGGAGCCTGGCCGCTACCGGCCTGGGCCTGGGCGACATCGACTTCGTCATGTGCACGCATCTGCATACCGACCACGTGGGCTGGAATACCCGGCTGGAGAACGGCCGCTGGGTGCCGACCTTCCCCAAGGCGCGCTACGTCATGGCCGATCGCGAGCTCGAGTTCTGGACCAAGCGCGAGAAGGGCGATCCCTCGCTTTGCCCATGGATCACCGATTTGGTGCTGCCGATCGTGGCGGCGAACCGCGTCGACGTCGTCAAGAGCGCACACGCCTTCAACGACCTCGTCACGCTGATCCCGACGCCCGGGCACAGCATCGACCACTACTCGGTGCACGTCGGCAAGCCGGGCGCCGACGCCGTCCTCACCGGTGACATGATCCACTCGCCGCTGCAGGCGCGATACCCCGAGCTCGGCATGATGGCCGACTACGACTCGGCGCAGGCCGGCCGCTCGCGGCGCGAGCTGTTCGGCCGGTTCTGCGACACCTCCACGCTGATGTGCACGGCACACTTCCCCTCGCCGTCCACCGCCCGCGTCAAGCGCTGGCGCGATGCGTTCGAATTCGTGGAGGCGTAAGGCAGACAAGATACGGCCGACGCAAGATCGGCTCGCACCAGGGAGGGAGCAGCCATGACCCAGAAGCCGCACACGACGGTCGCCACCCGCATGTCCGGGATCCGCGAGGACTGGCTGCGCCTGTCGCAAGAGGAGATCCTGGAGCCCGACCTCCCGATCGTCGACCCGCACCATCACCTGTGGGATTTCCCGGCGCATCGCTATCTGCTGCCCGATCTGCTGGCCGACACCGGCAGCGGCCACAAGATAGAGCAGACCGTGTTCATCGAGTGCACGGCCTGCTACCGCGCCGACGGGCCGCCCGAGCTGCGCACGCTGGGCGAGACCGAGTTCGTCAACGGCATCGCGGCGATGTCGGCGAGCGGCGGCTACGGGCCGACCCGGGTCGCGGCGGGCATCGTCGGCCTGGTCGACCTCACGATAGGCGCGCGCGCGGAGGAGGTCCTGCGCGCGCACATGGCCGCGGCCGGCCCGCGCTTCAAGGGCATACGCCATGCCGCCGCCTGGGAGGACAAGGCGGACGAGATCCACAACTCCCACACCAATCCCGGCCCGCATCTTTATCGCGATCACGCCAAGTTCCGCGAGGGCTTTGCCGCGCTGGGCCGGCTCGGGCTCGCGTTCGATGCCTGGCTCTACCATCCCCAGATCGCAGACCTCACTGCGCTGGCGCGGGCGTTCCCGCAGCAGAGGATCGTGCTCGACCATGTCGGCGGGCCGCTCGGACTTGGCTGGTATGCGGGCAAGCGCGACGAGATCTTCGCCGACTGGAAGCGCGACGTCACGGAGCTGGCGGGCTGCCCCAACGTGTTCATGAAGCTGGGCGGCATCGGCATGCGCGTCAACGGCTTCCAGTTCCATCACCGCGAGCGCCCGCCCTCCTCCAAGGACCTCGCCGACGCCTGGCGGCCTTACGTGGAGACATGCATCGAGGCTTACGGGGTGCAGCGGTGCATGTTCGAGAGCAACTTCCCGGTCGACAAGATCTCGGGCTCCTACCCCGTCTACTGGAATGCCTTCAAGCGATTGGCGGCGGGCGCCTCGGCCGCCGACAAGGCCGCTCTCTTCCGCGACACGGCCAGGAAATTCTATCGGCTGCCATGATGCTCGAGGTCACGTCAGGTAGGCCGTCCTCCCGCTCGCCCGCTTCGCGAGCGAACGGCGCCGGGATGACGCAAGCTGGAGTACGCCCATGAAAATCGAACGCGTGCGCTCGCAGATCGTGCGCCTGCCCGCAGATGAGCCGCTGGCGGACAACAAGACCCCGCCCGGCGCGACCCGCGACATCGTGGTCGTCAAGGTGGCGACGAAGGACGGCATCGAGGGCCTCGGCGTCACCTTCTTCGGTGCGGCGCTGACCGGCGCGCTCAAGGTCGCAATCGATGCCCTCGGCGCGCTGATCATTGGCGATGATCCAATCGAGACCGAGCGCATCGCGGCCAAGCTGCGGGACGCGGCCGGCGGTTGGGCGGGGCCCAGCGGCATCTTCACGCTCGCCCTCTCGGCCATAGACACGGCCTTGTGGGACATCCGCGGCAAGGCGCTGGGCCTACCCGTCGCCAAGCTGCTGGGCGGCCATCGCGACCGCGTGCCGGCCTACGCCAGCGGCGCGCTGATGCGCACGCTGTCGCTGGAGGAGGTGGTGGCCGCGGGTCGCAAGCTCGTCGAGCGCGGCTGGACAGCCATGAAGACCCAGCTGGCGCTGCCTGGAGGCACCGTTCCCGAAGTGGAGGTGGAGCGCATCCGGCGGGTCCGCGAGGCAATCGGCCCCGATATCGCGCTGATGTGCGACATCAACCAGCGCTGGACGGTGCCAGAGGCCATCAGCATCGGCCAGCGCATCGAGCCCTACCACCTGCACTGGCTCGAGGACGTGACGGCGCGTGACGACTATGCCGGGCTGGCCCGCGTGTCGGCGGCACTGAATACCCCGATCGCCGGCGGCGAGTACGTCTATGGCATCGCCCCGTTTCGGCACATGTTGGAGGCCCGCTCGGTCGACTACGTCATGATCGATCTGGTGCGAGTGGGCGGCATCACGCAGTGGATGAAAGTGGCCGGCATGGCCGAGGCCTTCAACCGGCCGGTGGTGTCGCACCTGATCCCCGAGGTGCACGTGCATCTGATCGCGGCCATCCCTCACGGCCATATCGTGGAGTACATGCCCTGGACGCGGCAGCTGTTCGAAGACCCTCCGCTGCCGGTGAAGGGCGAGATGACGGTGCCGACCGCACCGGGCCTCGGCCTTGCCTTCACGCGCGAGATCGAGTTGGGCTTCGATCGCGGCGTCTGACGCGGCCTCTACCCGGAGAATGTTGCCGGAGTGCGTTCGGCGGCACCTCGTGTCAGCGCGTCCGCTCGGGCGCGCAGCATTTGATATCCACCGCAGGATCTGGCGCAGAGACTATCCGTTAACCGTTTGTTAACGATCGCGGCCCACCTTTCCGGACTGTGGAAGAGCCGGCAGTCGAGCTTAGCTCGGAGCCGCATCTGTTTGGAGCGCCGCGCTACACCTGCTCCCCCTTTTGTTCGTGCGTCCTCCCCCCAGCAACTTGCAAGACAGGACGCCGAATTCGACATGCAAGCCTTCATGCGGATTCTCCAGCAGAGCTGGAGCGAGTTCACCGGCTGGGGCCTGATCCTCGGCGGCCTCGGGGTTGCCGGCTGGACGCTCGGGAAGAATGGCGAGCCCGCGCTCAGCGCCGCCGCAAGCCCCGCCAGGTCGCGGCTTTTGCCCGCGGTGCAAGCCAAATCCCCTCGTCGTCTCGATGCGGAGGGGGAATGGCAGACGGTGATGAAAATCGCCGAGCGCGGCTTCGACTGCATCGAGAGGCTCGGTGACCTGCAGGATCGTGCGCGGGCGGAGGTCGAGGCCGCCGATGACGCAGTCGCTCAGCTGCTCGACGCCTGCGCCACCGCCTTCACGCCAGCGGCGGCAGCTGGCGCCCCTGCCCTAGAGGGACGACAGCCCAACCGC
>CAVTVO010000047.1:0-48081 GCA_963738065.1 uncultured Alphaproteobacteria bacterium
TTAGCGTGAGCGGCGACCCAGGGGTTCGTCGGACCATTTTCGGCCGGAGCAGATACATGGACTTGTCGCTGACGCCTGCCCAGGAGGAGATCCGCGAGGCCGTCAACAAGGTCTGCGCGAGCTTCGACGACGATTATTGGTTGCAGCACGACGCCGATGGCGAGTTTCCGCACGCGTTCCACAGGGCGCTGGCGGACGCCGGCTGGCTCGGCATCGCCATGCCCGAGGCCTATGGCGGCGCGGGCCTCGGCATCACCGAAGCCGCGGTGATGATGCAGGCGATCGCCGAGTCCGGGGCGGCGTTCTCTGGCGCCTCGGCGGTGCACATGAACATCTTCGGGCTCAACCCCGTCGTGGTGTTCGGCACCGAGGAGCAGAAGAGGCGCATCCTGCCGCCGCTCATCGCGGGCAAGGACAAGGCCTGCTTCGCCGTCACCGAGCCCGACGCCGGCCTCGACACGACGCGGCTGAAGACGCGGGCCGTGCGCGACGGCAACGGCTACGTCGTGCACGGGCAGAAGATCTGGATCTCGACCGCGCAGGTGGCCGACAAGGTGCTGCTGCTCGCGCGCACCACGCCGCTCGAGGAGGTGTGGAAGCGCACGGACGGCCTGTCGCTGTTCTACACCGCGCTCGACCGCCCCTACATCGAGGTGCGCGAAATCGACAAGATGGGCCGCAAGGCGGTCGACTCCAACCAGGTGTTCTTCGACGGGCTGCCGGTGCCGCTGGAGGACCGCATCGGCGAGGAGGGCAAGGGCTTCGAATACATCCTGCACGGCATGAACCCGGAGCGCATCTTGATCGCCGCGGAGGCCGTCGGCATCGGCCGGGCCGCGCTGGCGCGGGCGACGCCTACGCCAAGGAGCGCATCGTGTTCGGCCGGCCGATCGGCCAGAACCAGGCGATCCAGCATCCCGCTCGCCAAGTGCTGGATGGAGCTCGAGGCGGCGAACCTGATGGCGCTCAAGGCGGCGTGGCTCTACGACGCGGGCGAGCCGTGCGGCGTCGAGGCCAACGCCGCCAAGTATCTCGCCGGCGAGGCCGGGTTCAAGGCCTGCGAGACGGCGGTGCTGACCCACGGCGGCATGGGCTACGCCAAGGAGTTCCACGTCGAGCGGCTCCTGCGCGAGGTCATGATCGCGCGCATCGCCCCGGTCACGCGCGAGCTGATCCTGTGCTACATCGCCGAGCGGGTGCTGGGGCTGCCGAAGTCGTACTAGGCTGGCCCTGGATTGGCCATTGGGGTCGCCAGTGCTCGCAGGCGCCGGGTCGATTGAGGTCGGCGATGGCCAGCCATCGGCTCGGCGGCCGCGTTAACGGGCCGGTAACCATGGCACGCGGCCGACGCGAATGACCTCATGTTAATATCCACTTAGTAGGATGTTTGGTTGTCACTACGAGCGTTGGGATATCGGCTGCCTGTCGGGGACTTACGCCTTGCGTGCATTGTTCTGGCGAAGAAGAAATGAACGGTTGGTGGCACGCCTCAACTCTGTGATCGAGAGGGCCGAGCGCGTTCGCAAGTCATTCCGGCCGCGGCCTTCGCACGTCACAATCGATACCTCGTTCCTCCAGCAGCCGACCGCAACGGACGAGATTGCCGCCCCGGTTGCGACGGAATTGGCGACCGAGGCTGGGGAGCGGTTGGAGCAGGAACACTGCGTCGAGGCGGGGCACGAGGCCGAGACAGAGCCGTGCGAGCTCGCCGTGCGCCAGGAGGACGACGGACAGCAATGCGAGGAGGACGCACGTCGGGAGGCTGAGGCTCAGCGCGAGCCCACCGAACGCCTGGAGGCCGCGGCTGAGCGCGAGCTGGCCGCACGCCTGGAGATCGAAACGCTACTCGAACAAGCGGCGCGGCGCGAGGCTGAGGCTGTGCGCCGCGAAACCGAAGCACGACACTACGAGGAGGCAGCGCTTCAGGAGGCTGAGGTTCAGCGCGAGCTGGCGGCACGCCTGGAGACCGAGATCCTACGCGAGCAAGCCGCTCGGCACGAGGCCGAGGCTCAACGCGAGGAGGCTGTCCAATGTGCCGCTGACGCCCAGCGGGAGCTGACGGCCGTGCGACAGGCCGCAGAGCAAAGCGAGCTGGCTTCGCGTCGCGAAATCGAGGCTCAACGTGAGGCGGCGGCCCAGCGCGCCGCCGAAGCCCAGCGGGAGCTGGCGCGACTGCGACAGGTTGCGGAGCAGCGCGAGGTGGCGGCACGTCGCGAAGCCGAGGCACAACGTGAGCTGGTGGCACGCCTGGAGGCCGAGATCTTGCGGGAGCAAGACGCTCGGCAGGAAGTTGACACACAACGCGAGGCGGCATCCCAGCGCGCCGCGGAGGCCCAGCGGGAGCTGACGGCACTGCGGGAGGCCGCAGAGCAGCGCGAGCTGGCTTCGCGTCGCGAAGGTGAGACACAGCGGGAGCGGGCCGCGCGGTTCGAGGCCCAGGCCTCGAGTGAGCAGGCTGCCCGACGCGAAGCCGAGGCTCAGCGCGAGGCGGCCGTCCAGCGCGCCGTCGAGGCCCAGCAAGAGCTGACGACGCTGCGGGAGGCCGCAGAGCAGCGCGAGCTGGCCGTGCGTCGCGAAGCCGAGGCACAACGGGAGCTGGCCGCACGGCTCGAGGCCCAGGTCTCAAGTGAGCAGTCTGCCCGACACGAAGCCGAGGCTCAGCGCGAGGCGGCCGTCCAGCGCGTCGCCGAGTCCCAGCGAGAGCTGACGGCACTGCGGCAGGCTGCAGAGCAGGGCGAGCTGGCTGCGCGTCGGGAAGCCGAGACACAGCGGGAGCGGGCCGCGCGGCTCGAGGCCGAGGCCTCGAGTGAGCAGGCTTCGCGTCGCAAAGCCGAGGCTCGGCGCGAGGCGGCCCTCCAGCGCGCCGCCGAGGCCCAACGAGAGTTGACGACGCTGCGGGAGGCCGCAGAGCAGCGCGAGCTGGCCGTGCGCCGCGAAGCCGAGGCACAACGGGAGCGGGCCGCACGGCTCGAGGCCCAGACCTCGAGCGATCAGATTGCCCGACGCGAAGCCGAGGCTCAGCGCGAGGCGGCCGTCCAGTGCGCCGCCGAGGCCCAGCGAGAGCTGACGGCACTGCGGCAGGCTGCAGAGCAGAGCGAGCTGGCTGCGCGTCGGGAAGCCGAGAAACAACGCGAGCCGGCCGCCCACGTGGAGACCGAGGCCCTGGTCGAGCAGGCTGCGCGACGCGAAGCCGAGGCCGTACGCCGCGAAACCGAGGCGCGGCAGTGCGAGGCGGAGGCGCGTCAGCAGGCTGAAACGCAGCGCGAGCTGGCCGCGCACCTGGAGGCGCAGGTCGTACGTGAGGAAGCTTCGCGGCGCGAGGCCGAGGCTCGGTGCGAGGAGGCCGTCCAGCGCGCCGCCGAAGCGCAGCAGGAGCTGACGGCACTGCGGGAGGCCGCGAAGCAAGGTGGATTGGCTGCGAGCCGGGAAACCGAGGCACAACGTGAGCTGGCCGCGCGCCTGGAAGCCGAAATCTTACGCGAGCAAGCTGCTCGTCGCGAGGCTGAGTCTCAACGCGAGGAGGCCGCCAAGCGTGGCGCCGAAGCGCAGCAGGAGCTGACGGCACTGCGGGAGGCCGCGAAGCAAGGTGGATTGGCTGCGAGCCGGGAAACCGAGGCACAACGTGAGCTGGCCGCGCGCCTGGAAGCCGAAATCTTACGCGAGCAAGCTGCTCGTCGCGAGGCTGAAGTCTCAACGCGAGAACGCCGCCCAGCGCGCCGCGGAGACCCAACGAGAGCTGACGGCGCTGCGACAGGCAGCGGAGCAGCGCGAGCTGGCATTGCTGCGCGAAGCCGAGGCGCAACGCCAGCATATCGCACGGCTCGAGGCCGAGGCTCAGCTCACCAGTGCAAGATCGCCATTCGTCCCGGACACTGTCCCGGCCGGCGCTCAATCGACGCGCCTGTCGGCACGGGATAGAACCGCCAACGTGGTCCCGCCGATGGCGGCCGACGCTCAACCGACACTCCTGTCGGCGCGCGACAGAACCGCCAACGTGGTCCCGCCCCTGGCGGTCGGCGCCCAACCGATTGTCCAGTCGGCACGGGATAGAACCGACAATGCGGTGCCGCCTCTAGCGGCCGGCAATCAACCGGCACTCCAGCCTGCGCGGGACGAAACCGTCAACGCAGGCACGGACGCACATCCAGCCGGTGCTGGAGACAAGCGCCGCGGCCGACGTCTTGCTTCGCGGATGCCTGCTACACTGTGGAGAGAAAGCAAGGGGCAGGCTTTGGCCTGCACCATCCGTGACAGGTCGTCTGGCGGCGCACAGCTCGAGTTCGCTTCAGACAGGTACGGCGATGGGATCGCGGAGCTTGCCGTCGGCGACAAGCTTTCTCTGACGTTCAACACCGCGCAGGAGCGCACCTCCGTCGCTTGCGTGGTGGCGTGGATCGCCGGAAACCGCTGCGGCGTGCGATTCTCAGGTCAATTCCACACCCAGGCCAACAACGCGCCGAGAGCCTCGAAGGCTGGGGCAACGCTCAGGAGCACTTCGGTGGCCAAACCGACAAAGCCGAAGCTTCCGGCCGGCGCCTGGCTAAGGCCATTCTCCCGACCCGATTGACACTGGCTCGGGCGCGGCCAAGCGCGCTTGCTGGCGAAGCCAAGCCGTCGTTCACACGCAGACCAATCAGCTATTCCGTTCGCTACCGAGCAGTTTGGCTCGCCGACCGTCTTATGTGACTGAGACCGGCCGCACCGCTGCGAGCGTCGCCATACAAACGTGGACGTCGCGCAAAGTTTTGTTCATCTCTTTCCAAAGGCCTTCCTTAAGGCCGACGGGTTAAGCTTGGACGAGATCGCTCGAGCCAGCCCAGCAACCGCCAATGCCGAAAATGCCAGACACGCCGGGTCGCCGCCAGTTCGAGCGGACACCCACAAAGGCCCACGTCCTCGTCCACTGTGGTGGTCGCTTTCAACGCGCGAGGGTCGCCAACTACTCGCAAGTCGGGCTGCAGCTCAAGGACACCTTTGGGCTCATCAGGCGTGATTCGGTTCTGATCGAGCTCATCTCGGGCGTGCGAGTGCCGGGTAAAGTCGAGTGGTCACTCGGCGGGCAGACAGGCATCGTCTTTTCGGAACCCCTCGAGGCGTCGCATCCAGCGTTGGTGGAGCTTGCGCGCAAGACGGGCACGCAGGCTTGATCAGCGCACTGCCGCGCCGTTGCACCGTCCTCGGCTACACGCCAGGAGGACGATCAGGTCTCGCGCTTGATGATACGCCCGAGGATTGCTGGATTGCCGGCGTGCTCGCTGACCGGGTGGGAGAACGGCAGGTCCATCCCATTCGCAGAGAGAGTTCCGGCTCTGCGTCAGCACCCTTTAGGTCTATTCTGCGGCAAACCGTCTGGAGCAGGATCGCTTCGGATGGAATCACCTCACCTGAACCGAGACGTCGAGGCCGAAGCGTGAATCCTGCTCTATTCCCAAGCTTTAGAGCAAGATTCACGTTCCCTGATCGAAGCGAAGCGCTTCGATCAGAAACGATCTTGCTCTAAGAGAGGCCGTGTGACCGGACCAACCAGCTACTCGCCGCTGCAGAGAGCCTTGCATTGGACGGTGGCGCTCATCGTTCTGGCAATGATCCCGCTTGGGCTCTACATGGTCAGGCGCTACGTCGAAACCAATTTCGATGCCGCTACGCAAGAGCTTTATGATGCGCACAAGCTCTTTGGCTTCCTCCTGCTCTGGCTCGTCGTCGTGCGGATCGGCGTCAGGGTCCTGCGCGGTGCTCCGCCACCGCCTGCCACGCTCAATCCCTTGCAACGGACTGCGGCTGCGGCCACGCACGCTGGTCTCTATCTGCTGCTGATAGTTGTGCCGATGCTCGGCTGGATAGGAGCATCTGCCTACGACATCCGCAGCGTTCTTGGCGGATTCTCATTGCCCAAGATCGCCGCCCACAACGAGGATTTCGCCTACCGCATCCTGTGGTGGCACGGGTGGGTGGCGATTGCGCTTGGCGTCGTCGCCGCGCTCCATATCGGTGCAGCCCTTTTCCACCGTTTTGTCCTCAAAGATGGTGTGTTTCAGCGCATGTGGCCATGGGGGCGCCGCTCATGAGGCCGCGCGGGGCGGGGCCTCGTCCGGCTAACGGTGCAGGCAGGCGTGCACGCGCACCAACTCCCGGCTCGCCACCGGAATTGCGCGGCGGGCGTTGCAATTCGCTGCTGCCGTTTTGCAGGAGAGCCAGAAATAGCTTGCATCCGGGTCCACCACGAGGCGCGCGGGGGCAAAGGCTGGTGCCACCAGCACCGCGAGGAAATGGGTCGTCGAGGACCACTGCACCGTTCTGAGGCGAACCGGAATCCGGTCCGATGACACGAAGCGGGGATCTCCAAGTTGGGGATCGGATGCCGAACCGATTGCCAGCGTCCGCACCGCGGCCTGGTAGTGCCTCCACTCTACGACGAATTTTGCGGTCTCGATTGCGTGCACCAGGCTGACCATGACGATGGCGCCAGCGGCCGCGCGAACTGCGACCTCGCCGTCCAAAGCCGACAGGAGGCGAGGCAAGAATGGAACCGGCAACTTCAGGCGATGCTCGGCCTCGAGCGCATACGCCGCTGCCATCGCGCCGAACGCGGGCGTGAAGATCAGGAGAGCCGTGCGCAGATAGTACTTGTCTTCGCCAATCACAGACCCGTCCGACGCCAGCCAATAGACGGCCAGGATCGCCACAACGATCGAGCCGGCATAGGCGTGGGCCCACGCCGGAGCAATCCGGCGGAGCACGAGGAAGGCGATGAAATAGCCCGCCAAAGCGCCGGCCAGCAGCAGGATGGGGGTGACCGCAAGGCTCGACACGTCGATGAAATTCAGGGCTGCCGCGGGGAGAACGCTGGCGAAGTAGTCGTCGGGTGGAAACGCCAGCCTGACGGCCACCCACATCGTCAAGGCCAAGATGAAGGCGCGGACGGCCGTGATGAAGGCAGCGTCACGCGGCCCGCGCAAGAGAAGGCTCGCCAGGATCACGAGCGCAAAAATCAGCGCCCCTTCATGCGTCAGAACGAGTGCGAGCAGCAGCGCGAAAACCGTAGGCCCTGCAAGAGGTCCGCGAGCATAGTGGCACGCGGCAAGCGTCGGCCAGAACAAGGCGTGCGCCATCCACATCTCGGTCGGGGCGCCGAACACCAGCGGACAAAGGCACGCCGTCGAGAAGCATGCGTAGCTGAAGATGATACGCCCCTGGGAGCGATCGACCGCCAAGGTCAGGGCAAGTCCGAGGAGCTGTGCCCCGAAAAACAGAAATCCGTAGAGCAGGATGCCGCCGCGAGCGTCACCTGTGAACCTGACGTAGGTCTCGGCGGGAACATGGGAGAAGAGATGGACGAAGAGCCGAACCGAGATGTTGTGCCAATGAAAAAGCCATCCGTCTTCCACCGCGACGGAATAGGAAAAGATCGACCCGTCTCCAAACAGCTGCAGGTCGTAGCCTAGTCCGAGGGCGACGAACAGGATCGACCAGGACAGCCCGGTCGCAACCGCGAGCGCCCGCAGCAGCCGCGTGTCCAAACGGATCGAGACCCTGGTTTGCGCAAATCGCGGCGCGATGCCCGGACTTGAGATCCCCGCCATGATGCGTAACGGCTTCCGTCGGCTACCACCCAACGATCGGATTTGCCACAGCGGTGCGACCCACGCAACGACTAGGGTTGCCACCGCGCAGAGCACGATGGTTCCCGCCGATCGAGCGTTGTAGGGGCCGTCGGCAAAACCGGGGCGCGGCTGGTCGCTCATGAGGGCGCGGGCCATCACGAGCCGCGCCAGAAGGGGATGAAGACGCGCGAACGTTGCTGCCGTATTGTGGCCTGAGACGTGTCAGGAGCAGCATGGCCGCGGCAGAGATCAATCTCAATGCCTACACGGATGCCCTGGTGGTGCTCGGCACCGCGGGCATCGTCGTGCCGGTGGTGCAGCGTTGGTACGTGAGCCCGGTGCTTGTCTACCTGGTGGCGGGCGCAATCCTCGGGCCGCTGGGTCTCGGCTCGCTGCAGGGCACGCTTCCGTTTCTCTCCTGGGTCACCATAACCGATGCCAAGAACGTCGCGGGCATCGCCGATCTGGGCGTGGTCTTCCTGCTGTTCCTGATCGGGCTCGAGCTGTCCTATCAGCGCCTCATGACCATGCGCCGGCTGGTGTTCGGCCTGGGCAGCCTGCAGGTGGTGGTGTGCACGGGGGCGATTGGGGGAATCGCGACGATGTTTGGCAACGGTGCGGCGGCGTCGCTGATCATCGGCGCGTGTCTTGCCCTCTCCTCCACCGCCATCGTCATCGATCTCCTCTCTCATCAGCACCGGCTGACGACGGCGGTGGGTCGGACGAGCTTCTCGATCCTGCTGGCACAGGACCTGGCGGTGGTGCCGCTGCTGCTGCTCATATCGCTGCTCGGCTCTCGCACGGGGGGCTCAATGCTCGCCAGCCTCGGGCTGGCGCTGGGTCAGGCGGCGCTGACAGTGGCCCTCATTGTCGTCGTCGGCAGGCTGTTCCTGCGACCGATCTTTCGCCTGGTGGCCGGCACTGGCACCAGCGAGCTGTTCGTGGCCGCAACTCTGTTCGTCGTGGTCGGCACCGGCGTTGCCGCGGGCGTCGCGGGCCTGTCGATGGCGCTGGGTGCGTTCATCGCCGGCCTGCTGCTCGCCGAGACCGAGTATCGCAAGGCCATCGAGAGCACGATAGAGCCTTTCAAGAGTCTGCTGCTGGGGGCGTTCTTCTTCACGGTCGGCATGGGGCTCGATTTTCGCGAGCTCGTGCGCGAGCCCCTGTGGCTGCTGGCCTCCGTGATCGGGCTCATTGCCATCAAGGCCGCGCTGATCACCGGCCTGGCCCGCCTCTTTCGCACGCCGTTGCCGGCCGCGATCGAGACCGGGCTGCTGCTGGGGCCGGGCGGGGAGTTCGCTTTCGTTGCCATCGGGCTGGCGACCGCGCTCGGCCTCCTGAAGTACAACGTGGCAAGCTTCATGCTGGCGGCGACCTCGCTCACCATGGCGCTGATCCCGCTGCTGGCTGCTGCTGCCCAGCGCATCACTTGGCGCCTGGAAAAGAGCGAGCCCGTAGCGCCGGAGCTGATGGCTGTGCCGCCGGCGGGGGAAAAGGGCACGCCATCGTCGTCGGTCACGGTCGCGTCGGGCAGATCGTGTGCGCGATGCTGGAGCGCCACAGATTCCCGTTCCTGGCGACCGACCGCGATCCGGCGGCCGTCGCCGAATACCGCCGGCGCGGGCGCGAGGTCTACTATGGAGACGCGGTCAATGCCGCCTTCCTCGAGAGCTGCGGGCTGATGGAGGCGGCAGCCCTGGTGGTGACCATCCACGACCAGGCGGCGATCGACGAGATCGTGCAGCGTGCGCGCTCGCTCCGGCCCGACCTGCCGATCGTGTCGCGCGCCCGCGACGCCAGCCACGCCCGCCATCTCTATGCCGTCGGCGTGACCGATGCGGTGCCGGAGACGATCGAGGCGAGCCTGCAGCTGTCGGAAGCCGCGCTCGTGGGCCTCGGGCTGCCGGCAGGCCCGGTGATCGCCTCGATTCACGAGAAGCGCGACGAGTTTCGCCACTCGCTGCAGGAGGCCGCGGGGCTGGCCGGCAAGGGCGAGACGCGCTCGATCCGGGCCAAGACGCTGCGGCGGCCCTAGCGGGCCGCGCTGGACGCGGATGGGGCATCCGTCCCTACGTTCGCGCTGCAGGGATTCGAGAAGAGCAAAGGAGGTGACAGGGTGCTGGTTGAATCTATTCGAGATTTCCTTTCCGCGGCGGCCGCGTCGCTGCCCTGGGCTCCGGAGTGGAGCTTTGCCTGCCTGCTCGCGGGTCTTGCGGCGTTCGTGGGCTTGCTGGCGTACGCAATTCTGGCGCGTGTCGTGCGACGCTTCGTGGGCAAAGAGAACGCCTTCCTGCACTCCGTCCTGGCGCGCGCCAAGGGTGCCGCCCGGCTGGCGTTCGTGGTGCTCGCGGTGGCGCTGGCCTTACCCCTGGCGCCGCTCCGGCCGGAGCTGGAGGCCTGGGTTACAAACATCTTGACGATTGCCTTTGTCGTGTTGACGGGCTGGGTGGCGCTGGTCGTCACCAACGTCGCGGCCGACCTCTACATGCGGCGCTTCGACGTCTCCACGGCCGACAATCTGCAGGCCCGCAAGCACGTCACGCAGGTGCGCATTCTCAAGCGCGCGGCCGACACGCTGATCGTCGTCATCACCGTGGCGGCGGCCTTGATGACCTTCGAGGAGGTGCGCCAGTACGGGGTGAGCTTGTTTGCCTCCGCCGGCGCCGCGGGCCTGGTGGTGGGGCTTGCCGCACGCCCGGTGCTGTCGAACCTGATCGCGGGCGTACAGATCGCCGTCACGCAGCCGATCCGCATCGACGACGCCGTGGTGGTGGAGGGCGAATGGGGCTGGATCGAGGAGATCACGTCCACCTATGTCGTAATCCGGCTATGGGATTGGCGCCGGCTGATCGTGCCGCTCTCCTACTTCATCGAGAAGCCGTTCCAGAACTGGACGCGCGAGACCTCGGCGGTGATCGGCTCGGTGCTCATCTATGCGGACTACACCGTGCCGGTCGAGCGCGTGCGCGCAAAGCTCGAGGAGATCGTCAAGGCCTCGCCTCTGTGGGACGGCCGCGTCGTCAACCTGCAGGTGACGGAAGCCAAGGAGCGCGCGATCGAGCTGCGCGCGCTGGTCAGCTCCGACACCTCGCCCAAGGCCTGGGACCTGCGCTGCGCCGTGCGCGAGCAGTTGATCGCGTTCTTGCAGGCGGAGTTTCCGCACGCGCTGCCGCGCATGCGCGCCGAGGTGGTCGAGCCGGGTCGCAGGGCTCAACCGGACGGCGGCGGTGCGTCGGCCGCCGTGCCGGCATGAGGGGACCAGCTCGAACCCCACCATCGCGCGGTCAAGAGCGGCGCAGAGCAAAGCTGGCGGAGATCAATCGCCGCCTGATGCCGCCGCCGCGAGCAGCCGGATGGGCTTGGTCGATTGCGCTTGCATTCGCGAACCTCGAGCGTTCAGTCGCAAGTGCTCGGAAAGATAGCTCCTGATCGCCTGCGCGTCCGCGCGCACCCCACACAGTCCGACATGGCCGTCTGGGCGCAACAGGTAGAACGAAGGTTGCGGAATGCCGGCGCGCGCCAGCTCGGTCGCATTTCTTGCGTCCTGCGCAATTGCATGGACCCGCAGCAGGTCGCCAAGTTGCGCGTCCGCGGAGATCGGAGGCTGCCCGAACATCAGCAGGTTGAAGCAGGTGTCGTCGAGCTTGCGGTACAGATCTTCGGTGGGCCCGCCCGCCTGCAGTCTCAGCTGCAGCCAAGGGAAGCGGTCTCCCGCGGTCGGCGCGCCCTTCGGCAGTCCGGCCAGCGGCCGCGAAAGCGCGCTGTTGGGATAGCGGATGCCGATCTGCGAGATGGTGCGGAAGGCCAGCGTTCGCAAACGCCCGATGGTCATGGCGCGAGCCGCCACCTTCGCGATGATGCTGGAGCGGAAGAGGCCGGCGAGCCAGCTGTCGGAAACGACCAGCTGGAAGGCCCGGTCAGTGGTTTGCAGGAGCCGCTGCGCCACCGGGATGCGCTCCTGCTCATAGGTGTCGAGGAGGGCGGGATCGGCGTGGCCTTGGACGACAAGTGCCAGCTTCCACGCGAGGTTATAGGCATCCTGCAGGCCGGTGTTCATGCCCTGAGCGCCCATCGGGCTGTGGACGTGCGCCGCATCGCCGAGCAGGAAGCAGCGCCGGTCGCGGAACCTTGCGGCCGCCCTGTGATGGATCCGGTAGGTGGAGAACCAGCTGCACTCCTTGAAGCTGAGCGCGGCACCCGCTTCCTGCCGTATCGCGGGCACGACCTCTTCGAACGTGAGACCGTCCCGCTCGCGGAGATGCTTGGGCAGAATGCCGATGACCCGCCAGCGGTCCTGCCCCCGCATCGGGAAGAACAAGTGGAATCCGTCCTGCCATAGATAGACGTTCAGCTCGCCGGCCTTCATCGCCCCGGTCGCCTCGGTGTCTGCCACGAAGAAGGTGTGCTCGTAGGGCGCGCCCGGGAACGTAATCGCGCTCATCTCGCGCACGGGGCTGCGCGAGCCGTCGCACCCTGCCATCCACGTAGCCCTGACCTTGCGGGTCGTCCCGTCCGGCTGCCTGAGCGTGGCGTCGACGTGATCGGGCCGCTGCTCGAAGGCGATCAGTTCGCTATTCCACTCGACGGCCACACCGCAGTCGCCCAGCTTGTCGCCCATGATCCTCTCGTTGTCGTCCTGGCCGAGCATCAGGACGAAGGGAAACGGGCTGAGACTCTCGCCGATGTCACCCACCGGGATGCGCGCGGTCCACCGGCCGTTCGCCCACAAGTTGGCGCCGGTGCCCAGAGCGCCGAGCGCGAGCGCTTTTTCGGCGATGCCCATCTTGGAGTAGATCTCGAGCGTGCGCGCCTGCACGGCCATCGCGCGCGACTGCTGCGCGGGTCCTGAATGGCGGTCTATGATCAGCGGTCGTACGCCGCGCCTTGCAAGTTGATTGGCGAGCATCAGGCCCGTGGGGCCGGCGCCGACGATCAGAACATCCACTTCCATTCGAGCCTCCAGATTGCATCCGGGTTGATGGGGTCTGTGTCGGCCATATATAGTGCGCACTATACGCGAAAGTATAGTGCGAACTATACCAGCTCGCGTAATCGTGAAAATCGAGAGGGGGAGCGCGAGTCGACGGGGCGCAGGAGCGACTTCGCCTCCAACAAAGGGATCAAAGTGATGCCAGAACGCCACCCGGCGAGCGGTGTCTTTGCATGTTTGTCGGCGCCACCTACGATTGCGAAGAATGGGGTCTTTCTGCCTGTGATACGGGGACGGGCGTCCGCCGGCATGCGGGCCTTTTCTGAACGGGGAGAGTCCGATTGGATTTCTTGTGGCTCCTGCTCGGGGTGGGTTGCGCTGCTGGCGGCGGGGAACTGTTCGTGCGCGGGACTGTAGGCTTCGCCAAGACGCTGCGCATCTCGCCCGGCATCGTGGCGGCAACGGTTGCGGCGTTTGCGACCTCGAGTCCCGAGCTTACGGTTGCCATCACGTCCGCCCTCAACGGGACGCCGCGCATCGCGCTGGGCGACGCGCTTGGCAGCAACGTCGTGAACGTGGCCCTCATTCTGGGCAGCGCGCTGCTGATCGGGGTGCTGCATGCGCCGCGCGGAACGATCAAGCGCGATTTCCCGACGGCATTGATCGTGCCGGTGGCTGCGGCGGTCCTGTTCATTGACGGTGAGCTGTCGCGCACGGACGGGCTTTTGATGCTTGCCTTGTTCGCCGTATGGCTGATTGCCGTGGTCCTGGACGCCCGGAAGGAGCGCAGCGCGGTCGAGGAGGTTCTGGGCGCTCATCCGCCTTGGCGCGCGCTGGTGGAAGGGTCATTGGGGCTTGGCCTTCTCATCGCTGCCGGTCGGCTCATCGTTTCCGGAGCAACCGGCATCGCCTCCGCCTACGGCCTGAGCGACTTCGTGATCGGCGCCACGATCGTGGCTGTCGGCACCTCGGTGCCCGAGCTGGCGACCACCATCATCTCTCGGATCAGGGGACATGACGAAGTGGGGCTTGGCACCATTCTCGGCAGCAATATCTTCAACGGACTGTTCATCGTCGGCCTTACGTCCACGATCACTCCGATCAAGATCGAGTTCGGCGACGTTGCCCCGGTTCTGGTCCTCGGGTTGCTGGCGGTGGCCTTGACCTATCCGCCACGCAGCGGCGTCATCGACCGACGCCGCGGGCTGATGCTGCTTGCCGTGTATGCGGTCTATCTGGTGGCCGTGCTGCAAGGACTGGTGGCATAGTCGCGGTCTCAGAGCGAGCGGGCCACCAGCTCCTTCATGATCTCGGTGGTGCCGGCGTAGATGCGGTGCACGCGGGCGTCCGCGTAGGCGCGCGCGATCGGGTACTCCAGCATGTAGCCGTAGCCGCCGAACAGCTGCAGGCAGGTGTCGAGCACGCGGTTGTCGAGCTCGGAGAGCCACCACTTGCCCATGGCGGCCGTGGTGGCGTCGAGCTCGCCGGCCAGGAACAGCTCCAGGCAGTGGTTGAGGAAGACGCGCGCCACCGTCACCTCGGTCTTGACCTCGGCCAGCTTGAAACGCGTGTTCTGGAAATCGGCGATGGCCTTGCCGAAAGCCTTGCGCTCGCGCGTGTAGTCGATGGTCCAGGCTAGCGCCGCCTCCATGATGGCGACCGCGCCGATGGCGACCAGCAAACGCTCGCGGGGGAGCTGGTTCATGAGGCAGGCGAAGCCGCGCCCCTCCTCGCCCAGGATGTTGGAGGGCGGCACGCGCACGTCCTCGAAGAACAGCTCGGCGGTATCCTGCGCGTTCTGGCCGATCTTCTTGAGGTTGCGCCCGCGCTTGAAGCCGGGACGGTCGGTTTCGACCAGCACCAGGCTCACGCCCTTGGCGCCGGCGCCGGTGTCGGTCTTGGCCACGACGATGACGAGGTCGGCGAGGCCGCCGTTGGTGATGAAGGTCTTCTGGCCGTTGACGACGAGCTCGTTGCCCTTGCGCAGCGCCGTCGTGCGCACCCTTGCAGGTCGCTGCCCGTTCCGGGCTCGGTCATGGCGATGGCGGTGATCACCTCGCCCTTGGCCATGCGCGGCAGCCAGGCGCGCTTCTGCTCCTCGCTGCCGTAGTTGAGGATGTAGGGGGCGACGATGTCGGAGTGCAGGCGGAAGCCCGGGGCCGCGAACACGCGCTTGGACATCTCCTCGATCATGACGGCGCTATAGAGGAAGTCGGCGCCGGCGCCGCCGTAGGCCTCGGGGATGTCGGTGAGCAGGAGGCCCGCCTCGCCGGCCTTGCGCCACACCTCGCGGCTGACCTGGCCCTCCTTCTCCCAGCGCTCGTAGTTGGGGGCGATCTCGCGCTCGATGAAGGCGGAGACGGTCTTGCGGAAGAGCTCGTGCTCGTCCTTGAAGATGGTGCGGGCCAAGCGCGTGCTCCCGGCTGGGGTTGGGGTGTCGGCGCCAAGGTAGCCAACGCAGCGTCCCAGCGCTACCAGCGCGAGGAACCCAGAACCTGGCGCGAACGCCGACACGTGACTGGGTCCCGTGCCTTCGACGCCGCGCCTTCAGCGCGTCGTCTGCACGGGATGACGGCGGAGGGGCTCTACCGCCGCATGAACGTCAGCGCGGTCCAGCCGGCACGGCTGCTGCGGTGCAGGAGGTGGAAGCCAGCAGCGAGATAGGTAGCGCGGACCTCGCGGGCCTGGTGGTCGAGGAGGCCGCACAGCACGGCGATGCCGCCGCACCGCAATGCGCGGCGCATGTCGGGGGCGAGCGCGATCAGGGGACCCGGCAGGATGTTGGCGAGCACGAGGTCGAAGGGTTGGAGGGCGCGCAGCCGCGCGTGATCGAACCCCGATGCCGTGAGGACGCGGACGGCGCGCGCGGCGCGATTGAGGCGCACGTTGGCGCGGGCTACTGCCGTGGCGAGCGGATCGTTGTCGACGGCGAGCACGCGCGCGCCGGGAAAGACGCGGGCGGCCGCGATCGCCAGCACGCCGCTGCCGCAGCCCAGATCCAACACGCGTGCCGCGCGGCGATGGCGGGCGATCCGGTCCAGGGCTTCGAGGCAAAGGGCGGTGGTGGCGTTGTGGCCGGTGCCGAAGGCTTCGCCGGCCTCGATCTCGATGGCAAAGCGGCGCATGCCAAAGCGCTGGCGATCGTGGCTGCCGTGCACGATGAACCTCCCGGCTGCGACCGGCGGCAGCGAAGCCTGCGACAGGGCCACCCAGTTCTCGTCGGGCACCACCTCGAGGACCGGCGCGCCGACGCCGGGCCCGAGTGCGGCAAGCGCCTGCGCCAGGGCTGCGGCCGGCGGCTCGGCGTCGTAGTAGGCCTCGACGACGTGGGCGGGCGGCTTGTTCTCGAACAAGGTGACGGCCAGCGGCGCGGGTGCCAGGACCTCGCCGAGCAGGCCAGCGACGGAGCGGCCGATGTCGAGATCGGGAACGGCGATGTGGAGCTTGAAGAGCATGGGCGGGGCGTCGTCGTGGGGTGAACCCCACTGCGTGTACCAAATCTATCACGTACCCCAAATGCCAATGATCGGTTACGTCCGTGCCGCAGACGTCATTCCGACGAAGGTCGCAACCCGGGACACCGTGCCGCCGGTGGATGATGGAGAGGTGCATGGGTGCCGGCCTGTTCCCGCGAGCGCCCTGGCGGGCACTCGCGGCGCCGGCATCACGCCAGTGTCTCGTTGCGCAGCTGGATGCTAAGCTTGTCGGAGTGTCTCAAGGAGGGGAGAATCGGGATGCGTGTTGGCGTTGCAGGTCTGGGTCGCATGGGGGCGGCGATTGCGGCCCATCTGAAGGATGTCGGCCACGACGTGACGGTGTGGAACCGTACGCCAGACAAGGTCAAGCCGCTCGCGGCCGCCGGCGCCAAGGTCGCGGCGAGCTCCGGCCGAACTCGCCTCCGGCGTCGAGGCCATCGTCACCATCCTGACCAACAAGGAGGCCATCGCCGGCGTCTACGAGGGTCCGTCCGGCCTCCTCGCCGGCAACGTCCAGGGCAAGCTCGTGATCGACATGAGCACGGTGCAGCCGGAGACCGAGGTGGCGCTGGCGGAGAAGGTGCGCGCCAAGGGCGCTACCTTCGTCGAGTGTCCGGTGGGCGGCACGGTCGGCCCCGCGCGTGACGGCAAGCTGCTCGGCGTGGCCGGAGGCAGCGCGGAGGATTTTGCTCGCGCCAAGCCGCTGCTCGCCCAGATGTGCCGGCGCGTCGAGCACGTTGGCCCCGTCGGCGCCGGCTCCAGCATGAAGCTCGCCCTCAACCTGCCGCTGATGGTCTACTATCAGGCCCTGGGCGAGGCCTATGTGCTCTGCCGCCATCTGGGGCTCGACACCAAATGGCTGATGGAGTTCCTGTCGGATACCTCGGGCGCCCCGAGCGTGCTCAAGACGCGCGGCCCGAAGATTGCCGATGCGCTGGAGGGGCGCGACTCCGGCCCGGCTGCCTTCGATGTCGACTCCATCTGCAAGGACCTCGCCACCATGGCGGCCGAAGGCAGGGCACGCGGTGCCAGCCTGCCGCTGGTGGAGCAGACACTCGCCGTGTTCGCCGAGGCGGCCAAGGAGGGCTGGGGCAAGCGCGATGGCTCGTCGCTGCCGGCCTATTGGCCGATGAAGGCCTCGCGCGGGGATAAGCGCTGACATGAAGCTCTATACCTACTGGCGGTCGCTCGCGACCTTCCGGGTGCGCATCGCGCTCAACCTCAAGGGCCTCGCCTACGAGCCCGTCTATGTCGACCTGGACGCCGGGCAGCAGCGGCAGGCCGAGTTCAAGGCGGTCAATCCGCAGATGGTGATCCCGGCGCTGGTGGAGGACGACGGCAACGTCCTCTACCAGTCCATGGCGATCATGGAGTACCTGAACGAGGCCCACCCCGAGCCGCCGCTGCTGCCGGCCGACCCGCGGGGCCGCGCGCGCGTGCGGGCTCTTTCCCTCATCACGGTCGCCGACTCCCATCCCCTGATCGTGCCGCGCGTGCGCAACCACCTGGCCGCCACCTTCGGGCTCGACGAGGAAGGCCGGATGACCTGGGTGCGGCATTGGTTTGCCGCTGGGCTCGATGCCTACGAGGGCCACCTCTCCCGCGACAAGGCGACCGGCACCTACTGCCACGGCGACAAGGTGACCATGGCGGACATCTGCCTGGTCAGCCATGCCGCAGGCTTCCGCGTGTTCAAGGGCACGCTCGACGGGCACCCCACCGTGGCGCGCATCGTGGCCAAGTGCTTGGAGGATGACCGCTTCGCCCGCGCCCAGCCCCTGCGCCAGCCCGGAGCGCCGGCCGCGCCCTGAGCGCGCCCCGCGAATGCCCGTGTCGCAGGCTGCCCCCCGGCCCCAAGCCCGGCCCTGCCCGGCCGCTCCCCCTTGGCCGGCCGCCGCGGCGTTAAGTCTATTGAGCGTAATATTATAACGTAATATTGAACGTGGGAGGGCGGCCGCGAGGGCGGCCTGTCACACCCCTGCCTCCCGTCATGTCCAAGCTCGGGGGATAGCGGTTCGGGGGCGTGCCTGCAGGCAAAGCCTAGGGTTCGCGCGCTTTCGTGCGGCCTTCGCGTAGGGAAATGCCGGCAATTCAGGAGAATGGCCATGCGCAAGACGGCACTGGCGGCCCTGGGGTTTGCGATTCTTCTGCCGGCTGGGACCGCGACGGCGCAGCACCGCGAGCTCGGCGCGCACGTGCATGGCCGCGGTACGCTCAACCTTGCGCTCGAGGGCAAGCGCCTGAGCCTGGAGCTGGAGGCGCCGGGCGTCGACATCGTCGGCTTCGAGCACCCCGCCAAGTCCCGCAAGGACAAGGCGGCCGTGGAGAGCGCAATCAAGCGGCTGTCGGCCCCGCTCGCTCTCTTCAAGCTGTCGGCCACGGCAGGCTGCGTGGTCAAGGAGGCGAACGCCGAGCTCGAGAGCGACCACGATCACGACAAGGGCGGCGGCAAGGAGGAGTTCGGGCAAGGGCGCCGCAGAGCACGAGGAGCACGAGCACGCCCAGTTCCATGCCCAGTACATGCTCGACTGCAGGGCGCCGGAGAAGATCACGGCGATCGAGTTCGAGTACTTCCGTGCCTTTGCGGGGGCGCAGAAGCTCGACGTGAACATGATCACGCCCAAGGGGCAGAACAAGCTCGAGGTCACCCGCGCCAAGCCGCGGCTTGATCTCGCCGGCAAGATGTAGGCCGGCGGAGCAGACCCATGGTCGCTGCCACGGCCACAGCCCGGACCGCCGACACCGCAAGCGACATCGTGCGCTTTCGCGACGTGCGCTTCGCCTGGCCCGGCCGCAGCCCCTTCTCGCTCTCCGTCCGCCATTTCGCCTTGCCCGCGCGCGAGCGCCTGCTGCTCATCGGTCCTTCGGGCAGCGGCAAATCGACCTTCCTGAGCCTGCTGTGCGGCATCCTCGCGCCGCAGACGGGGTCGATCGAGGTGCTCGGCACCGACATCACCAGCCTCAGCGCCGCGACGCGCGACGGCTTCCGCGCCGAGCACTTCGGCATCATCTTCCAGATGTTCAATCTGCTGCCCTACGGCAGCGTGATCGACAACGTGCTGCTCCCGCTGAGATTTGCGCCCGGGCGGCGCCGGCGCGCCACCGCCACCACCTCCGCGGAGGAGGAGGGCGCCCGACTTCTGTCCCGGCTCGGGCTCGAGCCGCAGCTCGTGCGCGGCCGCTCGGCGGCAAATCTCAGCGTCGGCCAGCAGCAACGGGTGGCGGCCGCCCGCGCCCTCGTGGGCTCGCCGGAGGTGATCGTGGCCGATGAGCCCACCTCTGCGCTCGATCGCAACCGCCAGACGGCCTTCCTCGACCTGCTGTTCGCCGAAGCCGGACAGGCCGGAGCCACCCTCGTCATGGTCAGCCACGACGAAAGCCTGGGTCCTCGCTTCGATCGCGTCATGCGGCTCGACGAAATCGCCACGTCGGAGCAGGGGAGTCGGCCATGATCGTCCTGCGCCTCGCCCTGCAATCGCTGCGCAATCGCTGGGTGACGGCGCTGCTCACGGTGCTCGCCATCGCCGTCAGCATCGCCCTCCTGCTGGGGGTGGAGAAGGTGCGCAACGGGGCGCGCCAGAGCTTCGCCGACACCATATCGGGCACCGACCTCATCATCGGCGCTCGCAGCGGCAGCCTCAACCTGCTGCTCTACTCGGTTTTCCGCATCGGCAACGCCACCAACAACATCACCTGGGCGAGCTACCAGGACCTCGCCAAGCGTCCCGAGATCGCCTGGATCGTTCCTCTGTCGCTCGGCGACAGCCATCGCGGTTTCCGCGTGCTCGGCACCACGCTCGACTACTTCAAGCACTACAAATATCGCCGCACGCACGGCCTGGAATTCAGGGCCGGCAAGCCATTCTCCGATATCTTCGATGCCGTCCTCGGCGCCGATGTCGCCTCCACTCTCGGGTACAAGGTCGGCGATCCCATCATTGTCGCCCACGGTCTCGGATCCGTCGGCTTCGTCACCCACGACGACAAGCCCTTCCGCGTCTCTGGGATTCTCGAGAAGACGGGCACCCCCGTCGATCGCACGGTGCATGTCAGCCTCGAGGCGATCGAGGCCATTCACGTCGACTGGCAGAGCGGAGCGCGTATCCCCGGCCAATCCGTGTCGGCCGAGGAGGTGCGCCACATGAAGCTCGAGCCCAAGGCCATCACCGCCGCCCTGATCGGCCTCAAATCCAAGCTCGCCACCTTCAGGCTGCAGCGCGCCATCAACGAGTACAGGGAGGAGCCGCTGTCGGCGATCCTGCCGGGCGCCGCCTTGCAGGAGCTGTGGGGGCTCGTCGGCACGGCCGAGACCGCGCTGAAGGTCGTCTCCGCCATGGTGGTGGCGACCGCGCTCCTGGGCATGGTCACCATGATCCTCAGCACCCTCAACGAACGCCGTCGCGAGATGGCCATCCTGCGATCGGTGGGGGCGCGGCCGCGCACGATTCTGGGCCTGCTGATGGCGGAGGCCGGCGTGCTGACGCTGGCCGGCATCGGGCTCGGCACGGCCTTCCTTTTCGCTGCCCTATTGGTTGCCCAGCCTTATGTGGATGCCACCTACGGCTTGCATTTGCCCATTGATCTGCCTGCGCTCGGCGAATGGGCGGTGCTGGGCTTGATCGCGGTGGCCGGCTGCCTTGCCGGTCTCTTGCCGGCGCTGCGTGCGTATCGCCTGTCGCTTGCGGATGGTATGACGGTCAGGACATGACAAGGGGATTGATCATGCGCCCGGGACTTGGTGCGGCTGCCTTTCTCACCACCTTCGGCCTCGGACTCCTCGGCGCCGGGCCGGTGCCGGTTGGGGCCGTCGAGCCGCCGATGGAGCTGAAATGGGACCAGCTGGTCCCGCCGGGTCCGCCCAAGGCGCTCAAGCCCTTCTTCGCCGGCAGGCCTGCCGATCCCAGCAATCCGCACGGCGCCGGCATCACGGTGCCGCAGGTGCCCGAGGGCAAATGGATGTCGACACCCACCCCGCCAACGGGCGCGGCCCCGCAGCCGGCCTCAGTCGTGCAGGCCCTCGACGGCAAGCGGGTCCACATCGGCGGCTACATCGTGCCGCTCGACTTCGAGGCCACCCGGATCAAGGAGTTCCTGCTGGTGCCCTTCGTGGGTGCGTGCATCCACGTGCCGCCGCCGCCCGCCAACCAGATCGTCTACGTCAAGGCCGAGCGGGGCTTCGACGTGAAGGGCAGCTTCGATCCCGTGTGGGTCACGGGCACGCTCAAGGTGACGCCGGCCTTCACGGGGCTCGCCGAGGCCGGCTACAGCCTCACGGCCGAGAAGGTCGAGGCGCGCCCCCAAGGTTGACCGCGGGGACTTGGCGATTGTCGCAGCGCGCGAGCGGTCAGGCTGCCTTCACGCTGCGCGCCGCTTCGAGCCAGGCCTTGATCTTCTCGATGTCGGGCGGATCGCCGTCGCGGAGCGTGCGCTGCCCGTCCTTGGAGGCCGCGTAGGCCAGCACATCCGCGCACAGCTTGTCCGCCTCCGCTGACGCCACCGCGTCGGCAGAGCGGTATCCCGCTCCCACGAGAAGCTGGGCGCTCGTGCCGGCGAGGCCCGGGATCGTGCACACGAGCCGCGCCTGGTCCTGCCAGTCGGCAATCGTGTCGGCCGTCACGTGGCGCGTATCGAGCAGGACGGCCAGCGCCGCCGGCTCGGCCCGCATCAGGTCCCGGACGGTTTTGATGCCGTGGGGCTCGAGACGCTCGGCAGTTTTGGGGCCGATCGACGGACCGTCGACGACGGCGCTGTCCAGGCTCAGGCGGTAGCGTGCCGCCGGGGGCGCAGAATGTGCGGGCTCGAGTTTGGCGAAGTGGTGCATTGGCCGAGACCTCGGCGGCGCCCTTGCCGGAACGTACCGGGGCATCGGCAGCGGAGGCCGGCACCCGCAAGGCCACGACCTTGGCACCACCGCTCTGTCGCCCCTGGGGCCGCGGTGGAATGCGTGCGTCGCCCTTCTCGCGCGGCTTGAACGGGAACACCGTCGAAACCTCGGGCGGCGGCGGACGCTTGGCCACAACCTCCTCAGCATGGAGAGTGCGCACCGCACGGTCGTCCTCCGGGAGATGCTGCTCGACCGTACCGGTGGCAAGGAGCTCGTCGTACATGCGCTCCACGAGGCGACGCTCATTCTTGTCGGCAATGCGGCGGGCGATGAGCTTGAAAGGCGTCTCGACGACCGCGGCAAGCGTCGCCGCGGTCAGCGACACGTCAGGTGCAGGCGCGTTCGATTCCTCGATGGCCCGGTCGAGCACGGCCGCATACGTCAGCGTGGCATAGCGGATCAGCTCGGCAATCACCCGCCGGGCGACGCGGTCGAGGCCGGCCGGCGGATCGATCACCCCGCGCTGGATGTCGTAGTGCGCAATCAGCTTCTCGTACTGTGTGTTGGCCTTCGTGGCGCCTTTGCACACGAGCTGGGCCAGCCAGTTGGGCCCCGCCGGCAGCTCGGCGTCGATGTTGGGGAACTCGATCTCTCCGAGCGACCGAAGCTCGTCGTAGGCCTTCGAGATGCTCCACTCGACGGCGCGGTGAATGTTGTTCTCCGCCTCCGACTGGGCCGTATGAAAGGGATGCAAAGGGTCGGTGTAGTAGTGGCTGAGCACGCCGGCGCAGTAGGCCGTTGTCGGCCAGTCCTGCTGCCCCAAGGCATCGACGAGGTGATTGTACCAGCTGCGCACTTTCTCCGGCGCGCCGCCCCAGTAGCCGTCGCGCGTATGCAGCACGTGGTTCTTGAAATCCTTGAACTCCTTGTCGGGCGCCTTGGAACCTTCGAGGTAGGGCTTGGCGTGGACGAGGAAGAGGCGCTGCCACCGGTCCGCGTCCGTGCACTTTAGTTGCTGCAGCGCATCGAGGGCGAGCTTGTGATGCGTGCCCGAGGCGTGGGCAGCGTAGACGATGCGGTAGAGGAGGTTCATGCCGGGCGCTTTCCAGAGATGAAGGGGAGCACCGCATAACTGCGTAGGTCGGCCGACGATAAGCGAGTCGCGGGGCGGCGCGAACGCCGATATCCCCAGCCTCATGCGCGCCCCGGCATCGAGACCGCCAGAATGTCGGGGTTGAATATCGGCTTCCACGGCGGAATTGGGGGCCAAGGCCCGCGTCGTCGACAGCTGGCGCAGCCTCACCCGGCACCTGCCGCCGACCTACAGCGTTCGCTTCGCATAGCGCTGCGGCGCGTCCCGGCCTCGTGTGTTCCTGGCCGCGTATTCCGCCCTCGTGCCGGCAATATGCAGCTTCAGAAGCGCGATCGCGTCTTGCGCGTTTCCGCCTGCGATAACCTCGCAGAGCTGGGCGTGCTGCTTCAAGGATCGCGCGTTGAGCACAGGATCGAGCGACAGTAGATTGCGCAGCGTCTGAACGCGGAACGCGATCATGGCGTAGGCTTCGAAGAGATAGGGGTTGCCGGCGTGGCGGATGATGCATTCGTGGAATTGGCTGTCCTGCTCGCGGTAGGTGGCGGCATCCCCGCGTGCGAGCGCGACTTCCATGTCCGAGACGATATTGGCGAGTGCCGACCCGAGGGCCGGGGCGTCCTCGCGCATGGCCATTGCCAGTGCCGCGCTCTCCAGCACGTCGCGGCACTCGCTCAAGGCGCGCACTTCCTCCGGACCCATCCGAAACACGAAGGTGCCGCGCTGCGGCTGGATTTCGACCAAACCTTCAGACCGGAGGCGCAGGAGAGCCTCGCGGATCGGCGTCTTGCTGACGCCGAGCTCGATAGCGAGCGTCGCCTCGGAGAGTGCCTCCCCGAGTTGAAAATCACCCTTGACGATGCGCAGACGGATTTGCTCTGCGGCGTGGTCCGCAAGGGACCGAGACCGCCTCAAGTCGTTGGGCGCCAAGCTGTTTCTCCCGCCAGAGAAAATCTCTCCAGGACACATCGCTTGAAATGCCCGCACCAGTATGCACGGCCCGCTGTTGCCCGCCCGCTCCTATACTAGTATACCACGATGAACTTGGGTGCGGAATCTTCAGCCTGAAAAGCGCACCATGCAAGAGCGGGGCAACACCGCTCGGCACCCAGGCTCATCAGCTGCACCTCGAACCGGGGCAGAGGGATCGGCCGACGCGACCATCGTGATGCGACGGCCAGACCCCCAATTCGGCGAATGAGCGAAGCCTTGTCAGGGGGGCATTCCGCATGATCGAAAAATCCATTGCGCCGGGCCACCGCAGCCGCTGTCCCATTTGTGGTCTGCAGCTGCGGGTGATCACGCGCGGGGCAGCGCCTGTGCTGGAATACGACTTTCAAGAGTGGAGCCGCCTGTGCAAATCCTCTGCATTTGGCGGACCGTCGATGTGCCTGGCTGGAACCGCGGGGCCGGTTGCCGCTGCTCCCGACCCCGTGCGCAGCGGCGATGATCCCATAGGGTCCGACCCTTGCGACAAGGCTCGGCTCTGAGGGACGATCGGCGGCCCATGACGTTCAGCGACGAACAGATCCGCTCGCTGCTCGCCGATCCGGCCAATCATCCTCCATCGGCAAGGCACCTTGGCTTCGAGCTCATCGATTTCTCCGTCGATGGCGGCTGGGCCGAGATCGCCTTCAGCCACGGGGTAGTGCCTCAGTCTGTGGCATGCCAGCGGGCATAGCCTGTTGACTTTAGGTTGCATACTTGTCGACGCGTGCCATACTTCCGGGGATGGCAGAACGCACTCACAAGAAGCGCCCGCGCGACCCCAACCAGCTCGGCAAGATGATTGTCGATATCTCGGTTGGCGAGGTCAAAGATCGGGCGCCGACGGCCAAGGAAGAAGGCAAGGACGCCGCAGCGGTAAGACGTGGCCAGCTGGGCGGCCCCAAAGGTGGGCGTGCAAGAGCCGCCAAACTCTCTAAGGTCAGACGCACAGAGATCGCTCGCAAGGCAGCTAGAACCCGCTGGAAAATCTCGGCCGATAGTGAGTAGCCGCTAGATCGTTTACCTGCTGTCGAGTGATCAGGTTGGTGCGCAAACCCTGAAGCAACACGAAGGGTTGCATCATAGGTTCGACAAATCTGTATCGATACTTCCGCTCAGACCCGACTTGTTCGAGTATCGCACCCCGGTCTGGCTCGCAAAGGTTCTTGAGGTGTTGCCCGAACGCCGAAACGGGAACCTCGTCCTTTTTGAGAAGCTCTGCCAGCGCCACCTTCAAATCCGCTGGCTGAAAATAGCCGAGGTCGTCAACAACCGCCAGTGCCGCAGCCAAGAGCACCTCCTTGTACATGTTTCCCTTGCGCGGGCTGATTGTCGCTGCGTGGTACTGCTCCCTGATAGTTTGCGCCGTTTCTGCAATGCAATTCGGAATGGCGAGTTCGACATGGCCAATCTCGACGGCAAGCTGCTTGCACTCCAGAGCCATCTTCGCCGACTGCTGCCCAAATAAGTGGGTGTAGTGGGGCAACCCCCTTGAGAGTGAAACGATGTGGGACAAAGCATCCTCTTGGATGGTCATACCGAGAGGGGGCAGCCGCTTCTTGATGATCTCTTTCAATTCGTTTGGGGCCATTCTTTGCATCGGGATTTGACGCAGACAGCGAAGAATAGGATTCGTGCTCATCGATGAGGGTGCTTACCGAGTTCTGCGACGCCCACGACAATGACTGTTGCCCTCACTGATCGGTCAGACAGATTTTTGATCGTGTTTGCGACGAGATTTTTCACCTCGCGCGAGGGCAGCTTATCAAATTCGTCAAGGATGATGATGGGGGTTGTGGTTAGGGGGAAAGTAGATAGCTCAATCACAACCTCATCCGGGTCAATCGCGCCAGGATACTTTTGCGCCAAATTGGCGCCATCTTTCTCCAGCCGACGGAAGACCTTTCGCCAAACAGCCGAAAAATCATCGGTAGGATGACAATTCACCGGGATGCACTCAAGGGTGCGTGTTCCGCCAATCAGCTTCTCGGCAAATGTATTCGCGAGCGATGATTTACCCACGCCCCGCTCGCCATACAGGATCGCATGTTGGCCCCTCTGAGCGACAGCCTCGATCATTCGGTCGATCTGGGCGGAGCGGCCTGCCAGTAGGTCCAGCTCATCAATCGGCGCGCCAGGGCTGAAGGCATCCAGTGCGGCGAAGATAAGTTGCTGCCAGTCGGCATCAGTTTTTGGCCGTCCGTCCGTGAATTTGTTTGCCATAACCGCCGCTCCAGTAGTGAACTGGAGCCTGAGTTAGCAAACTTCGATACGGTTAGCAAGCCAGAAGTGAAAAACCGCGTTGACACCGAGCGTGGTTTCAAGCATAACGTTCACTATGAGATTGCTCAAGAGAGACAAGCGCGTTCAGGTTTTGCACCTCTTGGTGGAGGGAAACAGTCTGCGTGCTTCGGCGCGCTTGGCCGACGTGGCGTACAACACTGTTGCGAAGCTGTTCGTGGATGCCGGTCGCGCTTGCGCCGACTACCAGGACCGCACCTTGCGCAACCTGCCATGCAGGCGGCTTCAGCTCGACGAAATCTGGAGCTTCGTCTACGCCAAGGCCAAGAACGTTCCGACAGCCAGAAACGCCCCGCCGAATGCTGGCGATGTTTGGACCTGGGTCGCCATCGATGCCGACACCAAGCTCGTGGCCTCTTGGCATATCGGTGCCCGCGATGGGTACGTGGCCGAGGTCTTTGTTCGTGACCTTGCCTCTCGGTTGGCCAATCGCGTGCAGATCACGACGGATGGCCATCGACCCTACCTAGAAGCGGTCGAAACCGCATTCGGCGCCGATGTCGACTACGCGATGCTGCAGAAGATTTACGGCCCGTCGCCGGAAGGGCAGAGACGCTACAGCCCTGCCGAGTGCATCGGTATCCAAGAGCGCGTGATTGCGGGAAACCCGAACCCCGATGCACATCAGCACGTCATTTGTCGAGCGCCAGAATTTGACGATGCGCATGAGCATCCGGCGCTTTACCCGGCTGACGAATGCCTTCAGCAAGAAGCTGGAGAACCACGCGCACTCAGTGGCGCTGCACTACATGCATTACAACTTCGCCCGCATCCACAAGACCCTTCGCGTTACGCCAGCAATGGCCGCTGGGGTGGTCGACCGCTTGTGGGATGTGAAGGATATCGTCGGCGTCTTAGAGGCGTGGGAGCGCAAGCAAGAGTTCAAGCGCATTTCCGCCTCGGCGTAATGCGATTTATACGAATCATCCGCTAGCTGAGATTGTTGCTGAGTTAAGCAGAATGAATTCTTCTGCATGCCCTTGCGCCGCCTCGTTTGATTCTCACTGAGTGGGGCTGCAAGGGTGGTCTAGACCCCTGCAGCCCAATCCCGCCACAAACGAGAGCCGGCGGCGGGAGTCTCGGAAGAGACAGTGCGTAGCCTTCCACTGTCGGCTGGAGTTGTCAAGCGTGACCGGCTCGCCCTCAACAGTGGAAGGCCATGACCATGGCAACCTATTGGATGACGTTTCGACTGGCTGACGATGCAGCCAAGCGCCCGCGATATGAGGATCGCTACCGTGCGCTAACGGACGCAATTGATAAACGCTCAAGTCGATGGTGGGTCGAGGCTACCTCGTTCATTCTCTTCGAGTTCAATGACAACATCGACACCCTTGGTGCAGCATGTAAGGCAGCCGTCAATCCGGCATGGGATGTTGTCGTCATTCGAGAACTCGACAAGAAGTCAGCCGTGGTTGTTGGCAAAGCCCAGGATCAGGATTTGTTCGTCTTGATGCCGTACGCAAAGAAGCTGTGACGTACGTCTATGGGCACTCGCAGAAGGCGAGCGACCCAACGGACGGCACGGGAACGGACGTCTCGAAGCATATGGGTTCTCCTTTAAGCCCGCTGGGTTAGCGGGCTTCCTTTGCTTTGGTCTGGTTGGCTGGGGTACGCTTTGACGCCCTCGCTCCCCCGGTCTAGGCTCACCTTCAGGGGTCGGGGGTTTTTTGCGTTATGCGGGCGGTTGCTGCCATTGTTGTAGTTGTTGCCCTAACCTTCGCCAGTTGCGCGAAGCCGCCGCCAATGCGTTTCGCACACGCTACGGCCACTCAGCAGACCTACATGCAAGATCGGTACGTCTGCATTCAGCAGGCTCAGCAGGCACGCTCTGGACTGACCTCGGGGCGAGCCCGACGGCTATGCCGTCGGGCTCGGCACAGACTGAGGCACTACCGCCACGGGCGGAGTTTGCCAATCCGGCGGGGGCGGTGCAGGGCGGCTTCGTGTGCGCCATGCTCGATGATGCCATGGGCGTCACGGCCAGCATCTCGCAGCGTTTCGCCATTCTGGTGCCGACGCTGCAGATCTCGGTGAGCTACCTGCGCCCCACGCCCATGACGCGCGTCATTGGCCGCGGCGAGGTCTTGCGCATGGGCAGCGCCACGGCGCATCTGCACGGCAGCCTGCGCCTGCCGGATGGCACACTGCTCGCCACCGCAACGGCCGCCGCTGTGCTGCGGCCCTTTCCCAAGCCATGAGCCGGTGAACCGAGGTCCGCGCGACCACTGCATCGCCCGCAGGCCAAAACTGAGACCGCCTCGCGATGGGGATCTGCCATGGACCCCGCTCAAGCCGGACCATCTCCTGGTCCTTCTTCGGGATCAGGTCGTAGGGCAGCGCGAAGCCGGGCATCGCCTTGAGCCGGCGCGACCAGGCCTCGACGTTGGGCCAGCGGCGCGATGTCCATCCCGCCCTCGGCCATGAACACCATGCGGCCCCAGCAGCCGATGTCGGCGATCGTGCAAGCCTCGCCGACGAGCCAGGACCGCCCCGCGAGCGCCTTGTCCATGAAACCGAGCGCGTTCTCCGCCAGCGGGCGGAAGTGTGCCATCACGGCCGGGTCGACCGTGCGAAAGCGGCTGAAGTGGCGCACGCGGGCGACGTTCTGGATGGCGTCCGATTCCCAGGAGAGCCATTCGCGCGCCTGCCAGCGCTCCTGCTCGCTCGCCCCCTCGAACTTGCCCGTCACGCGCGCGAGGTAGTCGAGGATGACGTTGGACTGCACGATGGTGAGCCCGCGATGTCTGAGCGCGGGCACCAGGCCATAGCGGTTGACGGCGAGGTAGTCGGGCTCCTTGTGCTTGCCGGTCTTGAGGTTCACCGTCCGGAACGAGAACGGCAGCCGGGCGAGCGCGAGAAACAACATGGGCTTGTAGCTCGAGCTCGAGGTGAAGCTGCCGTAGAGCGTGATGCGGTCGTCCATGGCGTCGGTTCCTTGCGGGCGCTCGGCGCGTGCGAGCTTGGCCTATCGGCCGGTGAACTCCGGCTTGCGCTTCTCCATGAAGGCGCGCCGGCCCTCGACATAGTCGCGGCTGCCCAGGCATGCCTTGATCGCCTCCTCGACCCGCTGCATGCGATGGCTCTTGGCGTCCGCGACCGCGGTGTCGACGGCGAGCTTCGCCGCCTTCATCGTCAGTGGCGCATTGGCGCTGATGGTCGATGCAAAGCGCGTGACATAGCCCTCGAGGTCGGCCGGCGCCACCACGCGGTTGACGAGGCCCATGATGCGCGCGTCCTCCGCCGTGAAGCGGCCCGCCGAAAAGAAAATCTCCTTGGCGAACGCGGGGCCGACGATGTCGACGAGCCGCCGGATGCCGTCATAGCCGTAGCCGACGCCGAGGCGGGCGGCGGGAATGGCGAAGGTGGCGTCGGAGGAGCAGATGCGCAGGTCGGTCGTGAGCGCGATGCCGAGCCCGCCCCCGTAGCAGATGCCGCGGATCATGGTGATGGTGGGCTTGCTCGCACCCAGCAGCGCCTCGTCCGCCAGGTCGCCGACGGCGTCGTAGTTGCGAATGGCCTCTTCGGTGTCGCGCTTGGCGTCGAACTCGGAGATGTCGGCGCCCGACACGAACGCTTTCTCGCCCGCGCCTGCCAGCACGATGACACGCACCTGCGGGTCCGCCTCGAAGTCGGCGATGATCTTGGGAACCGCCGCCCACATGTCGAGGCTCACGGCGTTGTGCTTCTCGGGCTGGTTGAAGATCATCCAGCCGATCCCGCCCTCCTTGCGGGCGATCATTCTCGTCGTGCCGAGGTCCACGGGGCTCACTCTCTCTGCGACTGCGCGCTGCTTTCTCTCCCCATTGCGAGGAAAATCGGGAGAGGGTGCTGCGTCAAATCACCTTGCGGCGGCGCAGGTCGGCGATGGCCTCTTTGCCGTAGCCGAGCCCGCCCAGCACCTCCTCGGTATGCTCGCCGAGTGCCGGCGTGGGCCTGTCGATGAGAGAGGGCGTGCGCGACAGCGCCATCGCCTGGTTGACGATCCCGACCTGTCCGCGCGTTGGATGAGCGATCGGCACCGCCATGCCGACATGCTTCACCTGCGGGTCGTTGAAGGTTTGGTCGACCGAGTAGATCGGCCCGGACGGCACGCTTGCCGCATTGAGCTTCTCGACCAGCTCGAGGCTGCCGTAGCGGCGCGTGAACTCGCCCATCTCGGCGTTGAGGCGCTTGCGGTTGTGGGATCGCTTCTCCCCCGTGGCGAAGTCGGGGTCCTCGAGCAGACCTTCGGCCCCGACCGCCTTGCAGAAGCGGGCGAAGATGTGCTGGCCGGAGGCGGCAATATTGATGTGGCCGTCCTTGGTCGGGAACACGCCTGTCGGGATCGAGGTCGGATGGTCGTTGCCGGCCTGGCCCGGCACCTCGCCCGCCACCGTCCAGCGCGCGGCCTGGAAATCGAGCATGGCGATCTGCGCCTGCAGCAGCGAGGTCTGCACCCACTGGCCCTCGCCCGACACGTCGCGCTCGATCAGCGCGATGAAGGCGCCCATGGCGGCATAGTTGCCGCCGGAGAGGTCGGCGATGGGGATGCCGACGCGCACCGGCCCCTGCCCCGGCAAGCCGGTGATCGACATGAGGCCGCCCATGCCCTGCGCCACCTGGTCGAACCCCGGCCGGTTGGCGTAGGGGCCGGTCTGGCCGAAACCCGAGAGGCTCACGTAGACGAGGCGCGGGTTGATGGCGCGCAGCGTCTCGTAGTCGATGCCGAGCCGGTGCTTGACGTCCGGCCGGTAGTTCTCGATCAGCACGTCGGCCTCGGCCGCCATCTTCTTGAGGATGGCAACGCCGTCCGGCGTCTTGAGATCGAGCGTGATGCTGCGCTTGTTGCGGTGCAGGTTGAAGAAGTCGGGGCCATGCGCGCGACCCGCCCAGCGGATCGCTCTCGGCGCCCGCGGGCATCTCCACCTTGATCACGTCGGCACCCCAGTCGGCGAAGTGGCGCGCAGCGGTCGGGCCGGCGCGGGCGCGTGTCAGGTCGATCACTTTGAAGCGAGACAGGGGGCCTTTGCGCTCGGTGCTCATCGCGGCATCACTCTCGTGTCGTCGTCATTCTGGTTGCTTTCCGCGCAAGCGGCGTGGCCTCAGGCCACGCCGCAAGCTTCCGGCATTATTGACCGACCCGGTCTGCTCGTCGAGCCGGACATCAACCAGGTTCGCTCCCTGGAGATGGCAGGGCGGCATTCCCCCCAGAGTTCTTCCGTTTCCGGGCGCGAGTATTCGCCATTTCCCGCCCGGCGGCACGCCAAAGTTGTCAACGGCTTCTGTGCTGCCGAAGCGCAAGTGAGGGCGGCGCGAGCGGGGAGCTGACGATGCGAAGGGGTCACATTCGCCGTGCCACGCGCGTGCGTGCAGCAACGAGGCGCTGGAAGAAGTATCGCGAGGCTTGGCGAACTGCCTCAGATGCCCTGGCCGTCGACCTCGCGCTCCAGCTCCTCGACGGCCTGCTGGGCACCCGACCAATAGGGGTAGACCTCGAGCAGCTGCCGAAACGCCTTGAGTGCGGATTTCTTCTGGCCGATCTCGCGCAGAATCTGGGCCAGCCCGTCGAGCGCCTTGAAGTGGTTGGGGTCGAGCGCCAAGGCCCGTCTGAGGTCGCCCAGCGCACGATCCGTGTCCTTCTGCACGAAGTAGACGTAGGCGCGGCGGTTCCAGGCCTCGGTGAAATCGGGAGCGAGGTCCACCACGGCGTCGAGCAGCTTCAGCGCCAGGTCGACCTTCTTCTCCGACATGGCCTTGATCGAGCGCTCCATGAGGAGATCGACGGTTGCGCTGCCCGAGTGCAGCCACACGCGCTCGATGGCGTCCGCGATCGCCTTGGCGGATTCCTCATCGTCGGCCGTGGCGAGCAGCGCGTAGAGATCGGAGAGGGTCTTCTCGCGCTCGGCGGGGGTTTGGGGGAGCGATGAGCCGCGATGATGCGGCTTTGCCTTTGGGTCCGCCTTGGCATCGGGCGTGGCCTGCTCCGGCTTGGCCTCCGCCGGGGGCTGATCGGAGGGAGCGTTCTGGGCCGACGTTGGGGCCAGGGCGGCGCTCGTCAGCAGCAGAGCTGCGGCAGTGAGCGCGATGAAAGGCCTGCAGATTGCCATGGCATGCATGCTGCCAGCATAGCCCGGCGGCAATGCGGCGGTCAAAGGGCGGCAGGCTGCGGATGCCAGCGCGTTTCAGCTCGCTCAGCCCTGGCGGGCTTTGAAACGGCGGTTGGTCTTGTTGATGATGTAGACGCGGCCGCGACGGCGCACCAAGCGGTTGTCGCGATGGCGCGACCGGAGCGACTTGAGGGAGTTCCTGACCTTCATGGGCCGACGCCTTCCAAACGGGACTTCCAAGATGGGCCGGCAACTGGTGGGCGCGACAGGGATCGAACCTGTGACCCCTACCATGTCAAGGTAGTGCTCTACCGCTGAGCTACGCGCCCTCGATGCTGCCGGCCTCGCAGGGGATGATCGGCGCCTCCTATATCGGCAAACGCAGGGGGTGGCAAGCGAAGCGCCGCTCAGGTAGTGGGTCACTGACCCACTACCGCCGCTCAGGACGGTCGTTCCGTCCGCCGCTGTGCACGCTTGCGGGAAACGGCGTCGACAAAAAAGCTCAGGCGGCGGCCAGCAGCCGGTCGATCTCGCGCACCAGGTCCTTGAGGTGGAAGGGCTTGGAGAGCACGCGCGCATCCTTGGGCGGCCGCAAGTTGGTGTTCAGGGTCACGGCGGCAAAGCCGGTGATGAACATGATCTTGATCTCGGGGTCGAGCTCGGCCGCCCGCCGCGCCAGCTCGATGCCGTCCATCTGCGGCATGACGATGTCGGTGAGCAGCAGCGTGAAGGGCTCTTCCTGCAGGCGCTCGTGCGCCTCCTTGCCGTTGGCGAAGGCGATCACCTGGTAGCCGGCCTTGGTCAGCGCCCGCTCCAGAAACCCGCGCATGGACTCGTCGTCCTCAGCCAGGAGGATGCGCTTGACAGGCAGGCGTGACGGCTTGGCGCTCATGATGGCTCACGGCCCGGATAAGAAGACGGAAGTGGAGACGTGCGGTTCCCCTGCGCGTTGCAACACTAAGGCCACACGGCGGTGCCCGAGGAATTTGGCGCTAATTTGGTAAACGAGCAATGAAATAGCACGCTGGCTGGGGCGAGGAACTTGGCCTAAAGTCGCCAACGATATGCGGCACGCCACCAATGGACAGGCCGCTTGGCCCCTGGCAGAGTCATCGGTGCATGGACCCACCGCCCTGGATTTTATGCCACCCGCTCCCCCCATCGCATCGCACTGTCCCGCAACGCTCCAAGATCCTTCCCGAATTGATATGCACGCCGGTGAAAGCGCCTCGATCCTCGCAGAGTTGACCCCGCCCTATACTTTGCTGCGTCCGGACGAGCAGCTGGCACCGGTGGTGTTCTGCTCGCCGCATTCGGGCCGCATCTACCCCAAGGCGTTCCTGCAAGCCTCCCGGCTCGACCCGCACACGTTGCGCAAGTCCGAGGATTGCTTCGTCGACGAGCTGTTCGAGGGCGTGGTGGCCCTTGGCGCGCCGCTGATTGCTGCTCGTTTCCCGCGCGCCTATCTCGACGTCAACCGCGAGCCCTACGAGCTCGATCCCGAGCTTTTCACCGGGCGCGTCCCGGAATTTGCCAATACGCAGTCGGCCCGCGTGGTGGGTGGGCTCGGGACCATCGCTCGGATCGTCGCCGACACCGAGGAAATCTATCGCGAACGCCTTCCAATCGGCGCTGCATTCGAGCGCATCGAGAGGCTCTACAGACCGTTTCATGCCGCGCTTGCCGGCTTGTTGGAGGAGACGCGCAAGCGATTCGGCATCGCCATCCTCATCGATTGCCATTCGATGCCGTCGGCTTCGATGAACCAGGCGCCCGGAGGGCGGCCACACTTCGTGCTGGGCGACCGTTTTGGGGCATCGTGCGACGCGAGACTCACCCGGTTCATGCGCGATATTCTGCAGGGTTCGGGCTACGAGGTGCAGCTGAACCGCCCCTATGCCGGTGGGTTCATCACCGAATACTACGGCAGCCCGGTGCGCGGCGTGCAGGCCTTGCAGCTGGAGATCAACCGAGGGCTCTATCTCGACGAGACCAACCTCACCAAGAACGGCGATTTCGGCAAGCTGACGCGCGTGATCGAGGAATTGGCAGTGCGATTTTTTGCGGCGCTGCCCCCGCTACTCGAAAGACGGGCGGCAGCCGAGTAGTTGTCATCTGCACACAAACGGCGGGGATATCATGCTGCATCGCAGCACATGGCTCTGCGCTCGTGAATTGGGCCCCGATATCGTCCGACGTCCGCGCGATGGCGCGACCGGCGCGCTCCAAGCACGTGCGGGTCTTGAAGGAAGTGCCCGGCGGGCCTCAACAAAATAAAAGGGGCCGCGCGGAGGTCCGTGCGGCCCAAGTCTAGGGAGGAAACGCCCAAGGAGGGCAGCGAAACCAGCGACCCAGTCGCCAGCCTCGCAAATCCTATCTAGATGTGCGGCGCACAAAATGCAAGAGCTTTTTTATTGCAACGCAGAAGCGTGATCGAGGCATAGCTGTGCCGCCTCCGAGGGCAGCCGGCCCTGCGCATGCTATGGCCACCGCCAAAAGAAAGGGGCCGCTCGAGGAGACGAACGGCCCAAGTCTAGGGAGGAAACGCCCAAGGTGGGCTACGACACATCCGGAACTGCCCAAACATGTCGCTGTTGTGCATATGGGCCTGTTCGTAGTGCAGTGCAACTGCGCCGTGGCGTTGATGCGCAATTTGCCACATTGTCGTTGCCGAACAGCAACGTCAATGCTGTATCTGCTAGTCGATGGGTGATATCAACAACACCATCAATGTATGAGCTAAGTTGTGCCTTCTTCTGATCGGCTCCAAGGGGTTCGAGTGCTGTGACTGGCTCTCTGAATGCGGTGCCGAATACCCATCTCGAGTTTGCTCATATACTTGCGGATATTTCCGGCTCTACAATCTTGCCCTATTTCCGTAAGCCTTTGACTGTGAAGAACAAGGCGGGTGGTGCGGGTTATGATCCTGTCACAGCCGCAGATCGAGCAGCCGAACGCGCCATCCGCAAGGCCGTTCTGAAGCGCTTCCCGGACCATGGGCTCATCGGCGAGGAGTATGGCGCCATTTCAGGCAAAGGCCGCTACCAGTGGTTGATCGACCCGATTGACGGCACGCGCGCTTTCATTGCCGGCTCCCCGCTTTGGGGCACCCTGATCGGCCTGCTCGATAGCGGCCGGCCGGTCCTGGGGCTCATGAACCAGCCCTTCACCGGAGAGCGGTTCTGGTCGGACGCGCGGGGGGCCCGCTGGCAGGGTCGCGAGGGCAAGTCCCGCCGTATCAAGACGCGCGCCTGTGCCTCCCTTGCCGAAGCCGTCCTCACCACCACCCACCCGGACCTGTTCGCTACCCCCGCAGAGGCGGATCGCTTCGGCGCACTCAAATCGCGCGTGCGCATGACCCGCTTTGGCGGCGACTGCTACGGCTATTGCCTGCTGGCGGCCGGCTTCGTCGACCTCATCGTCGAGGCGGGTCTCAAGGCCTACGACATCGCCCCGCTCATACCCATCATCGAGGGTGCGGGCGGCGTGGTCACCACCTGGGACGGCGGGCCGGCCGCGGAGGGCGGCCGCATCCTCGCCGCCGGCGACCGGCGCGTGCATGCTCAGGCCTTGGCGATCCTGCGCGGCGCCGGCTGAGCCCCAACACCCTGTCAGCCCGCGAGGTTCTCGTGCGGCGCCGACCGGTATTGGCGCCAAAGGCCTGCGAAGCGCCCCACGAACATGCCCGTCAGCGTGCCGGAGAGAATGATCTCGCTCAGCCAGTAGCGCGGCTCGGCAAACAGCGCCGGAGCCATCCCGTGCAGGACGCCGAAGACGTATTTGCAGGCGAAGATGCCGAGGATCAGCAACAGGGTGAGCGGCCCGCCGGGGACGCGCACCAGGTGTCGTTCCTTGTCCGCGCGGATCGGCTGCAGCTTCGCAACCGCCATGCCGATAGCGATGCCGACGGCGATTGCGGCGAGCCACGGCAGGATGCGTCCCGCGGTCGGGCTGTGCAGGCTGAAAAGCCCGGAGATGCCCCACACGCAGAAGATCACAGGCAGGATGGCAACGCGCCACAACGGCGTCGTGCTCGGCCGCAGGGCCCTGATGCCCAGAAACAGCAGGAACGCGAGCAGCACCCAAACCCACGGCGGCGTATTGACCAGGATCTGCCGGACCGCATTCATGTTAGCTCCGCTCGATTCCTGCCATCTTCTCCAGCACGGCGCAGACAGATGCGGAGTCCTCCGCCCCGTGTCCCATAGCGAGCGCCGCCCTGTAGAGCGACGCCGACAGGTCGAACAGCGGCGTGGGGCAGGCAAGCTCCGTGGCGAAATCGCCGATCACGGCAATGTCCTTCTTCCACAAGGACGAGCGCACGGTGGCGGGCAGGTATTTGTTCTCCGCCATCATCGGTGCGCGCAGCTGGAACATGCGCGAGGTGCCCGCACTCGAGCCCACCACCTCCACCACCTGGTGCGGATCGAGGCCACCTTTCATGGCGAGCACCATGGCCTCGGCAGCGGCGACATTGTGGATGGCGACCAGATGGTTGGCCACGAACTTCATCTTGCTGCCGTTGCCGTAGGCACCCAGGTCCCACACCTTGCGCGAAAAGTCATTGAACGCCGGCTCGAGCCGGCGGATGGCGGTTGTCTCTCCGCTCGCGAAGACGACGAGGTCCTTCACAGCGGCCTGTGCGCCGGTCCCCGACACCGGGCAATCGAGCGCCGTGTGACCGGCCTCGGCGAGGATGCGCTGGAAGGCGAGCTTGTCTTCGAGCGCCAGCGTGCTGGCCTCAGCCACGATACGCCCCTTCGCCCGTGTCCTTGCGATCGCGCGCGCCGTCTCGAGCACTGCTTCGGGCGCAGGCAGGCTGGTGACGATTTCTTCGGCGGTGTCGGCCACGGCAGCCGGGCTCTCGGCGATCTCGACGCCGGCCGCGCGCGCCTCGGCAGACACGCGTGGCATCGATGTCGAACCCGACCACGTTCCAGCCGGCGGTGGCGAGATGTCGCGCAAACGCCCCGCCCATGATGCCGAGGCCGACAATTCCAATCGTGCCCTTCATTGCCTTCGCTCCGGTGCGCCACCACACATGCCTTGTACCCCTGGGAGTGTCGCACCGGATAGGCTTGCCGGGCCGCGGCCCCTTGCGCCAAGGTGTCGTGGCGGTTGATAACCCTATCCGAGGCACCTCGGGAGCGGGTAGGCGCGCCATCGCGTCGCTTGACCGGTCGTGCCGGTCCCCGCTTCAATGAGCCACGCCACACGCCCGATCCGGGAGCAATAGCCCCATGTTCGACTTCGACCGCGTGATCGAGCGCCGCGGCACGCACGCGTCCAAGTGGGACAACATGGCGCGGCTCTCGGGCATCGAGTCGCCGGACGCGATCCCGATGTGGGTGGCCGACATGGATTTCGCCGCGCCCCCCGGGGTGACGGAGGCACTTGCCGCCGAGGTGGAGCGGGCGACCCACGGCTACTATGCCAACACCGGCACCTGGGCAGCCGCTCTTGCCGATTGGATGGCGCGCCGTCACGGCTTGAAGATCGACCCGGATTGGGTGAGCCCGACGCCGGGGGTCGTTTCCGGCCTCGGCCTCATCCTTCAGTCCACCAGCGCGCCCGGCGACGAGGTCGTGGTCTTCCCGCCGGCCTATCACGCTTTCCGCAGGATCATCCTGGCCAACGAGCGGCGCATCCTCGATGCCCAGCTTGTCGAGGCCAACGGCCGCTACGTCATGGATCTCGATGCGCTGCGCGGCAAGCTGACGCCGCGCACGAAGGTGGTGTTCCTCTGCAGCCCGCACAATCCGGGCGGGACCGTCTGGTCGGTCGAGGAGCTGCGCGCGCTGGCCACTTTGTGCGCCGAGCGCGACCTGATCTTGGTCTCCGACGAGATCCATTGCGACCTCGTGTTCGATGGAGCAAAGCACACCCCGACGCTCGCCGCCGCGCCCGAGATCGCCGACCGGCTGATCACCTGCGTCGCGGCGACCAAGACCTTCAATCTCGCGGGCGCCCATGTCGGCGCCTGCGTCACCTCGAACGCTGCCCTCAAGCGCGGCATCGACGCCCGGGTCATGGCCAGCGGCCTTGGCTCCTACAATCTCTTCGGCATGATCGCGACCGAGGCGGCCTGGCGCACCGGGGCGGCGTGGCTCGATGCGCTGCTGCCCTATCTCACCGCGAAACCGCGATCTCTTCAATGCGCGCATCCAAGCCGCGGCGCCCGGCGCGCGGGCGATGCGGCTTGCCGCCACCTATCTGGCGTGGGTCGATTTCTCCGCAACCGGCCTGTCGCCAGGGGATGTTGCCGACAGGGTCAAGACCCGCGCGCGCATCTTTGCGAGCCCCGGCTCGCAGTTCGGGCCGGGCGGCGAGAGCTGGCTGCGTTTCAATTTCGCCACGCCGCGCCCGATCCTCGAGGAGGCGATCGGGCGGCTGGGGGACGCATTTGCGGATGTGCGAGCGGGCAGATGAGAGCCAGGCAATGAGAAGACCCGTGGTCGGCGTGATCGCCAACTCGCATCGCATCGAGAATCGGTTCTTCGTGCAGCAGGTCGGCGAAAGAAATCTGCGCGCGGTGGCAGAAGCTGCAGGCGCGTTGCCCTTGGTCTTTGCCGGCGCCCCGGAGATCACGGATATCGACACGCTGCTGCAGGTGGTCGACGGCGTGCTGCTGACGGGGGCGCGCGCGAATGTCCACCCCACCCGCTTCAAGGCCGAGCCGCACGCCGCCCATGAGCCCTACGACGAGCGCCGCGACGCCCTGGCGTTGCCACTGATCGAGGTCTGCGTAGCCCGCGGCATTCCCATCTTCGGCCTTTGCCGCGGCTTTCAGGAGATGAACGTCGCCTTCGGCGGCTCGCTGCATCCCGAGATCCGCGAGCTGCCCGGGCGCATGAACCATCGTATGCCGCGGCTGGAGACCGGCGAGATCCACCCCGATCCCACGGTCGTGTTCGCCGATCGCCACGACGTCAAGCTGCTGCCGGGCGGAGCTTTCGCGCGCATCCTCGGCCAGGAGACCATTCGCGTGAACTCGCTGCACGGCCAGGGCATTCTCGAGCCCGGCAAGCGCATCGTCGTCGAAGGCGTGGCGGAGGACGGGACCATCGAGGCGATCCGGGTGGCCGACGCGCCGGGCTTTGCACTGGGCGTGCAGTGGCATGCGGAGTACGATCCGCAGAAGAATGCCGTGAACCGGGCGCTGTTTGAGGCATTCGGCGAGGCCCTTTCGGCGCGCAAGCGCGCCGCCTAGCGGGATGATTTCTTGGGGTGGGGGCATGCCTAGGGCGATGGCAGAATGAGGGGGCCCATGGCAAAGGTCGACGAGCTCAAGGGGATGATTGCGCAAGCGCAGAGCATCGTCGCCTTCACGGGCGCCGGCATCTCCACCGAGTTCGGGCATTCCCGACTACCGCTCACCCGGCGGCATCTGGACCAAGATGCGCCCGATCGAGTTCGGCGATTTTCTCGCCTCCGCCGAGGCGCGCCGCGAAACGTGGCGTCGCAAGTTCGCAAGCCACGAGGTATTGCAGAAGGCGACGCCCAACGCCGGGCACCGCGCGCTCGCGCGTCTTGTCGAGCAGGGCAAGATGACGGCCGTCGTCACGCAGAACATCGACGGATTGCACCAGGCCTCCGGTGTGCCCGACGACAAGGTGATCGAGCTGCACGGCAACGCCACCTATGCGGCCTGCCTCGATTGCCGCCGCCGCTACGAGCTCGACTGGGTGCGGGAGATCTTCGCCATCGACGAGCGGCTCCCCCTCTGCACGGCCTGCAGCGGCATGGTCAAGACTGCGACGATCTCCTTCGGCCAGTCGATGCCGGAGGTCGAGATGGAGCGGGCGCGCGAGGCAACGCTGGCAGCGGACCTCTTCATCGTGCTCGGCAGCTCGCTGGTGGTCTACCCGGCTGCCGGCTTTCCGATCATGGCCAAGCGCAACGGATCGCGTCTCGTCATCGTCAACCGCGAACCGACCGACCAGGACGAATTGGCCGACCTCGTCGTCAATGCCGAGATCGGCGCCACCATGAGCAAGGCCGTCGGCGTCAACTGAGCGCACGGCTCAGGTCGGTCTCCCGACAAGAGTGGACTCCTTACCACGCCGGCCAGGGAAGCGTTGACGCGCGCGGCCATGGCTGCTTTGGTCGACGACCAACCTCGTTTTGGCCCAGGTGCCAAAGTCGCAACGTGCGTGTAGCACCCGGGAACAGTGCAGATCCCGGGCGCTGTTGGGGGTCTACATGGGAGAGGCCGGCTCTAGCGCCTGCATACATCGATCGGCGCCTTGGCTGCCCATCTCGAGAGGGTTTCGGCTTTGGCTACATCGGCCGCCCATCTGAAAGTGCCTCGATGAACCGACGAGCTATCGGGGGCATGTTGCTGTTGGTTGCGTCGGCGGTCGCCTATTTCGCCTACCAATCCGACGAACGGGTGCGCACCTTGGTGTCCGCGCTCACCGGCACGGGCAAGAGCGACAGGCGCGCCAAGGCGCGCACGCCGCCGCCCGCACCAGTGCGTGTTGCCCAAGCCCGAACGCGGACCGTGCCGGTGCGACTCGATGGTGTCGGCAACGTGCAGGCGCGCTCGAGCGTCGCGATCAAGGCGCGTATCGATGGTCAGCTGTTCAGTGCCGAGGTCAAAGAAGGCCAGACGGTGCACAAAGGGGACGTGCTTTTCCGGCTGGATCCTCGCCCACTCGAAGCCCAACTGAAGCAGGCCGAAGCGAGCCTCGCCCGCGACAAGGCCAATCTCGAGAAGGCGCGAGGCGATCTCGCACGCGTCGTGAGCCTGGCCGACAAAGGCATCTCGCCTCAGGCGAAGCTGGAGGAGGCGGAAACGAGCGTGGCGACAATCCTTGCCTCTATCCGATCCTCCGAGGCAGCCGTCGATCTGGCCAGGCTCAACCTCGACTACGCAACGATCCGGTCGCCGATCGAAGGCCGTGTGGGCAGCATCCTGGTCACGCCCGGCAACATGGTCAAGGCCAACGATACGCAGCCGCTCCTCATCATCAACCAGGTGAAGCCGATCTACGTGGCCTTTGCCCTGCCCGAGCAGTATATCGACAAGTTGCGGCGTCGCATGGCCGAAGGATCGCTCACTGTCGAGGTCACCCCGCGCGCGGAGGGTGCAACGCCCGTGATGGGAGAGCTCTTCTTCATCAACAACGCGGTCGACATTGCCACTGGGACGATCCAGCTTCTGGCCCGCTTTGCCAACGAGGACGAGCGTCTCGTCCCCGGGCAATTCATCAAGGCGAGCGTCACCCTGGCGACGCTGCCCAATGCGGTGGTGGTGCCGTCGCAGGCGGTGCAGATCAATCAGAAGGGCGAGTATGTCTGGGTGTTGAAGGGCGACAACACCGTCCAGCTGCGGGCGATCACGATCGGCCCGCAAGCTGGCACCGATACCGTCGTCACCAAGGGCCTCTCGAGCGGCGAGACCGTCGTCACCGACGGCCAGCTGCGCCTGTTTCCCGGCGCCAGGGTGGCGCCGGCCGAGGGCAACCACAATCGCGGCGCGGTAAAGGCTCGATCATGAACCTGCCCGAGCTGTGCATCCGCAGGCCCATCATGACGACCCTCGTCATGTCCGCCATCGTGCTCTTCGGCATCTTCGGCTACGGCTCGTTGCCGGTGGCGGAGCTGCCCAGCGTCGATTTCCCGACCATCGAGGTCTCCGCCCGCCTGCCCGGGGCCAACCCGGAGACGATGGCCTCGGCGGTCGCCACCCCGCTCGAAAATCAATTCTCGCGCATAGCCGGCATCAAGGCCATGACGTCGGTGAGCTCTCAAGGCAATACACGCATATCGCTCGAGTTCGAGCTCAACCGCAACATCGATTCTGCGGCGCTCGACGTGCAATCCGCGATATCGTCCGCGCAGCGCAGTCTGCCCGTGGACATGCCCGAGGCGCCGTCGTTCCGCAAGCTGAACCCCGCAGACTTTGCCATCTACTACATGCGCCTGAGCTCGGCGACGCTGCCGATCTCGACGCTGAGCGACTACGCCGAGACCGTGCTGCAGCAGCGCGTCTCCACCATCAGCGGGGTCGCCCAGGTCCAGTTCTGGGGCCAGCAGAGATATGCGGTCCGCGTTCAGATCGATCCCGGCAAGTTGGTGACGAGGAACATCGGCCTGGATGACGTCGAGAAAGCCGTCAAGGCCGGCAATACCAACCTGCCCACCGGCTCGCTCAGCGGACCGCACAAGGAGACATCGATCAAGACCAGCGGCACGCTCAACGGGGCAGCCGGCTACAACGACGTCGTCGTCACCTACCGCAACGGCGCCCCCGTGCGGATCAAGGACATCGGCCGCGCCATCGACGGCGTCGAGCAGGACAAGGTGTCGACATGGTTCGGCAACGAGCAGGGCATGCTGATGGCGGTCTACCGTCAGCCCGGATCCAATACGGTCGAGATCGTCAACGAGATCAGCAAGGTGTTGCCGCAGCTGCGGCTGCAGATCCCGGCGGCCATCAATCTCGAGGTCATGTACGACCGGTCGCAGGGCATTCGCGCATCGATCGGCGAGGTTCAGTTCACGCTCGTTCTCGCTGCTTGCCTCGTGGTGATGGTGATCTTCCTGTTCCTGCGCAACCTGCTGGCGACCATGATCGCCTCGGTGGCACTGCCAATCTCGGTGGTCGGCACGTTCGCGGCCATGTATGCGTTCGGCTTCAGCCTCAACAATCTGTCGCTGATGGCGCTGACGCTATCGGTGGGCTTCGTCGTCGACGACGCCATCGTCATGCTCGAGAACATCGTGCGCCATCGCGAGAAGGGCGTGCCGATCGTCGAGGCGGCGCTGATAGGCTCGCGCGAGATCGGCTTCACCATCCTGTCGATGACCGTCTCGCTGGTTGCCGTCTTCATTCCCGTCATCTTCATGGGCGGCATGGTCGGCCGGCTCTTGAAGGAGTTCGCACTGACCATCACGATCGCCATCCTGGTTTCCGGGCTGGTGTCGCTGACGCTCACCCCCATGATGTGCAGCCGCTTTCTCGTGGGCGACCCGCACGCGGGCCACGGCGCGCTGCACCGCTGGGGCGAGGCCGTCTTCGACGGCATGCTGCGCGGCTACGACAGAGTGCTGGTCTGGTGCCTGGCGCATCGCTTCCTCGTGCTGCTCTCATTCTTCGCCTCGATCGCGGCGACCGTGCACCTCTACTCGGTGATCCAGAAGGATTTCCTGCCCGCCGAGGACACGGGGCGGCTGCTGGCGCGCACGGAGGCCGGCATCGATGCTTCCTACGACGCGCTCCTCGCATACCAGGCGGAGGTCGCGCGCATTGCGGCGAGCGATCCCAACCTTTCCGCCGTGATGTCGCGGGTGGGAGCCTCGGGATCCTCGTCCAACAACAACCAGGGCTTCCTTCTGGTCAGCTTGAAGCCGCGCGAGGATCGCCCCGAGAGGGACATCGACCGAATTGTCCAGAACCTGCGCCGCAATCTCAACACCGTGCCCGGCATCAGGGTTTTCGTGATCAATCCGCCGGCGATCCGCGTCGGGGGTCGCCTTTCCAACGCCGACTATCAATACACACTGCAGGATCTCGACCTCGAGGGCCTGTACCGCTGGGCGGACAGGCTGCAGCAGGAATTCCGCCGTCTGCCGGGCTTCCAGGATGTCACCAGTGATCTGAAGATCGGCAGCCCAGCCTTGATGGTCAACATCGATCGCGATCGCGCCGCGACCCTCGGCGTCGACGCCCAGCAGATCGAGGCCGTGCTGTCGGCTGCCTACAGCGCGCGCAAAATCTCGACCATCTACACCGCCTCGAACCAGTATGCCGTCATCCTGGAGGTCGCGCCGGAGTTCCGGCAGGACCCGGACGCGATGAGCAAGCTCTACGTCCGCGCGGGCAACAACAAGCTGGTGCCGCTGGAGGCGGTGACGCACATCGCCCGCGAGGTGGCCCCGCTGTCGATCAGCCATCAAGGCCAGCTGCCGGCGGTGACGTTGTCGTTCAATCTGGCTCCGGAGGTCACAATCGGCACGGCAATCGAGCAGATTCGGGCGCTCGAGCGGCGGCTTCAGCTGCCGGCTACCATCTCGACATCGTTTGGCGGCACCGCTGCAGCCTTCGAGTCCTCGCTCGCCAACATGGGTATCCTGCTCCTGATGGCCATCCTGGTCGTGTATCTCATTCTGGGCATTCTCTACGAGAGCTTCATCCACCCCCTCACCATTCTGTCGGGGCTGCCGGCCGCCGGCCTTGGGGCGCTGCTGGCGCTGATGGCGTTCGGGCTGCCGCTGACACTCTATTCCTTTGTCGGGATCATCATGCTGGTCGGCATCGTCAAGAAGAACGCCATCATGATGATCGATTTCGCGCTGCATGCGCAGCGAACTGAGGGCAAGACGCCAGAGCAGGCGATCTACGCCGCCTGCCTGCTTCGTTTCCGGCCAATCATGATGACAACGTTCGCAGCGCTGGTGGGGGCGCTACCCATTGCGCTCGGTCATGGCGCCGGTGCAGAGGCACGTGCGCCGCTCGGCATTACCGTGGTCGGTGGCCTGGCCGTATCGCAACTCATTACTTTGTTCCTGACGCCCATCGTCTATCTTTATCTCGATAGGGTTCAAAACCTCATCTCCAGGCGCCAGCAACCCGCGCTGCAAAATCGCATCGGCACTTGATGGTTGCGGGGTTGAGGGACGGGTCAGGCTCGTCGCACGAGACCGGCGACCAGCGACAGCACGAACAGCACGATGAACACCCAAAACAGGAGCCGTGCGCTCTCCATCGCAAGGCCCGCGATGCCGCCAAACCCGACCGCGGCCGCCACCAGGGCCACCAGCAGAAATACCAGAGCGTAGTGGAGTAGATTTCCCATCGATGATCTCCTAGAATCTGCTGCGTGTGAACACGTTGCCCGCCCTCACACAACCGCAAACGTCGCCTTAGAAACGCTATCCCAGGGAATCGGGTTCCGAGGTTGGAACCCTGCCTGCGCCCCTGCGACTTGCGGTCAACGCTTACTTCGGTCAGCAACTCCCGATGGGGATCGGCGTTGTAGTTGTCTGGGTTGCCGTGCGAAGCCCGGTCGGCTGGGCTCGGCCACGATGTGAGGGACGCACATGCGGGAACCTGAACCTCTCGACCTTGCGGTCATAGGCAATTGCCGGACGGCCGCTCTCGCCGACACCAAGGGCCGTTTGGTGTGGTGGTGCTTCCCCCGCTTCGATTCTGATCCCGTGTTCTCCCGGCTTCTCGCCCACAAGGAGGAGAAGGGTTTCTGCGACGTCCTGCTGGAAGGTGAGGCAACCCGCGAGGCGGCCTATCAGCGCAACACCGCGGTGCTCCAGACGACGCTCACCGATGCCACCGGCAACTCAGTCCGCATCACCGACTTCGCGCCGCGCTTCCGGCGCTTCGAGCGCATCTTCAATCCGCCGCAGATCTATCGCCGCATCGAGCCGGTCGCCGGCCTGCCGCGCATCAGGATCAGGATGCGGCCGACGTTCAACTACGGCGTGCCCTGCACGACCATGGCGCTGGGCTCCAACCATATCCGCTACAGTGGGGGCGCCGAGACACTGCGCCTGACCACCGATGGCGCGCTCTCCTATATTGCGCAGGAGACGCCCTTCGCCCTTGTCAAGCCGGTCACGCTGATTCTCGGCGCCGACGAGCCGTTCGAAGCTGCCGTCGATACCGCATCGCGCGAGCTCCTCGAGCGCACGCGCGACTACTGGCTCGGCTGGGTGCGCTCGCTCGCGGTGCCATTGGAGTTCCAGGCCGACGTCATCCGCGCCGCGATCAGCCTGAAGCTGTGCAACTTCGAAGAAACCGGAGCCATCATCGCCGCCCATACCACGTCGATTCCCGAGGCACCCGGGACGCCGCGCACCTGGGACTATCGCTACTGCTGGCTGCGTGACGCCTTCTTCGTCATCAAGGCGCTCAATCGCCTCGGCGCGACGCAGACCATGGAAGACTACATCCACTACATCACCAACATCGCCGTCGATGCCGAGCGGCCGCTGCGGCCCGTCTACAGCATAGTGCCGACCGAGATGCTCGAGGAGCGCCTCGCTCCCGACTTGGGGGGCTTCCTCGGGATGGGGCCTGTGCGCGTGGGCAACCAGGCTGCCGAGCAGCTCCAGCACGACGCCTATGGCAGCGTGATTCTCGGCGCCTCGCAGATGTTCATCGACGAGCGGCTGCCGCGCATGGGCGACGCCGCCCTCTTCCACCGGCTCGAGCCGCTGGGCACGCAGGCGCATCGCTTCGCCTTCGAGCCCGATGCGGGGCCTTGGGAGTATCGCGGGCGCCAGCGTGTGCACACGCATTCGGCTACCATGTGCTGGGTCGCGTGCGATCGGCTGGCAAGCATCGCCCTCAAGCTCGGTCTCGCCGATCGTGCCACGCACTGGCGCAAGCACGCCGACAAGGTGCGCTCCGCGATCCTCGCGCGGGCCTGGAACGCGCGGCGCGGCGCCATCGTCGGCTCCCTCGATGGGGACCAGCTCGATGCCAGCGTATTGTTGCTGCCCGAGCTCGGGCTGCTGCCGGCCAGCGACGAGCGCTTCGTGCGCACCTGCGATGCCATCGAAGCCGAGCTTTGCCGCAACGGCTTCATCATGCGATACACCACCGAGGACGATTTCGGCTGGCCAGAGACCGCGTTCCTCGTGTGCCAGTTCTGGTATATCGATGCGATGGCGGCGCTCGGGCGCATGGACGCGGCGCGCGAGATGTTCTCCAGCGTGCTCGCGCGGCGCAACGCCTTCGGCCTGCTCTCCGAGGACATCCACCCCGCGACCGGCCAGCTTTGGGGCAACTTGCCCCAGACCTATTCGATGGCCGGCATCGTCAATACCGGCCGCATTCTCTCGCGCAGCTGGCAGGAGGCCTGGAGCCACCCGGCTTGACTGCAGGAAGCGCGCGCAATCGCGCCGCACCTCGATGCGCGACGGTGGCCGGCGCCGTCGCAGCCCGAGCAAAAGGGAGGCCATCCGTGCTGCCCAACGAACGCCTGACGTACTCGGCGATCAGTGATCGACCACCGCTGGCGCTCCCTGACGGGGCGCAGCTAGCTGTGTGGGTCATCGTCAACGTCGAGGAGTGGGACATCCGGCAGACCATGCCGCGTACCGTGCTGACGCCGCCGGCCGGCGGCTCGCCGATGCCGGACATCCCGAATTGGGCCTGGCACGAATACGGCAATCGCGTGGGCTTCTGGCGGCTGCTCGAGGTGTTCGACGAGTTCCGCTTGCCCGCGGTGCTCGCCATCAACGGCTCGGCGATCGCCGCCTACGAGCCGATCGCGCGCGCCGCCCGCGAGCGCGAGTGGGAGTTCATGGGCCATGGCTTCACGCAGAAGAGCATGCAGAAGGTGGAGAACGAGGCGGACGACATCGCCCGCACAACCGAGGCGATAGCGAAATTCGCGGGACGCAGACCGCGCGGCTGGCTTGGCCCCGGCCTGACCGAAACCTGGGAGACGCCGGACCGCCTGGTGGAGGCCGGCTACGAGTACGTCTGCGACTGGGTGCTCGACGACCAGCCGGTGATGCTGAAGACGCGCGCTGGACCGATCGTCAATGTGCCCTACACCCAGGAATGCAACGACGTCGCCATGATGCTGATCCAGCATCACACGGCGTCCGAGTATGCCGACCGGGCGATCGACCAGTTCGAGCAGCTGCGCCACGACGCCCGTGAGTCGGCCCGCGTGATGGCCATCGTCGTGCACCCCTACATCATGGGCGCGCCGCACCGCACCAGATACTTCCGCAAGGCCATCGCCCACATCCACGCCTCCGGCGCCGCCCTGTTCTGGACCGGCGAGCAGATCCTCGACTGGTACA
>CAVTVO010000048.1:0-34740 GCA_963738065.1 uncultured Alphaproteobacteria bacterium
AGCGCTCAGCCAACGACCGGTCATTTCTCGCTTGACGGGCGCCGGCTCAGGCGGCGACGCTTTGCGTCGCCGGTCGGGCGACGTTCCACGGCAGCAGGGCTTCGATCTCGGCGAGCGTCGTCGCCTTGGGCAGATCGGTGAACACTCGGCGCAGGTAGGCGTATGGCTCGCAGCCGTTGGCCTTGGCCGTCTCGATCAGTCCGTAAAGGCGCGCGGAGGCCTCGGCGCCGGCCGGGGTATCCGAGAAGAGCCATGCCTTTCTTCCGAGAACAATCTCGGGGTCATTCTGCCCATATCGGGCAGAATGTCGTCGTCCATTATCGCTGGCATCCGCACTACGGTCGGCAGGTGCGGTGTATTCTGACGGAGCAGCGCGCGTCCGGAGAGATTGCACATATAGAGCTCGAGCCCGGTGTCGTCACAAAATTGGTGGCATGGAAGCTCGACCCGGTCAGTTGCTCCGCCATGAAGGTCGGCGTCCCGCAGGTCACTCTTGCGGCGCTCAGTGATCTGCACGGGCTCCTGAGCCTCTGCGAATCGCGGCTCCTCTCTGCGAACGGTAACACCGTCACGCAGGAGGATAACGATGGGATCGCAGGTAGCACGCGCGCGAGCAACGGGGGTTGTTGTGAGAGCGAAGCCTGCTCTCTCGATAGCACCACTTCAGCTCGACCTTGTCCTCGACGACGTCTGCCTCCAGGGCATGACAGTGGCGGAACGCTACGCAGCCCTCAAGGCTCTGGCACAGCTATTTCTCGAAGCAAGCGGCGCCGTGACGACGGGGGGCGCCGATGACGACGCATGACACCCTCCTGCCGGCCGCCGTTCTGCAGCGCAAGGCGATTGTTTATGTTCGCCAGTCGACGCCGCAGCAGGTGCAAGCCAACCGCGAGAGCCAGCGACGCCAATACGAACTGGTTGATGTCGCGCGCCGGCGCGGTTTCACCACCGTGGAAGTCATCGACGATGATCTCGGACGCACGGCGAGCGGCACGGTCGAGCGACCCGGCTTCGAACGCCTGGTTGCGGCCCTCTGCGCCGGGCACGTGGGCGCCGTGCTCTGCCTCGATGCCTCGAGGCTCGCGCGGAATGGCCGCGATTGGCATCACCTGCTCGAGCTTTGTGGATTGGTCGAAGCCCGCGTCATCGATCTCGATGGAGTGTACGATCCCTGCCGCCCGAACGATCGCCTGCTGCTGGGCATGAAGGGCAGCATCTCCGAGTTCGAGCTGGGCATAATCCGCTCCCGCATGTACGAGGCGGCGCGCTCGAAAGCGAGGCGCGGCGAACTGCGGATTCCGGCACCGGTCGGCTATGTCTGGGATCGCCACCTCGGTCTCGGCCTCGATCCCGACCGCAGGCTGCAGGAAGTGATCAGGCTCGTCTTCAGCAAGTTCCGCGAACTCGGCAGTGCCCGCCAGGTGCTGCTGTGGATGGCGTCCGAGAACATCCATTTCCCATACCCCTCGGACGGCAGGACATTGACGTCGTTCGAGTGGCGGCTGATCAGATATCGCAACGTCATCGCGATTCTGAAGAACCCCTTCTATGCCGGTGTCTACGCCTACGGGAAGAGTGAGAAGCGCACTGAGATCATCGATGGTCGGGCGCGCAAGAGCTACGGCCACCACAAGCCGATGGACGCGTGGGAGGTCTTCATCAAGGACCATCACGAAGGCTACATCAGCTGGGCCGAATTCGAGCGCAATCAGGCGCTGCTCGCCGGCAATGCCTACGGCAGGGTCGGCGACACGAAGTCGGGACGAGGGGGGCGAGCGCTGCTCGCCGGTCTCATCTGCTGTGCCCGCTGCGGCCGCAAGCTCAAAGTCACCTACGGTGGGCGCTATCCGCGGCCCATCTACGGGTGCGAGAGCCCGAACCTGCAGTTGGGCCGCAAGCGCTGTTTCAGGATGGGCGGCAAGCACATCGACAAGACGATCGCCGCCGAGATGCTGCGGGCCGTCGCACCGATGGCGATCGAGGCGGCGCAGGAGGCCGCCCGCATGTTGAGAGGGGAGGAGCAAGATCGGCGGCGCATCGCCGGGCTGGAGTTGCGCCAAGCTCAATATGACGCCTCACTCGCCGAGCGTCGGTACGCGGCGTGCGATCCCGATAACCGCCTGATCGCATCGCAGCTGGAGAAGGCTTGGGAGGCGACGCTGCAGCGTGTCGAGGCGTGCCGACAACGCCTCGACGCCATGCATGCGCCGGAAGCTGGTGAGCAACTCCCCGATTTGACCGGACTGGCCGATGATCTCGTTGCAGCCTGGAAGGCGCGGCGAACGACGATGCGGACACGCCAGCGGCTGGTGCGGGCACTCGTCACGGAAATCATCGCCGACGTCGATGAGGTCGCGGGCGAGATCGTGCTGGTCATCCATTGGAAGGGCGGCCAGCATTCCGAGCTGCGCGCCAGAAAGCCCAAAACCGGAGAACACGGCTGCAGCACTCCCGAGCAGGCGCTGGCCGTTATCGGCAGCATGGCGGGTCGCTGGTCGGACCAGGACATTGCGGCCTCGCTCAACCGAATGGGATTGCCGACGGGCCAGGGCAAGACCTGGACGGCGCACCGCGTCGGATCGATCCGCCGCGTCAACGGCATCCACGGCTACCTGTCGGCCGAGAAGAATGGCGAATGGCTGACACTGCGCGATGCCGCGACCAAGCTCGGCGTCAGTCACCATCAGGTGCGCAGGCTGATCGGTGCCGGCATCATCAGGAGCGAGCAAATCATGCCCGACGCTCCCCACCAGATCCGCGCCGTGGACCTTGAGACAGAGCAGGTCGCAGAGGCGCTCAGGCGGAAGGGCCGCCCGTGTCGGGCCGTTCCGGAGAATCAGCTCTCAATGTTCTCAAGCACTTATGAAGGGGGTGCAGAATGACTCGGCCATCACAAATGGCCTGAGCGCATTCTCGCAACGATTGTTGTCCACCTCGAGCCGTCCGTCATCGAGTGAGCGCACGAGCTGCGGCCACTGGTTGTCGAGATAGGTCATCGCTTTGCCGGTGAGCATCTGCGGCGGCACGTGGCCTCGTCTTGCATCGAGCCAGCGTCTGAGCTCATCCCAGATCGGCCGCGCTTGGCTGTCGCGCAGCTGCTTGCGTTGCTCAGGGCTCAGCTTGGCGTCGCGCGCGGCCTTGTCGATGCGGTAGATCTTCTGGATCAACATCAGGCCTTCGAGCGCGAGCCCGCCGCGGTTGCCGACGGGTTGTGCCTTCAGTGCCTCGTCGAACTTGCGCCGCGCGTGCGCGAGACAGCCGACATGCACGACGCCTTCGCGTTTGCCGACGGCCTCGTAGCCACTGAAGCCGTCGCTCTGCAGATAGCCTTTGAAGTCCTCGGTCAGGCGCCAGGCCACCCTGCCCGAGCGTGACGGATCGTAGTCGAACAGGACCACCGGCTTGTCCGGCGGTCCGCCGCGCCGCACCCACATGCGCGAGTCCGATTGTGCGGCGCGCCCGTCCTCCTTGAGGACCTGGATCGTCGTCTCGTCCATCTGCAGCACATCGTAGCCGAGCTGCACCTCCTCGAAGAGGTTGATCAGAGGCACGATCAGCTCGCCGAGACGGATCATCCAGGAAGCCAGCGTCGCACGCGAGATCGACAGGCCATATCGCGCCAGGACCGTCTCCTGCCGGTAGAGTGGAAGGCCATCGCCGTACTTCGACATGGCGATCCAAGCGCACAGGCCAGGCGCGGCCAGGCTCTTCGGGATCGGCTGGGCGGGCGGCGGCGCCACGACGATGGCGCGCGGCTCACTCGCGGCGTTGGCGGCTGTATCGGCCGTCGTCTGCTCCGTGCCGGCCGAGGGGAACACGCCATCGCACTGACGGCATGGCCCGTATTTGAAGCGCACGTGCTGCAGCACGACCACCTTTGCCGGCACGATGTCCGCCTGCTCGGTGACGACCTCGCCGATGCGCGGGCGCTTCTGGCCGCTGCCGCACGGGCACAGCTTCTCACTCTCGGGGATGTCATGCTCGATGCGCTCGCGCGGCAGCCGATCATCGAGCGGTTTGCGCTTGCCCCTCGCACGCTTGTGTGCGGGCACCGTGATCTCGTCGCCCTCGCCCGCCGGCGCCTTGGCGCTCTGCGCCTCCGCCTCGTTGAACAGCTGGTACTGCCCGGCATCGGCCTTCTCGGAGCTGGCTCCGAACTGCTTGTGTCGCGCCAGCCGCAGCTCCTCTTTCAGCCGCTCGATCTCGAATGCCTGCTCGCGCACCAACGACTTCAGTGTCGTCGGGTCGTCCGGCAGATCGGCAGATCGGCAGAGCGTGGCGGTGCGGCCTCGGGCATGGCCAGTACGCCATAGCTGATTTGCGCGTGGATGCGCCGCCACACGACCAGCTTTGTTTGCGCTTACCCTATAGTACCGTCCGGTACTCCAGCGCCCGGTGCGGCTTGAGGTACCTCAGGTCGAGCCCATCCAGTAGCCACACCAGCTGCTCGGGCGTCAGCCTCGCGACCGGCCCCGGCAGGTGCGAGGGCCACTTGAACCTCTCCTCCTCCAGCCGCTTCAACCACAGGCAGAACCCACTCCTCTCCCAGTAGAGAACCTTGATCTGGTTGCGTCGCTTGTTGGTGAAGCAAAACAGGTTACGGCTGAACGGGTCGTACTTGAGCGACGCCTCGATCAACACCGAAAGTCCATTGATGCCCATTCGGAAGTCGACCGGGTCGAGACACACATTGATCGTGAGATCTTCGCCCAGCGGAGGCCGCACCGCCCCCATCGCCCGCCGCCGCCGCCGATCCATCCCGTCGTGCCCGCGCACAAAACTCGGGCGCCAGCATCTCACGCTCGATGCTGCGATCGAAGATGCCGTTCATGGAGCGGATACCGCGGATGCCGGCGACATCACCCGAAGCCGCTCGATGAACATGGCCGCTGAAGACCGCGACGACCCGACCCGAATGATGCAATGCTCTGCGCAGCCTCGACATCGCACCTTGATTTTCGAAGTGAATTTGGTCCGGTCCCTCTGTCACCACGAAAGGCGGATGGTGGGTGAAAACCGCAATGGGTTTGGCGGTCTCGGCTTCGACCAAGTCGGCCAAATGTCGGAGCCGCTCGCTACAAAAGTCGCCCTTGTTGCCCGAGCCCAGGGTATCGAGAGCAATCAGCCTTACCGGATGGCGCTCGATCGCATACTGGATGAAGTCAAGATCCGGTGCCAGATAGCCGCAGGCGGAGAACGCCTCGTGCAAATTCGTCCTGCTGTCCTTGTTGCCTGCTAGCACATATACCGGCGCACGGGACTTCGCGAGGATTGCCACGGCCTGGGCGTATTCGTCTTGCCGTCCGTTGTGAACGACATCCCCCGTATGAACGATCGCATCGGGAAGTGGGTCGAGCGCGTTGATGTCCGCAATAGTGAGTGCAAGATCTGATATTCTCTTTTCTGCGCTCACTACATCGAGGGCAATATGGGTATCGGAAATTTGCGCGATGATCATGATGCCGAAGCCATGCCTATCGATTTCCGACGCGCGCAACGCTCCTCAATGATCAGCATCGTCTCCAGCCGACTGGTTTCGGGAGGCATGTCTGCGTCGGTCAAAAGCATTTCACGCTGCTGCGCACAGGGATCGGCAACTTGTAGCTGATGAGTGGCCAGCCGCGCCATGGCCGCCCCGTGTCGATGGCGTTCGCGAGAACTCGGAAGACGCCGCGCCCCTACGCAGCCCGGTGATCAGCTAACGATGTGATATACGGGAGCCTTCTCCAGTTCCCACTTCCCCGAGTCCCGGTCGTAACGCGAAAGGGTGAAGCAGTGCCAATCCTTGTCGTCCAGCTTCGGATAATCACCTCGGTAGTAATAACCCGGCCACCGCGTTTCCCTCCGGAACAGGGTATGCTGGGTGACACATTCGGAAGCCAAAAGTCGGTGCTGTAATTCCCAAGCGCGCTGAAGCTGATGGAAGTCTTCGGCGCCAAGGCTGGCGACGTCTTCCTTCAGCATGCCCAGCAGCTCGAGCCCACGGGTGAGCAGCGGCTCATTGGTCATGTAGTTGACGCTGATGCCACCGACATATTCGTCCATGATCTTTTCGAGACGCTGAAGCCCGTGAAGAGGCAGGATGTAACTCGGCGAAACCGTACCGCCGACGATCTCGTTGCGATAGACTTGGTAGTGTTCCAAAGGTTTGTAGACTGCCTTCTTGAGGTCTTCGATTTCTCCATCGCTGACCTGAGGCTGCTCCCTACCCTTTTCCGTCACATACTTGACCGCTGCTTTGGCGGCGATGCGGCCTTCCGTGAACGAGCCCGACGAGAATTTGTGGGCAGTGCCACCAATGGTGTCGCCTGCCCCGAAGAGGCCCTCGACAGTCATCATCCGGTTGTAGCCCCATTGGTATTCCGCGGGCGCATAGTCTTCCGGACCACTGGCCCAGGCACCAGAACAGGTCGCGTGCGAGCCCATGACGTAAGGCTCTGAGGTGGTCAGCTCGGGATTGGTGTGCTTAGGGTCGATGTTCTGCGATGCCCACACAACCGCTTGCCCGATCGTCATGCCTAGGAAGTTCTCCCAGCCGATCATCTCCTTGTGCGGATCCTGAAAGGCTTCCTTGGTCACCATGCGAATGGGACCTCGACCGGCAGAGATCTCCCTGAGAATGGCGTGGTTGCGCAGGCAGGTCGGGACCGGATGCTGGTCGATGTAGTCGCCGACAAGGGCCTTCGTGTCGTCGTACCACTTCGACTCGTACTCTTCACCGTAGGCGTTCTGCGTGTAGGTCTTGAGGTGCAGGAAGTAGGCGCCGACCGGACCATAGCCATCCTTGAAGCGCGTGAGGACGATCCGGTTCTCCATTTGCGTCATCTTGGCGCCGACTAGTATCGGCAATGCGTAAGCGGACGCACTGCTCCAAGGCGCGTACCAGGTACGCCCCATGCCCTCTCCGACCGAGCGTGGCTTGAAGATGTGCGAGGCACCACCAGCGGAGACGATCACCGCCTTGGCGCGGAAGACATAGAAGTGCCCGGTGCGAACATTGAAGCCAACCGCGCCGGCAACCCGCTTGCGCGACTTGTCCATCAGCAGGTGGGTCACCATGATGCGGTTGTAGACTTCGGTAGCGGCCTTGCGCGCAGCCTCGGCGACGATGGGCTTGTAGCTCTCACCGTGGATCATGATCTGCCATTTGCCTTCGCGCTGGTACCTCCCGGTCTCGGGGTCCCGCATGATGGGCAGGCCCCACTCCTCGAACTTGTGTACCGTGGAGTTGACGTGCCGGGCGATGTCGTAGCCGAGGTCCTCGCGCACCAGACCCATAAGGTCAGTGCGTGCGTAGCGGACGTGGTCCTCGGGTTGGTTCTCGTTCCACTGCATGCCCATGTAGCAGTTGATCGCGTACAGGCCCTGAGCGACGGCGCCGCTGCGCTCGATGTTCGCCTTCTCGACGCAGACGATTTTCAGGTCGCGGCCCCAGTACCTCGACTTCGTAGGTGGCTCCGCACCCGCCCATGCCGCCACCGACGACAATGATGTCGCAATCCACGTAGAAAGTTTTGCGGCGCCGCATTACACCAATCCTGGCTTGAGTTGATTGGGCTTCAGCGCCGGCAGCTCGCGAACATTGAGCGCGTCGGGTTCATGCGCGAGGTGCTGAGACTTCATCATCTCAGCGGTGGGCGGGGCAAGCTCGGCCGGCGACGGGATCGATCCCCACGGCGTGGTTCTGATCGGGGAGACGAAATTCTTTTCGCGGCCGTCGCGAAACTTGATCTTCCACGAGATCGTCCCCTTCTCCTCTTCGCGACGCACGCGCACGCTGTGGCCGAGAGGTGCGAAATCGGCGTAGCCACGGCAGTCGATCGCGAACTGCGGGCAGGCCTTCACGCAGGAGTAGCACTCCCAGCACATGTTGGGCTCGATGTTGACCGCGCGACGGTAGGTCTTGTCGATGTGCATGATGTCGGACGGGCAGATGTCGACGCAGTGTCCGCAGCCGTCGCAACGCGTCATATAGACAAAGGTCGGCATGGTGTTCCCTTATCTCCTCTGGCGAGGACCAGTGCGAGGTCGATCAATAATGGTGGGTATGCTTGACGACGCTGCCGAATTTTTCGGGCGCGTCGGCGGGAGCCGGCAGGTTGCTGCGGGTGCCATTGGCCTCGGACAATCGCTTCTCGAAGGCCGCCGCGGGCTTGAAGAACATGTGCGAGAACTTGGACCAAGGAACCGATCCAAACAGCACCGTGGTGGCGATGAGGTAAAGTCCCAGGAACACGGTCGCCCAGGTCGTGCTGCCCGCCGTCTGCAGCCAAGCCCAAATCAGACCGAAGGTCGTGCTCAGTACCAGCGAAACGATGAACAGGTCGGCGCGCACGAAGCGGAACGGTGAATTGCCTTCTGCGGCAACGTCGACCCGGATGAAGAACCAGAACCAGTAGCCGCCGAGGCAAACCATCAGCGCGCCGATGTACCACAGCATCGCGAGCAATCTGGGCGTCGGCGTCGCTGGCGTCGGATAGGCGAACACCATGATCGCCGTCGTGACGACGTAGATCACAAAGCCGTACATGCCCAGCAGATGCGCGACCCGGCGCCGCGCGTTGCAGAATTCGCCCGACGCCAGGACGTCGTGCACGGCGGTCTGCACGGCGATGGAAATCATGTCTCCGCCGGCGACCTGCTTCTTTGCCCTATTCTTGGAAGCCCGCCAGTTGTCGAAGAAGTATCTGGCGCTTCCTTTATGGATGATGTCGAAGAGAGTGCCGCCCGCAACCAGGACGACCATGATGACGACGTACGTCTGCATGACGGCGGGCGGTACGAACGCCGAAAGCTCAGCGAAGGGATTGCTGGTGAACATGCCCGACGTTTCCCCGATGACCCGAATTTTGCGGGCACGGTAGCCGTCGCAGCGGTCGACCAGTCAATCATTCGACTAACCGAGACCTCCGTAGAGCACGTAGATCGCTCGAACCGCCCCCGCATTTGCTTCGACGCCCGTAGGGGCGGTCCCACTAGCTCAATGCGGCCCCGAACTTCAGCGCCTCACGGCTGCCGCAAGGCTCCTGTAGTACTCTCTCAGGATGGCCACCACTTCCGGCCGACTGAACTCGGCCGGGACGTCCTCTCCTTTCGACAGCATCTCGCGCTGGCGGGTGCCGGAGACGGAGAGGTGATGCTTGGGATCGTGCGGGCAGGTCTTGCCGGTCGCCATGCCACTGCACTTGTAGCAGTAGAACGTCACATCGATCTTGAGCGGCTTGCAAAGCAGCGCTGCCCTCCCACAGCTCATCGAAGATGCGTTGGGCATCGAGCGGCGCCATAGTAGCTGCCGACGCCCGCGTGATCGCGCCCGACGACCAGATGGGAGCAGCCGAAATTCTGACGGAACAGCGCGTGCATGAGCGCCTCGCGCGGGCCCGCGTAGCGCATCTCGATGGGGTAGCCGGCCTGGATGGCGATGTTGGGCTTGAAGTAGTTGTCGATCATGGCTTGGATGGCGCGCGTCCGCACCTCGGCCGGAATGTCTCCCGCCTTGAGCTTGCCGAGCACCTGGTGGATAAAGACGCCGTCGGTCACCTCCGCGGCGATCTTGGCCAGATGCTCATGGCTGCGGTGCATAGGGTTACGCGTCTGGAAGGCGGCAACCTGCTTCCAGCCCCGCCTCTCGAACTCAGCGCGCGATTCCTCCGGGCCGCAGATAGAGACCCTTGTATTTCGCCGGATACTCGCCCTCCGAAAGCGCGATCACGGGCCCGCCGATGTTGACCTCTCCCTGGCGCATCACCTTCTCCACGCCGGGATGCTTGGGATCGGTCGTGCGAAACACGTGCTTGCATTCGAGCTCGCGGTCGATCGCGTATTTCTCCCTCACCGTCAGCTGGCCAAGGACATCACCGGTCTCGGCATCGGCGAGTGCCACCTCCTCGCCGACGGCGAGATCTGTCGGCAATGCTGCGCGCCAGCGAGAGCGTGATCGGGATGGGCCAGAACACGCCGTTGGCAAGCTTCATGTCAGTGACCGAGGCCCGCCAATCATCGTGGCCCATGAAGCCGGTCGAGGGGCGTGTACGCTCCCATGCCGAGCATGAAGAGGTCGGAGACCTCACGCGACGTGATTGGGATTTTCCTTAGTCGCTCGGCCCGCCTGAGGCCCTCGCCTCGGTTCGCGATCGGAACGAGCAAAGGCTTGAGAGAGCCACCCCCGTGCGGCGGTACTAGCCTCGACATGTGGCGCCTCTCCTTTTCGGTCACCCAGCATCGGCAACACAGTCCTAGAATTTCCCGCCTCGCACAGCTAGGGCGATCCGTGGAAGACAGAACTGCGTTCTCGCTGTCAGAGCGGTGAGATCGATTGCGAATGGAGATCTATCGCACTGGCGCAGCGAAGTCTTGTCGGCGCTATTCGCGGCCGAGCGGGGGTCCATCCGCAACATTGACTTGATAAAACAGTAGCCGCAGCAGTACGTAGCGGTCTACCGAGAGCCATCCGAAAGCCCCTGAATGCCCCTGGATCGCCTTTGTGTCTTCTGCGGTTCCAGCCTCGGGCACGACCCGGCCTATGTCGCCGCTGCCGCAGAGGTTGGAAAGCTTATGGCCGAGCGCCGGATCGGCGTGGTCTACGGCGGGGCATCGATTGGGCTCATGGGGGCGCTAGCGGATGCGGCGCTGGCTGCCGGCGGCGAGGTGATCGGCGTGATTCCCCGTGCCTTGGTCGAATGGGAGGTGGCGCACACCGGGCTGGCGGACCTCAGAGTCGTCCCCTCGATGCACGAGCGCAAAGCTCTGATGGCCGAATTGTCCGATGGCTTCATAACCCTGCCAGGTGGGATCGGAACGCTCGAAGAGCTTTTCGAGGTGTGGACTTGGGCGCAACTCGGCAGCCACGGCAAGCCCTGTGCGATGCTGAACGTGCTCGGCTATTATGATCGCCTACTTGGCTTCCTGGACTTTGTCGTGGGCGAGGCTTTCATGAGGCCGATGCACCGGAACATGCTGCTTGTGGGTGAGACCCCCGAAGAGCTGCTGGAAAAGATGGAATGCTATCGCGCGCCTCCCAAGACGAGGTGGATTGCTCGCGAGGAGCGTTGAGCATCTCACTCTGCTCAACGATCAGGGTACTTTGCTGCAAGCGCTCAGGAATTGGCAGTGCGCCCCGAGGGCGCGAACCATCAGGGGGGATCTCACTCGGATAATTGTCGATAGGTCCGCAAGCTGGCAGGCGGCTCGGCCGGCTAGGTCGGACCCCTGCGACAAAGGCAGCCTTGGGCTGCTGGGGGATCCGGCGGGCCGTAACGCGAGTGAAGCCCGAGCAGGCCTCGAAAGTGACACGGCGGATTCCGATCCTCCTGCCATTTGGGGAAGGCTGCGCGAGTGGGGGAAGCAATCGACACGCGCACCCTCTCGATCCGTCGGGGTAGCGGGCGCGGCACGTCGGAAAGGTGCTTCGTTGTTCAGGGGGAGACCCGTCGCAGACGAAGGTAGCGGCCTCAATATTCACCTCGGGTGATGGTCACGGCGGGAGTTCGGACGGGGCAATAGGAGCGGGGAACCCGGGTAACGCCGACGGAGCAAAGGGCCCGGACTACTGCTGCACCCGAAGCTCCCCTTCAGGATTGAGCCGCGAAAGCAAGAAGGCCCCCGATGTCGGGGGCCTTCTTGCTTGCCGTGCTGATGGATTTTCGCTCCGGCTCGCCGATGCAATTTCTCTCCGGCGTTGACACCCTTCCTACCCGTTCGCCTTGTCTGCAAAGGCGCACCCCTCACCCAGGCCAAGCTTGCGGAAGATCATCGCGGCCGGGCAGAATCCAGTGAAAGCGGACTGCATCAGGTTGACGCCAACGAACGCGGTCAAGAGCAACCAGTACGGGCTGGCAAACCAGGCAAGTGCGAGGCTCACAAGGATCATCATTCCGGCAAAAGCAAAAACGGCACGATCGACATTCATTGGAGGCTCCTTTGGTAGCAGTTGTAATTTGCAGAGCTCACCGGTTGGCCACGCCGCCGGATGAGAGATTGGATTTCGTCCAGGCGACAATCTGATCCAAGTTCATCGCGCCTGATGTTCGGGCGAGGACCTGACCTGATTGCATGAGCAGCATCGTGGGGATGCTGCGGATGCCGAGACGCGCCGACAGCTCCGGTGCCTGGTCGGAATTGAGCTTGAGCAGGCGAACCTCCGGCTCGAGCGCGCCGGCAGCCTTCTCGAACATGGGTGCCATGGTACGGCAAGGCCCGCACCAAGGCGCCCACACGTCCACCAGGACGGGAATGTCGTTGTGCCGCACGTGCCGGTCGAAGCCGGCCGCGTCGACGTTGACGGGATGGCCCGCAAACAGCGGCACGTGGCAAGCCCCACAGCGAGCGCGCCCGGCAGGTCGGTCGCCGGCCACGCGGTTGATTTGGCCGCAATGACTGCAAACGATGTGACTTGCTTGCCTCATGGCGCTTCTAGCTCCGACCGGCTTGACATATATGCATATCTGCGTATATCTGCAAGTATGAAACTTAAAGCCGAACGCATGGAGCATGCGGCAGACCGCGCCAGCGAGCTGTTGAAGGCGCTCGCCAACCGGCATCGCCTGCTCATCCTGTGCCAACTGATCGAGCGCGAACAATCGGTGGGCGAGCTTGCCGAATTCCTCGGCATCCGCGATTCCGGCGTCTCGCAGCATCTGGCTCTGCTGCGCAAGGACGGCCTCGTTGCCGCCCGCCGCGATGGCCAGACCATCTGGTATTCCATCGCCAGCGCCGAGGCGCGCGCGCTGCTTGTGACCCTCTACGGCATCTATTGCGAACCGGCGGAGGCTCACGACGCGAAGCCGGCGCGACAAGATCACGAAGTCCGCCGGGCGACGCCTTGAGAAAGGTCAATGAGCCGATGCGGATTGGTATCCAGGGTATGCCGGCGTGAGCGCGCATTCGACAACGGGCTCGCAGGCGGGGACCATGCTGACCAGAACACTGTCGATGGCCGCGATGATGGTTGGCTTGACCTGGCCGGCTGTAGCTGCCGAAACGTATGTGGTGGCGCCGAGCCAGCATCGCTGACGAGAAGGCCGTATTCGCGACCGTCGAGGCGCCCAAGCCGGTGCCAGCCCGGGTGCGCACCGGGGGAACGGTCGCCCAGCTCACGGTCAAGGAAGGCGATCAGGTCGAGGCGGGCCAGTTGATCGCGACGGTGGGCGACGAGAAGCTCGCCAGGCAGATGAAGTCGCTCGATGCCCAGATCGCCGGCCTCGAGGCACAGCTCGCCCAGGCAAATGCCGATGCTTTCACGCGCCGAGAGCCTGGCCGAGCGCGGCACCATACCGCGGGTCCGGCTCGACGAGGCTCGAACGGCCGCCGATGTCGCAAACAACGCGCTGCGTTCCCGCGTCGCCGAACGTTCCGTCGTCGAGCAACAGCTCGCCGAAGGCCAGGTGTTGGCGCCTGCGGCGGGCAGAGTTCTAAAGGTGCCCTATACGATCGGCGCCGTAGTCCTACCCGGAGAGACGATCGCCACCATCGCCGAGAAGAACTTCGTGCTCCGCCTGCGCGTGCCGGAGCGTCATGCCCGCTTCCTCAAGGCCGGAGACGCCGTCCGCATTGATGGCGCCGAGATCGGACAGTCGGGCGCGCGCTTTGGGAAGATCAAGCTCGTCTATCCTCAGATCGAGGACGGTCGCGTCGTTGCCGACGCGGTGGTGGACGGCCTTGGCGACTATTTCGTGAGCGAGCGCATACGGGTGTGGATATCGGCGCGGCGAGCGCGCAGCCTTCGTGGTGCCGGCGCGCCTTCGTCTCCACGCGGTTCGGCATCGACTATGTGAAGCTGCAGGCGGGCGAGCAGGGCACGATAGACGTGCCTGTGCAGCGCGGGCGCGATCATCCCACCGGCAATATGCCGGACGGCATCGAGATCCTCTCCGGCGTCCGTGCCGGTGACCGGCTGGTGCGGCCGTGAACCTCGGGCTTTCAGGACGCCTGACGCGCGCGACCATCCGCTCGCCGCTCACGCCGCTCTTTCTGCTGGCGGCCATCGCGCTTGGTCTGATCGCGCTCCTCGTAATTCCGCGCGAGGAGGAGCCGCAGATCAGCGTGCCCATGGTCGATATCCGCGTCAATGCCGACGGGCTCAAGGCACCCGACGCGGTGGAGCTGGTGACCAAGCCGCTCGAGGCCATCGTCAAGGCCATCGACGGGGTCGAGCACGTCTACAGCCAGAGCGAGGACGACCGCGTCATGGTGACGGCGCGGTTCCTGGTGGGCACCAAGGCCGAGGACGCGATCCTGCGCGTGCACGAGAAGATCCGCGCCAACATGGACCGCATACCCGTCGGCATTCCCGAACCGCTGATCGTCGGGCGCGGCATCAACGATGTGGCGGTGGTCGTTCTCACACTGTCGCCGAAACCGGAAGCGGCTGGGCGATGGACCGACAAGGATCTGTACGAGCTCGGCGACAAGCTGCGCACCGAGTTGATGAAGACCGACAACGTCGGTCTCACCTACATTTCCGGCGGCAGCCCACAGCAGATCCGCGTCGAGCCCTCTCCCGAGAAGCTGGCGCTCTTCGGCGTCACGCTGCAGCAGCTGGTTGCCAAGGTGCGTGACGCCAACCGCTCCTTCCTCGCGGGACAGGTGCGCGACGCCGGGCGTCACGCTCAGCGTCGCGGCGGGCCAGACGTTGTCGGGCGTGCCGGATATCGGCCTGCTCCTGATCACCACCCGGGACGGTCGGCCGGTCTACGTCAATGACGTCGCCTCCGTGGTCATCGGGCCGAGCCCGCGCGAGCATCGCGTGTGGAACGATGCGCGCGGCGAGAAGGCGGCATGGTACAGGACCCCGGCCGTCAGCGTGGCCGATCGCCAAGCGCGCGGGGGCCAATGCCGTCGTGGTGGCAGAGAGCCTCCTGCGCCGGCTGGACACGCTCAAGGGCCGTCTCATCCCCGACGATGTGGACGTCACGGTCACGCGTGACTACGGCGAGACGGCCAACGAGAAGGCAAACGAGCTTCTCTTTCATCTGGGACTGGCCACGCTCTCGATCGTCGTTCTGATCGCCATCGCCATCGGCTGGCGGGAGGCCGTGGTCACGCTCGTCGTCATCCCGACGACGATCCTTCTGACGCTGTTTGCCGCCAACCTGATGGGCTACACCATCAACCGCGTCAGCCTGTTCGCCCTGATCTTCTCGATCGGCATTCTCGTCGATGACGCGATCGTCATCGTCGAGAACATCGCCCGACACTGGGCGATGCAGGACGATCGCTCGCGTCATACAGGCGGCGATCGAGGCCGTGGCCGAGGTGGGCAATCCGACCATCGTCGCCACACTGACGGTGATGGCGGCACTTCTGCCGATGCTGTTCGTGTCGGGGCTGATGGGCCCCTACATGGCGCCGATCCCCGCCAATGCGTCTGCTGCCATGCTGTTCTCGTTTTTCGTCGCCGTCGTCATCGCTCCCTGGCTCATGGTACGCCTGGCTCCGAGCGCGGCGAGCGGGTCGAGCTGGGCAGCTCTGCATGGCGAAGGCGTGCTTGGGGCCCTCTACAGGCGTCTCGCGGTCCCCGTCATCCGCAGCAAGCGCTCGGCGTGGATCTTTCTCCTGAGCGTGGGAGCAGCGACGCTCGTGGCGCTGGTGCTGTTTGCGACCAAGTCGGTGACCGTGAAGCTGCTCCCTTTCGACAACAAGTCGGAGCTTGCCGTGGTGCTCGATCTGCCCGAGGGGGCGAGCCTCGAGGACACCGAGCGCGCGCTGTTTGCGATGGCCGATATTGCGCGTGGGCTGCCGGAGGTGCGCTCCATCCAATCCTATGCGGGCACGCCCGCTCCCTTCAATTTCAACGGGCTCGTGCGCCACTACTACGTGCGCGAATACGTCGAGCTCGGCGAGCTGCAACTCAATCTGGCGCCGCGCGGCGAGCGATCCCGCGCCAGCCACCAGATCGCGCTCGATCTGCGCCGGCGCCTGCAACAGGTTGTGCTCCCTCCCGGTACGAGCGTGAAGGTCGTCGAGGTCCCCCCGGGACCGCCCGTGCTGGCGACGCTTCTGGCCGAGATCTACGGCCCCGATCCGGAAACGCGGCGGTCCGTCGCGCGCGAGGTGAAGAAGATCTTCGCTTCTGTGCCGTTCATCGTCGACGTGGACAATTCCATCGGCGAGCCGCGTCCGCGCCTGCGCGTCTCCATCGACCAGGACCGCCTCGAGTTCTTCGGCGTCGAGCAGCGCGACGTGTACGATACCCTGCAGATGCTGCTCGGCGGCGTGTCGGTGGGCTATTCGCATCGCGGCGAGGGACGCAATCCGATCGAGATCGCCGTCCGGCTGCCCAAGCGCGCGCTGGCGTGGACCGAGGCCATGGCCTCGACGGCGGTACCGGCCAACACGCTGCCAGGCAACCGCAGCGTGGTCGAGCTGGGCGAGGTCGTGCGCGTTACCAAGGAGGCGGGCTCGCCCATCGATCTTCCGCCGCGACGGCCGGTTCGCCGACATGGTGATGGCCGAGCTCGCCGGCAGCTACGAGGCGCCGGTCTACGGCATGCTGGAGGTCGCGAGTCGGATTGAAGCGCACGATTGGGGCGCCTTGCCCAAGCCCGTCCTGAAGCTTTACGGGCAGCCAACCGATGAATCGAAGCCCACGCTGCTCTGGGACGGGGAATGGGAGATCACCTACGTCACCTTCCGCGACATGGGTGCCGCTTTCGCCGTTGCGATCCTCGGCATCTATGTCCTGGTGGTGGCGCAGTTCGGCAGCTTTCGGCTGCCGCTGGTCATCCTGACGCCGATCCCGTTGACGCTGATCGGCATCATGCTCGGACACTGGCTGTTCGCCGCGCCGTTCACGGCAACGTCCATGATCGGCTTCATCGCGCTGGCCGGCATCATCGTGCGCAACTCTATCCTGCTGGTAGACTTCATCCGGCACGGCGCGCGGCCCGACAGGTCGCTGCGGGAGGTTCTTCTCGAAGCCGGCGCCGTTCGCTTCAAGCCGATCCTGCTGACGGCGCTGGCGGCCATGATCGGCGCGGCCACGATCTTGCTCGATCCGATTTTTCAGGGTCTCGCCATCTCGCTGCTGTTCGGACTGGCGTCATCGACGCTGCTCACAGTGCTCGTGATCCCGGCGATCTATGTCGTTCTGCGGGACGACGGCAGGGAACTTCCGCAGGGAGAGAGCTCCAGCCAACCGGAAGCAACCTCGGCCGGTTGATGCACATCAAGGCGTTCTCATTTGGAGGGGCGAGACTGATCGAAAGTTCAAGACGAGGGGAGGGGCGTGCCGTTTGCCGCAGGAGGAGACTGCAATGGTCAATATCGTCGTCTTAGGAGCCGGCATCGGCGGCGTCTCGATGGCCTACGAGCTGAAGCAGGCCATTGCACGCGAGCACACGGTTACTCTCGTCAGCAACACCTCCTACTTCCAGTTCACTCCCTCCAACCCATGGGTCGGCATCGGCTGGCGGTCGAAGGAAGACATCACTGTCGAGCTGGCACCGCTGGCGGCCAAGTTCGGGATCGCGTTCATACATCAGGCGGCGAAGCGCCTGCACCCCGCGGAGAGCCGCCTCGAGCTGGCCGACGGCCGCTCTGTCGACTACACCTACATCGTCATCGCGACTGGCCCGGAGCTCGCATTCGACGAGGTGCCAGGCCTCGGGCCCGAGGGCCACACGCAATCGGTTTGCACCGTCGACCATGCGGCCAAAGCCCGTATCGCCTGGGAGGCTTTCTGCAAGGACCCGGGCCCCATCGTCGTCGGCGCCGTGCAGGGCGCGTCCTGTTACGGGCCCGCTTACGAATATGCCATGCTCATGGACAAGGAGCTGCGCAGCCGGAAGCTTCGTGACCGAGTGCCCATGACCTTCGTGACGGCCGAGCCTTACATCGGACATCTCGGTCTCGGCGGCGTTGGCGACACCAAGAGTCTGCTGGAGCATGAGATGCGCCAGCGCAGCATCCGCTGGATCACCAATGCCGAGGTCGAGAGTGTCGAGGCGGATAGGATGAACGTGACGGAGTTCGACGAGTACGGCAAAGAGCGCAAGAAGCACGAGCTGGCCTTCAAGTACGCGATGATGCTGCCGGCCTTCCGTGGCATTGCCGCGCTGCGCGGCATCGAGGGGCTCGTCAATCCGCGCGGCTTCGTCATCGTCGACAGGCATCAGCGCAATCCAAAATTCCCGAATGTGTTCGCGGTCGGCGTCGCCATCGCCATCGCGCCGCTCGAGCAGACGCCGGTCGCCACCGGCGTGCCGAAGACGGGCTACATGATCGAGAGCATGGTGGCGGCGGCGCGCCAGAACATCGTCAGCCTCCTGGCCGGCAAGCAGGCCACGAGCGTGCCGACCTGGAACGCCTTCTGCCTCGCCGACTTCGGGGATCGCGGCGTCGCGTTCCTCGCCAAGCCGCAGAATCCGCCGCGCAACGTGAATTGGGCGAGCGAGGGGATGTGGGTGCACATGGCCAAGGTCGCGTTCGAGAAATACTTCCTCTACAAGGTGCGCAACGGCGTCAGCGAGCCCTACTATGAGAAGGCCATCATGCGCGTGCTCGACATCCAGAAATTGAAGTCGCCGGCGGCGTGATGAAAAGCACCACTGCCGATAACTCACCGTTGCTAACACTGCGGCCCCGACCCGCCCTTGCGGTTAGGGAGACGACGAGGTGATCGCCATGAACTACTATTTCGACGTAACGGTCTCGGGGCGGTTCGACGACGTTGTCCAGAGAGTCGTCACCGCACTGAAGCAGCAGGGCTTCGGCGTCCTAACGGACATCGACGTCAAGGAGACCTTGAAGCAGAAAATTGGTGTCGAGTTCCGGCCCCTATCGAATTCTCGGCGCCTGCAATCCGCCGCTTGCCCACAAGGCACTCATCGCAGAGGACAAGATCGGCACTATGCTGCCCTGTAACGTCATCGTTCAGGAGCTAGGCAGCGGAAGCGTCGGGATCGCCACCATCAACCCGCTCGCGGCTATGCAGAAGATCGACAATCCCGCGCTCCGTGCCATTGCCACCGAGGTGGCGACAAGATTGCAGGCGGTTGTTGCCTCGGTTTGAAGGATGCGTTGCGACGCGAGGCATCGGCACGAATCAAGGTTGCTTGGGCTTTGCAGCATAGCCTGAACGGTGGCTCGGTCTTGCTGAGCGGTGAATAATCATGCGTTGCAACCGCGCAATGCACCCAGCGTTCGCCATGGACTGCTTCCCACGGCTTGCAGAAGCGCCCGGCCAAAATCCGCGCCTTCTTCCAGGCGCCCACCGTGCGCTATGCTGCCTGATCTGCCGCCGATACATATTTGAATGGCGGGTTAGTAATTCATCTTTCGAGGATGGATGGTGCTTCGGCTCTCAATGCCCGGATGAGCTACAACAAAGCCTATACGCGAAGAGATACGAAGGCGATCAAGGAGCGGCTCTTCACATGAAATCGCTGACCATGGGAAGGCCGATCTTGAGCTTGTCATCGATCTTGCGAGAGGGGCTCGCTTCTCGACCAGAGCATGCAGTGCATTGCGCTGGTCTTCGGAGGCGACGAAGCCTCCCAATTCGACAATATCTTCCCTTACCTGAACATTGACGTAACTCGTATTGAGCCACGACTGCTCAGCCATCTTGCCGAGGATATCTTTCTGTACCGTGGCGTTGTCACGACGCGCGCCAACACCTTGGGATTTGCGTCGGCCAGAGCGCGGACGAGATCGCTGCGCGTGATGATGCCGACCAGACGTCCATCCCTGATCACCGGGATACGCTTGATGCGCTGAGTGTCGAGCGCTGCCGCCACAGCTTCCAGATCGGCCTCGTCCGAAATGGTCGCCACATAGTCGAACCATGACATCACTTGCCGTTCGGCCATGTGACTTTCGAATAGGAACGCGCAATCGCGTCGGGGTCTGCCAGGCTGTCGAGCCACCACTTGCCCTTCGGGTCGGCTCCAATTGCAGAGTGATGGATCAAGTCGCCCTCACTGACAATCCCGAGAAGCCTGCCCTTTCGAATCCACGACCGGCAGCCCGCTGAACTGTCCCCTCGACAGCAGTGCAGCGATCTCGCGCACGGACGTGTCTGGCAGAGTTGTGACGACCGATGTCGTCATGATGTCACAGGCTCGCATGACCAATTGCCTCGCTTTGCGATCTATCGATCAGCCACGACACTCGGTCTTTCATGTGCACCTCGCATTGATGCCAATCAATATGAGGCACGGCACTGGATGCAGTGGTGCCCAGGCGTCAGGGCAGCCTCAGCGGTCGCGAGCCGTCGGTGCGCAGAGCAGCGCTTCGCCAGCTCTGACGTCGGGCCGTGCGCACTCGTTGGGCCCGCGCGACGCATAGGCCGGGAGCCATGAGGCACATGCGCAGTTCACCGCACCGTCGGTCGCGCCTCAGCCGGCGACGACGCGGAAGCGGTGGTCGTCGTCCTTGGCCATATCGTTGACCAGGTTGATCTCCCAGGTCAGGTACTCGCGCATCGCGTCTTCCCGGTTCTGGCCGCGCTCGCGCGGCGAGAGGAAGACGTCATCGGCCTCGTGGGCCATGCGGGTGGTCCCCGTCTCGAGCGGCAATCCCGCCTGCATCCAGGCCTGCGTGCCCCCCGTAAGGGTCATCACCGGTACCGACGCGGTGGCCTGCAGCTCGGCCGCCGCCAGCATCGCCAGCGCGCCGTCCGCCGAGGTCAGCACGATCGCCCGATCGGCGGGGAGTTTCGCGCAGCGCGGAGCCGAGGCGCGACCGGTTCGCAAACCAGGCGCCGGGAATATGGCCCAGCGCGTAGCGCCTGCTCAGGTCGAGATCGATCACCACCACCTCGTCCGCCGCCAACCGGTCGCGCAGCTCCATCGCATCGATAGCCGGCGCCGAGGTCGCTTCCAGCCCGAGAACGCGCGGCACATGCCGCCCGGTGACCCAATCGCCATCGGCCGGACCGGCGACCAGCACGGCGACATCCGGCCAGCCCATCTGCTTCAGCCACGACGCGGTCATGGTCGCGCGGACACCATTGTCGTCGACCAGCACGACGCGGGCGCCCCAGGTCGCCATGTGCGAATCGGTCTCCTGCACGAGCTGCCCGCCCGGCGCCGAGCGTGCACCGCGCAGATGGCCGGCCTCGTATTCCTCCGGCGAGCGGACGTCCAGCACGTACAGGGTGCGCTGTCGTCGCCTCGGCGCGCCATGACTCGAGCGTGCCCCTGTCGATGCGCGCGATGCCGCAGCGCGCCGCCACTCGCGCAGCGGCCTCGAGGGCCGACTGCAACCCGTGCGCGCTGACTTCGGGCGGTCTTCGCGTCGCTCCGTGCACCACCTCGAGGTCGGCCAGATGCCAGGCCATGGTCCCGTCCTTCAGCGACACGATCTTGTTGCGCACGCCGGCGTTGATCAGCGATTGCGCGCCGATGATGCTGCGCGTGCGGCCGCCGCAGTTGACGATGACAGTGGTATCTGGCGACGGCGTAAGATCCGCGAAGCGATAGACCAGCTCCGCCCCGGGCACGCTGATCGCCGTGGGGATGGAATTGTTGTGGTACTCCTCGTAGGAGCGGCTGTCGTAGATCGCGATATCGGCCTTGCGATCGATCAGCGCCTGCAAGTCCTGGGCGGATATCCACGGCGTGCCGGCCTCATGCTCCACCACCTCGGCGAATGCCTTGCTGGGCACGTGCACGCCGCTGTAGATGCGAAAACCCGCCGCTTCCCACGCGGCGATTCCCCCGTCCAGCCAGCCGACGTCCTGATAGCCGAGCGCCGACATCCGCGCGGCGGCGCGCGCCGCCAACCCCTCGCCGTCGTCGCACCAGATGACGCGCGCACCGCGCCGCGGCACCAGATCGTCGACCAGCAGCTCCAATCGGCTCAGCGGAACACATGACGCCATCAGCAGATGGCGCCGGCCGAACGGCAACTCCTCGCGCGCATCGAGCAAGGCCAGCTCGCCGCCATCGTGCAGTTGGACTTTCAATGCCCGCGCATCGATGCGTTTGATCTCATTGGCCGACATGCCGCGTTCCTTGCCGTTCGCTAGGACAACAGCCGGCGCAAATGCGCCAAGGTGCGCTCGTGCGCCAAGCCGGCTGCTGCCTCATGGTAGGGCGGATAGCCATACCGGTTGAAGCCGTGTTCGGCGCCAGGATACACATGGATGGTGACCTTCTCCCAGGTCCCCATGCGATCTCTGATCGCCGCGACGGTGTCGGCCGGCACGTGCGGATCCTTCTCGGCGAAATGCAGCAGGATCGGGCACTTCAAACGATCGGCTTCGCCCAGGTGCTGGTCGATCTGGACGCCGTAATAGCTCACCGCGGCGTCGATGGCGTGCCGCGTGCTGGACAGGTAGGCAAACTTGCCGCCGAGGCAAAAGCCCATCACGCCGACCTTGCCCGTGCAATCCGGACGCGTCCGCAGGGCGGCGATGACATCGCCAAGATCGTCGGCGAACTGGTCGGTGTCGAGGCGCGCGCGCAGGGACTGCGCCTTGGCGCGTCCCTCATCGGTATACGACGCGTAGCAACCGGCCTCCTGCCGCCAATAGACGTCCGGCGCGATGACGACGAACCCTTCCGCGGCATAGCCGTCGGCGACCGAGCGGATATGCGGGTTGGTATTGAACACCTCCGGCAACACGACCAGACCGGGGGCTGGCGTGAGTGGCGGCAGCGCCAGGTAGGCGGCAAACGTGCCGCCATCGGCTGCGGTGATCTGGATTTCCTGGCCCATCGTCCTCGGCCCTCGCATTTGGAGACGTCACGATGCAGTCCCGCGCTCGGCCCTACTTCTTCCGAAAGGAGTCTCGCGCCGCCTCGGCGGACCGATAGGTCGCCGTGAGCTGGCTCTGATCGGCGTCGGCGAAGGCCGTCGCGGCGTGCAGCGCGTTCGCCGTGGCGTTCACCGCCTCCTTGATCATGCGGACCGTCGGCGCCGGCATCGACAGCACCACCTCGGCCATCTCCAGCGCCTTCTCCACCGTCCGGCCGTCGTCGGCGAGTTCCTCGACCAGTCCCCAATCGAATGCCTGGGCGGCAGGCATCTTCTCGCACATGATGGTGATGCGCTTCGCGCGCGCCGGCCCGACCAGCGTGATGAGCCGCGGCAGGGCGCCCCATTGCAGGTTCAAGCCGATCTTGACTTCCGGTACGTAGAGGTAGGCGTTGCGCCCCAGCACCCGCCAATCGCACGCCAGCGCAATGGCAACGCCAGCCCCCACCGCCAGCCTCTCCATGGCCGCGATGGTGATCTGCGGCATCGCCTCCCACGCCTTGGACAACCTCACGCCGCCGTATGCGCGTTGTCGCCGCTTGAGATCGTCGGTCTCGCTGGTCCAGCCATCGGTAGCCTTCAGATCGAAGCCAGCCGAGAAGGCATTGGGCGCACCGGCGAGGACCACGGCCTGGGTTTCGAGGTCCTCGTGGAAGCTGCGCGCCGCATGGGTGAGCTCGACGACGAGCTTCTCGTTGAAGGCGTTGAGGTTCGCCTTGCGGTCGAACCGCACGATAGCGATGCCACCGCGCTTCTCGATGGTCACATAGTCCAACTTCACGCTGTCGCCCTTGCTCAGGCCGCCTTGATGTTCGAGCGCTGCACGTGATCCAGGTTCCGACCCTCGATGCGCACCAGCCTCGTGAGCCCGTCTCGCTTCGGCGAGTGGATCACGCCGACATCGTAGAAGTGGCTATCGCCCGGCTTCAGGACATAGGTTCTGACGGGCTCAACCAGGATCGGCGCATCGCCCTCGCCTTTCTTGACGATGCGCCAGTCCGTCATTTCCGTGTCGCCGGCCGCCAGGCCATAGATCGCCCAACTTGAGCCGTGATCGTGCGGCGCGCCGTGCGCGGCGTTCTCGTAGACATGACCGCAAACGCAGAAGCCCAGCTCCGGATCCTCGTAAAGTACCTTGCGTGGGTGGCACTGCTCGGCAGTCAAGTGCTTGGCGATGAATTCCTGGTCGAGCAGCACCTTCGACACGAGTTTGCAAACCGCCTGCTTGCCGGCGATCCCGGAATCCGCCTCGAGGGCCTCGCGGATGTCAGCGCTCAATTGCTCAAGGGTATAGGCCATTCGTTCCCTCCACCTTTTCGGCGCGCCCGTTGGGTTCCCAGCAGTATGCAATGGCCGGCGAACTGGGAGCAATCCTTGATCCGGGTCAAATTACCCGGCCATGGATGACGGATGCACGGGCACAGGGCTGATCTGCCCTCTAAGATCATCCATGCTCGGATGGTGATGCAAAGGAGATCACTCTCTGGCTACCGCCGGCATTCGTTCCGCAAGCTGCGCGGCCTCGGCCAGCATCCCCCCGGCGTCATCAGAAAGGCGCACGATGCCCTGTTGCCCGGCGGGGCTGCCTTTCTGCTGTGGCACGCCTCCTTGTCTCCTGCCCGCGGGAGCAAGGCATGCTTCGCGTAGAAGTGGAATGCTCACGGCAACGCCCGTGGGCTCGGCAGCGCACCAGCGCCGTGAGGTACTTTTGCCGGGTGATCGCTTCCAGCTTGACTGCATTGCGGTTGCGTCGTGACAATGCGCCGGGTCTAGTCGGCAATCCGTTGGGCACCGACTTTGAGGAGTGGGGGATGCTTTGTCGCGCGAGCCTCACGCGGCCTTGACCGGACTGTTGCCACGCCTTGTCGCTTTCGCACGAACCATGGTGAGCGACGGCGACATTGCGCGTGACCTCGTGCAGGAGGGGGCGGCGCGCGCCCTTGCGGCCAGGCACGTCCCCGCGGACGAGCCCGCCTATCGCGCCTGGATGTTTCGTATCGTGCGCAATGCCGCGCTCGACCATTTGCGCCACGCGCGGGTGAGCACGACGGCGGCGACGCCTCCCCGCGAGGTCGATCTGTGGCGGTACGATGATGCGTGTATTGCCAAAATCACCGTGGAGCAGGGCCTTGCCGCACTGGAAGCGTCGCGGCGAGAGGTCATCGCCTTGATCGATATTGCGGGTTTCAGCTACGCCGAAGCCGCCGACATGCTGGGGATTCCGATCGGAACGGTGATGAGCAGAATATCTCGGGCCCGAGCCTGCTTGCTCGCCGCCATCCAAGCAAGCGCCGTTCGGCCACTGAAGTCGAGCCATGGCCACTGACGACGATCGACATCGCGATATGGAGCGGCTCAACGCGTTCGTCGACGGCGAGCTGACGCCGAGCGAGCGCGCCGCGGTTGCCGCTCAGATCAGAGGGCAGCAGGAGATTGCCCGGGCGCATGCCACGCTTGCGCGGCTCAAGGCCTGCATTGCTGAGAGCGCCGACGCGACGCCTCCGGTGGCGATGCATCTGCCGCGCAAAAAGCCGAGCCGCTCGGCAACACGGATCGGTCTGGTCGGGTTTGGGGCAGCCGTGCTTGGCATGCTCGCGCTCTATGGCGTGATCGGGTCCGTCGGCGAGCGCGGTGCAGTGCCGCGCGTTGGTCGCGATGCGGTCGTCATGCTCGCGGCGCTGCCGGCCAAACCCGTTCTCCCGCACCTCGACACGGGCGGGCTGACGCTCGAGGATGTCAAAATCGATCGTGCGGGCGAGGTGCGCCTGCTCGTTGCCACGTATAGGGGCCCGCACGGGTGCGTGCTCGATCTGCGGATCAGCCCTGCGGGAACGGCGGTGCCGCACGGTGTTGGGTCCAGCCGCTACAATTGGGTGGTCGGGCCGCTGGCTTACGAGCTGCTCGCCCACGGCATGCCCGGCTGGCGGTTTGCCGTCATTGCCCATGCAGCAGAACAAGAAAGCCGTGATGGCCGGACTCCGGATGCCGCACGCGGCCGTTTGCGCGAGGCGCGTGCGGCGGCACCGCCCTGCGCCGGCTGACGTGGAATAAAATCGAAGGATCGCGCGTTTCCTCTCAACTTATGCTGCGCACGGCAGCGTCAACGGCCGCTTCTGACGGCAGGACGAGGGAGGACAGCGATGCCAAATCCGCGCGAGTCGGGGAATGATCCAGTTGGCTTGGACTCGCTGAACGGACTGACGCGACGGCGTTTTCTCGGTGGGACAGGTGTTGCCGTCGGTGCCGCCCTGGGCGGCGTGGCCATTCCGGCGCTGTCGCGGGCGGAGGCGGCCGGGCTCAATCTTCCCGCCGAGTTGTCCGAAGGCGTGCGCGCAGCCGCCGTGCTCGATGCGTTGCCCGGCAAGAAGCCCTTGATCAAGCTCAGCTATCGGCCGCCCAACTACGAGACGCCGATCGAGTATTTCCGCACCGCCATCACTCCCAACGATGCGTTTTTCGTGCGCTATCACCTCTCCAATATCCCCGAGGTCGATGCCAAGACCTGGAAGATCGAGATCGGCGGCGAGGGGGCCAACGGCCAAGCCGCCGTCACGCTCGACGATCTCAAGAAGATGCCGGCCCACGAGCTGGTTGCCGTCAATCAATGCTCGGGCAACCGGCGCGGGCTGTTCCAGCCGCACGTGACCGGCGTCGAGTGGGGCTACGGCGCCATGGGCTGCGCCCGCTGGAAAGGCGCCAGGCTCAAGGACCTGCTCGACAAGGTGGGCCTCAAGAAGGAAGCCATCGAAATCCTGTTCGACGGCGCCGACGGCCCGATCGTGGACAGGACACCGGATTTCATCAAGAGCATCCCCCTCTGGAAGGCGATCGATGAGAACACGCTCATCGCCTACGAGATGAACGGCCAGCCGCTGCCCCACTTCAACGGGTTTCCCGCGCGCCTCATCGTGCCCGGCTGGACCGGCACCTATTGGATGAAGCACGTCACGTCGATCAAGGCACTGACCAAGCCGGACAAGGGCTTCTGGATGAACCTCGCCTATCGCGTCCCGTTGGGCAAGTTCCCGCTCGTTGCGCGGTTTACCAGCCAAGAGACGGCGGTCAATACGCCCATCACCGAGATGGTGGTGAACTCACTGATCACGAGCCATCAGCAGGGAGCGCGCGTCAAGGCGGGATCCAATATCACTGTCGGCGGCATCGCGTGGGATGGCGGATATGGCCTGCAAACGGTCGAGGTATCGACCGACGGCGGCAAGGCCTGGCAGCCGGCCAAGCTCGGGGAAGATCTGGGCCGCTTCGCCTTCCGCACGTTCAGCTTCCCCTTCTCACCGAAATCGAAGGGCAAGCAAACCGTGATGGCTAGGGCAACAAACAAGATCGGCCAGACCCAGACATCCGAGCTGATCCACAACCCGGCCGGCTATCACCACAACGTCATTTACACCCTCGCGTTGAACGTGGCCTGAGGAGGAAACCATGCGCTCGCTTGCTATTGCTGCCCTCTTGGCCACGGCTGTTGCGGCGCCTGCCGGGGCCGAAGAAAAGCCTGTGCAGCTCAAGAATGCTCCAGGTCTCGACAAGGTCGAAGGCAACTGCGCGTCCTGTCACAGTCTGGACTACGTATTGATGAACTCACCGTTCCCGAAGGCACCTGTGTGGGATGCCACGGTCACAAAGATGATCAAGGCGTTCGGTGCACCGATCGATGAAGCCGATGCAAAGGTCATCGCGGACTACCTGAAAAAGAACTACGGCAGCTGATCTGTTGCCACGTGACGTCGATTGGCAATGTGATGGCGCCCCTCCTGTGTCGACAATCATGAGGCGCTACACTTCACCAACACAGATCCGTGCTCCACGTCCCGCAATTTCCTGCCTTACGCCTTACGCCTGACGTCAGAGCGCGTGGATGGAGTGGTAGTGGGGATGCCTAAGAATTCTGGACAATTGCGGTCATAGCGTCGGGATGGCCGAGTTATGCCTATGCCCTTAGTTCCGCCGAATCGTGAGGTGAGCGTGACTTAACAAGGAGTTGGGCCATGACGCACACGATGCCGGAGGATCTGTGGCGTAACTTTCCCAAGATTGCGACGGAGTTCGAGGCGCGGTTCGCCTCCGAGGAGGATAGTTGCGCTACCGGATCGCGGCGCGCCGGATCGGCGAGCATCAGAACTTCCAGCCGCTGTAGACCAGTAGAAATGCCACTACACATGTCACGAGGCTCAGCGAAAGCATAACGGCATATTCCGACTCGCTGGGGGAGTGCCGGATGGTGTTGGACGCCGCCTGTCGCGAGTAGCGCCGCGGTGCAGCGTGCGGGTGGGTCATCTGGTCCAAATCTTCTTCCTGAATGTAGCGGTCAATTGCCATGTCTCGCTCCCTTAGCCCTAATGATCCTCGCCGTCCGCAAGGTTCTCCAGCGCGTCGATATCGACGAGCTTGACGCGATTGCTCTGCGGCAGCTCGATGAGGCCAAGCGTCTTGAGCTTGGTGAACGTGCGGCTCACGGTCTCTATGGTCAGACCCAAGAAATCGCCGATGTCGGCGCGCATCATCGGCAGCTCGAAATCCGACGGGTCCTGTCCATTGCGCTCGTTGCGGCGGGAAAAGGCCAGCAGGAAACTCACTACGCGCTCGGTGGCACTGCGCTGTCCCGTTGTCAGCATGAGATCGCGGGTTGCAGCCAATTCCCTGGCCAGGGCTTCATAGAGTTTGAACCCAAGCGTCGGATCTTTCGCAGCCGAATGACGCAACGTCGCGATCGGCAGGCAGCGCAGCCGGGTTGGCTTGATCGCCTGCGCGTTCATCACGTGCTCGCCTTGCGCGCCGAGGCCGATGAGATCGCCAGGGTAGGCAAAGCCTACGATCTGACGCCGGCCATCATTCAAGATCTTGTAGAGGGCAATGGCGCCTGTCTCGACACGGAAGAGATGCGTCGTGGGGTCGCCCTCGGCGAAGACGAACTCCTTGGCCTCGACCCGGCGCAAGGACGCTTGTGCGAGGCTCTGTTCCAAGCCGCCCATCGATCGGGCGTTTACGGCGGGCTGGAGAGCGAGATGAGAGAGCGTCTGCATTGGTCGGGCTCCTTAAGAATTCGTTGAGCCCAATTGAGCAGTCGTCTGTCGCAGCCGTTCTCCTCTTGCAAGATAAATTGTAACAGTTTGTAACAATCCTGGGGCGCTATTGCTCACCTGGCACAACCAGATCGTGCACACCCACGGAATTGGAGCTATGGGCCAGAAGGCTTTGGTACGCGCGCCGCTCGTCGTCGGCATCAGCGACACGAATCCAGAGAAGAATCCTGCCAGCCTGAACGGCGTCCTGGAAGTGAGCGGCGTGCCGGGGAATGAGCCAAAGGCCAAGAGCATGCTTGAGGGTAGGCGCACCTGCGGAAAGCCGTTCCATCAAGCAGTCGGCCAAAGGCCCAGACGTACAGGCGACCAACTCGGGGTCATCCGGGAACCCCAGCGGTCGAACGACCACGGGCTCCTGGTTCGGTGCCACGATTGTCTTTCCGGCGAACAGTCGCTGCAGTCCTAGACAATTGAGGCTGTCGAGGACGAGCCCACGCACGCAAAGGTCGCGCAGTGCTTCGCGCACTTGCGTCCAGCTGTCGAACGTGCCCACCGCAAAGCGCGGCTTCGGCTGCTCGGTCAACGAAAGCCCCGCGTGAGAAGGGAAAGGGACAAACGGTTCGGCAGTGTCTTCCACGTGGGGCCATATTGGTTTGATGTGGATCAAGGCTGGGCTCGCTACTCGCACCGCCCACCCTCGCATCATCCCATATGGTATCGATCGCCCGCGCTCACCTTGATGGTGATCAACGGGGAGTGAAGACTGGCAAAGCCTGGTGGTTTGCCTAGACGGCGCTCGTCGCGAGGATTTCGCGCAAGGCCGTGACGAGATCGGCCTGATGGTAGGGTTTGCGCAGCACCTTCAGTTGCTCGCGCTCCAAGTCGTCCCCGTGGACCAGCTCCTCGGCGTAGCCGGACGTGAGCAGCACCTTGATACCGGGCCTGAGCTGACGGGCACGCGCCGCCACCTCTCGGCCGGACATGCCCCCCGGCATCACGAGGTCCGTGAAGACGAGATCGACCGGATGACCCTTGGTCAGAATATCGACCGCCTTGGGCCCGTCGCTGGCTTCCAGCACCTGATAGCCGATCAACTTGAGACGGGTGATCGTCAGTTGCCGCACCCGATCGTCGTCCTCGACGACGAGGATGGTCTCCCGCGCATCGGGATCGGTGGCGCCTTTGTCCTTGGGCGAAAGTCGGGGAGCGACGCCGTCCACGCGCGGGAAATAGAGATTGAATGTCGTTCCGTGCCCGGGTTCGCTGTAAATGGTGATGTGGCCTCCGGCTTGTTTGACGAAGCCATAGACCATCGCCAAGCCGAGGCCGGTACCCCGGCCCTTTTCCTTGGTGGTGAAGAACGGCTCGAACACGCGGTCGCGAACGTCAGGCGCCATGCCCGATCCTGTATCCGAGATGGAGAGCTGCACGTATTGGCCGGGCTTGAGCTCGGGATGGAAATCGGCGTGATCGGCGTCGAGCACAATGTTGCGCGTTTCGATCACGAGCTTGCCACCTTGCACCATGGCGTCGCGCGCGTTCACCGCCATGTTGACGATTGCGCTCTGGAACTGGCCCGGATCGGCCCGGGTTGCCCAGACGTTGCGGGCAAGCGACGTTGACAACATGACGTGCTCGCCAAGCGTTCTGCGCAGCATGTCGGTGATGCCGACCACCTGGTCGTTGAGCTGGATGACCTGAGCATCCATGTGCCGGCGGCGCGCAAAGGTCAGAAGCTGATCGGTCAGCTTCGATCCGAGCATCGCTGCGTCTTGTGCTTCCTTCAGCAAGGCCTTCTGCTCATCGCGATCCAATTGTAGTTCCAGCAGCTCGTTATTGCCGGTGATGACCAGCAGCAAATTGTTGAAGTCGTGGGCGATGCCGCCGGTCAGCTGGCCCACGGCTTCCATCTTCTGAGCCTGCGCCAGGCGCCGCTCGCTTTCCCTCAGCGCCTCCTCGACATGCTTGCGGTCGCTCAGATCATGGATCATGCCCGTGAAATACCGCCGACCCTCGGCGGAGAATTCACTGACGGACAGGTGGAGCGGAAAGGTCGTGCCGTCCTTGCGCCGGCCGCTCACTTCTCGGCCAATGCCGATGATCTTCTTGACGCCGGTTTCCAGATAGTTGGCGATATAGCCGTCGTGCTCCGCCTTGTAGGGCTCCGGCATGAGCATCTTGACGTTCTGGCCGATGAGCTCCGCTGCGCCGTAACCGAACAGGCGTTCGGTTGCGGGGTTTATGCTCTCGATGAGCCCGCCATCATCAATGGTGATGATGGCTGTGACCGCCGATTCCAGAATGCCTCGAAGTTTTGCGGCTTGTGCTTCCGGCGAAGCCGGCTGACGAGCAGTCTGTGCCATGATCCGCTCCCAAAGCCATTGTCACCACTACCATGGATGAGTACGAATGCATACAAAGCCGTGCACCAGAGACTGCGGTGAGAGACGCCCGAGGTTATGACCAGGGAAGTCGTCGACGTAGAGCCCGATGCTCCCCTGACACGCGTGCTTCAGATGATGGTCGGCCTCAAGGCTCGCAGCTTTCCGGTCAGGGACGGTAGCGGCCGACCTCGCCGGGATGATCTCGCGCGAGGACATCATGCGCGCTCTCGAGGAGTTGGTGCAGCAAGAGCGGATGACGGATTTGTGAGTTTGGCCGGCCATGCCGATTTGCGTCAATGCCGCGTTGCGCCAGAAAACGGAATTGCCACGGCTCGCTCGTTTCCTCGATGCGCGCTCCACCGACCGAGGCAACCTATGGCGGCTGAGGCCATTGTCGAGACATTCGGCTTGACACGCCGGTTCGGCGCGTTCAGTACGCGGTGTCGCTCGCGGTGCGGCCCGGTGAGATCTTCGGCCTTATCGGCCCGAACGGCGCCGGCAAGTCGACGCTCGTCAAGATGCTGACGACGATGCTGCCACCCAGCTCGGGGCGAGCCGTCATCGCCGGGTACGATGTCGTCCGCGCGCCCGCCGCGCTCAGGGCCCACATCGGCTACGTGCCGCAGCTCCTCTCGGCGGACGGGGCGCTCACGGGCTATGAGAACCTGCTCTTCTCCGCGCGCCTCTATCTCATCCCGCGCCGCGAACGCGAGGCCCGCATCCTGGCAGCGCTTGAAAGAATGGGGCTCGCCGAAGCCGGCAATCGCCTGGTCCAGGTTATTCCGGAGGCATGATCCGGCGCCTCGAGATCGCGCAGAGCATGATCCACGAGCCCCCGGTGCTGTTCATGGACGAGCCGACCGTCGGGCTCGACCCGGCCGCACGCCGCGCCGTGTGGGACTATGTCCGCCACGTCAAGGGGACGCTCGGCACCACCATCATCGTGACCACGCACCTGATGGAGGAGGCCGACGAAATGTGCGACCGCATCGGCGTGCTGCATGCCGGGCAAGCTGGAGGAGACCGGCACCCCGGCAGAATTGAAGGCCCACTCGGCCCCGGACGCCACGCTTGACGACGTGTTCGCTCATATCACCGGAGCGGAGCTTGAATAAGGAGGCTCGTATCGCGATGCCCGAGAGACCCGCCGCAGCGTTCAAAGCCATTCCTGACTGGCGCTTGGCAGCCCCGCTGTTGGAGGCTACGGCACGCAGGTATTCGCGGTTGCCGACACGGAGATCCGCAAGCTCAGGCACGATCCAAGTGAGGTCCTCACGCGAGCCTTGCAGCCGGCGATCTGGCTGCTGCTGTTCGGACAGGTTATGGCGCATGTGCGCGGACTTGATGCCGGCGGCGGCAACTATCTTGATTTCCTGGCGCCGGGCATACTGGCGCAAAGCGTGCTGTTTGCCGCTATCTTTTACGGCATCGCGGCCATCTGGGAGCGCGATCTCGGCATCCTGCACCGCTACATGGTCAGTCCGGCGCCACGCAGCGCTTTGGTGCTGGGAAAGGCCGTCTCATCGGCGGCGCGCGGGGTTATCCAGGCCGTGATCGTCTATCTGCTCGCTACCCTCATGAGCATCGATTTGAGCTTCAATCCGCTGCACCTCCTGGGCGTCGCCATTTTATCGCCCTCGGATCAGCCCTGTTTGCGACGTTCTCCCTGGCCGTTGCCTGCATCGTCAAGACACGGGAGCGCTTCATGGGCATAGGCCAGGTGCTCACCATGCCGATCTTCTTTGCCAGCAACGCCATCTATCCGATCGAGATCATGCCGGATTGGCTCAAGGTGGTCTCCTTCGCCAATCCCCTGAACTGATGAAGTCGATGCCTTGCGCGCACTGATGCTGGAGGGCGGCCAAAGCAAGTTCGGGATGGGGTTGGATTTTGCGGTGCTCCTGGGCGTGACGGCCGCCCTGGTGGCGCTCGCGGCAAGGCTCTATCCGCGCATGACGGCCTGAGCGGACGGCAGCAGGAGCAATGATCGCATGAAAGTCCTGCCGCTATCCAAGGCCTACCAGTTGCTGGAGCCGGGCCCGACGGTTCTTCTCACGACCTCTCGCAACGGCCGGCCCAACGTCATGGCCATGTCCTGGCACATGATGGTTGAGTTCGAGCCGCCGCTCGTCGCCTGCGTCGTCAGCGGCGCCAACCACAGCTTTGCAGCGCTGCGGGAGACGGGTGAGTGCGTGATTGCCGTTCCGGCCCGAGGACTGGCGTCGAAGGTCGTCAAGATCGGCAATTCATCGGGGCGAGACATCGACAAGTTCGAGGCGTATAGGGTGGCCATGAAACAGGGCAAGGTCGTGAGCCCCCCTCTGCTCACAGAATGCTTCGCCAATCTCGAATGCAGGGTCACCGACAGGAGCCTCGTGGACAAATACAATCTCTTCATGCTGGAGGTGCTCAACGCCTGGATCGATCCGGCGCAGAAGCACCCCAAGACCATCCACCATCAGGGATACGGCAGGTTCGTCGTCGACGGGCCGACCATCAAGCTCAAGTCGAAAATGCGATGAGGGGTGAAACGGGGAATGCCGGAAGCTTGGCCATCCCCAGGCTTGAATGTATTTTCAACCTGCGCACACAACGGCTGAAGCACGGCGGCTCCAAGGTCGGCCCAAGCTCTTTGCGAATGCACTCCCTTTTCCGTTCCCGCTTAGTGGGGGTTTCTGAAGACATCAGTCGTCCACTGAGTTGACTGTGCCGGCTTCGGTGGGCGTGCATCATCAATGGCATTGGCGACGACGATGCTGAGAAGAACGGTTGACAGGACACACGCGAGTGAAAGGCGGAGCGCGAGCATGGTGGTCTCCCTTCGTTGATGCCGCCAGACAAACGTGAGTTGGCCTCAGGCGTGCACCGCACCGGCGACAAATTGTATTTATTCGTAACTGGAGGGCACCGCCGCCAGTCGACGTCCGGTGCGTAGGTGGAAAGGGCCCGCCACGTAGAGCTACGCGAGAATCAACTCGCGAGCTTCGACTTCCTCGTCAAGGGTGAAGAGCTCGACGTCTCCCGGAAGCAAGAAGCTGAGTGCGCGAACTGTCTCTCGAAACCAATCAAGGTTCGTGACGATGGCAATGCGATCCCAGCGCATGAGGTGGTCGATCCCGAGGTCGAAATCGTGCGACACGCCGGGCTCGATGTGCGAAAAGTCCTGCGCGATCCGGTAGTAGAGCCGCACCTTCTCGTGACGCTTCAGCGTCGTCTCAATGACTGGCATCAAGACCGTTTCGTAGTCGCGCCGTGTGATGCGGCCGCTGCACATGAAGCCGACCACATGGCTCGGAAGGTCGCTCAAATGCTTGATCATAGGCATTTGCTCATGGTGAGCGCGCAACTCTCGACCCGCCGAGCACCACGGTTCACCGCGATGGCTCGTTTGGATTGGACGGTCCTGTCGATTGATCCCGTTGATCGTACAAGAGGGCTAGCTTTCCGAACAGCATTCCGGCTTCGGCGTCCATCCCCCGCCATACAAGGGCATCGTAAGCCCACAGCGCCATGCGGCTAAGCGCGGCCAATTGTTGAGGCGACAACCCCGCGTAGTGTCTCTGCTCGAGCTTGTCCCAGAAGCTCTTGAGCTCCGCGCCGCAGTCCGCGCGCGCATG
>CAVTVO010000049.1:0-11954 GCA_963738065.1 uncultured Alphaproteobacteria bacterium
GCCGATGTCGAGATGGCGCTTGGCTATGCTGCCGCTACCGGCTGCAGCTTGATCCACGTGATGGCGGGCCTCGTGCATCAGGGCGCGCGGCGCGACACGTTCGTCGCCAATCTCAAGAAGGCGGCGCGCAAGGCCGCGGGCGCCGGCGTCGACCTGGTCATCGAGCCGATCAACCGGCGCGACATACCCGGCTACTTCCTCAACAAGCTCGCCGAGGCCCGCGCCATCATCTACGAGGTGGGCGAGCCCAACCTCGGCCTGCAGTTCGACCTCTATCACCGGCAGGTCGAGGACGGCGACGTGGCTGTGGCCATGAAGGAGTATGCGAGCCTGACCCGCCACTACCAGATCGCCAATCCGCCCGACCGTGGCGAGCCCGACGCGGGCGATTTGAACTATCGCTGGCTGCTGCAGCAGATCGACGCCAGCGGTTACAAGGGCTGGGTCGGCTGCGAGTACAAGCCGCGGCGAGGCACGGTCGAGGGCCTGAGGTGGGCGGCCGCGTGCGGCGTAACGCTCGGCTGACAATCGGGAGACACCATGAAGGTCCTCATCATCGGCGGCGCGGGCATGATCGGCCGCAAGCTCGCGGAGCGGTTGGCCAGGGATGGCGCCGTCGCCGGCAAGGCGATCTCCAAGCTCACGCTCTACGACGTGGTGCCGGGTGCCGCGCCGGGGGGTGCCAAGATGCCGGTCGCCGTCGCCACCGGCGATCTGCCGGCGCCGGGCGAAGCCGACAAGCTGCTCGCCGACCGACCGGATGTGATCTTTCATCTCGCGGCTATCGTCTCGGGCGAGGCCGAGCAGGACTTCGACAAGGGCTACCGCATCAACATGGACGGCACGCGCGGCCTGCTCGAGGCCACGCGCAAGGCCGGCCACAAGCCGCGGATCGTGTTTGCAAGCTCCATTGCCGTGTTCGGTGCCCCATTCCCGGACGCCATCGGCGACGAGTTCTTCAATACGCCGCTCACCTCCTACGGCACGCAGAAGGCAATCTGCGAGCTGCTGATTTCCGACTACAGCCGCAAGGGCTTCGTGGACGGCATCAGCATACGTCTGCCCACCATCTGCGTGCGCCCGGGTAAGCCCAACAAGGCGGCCTCGGGGTTCTTCTCCAACATCATGCGCGAGCCGCTGGCCGGGCAGGAAGCGGTGCTGCCGGTATCCGACGGCGTCATGCACTGGCACGCTTCGCCGCGCGCCGCGGTCGGTTTCATGCTGCACGCAGTGGGGATCGACCTCGCCAAGGTGGGCCCGCGCCGGGCTCTCACCATGCCGGGTCTTGCCGTGACGGTTGGCGAGCAGATTGCGGCGCTCAGAAAAGTTGCCGGAGACAAAGTGGTGGCCCGCATCCGCCGCGAGCCCGACCCCTTCATCGAGCAGATCGTCGCCGGTTGGCCGCGCAACTTCGATCCTAGGCGTGCGCGGGCGCTCGGCTTCAAGGCCGACGACAGCTTCGAACAGATCATCCGTCACCACATCGAGGACGAACTCGGCGGCAAGATCGTCTGAGGCCTTCCAGCCTGTGTGACGCTTCGGCTACAGGCGGCGGGAAACGGCGTCCGGGAACCCGCCGTTCACGCTCGAGCCAGAGGCGCCTGCTATAGGCTGCCGCGTTTATTCGAGGAGACGAGAGCATGCGCAAGATGCTGGCCGCGCCGATGGCGGCGGCAGTGCTCGCCCTGGCGACCGGCGTGCTGAGCCCGGCGGCCGAAGCACAATCGCGGCGCGCGCCCGGAACACGCTACGTCTACGTCACGGCCGAAAGCCGCTACAGCACCGCCACGATCACCGCGCCCGTGCGGGAGGGCCCGAGGGGCCGGCTGGAGGTGCGGCTGCCGGGTGGCACTTGGCTCGAGTGCGGCCGCAGCTGCTCGGACACGCTGCGCCGCGAGACCGTCGACTTCTGGAAGGACCGCGGCTACCCGCGCGGCGGCGGCGACGGGCCCGGCTACCTGAACTTCAAGTTCTGAGCATTTCGCCGGCGCTGGCACGCCCCTGGCGGACCACAAAGTCCTCAACGGTCCTCGTACGTGGGAAATCGGGCGGCGAGCGAGGGCAGTTCGATGCTTTCGACCGGGCTGTCGAGGTCCATGCCGGCGCGCTCGAAGCCGGCCTTCCAGTCGCGCAGATGTCGGTCGACCCACAGGCGGCCCTTGTCGCGGTCGCGCCTCTCGAGCGCATCGAGAATGTGGCCGTGCGCCTCGATCAGGCGCGGGATGCCGCCCGGGTTGTTGAAGATGATGAAGGCGGTGGTCGGCCGCACCAGCATGCTGGAGGGCTCTTTCGCCAGCAGCAGCACGCGGTTGTGCGCGGCCTTGGTGATCAGCCTGTGGAACTCCGCATCGAGCTCGGCCACGGCCGCCGCATCGGCTGCGACCTGACGGGTCTGGTCGACGTTGGCGGCGAGGCCGGCCAAGTCCTCGTCGGTGGCATTGTCCATGGCCTGATCGACGGCGGCGGGCTCGAGCGCGCACGACGTGTGCCACAGCTCGCGGAACGTCACCTGCTGCAGAATGAGCGCACGCGTCATGCGCGTGGCGAGGCGGTGATAGTGGGGCACGGCCACCGACAGCCGTCGGCTCGGCTCGCGGTCGACGAGGCCCGACTGCTCGAGGAGGCGGATTCCCTCGCGCACGGTCGAGCGGTTGACGCCGAATTGCTTGACGAGCTCGGATTCAGTGCCGATCGGATCGCCGGGCTTGAGCCGGCCCGCCAGGATCTTGCGCTCGATCGCCTCCGCGACCAGCTCGTAGGCCGGCCGTGATTTGATGCGCTCGAACCTGGCGGTGACCTCGGTCATATCGTCTTTCGATTGGGCCTCGGCCGCCCGACGGGCGAGCGGCCGAGGTGTCGCGCGTGACATCCCACTCAGTTGGTCGAGGACTCGTTCGACAGGATCTCGCCGAACTGCTCCCACGTCTGGCCCTTGAAGCGGGCCAGGCGCACGGACTGGATCGGATAGAAGTCGGTCGGGCTGGTGTTGACCTTGATGCCGTTGATGACCATCGGCAGCTGGACGCCCTTGAGGTTCGCCGCCTGCTTCATGACGTTGGCACGCGTGAGGTCGTCTCCGCACTGCTTCAGGACAATGTGCAGGAGGTTGGCGACCGCGTAGCCATAGGCGTTGCTGGCATCGGCGAGGTTCCCGGTCGGGTAGTACTTCTGCATGAAGGCCTTCCACTCCAGGAAGTCCTTGTCGTTGGCGTACTGCGGGTCCGTCGGGTCCTTCGGCGTAGAGCGCCGTGATGATGCCCTGCGAATTTTCGAACCCGGCCGGCTTCATGACGCTGCCGACCGACGACGACACGTTGTTGACATAGTGGGCGGGCTTCCAGCCGATTTCGGCGGCCTTCTTGATGGCCTGAGCCGCGAACTTGGGCGTGGTGATGTTGAAGAACACGTTGGCGCCCGAGTTCTTGAGCTGGATCATCTGGCTGTCGACGGTCGGATCGGTAACCTCGTAGGTGACGTGCGATACGATCAGCTTGTCGGCATCCTTGCCGAGCCCCTGCTTGAAGCCGTTGAAGTAGTCCTTGCCGTAGTCGTCGTTCTGCATCAGCACGCCGATCTTCGGGTCCTTGACGTTGGCCAGGATGTGCTTGGCGTAGATGATCGCCTCGGTCACGTAGTCGGGCTGGAAGCCCATGGTCCACGGGAAGTGCCTTCGGGTCGCCCCACTTGGAGGCGCCGGTCGCCACGAACAGCTGCGGCACCTTCTTGGCATTCATGTACTTGTGGATCGCGGTGTTCGGCGGCGTGCCGAGAGTCTGGAACAGGAACAGCACCTTGTCCTCCTCCACCAGCTTGCGCACCATCTCCACCGTCTTGGGCGGGGAGTAGCCGTCGTCGTAGCTGATGAAGTTGATCTTGCGGCCGTTGATGCCGCCCTGGTCGTCGACCATCTTGAAATAGGCGGCGATGGCCTTGCCGATGGTGCCGTACGCGGAGGCGTTGCCCGAGTAGGGATTGGTATTGCCGATCTTGATCTCGGTGTCGGTTGCGCCATCGTCGTATTTCTTCTGCGCCGACGCGGGGGCGGCCGCCAAGGCTAGCGCAAGCGCACCCGCGCTAGCCAGCAGCAATCTGCGTGTCGTCTGCGTCATGTGAACTTCCTCCTTTGGTTGTCACAGATTTCATTCATCGCGGCGGCTCACGAGCGCGCCGTCACGATCCCTTCAGCCGTCTCCACAGCAAGGCCAATCCGCCGGCGATCCCCATGGGCATGGTGTACATGAGGGCGATCAGCACGATGCCGTAGATGGTCCACGGCTCGAGGTCGATCGGCAGGTTCACCGCCGTTGCAATGTCCTTGGTGAGCGCATCGGCGTATTTCTCGATCACCTGCACGAACACGCCGCCGATGACCGCGCCGGGCAGCGAGGCGATGCCGCCGACCACGGCGCCGACCAGGATGGCGATCGACAGCTCGAAGCGGAAGCTGTCGGGCGACACGAACTCGAAGATCATGGCGTGCAGGGCGCCGGCGACGCCGGTGTAGAGCGCGCTGATGCCGAACACGACCGTCTTGTAGTGGGCGACGTTGACGCCCATGGTGCTGGCCGCCATCGAATGGTCGCGGATCGCCATCATCGCCCGGCCCGTACGGCCGTCGAGCAGGTTGCGGGCGATCCAGAACATCAGGACTGCGACGGCGAGCACGATCAGATACATCCACTGATCCCCGCTGAGCGGCAGCCCGAAGGGCGGATCGGGCTTGAAGATATTGATGCCCTGCACGCCGTTCGTGAACCACTCGAAATGGCGGTATTTCAGGAACTGGGGAACCGCCACCGCCAGCGCGAACGTGGCGAGCGCGAGATAGTGGCCCTCGAGCCGCAACGCCGGCAGGCCGAACAAATAGCCCACGACGAAGCACACCATCGCTGCGACGGGAAGCGTGGCCCAGTAGGGCCAGCCTGCCTGGTCGATCAGAACGGCCGCCGTGTAGGCGCCAACGGCAAAGAAAGCGCCATGGCCCAGCGAAATCTGCCCGTTGAAGCCGGTCAAAAGGATCAGGCCGAGCACGGCGACGGAGTAGACGATGATCAGGCTCAGCTGCAGAAAACCATAGTTGCTGATGAGGCCCGTCTTGCCGCCGATCACCGGCAGCAGCGCGAGAACGACGAGCGCCGCCCAGAGCCACCACGGCCGGCGCGCGCTACGGCGTGCCGCGTCGGCCTCGATTCCATTGGCTGTGGTCGTGGTCGCCATCTCTCACACCCTCTTCACGGTGACGTGGCCGAAGAGACCGCTGGGTTTCAGGGTGAGCACGGTAATGACGATGACAAGGGCGACAGTGAGTTTCTCGCCGTTGCCGACGATGTAGACGCCCGACACCTTCTCCAGCAGGTTGCCGAAGTAGGCGATCAGGTTCTCCAGCACGCCGACGATGAAGCCGCCGGCCACCGCGCCGCCCGGGCTGGATATGCCGCCGACCAGCGCCCCTGCGAAACCATAGAGAAGGATGCTCGCCATCATGTTGGGCTCCAGGTAGACGGCGGGCGCGACAAGGCTGCCGGCCACGGCGCCGATGGCCGCCGCAAGTCCCCAGCCCAGCGCCAGCATCCAGTCGACGCGGATGCCCGCCAGTCTTGCCGAGACCGGGTTCTGGGCCGCCGCGCGCATGGCAAGCCCGAGCGGTGTGAAGCGGAAGAAGGAGAACAACACGATCAGCAAAAGCACGGTCACCGCGACCATGCCGATCTGGTGCGGGCCGATATAGCCCGAGCCCGCGAAGGTGATGTGCGGGAACGGCGAGGGAATCGCCTTGATCGTATGGCCCCAGATGGCACCCGCCAGCGAGTGGAAGATTGCCAGGAGGCCGATGAACACCACGACCACGGACAGGATCGGCGCGTTATGCAATGGCCGCAGGATGATGCGCTCGATGCTCACCCCGATGAGGAAAGAGAACAGGGCGACCATCGGCAGCGCCAGCCAGAAATTCACGCCCCACTGCGTGACCTGCCACACCAGATAGGCGCTGAACATGGCAAGCTCGCCTTGCGCGAAGTTGATGTGGTCCGTGGAGACGAAGATCATCACCAGCGCCAGAGCCAGGCACGCATAGATGGCGCCGTTGGCGAGCCCCGAGGCGACTTGCTGGATGAGCTGCTCCATGATGTCCGTGCGCCCCCTCAGTAGCCCAGATACGACTTGCGGATAGCCTCGTCGTTCTTCACGTCCGAGGCCTTGCCGGACATGACCACGCGGCCCGTCTCGAGCACGTAAGCGTGGTCGGCGAGCTCGAGCGCCAACGCCGCGTTCTGCTCCACCAGCAGCATGCTCACCTTGGCCTCGCCGTTGATGCGCCGCATGATGCGGAAGATCTCCTGCACGATCAGCGGTGCAAGTCCGAACGAGGGCTCGTCGAGCAGCATCAGGCGCGGCGCCAGCATCAGCGCGCGACTGATGGCCAGCATCTGCTGCTCGCCGCCCGAGAGCGTTCCGGCCTGCTGGGAGAGGCGCGCCTTCAGGATCGGAAAGTACTCAAAGACCATTTCGCGGTCGCGCTCCGTGGCGGCCTTGTCGGAGCGGGTGTAGGCGGCAACGCGCAGGTTCTCGTCGACGCTGAGGTTGGTGAAGGTGCCGCGTCCCTCCGGCACGTGGCCGACGCCCAGTCGCACGACATCTTCGGCAGCTTTGCCGTTGATTGGCTTGCCGTCGAGCTTTATGGAGCCCTCGGTGTGGACCATGTTGCAAATGGCGCGCAGCGTCGTGGTCTTGCCGGCGCCGTTGGCCCCGAGCAGGGTGGTGATGCCGCCGGTCTCCAGCTCGAAGCTGACATCGTGCAGGGCCTGTGTCTGCCCGTAGTAGGCCTTGAGACCTTGTACCTCGAGCAGGGCCGCCACTTAAATCTCCGTTCCAAGGTAGGCGCGGATGACGTCCGCGTTGCGCTGCACCTCGGCTGGGGTGCCCTCGGCGATCTTGCGCCCGAAATCGATGGCGACGACCTGGTCCGACACCGACATGACGAGGCTCATGTGGTGCTCAACCAGCAGCACGGTGACGTGCTGAGCGTCGCGCACGCGCCGGATCTGGCCGCGCAGGACGTCGACCTCTTCGTGATTGAGGCCGGCGGCGGGCTCGTCGAGCAGCAGCAGCTTGGGGTTGCCAGCGAGCGCTCTGGCGAGCTCCACGCGCTTGCGCACGGGAAACGGCAAGCCACCCGCCAGTCGATTGACGAATGCCGTGAGGTCCATGAACTGGGCAAGTTCCTCGGCGCGCTCGGTGATGCGGCGCTCCTCCGGCTCGGACTTCGGCAGCCGCAGCGCGTTGGTGATGAAGCCGGTGGAGGTGCGGCTGTGGCAGCCGACCTTGATGTTGTCGAGCACGCTCATGCGGTCGAACAGCGCCACGTTCTGAAACGTGCGGCCGATGCCAAGCTGGGGAATGACATGCCGCGGCTGGCGCAGGATCGAGCGGCCCTCGAACAGAATGTCGCCCTCGTTGGGGACGTAGAGTCGGGAGAGGCAGTTGAAGAGAGTGGTCTTGCCCGCGCCATTGGGGCCGATCAGCCCGGCGATCCGGCCCGCGGTCACGTCGAAGGAAACGCCGTCGAGGGCGATGATGCCGCCGAAGCGGACCGAGACCCCGCGCACACTCAACAATGCCTCGGCGCCGCTCTCGCGCGGTGCGGCGCGCACTTCTGCCTGAGCCACCATTGGCGGTCGGCTCCTCCCTACCTGCCCTGCTGCCGGGCGTTGGTTCGCTCGGCATGTCGGATTGTCGGACCGACGCGGCCGACCGATATTGAAGCGTCTCGGCTGAGGGGTCCAGTAGGATTTTTGACCGAGATTGACGGACCCGGCGAACGCAAGCGGCTGTCGCAGGCCCGCCCGCTTCTTTGGGGTGACCTGCGCGGACAGCAGTTTCACGGGCCGGCAGGCGGCCTGGCTGCCAGCCCTTGGCTCGAGGATCTCGGCGTCCGCTTCAGGATGATTTCGACGGCCGGTCGCAGGGCGAGGCAACGGCCCGGCAATGCCAGGTGCGGCCGGGCTTGGACTTGTTGCAGTCCATGTTCTTGTTGCGGGCGTAGCCCCAGCGGGCGAAGCGATAGCCGTGGACGGCTCGCACCCGGTTGCGCCAGCTGGCTCTGGCACGGAACTCGGTGATGGTTTGGTTGACGCCGGAAAGCTGTGCGCCCCGCACCCGCGCTCGGCACGCAGCACTGGCTGAGGTTGCAGTGATTGCCATGGCGCCCGTCAGCACGAGCGCACAGATGGTGCCGTAGGCGAAACTCTTCTTCGTCATGGGAGACTCCTTTGCCGCTGCGTTGACCCGCCCGCCGTCGATGCCTTCCGGCGGACCGCTTTAAGCGATCGAAGCCCCACAATTATGTCCACTCAGCCGGGCGGAAGTTGGCCGCTCGACAAATTCTTTCGCACGCGGGCACACGATGCCGGCCCCCGTGCTTGCCGGTTCTTGCGCCGTGCTTGCTGGCTACCGAGGGCGCTTGATCTTCGATTGCGTCGCCCGGGCTGCTCACAGATGATGTGGCGCGCGGAGCCTTTTCGACTGCAACCCCACCCGATCCCGAGAGCCATGGTCGCCGAGCGTCCCCTAGCTGCCCGATCCGCAGCGCCACCCGCCCGCGGGTTCTGGCGCAGCCTGTCGGTCGTGCATGCCGCCAACGGTCTTGCCGGCTTCTTCTTCGCCGCCAGCGGGCCGCTCGCCATCATCCTGGCGACCGGCAGGAAAGGCGGGCTGTCGGAGGCGGAGCTGGCCTCCTGGGTGTTCGGCTCGCTCGCCATCAACGGCGTGATGAGCGTTGCGTACAGTCTGCGCTGGCGCCAGCCGCTCGTATTTTTTTGGACCATTCCCGGCACCGTGCTCGTGGGCCAGGCCCTCGATCACCTCACCTTCCCGCAGGTGATTGGCGCGTATGTCGCTACCGGCGTGCTGATGCTCGTGCTGGGCCTCACCGGCTGGGTGCGCCGCGCCATGGCGGCCATTCCGATGCCCATCGTGATGGGCATGGTGGGGGGCGTTTTCCTGGATTTCGGGCTCGACTGGGTTCGCGCCTTCCGCGGCGATCTGTGGATCGCGGCGATCATGACGGCGGCCTTCCTGGCCGTGAGCGCGGTGCCCGTGCTCGCCCGCTGGCTGCCGCCGCTGCTGGTGGCGCTGGGCGTGGGGGCGCTGGCGATCCATCTGACGGGCAATTTCGCGCCGGGCCTGGATCAGACCGAGGTGCTGGCGATGCCGCAACTGCAGGTGCCCGAGCTATCGTGGGCAGCGCTGGCCGAGTTGGTGGTGCCGCTGGCGATCACGGTGCTGGTGGTGCAGAACGGTCAGGGCATCGCCGTGCTGACCGCGGCAGGGCACGTACCGCCCGTCGACCAGATCGCCGCGGGCTGCGGCGCTTCCACCATCGTCTCGGCGTTCGTCGGTGCCGTGCCGACCTGCCTGACGGGGCCCGTCAACGCCATCATCTCGGCCAACGGTGACCGCGAGGGCCAGTTTACCGCGGGCGTGGTGGTGGGCCTGCTGGCAGTGGGCTTCGGCCTCGTGGCGCCGCTGGTGACGCGCCTGATGCTGTCGACCCCGCCGGCTTTCATCGCCACGCTGGCGGGCCTTGCCATGCTGCGCGTGCTGCAGGCCGCGTTCGCCGTGGCGTTTCAGGGGCGCTTCGCCCAGGGCGCGCTGGTGACGTTCCTGGTGACGGTTGCCAACATCCCCATCCTCAACATCGGCGCGCCCTTCTGGGCCCTCATCGCCGGCACCTGCGCCTCGCTGTTCCTGGAGCGCGGCGGACTGGCGCGAGCGCGAGGCTGGATGAAGTCGCAACGAGACCGGAGCGATCCCATGACCACCCGACGCGCCGCCTGCAGCTGCGGCCAGCTCAGCCTCAGCATCGAGGGCGAGCCGGTGCGCATCTCCATGTGCCATTGCCTGGAGTGCCAGCGGCGCACCGGCGCCGTGCTCAGCAACCAGGCGCGCTTCGCGCGCGAGCAGGTCGCCTTCGCCGGCAAGTCCACCGCCTGGACGCGCACGGCCGAGAGCGGCAACGCGCTCACCTTCCACTTCTGCCCCGTGTGCGGCTCGACCGTCTACTGGGAGGGCCAAGGCTTCCCCGGCTTCATCGCCGTCGCCATCGGCACCTTCGCCGACCCCACCTTCCCGCCGCCCACCATCGCAGTGTGGGAGGAGGCGCGCCACCCGTGGGTGGAGCTGCCGGCCGATGTGGCGCCCAAGCGGGTGGCGAAGCAGGGGTGAGGCGTTTGTCATGGTCGGGCTTGTCCCGACCATCCATCCATCAACAAGCGCCCGACCTTGCGGAGAGATGGATCCTCGGGACAAGCCCGAGGATGACATCTGTGGCGGGCCTCCAACCCGTCATCCCGGCGCCGCTCGGGCGCGGAGCGCGCGAGCGGGGAGTTGGCCGGGACCCAGGGCGCTTGGTACGGCAACTCAAGACGAGCAGGTAGCCTTAACCGGTTAGATAAGACCCTATCCTTTTGCGTTTTCCACAGCATTGTTGGTCATGCCCTTGAATTCAAGCCCCTAGCGTTAACATATGGTGGACCCTGCAGGGTACTGTAGTTCTTAGGGGAGACATCAACGCATGCCCAACGACTCGGACGCTCTCCTGCGAGGTATCCTCAGCATGACGGGGCGACTGGCAATTCCGCCTCCGGAGCTTTTACAAATCGTTGCTCCCAAAGGAGGAGGGGAGGCGCAGCTTGCGGCCTATAACCTGTGCGACGGAAGCAAGAGCCAGGGCGAAATTGCGAAGGAGCTGAAGATCGATCCCGGTAGCTTTAGCCGGACAGTGTCACGATGGATCGAGGCTGGTGTTGTGATCAGACTAGGAGAGTATCCCCACTTCAAGCTGCTGCACATCTATCCACTGACAAAGGAGCACGCTCGTGAAGGACGCTGAAGACGGCTTCGCACGGCTTGAGGCTAAGCTCGATACACTAATACGGCTCTTCGCGCTCACTGTCATAGCGGATCAACAGACGCTGAAGGACAAATCCATGAAGTTGAATCGTGCGGGCTTGACTCCGAAGGATATTGCATCGTTGACGGACTCTACTGCGAACGCGGTTAGCGTAGCGCTATCGACCGCAAAGCGAGATGCGCGAAGGTATTCGCGCATCTCGCTTTGCGGTCGATAGCGCTACGCTAACCGCGTTCACGATAAACTCCATCAACGATGCAATTCCTTCGGAGTCAAGACCGCACAATTCAACTTCATGGATTTGTCCTTCTGCGTCTGTTGATCCGCTATGACAGTGAGCGCGAAGAGCTGTTGATTCTATCGAGCTTAGCCTCAAGCCGTGCGAAGCCGTCTTCAGCATCTTTCACGAGCGTGCTCCTTTGTCAAGTGGATCATGTGCAGCAGCCTTGAAGTGGGGATACTCTCCTAGTCTGATCACAACACCAGCCTCGATCCATCGTGACACTGTCCGGCTAAAGCTACCGGGATCGATCTTCAGCTCCTTCGCAACCTCGCCCTGGCTCTCCTTCCGTCGCACAGGTTATAGGCCGCAGCTGGGCCTCCTCCTCCTTTGGGAGCAACGATTTGAAGAGCCGGAGACAGAGTACCAGTCGGCCCCGTCATGCTGAGGATACCTCGCAGGAGAGCGTCCAAGTCGTTGGGCATGCGTTGATGTCTACCTAAGAACTAAAGTACCCTGCAGAGAACCATACTTTAACGCTAGGGGCTTAAAATCAAGGGCATGAAAGCATTGCTGTGGAAAACGCAAAAGGATGGGTCTTATCTAACCAGTTGAGAAAACCTGCTAGTCTTGAGTTGCCGTACCAAGCGCCCTGGGTCCCGGCCAACTCCCCGCTCGCGCGCTCACGCCCGAGCGGCGCCGGGATGACGGGTTGGAGGCCCGCCACAGTGTCATATTCAGGTGTCCCGAGGATCCATCTCTCCGCAAGGTCGGGCGCTTGTTGATGGATGGATGGTCGGGACAAGCCCGACCATGACAAAC
>CAVTVO010000050.1:0-85337 GCA_963738065.1 uncultured Alphaproteobacteria bacterium
ATAAAGTTCTCTATTAACTCTATGCTATTTTGCCTGCTGGTTACCTTGCTGGGGCTCCAGTTTATTCTCATAGGGGCCATTGCCGAGACCCTGTATGATGTGGTGGGAAAGAAGCGTAAGCGCTGGCTCGCTCTCTTTGAGTATACGCGAACTACGGTGGCGTCAGTGGTTTTATTTGCAATTGGGTTTTATTTCGTGGCGCGGTTCTTGCTGGCGTTCGCTGCGGAGAATTACCGTGTGGTCGACTCGATAATAGACGCTAACCATCATGCTATTTTTGGTTTATTTTTAATGATATCTGGTGCGCTAGTGTTCGTCTGCATGCTTTTGCTTCATGCGGTCGATCTATATGTCCCGGTTTTGAAATCTCACAGGGATGGGCCTAATGACCTCTGATACGGTCCAAACGATCGATCGACGCGTGTCGCCGAGTTGCAAATCTCCATGCGCCCATATTTTGGTTCCTTTACCGCGCTGATTCGAGGGAAGGGCATCAATGGCGACGCTAGCGCGCGTTTCTCAACGGGTGTGAGGGCATCAGGGCCGCGACTCAGCGATAGTTGTTGTGCACCAACGACTTCTCTGAGAGCGGAGATCGGCCCCGATGCGCACAGACTGTAGCCAGGATTTGTTCGATTTCGGAACCGTGGAAGGTCACCGGGTTGTGGGTGCGTTCGACGGCGGCCAGATCACCTCGCACGCCGGCGGTCTGTTGCTGGGGGCCTCGAACAGAGCGATCCGGCTGATCGAGCGGCTGGCGCGCTGCTTCAAGGATGGCCGCGACCCGGACGCGCTGCTGCACACAGTGCCGGCGCTGGTCGGCCAGCGCATCTTCGCCATCGCGCTGGGCTACGAGGATATCAACGATCACGACCATCTGCGGCACGATCCCGTGCTGCAGGTGCTGGCGGGCAAGCTCACGGCCAAGCGGTCGGGCTGTGCGGCGCTGGCCGGCAAGTCGACGCTCAACCGGCTGGAGCACGCCGCCAAGGTCGGCAGCGATCCTTATCACAAGATCAGCTACGACGAGGCGGCCATTGCGGCGCTGTTCGTGACGCTCTGTTTGGAGTCCTATGCTGAGCGGCCCGCGCGCATGATCATCGATCTGGACGCCACGCACGATCCCATCCACGGCGAGCAGGAGGGCCGGCATTTCCACGGCTACTACGATTGCTACTGCTATTTGCCGCTCTACATCTTCTGCGGCCGGCATCTGCTCGCCGCCAAGCTTAGGACGCCGACAAGGATGCCGCCGACGGCGCCAAGGAGGAGATCGCTCGCATCGTCGCGCAAATCCGCGCCCGCTGGCCCGACATGGAGATCATCCTGCGTGCCGACTTTGGCTTTGCCCGCGACGATCTGATGACGTGGTGCGAGGACAACGGCGTCGACTACATCTTCGGGCTGGCCAGGAACGAGCGCCTGGTGAAGGCGATCCGCCGCCAGCTGGCTCAGGCTCGCCGCGAGAGCCGTCGCACCAAGCAGGCGGCGCGCCGCTTCAAGATCCTGGAGGACTGGGAGACGCGGGAGAGCTGGTCGCTTCCGCGCCGTGTCGATTGCCAAAGCCGAGTGGACGCAAGGCGAGGCCAACCCGCGCTTCCTCGTCACCTCGCTCAACTGGACCGACGATGCGCGCTATCTCTACGAGGATCTCTACTGCGCGCGCGGCGACATGGAGAACCGGATCAAGGAATGCCAGACCGACATGTTCGCCGGCCGCACCAGCGCCGCCAGCATGCGCGCCAATCAGCTGCGCTTGTGGTTTGCAGCGTTCGCCTACGTGCTCATCTGCGCGCTGCGCCGCATCGGGCTCGCCGGCACGGCGATGGCGGTGGCGACCTGCGGCACCATCCGGCTGAAGCTCTTGAAGATCGGCGCGCTGGTCACGACCAGCGTGCGGCGCATCAAGATCGCGATGGCCTCGTCGTGTCCCTACCAGGGCATCTTCGCTCTCGCCCACGAGCGACTATCCGCCGCCGCGCGCTGACGCCCCGCCCACCCCGACACGCAACAACAGAGGACACCGCCGATACCTGAAGCCGCTCGCAGAGGGCGGCAACGGCTTCGTGTGGCTATGCTGACGGGGACGAGAGAGGTCAATCGCGACCGCGGCGCGCCCTCATACCCTTGAGAAGGTCGGGCTAGCGCGCGTTGCTCAACGGGAGTGAGGGCATCGGGGCCGCGACTCGGCGATAGTTGTTGTGCGCCAACGACTTCCGCTGAGAGCGGAAATCGACCCGATGCGCACAGGCTGTAGCCAGGATTTGTTCGATTTCGGAGTACGCTGGGCCAAAGCCGGCGTGATCCAGCGGGGGAAGATCCCGCCCGGACAAGGCGCAGCGAACCATCTGGTAGCGAGTGTTGTGGGTGTCGATCGGCACCGAATACTGACCCTCCGTATTGCCTCACGGGGGAATGTTACCGGAGGCAGCCGGGGGCGATCGCTGAAGGTGCGGTTGGAGTGACGCGGGTGTTGGCGGGCCGGAGGGAGGGCGTAGCCCGACTGCAGGGCCGCCAACACCCGCTTTGGGCATTTTTGCTTCGCCCCCTTCAGCTGCGGTCTCGGCGATCACTTTCTGCGCCGCCTTGCGCCTGAGCGCCTTGAGCAGCCGTTGCACGATCGAATGCTGCTTGTCGCCGAAGGTATCCGGATCGATCGCAGCCAGCCGGCGCACGATCGCGAGCGCGGTGATCTGCGGCTCGGCCGCGAGCCAGTGCTCGATAGTGGCCAGATGCGGGTCCAGCTTCGAGGGCATGCGCATGCGCGTCTTGTACTTGCGTTTCACACGCCGGTGCGTCGCGCGAACCTCGCCAGTGATTGCATGCGTTGCGAGCGCGCGTGCGAAGGCGAGCGGGTCTGCCGGGCCGGCATCGGCTGCCGCGGCAAGCCCCCGCCTGGCGATGCGCTCGCCGAGCTCGTCCTGGCACCGACGGATTTCGGCGAGCAGCGCTACCGGATCGAGACTGCGATAGGTCTCGCGCAGCCGCCGCTTGATGGCATTCGACAGCTTGGGATGGGTCAGCGCCCGCTCATAGGGCGTCGCCGGAGCATGATAGCGCTTGATCACCTTTGCGCCCTCGCGCCGCTTCTCCTTGAGCTTGAACGACGGCTGGAAGAAATTGACGTGCAGGCGCGCCGCCGCGTAAAGGCGCGCCATCACACGAGCCGTCTCGATGCCGTCGAAGCGGCCATAGCCGACCAGCCGGCGCACGACGGCGCCGTTCTTCTGCTCGACGAACGCCTGGTCGTTCTTCTTGTAGGCGCGCGAGCGCGTCACCTCGATCTTCTGCGCACGGCACCAGGGCACCACGACATCATTCATGAAGGCGCTGTCGTTGTCGAAGTCGGCACCGCACATGAGCCACGGGAACAGGCTCTGCGCCCGCGTCATCGCTTCGACAACCAGGCTGCCGTCACGCGCCACCAGCGGCAGACATTCGGTCCAGCCGGTCGCAATGTCCGTCAGGGTGAGCGTCTGGATGAACGAGCCCGCCACGCCGTGCCGCCGTGCGCCACCATGTCGATCTCGCAGAAGCCGGGCGGCGGGTCGTTCCAGTCGTTGAACGTGCGGATCGGCACCTCGCGACGGATCGCGGAGTAGAAGCCGACACGACGTCGCCGGCCGCCCGCTGCCGCGACCTTCACGTCAACCAGCATCCGATCGATGGTCGCAGCACTCGCCGACAGCACCAGCGCGCGCTCATTGCGCGACAGCGTCAGCCGGCCGTGCCGCTCCAGCGCCGGCAGCAGCGCAGGGATCATCACCTCGAGCCGCTTGCCGCACACCCGATCGGACGCTTCCCACAGCGCCGTCACCGCGTCCCGGATCGCGGCGTCGTATCGTCGCTTGCGCGGCACGGTCTCGGCCGCCTGCGTCGGCAGCTTCGCTCGCAGCGCCCGCACCGCATGCTTGCGATGCCAGCCCGTCACAGCCGTAAGCTCGTCGAGAATCCGACCCTTCTCACGTCGCCCCGCCGACCGGTAGCGCTCCGCCACCGCCGACACCACCTCGCGCCGTGCGCCCATGCTGATGTTCCCCGCCATGCACGCCAGCGATCCGATTCGCCAGCGCCACCCCAGTCATGACAGGACTTCTCCGGTAACATTCTCGATGAGGCAATGCGCCCACCAAAAGCACGCACTAGCGCCAAGCCCTCCGGCGCTACGCTGCGCTGCGCGCCTCCGGCCCTGGCGCTGCATCGTCACAACCTAGAGGGTGGTCAACTCTTCGACGCCGATCCTGGTCAACTGTTCGGAGCCGTTTGACATGAGCGAAGACCGCGGCGGAACCACACTAACCGCACGTCGTGCCCGAACGCCTCGAGCTCGCGTGCCCAATGATGCGACGTGGCGCGGGCTTGCGTGCCGTCGAGGCAGCGCGGCAATCCCTCAAACAGTGCCAGCACCTGCAAGCGCCGCAGCTTCTTCGTCACCACAACCTTGCCGGCTGCGTCGACGGAACGGCGACCTTACCATCTCGCCGTGGGCGGCGGCGCGTAACAGTTGATCTCGAGCGTTTTTCCTGTCGCCGGCGCCGCAATGCTGGCTTTCCTTGGCCACCGATCGCGTCGGCATCGAAAAGCGATTGAGAAATCCTTCGCGCATCCCGGTGCTGGGTCCCCCCAATGGGCATCATCGACAAGTATGGTACACCGATAGAAGATGCACGTTTCGCGTACCTTGTTCGTCACATTGCCCTCGCGAACTCTGTTCTCAGCCGGCCGTGCAGGGTCCAACCCGCGACAGTTTTGCCCATATGTCGCGCCGACGATTTCAACCGGTGGGGGGCCCTCCGTATGGGCCTTCGTACTGATGGCCCACCAGGCAAACAGCCCCATATTCAAGGCAGTCAGAAACAGCACCCATTGAGCGCGCCGGTGACTGAAATACCTCTCGAGCAAATCCAACCTCTGGATCGTGGAGACACTATTCGACAGCCACGGGCGGTCGGCAGCAAATTCGGTTGCCGCCACCCACGGCTGCACGTACGGAACCATCTTTGCCGCAAAGACCATGCCAAATCCCCCGATCACCAACCTCCAGGGTTCTGTCATATGAAAATACCGATAAACGGGCTGGGAAAACAATGCTGTAGCTAAATCCTCGTAGATCAGCAGTGCGGTTGCTGCGATAACCGGAGCGGTGATTTTTAGCGCACCGGTGCCTGTCATGACCCGACACATTCGGGTGCGCGGGAATAATGCACAAAGTAAGCCGAGCAGCGCGCCAATCCAGGCCAAGAAGATCGGCACCGAGGTCAGCCATACATACGTATGGAAATACTTCAGAAAGCGCCCTTCGACGGACGCGAACAGATGCTGAATGGCGGCCGATCGCTCTTTGAGAGGAAAGTATTCCATCTCGCGCGCCGCGCGCTGGCCGTATTGTATGACCGGGTCCTCTGAGCGAACCCCCCATCCAGCCGACCCCGGTGGAAACTCACCTCCAGTCTTGATGAACCCAAGCGTGTTGTACCTTGTGGTAGCATAGCCAGGATCGAAGACCGCATGCCACAGGTTCCGCATACCGTACCGAACAATATACCAGGGATAAGCGCGGGCAATCTCCTTTGCGACCTCAAGAGAGAATTGATCGTTCGTATCGACTACGCTCACGACGTTCCAGTAATACTCCTCGTTCGGTTGCGTGGCGATCTTTTCGATCAGTTGCTCCGGTGTAAGCGCGTAGAAGTATTTCTCCATGAACTCGGGAGGCGAATCGCCCAGGCGCTTTTTTATCAAAGGCGAGTCGCGCACGGTTGGGCGCAATTCTTCGCGCATTCTTTCGAACAAGCGCTTTGTATTCGGCCCGATATCCGGTGACAGGCGATAGCCGAAATCACCCAGGTAGAGATACGTGCTGTACAACATCTGCATGCCCATCCCACTGGGCTTGCTCGGTTGATTGCGCATGTCGAAAATTTCATACCGATGCCACTGGTACGCCCCTGCGGCCGTGACAAAGATCAAAGCGCAAGCCAGATAGTGGCGGTATCTGCCCTTTACGGTGAAGAAGGCAATCGCCAGCAATACCGGAAACATGAGGTTTCCGGCCGTGCGCGTGAAGGAGGCGGCCACGGCCGCCAAGGTGAAGCAATAGAGAAAATGAACCTTGCCGGACCATAGGTATCCCACCAGCAACGTAATCGCGAGCAGATTTACGCACATGTAGAGTTGATCGGGATATAAGAACTTCATATAGGTGAAAGGTGCGAGTGAGAAGATACAGACAAGGCCCGTGTAGTAAGCGATTGTCGGAGACGCCCACGCCACGGCCCAGTACACCAACAAAGGCGTGATAACCGCCAATGCGCCGAAGATCAGAGTGATTCCAATGAATGACTTCCAGAATGGGAAACCCGAGATGACGTAGAGTAGTGGCAATCCCACTTCGCGCTGGGCAACATCCGGGGTTAGCTTCGTTCCATTCACGATGGAAAGCGCCCAATTCGGGTAATGGCTCGCCCCACCCGGAAAATGATATCCCGCCGTAAACAGAAAACAAGTGGCGAAGATCATGCCGATCAACGCCAGTTTTCCGGCACTGACGTGCGAAGATTGTGAAGGAATGAAGAAAGCAACCAACGTCGCCAAAGGGGCGCCCCATTTGGATCGCGTGTCGGGAGAAGCGTTGCGCTGACGTCCCCAAGCCACGGCCGTAGAATTCAGCATTGTCTCGCCCCCCCGGGAACGCGGGCGGTAAAGTGCCACCATGAAATGGCGGAGCCAAATATAAACCGCGGGTGCCGCGCCGCGGGCGACGTGTAGCCTTCCCTCTGAGCAGGTCACTAGCCCCCACTCGACCAGGTCCCGTAGGGGCCGATGCAGCGTCGCGCTGTCCTCAATGTGCCGGCGCACCTCGTCTTTCGTCGCGCCGTTCGGTTGCGCCTTCAACCAAGTTAGGATGCGTGCGCTGGACGCATGTTCGTGCTGGCACGACAACCGGATATAGCTCAAGGCCAGCGCGCCATAGCCTGCTAGTGTTCTGAGTTTAACCCTTGGTACCCGTTTCTGACGGCTTCGAGAGCGTCAAGGGCTCGGCGCTCTTTGGTGAGGATGGCATCAGCGGTCTTGGTCCAGACGAAAGGTTTGGGATCGGCGTTGTGGCGGTCGAGGTAGTCGTGGATCGCGTCCTTGAGGTCGGCAACGCTCCTGAAGACGCCACGTCGGATGCGCTTGCTGGTGATCTCGGCGAAGAAGCGCTCGACGAGGTTGAGCCAGGAGGCGCTCGTCGGCGTGAAGTGCAGCTTGAAGCGCCGATGCTTGGCGAGCCACGCCTTCACCTCGGGCGTCTTGTGCGTCCCGTAGTTGTCGAGCACGAGGTGGACGTCGAGGTGCTTCTTCACGCACCGGTCGATCCGCTTCAGGAAGCGGATGAACTCCCTGGCACGGTGCCGCGGCTGGCATTCGCCGATGACGAGGCCGCTCTTCACATCGAGCGCCGCGAACAGCGTCGTCGTGCCATGGCGCTTGTAGTCGTGCGTCATCGTCGCGGCGCGGCCCTTCTTCAGGGGCAGGCCCGGTTGCGTGCGATCGAGCGCCTGGATTTGGCTCTTCTCGTCGACGCACAGTACCAGCGCCCGGTCCGGCGGGTTCATGTAGAGCCCGACGACGTCGGTCACTTTCTCCTCGAACTGCGGGTCGTTCGAAATCTTGAACCGACGCACCAGGTGCGGCTTCAAGCCGGCTTCGGCCCAGATGCGCCCCACGCTGGACGGGCTGATCCCCATCTCGGCCGCCATCGAAGCCCGGCTCCAGTGTGTGGCGTTTGCAGGTGTCTCGTTGGCCGTCTTGGTCAGCACGGCAAGCTTGATCTTCTCAGGAAGCGGCGGCTTGCGCGAAGGCCGGGTCTTGTCGCGCCTCAGCCCCTCGACGCCCTCGTCGATATAGCGCTCCTGCCAGCGCCAAACGCACGGCTTCGACTTGCCCGTGCGCCGCATGATCTCGTTGGTGCCGTGTCCATCGGCCGTCGCCAGCACGATCTCGGCGCGCCACACCACCTTCGAGGGCGTGTTGCGGTCGCCGACCAGAGCCGCCAACCCCGCGCGGTTCGACGGGCTCACATAGATGCAGATATCGTCTCGCCTCATGGCCGCAGACTGACTGATTTGCGGCAACATGGGAACCATCGGTTAGGTGTGGAACACTAGTATCGCAAGAGAAAGACCGACAAATCCGGTGGCGTGGTGCCACAACAGGGAGAAGGTAACCAGGGCTACAGCGATTGTCGTAACCAGCCCGGCTGCGAAGGCGCGCACGACGGAGGCCTTCGAGTTGGCCGCGCCCTGCCTTCGCATTCTGGCTGCCGATACTGCGAAGGCAAGGACGCCAACAAGTGGGGCAAAGAAGAGCGCAGTGCTTGAAAGGTGAACGTAAAGCATGCTCATGCCGCCTGGTGCTTACGTTTTGCCGCGGGCAAGGGACCGTGCGGGCGCAGCTTTGGTGTCGCTGGCCTCCATGCCACGGCTATGTGCCCGAGACGAGCTAGTCCAAACTTGCCAGCTTGTTCGGAGACCAACTCCTCGTCTTCCAGCAATTCCAGTCTTCCAGCGGCTAGCCGCGCAGCCACGGTTTGCAGGAGGCCCTCGCGGTCAATGCCAGACTGGCCGCTGTCCTCGATTTTGGATATCAGTGTGCCCGTAGTGATCCTACGGCGAATAAAATCCAAAAACAGAAGATAGGAGAAGCCGAGTGTCGCGTAAAGCTGTAATGCGAGGTCAAAACAGAGGATCGGGACGCGCCCCCGCAAGGTCGCCCCTATCGGTAAAGCCATCAACCGCAGCCCGGAAACAAGAACGACAAACAAGATAGGGGCGAAACTGATCAATTGTGCGCGTAGTGCCCTGACGCGCCCGACCGCGTAGCGGACGATAAGAGCGACAGCAAACAAACCCACCCCGACAAAGAATACAACCATCTCCCATATCCTGTCATGCATGGTGGGACTTCGCACGCGTGTAGACGCTGTGCTCGTATTGCGTCGCGATAGGGTCGTTCCATAAAGCCACATCGCTGGCAGCGTAGCGGCCTGCTCTATGTGGCACAAGCCAAGCCTGCGCCGGCGCGACGGCGATGAGCTTTCGCAGGGTCGCTATCGAATTGGAAGTGTGGCGCTCAGGCCGGAGCGTCGTGCTGGTAGCGCGCCTTCGGCATGACGTGTCCGCGCGGACGGTAGCTCTCGTTCGGCGTCGGCGCTCTTGCGATGAGCGCTTGGCGGAGGGCACCTGAGGGGGGAATCGGACTCCTCTCGGCGACGAGGAATCCGTAGGCCGCGATCGAGAGCGCCGCGTGATGGTGGAATCCTCGCCAACCTCGCCCCTCGTAGTGGTCGAGGCCGATCTCCTGCTTCAGGTCCTGGAAGTCGCGCCCGATGCGCCATCGCAGCTTGGCGGTATCGACGAGAGTCGCGATCGGTGTGCTGGCGGGCAGCGTCGAAAGCCAGTACTTGGTTGGGGCGTCCTCGCCCTCGGGCCATTCGATCAGCAGCCATTCCTCGGGCCACGGTTCGGCACGCCAATAGTCGCGATGCGACGGACGAATGCGCAGGTGAGCGAACCGCGAGACGAGATCGCCCTTGGTGCCTCGCGCCAACGCACGGTCTTCCACGCCCTTCGAGCCAGGCTCTTGGCAAGCTCAGACACCTTGACTGGTTTGGCGTTGCCGTCCCGGCGCAGAAGCTTCGTTCTCCGGCCGCGACCACTCCACGCCCTCGCTGGCAGCGGCTGGGTTCCTGGCGCCCAAACCGTCATCGAGCCCCGCACGCCGACGACGTATTCGAGGCCGAGTTCAGTGAGCCCGCTGCGGAACGCCGTGTCATTGCCGTAGCCGGCATCGGCGAGCGCGACAGCCTTCGGTACGCCGTCGGCGATCGCCTGCCGGATTTGATCGAGGGCGATGCGCGGCTTGGTTTGGAACCCGATCCCATTAGGTATCCCGGCTTTGGCGCGACGCGCTTTGTCGTTGGCCCACGGCTCGGGGAGATAGAGACGCAACGCAATCGGCAAGCTGGCGAGATCGCTTGCCACCGACAGCGTCACCGCGACCTGGCAGTTATCTTGTTTGCCGAGCTCGCCGCAGTATTGGCGCGCCACACCGACCGAATGCTTGCCCTTCTTCGGAATGCCGGTGTCGTCGACAATCCAGGCGCGGATTGGCGCGTCTTTCTCGATCTTCGGCAGCACGAACGTGCGCACGGCAGAGAGCAACTCGGCCTCGTCCCATGGTGCCTTCGCTACGAAGTGATGCAGCGACTGGTGTTTGGCGCCGACAGCGTCGGGCGCAATGCGCGCCGCCATCGGCTCGACGCTCTTGCGCTCGCCCGGCAGCAACAAGCCGGTGCAGTACGAGGCGAGCGGTCCATGCCGATCCACATGACCGATCACTTCGCTCAGATGCTCGACATACTCAGCAAAACGCGACGCCACACCCTGCGTGGCCCGCAGATCCATCGCCGCCCCCAAAACGAACCAGGAAGCGGCTGCTTACCACACTTCGCCAGTTTATGACACAGTAAGACTAGAGCATACGCCGGGCGTCCGTGATGTGCGGGCGGAGCATGCGCGCGACCGGCACGGTGGTGAGGGCGAGCGCGGCGATGGCGATGAGAGCGGCGGGCACGCCGGCAAAATCGCTGACCAGGCCGAACACGAGCGGCGCGGTGGCGCCGGCAGCGCTGCCCAGGGTGTAGAACAAGCCATAGGAGCGGCTCTGGCGGTCGTCGCGCACGAACTCGGCGACAGTGCCATAGAGCACCGAAGACGTGCCGTTGAGCGCCACGCCAACGGGTATCAGCAGGATCATCCCCAAGCCCAGAGGGGCCGCGACCAGGGCGGCGATCAGCAGGCCCGTCGCGAGCTCGGTGAGGATAACGGTGCGCAAGATGCCTACGCGCTCGGCCAGCAGCCCGCACACGAGCTTGCCGGCCGCGCCACCGACAAACACCAGCGCGAGGCCGAAGCCGACGCTCGCCACGCTCGCACCCTTGGCGATGAAGAGGAAGGGAAAGAAGGTGAGGAAGCCGGTGCGGCAGGCGCTGTCGATCAGCTGGATGGCCGAGAGCAGCGCAAACCCTCTGGGATCGGTGAAGCCCCATCCGGCTGCGGCGGCCGGAGCGGCGCCCGACGGCGAGCGCTGAACCCAGCCTGCAATATTGCCGAGCACCACAAGCGTCGCGACGCCGACGGCGGCAACGATGATGCCGTAGAGGACAACACTGCTGCGCCAACCGATGGCTACAACTCCAAGACCGATCGCCGCCGCCACCGCCATCTTGCCGACGTCGCCAGCGAAATTGTAGATGCCGAGCGCCGCGCGGCGGGACGAAGGCGCGTGGGCGCGCGAGATGATGGTGGAGGCGATCGGATGCTGCACGGCCGAGCCGACGCCGGCGAGCAGGATCATGCCGCCGACGGCGGCATAGCTCTGGGACGTTGCGAGCAACGCAAAGGCTGCGCCCGCGAGCACGGAGCCGGCGGCCAGCAGCGTCCGCTCGCCGACCCGCTCGGCCAGCATGCCCGCCGGCAGCTGCAGGCAGGCCAGCGCGCTCGAATAGGCCATGCGCAGAGCGCCGACTTGTACATAGGTGAGGCCGAACGCCTGCGCCCACACCGGTAGCAGCACATACAAAGCGTCGGCGATGCCGTCGTGCACGAAGTGGGCGGCGCAGGTCGCTGCCAGGGTCCGGCGCTCGGCGACCGTGCGCGTCGCTGCAGGAATTCCCCAGCGATGTTCGCCGATGCTCAAGCCGGTGCCCCCCGCGCCGCTCCGTTTCCCATATAGGCGCAATCGACGGTCCGGTGTCCATCCCCGCGCCGCGCTGAGGCCCCCGGAGGGCAAGTCGCGCGCTTCTGCACGTTGACTACGGTCAATCCCGAGTGCCGGCGGATCAGCTACAGAACCCGACATGTCTCGTCGCATCACCATTGTCCAGGGACATCCGGACCCGACCGGAAGCCGGCTGTGCCACGCCCTAGCCGACGCCTACGCCGCTGCCGCGAGCGCCGCGGGTCATGGCATTCGGCGCATCGAGGTCGCTGTGCTCGACTTTCCATTGCTCAGGACGGCGCAGGATTTCGAGACCGGCACACCGGTGCCCGACATCAAGGCGGCTCAAGACGCGATCCGATGGGCGGAGCATCTCGTGATCGTCTATCCGCTCTGGCTCGGCAGCCTGCCGGCGCTGCTCAAGGGCTTCCTGGAGCAGACGTTCCGGCCTGGATTCGCCATGGAGCAGAGGGGTGATGGCTGGCCGCGGAAGCTGCTCGCCGGTCGCTCGGCCCACATCGTCGTGACGATGGGGATGCCGGCCCTCGTCTATCGGTGGTATTTCGGCGCCCACGGACTGAGAAACCTCGAGCGCAATATCCTGGGGTTCTCTGGCTTTCGTCCAATCCGGCGCTCGCTGTTCGGCATGGTCGGCGGGCTCGAGGTCTCCAACAAGCGCGAGCGTTGGCTCGAGCACATGAAGACGCTGGGCCGGCAGGGACGTTGAGACGTTAGCCGGCCCAGGCAATGGCATCATTTGGCAGCAAAAGAGTCGAGAAGGGTAGACCAATGAAATCCGTGCGCACGTGGGTGCTAATTGCAGACGGCGGTCATGCCAAAGTGCTGGAGACCGACGCTAGTCTGTCCCGCCTCGAGGCGCAGACCGATATGGAGATGAGCGCCGATCTGCCACGCAGCCACGAGATCCTGGCAGATCGCGCCGGCCGCAGCTACGAGTTGCATGGGCACGCGCGTCACGCCAAAGGCGACTGCGTCGATCCGCACCGCGAGCTCAAGCGTGGTTTCGCCAAGGCGGTCGGCAAGGCCTTGGAAAAGCGGCTGGCCGAGGGCCGGTTCGAGCGGCTCGTGGTAGTGGCGCCGCCGCCGGCGCTGGGCGACCTGCGCGAGGCTCTGCCAAAGAAGGTACGCGCCAAGGTGGTCGGCGAGGTGGCGCAGGACCTCGTCAAGACGCCCAAGACCCGCATCTGGCCGCATCTGGAAAGCGTGCTGGGCAAGGCGCCGCGCAAGACGGCCAGGGCGAAGTAGGCCCGCGCCTTTCAGCGCAGGCGGTCGGCGTCCTCGAGCCCGCTCACGGTCACGTCGAGGTCGTTCACGAGCCCGTTGGAGATTGAATAGATCCAGCCGTGCACCCAAAGCTCCTGCCCGCGCGACCAGGCCTCCTGCACGAACACGTCGGAGACGACGTTGCCCACTTGCCTGATGACATTGAGCTCGCACAGCCGATCGAGACGGGTCTGCGGATCTGGGATGCGCTCGAGCGCGCGGCGGTGCTCGCGGTAGAGCTCGCGCACGGGATGGAGCCAGTGGTCCACGAGGCCGCGTCGCTTGCCGTCCATCGACGCGGCCACGCCCCCGCAGCCGTAGTGCCCCACGACCAGGATGTGCTTGACCTTCAGCACGTCGACGGCGAACTGCAGCACGGAGAGGTAGTTGGAGTCCTGCGGCGGGGCCAGGTTGGCGACGTTGCGGTGCACGAACAGCTCGCCCGGGTCGAGATCGACGATCTCGTTGGCCGGAACCCGGCTGTCCGAGCAGCCGATCCACAGGTACTCGGGCGCCTGCTGGCGCACCAGCCGGGTGAAGAAGCCGGGGTCGGCGGACACCTTCCTTGCCGCCCAGGCGCGGTTTTTTGCCTTCAGGTGGTCGAGCATGCGCGCTCCTATGGCGCGAGTGATGGTTTGCTGTTGCGCGCGTGATGGACGCCGCGCAACATTGGCTGCCAAAGACCATAGCATGAGCATCCAAACGCCGCTCCGCGCCGGCCCAGTGGGAACCACCTATGCAACTATCCGACCAAGTCGCCGTCGTCACGGGTGCCGGCCAGGGCATCGGCAAAGCCTGCGCTCTAGGCTTGGCAGCGGCCGGTGCCGATGTCGTGTCGGTCGACATCAACGCCGCGAGTGCCAAGGAGACGGCGGCGGCGGTGGCGGCAACGGGGCGGCGGGGCCTTGCCATACAGGCCGATACGGGCAGCTTGCCGGATATCGACCGCATGGTGGCCGAGACGGTCGATAAGTTCGGCAAGATCGACATACTGGTCAACAACGCGGGCGTCACGCGCCGCGCCTACATCATGGACCTCACCGAGGAGGACTGGGACCGCATCCACCGGGTCAACTCGAAGGGTGTATTCTTCTGCCTGCAGCGGGCGGCCCGTGAGATGATTCCTCGCCGAAGCGGCCGGATCATCAACATCGCCTCGATTGCAGGCAAAGGCTTTCCCGGCCTGTCCAACGCCATCTACGGGGCGAGCAAGGGCGCGGTGATCAGCCTGACGAAGACGGCAGCGCAGCAGCTGGGGCCGCATGACATCAACGTCAATGCCGTGTGCCCGGGCATCGTGCGCACCGCGCTCTACAAGGACATCGTGCGCGTCATGGCCGAGAAGGAAGGCGCAAGCGCCGAGGAGATCGAGCGCCGCATGGTGCAGAGCGTTCCGCTCAAACGCGCCAACGAGCCAGAGGACATCGCCGCCATGGTCGTGTTCCTGGCCTCGCCCGGCGCGCGCAACATCACCGGGCAGTCCTTTAACGTCGATGGCGGGCTCGTTCCGGACTAGGCGCAGGTTCACCAGTGGCGGTGCCGGGAGAGACGCAGCGCGTCTGCGCCAGCCGTACGGCTCATGCTCGCCGATCCGTTTGAGCAGCAAGGGGCGGCTGACGTTGCGACGAATGCCAAGGCGGACCGCGGGCAATCGCAGCGTGCCGACCAGCCTTTCGGTCAATCGCGTCCCTCCCCCGGGATTGTGCAGTCGCTGAGCGGAAAGCGCCAAGACGTATGCGCCTCCTCGTCACCCGCCCCGAGCCCGATGCGCTGAGGCTCAGAGCCGCGCTGGAGGAGCATGGCCACGAGGCGACGGTAGAGCCGCTGCTCACGGTTGTTTTCGAAGGCGCCGAGACGATCGAGCTGGAAGGGGTTCAAGCGCTGATTGCCACCAGCCGGAATGCAGTGCGCGCCTTGCGGTCGCATCGGCTGCTGGGCGAGGCGCGCAAGCTGCCGCTGTTTGCGGTCGGCCGGGCGACTGCGGCCGAGGCCCGAGCGCTGGGCTTCGAGATGGTAGTGACGGGCGCGGGCACGGCCGAGCAGCTCGTTGCCCATATCGTGTCGGTCGCTGATCCCGCCGCCGGCTTGCTCCTGCATCTTGCGGGGGACACGCTGGCCCGAGACCTCAAGGGTGAGCTCGAGGCGCAGGGGTTCCGAGTCGTGGAGGTGGTCACCTACCGCATGCAGGCCACCAACGCGCTCTCGGAGGGCGCCGTCGAGCAGCTGGCGATGGGCGAGATCGAGGGCGTCATCCTGATGTCGCCGCGAACTGCGACAATCTATGTGCAGCTTGTGCGCAAGCAGGGCCTGACCTCGGTTGCGCGCAGCCTCGTTCATTTCTGCCTGTCGGAGCCGATCGCACGGCGCCTGGAGCCGCTCGGCACTGTCCGCACTGAGACTGCCGAGGAACCTCGGCTGGAAGAATTGCTTGCCCTCATTGACGGGGTCGCGGCAAGATCGGGCGGCTAGTCGGGCTACGGCAGTACAAGAGATGCGTCGGCGAAGGCTTCGTTCACCCGAAGCAGCCTATTTTGCCGGCTTGGCGTCCATTGGAGATCGAGAACCAGCCCATGGCCAATAACAAAGAGGAAGCTGGCAAAGGCATGCCGAAGCCCGGCGAAATGTCAGCTGCCAAGCGGCCCTATGCCACGATCGACCTGAAGGCCACGGAGGTTGAAGGGCGGGATCCGGCGGCGGGCGGGGGGACCAAGTCCTCAGCATCGGCGGCCGCGACCGCAGACGCAAAATCTGCGGGCAAGCCCGACGACAAGGCTCCCGAGAGAAAAGCTGCCGAAGGAAGGAGCAAAACCTGCGCCATCTGCAGGCGCCAGCGGCGCGAAGGAAGGCCAGAAGGATGGTAGTGCAGCAGCATCGGCGTTTGGCTCGCTGGCGGGCCGCTGGCAGACGACCCGGCTCCTCACGCACTTGGCCGCTGGCGCAGTCGGAGGCCTTCTGGCGCTCGGCGGCGCGCAGCTGGTGATGCCGGACCGTGCGCCAATGCGCGGACCTGGACTCAACGACCTCTCGCGCCGCCTCGCCGATCTCGAGAGCGTGCTCGGCACGCGCCCCAACAGTGGTCTGCGCTCCAGGGTCGAGGAGCTCGGCCGGTCGCTCGGCACGCTTGCCGAGACGCAGGCCAAGCTCGCCCGCGACACCAAGGCGCTGGAGACCAAGGTCGGCAGCGGTCAGGAGATTCCCCAAGAGCTGGTCGGACGCCTTACGCGGCTCGAGGACATGCTGGGGACGATGTCGGCGGCCGATCCCGCTGGCCAGTCGCCGCAGGTCGCCGCGTTCGCCGGCCGCCTTGCCGAGCTGCAGAAGACGACGCGGGAGGCTGCGGAGACCGCCAAGGCAGGGCTCGCTCGTGTCGACACGGAGCTTTCCGCGGTCAGAACCCAGGCAGGTCGCCTCGTCCAGCGGCTCGACGGCCTCAAGGGCGAGGTCGAGGAGCGCATGCGCGGGGCCGCCAGAGCTGCCGATGTCGGGCCCCTCGCCAGCAAGCTTTCGACGCTCGAGCAGGAGCTGCAGACCTTCGTCAGAAGCGAGGCCGAGCGCAACGCCAACGCCGCGCGCGTGCTGCTGACGCTGGAATTGGCCAACCTCAAGCGCGCCATCGATCGAGGGGAGAGCTATGCCGAGGACCTCGCCCGCGTGAAGAAGGTGGCGGGTCGCGCTCAACCTCAGGCCCCTGGAGCGCTATATGCGGGAGGGCGTGCCAACGCCTGCCGAGCTCAGGAAATCGTTCCGGCCTGCGGCCAATGCGATGCTCGATGCAGAAGCCGAGAAGGCCGATGCCTCCCTCTTCGACCGATTGCTGTCGGGCGCGCGCGGAATAGTGCGGGTGCGTAAAGCTGGTCATGCCGCCGACGACACGAGCGTCGAGGCCGTGGTGGGCCGCATGGAGGCTGCCCTCAAGGAAGGTCGTCTCGACGACGTGCTTGCGAACGCCAAGAAACTCCCGCCCAAAGCGGCGCTCGCGGGCGAGGATTGGGTGAAGAAGGTGCAGGCGCGCCAAGCGGTCGAGCAGGCACTGGCCGATGTCGAGGCGGCCCTCAAGGCTTCGTTCAGCTCGGCTCAATCTGCTGGCAAGCCCGCCGGCTCGGACGGCAAACGATGATCCGTCTCGTCATTTTTCTTGTGACGATAATGGCGATCGCCGCCAGCCTCGACTGGCTCGCAGACCGCCCAGGCACCATCGTGGTCGAGTGGCAGGGCTATGTAGCCGAGACGAGCGTATTTCGCGCCTTCATTCTGCTGTTTGCTTTGGTGGCGGCGGCCTTGGCGACCTGGTCGGCTTCGCGTTCGCTGTGGTCGAGCCCGGCGAGTGTCGGCCGCTTCCTCAATCGGCGGCGCGAGCGGCGCGGCCTCGATGCCTTGTCGAGCGGCATGATCGCCATCGGTGCCGGGGACCGTGCGTTGGCTTTGCGCTATGCCGGACAGGCCCGCAAGTCGCTCCCCAATGAGCCACTCACGCATCTGCTCAGGGCGCAGACCGCAGAACTCACGGGCGATCGCGCCACCAGCCGGCGCATCTTCGAGGCCATGCTGGCCTCGCCCGACACCGAGCAGCTCGGTCTGCGTGGCCTGTTTCTGGAGGCAAAGCGCGAGGGCGAGCAGGAGGCCTCCCGCCAGTTTGCGGAGCGGGCGCTCAAGCTCAATGCCAAGCTCGACTGGCCGGTTGAGGCGCTGTTTGATCTGCAATGTCGTGCGAGCGATTGGCAAGGCGCGCTGGATACGCTGGCGGTCGGCCGGCGGCAGGGGATCGTCGACAAGGCTATCGCCAATCGCCGGCGCGCGGTGCTGCTGACGGCGCAAGCGCAGGCAGCAGAGGATACGGCGCCCGAGAAGGCTCTGGAGCTGGCGCAAGAGGCGCATCGGCTCGCCCCCGACCTGGTGCCGGCCGCCGCCGTCGCTGGACGCATCCTGGCCTCGCAAGGCAATACACCGCGGGCCGCGCGGGTGCTCCTCAAGACATGGCGACTCTCGCCGCATCCCGATCTTGCAGCCGCCTATGCCTACGCCAGGCCCGGCGACAGTCCGCGCGACCGCCTCAACCGCATGCGTCATCTGGCTCGCCTCAGCCCGCATGACAGCGAAGGGCCGATTGCTCTCGCCGTCACGGCCATCGAGGCGCGCGAATGGGATGAGGCGCGCAAGGCGTTGGAGCCGTTGCTCGAGGGACGCCTCACGCAGAGGATCGCCGCGCTGATGGCGCGCATCGAGGGCGAACAGCACGGCCACGCCGGCCGGGTGCGCGAATGGCTCGCACGCGCCGTCAATGCCCCGCGCGATCCGGGCTGGACGGCCGACGGCGCCGTGTCCGATCGCTGGGCACCCATCTCACCGGTAACGGGCGTACTCGATGCCTACCGCTGGCGCGTCCCGGTCGAGTCCATCGGCGAGCCCGCGGGCGCCCTGCTGGCGGCCAAGGTGGAAGCACTCGCAACCGTTGGCACTGGCCCCGAGCCGCAGCTTGCCCATGCCGATGCGGCCAAGCCTGCTGCGGCATTTCCTGCGACCGAGACGGTGGAGGCCATCGATCGGCCGTCGCCAGCGGCGCGACCGCCGCAACCCCGGATGCTGGGCCTGCCGTGGAGTTGCAGCGCCCCAACACTGCGCCGCCGACTGCGCCTGCACCCGCCGAGTCTCCGCCGATCGCTGCCCGCCTCGGTGGCGCCGGCGTGACAGACGATAGGAGGAGGACGATCTGCGAGAGCGCATCAGGCTGGCGGCTCAGAGGGCCATTGCGGTGTCGCGCGCGCTCGAGCCGGCTGCTCCGACGACGGCGGCAGCGAAATCTCCCGCCCCAAAGCCGGTCGCGGCGAAACCGACGGCGCCGGCCGCACGCCCGGTCACGAGGCCCGAGGCAGCGGCTTCGCGGGGGCGCAAGGCTGCCGAGCCCAAGATCTTCGTTCCGCCACGAGCCCCCGATGATCCTGGACCCGAGCCGACCGACGATGGCGGACGGGAGTTCGGGCCGCTGCATCCGTCCGAGGTCAAGGCGTGAGTAACGCCACGCTCCTGGACATTGCAGTCGGGGATCCAGGGGCAGGACGAGCGCGTTAGGCCTACCATCTCGAGCACAGCTTACCGCGGGGTCCGAGGCGGAACGACGAAGGAGGAGCCGGGGCCGTGGAATTCTTCGACGCACTGGGGCTCGCAAGGCTGCAGTTCGCCTTCACCGTCTCGTTCCACATCGTCTTTCCGGCGTTCACCATCGGTCTTGCCAGCTACTTGGCCGTGCTTGAAGGGCTGTGGCTCGTCACGGGACGCAGCGTCTTCCTCTCCCTATTCAACTACTGGAAGAAAATCTTCGCCCTCAGCTTCGGCATGGGCGTCGTGTCGGGTATCGTCATGAGCTACCAGTTCGGCACCAACTGGAGCGTCTTTTCCGACAAGACCGGCCCCGTGATCGGGCCGTTGATGGGCTATGAGGTGCTCTCCGCCTTCTTCCTGGAGGCGGGCTTCCTTGGCGTCATGCTGTTCGGCATGGCCCGCGTCGGTCGCGCCCTACATTTCTTCGCCACGTTGATGGTTGCGGTCGGCACACTGTTCTCCGCATTCTGGATACTCTCGGTCAACAGCTGGATGCAGACGCCCGCGGGCTATGCCACCAACGCCGTCGGCCAGTTTGTCCCCGCGGACTGGTGGGCGGTAATCTTCAATCCTTCATTTCCCTTACCGCCTGGTGCACATGGTGCTCGCCGCTTACCTCACCACCGCGTTCGCGGTCGGCGCGGTCGGCGCTTGGCACCTCCTGCGAGATCCGCGCAACGAAGGCGCGCGCGTCATGTTCTCCATGGCCATGTGGATGGCGGCGCTGGTGGCGCCGATCCAGGTGTTCGCCGGCGATCAGCATGGCCTCAATACGCTGCACTATCAGCCGGCCAAGATCGCGGCCATGGAGGGCCACTGGGAGACCCGGCACGGCCAGCCCCTGATCCTCCTCGGCTGGCCGGACATGGCGGCGGAAACAACCCACTATGCTCTGGAGGTCCCCAGGCTCGGCAGTTGGATCCTCACGCACGATTGGAACGGCGAGGTGAAAGGCCTCAAGTCCTGGCCGCCGGCTGAGCGCCCCAACTCACTCGTCGTGTTCTGGAGCTTCCGCGTCATGGTCGGTATCGGCGTGCTGATGGTTCTGGTCGGCCTGTGGAGCCTCCTACTGCGCTGGCGGCAGACCCTGTACGACAGCCGCGCGCTGCACTGGTTGAGCGTACTGATGGGGCCGGCGGGTTTCGTCGCTGTTCTGGCGGGTTGGATCACGACCGAGGTCGGCCGCCAGCCCTACACCGTCTACCACCTCCTGCGCACGGCCCAGTCGGTCTCGCCGATCGATACCACCGCCGTGGGCGCCTCGCTCATCGCCTTTGTCCTCGTCTACTTCGCCGTGTTCGGCGCCGGCATCCTCTACATCCTGCGGCTGATGGCGCACGCGCCGCAGCGCGACGAGCCCGACTTCGACAAGGGCATGCCGACCCGCGCCGCAGGCGTCACACCCTTGTCGGCTCTCTCCGAGCCGACCCACGCCAAGGCCAAAGGGTGAGCCCATGTTCGATCTCGCCTTCATCTGGGCCGGTCTGATCGCCTTCGCCGTTCTGGCCTATGTGCTGTTCGACGGCTTCGACCTCGGCGTCGGCATCCTGTTCCCGTTTCTCAAGTCGGAGCACGAGCGCGATCAGGCCATGAACTCGGTGGCTCCCGTCTGGGACGGCAACGAGACTTGGCTGGTGCTGGGCGGTGGCGGGCTGATGGCGGCCTTTCCTGTCGCCTATTCGGTGGTCATGACGGCGCTTTATGCGCCGCTGATCGCCATGCTGCTGGCGCTGGTGTTCCGGGGCGTGGCCTTCGAGTTCCGGTGGCGGGCGACCGAGAAGCCCCTGTGGGACCGCGCGTTCGCCGGCGGCTCGACGCTGGCGGCGTTCGCGCAGGGTATCGCACTCGGCGCATTGGTGCAGGGTATCCCGGTCTCCGATCGCGCCTATGCCGGCGGCTGGTGGAACTGGCTCACGCCCTTCAGCGTGCTCACCGGCGTCGCCCTCGTGGTCGGCTACGCGCTACTGGGCGCCACCTGGCTCGTCATGAAGACGACGGGCGAGATGCAGCACGATGCGCGCCGCTTCGCCTGGATTACGGGTCTCGCCACGCTGGCGTTGATCGGTGCGGTGAGCCTGTGGACACCGCTGATGAACGCACAGTTCATGGCCCGCTGGTTCGCCTGGCCGGCCCTGCTCTACACCGCGCCGGTGCCGCTCCTCGTGGCGCTGGCGTCCTTCGTGCTGTTTGCTGGCCTCGCCCGGCGGCGTGACGCCTCGCCTTTCCTGGCGGCGCTCACCCTTTTCGTATTGTCGTATGTCGGCCTGGGGATCAGCTTCTATCCCTACATCGTGCCCCCCTCGATCACCATCTGGTCGGCGGCCGCGCCGGACGCGAGCCTCGAGTTTCTGTTGGTCGGCGCGGTGGTGCTGGTCCCCCTGATCCTCGCCTACACGGCCTGGTCCTACTGGGTCTTCCGCGGCAAGGTGGACCCCGGGGCCGGCTACCATTGACTGTCTCTGGCAAGCGCGCCGGCTCCCTGGGAGGTGCGGTATTGGGCGGTAGCGTGAGATGAGGCCGACGCAACAATCGCCGGGGTACAGTTCCCTCGCCAAACGGGCCTTGTGGTTCGTCGGCCTCTGGTTGGCCGGCGTCGCCGTCGTCGCCCTCGCCGGCCTCCTCATCCGGGCATTGCTGGCGACAGTGTAGCGGCACGAGTCTCCGGGATGCTACATACCTCTCCACGAGGTTCCGCTACCACCAGCACACTATTTCGTGCTGTTCTCGCCGCAAAATTGTCTGCGGGGGAGATGCGTCTAACGTGGTGGCATCGGTGACAATCCCGCTGTGGCTCGCCGTGCTGGCAGGCGCGCTCGCCGCCGTCGCGCTGATCGACCGGCTGTTCGCGCCGGCCGTGCGCTGGTGGCTCAGGCACCGCGTCAACCGCGCCATCGACGAGCTCAACCAGCGCCTCAAGCTCACCATTCCGCCCTTCAAGCTCGCGCGCCGGCGGCAGCTCATCGAGCAGCTGATGTTCGATCCCGAAGTGCTCAAGGCCGTCGAGGATGAGGCTAAGGCGCGCGACGAGCCGAAGAGCGTCACGCATGCGCGCGCCCGTCGGTATGCCAAGGAGATCGTGCCGGCGTTCTCGGCCTACGCTTATTTCCGGATTGGGGCGGCACTCGCCAAGAAGCTGTCGAACGCGCTCTACCGCGTGCGTCTCGGCGTGTTCGACGAGGCGACCCTCTACAAGGTGCCGGCCGATGCCTCCGTCGTGTTCGTCATCAACCACCGCTCCAACATGGACTATGTGCTCGTCACCTACCTCGTGTCTGAGAGCTCGGCGCTCAGCTATGCGGTGGGTGAGTGGGCGCGCGTATGGGCGCTGCAGAGCCTGATCCGCGCCATGGGCGGTTATTTCGTGCGCCGCGACAGCTCGAATGCGCTCTACCGCAAGCTGCTTGCGCGCTACGTGCACATGGCCACTACCTCAGGGGTAGCCCAAGCCGTGTTCCCCGAAGGCGGCCTCACGCGCGACGGCTCGCTGCGCCCGCCGAAGCTGGGATTGCTCAGCTACATGGTGTCGGGCTTCGACCCCAAGGGCCCGCGCGACATCGTGTTCGTGCCCGTCGGCATAAACTACGACCGCGTGCTCGAGGACCGTGTACTCACCGCGGCCGCCACCACGCCCAAGAGCGAACGCCCGCGCTTCACCTTCAACCCGCTCGTCTTCACGGCGTGGGTGGGCAAGGGCCTGTGGCAGCGGCTCCGGGGTACATGGCACCGCTACGGCTATGCCTGTGTCAGCTTCGGTCGACCGCTGTCGCTACGGGCCTACGTCGCAGAGCGCGGCATAGACTTCCGCGCTCTCGCCGAGGAACAGCGCTTTGCCGCCATCGAGCGCCTGGGCCAGCATCTGATGGCCGAGGTCGGACGCGTGGTGCCGGCGCTGCCTGTCTCGCTGGTGGCGAGCGCAATCCTGGCAGGCGGCGAAGAGGGGCTGTCGAGCCTCGAGCTCAAGGGCTCTGTGTTCGAGATGATGCGCCGGCTACAGGCCGCGGGCGCTCACGTGCACATTCCCCGCCACGACCAGGAGTATGCCGTCGATGTCGGCCTGCGCATGCTGCTGATGCGCCACCTGGTTTTCGAGGAGGGCGGCAGCTACCGGGCCAATCCCAAGGAGACCGCGCTGCTCGCCTTCTACGCTAACGCCATCGCCCACCTGCTGCCGGCCAAGCCGATGGCAGCAGCTACGCCCTGACCGGCGGCGGCGGCTCCAGGGTCCTCTCGACGCCCGAGGGCGCACCGCCCCCTGCGGCAAGCCCGGCGAGGTAGGTGGCGACGAGGTCGGCGACGAGGCGGCTCGCGGTCTCCGTCGTCACCACCGAAAGCTTGTCGGCCGTGGACAGCGAGGTGATGCCGTGCACGCCCGCCCACAGCACGCGGGCGGCGCGCTGGCGGTCTGCCTCGCGTCCCACCGGGAACAGCGGCGCCATGGCCTCCTCGACCCTGCCCATCAGCCCTTCGAGCTTCTGCTGATACCAGGGGGGGAGCTGGGACGTGGCGGGCATATGGTGCTCGAACAGCAGGTTCCACAGCCGCGGTTTCTCGTGCGTGAAGGCAAGGTAGGCTTGCGCCAGCCGGCCGATCCGATCGCTGGGGTTACCGTCCGCCAACACCGAGGACAAGCGCCTGTCGAGGGCGTCGAGCACGCGGGCCTCTACATGCAGCACCACGTCGTCGAGGTTCTCGAACATGTTGTAGATGGTGCCGGGGGAATACTCGATGCGACGGGCAACCTCGCGCGCGGACAGGCCGGCAAGCCCCTGGTCCTGGATAATGTCCTGCGCGGCATCAAGAATCAGCTCGCGCAGTTGTTGTGAAGTGTGCGTCGACCGACGTCCCATGGCGTTCCCGGGGGTAGTGCGCCCTGCCCCTTTTTGTCCTTCCACCTACCAGCATAGGTGGAAATTGGCCCGTTCGGCAATTGCAACCGCCGATTGAGCCATGGGGGTTCGCTCGGACACACACCGACAGCGGATCAAGCTGTTGGCCCCGGCCGCCGGTCCGTTGCCCGGGGGCCGTGTGCGTCGCAAGGGCGAGCCCGGTGATCTCCGACACGATCTTCAGTGCGCCATACCCGGCCGCCTGCACCTCGTTGGCAGCAAACAATCTCTGCCCCCGCTCGCCGAGCTTGCAGCCCAACGTTTCCCAGCGCAGTCCGATGCCCTCGCGGTCGATCATCCAACGGCACGTACGACTGTTCGCGCCGCCCCCGAATTCCCCAGTTCGATCCGTCGCACCACGGATCACGATTCAATTGTCGCTGAAAGTGTCCTAACGCTGCGGGCGCTGCATTATCCGCCGGGTACGTCGAGATGGAACAGGATCGAGCATCGCATGTTCTGCCACATCACGCAGAACTGGCGCGGCCAGCCGCTGGAAAGCCGGATGGCGGTGGTCGAGTTGATCGGCACCACGACGACGAAGACCGGACTGACGGTCGAATGCGCCCTCGACGAGCGGACCTACGAGAAGGGCATCCGGATCAAAAAGTCCGAGATGAAGCGCCTCGACATCGAAGGCGATGCGTTCCATCCCGAATGGAACTACGCGATCAAGCCGAGGCGCCCAAACCCGTAGCGGTTATCGTTGCGGATGTCCTTAGTTGCACGCGTGAAGGCCCCCTCATCCGACCTCATCCGCCCCTTCGGGGCACCTTCTCCCCAAGGGGAGAAGGGTTCGCTCGGCCGGTTCGACAACACCTATTGCCCGTTCCTTGGGCAGGGCCGACGCATGAACGGCTTATTGTCATCTGCTGCCTGTACTAAATAGCGCGATATGATAGCTAGGCGCCGAAGCAGGGGCGTTTTTGCGCGCGACGCCCCCTGTGGCCACTCAAACAATACCCATGTTGATCCCGCCATGACCCGCCAACCGAAGAACGAAGCCTTCGCCCGCACCTCCTTCCTGCAGGGCGCCAACGCCGCCTACATCGAGGAGATGCAGGCGCAATACGAGCGCAACCCGGGCTCGGTCAGCGACGAGTGGCGCCACTTCTTCGCCAGCCTGCACGAGGAGCAGAAGGCCGGCGGCCAGGGCAACGGACCGGGCAATGGACATGGGCCGTCATGGGCCAGGCCGCTGGAGACGCCGGAGGGCGACCGCGATCTCCTGGGTGCGCTCACCGGCGACTACGGTGAGGTGGAGCAGCACATTCGCGGCAGGCTGCAGGCCAAGGCCTACACGGCCGGCTTCGAGCTGAGCCCTGCGGTCTCGCTGCGCGCCACGCAGGACAGCATCCGCGCGCTGATGCTCATCCGCGCCTACCGTGTGATGGGGCACCTGGCAGCCGACCTCGATCCCCTTGGCCTCAGCCGAGCGCAAGAAGCACAGGGAGCTGCGGCCCGAGACCTACGGGTTCACCGAGGCCGACATCGACCGCCCCATCTTCATCGACAAGGTGCTGGGCCTCGAGATGGCGACCATCCGCGAGATCCTGAAGATCCTGCGCCGCACCTACTGCCGCCACATCGGCGTCGAGTTCATGCACATCACCTCGCCGGCGCAGAAGTCCTGGATCCAGGAGCGCATCGAGGGCCGGGACAAGGACATCGCCTTCACCGTCGAGGGCAAGAAGGCCATCCTCAACAAGCTGATCGAGGCGGAGCTGTTCGAGAAGTTCGCCGACGTCAAGTATACGGGCACCAAGCGTTTCGGCCTCGACGGCGCGGAGGCGATGGTGCCGGCGCTCGAGCAGATCATCAAGCGCGGCGGCCAGCTCGGCATCAAGGAGATCGTCATCGGCATGGCGCACCGCGGGCGCCTCAACGTGCTCGCCAGCGTGATGGGCAAGCCGCACCGCGCCATCTTCAACGAGTTCAAGGGCGGCTCGTTCAAGCCCGACGACGTGGAAGGCTCGGGCGACGTCAAGTATCACCTGGGCGCCTCCTCCGACCGCGCCTTCGACGGCAACAATGTGCACCTCTCGCTCACGGCCAATCCTTCGCACCTGGAGATCGTCGACCCCGTCGTGCTCGGCAAGGTGCGCGCCAAGCAGGACCAGCACAGCTGCAAGGCGGGCGAGCGCACGCCGGTGCTGCCGCTGCTGATCCACGGGGACGCGGCCTTCGCCGGCCAGGGCGTGGTGGCCGAGTGCTTCGGCCTCTCGGGCCTCAAGGGCCACCGCACCGGCGGCTCGATCCACTTCATCATCAACAACCAGATCGGCTTCACCACCAATCCGCGCTACTCGCGCTCCTCGCCCTACTGCTCGGACGTGGCCAAGATGGTGGAGGCGCCGATCTTCCACGTGAACGGCGACAACCCGGAAGCCGTGGTGCACGTCGCCAAGATCGCCACCGAGTTCCGCCAGCGCTTCCAGAAGCCGGTCGTGATCGACATGTTCTGCTATCGGCGGCACGGCCACAACGAATTCGGACGAGCCGGCGTTCACGCAACCGTTGATGTATCGGGCCATCGGCTCGCATCCGAGCGCGGTGGCCGTCTACTCCAAGCGGCTGATCGAGGAAGGCGTGGTCAGCGCGCAGGACGTCGAGGGGATGCAGGCGAGATTCCGGGCCCACCTCGACGAGGAGCTGAGCAGTGCCGACAGCTACCGGCCCAACAAGGCCGATTGGCTGGACGGGCGCTGGTCCGACATCGGCTTTGCCGACGACGACGCGCGGCGCGGCAACACGGGCGTCGCCATCGAGACGCTGAAGGAGGTCGGCCGCCGCATCACCACGATCCCGCAGGACTTCAACGCCCACAAGACCGTCCAGCGCCTGCTGCAGCGCCGCCGCGACATGGTGGAGACCGGCACTGGCATCGACTGGTCGATGGCCGAGCACCTGGCCTTCGCCACGCTCCTCAACGAGGGCTTCCCGGTGCGCCTGTCGGGCCAGGACAGCGAGCGCGGCACCTTCTCGCAGCGCCACTCCGTGCTGATCGACCAGGAGACCGAGCGCCGCTTCACGCCTCTCAAGCACGTCGCGGCCGACCAGGGCCGCTTCGAGGTCATCAACTCGATGCTGTCGGAGGAGGCGGTGCTGGCCTTCGAGTACGGCTATACGCTGGCCGAGCCCAACGCGCTCACCATGTGGGAGGCGCAGTTCGGCGACTTCGCCAACGGCGCGCAGGTGGTGTTCGACCAGTTCATCTCCTCGGGCGAGCGCAAGTGGCTCAGGATGTCGGGCCTGGTGTGCCTGCTGCCGCACGGCTACGAGGGCCAGGGCCCGGAGCATTCCTCGGCGCGGCTCGAGCGCTTCCTGCAGCTGTGCGCGGAGGACAACTGGCAGGTGGCCAACTGCAGCACGCCCGCCAACTACTTCCACGTCCTGCGCCGGCAGCTGCACCGCAAGTTCAGGAAACCGCTGGTGCTGATGACGCCCAAGTCGCTGCTGCGCCACAAGCGCGTCGTCTCCGATCTCACCGAGATGGGCGCGGGCACGACCTTCCACCGCGTGCTCTGGGACGATGCCCAGTCGCGGCCGGGAGAGAAGATCAAGCTCAAGGCCGACGGCGAGATCCGGCGCGTGGTGCTGTGCTCGGGCAAGGTCTACTACGACCTCTACGAGGCACGCGAGGCGGCCGGCATCGACGACATCTACCTGATGCGCATCGAGCAGTTCTATCCGTTCCCGGCGCGCGCGCTGATCGCGGAGCTGTCGCGCTTCGCCCAGGCCGAGGTGGTGTGGCTGCAGGAGGAGCCGAAGAACATGGGGGCCTGGAGCTTCCTCGAGCCCAACATCGAGTGGGTGCTGCAGCACACGGGCGCCAAGAATCCGCGGCCGCGCTATGTCGGGCGACCCGCGTCGGCGGCCACGGCGACGGGCCTCGCGAGCAAGCACAGCCAGGAGCAGAAGACGCTCGTCGCGCATGCGCTCTCCGACTGAGATGGTGGCAAACGATGGCGATTGAGATAACGGTGCCGGCGCTCGGGGAATTGGTGACCGAGGCGACGGTTGGGCAATGGTTCAAGAAGCCGGGCGAGGCCGTCAGCGCCGACGAGCCGCTGGTGGAGCTGGAGACCGACAAGGTGACGGTGGAGGTGCCGGCGCCGACCGCGGGAGTCCTCGCCGACATCAAGGTGGAGCAAGGGGCGACCGTCGCAGTCGGCACGGTTCTGGGGTCCATTGCCGAGGGCGCCGCCGCGCCGAAGTCGAAGCCGCAGGCCGAGAAGCCGGCTTCCGCCTCGAGCCCCAGAACCACACCGATGGGCGATGCGAAGTCCGCGCCGAGACCGGCTTCGTCAGAGAGCAGGAGCTCGATGCCGCCGGCGCCAGCCGCCCGCAAGATGATGGAGGAGAAGGGGATTGCCGCGGTGGACGTTCTGGGCTCCGGCCGGCGCGGCCAGGTGCTGAAGGAGGACGTGATCGCCGCTGCCGCTACAGCAGCCACACCCACACCCACACCCAAGTCTGCTCCGGCAGCATCCCCCGCGGCGCCGGCCGAGGCCCTTGCCTACGCCGCGCCGGTGCCGATGGCGCAGGTCCCAGCCCCGCAGATGCGCGCCCCCTCCGTGGCCAACGACGCCGCGCGCGAGGAGCGCGTGCGCATGACGCGCCTGCGCCAGACCATCGCCCGCCGTCTCAAGGACGCCCAGAACACGGCCGCCATGCTGACCACGTTCAACGACGTGGACATGAGCGCCATCATGAAGCTGAGGAGCGAGTACAAGGACCTGTTCGAGAAGCGCCACGGCGTCAAGCTGGGCTTCATGGGCTTCTTCGTGAAGGCCTGCATCCAGGCGCTGCGCGAGATCCCCGCCGTCAACGCCGAGATCGACGGCGCCGACATCATCTACAAGAACTACTACCACATCGGCGTGGCGGTCGGCACCGACCGGGGCCTGGTCGTGCCGGTGGTGCGCGAGGCCGACCGCATGTCGCTGGCCGAGATCGAGCAGGCGATCACCGACTTCGGCCGGCGCGCGCGCGAGGGCAAGCTCAGCATCGAGGAGATGCAGGGCGGCACGTTCACGATCTCCAACGGCGGCGTCTACGGCTCGCTGCTGTCGACGCCGATCCTCAACGCGCCGCAGTCGGGCATTCTGGGCATGCACCGCATCGAGGAGCGCGCCGTGGTGCGGGCCGGCCAGATCGTGGCCCGGCCGATGATGAGCCTCGCGCTCAGCTACGACCACCGCATCGTCGACGGCCGCGATGCCGTGACGTTCCTGGTGCGCGTCAAGGAGTGCCTGGAGGATCCGCAGCGGTTCGTGCTGGAGCTTTGAACGTGGAGACGGCTGTAGAGATAGAGCATGGCCATTTCTGCAATTGAGGAAGCCAAAATCCAGGCGCGGGTCTTGGTTCCTCTCATCAAGACACTTCAGGCGGAATTGGGCGAGGAGCGCGCAAACGCCCTTGTCCGAAGCGCCCTGGCCGATGTCTATCGTCGCCTGGGCGAGAAGTGGTGGCGGGCGAAAGGTGTGAGAGAGTTTGGGGGACTGTCAATCGCATCGGCGTTTGTTGAATTCGCCGCCGGCGACGCCCTTGATTACCGCGTTCGCGAGCAGTCTCGGGACGACGGCTTCGAGTTCGATGTGACGCGGTGCCGGTATGCGGAGTTCTACAACGCTTTGGGCGCGCCGGAGCTTGGATTTCTCCTGGTTTGCAGCGCGGACTTTCCCATGGCAGAGGGGTTTGGCTCCGACAGGTGAGGAGCTCACGCGCTCACAGACCATCATGCAAGGTGCCAGCCACTGCGATTTTCGGTATAGGCGACAGCGAGAGCAGGACTGAGCCCTTGCCATGACCTACGACCTGATCGTCATCGGCACCGGCCCCGGCGGCTACGTGTGCGCCATCCGCGCCGCGCAGCTTGGGCTGAAGGTGGCCGTGGTGGAGAAGCGCGCCACCTACGGCGGCACCTGCCTCAACATCGGCTGCATCCCCTCCAAGGCGCTGCTGCATGCCTCGGAGCCTACGAGGAGGCGCGCCACGGCTTTGCCGCCATGGGCATCGAGGTGGCGCCCAGGCTCGATCTCGCGCGCATGCTGGCCTTCAAGGACGAGGGCGTCAAAGGCAACGTCGACGGTGTCGCCTTCCTGCTCAAGAAGAACAAGATCGACGCGCTGCACGGCACCGCCACCATCCTGGGCCCCGGCAAGATCGGCGTGGCCCTCGACAACGGCGACAAGCAGCGGGTCGAGTGCAAGAGCATCGTCATCGCCACCGGCTCGGACACGGCGAAACTGCCCTCGGTCGTCATCGACGAGCGCACGGTGGTCTCCTCGACCGGCGCGTTGATGCTGCCGAAGGTGCCCAAGCGGCTGCTGGTGATCGGCGCCGGCGTGATCGGCCTGGAGCTCGGCTCCGTGTGGCGCCGGCTCGGCAGCGAGGTCCTGGTGGTGGAGTTCCTCGACCGCATCCTGCCGGGGACCGACGCCGAGGTGGCGCGCACGCTGCAGCGCATCCTCACCAAGCAGGGCATGAGCTTCAAGCTCGCGAGCAAGGTGACGGGCATCGCCAAGACCGCGACCGGCCACAAGATCGCGGTCGAGCCGGCAGCGGCCAGCGGCCCCGACGGCATGGTGATGGAGGCCGACGTGGTGCTGGTCGCCATCGGTCGCGTGCCCTACACCGAGGGGCTCGGCCTCGAGACCGTCGGCGTGGCGCTCGACAACAGGAAGCGCATCGTCGTCGACCCGCACTTCCAGACCAATGTGCCCGGCATCTACGCCATCGGCGACGTGATCGCCGGGCCGATGCTGGCGCACAAGGCCGAGGACGAGGGCGTGGCGGTGGCCGAGATCCTCGCCGGCCAGGCCGGCCACGTGAACTACGACGTGATCCCCAACGTGATCTACACCTTCCCGGAGGTCGCCACCGTCGGCAAGTCCGAGGAGGACCTCAAGGCCGCCGGCATCGCCTACAAGAGTCGGCAAGTTCCCCATGACCGCCAACGGCCGCGCCAAGGTCAACAAGACCACCGACGGCTTCATCAAGATCCTGGCCGATGCCGAGACCGACCGCATCCTCGGCGTGCACATGATTGCGGCCCAGGCGAGCGAGATGATCGCCGAGGCCGCCGTGATCATGGAGTTCGGCGGCTCGGCTGAGGACCTTGCCCGCACCTGCCACGCGCACCCCACGCTGACGGAAGCCGTCAAGGAGGCCGCCATGGCCGTCGCCAAGCGCACGATCCACATGTGAGGCGACCGATCCGGCGGGCGGCCGTGCGAGCGCCGGCGGCCTACCGCGGATCGATCGGGGTTGCCGGGGACGCCGCCGCGCTCGATCGCCTCGCCCGCCGCGAGCAGCAGATCCTCGCGATAGCGGCCGGCGACCAGCATGACACCGACCGGCACGCTACCCACCAGACCCGTGCTCACGGTCAGTCCCGGGAGGCTCATGAAGGGCAGCCCGACCTGGGGCAGCTGCGCCTCGAACACGCGCCGGAAGGCGGCGGGCGACGCCACGTCCAGGAGATCGGGAAACGGCAGCTCGCCCGAGACCGGGCACAGCAGGACGGCATACTCCTTCAGGAACAGGTACCATTCGCGCGCAAGCACCATGCGTTGCTGCAGCGCGTCGAGCATGGCGTTGAGCGTGGGCTCCGGGCAGATGCCCTCCATCTGCTGATAGACGAAGCTCGCGTCGGGGTCGGCCTCGTCCCTGACGGCCTGGGCGGCGGTTCGCCGGAACTCGGCGAGCCACAGCATGAGCTGCAGCTCGGCGGGCTTGCGCAGCGGCGGGCAGCCCGTCTCCACGACCTCCCAGCCCGCGGCCTGCAGGCGCTTGGCGGCATCGCGCAGTGCCTTCTCGACTTCCGGTGCAACCGACATGCCGTCGGGGGCGACGGCCAGCGCCGCACGCTTGGGCGCCGGTCCGAGGTCGAGCGGCACGGGCGTCCACCAGGGATCGCGGACATCCTCCGCGGCCATCGCGTGGAGCGCGAGCCGCAAGTCGCCGACCGTGCGCGCCAGCGGGCCGGACACGGCCATCAGCTGGCCGCCGATGTGACGGTCTGCCCCCGTGAAGTTGACGGCGGGGACACGGCCGAGCGTCGGGCGCAGGCCGTGGATGCCGCACGCGTAGGCCGGGTAGCGGATGGAGCCAGCGATGTCGGTGCCGTGGGCAATGGCGCCGATGCCGGCGGCGACGGCCGCCGAGGCTCCGCCCGAGGAGCCGCCGGGCGTGATCGAGCGGTCCCAGGGATTGCGCGTGTGGCCGTGCAGACCGTTGCGTGTGAACCAGCGCAGCGAGAAGGCCGGCGTGTTCGTGCGCCCGACGATGACGGCCCCCGCCTTGCGCAGGTTGGCCACGACAGGACTGTCCGTCTTGGCTTTCAGATCGCGCTGGATGCGCAGGCCGTTGGTGGTGGCGTACCCGGCCTGGTCAACGTTGACCTTGATCGTGATCGGCACGCCGGCGAGCGGTCCGGGGTCCTCGCCGCGCGCCAGCTTCGCGTCGACCTGGCCCGCCGCCTCCAGGGCCTCTTCGGGCATCTCCATGACAACGGCGTTGATCTTCGGATTGGCCTCCGCCAGCCGTCCCAGAACGCTCTCGGCGGCTTCCCTGGCGGAGACCTTGCGCGACTTCACCAGGGCCGCGAGGTCGCTTGCCGATAGGCGCCAGAGCTCTGCCATGGTGGTCCTCCCGCAAGACGCAACGTCGCACCAAGACGGGCACGGTACGCAGCCGGCGGGCATTCAGCAATGGGGCGGGGGAAAGAGCGGCGCGGATCTAGTGTCACTAGCGCGGCCAAGCATTGCTGGCTCTCTCAGCGCAGGTGGCAGGCGACCTGATGGCCGGGCTCGACCTCGCGCAGCGCCGGCACTTCCTGCCTTGCAGCGCGCCTCGGCATAGGGGCAGCGGGTGTGGAAGCGGCACCCGGGCGGAGGGTTCAAGGGGCTCGGCACGTCGCCCTGCACCACCCGCTTGGTGCGCTTGATGGCGGGGTCGGGCACCGGCACGGCCGCGAGCAGCGCCTCCGTGTAGGGGTGCAGCGGCCGCGTGAACAAAGTGGCCTTGTCGGTGTATTCGACGATGCGCCCCAGATACATCACGGCGATGCGGTGCGAGATGTGCTCCACCACCGCAAGGTTGTGCGAGATGAAGAGGTAGGAGAGCTGCAAGTCGCGCTGCAGGTCCATCAGCAGGTTGATGACCTGGGCCTGGATCGACACATCGAGCGCGGACACCGGCTCGTCGCCGATGATGAGCTTGGGGTTGAGCGCGAGCGCGCGGGCGACGCCGATGCGCTGGCGCTGGCCGCCGGAGAACTGATGCGGGAAGTTGTCCATCTGCGCCTTGCGCAGGCCGACGCGCTCGAACAGCTGCGCCACCCGCTCGCGTCGCGCACCCTTGGCCAGCACGCCGTGCACCTTCAGCGGCTCGCCGACGATGTCGCCGGCGCGCTTCCTGGGGTTGAGCGAGGAGAAGGGGTCCTGGAAGATGATCTGCAGCTGGCGGCGGAAGGGGCGCAGCTCGAGCTTGCCGAGCCGCGTGACGTCGTGGCCGTCGAGGCGAATGGTGCCGGCCGTGGGCTCGATCAGGCGCATGATGGTGCGCCCGACCGTGGTCTTGCCGCAGCCCGATTCGCCAACGAGGCCCAACGTCTCGCCCGCACCGATCGTGAAGCTGACATCGTCGACGGCATAGACGTGGCCGACGGTGCGGCGCAGCAGGCCCTTGCGCACGGGGAAGTGCTTGGACAGGCCCTGCACCTCGAGCACCGGCGGCGGCGCCTCAGGCATTGGCCGCCTCCGCCAGCCTGTCGGAATGCCAGCAGGCCGCCCAGTGCCCCGTCTGCTTCTCCTCGTAGGGCGGGTACTGCGCCCGGCAGGTGTCGTCGGCAAACGCGCAGCGCGGCGCGAAAGTGCAGCCCGCGGGCAGGTTGCTCAGCGCCGGCACCATGCCTGGGATCTCCGCCAGCCGGGTCGCGGTGGCGCCGGCCTCGCGCCGCATGAGCGCAAGGCGGGGAATGGAGTCCATGAGACCGCGCGTATAGGGATGCAGCGGTCGGGCGAAGAGGTCGCCCACGGTCGCCTCCTCCACCTTGCGTCCCGCATACATCACGATCACGCGCTCGGCCGTCTCTGCCACCACGCCGAGGTCATGGGTGATGAGGATGACGGCGGCGCCGAGCTCGCGCTGCAGCTTGGCGATCAGCTCCAGGATCTGGGCCTGGATGGTGACATCGAGCGCGGAGGTGGGCTCGTCCGCTATCAGCACCTTGGGATTGCATGCGAGCGCCATGGCGATCATGGCCCGCTGACGCATGCCGCCCGAGAGCTGATGGGGATATTCCTTGGCGCGCTGCTTGGGCTCGGGGATGCCGACCAGCTGCAGCATCTCGACGGCCCGCGCCAGGGCGGCACGCTGCGACATCTGCTGGTGCAGGATCAGCGCCTCGCCGATTTGCCGGCCGATCGTCATCACCGGGTTCAGCGAGGTCATCGGCTCCTGGAAGATCATGGAGATCTGGTTGCCCCGGATTTCGCGCATGGCGGCCTCGTCCAGGGCGATGAGGTCGCGTCCGTCGAGCTTGACCGAGCCGTCGACGATCCGTCCGGGAAGCGCCACCAGCCGCATCAAGGAGAGGGCGGTGACGCTCTTGCCGCAGCCCGATTCTCCGACGATGGCCAGCGTCTCGCCCTTGGCCAGCGCGAAGGATGTGCCGTCGACCGCTTTGACGAGGCCGGCGCGCGTATAGAAGTAGGTCGAGAGGTTCTCCACCTCGAGCACGGGCTCGCCGGCCTTGCCCACCCGCCGAGGGTCGGTCGCGAGGGTCGCCTGGGGGGCCGCCATCAGATGCGCTGCCGCGGGTCGAGGAGGTCGCGCAGCGCGTCCCCGAACAGGTTGGTGCCGAACACCACGGCAGAGATGGCGACGCCGGGGAAGATCACGAGCCAGGGGGCGGTGCGCACGTACTCGGCAGCGAACTCCGAGAGCATGCGGCCCCAGGAGGGATGCGGCTCGGGGACCCCCAGTCCCAAGAAAGCCAGCGCCAACTCCACGAGGATGGCGGAGCCGAGCTGCGCGGTGGCCAGCACGATGAGCGGCGCCAGGGTGTTGGGCAGCACATGGACGATGGCGATGCGCGTCTCGCTCATGCCGATGGCGCGTGCCGCCTCCACGAACGGCATCTCGCGCAGCGACAGGGTGTTGGAGCGGATGACGCGTGCCACGTTGGGCACCAGCGGGATGGCGATGGCGAAGATGGTGTTCGTGAGCGAGGGACCGAGCGAGGCCGCCATCACCAGCGCCATGACCAGAAGGGGCAGCGACTGCATGATGTCCATCAGCCGCTGCACGAGAAGATCGATCCAGCCGCCGAAGAAGCCCGACAGCAAGCCGATGGCCACGCCGACGAGGCAGCCCAGCGCGGTGGCCCCGACGCCGACGGCAAGCGAGATGCGCGCCCCGTAGACGATGCGCGCGAAGACGTCGCGGCCCATGAAATCCGCGCCGAGCACGTGCTCGCCGCCGGGAGGCGCCAGGGACACGCGGGCATTGGTGGTGAAGGGATCGAAAGAGGCGATGGTGCCGGCGAAAACCGCCGTGGCCACGAAGATCACCATGATCAGCGCGCCGATCGCACCGAGCGGATAGCGGCGCACGAAGAAGCGCAGCGCGCCGCCCCAGCCGCGCACGTTGGCTCCAGCCCGCGCCAGCTCGGCACTGTGATCGATGACCGCCACTTGCCCTCACTCCCCGTACTTGATGCGTGGATCGAGCACCACGTAGAGCATGTCGACGAGGAAGTTGACGAATACCACCACCACGGCAATGAACATGACGAGGTTCTGCACGATGGGGTAGTCGCGCCAGCGGATGGCCTCGACCAGAAAGCGGGCGACGCCGGGAATGTTGAAGACGGTCTCGGTCACGATCAGGCCGCCGATCAGGAATGCCGCCTCGATGCCGATGATGGTGATGACGGGGAGGACGGCGTTGCGCAGGGCGTGATCGTAGTTGACGGAGGTGTCGGAGGCGCCCTTGGCGCGCGCGGTGCGGATGTAGTCCTGGCGCAGCACCTCCAGCATGGACGAGCGCGTGAGCCGCATCACCAGCGCCGAGCTGCGGAAGCCCACCGCGGCCGCCGGGATGCACAGCAGCAGCAATTGCTCCCAGATGCCCGTCGTTGCCGCGCTCTTGTAGAGCGGGATCCAGCCAAACCATTGCACGCAGGCCATCAGGATGAGCAGACCGAGCCAGAACGAGGGCAGCGAGAGGCCGCTCAGGCTGATCACCCTCAGCACATAGTCGAGCCACGTGTTCTGGCGCACGGCGCTCAGCACTCCGAGCGGTACGCCAAACAGCACCGAGAAGACGAGCGCCAGCCCGGCGAGCTTGGCCGTGACGGGAATGCGCGGCAGTATCTCGTCGATCGCCGGTTTCTCGGAGACGTAGGCGTAGCCCAGGTCGCCTCGCGCCAGCCCGCCTATCCAGCTCACGTACTGGGTCACGATCGGCTGGTCGAGCCCGAGCTGGCGCTCGATCTTCTTCTTCGCGGCCGGGTTAACGAAGCCCGCCGAGTCGAAGATGATGTCGGTGATGTTGCCCGGCACCAGCCGCAGCAAGGTGAAGATCAGCACCGAGATGCCGAACAGCGTCAACAGCATCAGGAAGAAGCGGCGAACGAGGTAGGCTCCCACAGGGGGTCTCCCGGTGCGCTGGCCTGTCCGTTTCTCTCGCGCTACTTGTCCAGCCAGACGTTGTCGAAGCGCCAGTCGTTGTAGATGCTGTTCTGGTGCAGGACGAAGCCCTTGACCTGCGGCTGCCAGCACGTCGCCGCCCGCTGATAGGCGATGATCGGCCGGGCGAGGTCCTCGGCGAGCTTGCGCTCGATCTCCCAGACGATCTTCTTGCGCTTGTCGACGTCGCCTTCCTGCGACTGCTTGTCGATGAGCGCATCGACGTCCTTGTTGCAGTATTTCGTCAGGTTGCGCTCGGAGTTGCAGCTGTAGTTCTCATAGAGATTGACGTCCGGATCGTCGACGCCGACGCCCGTCAGGTTGAGGCCGACCGAATAGTCCCCGCGCGTCACCTTGGCGTGCCAGATGCTGGTGTCGACAACCTCCAGCTCGCCCTCGATGTGGATCTTCTTCAGCTGGTCGATGAGGATGACGGCCGGGTCGCGGTAGACGGCAATGTTGCGCGTCGACACCTTCACCTTCAGCGGCTTGCCCTCAGCGTAGCCGAGCCCCTCCATGATCTTGCGAGCCTCGGCCTGGCTCTTGGCAACGTCGGCCGAATAGCCGGGAAGGGTCTGCAGCATTTCCGGCGGCATGCCCCACCGGCCTTCGGGGGGTGGCAGCATGACGCCACTGATGTTGTCCTTGCCGTTGCTCAGGATGTCGATGAAGGCCTTGCGATCGAGCGCGAGTGCCATGGCCTGCCGGATCTTGGGATCGTTGAACGGCGCCACCTTGGGATTGATGATCAGGTTGATGGAGACGTAGGTCGGCACGAGCTCGCATATGGCCTTCGGCGCCTGCGAGCTGACGTCCTTGAGCAAGGGGATCGTCACGTCGGTCGTGAAGGTCATGTCGAACTCGCCGGCGACGAACGCCAGGATGCGCGTGGACCGGTTGGGGATTACGCGCCACTCGATGCCATCGAGATACGGATGGCCCTTTCTCCAGTAGTCGGGATTGCGCACGAACTTCATGGTCTCGTTGCGCTTCCACTCCACGAACTTGAAAGGCCCGGTGCCGATCGGGTTGGTGCGCATGTCCTTGGCCGAGACATGGCAGGGGTAGACCGGCGTATAGCCCGAGGCGAACATCGAGAGGAACGCGGGCTGCGGCCGATTGAGGACGAAGGTGGCTTCGTGATCGCCGTTGACCGTCACCTCCTTCAGGTTCTGCCACCACACGGCGCGCGGGTTCTTGCGGAACTCGTCGGGGTCCTTGCCGGTGAGCTTGTTCCAGGTGCACTGAACGTCCTTGGCCGTGAATGGCTTGCCGTCGTGCCACTTGACGCCCTGGCGCAGCTTGAAGGTCAGCTTGGTCTTGGTGGCATCCCAGGCCCAGCTTTCGGCGAGGTCGGGCACGATCGTGTCAGGCGCGTTGATCGGCTTTGTCTGGTCGTACACGACCAGGTTGTTGAACACGCCCATGAACGGCTGCACGGTGGAGATGGTCGCTTCCTCGTGGATCGAGCCGCTCGGCGCATTGTCGCGGTGATAGATGCGCAGTGTCCCGCCCTGCTTCTGCGCCAGGGCAGGCAGCGCCGCCGTCACGGCGGCAACCAAGACGACGATGAAAGCCGGTCTCAAGTGCATCGTTTCCTCCCACGCTGCCCGAAACGACCGCATGCGGCTCGCTGCAGGCATTTTGCTTGTTTTGCGCCACGCTAGACGGGGGTGGTGCTTTGAGCAAGCGCCGAGTGAATCAAGTCGGGGTCCCCGGCCGCTACTCCGCCGCCGCCACCGCCTCGGCGAGGAAGCCGCCGGACTGGCGCGCCCACAGGTCGGCATAGAGTCCGCCGCGTGCGAGCAGCGTATCGTGGCTGCCCTCCTCGACAATGCGTCCCTGGTCCAGGATCACCAGCCGGTCCATGGCGGCGATGGTCGAGAGGCGGTGGGCAATGGCGATCACGGTCTTGCCCGTCATCAGGTTGTAGAGCTGCTCCTGGATTGCCTGCTCCACCTCCGAGTCGAGCGCGCTCGTGGCCTCGTCGAGGATCAGGATCGGCGCGTCCTTCAAGAGCACGCGGGCGATCGCCACGCGCTGGCGCTGGCCGCCCGACAGCTTGACTCCGCGCTCGCCAACGTGGGCCGAGTAGCCCCTGCGGCCCTTCATGTCCTCGAGCCCGCCGATGAACTCGTCGGCCTGGGCCTTGCGCGCGGCTGCGACCGCGGCCGTCTCGCCGGCGTCGGGGCGGCCGTACAGGATGTTGTCGCGCACCGAGCGGTGCAGCAGAGAGGTGTCCTGCGTCACCATGCCGATCTGCGCCCGCAGGCTGTCCTGGGTGACATGAGAGATGTCCTGGCCGTCAATGAGGATGCGGCCCTTCTCGAGGTCGTAGAAGCGCAACAGCAGGTTGACCAGCGTCGATTTGCCGGCGCCGGAGCGGCCGACGAGGCCGACCTTCTCGCCCGGCCTTATGCGCAAGGAGAAGTCATGGATGACCCCGCCCCGCCTGGGCGCTCCCGGGTCGAGGATGCGGCCATAGTGAAAGCTCACGTCCTCGAAGCGGATCTCGCCGGCACGCACGACGAGCGCACGGCTGTCCGCGCGGTCGACGACCTGGTTGTCGCGGGCGATGGTCTCCATGCCCTCCTGGACGACGCCGATGTTCTCGAAGATGCCGGCCACCACCCAGAGGATCCACCCCGACATGCCGATGATGCGCAGCACCAGCCCGGTGACGACGGCGATGGCCCCGATCGAGACGACATCGATGCTCCACAGGTAGATGGCAAGAGACGTGGCGGCGACAATCAGGAAACCATTGAGCGTGTAGAGCACGAGCTCCATCGACGTCTGGATGCGCAGCGAGGCCTGGAACTTGCTCATCTGCTCTTGGAGCGCGGCGCGCGCATAGTCGTCCTCGCGATCGGCGTGGGCGAAGAGCTTGACGGTGAGGATGTTGGTGTAGCTGTCGACGAGGCGGCCGACCAGCATCGAGCGCGCCTCCGCGGCTTCCGTCGAGCGCTCCTTGATGCGCGGCACGAAGTAGAGCAGCGTGACGATGTAGGCCGAAAGCCATGCCAGCAACGGCAGCAGCAGCCGCCAGTCGGCGGTTGCGAAGATCACGGCCGCGCCGACCCACTGCACGGCGGCGTACCAGATCGCATCGATCAGCTGCACGACCGAAGTCGCGAAGCGCCGGAGCCGCCTGCATCACCTTGTTGGCGACGCGGCCGGCGAAATCGTTCTGGAAGAAGCCGAGGCTCTGGCGCAGGACATAGCGGTGCGTGAGCCAGCGCACGCGGTTGGATACCGGCCCGGAGATGATCTGGTTCTTGATGAGGTCGTGGGCGGTCGACACCAACGGCCTCGCCACCATCGCAATGAACCCCATCAGCAGCAGGATCGGGCCGTGGTTGGACATGAACGCCTGCGGCGTCTGGGCATTCTTCATCATGTCGACCAGGCTGCCGACGAAGGCGAGCAGCGTCACCTCGATGAGCGAGCCGAGGAAGCCCGCCACCAGGAGCGCCGCAAAGGCCGGCCACACCGGCTTGATGAAGTGCGCATAGAATGCGAGCAGCGTGTCCGGCGGCCGCGACGGGCGCGCGTCCGGAAAGGCTTCGATGCGGGTCTCGAACCAGCGAAACATGGCGTTTCCTCGAATTCTTCCACCCCTCGGCCGACGCCTCTCGCAGCTCCTACATGGATCGGGCGCCCGTCCGGGCGAGGGACGGCGGCGGCGGCAACGGCAATCATCGGGATGCGAGCGCCGCAGGGCAGTGGACCGGTCTGCGGCTTGACGCGAAAGGCGCGGGCGACCGTCAGCAGTCAATAGCGGCGATGATCTCGATCATGGCGGCGGCCCCGAGGGATGTTGTAGCGTCCAGCGGCGCGGCATAGCACACCCCAAATCCCCGCGCCAGCCCGTGCCGAGACCGGCAGGGCATCGAAAGGGCAGCATGACCGAGGCCAGCGATCCTCTCCGTGAGCACAAGCAGCGCGCGAGCGCCTGGTTTGCGGCGCTGCGCGACGACCTGTGCGCGGCGTTCGAGGGCCTGGAGGCGGAGCTGCCAGCGGGGGCGCCGCTTGCCGAGCGGCCGCCGGGGCGCTTCGAGCGCAAGCCCTGGACACGCACGGATGAGACCGGAGCCGAGGGCGGCGGCGGCGTCATGAGCCTGATCAGGGGCCGCCTGTTCGAGAAGGCCGGCATCCACACCTCCACCGTTCACGGCGAGTTCGCGCCCGAGCTGCGCAAGCAGATCCCCGGCGCGGAGAACGATCCGCGCTTCTGGGCCTCGGGCGTGTCGTTGATCGCCCATCCCGCCAGCCCGCACGTGCCGACCGCGCATATGAACACGCGCATGGTCGTGACGTCGAAGTGGTGGTTCGGCGGCGGCGCGGACCTCACCCCAATGCTCGACCGCCGGCGCACGCAAGCCGACCCGGACACGCAGGCCTTCCATGCCGCCATGGCGGATGCATGCAGCGCACATCCCGTGGCGGACTACGCGCGCTTCAAGCAATGGTGCGATGAATACTTCTACCTGCCGCATCGCCGGGAGATGCGGGGGGTGGGGGGGATCTTCTACGACTATCTGACGCCGGCGGAGGCGGAGGGGGGGTGGGACGCGGCCTTTGCCTTCACGCAGGACGTGGGCCGGGCCTTCTTGCGGGTCTATCCCCAAATCGTGCGCGGCAATTTTGCGCGTGCCTGGAGCGAGGCGGAGCGCGACGAGCAACTAGCGCGGCGTGGCCGCTACGTGGAGTTCAATCTGCTTTACGACCGCGGAACGACGTTCGGCCTCAAGACCGGCGGCAATGTGGAGGCAATCCTCTCCTCGATGCCGCCGGTGGTGAAGTGGCCGTAGTCCGATCCGCAGGGCATCGAGCTCAGGCTCCGCGTCCGTAGCGGGCCACGCGGTCGATATCCCCGCGCTCGATGCCGATGTCCCTGAGCGTGGCGTCGCTCAGATTGGAAAGCGTAGCCACGGTGCGGTTGATGCGGCGCTGCTCGGCAAACCACGCCCAAGCGCGAGCTACGAGGTGCATGGCCTTGTTGCTGTCGGCGCGATAGGCTGCCGAGGCGGCAATGAAGCCTGTAGATATGTGCGACATGACTATTCCCCTTGGTGTTGAATTGACCGGATGAGCCTCGTCAGCGTGGCATCCTGATCTTGCCTTGGCGCAGATCGGCAATGTCCTCGGACGTGTAGCCGAGGTCCTCGAGGCGCTCGTCGGACTGCGTGATCAGGAAGGTGTGAATCCGGCGCATGGCGTCCTTCTGCCGCGCCTTGACCAGACGCTGGAAGAGCGTGGGCTTTGGCTTGGTCTCGATGGCGGGGGACGCTGCGTCCGCCGCCCACAGGGCAATCGTGCTCATGATCATCTCCATCTCTATCCAGTCGCCGGCCGCTTCCCGGCTCTCGCGACACTGCTGAAATGGTATGGACCTATGAATTGTTCAAATTTATTGTTTCTATCGATACGATTGGAAAAGGCAATCTATGCGTGGTCTCAACCCCGACTACCTGCGTGCGCTGTCCGAGGTGATCGCGCAGGGTAGCTTCACGCGCGCGGCCAAGCGGCTGAACCTCGCCCAGCCCACGGTGAGCCTGCAGATCCGCGAGCTCGAGACGCGGCTCGGCGTGCGTCTGGTCGAGCGGCTCGGCAAGCGCGCGTTCCCCACTGCCGCCGGCCGTGAGCTGATCGAGCATGCCCAGCGCATCGCCCACGACACCGACCAGATGCTGGCCGCAATGCGCCGCCACCGCGACGGCTGGCTGGGCCAGGTGCGCATCGGCTCCAGCACCACGGCGCTGATCTACCACCTGCCGCCCGTGCTGGCCCGCCTGCGCCGGGAGCACCCGAACATCGAGCTGGTGGTGACGACGGGCACCACCAACGGCGTGGTGGAGCGCATGCTCCGCAACGAGATCGACCTTGGTATCGTCAGCCTGCCCATCCACGAGCGCCTGATCGAGCTCGTGCCGCTCAGGAACGAGGAGATGGTTGCGATCTTTGCCGAGCACACGAAGGACCTTCCGCCCAGCATCACCCCTCGATACCTGCTGCAGCACACGTTGATCCTCGAGTACGCCCGCGCGCACGTGCGCGCGCTGATCATGGGCTGGCTGGCTGGCGATGGCGCCGAGGTGCGCCCGGCCATGGAGCTGGACAACCTCGAGGCGGTGCGGCGCATGGTAGCGGCGGGGCTCGGCGCCTCGGTGGTTCCGGCTGCCGTGGCCTCCGAGCGGCACCCCGGCAGCGAGATCGTCGCCCGGCCCCTGCAGCCGGTCCTGACCCGCACGCTGGCCCTGGCGCAGCGGCGCGACAAGCCCAACGATCCCGCGCTCGCGCATGTGCGCGAAGCGCTGCTGACCCTGTCGGAGAAGAAGTGACGCGGGGCCATCCGGGCAGCGTCCACGTGGCTCCGGGTGGCATCGCGCCTCGCGCAACACTCGGCCACAAATCGTGATTTGTCCTGCCTCGCTGCGGCCAAGTCTGCGCGTGCAAGCTCGGCCCGATCGAAGTGCTGTATCGCGTTGAGGGATCATGCAAACAACGACGCCGCAAGCGGAGATTGGACTCGACCAGATCGACGAAAGCATTGCCCGCGCCGACCGCAACATCCAAACACTCGGCTCGTTGCTGCCTGAGCTTGCCATCAGCGGCCATCCGACTGCCGAGCTCGAGGACCAGCTGACCTTCATGACGAAAGCGCTGCACAGCCTGCGCGCGCAGCGGCGCAACATCCTCCAGACGATCGACGGCGACGAGCCGCTGCCGCGCATTGCGCGCCCGGTCACGCGGACGCGGCGCCGCAGCGTCTCGCTGGCCACGGCTGTCGTCGCCTCGCACAGCGCCAGCGGCACGTGGCGGGCCATCTATATGCGCCTGCGCAGATCATCGTAAGCGGCTGCGACGCAATCCGGCCGCTCTCCGGAAAGCCGGTGCCTCCACGCTACGGACCCATGCGAGCGGCTGCCCGCCACCGTCTCGTCGCTGTGGCTGGCGCAACGCGGACAACGCGGAGCATCCCTCTCGAGCGAGGCACGATGGGTCGTGCCGCGTCAGGTGGCGATCGGTGACGGCGCGCCGCCGACCTTCTGCCGCCTGCGTTGCAGCGCCGTGATCCCCGCGAGCAGCACCAGCGCGGGGATGGCCAACCAATAGCGATCGGGTCGATTGGCTGGCACCAGGACCGATGTCACTTCGTCGCCGCCGGCGAGACCATATTTTGCCGCCTCGCTGCCGAAGCGAACCGATTGCACCATGACCTTGTCGCCCTGGCGCGCGAATGTCACACCCGTTCCGCGCAGGCGCACCTCGCCCGTGGCGCCCGCGCGCATGGTGAGCCGCACGAGCTTGTCGACGTCCGTGCCCGCGCGGCTTTGGCTCGCCGCCCGGAAGCGCAGCGTCTGGCCTTGCGATACAGTCTCGGCCACGGCGAAAATCTCCGCTGCCGGCCGCCCGACGAACGGCGGCTGCAGGCGATCGAGCCAGAAGCCGGGCCGGAAAAGCGTGAAACAGATGAGAAACAGCAGGGCGGTCTCATACCAGCGGCTGCGCGTCAGCAGCCAGCCCTGCGTCGCCGCCACGAAGGTGCCCATGGCGATGACGGAGCACACCGCGACCACCGCCAGATGCGCAAAGCCGCCGACGTCGATCAGCAAGAGCTCGGTATTGAAGACGAAGATGAAGGGCAACAGGCCCGTTCGCACCTCGTAGCGGAACGCCTGAACGCCGGTGCGCACGGGATCGGCGCCGGAGATGGCGGCGGCGGCATAGGCGGCGAGCCCAACCGGCGGCGTCACGTCGGCCATGAGGCCGAAATAGAAGACGAACATGTGCACGGCGACGAGCGGCACAGCGAGATCGTTCTGCGCCGCAAGCTCGACCAGGACCGGCGCCATCAGCGTCGCCACGACGACATAGCTCGCCGTGGTCGGCATGCCCATGCCGAGGATCAGACAGATGACGGCCGTCAAGAACAGCATGATGATGAGATTGCCTCCGGACACGGCCTCGACGATCTCGGTCATCACCAGTCCGATGCCGGTCAGCGCCACGGTGCCGACGATGATGCCGGCGGTCGCGGTGGCGATGCCAACCGAGGTCATGTTGCGGGCGGCGCTTTCAAAGCCGCTGATGAGATCGGAGAAGCCGTTCTGAAATGCGGCGCCGGGCCGCCCCTCGCCGCGGAAGAGCGCAACGATGGGTCGCTGCGTCACGATGATGAAGATGAGGAACGCCGTGCCCCAGAAGGCGGAGAGCCCGGGCGACATTTCCTCCACCATCAGGCACCAGATCAGCACCACCACGGGCAGCAAGAAATGCAGGCCCGTGCGTGCCGTCGCGAAGAAGTCGGGAACCTCCAGGATGGCTTTCGATGGATCGTCGTGGGGCAGATCGGGATGCGCGGCCTTGTAACGCATGAGCGCGAGATAGGCCGCGAGCAGGATGCCGCCGAGCGCCCAGCTCGCCCAAGGGCCGAACACCGCCTTGGTCCAGCCTACGCCCCAGTAGACGAGCCCGCTCAGGATGATGATGCCGCACACGACCATCAGCCCGACCAGCAAGGACTGATGCATCGGGCGCGCGCCCTCGGAGCGCGGCAGCCCCTTGAGGCCCATCTTCGCCGCCTCGATATCGACGATGTAGAAGAGCGAGCCGTAGGTGAGCAGCGCCGGCACGAAAGCGTGCTTGACGACCTCCGCGTACGTGATGCCGACGTACTCGGCGATCAGGAATGCGGCCGCACCCATCACCGGGGGCATCAGCTGGCCGTTGACGCCGGCGGCGCATTCGATGGCACCGGCCTTCACGGCGGGATAGCCGACGCGCTTCATCAGCGGGATGGTGAATGTGCCCGTCGTGACCGTATTGGCGATGGAGGACCCTGAGATCATGCCGGTCATGCCCGACGCGACCACGCCCGCCTTGGCCGGCCCGCCGCGGTAGTTTCCGAGCATGGAGAATGCGAGCTGGATGAAATAATTGCCGGCGCCGGCCTTCTCCAGGAGCGACCCGAACAGCACGAACAGGAACACCACGCTGGTCGATACGCCAAGCGCGACGCCGAATATCCCCTCCGAGGTCAACCACATCTGCGAAGCGGCGCGCGAGAGCGACGCACCCTTGTGCGCGAGCAGACCCGGCAGCCACGGGCCGGTAAAGATGTAGAGCAGCATGATCGAGGCGATGGCCGCCAGCGCAGGTCCGACGGCGCGCCGCGCGGCCTCCACCAGCACGACGACGCCGACGCACGACACGACCACATCCGCCGTGGTGGGCAGGCCCGAGCGCTGCGACAGCTCGTCGTAGAAGATCAGAAGGTAGAGGGCGGCGCCCACGCCAAGGATTGCGAGGAGCCAATCCGTCATCGGCACGTAGCCGCGCGGAGAGGACCTGAACGCGGGGAACGTCGCGAAGGCGAGCAGGAATGCGAACGACAGATGAACGACGCGCGCCTGGCCGTCATTGAGGACGCCGATACCCAAGATGTAGGGAACGGGCGAGGCGTACCACAGCTGGAACAGCGACCACGCCAGAGCCAGCGCGAAGATCAGGGTTCTGGTCGTCCCGGTGGGTTTGCGGCCGCCGGTATCGGCCTCCGCGACCATCGCCTCGAGCTCTTCGCGCGTGGAGGATGCTTTCGCGGTATCCGTCATGGTCTGGTCCCGAGCCCCCGAAGCAGGACGGGGCGGCCTGTTCCGCCGCCCCGTCGCTCGTCTCTTGCGTTACATCCAGCCCTTCTCCTTGTAGTACTTCACCGCGCCGGGATGCAGCGGGGCGGACAGGCCGTCCTTGACCATATTCTTCGGGTCGAGATGCGCGAAGGCCGGGTGCAGCTTCTTGAACTCGTCGAAATTGTCGAACACCGCCTTGACCAGCGCGTAGACCACGTTCTCGGGAACCTTCGCCGACGTCACCATCGTGGCGAGCACGCCGTAGGTCTTGGTGGGGTTCGGGTTGTTGGCATACATGCCACCTGGGATCGTCGCATAGGCGTAGTAGGGATGCGCCTTGACGAGTTCGTCGACCGCCTTGCCGGTGAGCGGGACCAGCTTGGCGCCGCACGCCGTGGTCGGGTCCTGGATGGCGGCGGAGGGATGGCCGACGCCGTAGTAGAAGCCGTCGATCTTGTTGTCGCAGAGCGCGGTGCCCTGCTCGTCGGCCTTCAGCTCGGCGGCGAGCGAGAAATCCTTCAGCGACCAGCCCATCTGCTTGAGCAGCTGCTCCATGGATGCACGCGTGCCCGAGCCCGGGTTGCCCACGTTGAAGCGCTTGCCCTTGAAGTCCTCGAACTTGGAGATGTTGGCTTCCTTGCGTGCCAGCACCGTAAAGGGCTCGGGATGCACGGAGAATACCGCGCGCAGATCGGCCACCGCGCCGTCCTTGAACTGCGCCTGGCCCTTTGCGGCGTTGAACTGCACGTCGGACTGCGACAGGCCGAAGTCGAGCTCGCCGGACTTGATGGCATTGACATTGAACACCGACCCGCCGGTGGATTCCACCGAGCAGCGGATGCCGGTCTTGGCGCGCTCCTTGTTCATGAGGCGGCAAACCGCGCCCCCGACGGCGTAGTAGACGCCGGTGACGCCGCCAGTGCCGATGGTGATGAACTTCTGCTGCGCCATGCCCGGCGCCGATCCGACGGCAAGCGAGATCATCGCGATCGCCGCTGCCAGTCCCAGGGGCCTAATTCTCAACTGCGACATCCTACTCTCCTTGTTGTTGGGGCGGGCATTTGCCCACCGTCTCACCAAACCCGACGCCGCGCGCCGGGTGTCAATGCAAGCTGCCGATTGCCGCGTCCACCGCCTCGCCCAGGCGCTCGACGATGGTGTCGATTGCGGCCGTGTCGGCAATGAATGGCGGGGCGAGCAGGACATGATCGCCAAATGTCCCGTCCCGCGTTCCACCCGAGGGATAAACCATCAGGCCGCGCGCCATAGCCTCTTTTTTCACGCGCGCATGCAGCTTGTGCGCAGGATCGAACGGTGTCTTCAGCGAGCGATCGACCACCAGCTCGATTGCCTGGAACAGGCCCCGCCCGCGAATGTCGCCGACAAACGGATGATTGCCGAACCGCTCGGACAGGCGCCGCGTCAGACGGGCACCCATGGCCTGGACGTTGTCGAGGAGGCGATCCCGCTTGATCACCTTTTGCACCGCCAGCGCCGCCGCGCAAGCAAGCGGATGGGCCATGTAGGTGTGGCCGTGCTGAAAGAAGCCGGAGCCGTTGGCGAAGGCATCGAAGATGCGTCGGCTCAGCAAAGTGGCGCCGATGGGCTCGTAGCCGCCCCCCAATCCTTTGGCGATGGCCATCAGGTCCGGCGCGATACCCTCCTGCTCGCAGGCATGCAGCGAGCCGGTACGGCCCATGCCGCACATCACTTCATCGAGGATGAGAAGGATGCCGTGGCGATCGCAGATCTCGCGGACGCGCTTGAAATAGCCGGGCGCCGCGGGAACGGCTCCAGCGGTCGCGCCGACCACCGTTTCGGCAACGAAGGCGATGACGGTATCGGCCCCCAGCTCGACGATCTTGGCCTCGAGCGCGTCCGCAGCGCGGCGGCCATAGGCCTCCTCGCTCTCGTCACCGCGACGATAGTGATACGAGAAGCAGGGATCGATGTGGTGGGTCTCGACCAGCAGCGGCGCAAACATGGCCCGGCGTGGCAGGTTTCCGCCGACCGCCAGCGCGCCCAAGGTGTTGCCGTGGTAGCTCTGGCGCCGCGCGATCACGTGCCTGCGCTGGGTCTCGCCGCGCTCGACGAAGTATTGGCGCGCCATCTTCAGCGCCGTTTCGATCGCCTCCGAGCCGCCGCTCACGAAATAGACGTGAGAAATGCCCTTGGGCGCGTCGGCGACCAGCATGTCGGCAAGCTCCTCGGCTGCCGCGTTGGTGAAGAAGCTGGTATGCGCATAGGCAAGCTGGTCGAGCTGCGCATGCACCGCGCGCAGGATGTCGGGGTGCGCATGCCCGAGGCATGACACGGCGGCGCCGCCGGAGGCGTCGATGTACTCCCGGCCCGCCGAGTCGGTGATCACCAGCCCTTGGCTCGTGGCGGCAACCGGCAAGTCGTGGTGAATTTGGCGATGCAGGATGTGCGTCATTGCGGTCCCTTTCGCATCTGCTGGGGCCAGTAGGCATCGACCGAGGAGAGATACGTCTCGCGCGCCTTGACGGCCGCCAGCGCCTGGTCGCCGCCGCGCGCAGCCACGAGCATGGCGAGGATCTCGGCTGCGGCAAGCGTCGCCGTCTTGGCGTCGAAGAAGGACGGCGAAGCCGTGCCCACGACGATCGGGTGGCGAGCCATGGCCGCGAGCGGCGACACGTGACTGTCGGTGATGGCGACAATGGCAAGTCCGCGCCGCTGGCCATGCTCGGCGGCCTCCACCGTCGCACGGGTGTACGGCCGCACGCTCGTGACGAACAGCGCATCTTGCCCGGTCGCGCCAGCAAGGCAGTCGAGGCCGATGCCGCCGGCGCCGTCGAGCAGCTTCACCGGGCGTCCGGCCAGGCTGCAGATGTAGTGGAAGGTGAAGGCGACGGGAAAACTCGAGCGCAGTCCGAGGCTGTAGATGTACCGGCTGGCGCAAAGCACGTCGGCCGCGGCAGCGATCTGCGATGCCGTGCCAGGCTCTGCAAGCATCCCGACATGGCGCGCAAGGACGCCCGCCATTTCGCCAATCAGCGCTTCCGGCCCGCCAGTGCGAAGCTGCGAGGCAAGATCGGCCGCTTTTTCCCCATATCCCTGCGTCCGCTTGCGCATGGCGGCAACATAGACCTGCCGTATGTCGTCATAGCCCGTGAGGCCAAGACGTTGGGCAAGCCGGGTCATGGTGGCTGGCGGAACCCTGGCACGCCGGGCCTGCTCGCGCATGCTGAGCAGCGCCACATCCTCCGGCTGGTCGAGGATGAAGCGGGCCGCCGCCTGCTGACTTCTGGGCAGCAGCGGAAACTCTGCAATGATGCGATCGGCCAAGGAAATCGCCACGTACCAAGCCCCAGCGCGCGCCAATTGTTACTGCGTCTACCACGCTGAAACGTTTGTTTCAAGCTCGGCGAACCAGAAACGGCGTCGAGGGACGGGTCCGACTTGCCGGCGAGGTCACACCGCAGAGCGCGACGCGCAGGCGGCATGCCGCTTCAGGCTTTCTGCGCATCACGACTTACGTGGAACCCGCAAGCACCGGGAACTGCAGGACCAAAAGATCGAGCCCGGTCTGGCCGGCAACGACGCGAAATGCGCGCTCGTCGGAAGAAATGAAGGCGGCCGAATTCCGCGCGAACTCGGTGTCCTCCCTAACCATCGCGCCGGCAACGACCACGAGATATTGGCCGCCACTGCTCGACGGCTCCGGCAGAGAGCATTCCTCTTGCGGGCCCAACCGGTAAAGCCATGCGGCAAGGCCGTCGTCCTCCAAAGGGAACACGCTTTCAACGACGATGCCTTTGCGCCCAGAGCGCTCGGCATCGCTGCCCATGGCGAGGCCGCCCTTCACGCGTGCGCGCTGATTGCCCTTGACGAGCCTTTCGCGGGAAGCCGGCAGGTATTTGGCACCGGGATCCCAGCGCTGGCGGAGCGTGAAATATCTGATCCCGGCATCGGAAGCCACGATCGGCCCGTAGGGCGTGTGCCCGTTGGCATACTGCACCGTCAACGGGGTGGTCGGAAACGCCCCGATGCGGCCGTCGCCTTCGACGAACACTTGGAATTGATTGGGCTCGTGGAAATGAGCCGGCGTAACCGCGCCAGCAGGTTGGATGACCAGGAAGGCTTGCGGCAACCCGTTGTCGTTGATCTCGTTGCCGTCGACGTAGGTCCCCTTCTTGGGCGCTGCTCCGACATACTCGGCCAACGTGTAGTGGCGGCCATTCACTTCGACTTGCCTGGTGCGCTGCATCGCCTCGGCGGCCGACGTCGCTAACAGCATGCTTTGCCTCCGTGGCCAAGCCCCTCGGACTCGTGGGAAACCAGTCTACCGGTCGGGGGCGGGTAGGCAAGCATGCCGCGCCGGCGTGTCCTAGCTGCGACCCTCTGCGGCGCGGTCGAACTCAGCACCTCGGTCTTCGCCTTGCCGGAGAAGGTATTTCTGGATCTTCTGGCTCGGAGTTTTGGGCATTGCGCCTCGGAACTCGAGGAATCGCGGCACCCAGAATCGCGGCATGTGCTCGTCGCAGAACGCCCACAGCTCGCGAGCCGAAACCTCGACGTGCTCGCGCAGGACCACCACGGCCTTCACCTCGTCCTCCCCCAAGTCGGACGGCACCGCGATCACCGCGCTCTCGAGCACGGCAGGGTGGCGGTTGAGGATCGCCTCGACCTCGGAGGAGGAGATGTTCTCGCCGCGCCGGCGGATGGAATCCTTCTTGCGATCGACGAAATAGAGATAGCCGTCCGCGTCGCTGCGCGCGTTGTCGCCGGTGTGGAACCACAGATTTCTGAACGCCGCGAGCGTTGCCTCGGGCATGTTGTAGTATTCGCTGAGCATCACGAACGGCCGCCGCGGGCGCACGAGGATTTCGCCCACCTCGCCGACCGCGACGGGCTCGTCGCGATCGTCCGCCAGCATGACATCGAAGGTTTCGAGGTTGGGCTTTCCGCACGAGCCCTTGCGGCGCGCCTCGTGGTGTGGCGTCGCGGTGACGATACCGGTTTCCGTTGCGCCGTAGACCTCGACAATCCGGCAATTGAAGCGCTTCTCGAACGCCTCGCTGTGCCGTGCGAAATAGAACCTGCGCGCGGGCTGGTCCGCGTCGTCGGGTCGGGGCGGCTGTTTCAAGAGGATCGGCACCATCGAGAAGATCCCATGCGCAACGTCGGCACGATAGCGGCGCACATCGTCCCAGAATGCCGATGCCGAAAACCGCGGCACGATGGCTATGCGCCCGCCCATGATGATGGCGGGAACCACGCCCAGCCACGATGCGACCGCGTGGAAGAGCGGCATGCACGTGTAGATCGACTGGCCCTCCCTGAACTCGGTCGCCTTGATCCAATCCATAGCGAAGGTGACGACATGGGAGTGGCTGGCAAGCACGCCTTTGGAGGGCCCCGTCGTGCCCGATGTGAAGCTGATGGCCAGGGGATCGCAGGGAGCTATGACAGCACGCGGGACTTTGTCCGGCGCGCACATGATGTTGGGAAGCGAGAGCACCTCCACGTTGCCGCCGATCCGTCTTGGCTGACCGGGGACCTGTGTCGTCAGGATGACGTGCCGGAGCATCGGCAGGTCGCCAATGACGGCCTCTAGCCGCTCCAGGAAGGCTGGATCGATCACCATGTGCGTGATGTCCGCCTTGCGGAGCTGGTAGTGCAGGATGTCGCCCTTGTATTCCGTATTGATGGGCACGTAGACGGCACCAGCTTTCGCAGCGCCGAGCCAAGCCTCGACAAAGGCCGGCGAGTTGAGCGCCATGATGCCGACCTTGGACCCCTGCGTCACACCGATGGCGGCGAGCCCGTTCGCGACGACGTTTGCAATCCGGTCCGCCTCTGCGAACGACCTGGTGCGATCGCCGAATTGGAGGAACGGGCTGTCGCCGTGTCGCTGCGCGGCAGCCTGCAGCAAGCTGCCGAGCACGAAATCATCGGGTGCGAGATCGCCCACGAGGCTCTTCCTTGACGGTCCTACACATCGCGTCCGCGCGGCAAGAGCCGGGAGGCCGCGGCCGACGCCTCAATCGACATCGCGCCCGGGATCGAAAATCGAGGCGGTCTCGGCTTCGCGCGGGTGGTCACGCTCGAGGCGCCGAGCCATTGCAAGCGCCCAGGGAGCCACCGCAATGAGCTCCTCCAGGATCGGCTCCGGCAGAGCGAGCCCGCAACGTGCCGCTGCGCTCTGCGCCTGTGCTCTTATCGCCGGCTCCACCGCTGAAGTGTCGGGGACCCACGGCTTGGGATCGATCGCGGCGGGCTTCTCGCCGGCCGTCAGCGCAGGGCGCCGCTTGTAAAGCCCGGTGGCATGCTCGAAGGCGTGGCCAGCGCGCAGCACCCGGGCGTCGTCGAACGGCCGGCCGGCGATCTGCATGGAAAGCGGCAGACCGGCTTTCGTGAAGCCGCACAGGAGGGCGAGCGCCGGCCCACCGGTGCAATTGAAGGGCGAGGTGAAGTTTGGCCCTTTCCAGAACGAGAGCGTGTCGTGCCGATCGAGCCGGGGGGCGGGCGACGCGTTGGCGGTCAGGAACAGATCGTATCGGCGATAGAGCGGCCGCATCTCCGCGAGGATGCAGCGCCGCTCGCGGCTGGCACGCACATAGTCCTCGGCCGTGAACAGGCAGGCGGCAAGGCTGCGGGCCCTGAAGTCCTGGCCGAACTGACCGGGCCTGGCAATGAGCTCGGGCAGGTGCAGCGAGAACAGCTCGCTCTCGGCGGTGACGATCTTCACGTCGGAATAGGACTGCAGCGGGCGCAGCCTGACGTCCTCGACGATCGCACCCAGCTCGCGAAAGACGGCGATCGCGGACTCCAGGGCTGCCCGCAGCTCTGCATGCACCGGCTGGTCGCTTTCCCAAAAATGGCGGACGACACCGATGCGCAGGCCTCTGACGCCCAGATCGAGGCCCGCCGTGAAGTCCGCAGAATGAAAGGCAGACGCGGGATCGGCGGGATCGTGGCCGGCGACCGCATTCAGGATCAGCGCGCAGTCCTCGGCCGTCCGCGCCATGGGCCCGCAATGATCGTAGGAGTACGAGTTGGGCAGGACGCCGGCGCGGCTGACAAGGCCGTAGGTCGGCTTGAGCCCGGCGATCCCGCACAGCCCGGCGGGCCCGCGAATCGAGCCACCCGTGTCGGAGCCGAGACTGACGGGCACCAGACCGGCCGCAATCGCGGCGCCCGACCCCGAGGAGGAGCCACCGGTGAAGTGTGCCGTGTTCCAGGGATTGCGAGCGGGAGGCCACGGCAGGTCGAAGGAAGGTCCGCCGTGGGCGAACTCGTGCGTGGCGAGCTTGCCCATCAGCACCGCGCCGGCTGCTCGTAGCCTCCTTACTGCCGTTGCGTCTGAGGTCGGCACGCGATCGATGCAGATGCGCGAATGACCTGAGGTGAGGACGCCCGCCGTGTCGTAGATGTCCTTTACGGCAAAGGGGATGCCGTGCAGGGGGCCGCGCCAATTGCCGCGTGCGATCTCCGCTTCAGCAGCGCGCGCGGCCTCGATTGCCGCTTGCGTGGTGCGGGTAATGTAGGCGTTGAGCTGCGGCTCCAGTGCATCGCTGCGCGCCAGCAAGGCCTGCGTGTACTCGACCGGCGACAGCTTGCGCGCCTTGACCAGGGCGGCCGCCTCGGCGAGCGTGAGATCGTGGAGGGCAGCGTCGGCCATGGCTGGAGTCTCCGGCCTACTCGGCAGCCTTGACAGGAGACGGTTTCGCCGAGCCGGTCGCCTTCCAGCTCTTCACCACGGGCAGCACCTCCTTGGCGAAGAGCTTCAGGCCGCGCTCGGATACGGCATAGGGCGTGCCACCGAACCGGAAGGCCACGTTCATCTCGAAGTCGCCGAGGACCTGCCGGCGCTTCTCGAGGCCACGCAGGATCTTGTCGGGGGTGCCCCAGCTGGCGGCTTGCATAAAGCCTGTGACCGCGCCTTCTAGTCCGCCCTTGCGCGCCAGCTCGGCTTTCTGCTGGTAGGCGTCGTACCCCTTCACCGTCTTGAAATGCTCGCCGAGAAACTCGTAGTGATAGAAGTTGCTCTCGACGAACTTGCCCTGGTACTTGCGCGCCTCCTCCTCGGTCTCGGCAAGGTCGGTGCCGCACACGCAAAACTCGGTCAGCATGATCTGCGGCGGCTCGGTGCCGTGGTACTTGCGGTGCAGCTCCCGGCCCCTCTCGATCACCGGCACGCGCATCTCCCAGGGGCGGTCGGCGAACATCACCATGTGCGCGCCGATCTTGGCCGCTGAATCGACGGAATCCTCGCTGGACGCCACCGCATAGATGCGCCCGTCGAAGGCGTACTTCGGCCGCGGCCGGATCTCGATCCGCGGCTGCTTGTAGTATTTGCCGGTGCCCTCGATGAACCCGGTCGCGAGCGCGTCGACGATCATGGGCGCGGCTTCATCGAAGCGGCCCCGCAATTCATCCATGCTCAGGCGAAAAGCCGCAAACTCGCGACGAGCCAAGCCTCGACCCATGCCGAGCCGCAGCTTGCCTTTGCAGAGCATGTCGACGACTGCAGCATTCTCGGCCACCCGCAGGGGATCGTGCCAGGGAAGGATGACGGCCGCCGTTCCGAGCCCCATGCCGGGGCAGACGCCCGCGAGATAGGACATCAGGTGGAGGTTGTCGGGTACGAAGGAGTAGTCGTTGAAATGATGCTCGGCCGACCAGAGCACGTCGAAGCCGGAGTTGGCGGCGAGGCGTGCCAGCCGGATCTCCTCGTCCCACACGCGGTCGTCCGGGCAGCTCTCCCAGCCGTAGCTGGCAAACACCATCATCATGCCAACATCCACGACGTGATCCTCCTCATTCGCATTGCCGACGACTTTGCTTTGAGAGCAGCGTAGCACGACTGGCGCGGAAGGCTTCAATAGGTGCCTGCTTGCCAAGATGCGATCGACGCGCCGGGGTTGCCGTCTCCAGGGCGGGGTCGTCCGACGGTTTCGAGCTTGGTAGGATCGGCTGTGAGGTAGCATAGGGGTTGGCGTCATGAGCGATACCCTTCCGACAGCCACGCGCGTCGCCGACCCCGGCATTCGCGCCCTCTATCGCTTGGAAAACCGCTGGCAGGCCTGGCTCGACGTCGAGGTCGCGCTGGCAAGGGCGCAAGCCGAGCTCGCAATCATTCCCGCAGAGACGGCTGCGGCCATCGCCCGTGCTGCCCGTCTCGAGTTGCTGGACCGCGCGCGCATCGACGAAGGCTTTGCGCGTACCGGCCACACCCTCGTGCCGCTCGTCTGGGAGCTTGCCCGCGTCGTGGGCGAGCCCCACGGCGGCTGGGTGCATTGGGGTGCCACCACGCAGAACATCACGCAGACCGGTGACCTGCTGGTGCTGCGCCAGGCACACCGCATTCTGCTCGGTTTGATCGGCGAGACGCTGGCGGCCATGGCCGAGCTGGCCGAGCGCAGCGCCGGGATGCCCATGGCGGGTCGCACGCATGGCCAGCATGCCGTACCGGCAACCTTCGGCTACAAGGTGGCCGTGTGGATCGACGAGCTGCTGCGCCATGCCGAGCGGCTGCAGCAGGCGGCGCCGCGCCTGTTCGTGGCCATGCTCGGGGGCGGTGCCGGCACGTTTGCCTCGCTGGGCAAGAACGGCCCGCTGGTGCAGGCCGGCGTGGCCAAATATTTGGGCATGGGCTCGATGACAGTGCCGTCGCGCGCGCTCGGCGATCATCTGGCCGAGAACATGTGCCTGCTCGGCATGCTGGCGGCAACCTGCGGCAAGATCGGGCGCGAGATCTACACGCTGATGAAGACGGAGTTCGGCGAGGTGGAAGAGCCCGTGCCGCCAGGTACGGTCGGCAGCTCCACCATGCCGCAAAAGCGCAATCCGAAGCTGTGCCAGGACATCATCGCGTTGGGCGCGGAAGTGCGCGCTCTGGTGCCGTTGGCGCTGGAAGCCATGCAGACCGAGCACGAGGCCGATCGGACCACCAGTCTCATGATGGATTCGGCCGAAGCGCGGGCCTGCATTGCCATGGGCGATGCCTTGAGCCGGCTCGGCGAGGTGATGCGTGGCCTGCGGCTCGATCCGAAACGCATGCGCAGCAACCTGGATCTCGGCGGCGGGCTGATCATGGCGGAGGCCGTGATGCTGGAGCTGGGTGCGATCCTCGGGCGGCAGCACGCGCACGATGTGGTGTATGACGCCGCGCAGGCCGCGTTCGTCGAAGGCAGAGCCTTTTCCGCCGTGCTGGCAGCCGATCCCCGCGTGACCGCGCACTTGAGCCCGGCCGCCATAGACAAGCTTCTCGATCCCATCGCCTACACAGGCCTGTGCGCCGAGATGGCGCGCGAGGCTGCGGCGCGCGCGCGCAGCATGGCAGCTGATCTCCTGACGGACAGGTAGGCGGATGACTGCAAGGGTTGCCCGCGTATAGTCGCTGCGGTTGCCGGGAGGGGAAAGCGTGCAAGCAGGCGACAGCGATATCTACGACTACATCGTGGTCGGCGCCGGATCGGCGGGTGCGGTCATCGCCAACAGGCTCTCGGCCGATGCACGCAACAAGGTGTTGCTGCTGGAGGCCGGCCCCGCGAGCAATCCGTGGAGCACCATGCCCATCGGCTACGTCAAGCTGATGCACAACCCCGCGTCCAGCTGGTGCTATGCCTCCGAGCCCGAAGCCAACACGAGCGGGCGCAAGCTGCCGGTACCGCGCGGCCGCCTGCTCGGTGGGTCCAGCGCCATCAACGGTAACGCCTTCGTACGCGGGCAAGCCCAGGATTTCGATACCTGGGCGCAGATGGGCAACCGCGGCTGGAGCTACAGGGATGTTCTGCCCTTCTTCAAGCGCATGGAGAGCTACGAGGGCGACGGCGACGACGCCTTTCGCGGCCGCGATGGGCCGCTGCGCGTCACGAACCCGGAACCGCGCGACCCGCTCTACCTGGCACTGATCAAGGCTGCGGCCGAGGTCGGGATCGAGCACAACCCGGACTACAACGGCGCTCGCCAGGACGGCATCGCCATGAGCCAGGCAACGATCGCCAACGGCCGGCGCATGAGCACGGCGCGTTGCTACCTGGACCCGATCCGCCTGCGCACGAACCTGCGCATCGAGACCGGCGCGCTGACCGAGGCGCTGGTGCTGGAGGGCAAGCGTTGCGTGGGCGTGCACTATTCGATCGGCGGCACCCCACGTGAGGCGCGTGTCGCGCGCGAGGTCGTGGTGAGCGCCGGCACGATCAACTCCCCGCAGCTGCTGGAGCTGTCGGGCATCGGCCAGCCCGAGCGCCTGCGCCGACTTGGCATCGCCGTCCGCCATGCATTGCCGGGCGTCGGCGAGAACTTGCGCGACCACTATGCACCCAGGACACGATGGGCCATCGGCGCAAAGGGCATCACGTTCAATGACAGGGGCCGCGGGCTCGGCCTCGTGCACCAGGCGCTGCGCTACATGGCCTCCGGCAAGGGCATGCTGGGCATGGTGGCGGCGCCGATCCGTGCGTTCGTTCGCTCTCGCGAGGGCTTGGAGGCTCCGGACGTGCTGCTGGGCTGGGTGCCCATGCTGTATGATCCCGGGCCCAAGCTTTCCACTCAGTCCGGCATGACGTGCTATGCCCACCCGATGCGACCCGAGAGCAAAGGGCACATCCACATCACCTCACCCGATGCGCGCAGGCAGCCCGCGATCAGCTTCAATTTCCTGTCGGCGCCGATCGATGCGGAGCTCACCGTGCGCGCGGTCCGCATCGCTCGCGCCGTGATGACGGCGCCGGCAATGGCCGACATGCAGGTGACCGAGCTCGGCCCCGGCGTGTCGCGCACGACAGACGATGAGATACTGGAATGGGTCAGGCAGGTGGCCGAGACGACCTATCACCCCGTCGGCACCTGCAAGATGGGCTCGGACGGCATGGCCGTCGTCGACGATCAACTGCGCGTGCGCGGCATCGACGGCCTGCGTGTCGCCGACGCCTCGATCATGCCAACCCTCACATCCGGCAACACCAACGCGCCAACGATCATGATCGGCGAGAAGGCGGCAGACATGGTGCTGGCGCAGCGCACCCCGTGAACGGCAACCCCCCGGGGTCGGGCCGGGGCTTTGCCAGGCAGGTTGCGACAGTGCGCCAACACCGAGGCGGATCGAGCGTTTCATGGGCTTTCCAGCAAAGACAGTGGGCGAAGCGATGCCGCTCTACGATGCGGTCGTCATCGGCTCCGGCTACGGCGGCGGTGTCGCGGCATCCCGCCTCGCGCGCATGGGGCTGCGCCTGGCGGTTCTCGAGCAGGGTCGGCTTTGGCGGCCCGGCGATTTCCCGACGACGGGCAAGGCACGGCTCAAGACAATGCGGCTAACAGGCCGCGCCAAGCTGGGCGATCCTGCCGGGCTCTACTACCTGTCGGTCGGCAAGGGGCTGACCGTGTTTGGCGCATCCGGCCTCGGCGGCGGGTCGTTGATCAACGCCGGCGTCGTGCTTCGGCCCGATCTCGGCAGATTGCGCAAGGCCGGTTGGCCAGACGCAGTGGTGGGCGACGGGCTCCTGCTCGAAGGTCTCGCGCGGGCGGAGGCAATGCTCGGTGTCGCGCCAGTGCCCGAGCCGGAGCGCTTCGCCAAGTATGCCGGCATGCGCAAGGCGGCAGAAGCGGCGGGCCGCTCGGTGCGGTTGCCGCCGATGACGATCTCTCATAGTCCGGGGCCGAACGGTGCAGGCGTGATGCAGTACGCCTGCCGGCAATGCGGGGACTGCTGGTCGGGTTGCAATGTTGGCGCCAAGAACACCGTGGGGATCACATACATTGCCGATGCGCTCGATCATGGCGCAGCGGTGTTCTGCGAAAGCCGGGCCCAGTCGATCTCCAAGACCGAGAGCGGGTGGGAGATCGTGGTGCAGGATCTGTCGAATGCGAGCGCAAGCCGTCGCATCGAGGCGCCGATCGTCGTGCTGGCGGCCGGCACCATGGGGACCAACGAGCTGCTGTTGCGGGCGCAGCAGCGCGGTCTCGCGCTGTCGGCGAAGCTGGGCGAGAAGTTCTCGGCGAACGGCGACGACATGGCATTTGCCGACAAACTCGCCGAGCCGGTCAATGCCATTGCCACGGGCTTTCCACCGCAAGCGCCACGGGGGGCCGCCCCGGTGGGTCCCCACAGCATGGCGCTGATCGACCTCGGCGACGAGCACGGCCCTCTGTGGGTTCACGACGGCACGATGATGGCCCTGATGGCTTCGCTGGCTCCCCTCGAGAGTTTGCTGAGGCTGAAAGTCTGGACTGCCCTCCGGCTGTTGAAGGAAGGCATCTACGGCGACGAGATGAGCCGATCGCAATTGCTCTACATCGTCGCACACGACGATGCGAGTGGCCGCCTGCGTCTTCAGAACGACCGCGTCGTGGTCGACTGGCCGGGCTACAGCGGCGCGCCGGAGCGCGTGCGAGCGGAGCGGAAGGTCAAGGCGATGATCGAAAGCGTAGGTGGCCTGTTCGTGGGCAACCCCTTCGCCATGACCGCGTTCGGCGGCAATCGGATCATTGCCCATCCGCTCGGCGGCTGCGGGATGGGTGAAACGGCGGAGCAAGGCGTCGTGGCGCCGGACGGGCGGGTGTTCGATCCGACAAAGGGGCCAAAGGGCATTCACGACGGGCTCTATGTGTGCGACGGGGCGGCGGTCCCCTCGGCGGTCGGCGTCAGCCCGCTCTTGACGATTACGGCCCTGGCGGAGCGCGCCATGATGTTGGCGGCGGAGCGACTGCACAGGACGCTCGACGTCGTCACGAATCCCCCTCGCCCGGTGCGGGATGCCGCGATGTAGGTGAGCGAGCCGGTTGGGGCAAACGTGAAGGGGTTCCTGAGGTCAAAGGGGATAGCCAGCGCCGTTGCCGAATGCATCGTGATGAGGGATACAGAACGTCCAGCAGCCGCAGACATCGGTTGTCTGCCGCGATGGGTCGCAACCGACCCAGCCTGCGCGCCATCCGCCAGGAAGACCGCAATGTGATCGCCTGATACGACCTCACCGGGCAGGGAAGAACGACTGATGAAGATTGCCAAGCTATCCGCCATTCCCATGTCGGCGCCGGTTCCGAAGGAGAAGCGTCACCGCACCGACCTCGGAACCAAGGTCAAGAGCGATGCGACGCTCATTCGCGTGGAGACCGACAGCGGACTCACCGGCATCGGCGCAGCGCTCGGGAGCCCGCCGATCGTCGCGGCCATCGTGGAGCACGAGCTTGCGCCGGAAGTCGTCGGCGAGGACCCGATGTTCTCCGAGCGCATCTACGAGAAGATGTACAACGGCTCGCGCAGCACGCCGGCGCTCGAGCGTGGCGTGACGCAAGCCGACGAGAGCCGGCGGCGCGGCGTGATCATGGAGGCGATTGCGGGCGTCGACATCGCGGTGTGGGACGTGAAGGCGCAGGCCCTCGGCATTCCGCTCTACCAGGCCCTTGGTGCGGTGCGCCGCTCGGTGCGAGGCTATGCCAGCGGCGGCTGGGCGCCCGGCGAGGAGGCGGAAGGCGAGCTGGCGGGCTATGCGGCCAAGGGCTTCACCGCCGCCAAGATGCGCGTGGTCGGTCGCGACGGGTTCTCGATTGCCAACTGCGTGCGCCGGGTGAAGGCGGCACGCCGGGGGATCGGCCCCGCCGTCGAGCTGATGATCGATGCGCATGGCTCGCTCGAGGTATCGACCGCCATCAAGCTCGCAAGAGAGCTCGAGCCCTACGACATCGCCTGGTTCGAGGAGCCGGTGTCGCCGGACGATCATGCCGGCCAGGCCGAGGTGCGCCGCTCCACGATCATCCCGATCGCGTCGGGGGAGCGCGAGTTCACGCGGTTCGACTTCCAGGATCTGCTCGAGCGCCGGGCGCTCGACATCGCCCAGCCCGACGTCGCCCGCGCGGGCGGCATGACGGAGATCCGGCGCATTGCCGCGCTGACATCGGCGCACGGCGTGCGCCTGGCGCCGCACGCGTGGGGCAGCGGCGTGCTGTTTGCGGCCAGCATTCACGTGGCGATGGCAGCCCCCAACTGCCACATCCTCGAAGTGACGCAGGGCTACATGCCGATGATGTGGGAGCTCTTCAACGAGCCGTTCGACATCCGCCCGGACGGCACCGTGCACGCGCCCGACCGGCCAGGCCTCGGCTTCACGCTGCGCGCGGAGGCGCTGGAGCGATTCCGCTATGTGGCGGGGCCGGAGTTCGAGTTCTAAGGCCGCTGCTCGACACCTCCAGCCTTGGCAAACCTCGAGGTGGTCGAGCCGATCCCGTGCCGGTTCGCAGTCGACACCCGCCGGCCCCTGAACGGAATTGCGGGTCCGGCTTGGCACAACCGCTCAATCATTATTTAACCGTAATGGCCGCTAATAGTGCCTCGAGAGACGAGCGCTTCGGGTCCCGTGCTTGCGCCGCCTTCCAAAGCAGAAAAGAGAGCACGAATGCGGTTCCGGCCTCCGCCTGGCGTCAGCGTCACTCGGCACGAGGAGAAGGAGCACAAGCTCCAGGCTTTCATCTCCCACTACATTGCCCGCCTGCAGCCCAGCGGCGATGTGGCGCGCCCCACGCATTTCCTGCTGATCGCCCGCTCGCTGGAGAGCCCGGTGGTGAAGGCGATCTCCGCGCTCGCAGACGACATCGCCGCCAGCCGGCTTGGCGCTCGTTTGATTCTGGCCCACGTCGATCGCGATCCGCAGCCCGAGGATTGGGGCCGGGGCATCCCGTTCCCGCACGACATCCGCTGGGCCAAGCATCCGCGCCTGGTCGAGGCGCACGAGCAGCTGGTGCTGGGCCCCGAGACCTGTTGGATCGGCGACTGCATGCGGCGCGATCCCGCCAAGTGCGACGCCTACGAGAGCTTCGTGGAGGACTGCGGCGAGGCGGCGGGCTGCGCCACCGTGTCGTTCGAGCGGCTATGGCATGCGAGCCAGCCCCTGGTGAGCCGCAAGGGTTCTCGCGGCGGCGGCGGGCTGGGTGCGGGGCCCGCTGCCCGTGATCGAGGCCGCGCCCCACGCCACCGTTGGAACGCGGCACTGAGCGCTGGTGCGGGTGCCTGCGATTCTCAGGCGCCATCCGATTCTGGGGCGCCATCCTCGGAGACCGCCGCCACCCGCGCACCGCCGGCAGACAAAAGGGACCCCGCTGCCCGCAGGGTCCCGCGTCCGGATCGGCATGCTCAGGTGGAACCGGACGGTCGTCGTGCAAGCGATGGGGTCAGGCCGCCTTGCGCACGGCGGGCGCGCACAGCGCCAGGGCGATACGGTCGACGGCCAGGCTCCAGCCTGCGGCCGAGTCGGCAGCGACGCCAAAGGCACGGCAGGCTTCCGCAGGTGTACCACCGTCGCGGAAGATGCGCGCACAGGCCTGGCGCGCGTAGCCCGTCGCCTGCTGCCATTGCACGGAATTGATGTGGTGCGGGGACATGGGGTTTGCCCTTTGGCTTGGTTTGGGGGACGCTACGCACGAAACCGGTAGCGGGGGACGCTCTACGCGATGCGCGGGGCGGCAGACGCGTCCAGCGTGATGGCTTCACGACGCAAAACCCTGTCACGTGAAACCTTCAGTGACATGCAATGTCGCACGCTAGACACGCCTGCCCCAAAGAGTGGCCGGAACGGCCCGACCACCCCGAACTCATTCCTTGCGACGTCTCTCTCGACCTCGATCCTCGACGCCGCCGGCAGGAGCCAGGGAACGGATCACCGCGCCGACCGCGTCACGCAACAAACGCCACGAGCTTTCACCTGCCAGATCACTCACTGCAGCACCTTCCTCGGCCTGCTGGCCGCGAGGCGGGCGAGCCGCCGGGCGATACGCGCACTCCTGTTTGCCGCGGCAGCCCGCCGCCAAACTTGCACCACGGGGGCAAGCACGACTGTGGGGGAGGATTGCAACGCCAACGCAACACGACGCGGGGGGAGGCCACGCAACACCGACGCAACCGGACGCCTCACCGAACCTGACGCAACGCAACGCTTCCGTAGGCTACGCAACGCGGACGCAACGGGACGCGCGGGAACGCTACTCGACGCAACGACGGGACGCGGATACGAGGCAACGCGGGACAACTCAGTAACGCCGGGAACACCTGCGGCGGTGGGCGTGACCTGGGTTCGCAGTGCGATCACGCCGCCCAAGGCTGTGGACAAGTCCGCAACCGACTGACGCGGAACCAGAACCTTGCGTTGACTATGGAACGACACCTGGGCCCACCCGATGTTCTCTTTGCGTTCCCATCACTAAACAGTCGCGCCAAGGCAACACGAAGGCGCAAAGTTGGCGATTACAAGAAAATGACTCTTGACTGTGGCTTATTGTGCTGGCCGATCGTCGGAGGCGCCGTCGACGGCGGCATCTGTCGCTGAATAGCTAAGGATACCAAAGGGTTGCCAAATTCCCTCCTGGTTACCGGCCCGGTCCAGCCCTTGGCCCGCTTCGTGTGCGCACACGGCGCCGGCGCCCCGATGGACTCGGCCTTCCTGAATATGATGGCCGATCTCCTCGCCGAGCGCGGGCTCGCAACCTGCCGGTTCGAGTTCGCCTACATGGCGGCGCGCCGTCGGGGCGGCTCGCGCAAGCCACCGCCGAAGGCGGAGCGCCTCGTGGACGAGTACCGTGCCGTGGTCGCGGCCCTGCCGGGGTCGCCGCCCCTCATCATCGGCGGCAAGTCGATGGGTGGGCGCGTTGCCAGCCTCGTCGCCGACGAGCTCTACTCCGCGGGGCGCATCGCCGGGCTCGTCTGCCTCGGCTACCCCTTCCATCCCCCCAACAAGCCCGGACAGCTGCGCACCGCGCATCTCGCCGATCTTGCGTGCCCCGCGCTCATCGTGCAGGGGGAACGCGATCCCTTTGGCGGGCGGGCCGAGGTGGAGGCCTACGCGCTGCCAAGCTCGATCCGCTTCCACTGGGCAAGCGACGGCGACCACGATCTGGGCCCCCGCGGCGGCTCGGGCTTCACCCGCAAGGGCAACCTCGCGGCCGCGGCGGACGCCGTCGCGGGCTTTGCGCGCGAATTTGGGTCAGTCCCGGCGCGTCCCACCGCATAGACCTGAGCGGAGTTGGATGCCGTCCTCTGTTGCCTTCAAGCTTGCGCCGGCACGGCCTGCGCGCGCGGCAGGCGCTGGGGCAGCATCAGCACCGCGCCGAGGATGACGGCAGCCGACACGGCCAGCACCCGGAACAGGGCGTCGAAGCCCCAGTTCTCGTAGATGAAGGCAATCATGGGCAATGCCGCGGCCAGCACCGTGAAGCTCACCACGTAGCGCACGCCGTAGATGCGCGCCCGCCACTGGCCGTCGGCAAGCCGGCCGATCATGTAGTCGTTGATCGGGATCTGCCCGAACGCCGCCAGCATGAAGGCCATCGCGCACAGCAGCGCGGCCCAGCCCGATAGGCCCGGCATGGCCGCGAAGAACACCACCTGCATGGCCGCGGCGGTGATGAAAACGGTGCGCGGACCAAGACGGTCGAGATAGTGGCCGACCACAAGTTGGCCCATGGAGCCCAGCGCAAACACCAGAAATGCCAGGCCGCCGACCGCCGTGGCGGAGACCGTGAGCCCCGAGAGACGCTCGTCGAACACCTTGGGCAGCGCAAAAGTGGTCGACTGGAAGACGATGCTGGACACGGCCGTGGTCAAAAATACGATGGCCGAGACGCGTTTCAGCATCGCCTTGACGTCGGCCGGCATAGGCGGGGCGGCGGTCTGCACCTTCATGCGATGCTTGGGGTGGCGGATCTCGCTCCCACATCAGGGCCGCATAGGCAATGCCGACCAGAATCGACACGATGCCTGGCATGACGAAGGCCACACGCCAGCCGCCGTGGTCGATGAAATAGCCGGTGAGGAGCGCCGCGCTGGCAACGCCCAGGTTGCCCCACACGCCGTTGACGGCGATGCGCATGCCGGTGTTCTTCCATTTCTCCACGACGATGGCGAGGCCGACGGGGTGATAGATGGCGGCGAATACCCCGATCACGAAGAGGCCGATGCCGATCTCGAGCGGCGTGCGCGCAAACGACGTGGCAATGGCGGCAAGACCGATGCCGACGAAAAAGGTGCTCATCATGCCGTCTCGGCTCCACTTGTCGGCGAGCCAGCCGGCGGGAAGCGCGAACACGCCGAAGGCGAAGAAGCCGGGCGTGGCGTATTTCAACAGGTCGGCGTAGCCCAGCCCCCATTCGCGGTAGAGCGCGAGCGCCGCCACGGTGGCGAAGATCAGCGTGAACAGGTGGTCGAGAAAGTGTCCGACATTGAGCAGCAGGAACTGCAGGCGCTCGCGCATTGGGGCTCCTCGGGCGGGCTTGGTCGCCGCTTCCCGCGCAACCTAGCCTGTTTCGGACGCAGCGGGAAACCGGGGTGTCCGCAGGCCTGCCGCAGCCACAACGCGGGGCTCGCCATTGCCCTTGCCGGCTGGGCGCGCGGCGCGCCCAAACAACGCGCCCAAACAACGCGCATTGCGCCAAGCCTGAATATCCCCTATCTAGTCGCCCGCGCGGAGCGTCGGGTTGCGCTCTCCTGGCCTTGGGAGAGGGCGCGCGGCAGCCGAAGCGGCACCAGGCCCTGCACCTTGTTCCCAGGCTTGCCCAGGTAGCTCAGTTGGTAGAGCACGTGACTGAAAATCACGGTGTCGGTGGTTCGATTCCGCCCCTGGGCACCAAAATTGTGCGTTTTCAAGGGCTTATCGTTCCCAAACCTGGAAAAATCGCCCACTGAATTGTAAGGGCTTTTTCCGGAAATTCCCAAACCTGATCCGTATCCGGATGCGGCCTGGCGCACTCGCAGTGGCAGCTGCGCGCGCGGCATTTTGGTGAAGGAGCAACCGCGTGTTGGCGAGCCGATTTTGGACGGAGCTTGGCATCGTGTTGACGATGGCGATGGTCTTCCTCTCAGCCTGCATCAATTACACCTTCGGCTACAGCCTCGGCACCACGGAGATGAACGCGCGCATCTTTGCATGTGTCTCGGTCGTGGCTGTCGGCGTCATGGCGGTGCTGCCGTTGCGGATCAGCATGCATTGGGAAGCAGGACACAAGCCCAGAGCGATGCTGGGCGCAGGCATGTTTGGCATCCTCGTGGCCTATGCGATTGCTGGTTCCATCGGCTTTGGCATGCAGAACCGGAGCGAGCTTTCGGGCTCCCGCGAAACCCGCAATGCGCAGCTGAACGACCAGGTAGCTGATCGGAAAAGGGCCGTTAGCCAGCTGACGGGACTTGGTGGGGACCAAACTGCCGCGGCGGTGTCGGCGAAGATTGATGCGGCGAAGAAGAACCGTTTTTGGGACCAGACGGTGGCCTGCACCGACGCGACATCGCTTTCGTCTCGTAAGTTCTGCCAGGGCGTCGATGAGCTGCGGAGCCAGCTGGATGATGCCGCGACGGCGGCAGTGCTGAGAGAGAAGATCGACAAGCTGAACCACTCCATCGAGAAACCTTCGCCAGCACGGCGCCGGGCAGATCGCCGACCCGCAATCCTTCGGGCTTGGGATCATTTTCGGCGTCGGGCAGGACTCGGTTCGGGTCGGCCTCTCTATCCTCCTGGCGCTCGTCATCGAGAGCGTGTGCTGCTTCGGCCTGCTGGTGATCGCCGGCGGACATCCGGGGCGAGGACGGCAGGTGAGGAGATCACGCTGCCGGAGTGGATCGGGAAGTGGTTGACGGAGAGAGCGGAGCCGCAGGCAGGTGCGCATGTGAGCTTGGCGGAGTTGGAGGCGGACTATCGCGATTGGGGCTGCGAGCGGGAGCACCATTGCCTCGTTCCGGGATGTTCAGGCGCCTGCTGCGCAGGGCATGCAGCGAGGTGGATTTGGTGGTTGAAGGCGGCGCAATAATCGGGCTCCGTTTGATCTCAGAGCGTCGTTTGCTGAACGCATCGCACTGACCGAGGCTAGTCCGCGACAACGCGGACGTGGGCGCTGCAATCGTACCGAATCTGCGCGTGGTTTATGCAGCGCGCTCCGTCGAAGGCTTCAGCCAGGCGGGCATCGCGACCAGGGTGCGATTGACGTTCGCGCCGCCCACCGGCGTTGCCGCGATGAGCAGGTTGCGGGTCGTGGCCGAGATATGAGCGCCGCGGTCAACCTTTCTTCGACTGCCAAAGCCCGAGCATCGCGCCGGTCGGGTCGGTGATGATGCTGAAGGCGCCTAAGTCCTTCACTTGCACGTTGTCCTTCATGACCTTGGCGCCGAGCGACTTGGCCCTGCTGGTGGCGGCCTTCAAGTCCTTGACGTCCACATAGGCGAGCCACATCGATGGGGCGTTGGGAATGGGGTTCTTCATCAGACCGCCGCCGGTGCCTTCGCCCACCTTGATAACGGTGTAGGTCAAGTCGTCCATGTTCACGTCTTCGAGCTTCCAGTCGAACAGCTCGCCGTAGAAAGATTTGGCCTTTGCCACGTCGGTTGCCATGAGCTCCACATGCACGAACGGATTGCCCATTGGTCCATCTCCTTGTTTGCCGTAAATTGGGCCCTCATCGCATAAACATTCCATGCGGATTTGCGTTCCGATTGCGAGAGCGCGATGGTCGACACCGTTGAGAGGAGATGGCCCCGGGCTTACTGGCAATACAGCAGGCCGTAGGTGGCGGAATTCCCGCTGTCGGCGATGCAGCTCGCGCCGGGGGTGTAGGACCCCGAGAGCCCGCCGGCATTGCAGCTGCGTGTTTCCGCCGCGCAGGTCTGGCTGCAGCCAACGGAGCCCGCAGCAAAGGCGGTGGCGCTCTGGCCGCTCGCAAGGGTAGCGCCCCAGGGCAGCGTGCAGGGCGCCGGCCTCAAGCAGATCCGGGGCATTCGCACCGCCGTCTTCCTCGAGGCGCGCGCTGAATTCAAGCCGCAATGGCGCGCCCTCCATGCCGCCGAGCGCGACGCACATGGCGCTCCCGAAAAGCTGCAGCAACTCTCTGAAGCGCGGCGCGAGCTATGGGAAGAGGTGCGCACTACCACCCGCGAGCGCCAGGACGAGGCGGTCAAGGAGTTTATCGCCGAGCGCAAGGAGCAATTTCGGGAGCTCAAGAAGCACCAGCGCGACGAACGCGCTGAACTGCGCGCGCTCATCGAAGCCCGCGAGGCTGGCGCGCCCATCGACGAAGACCGCCTTGCCGAACTTACCGGCGGCCGTCCTGATCCAGCTACTCACGACCGGGACGCCCTCCCGCATCTTCGCACCGCTGACGACGTCCCGCACCGCCTCGACCCAATCATCTCAGCTGCGAATGAGAACTCATCTCCAGCGCGCGAGGCAACGCAGATTGGCGAGCGGCCGCCCCGCAATGATGTCCGCGATGCGGTCGCGGGCGGCATCGGCGCCGTTGCGGAGAAGATCGCGGATATCCTCTCCGAGTTGATCTCGCCCCCTACTCCAAGGCAAATGGCCATCAATCGGCTCATCGCCGAAAGAATGGAGGCCGAGCGCCCCGACGAAGAGGCCGAACGCATTGCTCGCCGCGTCGAGGAGATGCGCCGCGAGGACCGGCAGCGCCGTGGGCGCGAGCAGGATGGCTACGGGCGGGAACGTGTTCATGACCCTGAGCGCGAGAAGGACCGATAACCGGGCGATCGGATAGGCCGAGCCGACCGCCCCTCGAAACCCGCAAAGCCAGACAAGACGCCAAAGCGGCGTATCGCTCCAAACGCACCGTTCTCATTGCACTCCTGCGGAGCGAAGTGCGTGGTGAACAGGCCGCCCGTGTGGCCCAGCTCTCTCAAGATTTTGCGCGCAAGGTCTCTCAGGCCCAGCAGCACCTAAGAGGCTCTGCCCTCGCGGCGGCCGTCGCTGCCCTGAAACAGGAACACACGGCCGCAGAACGAGCCCTGCTCGCCAGCCTGGCCACCAAGGCCCGACATCGCCGGCGACAGGTTTTGGCCGCTTTGCGTACGCTTTATCGCGAGCACCTGGCCGCACTCGCGCCGCAGCGGGCACCGCGCCGAACACCTCGCACCCGAGCACGCCGGCGAGCCCGGCAACGCCCCAAGCCGCCGCGCAACGCTCCCCCAAAACCACGCCGATAGCCTCCAACCCACCGTTGAAGCCCATTCGCGCTCCAACCGTAGGCCGTTGACAGTCTGACAGGTTCACTCCCGAAGCAGACGACCGCGCTGCGGCGCTATTGACCCTGGTCGTGTGAAAAGTGTCCCGCTGCTATGATTTTTCTGCTGAATTCGGCGGGGGACGGGATGGCAGGCTTCGTTGAAGGGCAGATCGGGCGCAGTCGACGCTGTTGCCGGAGTGCCTCGATGACTGGATCGACGAGAGCAATCCTGTTCGCTTCATTGATGCCTTTGTCGACGGGCTCGATCTCAAGGATTTGGGCTTCGCGGGCGTCGATCCCGCTGACACCGGCCGGCCCGCCTATCACCCGTCGGTGCACCTGAAGCTCTACGTCTACGGCTATCTCAACCGCGTGCATTCGAGCCGGCGCCTGGAACGCGAGGCGGGCCGCAATCTCGAGGTGATGTGGCTGCTGCATCGGCTTGCGCCAGACTTCAAGACCATCGCCGATTTCCGGAAGGACAACGGGCCCGCCATCAAGAAGGTGTGCGCGCGGTTCATCGAGGTCTGCCGCAAACTCGATTTGCTCAAGACGGCCAGCGTCGCCATCGACGGCAGCAAGTTCAAGGCGGTCAACAACCGCGACAAGAATTTCACCAAAGCGAAAGTGGAGCGCCGGCGAAAGCAATTGGAGGAGAGCGTTTCTCGTTATCTCTCGCAGCTCGACACGGCCGATCTTCAGGAGCAGACCGAAGCGATCACTTCAGGTCGACAACCTCGAGGCTGTGGCCGACCGCGGCTACTATCACGGTGAGGAGATCAATGCGTGCACGGATGCCGGCATCACGGTGACGTTGCCGAAGCCATCGACGTCGGGCGCCAAATCGGAGGGCCGCTTCGGCAAACAGGATTTCGCCTACCTCGCCGATGAGGATGTCTATCGTTGCCCTGCCGGCGAGAAACTCCGGTACTATTATACGAACGAGGAAAACGGCCAGAAGCTGAGAAACTATTGGACCAATGCGTGCCGGCACTGCGCACTCAAACCCCGGTGCACATCGGCGACGCCACGCCGGATCAAGCGGTGGGAGCACGAGCACGTTCTCGAGGCGGCGCAAGAGCGGCTCGACCGGAACCCGGATGCGATGCGCACTCGGCGCGAGGTCGTCGAGCATCCGTTCGGCACCATCAAGATGCGGATGGGTGCAACGCACTTCCTGATGAAGACGCTTCCGAAGGTGGCGACCGAGATGGCGCTCGCGGTTCTCGGCTACAATCTGACGCGCGTCATCAACATTGTTGGCGTCGTGCGGATGATGGAGGCCGTCAGGGCGTAGAACGGAGGCGGGGCGCACCTCCACGGCCACATATCGACGCTATGATCGCCACCACAAGTCCATCCTCGAGGCACGAGCGGCTCAGAGGAACAAATTTCTCAGATTCGCCGATTCCGGCCAGATTGACCCGCCTCTTTGTCAACGCCGGAGCGATATTGCGTCGGCGGGCCGGAGCAAAAGTCCATCACCACGGCAAGCAAGAAGGCCCCCGATATCGGGGGCCTTCTTGCTTTCGCGCTTCAATCCGGTGGGTTGGCATCCGGGGTAGCGTCTGCTCGATGCCGGCGTGATCGGCGCTTGGAGTGGGCGAGACGGTAGCTGTCGCCGTTCATCTCGAGGATGTGGACGTGGTGGGTGAGCCGGTCGAGCAGGGCGCCGGTCAGGCGCTCGGCGCCGAACACGGATGTCCACTCGTCGAAGGGCAGGTTGCTGGTGACGATGGTGGAGCCGCGCTCGTATCTCTGGGAGAGCACCTCAAACAGCAGCTCGGCGCCCGTTTGCGACAGCGGCACGTAACCGAGCTCGTCGACGATCAGCAGCTTGTAGGCGACCAGCTGGCGCTGGAGACGCAGCAGGCGCTTCTCGTCGCGGGCTTCCATGAGCTCGTGCACGATGGCAGCGGCGGCCGTGAAGCCGACCGACAGTCCCTTCTGGCAGGCGGCCAGGCCCAGCCCCAGCGCAATGTGGCTCTTGCCGGTGCCGGAGTTGCCGAGCGCGATGATGTTCTCGCGGCGCTCGACGTACTCGCAGCGCGCCAGCTCCATCACCAGCGACTTGTTCAAGGACGGCAGCGCCGCGAAGTCGAAGCTGTCGAGGCTCTTCACGGTCGGGAACTTCGCCGCCTTGATGCGGCGCTCGACCATGCGCCGCTCGCGATCGATCAGCTCCTGCTCGGCCAGTCGCAGCAGGAAGCGGATATAGTCGACGCCTTCGGCGGCACATTGCCGGGCGACCTTGTCGTACTCGCGCAGGAAGGTCGGCAGCTTCAGCGCCTTGAGGTGGTAGGCCAGAAGAACTTGCGGCGTGTCGCTCATGATGCCGCTCCCGCCAGAAGCTCCATGTACGAGCGCGCCGATGTCGTCGTCACTGTTGCCCTGGGCAGATACGGATAGATCGCCATGTCGAGGCGCGGCGGGCGCCGCTCGATGCGGCACAGCACGAGGTGCTTGATGGCATCAAAGCCGATCGCGCCTCGCGCAATCGCGTCGCCGACGGCGGCGGTCACGTCATTGATCCTGAACGCCTCCATCAGGCGCAGCACCTGAACGAACTCGCGTTTGCCTGGTTTGCCCATGCGGGCCTCCAGGAGGCGGCGCAACGTTGCGAACTCCTCGGGTAGCTGCCAGCCGGCCAGCGGTGCGGCCTGGTCCAGCGCGTTGATCTTCTGCTCGATCAGCGCCAGGTAGTGCAGCGGATCGAACACGAAGTCCTCACGCTCGTAGGAGCGGGGATGTCGGGCGATGATCTCCGTCCCGCAAGCGATCACCACCTCGTGCACGTACCCGCGCACAAGCACCTCGCGGTACCCAAAGCTGGTCGGCACTGAGTAGTCGTTGCGCCGGTAGCGCACCAGCGACAGCGAGGAGACGGTTGCGGGCACCTTCTCGCAGGCATCGTACGGTGGGGGCAGCGGCTTCTGCAGAGCGGACAGATCGCGCTGCAACCGTTCGCCGATGGTCTCGGAGTGGCCGCGCAGGCGATCGCTCATGCGCTTGCGGCAGCACGCGAGCAGATGCTCGTTCAAGACAGCGAAGCTGTCGAACACCGGGATCGGCACCAGGAAGTTGCGCCGCGCGAAGCCGACAAGCCCCTCGACCTTGCCCTTGTCGTTGCCCTTGCCCGGTCGACCGAACCGATCCTGGAACAGGTAATGCGATTGCAACTCACTGAACACACGTGTCCGTAGCCGTTTGCCGTCACCCAGGATGCGGGCAACCGCGATCTTGGTGTTGTCGTAGAGGATCGACTTCGGCACGCCGCCGAAGAACGTGAAGGCTTGGACGTGGCCGTCGCAGAAGGCTTCCGCCCTCTCAGCCGGATAGGCCACCACAAAGCAGGCGTCGGAGTGCGGTAGGTCGAACGCGAAGAAATGGATCTTGCGTTCGACGCCACCGATGATGCCGATCGCCTCGCCGAAGTCTGCCTGGGCGTGCCCCGGAGGATGCACCAGCGGCACGAACATCTCCTGGGCCCGCTGCCGCCAGCCCGCCACGTAGTCCTTCACGATGGTGATGCCGCCGGTGAAGCCGTGCTCATCCCTGAGCCGCTCGAAGATCCGCTTGGCCGTGTGCTGCTGCTTCTTCGGCCGGCCTTTGTCCTGGGCCAGGATGCCATCGATGATGGTGATGACCGCATCCAGCTTCGGCCGCACCGGCGGCCTCGTGCGCCGGTAGCCCGGCGGCACCGAGAATGCCACCATCTTCGCAACAGTTCTGGGATCGATCCCGAACCGCCGGGCTGCCGCCCGCTCGCTCAATCCCTCGATCCGGACCGCGTACCTGACCTTCGCGTAAAGTTCCACGTCCTTCATCCCCCCGCCCTCTGCCGACGCGGCACAGGGCTTCCAGCTGCCGGATTTTTACTCCGGCGCAACCGACCGAATCGGCCGCTTCACCGAGGGATTTTTGCTCCGGCGCTTACACCTTGGCGTCGCCTTCCCGCACGACAAGGGGTCGGGCCTGACGGTGGTGCTGAATGCCCTCCCGCTTAATTTCGACGGCCGCATCGTCCTGGTTGAGCCGAAAATCGACCCCGACGAATTCCCGCCCCTTATAGCGCCAGCCGGCCAATAGACGGCGCGGCAGGACTGGAAATATCCATCCGTTAACTGTATAATACATTTACGACCGAAGCCCACACCATTGAAACAACCGTCGGCCAGGCCTCCGCTGAGTTGCAGCGCCGGGGATTGAGCCCGCACGACACCGTGACCATCACCATCAAGGCGGAAGAGGACTTGGCTACACGCGCGCGCAACGAGTTCCGCGCCCTCGTTACCGCCGCCGGCCTGACCGACGAAGACATTGATCGCATGATCGACCAAGCCCGCGCTGAAGTCGCAGCCGATCCGCGATGAGGGTGGTCGACCATTTCTTCGACATTCCGATCATTACGCCGGCCACCTTCGTTCGTGCCCGTAGAACCTGATGCCCCGCTTCTTTCCTCCTGCTTTTCCGCCCGAGCTTGCCACTCGTCCCGCCTATGCCGGCGAGAAGCGGGTATGGGAGGCCTTGCGCCGGGCACGGCTCGGCGACGAGATCTGCGTTTTCTACAACCGCGCACCGGAGGGCTGCCGCCGGCGCGCGGATGTGCTGATCGTCGATCCCGGCCGCGGCATCATAGCCATCGAGGTCAAGGGCGGGCCCATTCAATACCGCGACGGTTTTCGCCAATGGCTTCCGGACGAAAACTTCCCAAAGCTTATCCAGCCCTGGATGCAGGCGGGACGAGCGATGCAGCAGGCCTTCGCGGCGCTGAAGCTCAACGCCATCACCGTCCCTTTTGTGCCGGTATTCGCAGCGCCCCACATGCGGCGCCACCAGTTTCCGTTCGAGCTGCCGCCGCGCATGATCACCGCCGAAAATCTCGCTTCCGTGCCCCTGGCCCGCAAGCTCGATGGGCTGCTGCCCCGGCTCGACGGCGCCACGCGGGAGAAGCTTGCCCCTGTGTTCGAGAGCATTATCGCTGCCCTCACCCGGCCGGGTGACGAGACGTCTGAGTATGTGGCCTACGCTGTCCGCTGCGGTCGGCCATCTATACGCGCCGGCGCCGCCTACCACCAGGCAGACGGCCTGACCGTAGAACTCGACATTCTCCCGCTCGACTTCGATGGCCGGATTGTTCTCGTGGAGCGGAATGTCGATTTAACCCGACTGCCTGGGACACTTCCCGCCTAGGCTGCCTTCCAGTTCGGCCATGCGCAACGACAGCGTGGCGCGTCGCTAACTGCATCTCCCAGGACAAGAGCGTCGCACCGGACTGAGGCGCCCCAAACGGCGCGATCGCCGCATCTGCTCATTGCCACTGATGGCTCGGAATTGGCCCAAGGCGCCGTCACCACCGATACGAGGGGGTGCATGTCAAAGATCAGAGGTCCGCGGGAGAAAACGGAAAGATGGAGGTCGGTCTTCCCGGCGCCGGCGAGCACTGGTGACCCTAATGAAACGAACACCGATCCGCGCTATCAGTCCTACGGCAACTTGCAGCAACGGAGGTGCAGCATGGAGATGGCGTATCGAGAGCGGTGGCAGGCCGAGATTGCCGAGCTGCAAAGGATCTTGTCTGGGTTCGACTTAAGAGAGCAGTGCAAGTGGGGAAAGCCCTGCTACACAACGGATGGAAAGAACGTCGTCATCATTCAGGGGTTCAAAGAATATTGCGCGTTGGGCTTCTTCCGGGGTGCGCTGCTGAACGACCCGAAGAAGGTGCTGGTGCAGCTCGGGCAGGTTCAGGCAGCGCGGGTGATGAAGTTCACCAGCGCCAAGGAGATTGCGACGAAAGCGGCCACCATCAAGGCCTACGTGCGCGAGGCCGTCGCGGTCGCGAAGGCCGGATTGAAGGTCGAGACGAAGCCCCGAGAGCTTCCCGTGCCCGAGGAGTTGAAGGAGAAATTCCGCAACGATCCGAGATTCAAGCGCGCGTTCGACGCGCTGACGCCGGGTCGGCAAAGGGGATACCTGTTTCACTTCGCCGGCGCGAAGCTGTCTGGCACGCGGACCGCGCGGATCGAGAAAGCGATGCCTGCGATTTTCGAAGGACGAGGGCTCTTGGAGCGACGATAGGTCGTCAGACGGCAGCAACATTGCCGGCCCAGCATCCAACCGCTCGCCGCCGGCCATCATGCAGCAACGCCCGGTGACGCTGTGACGGGCGCGGCGGCGAAGCTGAAGCGTGACCTTGACTCCACATTTGGCAGGATGCGCGAACACAGAGGCACTCATTCGGTCCGCGATGACGACCATTGATGCGGTCCTACCGATTGGCCGTGCCGAGGTGCGCTGGCCTCCACCACGAAAGCTAGAGCGGAACCGTTTGACCTCGGCTCCGTTCTCTCCTCAGGAGGCCACGATGAATGAAAGAAATGCTGGTCGGCTGCGGCAGATCGGCAAGGCTCTGCAGCAACATTTCGACTACATCGCCAGGGAACCCTTACCGAAAGAGCTTCAGATGCTCGCCGACAAGCTTCGTCACGACGAGCTTCAGCACCCAGCAACGACCAAGCCTTGCGTGGGATGTTCAAGCCACGGGGCTCCATCCACACGGCCAAAAGCCCGGGATCCCCTTCGCATTCGAAGAGATAGGCATGAAGGCTATCGGACGTTGCGTAGGTCGACGCCATGAGACCACCTTGAAGATCAAGACGGGCGAGAGCGGCAGTTAGAAAAGAAGGCGGCCGCGCGTCGCGAGGGAGGCGACGCTGCGGGCCTCCCACGGGGAGAGAGGCCACATTGGTTATTTGGGATGCCGAAGTCGCCCGATGAGGCTTCGCCAGCATGAATTGTTCGTAAGCCTTCAACGGCCCTCGCGTACCCACCCTCGCGTCACACCGGGTGGAACCTGTATGTTCCACAGCGTGAGCGGACACAAACAATCTGGAGACAGCCATGCGCATCCTTGCAGTGATTGGCGCGCTCGCCATCGCCGTCGCTCTCGTTGTTGCTGCCTACTTCTTCGGTGGGTTCTATAACGTTGCTGCCTCAAGCGACGACCCCGGCGCTGTGGTGTGGGCCCTGACCCGGGTGCGCACGGCCTCCATTGCACGACGGGCCGGAGACAAGCCGCCGTTCGCGCTGGATAATATTACCGCGGTCCGCGACGGCGCCCGCCACTACGCGCGCTACGGGTGCGCGCACTGTCACGGCGCGCCCGGCGTCGAGTGGTCGAAATTCTCCGAGGGGCTCAATCCCGGTCCAGCCGATCTGGGCGAGATCGCGAAGGAGCGCGATGTTTCTGCAATATTCTGGGTGGTGAAGCATGGCGTGCGCATGACCGGCATGCCGAGCTTCGCCAAGGCCGGGGTGCCTGACAACGAACTTTGGCAGATCGCGGCCTTCGTGAAGAAACTGCCAAGCGCGTCGGAGGCTGACTACAAGAGCTGGACTGCGTCCTCGCCGTGAGCGCCAGTATCTCCGGCACGCCGCTCTGCTGGTCCATCTGTGAAGCGCGTTGCCGTGGCCCTTGCCGAGCCCGCTACAATTCCTCCAAGCGCCGACCAGCGGGAGGAGGCACGACCATCGTGCAATGGAGACGGCCATTGTCGCAAGGTAGTTAACGACAGAAGCGTATCGTCAAGCTTGCACCCATCCCTCCGCGCTTGCACCGGCCAGCGCCTTGACGCGGGTCTCATCAGCCGCCAGCGCGCGGGCCGCATAGTGATGTCCTCGTGTCGAATTGAAGAGGCGCGCGGCAGAGCATGCTTCGCTGGGTGCAAAGCAGCTCGAAGGTCACCTCCTCAGGAATTGCCGGGGCAATTGGCGGCTCAACCAGGAATTCGACCAAGTCTTCCCGAATCCAAGACTTGCGGACGGACGCATCATCAGCGTCTCGCGGCGGCAAACGCCCGATGGCGGCCGGCGTAGCCGAAAGGAGGAAAAATAATGATGATCAGTGTGATTGCGATCCCAAGCCGGCGGATGAGGGATCTCGGGGAGGCGTTGCCCCAATTGGCACCGGCGTTGATGAACCTACCCCGCGTTCGCGCGCGGAGACGAACCTGCAGCCGGGCCAACCGTCTCTGAGCCATTTTTGCAACCGGGCGCATGCCTGCTCCAGGCGTGATCCTCCTCCTTTGCGATCCATAGATGCTTGTTCTAAACAATCCGCCAACTACCTCGATTAACCCCTTGTCCATCTTGTGCCGGCGAAATCTCGGGCGGCAGTGCCTCCCCGGGCAGCGCCCCCGTGAGTAACCAGGACGTGTTCTGTAGCCGCACACAGCCACCGCCCCATAAGGCCGGCTGCTTGAGCGTCGCTGTTTCGGCCGATTTGTCCAAGATTGAGGTGAGCGGCGGCGGTTCCCTGCTGGCGTCCCTCAACGCTCCTTTCACCGCTTTCCGGCAGGATAAGACATATCGCACGGAGGGGCGTCATGGACTGGGTTGCCGAGATCTTCGTACAGACCATGGGGTTGACATTTTTCGGCTATTTCATCTTGCAGGTCTGGCTTGTCCGTCGCTGGTCAGGAGGGTGGCGGCTGGCCGCCTTGGTCCCATTGATTGTCACCGCACCCGCGGTTCTCTTTTCATTCTATGCTCTGTCGCGCGGCTCCAACCTGTGGCCCCTCACCGTGATCTTCCTCGCACCGGTCGGCTGTGTCTATTTGCTTATTGCCTGGGGCACACGCGCGGTCATCGACGGTTAGGCGCCTGTTGGCTCGACTGCCAACGATCCACTGATTGAGCGGAGGGGTCAGCCCATGCGATTTCTGCGACACATCTATATCGCCCTATTGTTCGCATTCCCGCCGACAGATTGTGCCTTTGCGCAACGATCCCCGTCCGCGAGCTATATTGGTATTGCGCGAGAGGGGTATCGCCTTGGCAAACCGCAGGCGGAGGCTCTTGAAGCGCTGCTCACGACCAACCCTGATGACCTTGCCGCGCGCGCCCGGCTGCTTGGTTTCTATTTTCGCGGCCTGGCGCGATCAATCTATGGACCCGGCGCCACCATAGCCGCACGCCGCGCCCATATCCTCTGGCTGGTCGGGCATCATCCCGAGTCGGAAATCGTCGGCTTGTCCGAGGCAACGATCGACGCGGCCGGCCACTCCCTCGCCGACAAGGACGGCTACGATCAGGTCTCGGCGCTGTGGCAGGAGCAGGTTGCGCGCCATCCAGGAGATGTCGCGGTCCTCGGGCACGCGGCCAAGTTCTTTCAGCTCTCCAACAAGGAGTATACGACGTCTCTGCTGAAGCGGGCTCAGCAGATCGAGCCAAACAATCGCGAGTGGCCCGGCAAGGTCGGCTACGTGTATGCGCTCGCCATTCTCGGCGTCGATATGATGAATCAAAACGGGTTGCCGACCTCTCACAACCCCGACGAAGCCAAGAGCCGATTTGCCGTGGATGCCAGGGACCAGCTCAACGCGTCGGCAGATCCGGTGGTCGTGGGTGGCGCGGGACGAATTCTCGGATTGTACGGCCTGATGTTGACCGGCAGATTCCGAGGAAGCGGCCAATTTACCGTCGAGTATGCGTCGCTCGCCGAAGCCCTTCTCATCAAAGCGCAAGGGCTTGAGCCCGGCAACCGGCAGTGGCCCGCCGATCTCGAGCAGTTCCGAAAGCTGCGGTCGGAAGCCGGGCTGGCGAAGTGAGCCGGAATGGGAGCCATCATCTTGCCCCCTGCAGCCTCGGCGATCGCCTTCGCATCCTTGGCGGTCCATCCGCACTTGCCGTGTCGCCGCCGCCCGTCATCGGTGAGGCTGACGACATAGGCCCGCCGGTCCTTCTCCGAGCGCCGCCAGCGCAGCACTCCGCCTCCCACCAGCCGTTTTACCATCTGGCCGAGCGCCAAAACCGTCAGCACCACCCATTGTCGCGGCGTCACCGCCCCCGCCTCGGCCGCAAAAAGCTCCTTCACCTCCTGCAGCGCCCGATGCAGCAGATGCAGGACAGACGGCCCCGCTTTTAATTTATCCCTTGCCGCCATCGGTGCGTCCCTACCCTGTAAACTTCCGGCGCGCTATTGCCCCCCGGCCTAGCCTGCCGCGCCGCAATTTCGGCGTTCTTTGCCGAATACAACCTCAATGATAGGACGTCACCGATGACTTCGGCGAGCCCAACTACGCGCTGTCGCACCGGCATGATCCCTACTGGTGCTGCGCCGTGGCAATCGCTATTGTGAACCTATGCCAAAGCTCCGCCGGTTCGCGCATCTTGTCTTGGCTCTGGCCTTTGTCACAGGGCTCGTGACGCATGCCGCTCGCGGGGCCGAGATGGCCGTGAAGATGAGTGTAGCGGCGAAGGTGCCTGCCACGAGCAGCATGCCCATGTCGCACGAATGCGATGGATGCGCCGCCACGGGAGACGATTGCAAATCCATGCGGCAGTTGTGCCGCCTGTTGTGCCTCCATTGTTGCCTTGCCCATGACGGTTATCAGCATTGACCGTGTCCCGGGCGCCATCGCGGAATTCCCAGCCGTCCCCGCAAGGGTCGGCTGGGCCGCCCCGCCTGATCCTTATCCCCCCAGACCGACCATCCTGGGCTAAGACGCGCCGTCTTCGGACGGAGGTGTCTTAATGCGCGTGTGCGCGCCCGCTCTTAGCGCGGCCACCACCAATCCTCCGCACAGGATAACGATCCATGCGCGTTTCCAAACGTTGCGCCGTAGACCGGCGATCGCTCTTGATCGGCGGCGCGAGCGCTGCTGCCACGGCCGTCCTGCTCACGCGCGCCGCCCCTGGCGCCTCGCCTCCCCTTCCCCCCAAAGCTTTCTCCCTCGTTGCGGCACCGGCCCGGGTGCCGCTGGTCGGCCAGCCCCACCCCGATACAGATGTTTGGGCGTACCAAGGCCTGGTCCCCGGCCCGGAAATACGCGCCCGCCGCGGCGACCGCATCCGCATCGCCGTCGAAAACCATCTACCCGAGGAGACGACGGTGCACTGGCACGGCGTGCGCGTCCCCAATGCGATGGATGGCGTGCCGCATTTGACGCAGCGGCCCATCGCTCCCGGCGAAACCTACCTCTATGAGTTTGATGTACCGGATGCCGGCACCTACTGGTACCACCCGCATCAGCACGGCACCGTCCAGGTCGGCCGCGGACTCTACGGCCCACTCATCATCGAGGACCCGCATCCGATCACTGTCGACCGCGACCTCGTGTGGGTCATTGGCGACTGGCGGCTGCTGCCCGACGCACAGATCAGCGACGATTTCGACAATCGTCACGACATGGCCCATAACGGCCGTGTCGGCAATACCGTCACGCTCAACGGCAAAGTGCCAGATACCTTCTCTGTCCGCAGCGGCGAGCGCCTTCGCCTGCGGCTGATCAACGCCGCCAATGCCCGCATCTTTGGCCTCGAATTCGCGGGCCACCGCCCCCTGATCATCGCCTATGACGGCCAGGCGGTAACCCCGCATGAGCCGGAGGGCGGGCGCGTGGTGATGGGCCCTGCGATGCGCGTCGATCTGGTGATCGACATGACCGGCAAGCCAGGCGGGCGCTTCATGGTGACCGACCGGTTCTATCGCGGACTCGAATACCGGTTCGTCGACTTCCTCTATGGCCCCGTCCCGCTGCGCGAGCGCCCGCTCGACAGCCCGGTCGCGCTTGCCGCAAACGCGCTGCCGGAGCCCGACCTGCAAGCCGCCGAGCGCCACGAGGTAACGTTCAACGGCGGCATGATGGGCGGAATGATGATGGGCAACGTAACGGCATGGGCGGCATGAACATGATGGAGATGATGCACAGCGGCAAGATCTGGTTCATCAACGGCGTCGCGGCGACGGGCCACGTCCTCGAACCAATGCTCACACTGCAATGCGGCCGCTCCTATGTGCTCGCGCTCAACAACGAGACCGCCTGGCACCACCCCATCCATCTGCACGGCCATTGCTTCCGCGTCCTCTCCCGCAACGGCGCGCAACCCGATATCGCGAATGGCAAGACACCGTGCTGATGGCCCCGCGCGAGAAAGTCGAGATCGCGTTCGTTGCCGACAATCCCGGCGACTGGATGTTCCACTGCCACATCCTCGAGCATCAGGCCGGGGGGATGATGGGCGTGATCCGCATCGGCGATCCAGGCGGCGCGGGCCTCTTCTGCAGAGACGACGGGACCAGGCTCTAGTCGGGAGGTCGCCATGTCCGAGCGCATCAGCCTCGTCTTCCTGGTCGCTCTGCTCGGCGTGACGGGAATTCGAGCGGCCAGTGCCGACGATGACCCAAAGGCCGGGGCCAAGAATTACCGGGCCTGCGCCGCCTGTCACTCCTTGGAGCCTGGAGTCCACCTGACCGGGCCGAGCCTCGCGAATCTGTGGGGCAAGAAGGCCGCGAGCGTCCAAGACTTCGCCCGCTATTCCAAGCAACTGAGAGCGGCTGATCTCGTCTGGGATGAGAACAGCCTCAACGCCTGGCTTGCGCACCCTGACAAGCTCGTGCCGGGCAACTACATGGTCTTTCGCGGAATCACGGACAACAAGGCCCGGGGTGATCTCATCGCCTTCCTGAAAGAGGCGCTCGTCCCTGGCGGCGGAAAGGCTGTGGTCGAGAAGGGTTTGATCGACGCCGACACCGCCACGGGCCAAAGACCCGAGCCGCTGCGCGACGCTGGGCCCGCCCAGCAGGTGACGGCCATCCGCCACTGCCACGGCACCTACATCGTGACGACGGCCGATGGAGGCGAGCGGCCCTACTGGGAAATGAACCTGCGGCTCAAGACCGACACGGCGAGCACTGGTCCAAAACCAGGTCACCCGATCATCGTCGGCGCCGGCATGATGGGAGACCGCGTGTCCATCATCTTTGCAGACCCTTCCGAGATCGGCGCCACGGTGAAGAGCAGATGCTGAGAACCTTTGACCGATTTAATCCCTTCGAGACCCTAGACGAGAGGACGGATGACCAGATGATCGACACAAAGCACATGAGCAGGCGGATGTTTGGCTGGCGTGGACTTAGGACATTTCGAACAATAACAGAATTGTGGTCCGCAAGCGTGCGTCTGTGTGACTTAGGCTGGCGGGATTCCCGTGCGGCGCGAACGGGCGTAGGTCGGTCGCGTGATCGACGAGAACGCCATTCGCTATCGCTGGGAAACGGTCGGCTCGACGCTCGATGAGCGCGGCCGGCGCTTGTTCGCGGCGGGCGAGGTGCGAACGGCCGGTTGGGGCGGGCTGGCGATCGTGTCCAGGATCACCGGGCTCGCCCATTCGACGATCAATCGCGGCGAGGACGATCTCGATGCGGCGCCGCTGGCGAAGGGGCAGGTTCGGCGCAGCGGTGGTGGGCGCAAGGCGGTTGCCGAGAATGATCCAGGGCTGGTCCCGGAGCTCAAACGGCTGGTCGAGCCGGCCACGCTGGGCGATCCCATGCGCCCCCTGATCTGGGTGTCGAAGAGCATGGACAAGCTGGCGGCGACACTGACGGCGATGGGCCATCCCATCAGCGCCGACACCGTGCGCAAGGAGTTGGTGAAGCTCGGCTTCTCGCGCCAGTCCAACCGCAAGGCCGACGAGGGCTCGAAACATCCCGACCGCAACGCGCAGTTCGAGCACATCAACGCCAAGGTCGTCGCCGCACAGGCGGCAAGACAGCCCGTGATCTCCGTCGACACGAAGAAGAAGGAGCTGGTCGGCAACTTCAAGAACGCAGGCACGGACTATCGCCCCAAGGGCGACCCGCGACGTGTGAACGTGCACGACTTCGAGGACAAGCAACTCGGCAAGGTGGTGCCGTACGGCGTCTACGACGTGACGGCCAACACCGGCTTCGTCAGCGTCGGCATCACCAGCGACACGGCCGAGTTCGCCGTCGAGGCGATCCGCTGCTGGCTCGAGCGCATGGGGCGACGGCGCTATCCCAAGGCGCGCCAGCTGACGATCACGGCCGACTGCGGCGGCTCGAACGGTGCGCGCGTGCGGCTGTGGAAGGTGGAGCTGCAGAAGCTCGCCGACGAGACGGGCCTCGTGCTCCACGTCCACCACTACCCGCCGGGCACGTCGAAGTGGAACAAAATAGAGCACCGCCTGTTCTGTCACATCACGCAGAACTGGCGCGGCCGGCCGCTGACGGATCGTGTCGCCGTCGTCGAGCTGATTGGCGCCACCACGACCAAAGCTGGATTGAAAGTCGAGTGCGCGCTCGATGAGCGCACCTACCACAAGGGCATCAAGGTCAGCGATGTCGAGATGCAGAGCCTCGACATCACCGGCGACACGTTCCATCCCGAATGGAACTACACCATCAAATCGCGAAACTCGTAGCTGTTATTGTTCTGGATGCCCTTAGGCTCCTCGGCGGCTTGGCGCTCGGCGTTCTTGGCGCGGCACCACTCGCCTTCGGCGAGGAGAAGCCCACCGTGCAGCTCTACAAGAACCCGCAATGCAGCTGTTGCGAAGGCTACGCCGCCTATTTGCGGCAGCACGGCTATGCCGTCACCACCACGCCGACGCACGATCTCGCGCTTATCCGACGCCAGCACGGCGTGCCGGAAAAGCTGGCGGGCTGCCACACGATGCTCGTGGGCGGCTACGTCGTTGAAGGTCACGTCCCAATCGGCGCGCTGAACACGCTGCTGAAGGAACGCCCCAACATCAAGGGCATCTCGTTGCCGGGCATGCCCGACGGGTCCCCCGGCATGACCGGACGCAAGACCGAGCCCTTCACGATCTACTAGATCTCGGATGCGGGCGAAAAAGTCTACGCCGTGGAGTGACTCGTCGAACCACCTGCCAGCTGGCACGAAAGCTCGTACCGCTCGCCAGACACAGGAGTTGCGAATGTTGCCATACCCAAGAGCACTCGCGGCCGCATTGATCACCTTCCTGATGGCCGGTGGCGTGGCCGCCCAGGACTACGCCATTGGGCCGATAAAGGTGTCCAAAGTCTGGACCCGCGAGGTGCCACCCGCCTCTAAGGTCGCGGCCGGCTACATGACCATCACGAACACCGGCACGCAGCCCGACACCCTCGTCGGCGGCTCCCTCGCCGGAGCCGGCGGGTTCCAGCTTCACCAGATGGAGACCGTGAACGGCCAGATGACGATGCACGAGCTTAAGCCCGGCGTTCCTGGATCTCTCGACCCCGCCCAAGGTCGGCCAGGTGGTCAAAGGAACCTTGATCTTTGAGAGAGTTGGCAAGATCGATGTCCAATAAAAGGTCGAGCCGCTCGGTGCCCGCGCGTTTCGCGACGGCAAGGCACCCGAGAAAGGTGGCTCGGGCCATGCACACCACTAGCGCCAGGCGCCTCTTGCCGGTGGTGGCCCTGGGTGCCGTAGCGGACGCCGGCATCGCAGCCGGATTTCTGTACCTGCGATCGCCCGAGCGCGCCCCGATCCACGCGCCTCTCGCGGCCACGTTCGGCGGGCCTTTCACATTGACCACGACCGAGGGCAAGCCGTTCAGCAGTGAAAGCCTCAAGGGCCGGCCTTACGCGCTCTTCTTCGGCTTCACCAACTGCCCGGATGTGTGTCCCACGACGCTCCTCGAAATGTCCAACGCTCTTGGGGCGTTAGGGATGGATGGCGACCGCCTCACGGTCATCTTTGTAACCGTTGATCCCGAACGTGACAGCGCGGAGCACTTGAATGCCTATCTCGCCGCGTTCGACCGGCGGATCATTGGATTGACCGGCGGCGCAGCGGACATCGGCGCAGCCGCGCGCGCCTATCATATGTTCTACGAGAAGGTTTCGACATCGAACGGCTATACGATGAACCACACGGCAACCGTCTTTTTGATCGATCGCAACGGCGCGCTAGCCGGCACAACAAGCCACGAAGAATCCGAAGCAGTCCAGCGCGAAAAGCTTCGCCGGTTGCTTGCGAGGTAGGCGGGCGCCGACGTCGGTGGCAGCACTCGGTCAAGAGAACGGAGCCGCCAGCGCCTCCAGGATCGGACATTCCGGCACGAGATCGCCCCTGATCGTGCGGCCAGATTGCTCAGAACACGCGCGAGACGCTTAAGGTCTTTGACCTTGAGGCGGATGTCGGCAATGTGCTGCTCGGTGACGTCCTTGACCTTGGCGCATGTCAGGCGATGCCCGCCCACGAGGCCAAGCAGGACC